>NZ_BBQI01000101.1 GCF_001652915.1 Cupriavidus sp. D384
TAATGGCTCGACCAATGTTTCCGGCAACTCGACGAACGGCACTGGCGTCGATAACGGCGGTCGCATCAACACCGACGGTAATGGTTCGACCAACGTCTCGGGAAATTCGACCAACGGAACGGGCGTAGGCAACGGCAACGGTACCATCAACACCGGTGGCAATGGCTCGATGAATATCTCGGGTAATTCGACCGACGGCCCAGGTGTAGATAATGGCAATGGCGCGATCAACACGGACGGTAACGGCGCGACCAACATCTCTGGCAACTCGACGAACGGTACCGGTGTTGATAACGGCAATGGATCGATTTACACCGATGGCAACGGCTCAACCAACGTTACGGGTGACTCTGGCAACGGGACCGGCATTGATAACGGCAACGGTTCCATCAACACCGGCGGCAACGGGTCGACCAATGTCTCGGGCAACTCGACCAACGGGACGGGTGTCGATAACGGAAACGGCACCATCGATACGGGTGGCAATGGCTCGACCAACGTCTCGGGTAACTCGACAAACGGTACGGGTGTCGATAATGGAAACGGCACCATCAACACGGGAGGTAATGGCTCGACCAATGTCTCGGGTAACTCGACGAACGGTACTGGTGTCGATAATGGCAATGGATCGATCCATACCGATGGCAATGGATCGACGAACGTCTCGGGTAATTCGACCGACGGCCCAGGTGTAGACAACGGCAACGGTTCCATCAACACCGGTGGCAATGGCTCGACCAATGTCTCGGGCAACTCGACGAACGGTACTGGCGTCGATAATGGCAATGGATCGATCCATACCGACGGCAACGGCGCAACGAACATTACGGGTGACTCTGGCAACGGTACCGGCGTAGACAACGGTAACGGCACCATCAACACGGGCGGTAATGGCTCGACCAATGTTTCGGGCAATTCGACGAACGGCACGGGTGTCGATAACGGCAATGGGTCGATCCATACCGATGGCAATGGCTCGACCAACGTCTCGGGTAATTCGACTGACGGCCCAGGTGTAGACAATGGAAACGGCTCGATCAACACCGGTGGCAACGGGTCGACCAATGTCTCGGGTAACTCGACGAACGGTACGGGTGTCGATAACGGAAATGGGTCGATCAATACTGGCGGTAATGGCTCGACCAACGTCTCGGGTAACTCGACAAACAGTACGGGTGTCGACAATGGAAACGGCACCATCAACACGGGAGGTAATGGCTCGACCAACGTCTCCGGCAACTCGACCAACGGTACCGGTGTCGATAATGGTAACGGCACCATCAACACCGGCGGCAACGGTTCGACGAACGTCTCCGGCAACTCGACCAATGGCACCGGTGTAGACAACGGCAACGGCACCATCGACACCGACGGCAACGGCTCGACCAACGTCTCCGGCAACTCGACCAACGGTACGGGCGTCGATAACGGAAACGGCACCATCAACACCGGCGGCAACGGTTCGACCAACGTCTCGGGTAACTCGACCAATGGCACCGGTGTAGACAACGGCAACGGCACCATCGACACCGATGGCAACGGCTCGACCAATGTCTCGGGTAACTCGACGAACGGCACGGGTGTCGATAACGGCAATGGCACCATCAACACCGGCGGCAACGGGTCGACAAACATCTCCGGCAACTCGACCAACGGTACTGGCATCGATAACGGCAATGGGTCGATCAACACGGACGGTAATGGCTCGACCAACATCTCGGGCAATACCACCAACGGTACCGGTATCGACAACGGTAACGGCACCATCAACACAGGCGGCAACGGTTCGACCAATGTCTCGGGGAATTCGTCCAACGGTTCTGGCATCGATAACACCAACGGAACGCTCAATCCTGGGGATCATGGGTCTGTGAGCAACATCTCCGGCAACGGCAGCTCGAATGGTTCCAATGGATCGGACGGGGGCAATGGTTCAGACGGCGGCAATGGTTCAGACGGAGGCAATGGATCAGATGGCGGCAACGGGTCAGGCGGCGGCAACGGATCGAATGGCTCGAACGGTAGTTCGGGTGGCGACTCAGGTGGCTCGGGCGGCGGGGCGGGCGCGGCCGTAGCCGGTGCTGCCGGTGCCATTGGCCTGGGTGCGGGCGTCGCGTATTTCTGGAGCGATCTGTTCGGCGCCGATTGGCACCTGGCATCGCCGCAAGCGATGACGGTGGAACTTGGCGAAGAGGCATGGGCCGGTGCCACGCTGGAGGCGGTCGAGGTCGACGCCAGTGCGAATGTCGCCAAGGTCAAGATCGCCACCAGCACCGGCCAGCTGGAGCGCAGCCTGGACTTCCGCGACGGTGCCGACGGCGTCAAGCACTACGTCTCCGAGGATCCGCAAACGAAGATGAAGGCAGATCTGTCGGTGAATACGCAGACGCGCGAGTTCTTCTATACGGAAAGCGGCATCAAGGATGGCAAGCCGTACGTGGTGAAGTCTCACGGCTGGCTGAAGGCTTCGACCGAATCGGCTGCATCGCCGACCCCTGCTGCTGCAACGGGCATCGGCGGTCAATAGTGACGTAGCGGGTGCCAGATGGCACCGGCTACGTCCTGGCCCTGGCTAATCGGGGCCAGGTCGCGTCGGACACTCGAAGTTGAGGGTGTCCGACGCGTTTCCATTTCGCGTTATTTGGTCCACTCGTTTCTCCATTTCAGGATTCTGTTTTGTCGGAAATTGGAATGGACCATTTTCATTTCGATTTTCGAAACTACCTGCCAAACTCGCACCAGGGACGATCCGGCATCTGGCGGTGCAGGGAGATCACGCGGCAATCGCGGCCACCCCCGGTGGAAAAGGGCCATGGAATCGATTCTGGTCGCGAAATTCAAGGATTCTGCTATTCGGCGCGGGTGAAAGCCGCTCTACCATTTTTACAGAAATAGCGACGCACTGATCAACAGTCCGATTCGCAGATGTAGCAAGTGCAGAGAACTCACCGAATCCATCCATTTCCATGTCGCGGAAATTCAGAAACATAAAGAAAAAAATACAGCGCTTCGCCTGCACATTGCCATGGTTGGTAATGGCAGACGCTGTTCAGGCAGAGCCTGCGGCGTCAGTCGTTGCAGTGACGTCGGCGCACAAGGCCGTGGAATTCAGCGTGTTTCCCGCAGGAAGCCCTGCGGCAGATTCGGTTGTGCGCGTTCTGCAGGGTGCGGCATCGCGCCTGGGTACCACACCGGCAACGTTGGCTGAGGTGGATCAATGGTCCGACAGCCTCACCAATGCGTTGCGGCAAGGCGGCTTCCCGGTCGGTCAGGTACTGCTGACCGAACAGAACTGGCGCGCGGCCCGGCAAGGCAAGCCGCTGGTGTTCACTGCCTTTCCCGGCCGCATCCATGAGATCCAGATCGACAACCAGTCGCGCGTCAAGGACGTACGGTTGCAGCGGCTGATCACGAAGGCCTTGTGCGGCGCCGAAGCGCTCGATGGGGTATGCCTGTTGCAGACCAGCCGTCTGGAGCGCGCCACGCAATTGTTGCAGGACGTGCCGGGCGTGGCGATTGCCGCGGCGCCCCAATTCTCTCCAGGCGGTGGTTCCGGCGACATCAACGTGCGTTTCAGCCTTGCGCAACGCGGTGATCCCATCACAGGCGACGTTTTCATCGATAACAAAGGTATCGAATCGACCGGGCTGTACCGGCTTGGCGTCACCGCATCGGGCAATAATTTCTTTGGCCTGGGAGAGAGCTATGCGCTGACCTTGACCGGCACCGAGAAGAAGATGTGGACCGGTTCGCTGACTGGCAGCATGCCGATTCTCGACGATGGCTTGCGTGTCACGGGTGGTTTTACCCGTCAGCAATACTCGATCAATGCTGTGACGCAAGTCGTGGGCATCGCCAATACCCTGCAAGCGGGTCTGCTCTATCCCATTACGCGCGGGCTCGATGCCAATATCTGGGCCGGCGCTTCGTACCTATATAGCCGGACGAATACCGATTACAAGAACTTCTATGTGGCGCACAGCACGCTGAATGCGTTGCGCTTCTCTGTTCAGGCCAACAACGGCGACCGGGCGCAGCAATTGCGCAGCGATATCTGGAGTGGCGAGCTTGCGCTGACGGTCGGGCATCAGAGTAACGACACGCCAGGCTGGAATGCCGCGACGCAGGTGGCGGGCGCCTACGGAAAATTCACCACCACCGGCTTTGGCAAATACGGACTGAATCGCAGTGGCGATCTGTTTCTGACCGGCCAGGTGCATGGACAACTCGCCAGCAAGAACCTGGACCCGAGCGAAAAGCTTGGCGTGGGCGGCCCCAATGCGGTGCGTGCCTATCGTGCCGACGAAGGGTCGTTCGACGATGGCGTCGTGCTGAACGCCGGCGCCTACAAGCGTATTCCCGTGGCGGCCGGTCATCAGGTCCAGTTCGGCATTTTCTCGGACTTCGCCATCGGCCGCGTCAACCATAACCCGTGGCCCTTTTGGGAATCGACCTACATCAACGTTCCCGGCGTCAGCAATCGCCGGATTCTCTCGGGTTATGGCCTGGGTATCGACTGGCTGACGCCCATTGGTGCCACCGTTTCCGCGTCCATTTCAAAAGCCTATGGATTCTCGTCCACGTCCTGGGTAGATCCCGGCAAGAAACCAACGCAGTACTGGCTATCGGTGACATGGAGCAAATAAAACCGTAAGGCGGCTGGCGAGCGCCAGCAAGACCGGATCGATCATCTCTCTACAGGAAAATCATCATGACCAAGCCCTCCATCTTCAGCATTAACAAGTTCGAATATCTCTGCTATCGCCGCGAACATGAAAAAGCAGGCCGCGAACTGGTGGCCTTGCTGAATCGCATCGACAACCACTACGGCATCCTGATGGATATCGATGAATGGGCGCAGTCGGGTGAGGCCCGCGACATCATGGACGATCACCTGCTGACGCGGCTGACATCGGCCATCAGCAGCCTGGCGACCGATCCGGAATTCCGTATCACCGATCACGGTGGGGCGCTGCTGCTGCAATACCAGCGATGGCTGGCGGCGATGTTCGCGGCCAGCCCGTTCCGCAATGCCGATCATGTCTTGCGGACATTGGGGCTCGACGAAGAAGCACGTTATTCGCTGCAGTTGCGGACGTCCGATTTGCGCAAGTTCCAGTTGTTCTATCTGCCGGAATCCGAAGTCCGCCTGGATTGGGACGCGCTCTGGGCGCACAACAAGGTGGTGACCGCCGGGCTGGCAATGGCCATGATGTCGTCGCGCTTCCTGGCCACACCGTCGGCCCATGGCAAGCGTGAATTGCTGCTGCGCTGGCTGCCGGAACGGCTGGACCAGATCGATAGCGTCGACGTGTTGCCGATGGGCGTGATGCACGACGTCTACATGCACTGCAGCTATGCCGACATCGCGAGCAAGCACGATATCAAGAAGCCGATCAACACCTTGATCCGGCGCAAGCTGGCAACGCTTGGCATGTTCGATGTCGAACGCCCGGCTGCCGTGGCAGGCAAAGGCAAGCCCGTGCTGCTGGTGGTGCTGGAATGGTTCTCGAAGAACCATTCGATCTACCGCACTCACTCGCAGACCATGGTGGCGATGCGCGATCGCTTCCACCTGGTGGGGATGGGCTACGGCGACCGCGTGGACGACGCGGGCCGGGAAGTGTTCCACGAGTTCATCCCGATCGAGGGCAACAATGTGTGGGACCATGCGCGCCACATCCGCGATACGAGCGAGAAATACCAGGCGCAGGCGATGTATATGCCCAGCGTGGGCATGTTCCCGATCACGATGGTGCTGGGCTGCCTGCGCGTGGCGCCGCTGCAGATGATGGCGCTGGGGCATCCGGCCACCACGCACGGCCATGCCATGGACTACGTTGTGGTGGAAGAAGACTATGTCGGCGACGAATCGTGTTTCAGCGAAAAGCTGCTGAAACTGCCGTCCGACGGCATGCCGTACCGCCCGCCCGCAGCCATGTTGGAGCTTGAGTTGCCGAAAAAGACCCCGTCGAAGGCCGACGTGGTGAAGATCGCCATTGCCGGCACCACGATCAAGCTCAATCCAGGCTTCCTGGAAACGTGCGCGGCGATTGCGCGCAAGTCCAAGGTGCCGGTGCAGTTCCACTTCCTGGTGGGCCAGGCCAGCGGGCTGGTGTTCCCGCAGGTTCGCAATCTGGTACGGCGCATCGTCGGCGAAGACGCCGTGGTGTACAAGCACCAGAATTACCACAGCTACATGAAGGTGATTGCGGGCTGCGACATGTTCCTTAACCCGTTCCCGTTCGGCAACACCAATGGCATTGTCGATACCGTCTGGGCCGGCCTGGTGGGCGTATGCAAGACCGGCAGGGAAGTCCACGAACATATCGACGAAGGGATGTTCCACCGGCTTGGCTTCCCGGAATGGACCATTGCCAAGACGAAGGAAGCGTATGTCGATGCCGCGCTGCGCCTGATCGAGAACCGGACCGAGCGCGATGCCCTGACCGCGAAGCTGGCAGGTCCGCGTGCGATCGAGAAACTCATCTTCAAGGGGCGGCCGGAGATCCTTGGCGAGCGGATCGAGGAAATCTGGCGCCAGAAGCTGCCGACCCGCAGCAAGGCGCTGCAATCATGAATTCGTCGATCAAGGCGGCGTTGCGCCGCGCGCATGATCCGTGTTTCGTCCAGCATTACTTCGCGGGTGTCGGCCTGGATATCGGCGTTCGCGAATCTGACCTGGGCGCAAGCCGCAGCCTGTTCCCGCGTGTAACGCGCGTGGTGCCATGGCATGGCGACGTCGCGGCGGTACCGGGCGTCGAAGAGCGCGCGTTCGATTTCGTCAACGCGGGTCAATGCCTGCAGAACGTGGTCAATCCGACCAGGACGCTGGCGCGCTGGCTGGACCTGTTGAAGCCAGGCGGCTATCTGGTGCTGACCGTCCCGGACGAGGATCTGGAAGAAGAGGGCAAATGGCCGAGCCAGATCGATCCGTCGCGCCGTGCAAGCTTTACGGTCTGCAAGCCGGCCAGCACGCTGCCGGCATCGGTCAATGTGCTGGATATGGTGCGGTCGGTCGCGGCGATTGCCGCCTGCGAACGGATTTCCGTGGTTCGCGATCACCATGTGGACAACGGCGGCGCGCGCGACGCGTCGGGTTCGCTGGCCGAGCGGGCGATCGAAGTCGTGCTACGCAAGCGGCAGGTGCCCACGCCCGACGAATTCTTCCTGGTGGCCGGCCGCGCCCAGAATGCGCAAGCCTGCCTGCGCGAATGTCTGGGCGCTGTGCGCACTTATCCGTACCGTTTTGATGTCACGCGGCGGGCGGCGCTGCTGCTGCAGCGCTGGAACCTCAACGCCGAGGTCGAGACACTGTGGGGCCAGGCCGTCGAACGCCTGCCGGAAGAATGGGAGCCCAAGCTGTACCAGTTCCTGCACCTGATTTCGGCCGGGAAGATCCACGAGGGATTCCAGCTGCGGGCGGAGCGCGTCAGGCCGTGGCCCTGGCAGCGCCGCACCACCGCCAAACCGCCGGCAGACATCCCGGAATGGACCGGCCAGCCGCTGCAGGGCAAGTCCATTGTCATCTGGAGCGAGTTTGGCCTTGGCGACGAGATTTTCTTCCTGCGCTTTGCGCAGATGCTGCGTGACCAGGCCGGCGCGGCAACGGTGACGGTGGTGTGCCAGAAGCTGTTGGTGGGGCTTTTCGAGGCATCGGGCGAGGCGGACGCCGTGGTGGCGGTCGACCAGACGGCCACGTTGCCGGTCCATGACTTCTGGGTCTACCCGCACGACATTCCGGCCTTCCTGCCGGTGGAGCTCGACGCCCTGCCGGATTCGGTGCCTTACCTGCGAATCCCGCAGGGCATGCCGGCGTTCGAACTCGCGGGCAGGGCCGGCGCGCTGAAGGTAGGCATCGCGTTCAAGGGGGCGCCGACGCACGAGAACGACCGGTACCGTTCGCTCCCGTCCCTTTCGGTGCTGGACCCGCTGTTTGCCCATCGGGACGTGGAGTTCTACAGCCTGCAGAAGGGCGCCGGTGCCGACGAGGCTGCTGCGTACGCCAAACGGCTCGAGAACTTCCATGACGTGGGCGTCGCGACGCACACCATGATGGATACGGCGCGGGCCATCGCGGCGATGGATCTCGTGCTGACGGTGGATACCTCCGTCGCCCACGTGGCGGGCGCGCTGGGCAAGCCGACGTGGCTGCTGCTGCCCGGCTATGGGGACTGGCGCTGGCACCTCGTGCGCGAGGACAGCCCCTGGTATCCGACGATGAGACTGTTCCGCAATCAGGCGGCTGGTGGCTGGAGCGAGGTGGTGACGCGTGTCAACGGTCATCTGCTCGGGCTGGTTGCCGCGCGCGCCGAATCGGCGGATGAATCCTCGACGGAATCGTCGACGGAAACACTGGGCGAGCCATCGCGCGTGCTTTCGGATCAGGAGTGAATCATGAAACATCCCGTGGATTGCCTGTTCGGCGGCATCTTCCTGTCTGTGATCGTGACGGTGTTGGTGATGGTGCTGCTGGCACTGCTACCGCTCGACGCGCTGGGAGAAGGGCGCTTGACATATGTGCTGGCCGGGATGGGGGTATCCGCCTGTATCGTGTTCCCGCGCCCGCTGCTCAAGCGCACCCTGTGGCACGGCCGCGATCCATTCGTGCTGGACGATGAACTCGACAACATGCTGATTGGCCGGGGCATTGGCCTGGTATGTGGTGCGGCGGCAGGGGTGTTTGTGCTCGGACAGTTCATCTGATCCGGCCGGTTCTCCGGAACCAGGCCATTGAACATCGTCAATGCGCCAAAAAAGGAAAGGCGCCGGAGTAATCCGGCGCCTTTTTCTTGTGCACCCGCCAGGCGATCAGTGCTTGGCGGCGGGCTCGGGCATGGCCGAGGAGTGGTGATGTGCAATCAGCCACTTGCCGTTCTGCCACTCATACACATAGGTGTACCGCGCATGGACGGCACTGCCGTCGGCGAAGCGGAAGGTGTAGTTGCCCACGTCCTGCGCCACGTTGCAGCCGATCCGGATGAAACGGTCGTCGATGGTGCCCTGCGGCTTGTTCTTGAGGAACTTGACGAAGTAGTCCTTGATGGCCGCCGGGGTGTTACGGGCCTGGTTCGACACGGTCGGCAGCAGCACGCCATCGGGCGCGTAGTTGGCCACGACCTTGTCCGGATCGCCAGTGCGCAGCGAATCGTTCCAGCGATCGAACAGGCCGGCAATCTGCTGCTCGGTCGCGGCTGCACATGCCTGCGGCGCCGGCGCCTTGGCGGCGGTCTGCGCGGTGGCGGGCATCGAAGCAAACAGAACGCCTGCGGCGACGGTGATAAGAGAAGCGGCACCCACGTATTTCATCGAAGTTTCCTGTGATCAGACTCGTCATCGCACCCTGGTGGGTGCGGTGCCGGTGAATCGGCACAGGTTGATTCTCGGGCGCCAACGTTAACCGCAGGCCGCGCGTTCAATGAAGCGAGCCTGACGAAAGGATGAACGGAAGATGAACAGACTGCCGCAGCGGCGTTGCACTGTCGGGGCGTGATGCTCAGGGCGCGTCGTCGATCCGGTAGCCCAGCCCGCGCACGGTCTTCAACAGCGGCAGCGTGTGACCGTCGTCAATCTTGCCGCGCAGGCGTCGCACGTAGACATCGACGATATTGGTCAGCGGGTCTTCGTTGGCGCCCCAGACGTTGGACAGAATGCGCTCGCGGCTGAACACGCGTCCCGGGGCGTTCATCAGCAGTTCCAGGAAGGCCAGCTCCTTTGCGGTCAGTGTGATGGGGTTGCCACCTCGCGTGACCTGCATGCGCTCGCGGTCGAGCACCAGGTCGGCTACCTGCAGTTGCTGGGCCTTGGGCTGTTGCTCGCGTCCGCGTCGCAGCAGCGCTTCGATTCGCGCCAGCAGTTCCTCGAACGCAAACGGTTTGGTGAGGTAGTCGTCGGCGCCCAGTCGCAGGCCGGCCACGCGGTCGCCCACATCGCTGAGCGATGTCAGGATCAGGATCGGCACATGATTGCGCTCGGCCCGCAGTGTCTGGCACAGCTCCAGGCCGTTGATGCCGGGCAGCATCAGGTCCAGCAGCAACAGCGCGGCATCGCCCCGGCGGGCCATGTCCAGGCCCTCGGGGCCGGTGCGCGCAAGCTGGACGAGATAACCCTCGGCCCGCAGGCCGCGCACCAGGAAATCGGCGACGCGCGCGTCGTCTTCAATGACCAGGATGTTCATGGTGTGGGGTGGCGTTGGCGGTAACGACAGCATGGGGGCCGCCGGGGAGTTCGATACATGCACGCGTACCGTGAGGTTCGACCTGCGTCAGCGTGATGCTGCCGTGATGGGCCTGGACGATGGCCTGCGCAATCGACAGGCCGATGCCGGTGCCGTCGGCCCGATGCGCCCGGGCGCGCCGGCCCCGCACGAAACGTTCGAACACCAGTGCAAGTTCGTCGGCATCGATGCCAATGCCACGGTCCTCCACTTCGATGCGCACGCCGGTCGGCGCCGCATGGCAGCGCAGGGACACGGTGCTGCCACGCGGCGAATAGCGGATGGCATTGTCGAGCAGGATCACAATGGCCTGGCGCAGCCGGTCGGCGTCGGCCATGACCGTGATGCCGCCGGTCGTGTCAGGGCATTGCAGCTGGATGCGCACGTCATGCTCGGCGCCCAGCGCATCGGCAAAGTCGGCGGCGTCCTGCAGCAGCGGCAACAGCGCCACGCTCTGCGGCTGCATGACGAGCTGGTCAGCCTCGGCACGGGCAATCAGTAGCAGATCATTGATATGCCCGGTCAGCTGTTCGGCGGCGCCGACGATGTGCTGCAACGCCTGGCGGTATTCCTGCGCAGGCTTCTCGCCACCGCGCAGCGCGATCTCGGCCTCGCCCCGGATGGCGGTGGTGGGGGTGCGCAGTTCATGGCCCAGGTCGGCAAACAGCTGCCGGCGGCGCTGGTCGATGCGCTGGAGCGTTTCATGCGCGGAACTCAGTTCGGCAGTGCGCGCCTGGACGGCGTCCTCCAGGCGGCGCCGGGCCGCATCGGCATCGCTACGGTGTTGTTGCAGTTCGGCGGCCATGGCATTGAATCCTTCGGCCACGTGCTCGAACTCGTCGCCCGAGCGGATCGGCAGGCGGTAGTCCAGCGCGCCGGCGCGCAGCGCGCCCACACCTTCCAGCAACTGGTCCAGCGGACGCTTGAGGCGTCGCCCCAGTTGCCAGGCCAGCACGATGGCGGCCAGCAACGTCACGGCCGCCATGCCGAAGGCCTGGGCGCGCACCCGGTCCAGCCCGCGCTCGGTGGCGGCCCGCGCCAGGGGCACGGCAGCCCGCTGACGATCGATCGCGCCATATAGCAGTTCCCTCAAATCGCGGCCGCGGGCCTTGTCGAAGACGTCATTCAGTTCCTGCCATACCCCGGCGAAGTCGGCGTCGCGCGGCAACGGCTGCAGGGCTACCAGCCGTTTTTCCACGGCGACGATATTGTCGCCAAGCAGGTCCGTCATGCTGGCCAGCGCGTTGACTTCGGGCGGGATGGGCACCCCGTCCAGCGCCGATATTTCATTCCAGAGCACGATGTCGCGCTGCGCGAGTTCCCGCAGTCTGGCCGCGCCGGTCTTCATGCTGTCCAGCACGCGGTCGCGCACCTCGGGCGCGGCATCGGCATTCATCAGCCGCTGCGATGCCCACACGCGCAGCCGCTGCTTGTTGGCGGACAGGTCCAGCAGTTCAGACAGGATGTCGCTGGCAAGCCGGCTGTGCTGCGCGTAGTCGTTGACGCGGTTGGCACCCCAGTAGACAAAGCCGGCCTGGATGCAGACCAGCGCCACGAGCAGGGCAAAGGCTAGAGAAAGGCGAAAGCGGAACATGGCAGGATCTTGAGTTGCGCGCGGGGTTGCGCCGTGCGGCCGGTGTTACGCATAGACCGCGCAACACCGCCGGCCGTTCCGCCTTGCCTGATGGGATCGGCGTCAGACTTCTCTGGTCAGCGCCTTGAAGTCAATCCACTGGTCGAACTGCTCGTTGGTGACGTGGCCCGAATCGATGGCCGCTTCGCGCAGCGACAGGTTCTTCTTGACCGCCAGCTTGGCGATCTCGGCGGCCTTGTCATAGCCGATATGCGGATTCAGCGCGGTCACCGACATCAGCGAGCGCTCCAGCAGTTCCTGGATGCGGGCACGGTCGGGCTCCACGCCTTCCACCATGTGCTCGGCGAAGCTGGCGGCCGCATCGGCCAGCAGTGTCACAGACTGCAACAGGCTGTAGATGATGACGGGCTTGTACGCGTTCAGCTCCAGCGTGCCCAGGCTGTTTGCCAGCGTGACCGTGGTGTGGTTGCCGATCACGCGGCAACAGACCATGGCCAGTGCCTCGGCCTGGGTCGGATTGACCTTGCCGGGCATGATCGAAGATCCCGGCTCGTTGGCCGGCAACTGCAGTTCGGCAAAGCCTGCGCGCGGGCCGGAGCCCAGTAGCATGAAATCGCGGGCGATCTTCAGGAACGACGACGCCGTGGTATTGAGTGCGCCCGACAGGTCGGCCAGCGCATCGTGCGCGGCCTGCAGTGCGTAGCGGTTCGGTGCCGGTTCGAACGGCAGGCCGGTATAGCCGGCCAGTGCCCGCGCGAAGGCGGCGGCAAAGCCTTGCGGTGCGTTCAGGCCCGTGCCCACGGCCGTACCGCCCTGGGGCACCGGCATCGCGCGCAGCATGGCCTGCTGCAGGCGCGACTGTGCATCGCCCACCTGCGTCATGTAGCCAGAAAATTCCTGGCCCAGCGTCAGCGGCACCGCATCCTGCAGATGGGTGCGGCCAACCTTGACGATATCCGAGAAGGCTTCCACCTTCTTTGCGAAGGTCTGTTGCAGTTTCTCCAGCGACGGCAATAGTGTCTGCTGGATGGCGCGAGTGGCGGCGATATGCATCGCCGTCGGAAAACTGTCGTTCGACGACTGGCTGGCGTTGACGTGGTCGTTCGGGTGTACCGGCTTCTTGCTGCCCACCTCGCCGCCCAGCATCTGGATGGCGCGATTCGAGATGACCTCGTTGAGGTTCATGTTGGTCTGCGTGCCGGAACCGGTCTGCCAGACCGACAGCGGGAATTCGGCCGGCCACTTGCCGGCGATCACTTCCTCGGCGGCCTTCTCGATGGCGTCGGCCACGTCTGGCTTGAGCACGCCCAGTTCGCGGTTGGCACGCGCGGCGCACAGTTTCAGGACCGCGAAGGCCTCGATCAGCGCCGGCGGCATCTTCTCGCTGCCAATACGAAAATTCTGACGTGACCTTTCGGTCTGCGCACCCCAGAGATGATCGGCGGGGACGGCAACGTCTCCCAGGCTGTCTTTCTCGATGCGGGTGGCGGTGGACTTCTCGGACATGGACTGACTCCTACAGGAAAGAGGTCACAGTTGAATCTGAGCAGACCTAGAGGATAGCCGTCCGGTGGCATATGCGTCGCATAGCCCTGCCGCCGGCGTGTGCTTGCAAGCGCGGCCGGCGGCGGTTGCCTGGCAAAATGCCCGGGTCGATCTATGGTGCGATCAACGCGGACGAGGGGGTCAGGCGGTCATCTTCAGGCACATTTCCATACAGGTGGTGCACGCTTTGGCACATTCCTGGCAGTGCCAATGATCGTGCCGCTCGCATTCCTCGGCGCACCACTTGCACACTTCGGCACAGTCTTCGCAGACCAGCGGTGCAAACTCGCTGTTGCGCAGCATGTACGACGCGGCCAGGTTGGCAATGCCGGCGCAGTCCATGTCCAGCGCAATACAGCGGGTCATCTTCTTCGTGTCGGGCTCTTCCAGGCACGCCGCGGCACACTTCAGGCAAGCGGCAGCGGCGGCATTGCATGCCGCGATGCAATCGGCGTAACGGTTGAAGTTTTCCTGCACGGTGGGTCGAATCATCGGTGTCCTCCAAGGGGGATAAGGGGTAGGCAACCGTTATCCACAATAGCAGGCGGGCCGCGACCATGCCGGCTTGCGGGCTGCTGCACCGGGTTCACGGCCCAGTCGTCCGACTGTTCTACAATGGCCGCCACTGCAATGATTCTGTGACGCGCGTGGTTGCTCCGGCAAGTGGCGGATGACCGACGAAGCGTGCAGAAGGCAGTGATTGACACAATCCGCCAGTGGAAAGGACAGCATCATGGGTGAGGCAAAACGGCGGGGTACGCCCGAGGAACGGGCGCAGCAGGCACAGGCGCGCATCGACGCGCTGCGGCCCGCACAGCTGGTCTGCGGATCTTGCAAGACCGCGTTTACGAATTTCGACGCCATTCCCGCTCCGGGGCTGCGTGGCATCGACGCGGTGTTCGGCGGCCAGTGCCCGAACTGCGGCAACGACGTGGTGGTGTTCAAGGGCGAATCGAAGGCTGTGGCCGAAGCCATGCTGGCCTACGAGCGCATGATGGGCGAGAACGCCAAGCTCGGTTACCAGTCGGCGGATGGCCGCCATGTGCCGTTCGACGCCGACGCGCCGCTGGCGTCGGATGCGTCCGACGAATCGACCAAGCACTGACCGGGCGCTGCCGCCTGCCGGCGTGGCGGCTTTCAGCGCCGAAAGTCGTCACTCACCTGCGCTGGCAGCCGGTCACGCCGCCACTTCCAGCAATTCCGCCGGGCCGATCTCGTAGCGGCCCCGGCCCAGCGCCTTTGCGCGATACAGCAGCACATCGGCCATGCGCATCAGCGCTTCCTCGCTGAGCGGCGTGCCGCGATACAGCGCCACGCCGATGCTGACGTCCACATCGGTCACCACCCCATCGAAATAGAACTGCCGGCCCACCGATTCCAGGATGGCTTCGGCCACGCGCCGCGCCCCCGCCGGGGATTCGATGTCGGGCAGGATCACGGCGAATTCGTCGCCGCCAAGGCGTGCCACGTGGTCCTGGCTGCGCACGCAGCGGCGCAACCGCAATGCAAAGGACTGCAGCAGCAGGTCGCCGGTGGCGTGACCGTGGATGTCGTTCACGGCCTTGAAACGGTCCATGTCCAGGTAGAGCAGCGCCATCAGCTGATCCTCGCTCCGGCTCAGCGCCATGGCGTCGCGCAGATGCGCCTCGAACGCGCCGCGGTTCTGCAACTGGGTCAGGTGATCGGTGCGCGACAGATGGGACAGCCGCTGGTTTTCCTGCTTGCGCTGGGTGATGTCCAGCACGTGGATATGCACGCCCACCACCTGCTTGCCGTCCTCGCTCCATTCGGGGCGATAGCTGGTTTCCATCCAGTGGTGGTGCGGATATACGTACTCGCCCTCGAAGCTCACCACGCTGCCCGCCAGCGCCTGCTGCAGGTGCGGGCGGGCGCGCAGGTACCGTTCATCGCCCAGCAGTTCGCGTACGGTCATGCCACGGATCTGCTCGACCGACAGCCTGAACGCGCTTTCATACGCCGCGTTGTTGAAGACGTAGCGCTCGTCGTTGTCGATAAAGGCCAGCAGCGCGGGCAGGGTATCGGTCACGGCGCGTAGCCGGCGCTCGCTGCGTGCCAGCTGCTGCCCGCGCTGGCGCACGTCGCGCATCAGGCGGATGAAGGCCCGCGTGACATCGCCGATCTCGTCGCGCTGCGGCCGCTGTGGCAGCCGTTCGAAGGCGTCCACGTCGCTGGCGCTGTCGCGTACCACCTGATGCAGCCGTGACAACGGTGTCAGCAACCTGCGTACCGCCAGCCAGATCAGCAGGGCCACCACGGCCAGGACGATGCCGGACATCATCAGGAAGCGCCGCTGCAACTGCCGCAGCGGTGTGTAGGCTTCGTGCGCCGGCAGCACGGCGACCAGTTCCCAGCCCGTGGTAGCCATCAGCCGCCGGGCGATCACGGGGCGCGTGGGGGTAAGGAATTCCAGCGGTCCCGCATTGTCGTCGACACCGCAGGTGTTGCCGGCGGCGCTGGCGGGCTGGTGGGCCTGCGCGGGGTCGGGATGCTGGATATACACCGGCGCCGCGCCGGCCGACACCAGGCAGTAGAACCCGGTGATCCCCAGCCGGCTATGGCCGATCTCCACCAGGAAGTTCGGATGCCCGAGGTTGAGCCAGCCGGCCACCAGGCCCAGGAACGTGCCGGATCGCGACAGGATCGGCACCGCCAGCAACGCGCCCATCGAGCCGTCGATGCGTGCCCGCAGCGGGGCGGCCACCACCACGTTGCGGGTTCGGGCCGCTTCCCGGAAATAGGCGCGGTCGCTGATATCGGCCGGGGCGGCGCCGCCCATGTTGAGCAGGGTGCCGTCGGCATCGGCCACCAGCACCGAATCGAAGGCCTCGGGCACAGGCACCGTGCGGGTCACGATCTCCCTGAGCCGGTTGCGCAGCGCCTCGGGCGACATGCCGTGCGTGGCCGACATCGGCCCGCTCAGTTGCGGCGCCAGGTGCGTCAGCATCACGATGCGGTCTTCCATGGCCGTATCGAGCTGGTCCACCGACAGCTTGACGATCGAGTCCTGCTGGTTCTGCAGCACATCCTGCAGGTCGCGGTGCGCGTAGTAGAGCGAACCGAGCACGATGCCGCTGCCCAGCACGGCGGCAAGCACCGTGGTGATGAGCGCAATGCGCGCCTTGAGCGATGGCAGGAATCGGGGCATGGGTCCAGTTGCGATGCCGGCATGGAAAGGCGGTGAGCCTGAAGGCAGGGCGGCTGAAGGGGGCCTGGCGTCCGAAAGGTCTTCCGGCGCGCCTGCACTTTCCAATGCAAGGGTATGACAAGGCAGCCGAAGGTATCACGGCTCACCCGTTTGAGGCAGCCCGGGCAACCCGGGGTTTGACATGTCTCGAGTCCGGCGCCAGGCGCCCTTCGGGCACGGCGGCTCGCGTGTGGCTCGCATGTGTGTGTGCCGCCACTGTGCGGGCGTAAGTGGGCGGGTTATAGTGCGGCGGTCAATGTTGCGTAATGTATGCCCGAGCCCGGCATGCCGGGCACCATGAATCTACGCCCGACCCTATTCCGCCCCATTCCATTCATGAAATCGCGCCTGCTGTCTCCCGTCGTGCTCTCGCTGCTGGTCACCGCAGGGGGGACGCTGCTGACGGCGGGGGCATGGCACGTCGCCACCGGCCTGGAGCGGCGGGTGGCCGAGCAGGACGTGGGTGCGATGCTGGGGCGCACCGCCGACGCGCTGACCGACCGCCTGCAGGAAAACGAACGCCTGCTGCGCGGTGCCGCCGCCCTGATGGCCGCCAATGACCACACCACGCGGGCGCAGTGGCGCAATTACCTGTATTCGGCCCAGCTCGACGAATTGCCGACCGGCACGCAGTCGATCGGCTACGCCCCGCTCGTGCCGCAGGCGCGGCTGCCGGGCGTCGTGGCGGGCGTCCATGCCGATGGCGTGGGCGACTTCGAGGTCTATCCGCCGGGCGAGCGTGCCCAGTACGCCCCGATTCTCTACAACGAGCCGCCGAGCGGCCGCAATGCGCGGGCGCTGGGCTTCGACCTGCTCAGCGATCCGGCACGCCGTGCGGCGCTGGAGGCGGCGCGCGACAGCGGCCAGCCCCGGCTGACCCAGGGCCTGGACCTGATTCGCGAAGTGGAAGCCCAGGCACCGCAGCGCGGCGCGTTGCTCTATGCGCCGGTGTTTCCGGCGGGCGTGCCGTCCGCCACCACCGCCGAACGGCGCGAGGCGCTGTCCGGCGTGGTGTACGTCTCGCTGCGGCTGGGCGACCTGATGCGTGGCGTAAGCGGCGGCGTATCGGGCGATCTGGTGCTGACGCTGTTCGAAGGTTCCACCAGTGCCGCCGGTAGCCTGTTGTCGGGCAGCGCACCGGAGGCCGAGCGCCGCGACGACCACCGCAAGCCGATGATCGAGGCCGAGCGGCAAATCGAATTCGGCGGCCGTACCTGGACGCTTCGCGCCGCCACCCGGCCCGGCTTCGAAGCCACGCATGCCGGCCGCTACGGCCTGCGCGTGCTGGCACTGGGCGCGCTGGCTACATGGCTGATGGCATGGCTGGCGTTCCGGCTGGCGCGGGAGCGGCACGATGCCCGCCGGCAGGCCTCGCTTGCCGGGCAGGCGGGCAGCGCGGTGGCGGCCGGGCTGCGCGAAAGCCTGGCACGCGCCGAGCAAAGCGCCGCCACGGCCAGCCTGCGCTATGCACGCCTGCTGGACCACGCGCCGTTCTGTGTCATCACGTTCGATGCCTGCGGCATGATCACGGGCATCAATCGCGCCGGACAGCGCATGCTGTGGTATGCCGAAACCGAACTCGTCGGCCGCATGCCCTACGCCAGCCTGCACGATGCCGACGAGGTGGCCGCGCATGCGCGCGAACTGTCGGACGAGATCGGCGAGACCGTCGAGCCGGGGCTGCCGGCGCTGGTCGCCAAGGCGCGCCTGGGCGTGACCGACGGCCGCGACTGGACCTACCTGCGCAAGGGCGGCTCGCGGCTGCCCGTGCACCTGACGGTAACGGCCCTGGCCGATGGCAGCACCGAAGGCGGCTTCCTGGTCATTGCGCACGACCTGACCGAACGCCGGCGCGTGGACGAGTACATCCGGCACCTGGCCCAGCACGATGCGCTGACCGGCCTGCCCAATCGCACCGAGCTGAACGCACGCACCGAGGCGGTGCTGGCAGACGCGCGCCGCCATGGTCATCGCGTGGCCCTGCTGCTGCTGGACCTGGACCACTTCAAGCACATCAACGAAACGCTGGGGCATCCGGTGGGCGACGACGTGCTGCGCTCCATCGCCGACCGCATTCGCGGCGCGGTGCGCCCGCGCGATGTGGTGGCCCGCATGGGCGGCGACGAATTCGCAGTGGTGCTGGGCGGCTTGCGCCACGACAGCGAAGCCGAACTGGCTGCGGCCAAGATCCTGGCGCGGGTATCGGAAGACCTGCAGATCGCGGGCCAGTCGCTGCGCGTGACGCCGTCGCTGGGCATGGCCGTCTATCCCGATGATGGCGATACGCTGACCAACCTGATGAAGTCGGCCGATTCGGCGATGTACGCCGCCAAGCAGGACGGCCGCGCGCAGTTGCGCCGCTTTGCCACCGAGATGGCGCAGGCGTCGCTGGCACGTTTCACCATCGAGGCGCTGCTGCGCCGCGCGCTGGCCGAGCAGGAATTCCGGCTGCGCTACCAGCCCATCGTCGATGTCGCCACGCTGGCCATGGTGGGCGTGGAAGCCCTGATCGCGTGGGAAACGCCCGAACGTGGCCCGATGCGTCCCGCCGAGTTTATCCCCGTGGCCGAGCAGTGCGGCCTGATCGGCACACTGGGCGCGTGGACGCTGGCGACGGCCTGCCGCGAGATCCAGTCACTGCGCAACGAACTAGGTCTCGACATCGACGTGGCCGTCAATATCTCGCCGCTGCAGCTGCGGCAGGCGAATTTTCCGGAAACCGTGGCGCAGTGCCTGCAGGCCGCCGACCTGCCCGCGGGCAGCCTGACCATCGAAGTCACCGAGGGCATCCTGGTGGATGGCGGCGAGAAGACGATCGAGACGTTCCGCCGTGTGCGGCAGCTTGGCGTGGGGGTGTCGATCGACGACTTCGGCACCGGTTATTCGGGCCTGGGCTATCTGACGCGCCTGCCGATCAGCAAGCTGAAAATCGACAAATCGTTTGTCGATGACCTTGCCATGCCGGGGCACGACCGCGCCGTGGCCGCCGCGATCATCGCGCTGGGCCACCAGCTGCACCTGCAGGTGGTGGCGGAGGGCGTCGAGTCGAAGGCGCAGTTCGATTTTCTGCGGGGCGAAGGCTGCGACGCGGTGCAGGGCTTCCTGTTCTGCCAGCCCGTGGGGCTCGACGCGCTGCGCCAGATTCTGCTGGGCGGAAAAGGGTTTGCCGACGCCGCGTGAACTTTCCGTGTCAGCGTCATCGCGGCCGCCGCGCCGTGCGTTCAATCGGCTTGCTTGCGCCCAAAAGCCCGGTCACCTCAGGGCATTGCGCGCCGCGAATTCGCCAATAATGCGCCAACAAGGTTTTCCATGGGCACGGGGCGGGCACGGCAGGACCATCACCGCTCGCCAGCCATGAGGAGGGGTCGCCATGATGAGAAAGACGCTGGGCAGGATTGTTGCCATGGGTCGCGCACTGACACGCTGCATGCCGCGGCGCGCACGGCTTGAGCGCTTCGAGATGCAACGCATGGCGCCGGCGGAGCGCCGGCATCTGTGGTTGTCGTTCGTCTGGTGCGTGGCGCTGCTGGGCTGACACGCTGCCAGACAGGGCAGCAAAACACCCACGCAGAAACGGGTACGCTTCGGCAAAAAAGAAACCCGGCGGGCGCCTGGGCGCGCGGCCGGGTTTCGTACGAGCGGGGGCGCTCAGGAATTCGTGGTGACAATGGCCGGCTCGCCGACCCCGGTGGGATTGTGCAGGCGGCGATACAGGTCGTCGATGCGCGACCGGCTGCTCGCCAGCTCTTCGCGGCCCTGCTCGGTCAGCAGGTAGACACGCCCGATGCCGTCACGCAGGACACTTTCGAGATAGCCTTCCATCTGCAGCGCGCGCAGCAGAGGTCGGACGGTGCCGATGTCCACCTGGAATCCGTATTCCATGAGCATTTCTGCAAGCATGGCCACGGTGGCGGGCACCTCCATGGCGAATTGCATGACGTAGACGCGGGCTAGCAAGCCGAGGAACTGTCGTTTCATGTGGCAGGCAACGCAAAACCAGGGGTGGCGGTTGACGCGGGAATGCAACGTGAACGAAGCTGCCCATCCCCTTACACGCCTCGTAGTCTTACGATACGTGATTCTCGACAGCAGAAAAAAAAAGAAGCCGCCAGGATTTGCCTGGCGGCTTGTCGGGAATGCGTCGGAGGGGTCAATTAACTCTGGCGCAGGGCAGATTTTAATGGAACTGAATACGCGATGTCACGCGCTGTGGTAATGCCCCCTACCTCGGGGGGGTGACTTCGTAAGGCTTTCGAAAGCGATATTGCGGCGAAGATGCAACATTCGCCGGTTTTGCCCCGTTTTTGGGCGGCATTTGACCGGTTTTTCGCCACCTCGTCGTACCTGTACGCCGTGGCGCATGTCCGCTTCCAGCCAGCCATGGGCGTGGATTTGCGCTGAAATGAGGGGCATGGACCCGCGCCGAAATCGGGCTAGAACGATGTAAAGTGCCGTATTTGTCGCACTACCGCAACGGTTTATCGTCTTTGAACCCAATCATTGCCTGAACTGAACTGATGAAGCCCGCCGACCTGTTTCGTCTCCTGTTGCTTTCCGCCATCTGGGGAGCCAGCTTCCTGTTTATCCGGATTGCGGCGCCCGTGCTCGGACCGCTGCCGACCGCATTCTTCCGTGTGCTGATCGGTGCCGTGACGCTGGCGGCGTGCCTGCCCATGCTTGGCCTGAAATGGGACATGCAAGGCAAGTGGCCTGCCGTGGTCATGCTGGGCATCATCAACTCCGGTATCCCGTTTGTGATGTATTCGATCGCTGCGCTGTGGCTGCCGGCCGGTTACTCGGCCATCTTCAACGCCATGACGCCGCTGATGGGCGTGGTCATCGGCTCGCTGTTCTTTGCCGAACGGCTTACGCGCGCCAAGGCGGCCGGGGTGCTGCTGGGACTGGGTGGCGTGGCGGTGCTGACCCGCACCGGGCCGGTGGTGTTCTCGCACGATGTATTGCTGGGTGCGGTGGCGTGCCTGGTCGCCACATCGTGCTATGGCCTGGCGGGGTTTCTGACACGCCGCTGGATCACGGCGCGCGGCGGGCTGGACAGCCGGTTGGTGGCGGGCGGCAGCCTGGTCGGTGCCACGCTGTTCCTGTTGCCGTTCAGCGCGGCGGCGCTGATCCACGAAAACACGCTGCCGGCGGCCGGGGTTGGCGTCTGGGCGGGCATGCTGGGCCTGGGCATGTTCTGCACCGCCATTGCCTACGTGCTGTATTTCAGGCTTATCGCCGATCTTGGCCCGGTGCGGTCGCTGACCGTCACGTTCCTGATTCCGCCGTTCGGCATCGTCTGGGGCTGGATGTTCCTGGGCGAGACGCTGTCCTGGGCGCACGCGGCCGGCATGTTGCTGATCGGTGCGGCGGTCTGGCTGGTGCTGCGACCTGCCACGCCGGCGCCTGCGCCGGCCGTGGCCCGGTCATGATGGGCAGACAGCAGATCCCCCGCGATCAGCGGCGGTAGTAGCCGCGGTCGTCACCGCGGTAATGGTCATCGCCGCGATAGTGATCGGGGCCGCGGCCATGGTCGTGCCACGCCTGATATTGGCGTCGGTCGTACCAGCGGCGGCCATCCCAGTAACGGTCGTTATGCCAGCCGATCACCACGGCGGGCGCCGGAGCTACGACTACGGGCGGGGCCGGACGATATACCACCGGCGGCGGGGGCGGCGGCGCCACGTAGACGGGCTGGGGCTGGACATAGACCGGGGCCGGGGCAACCACAACCGGGGCCGGGGCGATGGGCACGCCAAGGTTCACGTCGACATCGACGCGCGCCATGGCAGCGGTGGACGTAGCCAGCGCGGCGGCGCCGGCAACGAGAAGGGAGAGGTACAGGGGGCGCTTTTTCATCGTAATCACCAGTGGGTGAGGTGCTATGGCTCCACTCTACCCATCTGGCGTATTACCGATTGCACGCCTTTGTAACGACACTTGGTGTTTGTGTAAGAAACGTCCGCGCTACTTCCGGATGATGCCGGTGTCGTTTTCGACATCCGACTCCTGGCAGGCCGGGCACAGCCCATAGAGCACCAGCATGTGCTCGCGCAGGACAAAGTCGTTCTGCGCGGCTACCTGCTTCTGCCGCTGTTCGATGCCTTCGTCGCTGAACTCTTCCACCACGCCGCAGCTGATGCAGATCAGGTGGTCGTGATGGCCGCCCTCGTTGAGTTCGAACACGGCATGGTCCGATTCGAAGCTGTGGCGCAACAGGATATTGGCCTGCACCAGCTGGTTCAGCACGCGATAGACGGTGGACAGCCCCGCATCGACATCGAGGTCGAGCAGGATCCGATAGACGTCTTCTGCGCTCAGATGGCGACGATCGCTGTTGCGGAACGCTTCCAGCACGTGCATGCGCGGCGATGTGGCTTTCAGGCCTGCGCGCTTGAGAGGAACGGCTTCGGAGTTGACGGTGGAAGTAGTCATGCGGCGGCTCGCGCCCCAAAGGGACGCACGGTTAGGACTCCAGGCGGTGAACCGGCGGCGGAAAGCGGTACCGGCGCCATTGGCCGGCCAACCTTCCGCCGGATCGTGGCGGAAGCAGGCGGGAAGCGCCGGATCGATCGCATTGTGTCGCTCCGGACGGCGCGCTGTGCCTGCGTGGCGCGCGGAATAAAAAGGTGGCCTGGCTTGCTTCAGGATGACGCGATCGGGAAAACGGGGTCTGGATGTTTTCCCGATCTTCCTGGAGCTGGCTACTACCAAACGCTCCGTGTGTCGGAGCGGTCCCCACAAAAGACGGTATCGGGCGCCGTATCGATCAGCATCGCTACCACGCCCAGCAATCTGTTCCTGCTGTTCCTGCTAATCCTGCTTTGCCTGTCCGGTTTCGGCAGTGCCGTGCGTCAGACAGTGGTTGGATAGTAAATGGGAATCGATCTCATTTCAAGGACTATTTTTGTCCCTGCTCGCAAAAGAGGTTTCGACATGAAGACCGAACAGGTATCGGCGGCCATCCGCCAGCAGATCGACGCACGCGACTGGCCCGGCATTGGCCGCGATCTCGACGCCTACGGCTGCACGGCGATCCGCGCGCTGATTTCGCCCGCTATGTGCGACGCACTGGCCGCGCTCTATCCACAGGACGCGCTGTACCGCTCGCGCATCGACATGCGCCGGCATGGCTTTGGCCGTGGCGAGTACAAGTATTTCGCCTACCCCTTGCCCGATGTGGTTGCCGCGCTGCGCACCGCGCTCTATCCGCACCTGGCGCCGATTGCCAACCGCTGGAACGCGACGATGGGCATCGACGCCGATTACCCGGCCGCCCACGCCGACTACCTGGCCCGCTGCCATCGCGCCGGCCAGTCGCGTCCTACGCCGCTGCTGCTGCAGTACGGGGCCGGCGACTACAACTGCCTGCACCAGGACCTGTATGGCGAACACGTGTTTCCGCTGCAGGTGGCGATTCTCCTATCCGAACCCGGCAAGGACTTTACCGGCGGCGAATTCGTGATGACCGAGCAGCGGCCGCGCATGCAGTCGCGCGCCGAAGTGGTGTCGCTGGGCAAGGGCGATGCCGTGGTGTTTGCCGTGAGCCAGCGGCCGGTGCAGGGCACGCGAGGCAGTTACCGGGTGAACCTGCGCCATGGCGTGAGCCGCCTGCACGGCGGCCATCGGCAGACCCTGGGGATCATCTTCCACGACGCCGCCTGACCGCGGCGCGCGGCGCACCTGCTACGCGGTCACCCGCACACCTGGCGCGCCCGCGTGCATCGCGCCCACCACCGCAGCGTGTCCGAATCCCTCCTTGCGGAAGATGCCCATCACCGCGTCGACTGCATCGGGCGCGCACGCCACCAGCAAGCCGCCACTGGTCTGCGGGTCGGTCAGCAGCGCCTGCTGGACGTGCGTGACGCCGGTATCCAGCGTGACGTCATGGCCGTAGCTGGCCCAGTTGCGCCGCGACGCCCCTGTGACCGCGCCCCCTTCCGCCAGCGCCGCCACGCCTGGCAGCAGCGGCACGCGCACCATGTCGATGGTGGCGCCCAGCCCGCTGCCACGGCAGACCTCCAGCAGATGGCCGAGCAGGCCGAAGCCGGTCACGTCGGTGATGGCGTGGACGCCGTCCAGTTCGCCCAGTGCCTTGCCGGGCGTGTTGAGCTGCGTGGTGCTGGCGATCATCTGCCGATAGCCGTAGTCGTCGAGCAGCGCCTTCTTGATCGCCGCCGAGTACACGCCCACGCCCAGCGGCTTGCCCAGCACCAGCACGTCACCGGCCTGCGCGTCGCGATTGCGGCGGATGCGGTCGGGATGCACGAGGCCCATCACCACCAGTCCGTAGATCGGTTCCACGGAATCGATCGAATGGCCGCCGGCAATCGGGATACCCGCTTCGGCGCAGATCGATTCGCCGCCCTCCAGGATCTTGCCGATGGTCTCCGGCGACAGCTTGTCGACGGGCATGCCCACCAGCGCCAGCGCCATGATCGGCGTGCCGCCCATGGCATAGACGTCCGAAATGGCGTTGGTGGCCGCGATGCGCCCGAAGTCGTATGGGTCGTCGACCACGGGCATGAAGAAGTCCGTGGTGGCAACCAGCGCCTGCGTGTCGTTGAGCCGGAACACCGCTGCGTCGTCGCTGGTCTCGATACCGACCAGCAGCCCCGGCGGCGCCGGAAAATGCCGGGTGTTGCGCAGGATGTCGCTGAGCACGCCCGGGGCGATCTTGCACCCGCACCCGCCGCCGTGCGCCAGCGACGTCAGGCGGACTTCGCCACCGTTGTGTTCGATCGATGCCGTCATCACGCCACCCTCCGCGACGCGATGCGGTAGCCGAATGCGGCCGGGTCCAGGCTGTCCAGCGTACCCTTCGCGGTCTTTGCCTGCGGATACATCAGGAACGGCACGGGCGCCAGGCCGCTGCCGGGCAGGCGCACGTCGTGACCATGGTTGTAGGCCACCCAGTTGCCTTCCCAGGCGCCGAACAGCATGGCGCGGGCGGCCCGGACCTTGCCGTCCGTCATCGGCAGGCCACCCGGCACTTCTTCGAGCGCGACCTTGCGGACATCGCCCGGATCGGCAGGAATCCATCCATAGCCGGCCGCGTAGAATTCTGCGCGGCAATGCTGGGCCCTGGAGATGTCGCCCGCCTTGCCCAGCGCGCGGAAACCGCGTTGCGAATCGTCGACGCGGATGCCATACGCATCGCGCGCCGGAATGCCGGCCGCGCGGGACAGTGCCACGAACAGGCCGTTGATGTCCGCGCACTTGCCGTTCATGACGCCGCCGGTCTTCAGCATCGTCACCACGTCGCCAGTGCCGCAGCCGCGCACGCTGGCATCGCGGCATGTATGGTCGACCACCCACTGGTAGATGGCCTGCGCACGGCTCACGTCATCGGTCAGCCCCGCGGTAATGGCCAGCGCGGTCTCGCGCACGATGCCATCGGTGGGCATCAGCTGCGTGGGCCGCCGGTACTCGGCCAGCGCGGCGGCCGATTCCGCCGATCGTGCCGCGCCGCGCGACGGCGCCGCGCCAAGATCGATATCGCGGTCGCGCAGCGCCACGGTGCTGGTGACCCGTGCCGACAGCGGCGCGCCGTGCGTGGCGGCGGGCCAGTCGATGACCAGCATGTCCACGCCGTAGCGCCCCGCGCGTGCTGCACGGGCCCGCGCACCGGGTGCGATCCATTCGCTCGATACGGTGCGCTGGTAGTCGCCCAGTTGCGGGGCCGTGACGGGCAGCCAGACCGTGGCGGGCGCCGATGCCGCGGGCAGGTGCACTTCGGTGGTCAGTTCGTAGACGCGCCAGCCGGCGCTGGATGGATACGGATCGGAGGGGTGGGCGGGGGTGGCGGAGTGCGCGGGGCCGAACCCTGCGCCAATCGAAACCGGTACTGCGGCACCCAGCCGCAGGAATGCGCGTCTGTCCATGATGATCCTCTGGATGAGAAGTTCGAGACTCGAAACATGCCCAACCGCTGCTTATGCATGGTAGGTCATGCGCATGGCAACAGGGAAATCGAAGGGAGATGGCGGAAAGCAGCAGGAGTCGAACCTACCTGGGAACGTCTGGCGCCCCCAACCGGGTTTGAAGCCCGGCCGCATCACCGGATACGGATGCCTTCCCTTGCGCGGTCTATGACGGCGCTGGCCGGGCAGGCGTGGCCAGTGGTCGCCATTCACTATCGGGGCGCAGCATGCGCGCATTGCCCACGCGGCGAGTGTATCCCGCGCGGTCGAAGAACTCCAGAATCTGGATCGTGCGCTTGCGGCCCAGCCCCACGGCATCGCGAAACGCGATGACTTCCACATGCCCCTGCGCGGCGGCCATCGTGCCGAACAGTTGGGCCAGTCTTTCGATGTTGGCTTCGGCATAGAACAGGTCGCGTACCACCTGGTGCAATGTGCCCTGGCGTGCCAGCTTGCGCAGCACCTGGCGGACCTGCTCCTCCGGGGCGTGCAGTGCCACCGCGTGCTCGCGTACCCAGGGGGGATCGAAACCGCCGGCCACCACGCGCGGCAGCAGTTGCGCGGTCAACGCCTGTTCGGCATCGGTGAACGTGATGGCATGGCCCGGCAGCCGCAGCCATCCGCCGTGGCGTTCCACGGCCTGTTGCTGCAGCAGCGTGTCGAGCAGGGCAGACCACAGTGCATCGGGTATCGGCGCGCCGGCAAATGTCACGCGGCGCAGCGATCCGGCGCCCAGGCCGGGTTCGTCGGGCATGCGCGCATGAAAGGTGGTCAGCGTACCGATCACGCCGGTTCGCAAGGCATCGAGATAGCGCGACAGGATCAGCGTCTCGCCGATGCGCTGCACGTCGGGCGGCAGTGCCAGCGTGCTGGCCGGCAGGCCGGTCAGGCGCACCAGCCGGGCCTCGGCCACGCCGTGCGGCGCGCTGTCCAGCAGCGGCAGGATGCCGCCGCCATCCAGCATCCGTTCCACGGCCTGCAGCCAGCCAAGACGTCCGGGCGCGCGCCGGTGCCGTTCGGGGGCCACGTTGTCCAGCACCACGCCCCCGCCCACCGTTTGCGTGGCCTGCGGGTTGCGCAGGATAAAGTGGTCGCCGGCCACTGCGCAGACCGGCGCGCCGAACACGAGCTGGGCCAGCGCGGTGCCGCCCGGCTCCAGCGCCTCGCAATCGAGCAGCACCGCATTTGCCATGCGATGCGCGGCGCCCAGATGCACGTGCAGCGGCGACCAATGGCCGATCCGCAGGCCGGCGCCCGGATGCAGCGTCAGCCGGACATCGATGCGCGTGACCGGCGCCATCAGCGCGGGATCGACAATCCAGTCGCCGCGATGGATGTCGGTCTTGTCGACGCCGGCCAGGTTCAGCGCGCAGCGCTGGCCCGCCACGCCGGCTTCAGCCGGCCGGTTCTGCGCGTGGATGCTGCGCACGCGTGCGGGCAGGCCCGAGGGCGCCACCTGCATCACGTCGCCCACGGCCACGCGGCCGCCGAACACGGTGCCGGTCACGACGGTGCCATGGCCGCCCAGCGTGAACACGCGGTCCACCGCCAGCCGGAACAGGCCGCCGGCGCCGTGCGCGGGCGTGTGCTGGGCGGTGTCCTGCAGCCACGTGCGCAGCGCCGCCACACCCGGGTCGGCCTCGTCGGTGGCGTTGAGCGGGAACACGTCCGCCCCTGCGTAGGGGGTGCCGGACAGCAGCGACTCGATCTCGCCACGCACGCTGGCAAGCTGCTTGGCGTCGGCGCGGTCGGCCTTGGTCAGCGCCACCACGGCGCGCGGCACGCCCAGGCGTTCGACGATGGTCAGGTGCTCGCGCGTCTGCGGCATGACGCCGTCGTCGGCGGCCACCACCAGCAAGGCCAAGTCGATGCCGCTGGCACCGGCAGCCATCGTATGAATCAGGCGTTCGTGACCGGGCACGTCGATATAGCCCAGCACATCGCCATCGGGCAGGGGCGTGTAGGCATACCCCAGCTCGATGGAGATCCCGCGCGCCTTCTCTTCCTTGAGCCGGTCGGTGTCCACGCCGGTCAGCGCGCGCACCAGCGTGGTCTTGCCGTGGTCGATATGTCCGGCTGTGCCGACGATCATGAGCGCACCGCCTCCGCCAGCAAGGGCCACTGGGCCGCGAACGCGGCTTCGTCGCCGGCTTCCAGGCAACGCAGGTCCAGCCACAATGCGTCTTCGCTGACGCGGCCGATCACGGGGCGCGGCAGCGCGCGCAGCGCGGCTTCCAGTTGCTGCAGGCGCCGGCCGGTACGCTTGCCGGCGTCGCGCGGGCCGATCACCAGTCCGAAGCTGTTCAGTTGTCCGCCGGGCATCGCGCCACTGCCGATCTGGCTGACCATCGGCACCGCGGCCACCTGCCAGCTATCGCCAAGCGGTGCCTGCAGCAAAGGCAGCAGCCGTGCGGCCATCGCGGCCATGTCGCCGGCAGGCCGTGTCAGCAGGCGCAGGGTGGGCAGGGACTGCGCCAGCGTGTCCGGATCGCGATACAGCCGCAGCACCGGCTCCAGCGCGGCCAGCGTCAGCTTGCCCACGCGCAGCGCACGCTTGAGCGGGTTCTTCTTGATCCTGGCGATCAGGTCGGCGCGTCCCACGATCAGGCCGGCCTGCGGGCCGCCCAGCAGCTTGTCGCCGCTGAACGTGACCAGGTCCGCGCCCGCGGCAATGGTCTCGCGCACCGTGGTCTCGCGCGGCAGGCCCCATTGCGTGAGGTCGCCCAGCGTGCCGCTGCCCAGGTCCACCGCCACCGGCAGGCCCAGCGGCTGCGCGATCCGCGCCACTTCGGCCACCTCCACGCTGCGCGTGAAGCCGGTGATCTCGTAGTTGCTGCAATGCACCTTCATCAGCAGCGCCGTGCGCGCGCCGATGGCGTTGGCGTAGTCGTGAGGATGCGTGCGGTTGGTCGTCCCGATCTCCACCAGCTTGACGCCGGCGCGCTGCATGACATCGGGGATGCGGAACGCGCCGCCGATTTCCACCAGTTCGCCGCGCGAGACCACCACTTCGCGCCGCTGCGCCAGCGTGTTGAGCATCAGCAGTACTGCCGCCGCGTTGTTGTTGACCACCGTGGCGGCCTGCGCGCCGGTCAGTTCGCACAGCAGGTCGTCGACCAGGTCGTCGCGGTCGCCACGGCCGCCGGTGTCCAGATCGAATTCGAGATTGGCCGGCGTGGTCATGGCCCGCACCACGGCCTGCACTGCGCAGTCGGGCAGCAGCGCGCGGCCCAGGTTGGTATGCAAGACCGTGCCGGTCAGGTTGAACACGGCGCGCAGGCGTGGCTGGGCCTCGCGCGCCAGTTGCGTTGCCAGCGCCGCGCACAGCGCATCGTCGCCAATCGCCTGGCGCGTAAGCTGGCCGGCCACGGCCTCGGTGCGCAGCGAGTCGAGCAGACGGCGCAGCGCGCTGGTGGCCGGCACGCGGCCGTAGCGGTCCAGCAACGGCTGCAGGCCAGGCAGCCGGAGCACGCGGTCAACCGAAGGAATGTCTGCGGGGCGGGCGGGCATCGACACGCTGTCGTTCATCCGCGGACCTCCGCCAGCGCCACGCCGTCGTCGCTGTCGTCGTCATCGGCCAGCCAGAGCAGCGGGTTGCCGTTGGCACGGCCGTAGCCGGCTTCGCCCATCATCACGTCGAGCGCCAGCGAGCCCAAATCGTCGGCCAGCGGCTCGACCATCGGGTCTTTCTCCATGTAGGCGATCTTGCGATAGTGGTGGCACTGGCCGCAGGTCTCGGCCTTGAGGGCGTCGCCCTGGCCTTCCACGGCGTAGTAGCTGATGCCCTCGGTGGTTTCGCAATGGCTGCACTTGACGCGCACCATGTGCCATTCGGTGGCGCACAGGCCGCAGTGCAGGTAGCGCAGCCCCTGGTAGCGCCCACCGATGCGCACGATGCTCGCCACCGGCAGCGTGCCGCAGACCGGGCAGACCGTGTGGACGTCCAGCATCGGCAGGTCCTTCTCGTGCAGCTGGCTCGCCAGTACGGTGCGGTCCAGCTGCAGCGCGGCCATCAGCAACGGCGCGGTGGCGGTGTCGATGGGGGTGTCACTGGCATGGCCCGGTCCCAGCAGCGCCTGCACGGCATTGGCCAGCGCGTCGGCCGGCATCGCTCGCAAGGCGGCCAGCGGGGTCGCAAGTTCGGGCGTGGTGGCGGCCAGCCGCTCGAACATTGCGGCGGCCGCCTGTGGGGCGCCGGCGTCCTGTGCGGGCAGCAGCGGCATGCAGTGCTCGCCCGCGCGGTCGATGGCTTCGGGCGGAAGCGGCGCGATGTCCAGAGACTGGGCCACCACATGCTGCGCTTCGGCCACGGCGGCCATCAGCAGCAGGTAGGGTCCGATCGGGTTGCCGGGCGCCAGCTGGCGCAGCCGTTGCGCCCGCGCGGCGAACACTTCCGCGCGGTCGGGCAGACGCACACGCGCAATGGCGATGTGGTCGATCGATTCGATTTCCGCCGGCTCCAGAATGCGCTGCACCATCAGTCGTCATCCCCTGGCAGTCCGGCTTGTCTGGCGTATCGGCTTACGCCACCGGCCCGCTATTTGTCGCCCGGCCGGAAATTCTCCCGGAACCAGGCGCGATGATGTTTCCACGCCCAGCCAGGCGTGACCGTTCCGCGCGTCATGGCCTGCACGGAACCCTTGACCCATACGGCTGCATAGATGTGGACAATGATGCCGCAAATCAGCGCGAAGGCGCAAACGGCATGCACCACCGACGCCACCCGCAGGGCCCAGATCGGGAAGAAGGCGGAGAAATAGGTACGCCAGATGACGATGCCGCTCAGCAGCAACAGCACCAGGCAGGCCACCATCAGGAAGAACAGCAGCTTCTGGCCCGCGTTGTAGCGGCCCACGTCGGGCAGGTTTTCCTCGTGGTTGGTCAGCACCTCGCGCCCGTGGCGCAGCCATTCGCGGTCGCTCCAGGTCATCAGGTTGTGATGCCAGAACTTCACCGCCAGGATCAGGAAGGCCACGAACATCACCACGCCCAGGAACGGGTGCAGGATGCGTGTCCAGGTGCCGCCGCCGAACAGCGCGCTCATCCAGAACATCGACGGATGGAACAGTGCCAGGCCGGACAGCGCCAGCAGCACGAACGTCAGGGCGACGATCCAGTGGTTGGTGCGTTCGCCCGCGCTGTAGCGGCGGATGGTTGCCTCGCGGCGCTTATCGATTCTCATCGCGGACCTCCTCGGGTGGCACCACTTCGTCCGGCGTGCCGCGCGGCCTGGGATTGTCGTGGCCCCAGCGCACGATCTCGTCCTCGGCGGCCGCCTCGTCCTCGGGGCCGGTCTCGTTCGGGCCCACGCGGATGTAGTGGAAGAAGCCCGCCAGCGCGGCGATGGCCATGCCGGCTACCGCCAGCGGCTTGGCAAGGCCCTTCCACAGGCTGACCAGCGGGCTGATATGCGGATCGTCCGGCAGCCCGTGATACAGGCTGGGATGGTCGGCATGGTGCAGCACATACATCACGTGGGTGCCCGACACGCCGGCCGGGTTGTACAGGCCGGCCTTCTCGAAGCCGCGCGACTTCAGGTCGACGATGCGCTCCTCGGCATGATGGATCATGTCGGTCTTGGTGCCGAACACGATGGCGCCAGTGGGGCAGGTCTTCACGCAGGCAGGCTCCTGGCCCACGGCCACGCGATCCGAGCACAAGGTGCATTTGTAGGCCTTGTGGTCCTGCTTGGAGATACGCGGGATGTTGAACGGGCAGCCGGTGATGCAATAGCCGCAGCCGATGCAGTTTTCCTCGTGGAAGTCGACGATGCCGTTGGCGTATTGCACGATGGCGCCCGGCGACGGGCAGGCCTTCAGGCAGCCGGGGTCCTCGCAGTGCATGCAGCCGTCCTTGCGGATCAGCCATTCGAGGTTGCCGTTGGGGTTTTCGTATTCGGTAAACCGCATCAGCGTCCACGTATGCTCGTCCAGGTCGGCCGGGTTGTCGTAGACGCCAACGTTGGTGCCCACATCACCGCGCAGGTCGTTCCACTCCATGCAGGCGGCCTGGCATGCCTTGCAGCCGATGCACTTGGTGGTGTCGATCAGCTTTGCCACGCTGCCGGTCACCGGCTCGCGCACGCTGGGCGACGGGGTGGTGGTGGCCGACCGGCGCACGATATCCAGAGACTGTAGTGCCATGTCTGTCCCCTATGCCCGTTCGACCTTGACCATGAACGACTTGAACTCGGGCGTCTGGGTGTTGCCGTCGCCCACGAATGGCGTCAGCGTGTTGACCAGGAAACCCGGCTTGGTCAGCCCGGTGAAGCCCCAGTGCAGCGGTATGCCCACCATGTGCACGGTCTTGCCGTCGATCCTGAACGGCTTGATCCGCTTGGTCACCAGCGCCACGGCGCGTATGTAGCCGCGCGTGGACGTCACCTTGACGCGGTCGCCGGCCTTGACGCCCACCTGCTTTGCCAGTTCCTCGCCGATCTCGACGAACTGTTCCGGCTGCAGGATCGCGTTGATGCGCGCGTGCTTGGTCCAGTAGTGGAAGTGCTCGGTCAGGCGGTACGTGGTGGCGATGACCGGATAGGCGTCGGGCTTGCCGAACTGCGCCCAGTCGTCCTTGAAGACGCGCGCCGCCGGGTTGCTGATGACCTTCGAGTCCTTGCCGTTGAGCGGGTTGTAGCCCAGCGGGTTCTCGAACGGCTCGTAGTGCTCGGGGAACGGCCCCTCCACCATGTTCTGCCGCGCAAAGAACCGCGCCACGCCTTCGGCCTGCATGATGAACGGGCCCATGCCGTTGGCCGGGTCTTCATCGAGCTTGAAGTCGGGCGTGTCGAAGCCGGTCCAGCTCTTGCCGTTCCAGGCAATCAGCTTGCGGGCCGGATTGAACGGCTTGCCGTTCACGTCGCACGACGCGCGGTTGTACAGCACGCGGCGGTTGGCCGGCCAGGCCCACGACCAGTTCAGGTGCTGGCCGATACCGGTGGGGTCGCTGTTGTCGCGCTTTGCCATCTGGTTGCCGGCCTGCGTCCACGACCCGCAATAGATCCAGCAGCCGCTCATGGTGCTGCCATCGGCCTGCAGTTCGCCAAAGCTGTTCAGCTGCTCGCCGGCCTTGCGCACCACCTTGGCCGGGTCCTTCGGGTCCACCAGGTCGGTCAGCGCCTTGCCCGAGTACTCCTTGGCAAGTTCTTCGGGCGATGGCGAATGCGGCACTGCATAGGGCCACCACAGGTTGACGATCGGATCGGGATACTTGCCGCCGTCCTTCTGGTACATGGCGCGGATACGCAGCCACAGGGCCGACATGATCTCGATGTCGCTGCGCGCCTCGCCGGGGGGATCGGCGCCCTGCCAGTGCCATTGCAGCCAGCGCGACGAATTGACCAGCGCGCCGTTTTCCTCGGCAAAGCAGGTGGTGGGCAGGCGGAACACCTCGGTCTGGATCGATTTCGAATCGACGTTGTTCGACTCGCCCACGTTGCGCCAGAACTCCGAGGTCTCGGTAGCCAGCGGGTCCATCACCACCATGAACTTGAGCTGGCTCAGGCCCTTGAGCAGCTTGGCCTTGTTGGGCGCCGCCGCCAGCGGATTGAAGCCCTGCAGGATGTAGCCGTTGATGCGCCCGGCGTTCATCATCTCGAACACCTGCAGCATGTCGTACGCCTTGTCGAGCTTGGGCAGGTAGTCGAACGCCCAGTTGTTGTCCTTGGTGGCGGCCGGCCCCCACCAGGCCTTCATCAGGCTCACGTGGAACTTGCCGTAGTTCTGCCAGTAGCTCAGCTGGTTGGGCCGCAGCGGCTTGAACGAGCGGGCCTCGATGTACTTGTCGTAGTCCACCTCGGGGTCGGACGGCAGCGTCAGGTAACCCGGCAGCAGGTTGGTCATCAGGCCCAGGTCGGTCAGGCCCTGGATGTTCGAGTGCCCGCGCAGCGCGTTCATGCCGCCGCCGGCGATGCCGATATTGCCCAGCAGCAGCTGCACCATGGCCCCGGTGCGGATCATCTGCGAGCCGATCGAATGCTGCGTCCAGCCCAGTGCGTACATGATCGTCATGGCGCGGTCGGGCGTGGCCGTCGAGGCCATCATCTCGCAGACCTTCAGGAACCTGTCCTGGGGCGTGCCGCAGACGCGTTCCACCATCTCGGGCGTATAGCGCGCGTAGTGGGCCTTCAGCAGGTTGTAGACGCAGCGCGGGTGGGCCAGCGTGGGGTCGGTCTTCACGAAACCGTCGGCGCCCGTCTCCCAGTCCCAGCTCTCCTTGAGGTAGTGGCGCTTCTCGGCGTCATAACCCGAGAAGATGCCGTCCTTGAACTGGTAGTCCTCGCGGACGATGAACGACATGTCCGTGTAGTTCTTCACGTATTCGTGCTGGATCTTGTCGTTTTCCAGCAGCCAGCGGATCACGCCGCCCAGGAACACGATGTCAGTGCCTGTGCGGATCTGCACGTAGTAGTCCGCCACCGATGCCGACCGCGTGAAGCGCGGGTCCACCACGATCAGCCGCGCCTTGTTGTGCGCCTTGGCCTCGGTGACCCACTTGAATCCGCACGGGTGTGCCTCGGCGGCATTGCCGCCCATGATCAGGACAACGTCCGCGTTCTTGATGTCGACCCAATGGTTCGTCATCGCTCCACGGCCAAACGTCGGGGCAAGACCTGCCACCGTCGGGCCGTGTCAGACACGCGCCTGGTTGTCGAATCCCAGCATGCCAAGACTGCGGACAGTCTTGTGCGTGATATAGCCCACCTCGTTGCTGCTCGCGGACGCGGCCAGCATCGCGGTGCTGAGCCAGCGGTTGACCGTGGCGCCCTGCTCGTTCTTCTCGATGAAGTTGGCGTCGCGGTCCTGCTTCATCAGCCTGGCGATGCGGTCCAGCGCGTCGTCCCACGTCATGCGCTGCCACTTGTCCGAGCCCGGCGCGCGGTACTCGGGGTACTGCAGGCGGTTCGGGCTATGGATGAAGTCGATCAGGCCGGCGCCCTTGGGGCACAACGTGCCGCGATTCACCGGGTGATCGGGGTCGCCTTCGATATGGATGATGCTGGCCTTTGCGTTCTTGGCGTTGTCGCCAAGGCTGTACATCAGCAGGCCACACGCCACCGAGCAGTAGGGACATGTATTGCGGGTCTCGGTGGTGCGCGCCAGCTTGTAGGCCCGCACCTCCGCCAGCGCCACGTCGGGCGTGAACCCGATCAGCGCCAGGCTCGATCCCGCCAGCGACGCTCCCGTGAACTTCAGGAACTGTCGGCGGTTCATCGTAACCATGGGTACACCTCCTGGGACCGGATCGCCTTCCGGTCATGGACTTTCTGCGAGGACAAGGACGAGTATAGGCAATAGTGGCGTTTTCGCTATGTGCGGTGCGGCTTTGTGGTGGGGGAGGCTGCCAGTTTCCCCATATAGGACGCGGGCGGCCGCATTCACGACAGCATCGGCTGCCAACGGGCGTTTGAAGCGGGGAGAGGGGAGGTTCGCCGGCCGGTGGACCGGTCTACGGCAGGGGTTGGTCAAATACGGTTGCGCTGCACAACTCCCGGTTGGCCGCGTACCCGGGGCGGATCGCGCCGGTTGCCCGGCGGGGGCGTTGCGCATCTGCAACCGGGCCCATTGCAGCCTGGCCCGCCCGATATCCGGCAAGCGGCAGCGATTCGGACAGTATTCAGTACAGCCGCACAGGCGCGCGCGTTGCGGGGCGATGTATTTGGCGTGTATCCACTGTGTATGACAAAGATTACATATTTGTCATCTGTCAATGCCTCCGTGGGGGGTTATCCGGCATTGGGCGCGTCATACACACTCCACGCCGCCTGGCAATGAGACGAAAACCGTGCCAGTTCTGCGCGTGTAGCGGGGCCAGGGGTCGGATTCCCGGGCACGCGCAATGCAAAAACCAACCTAGAAGAGACAACAGGGATGAAATCGAGGCTTCTTTTGACGGGTCTGACCGCTGTCGCGCTGACGGCATGCGGTGGTGGCGGTGGTGGAGAGAGCGCGCCGGCAGTTACCACCACGAAGATCAGTGGCACCGCGGCGGTTGGCGCCGCACTGCCTAATGCGACGGTTCTCGCCAAATGCGCCACGGGCAGCGGCTCGGCCACGACGGCTGCGAACGGCACCTTCACGGTCAGCATCGACAACGCCGTGCGCCCCTGCGTGCTGAGCGTACCGGCCACGGCAGCGGACGGCACGCCGATGACGCTCCATTCCGTCGTGGAAGCCGGTACCGGCACCGCGCCCCTGGCAAACATCACGCCGCTGACGGAACTGATCGTGGCCGCGCTGGCGAGCGGCGACACCAATGCCTTCTTCGCCAACTTCGACGGCACCGCGCAGGCACGCCTGACGCCGGCCAATGTCACGACCGCGCTCGTCAGCCTGGCAACGACGTTGAAGCCCGTTATCGACCTGTCCAACGTCGACCCCATCAAGGCACCGCTGGTGGCCGCCAACGGCGCCAATGCCGGCAATGCGCTCGATCAACTGCTGGATCAACTGGGCGAGCAACTGAAAAAGGCCCAGACGACGCTGGCGCAACTTTCAACGGCCGTAGGCAACAATGCCGGCGCTGCGGCCATTCAGACCATTCTCCAGACGGCTTCGGAAACATGTTCCGGCCTGCGCACCGGCGACTATCTGGCGGCAACGCCGGTTGGCGTTCTGACGGCGCACGTCGATGCCACGAAGCTGACCCTGACCCAGCCCGACGGCCAGGGCGGCACGCTGAGCGTCCAGCTGGTTCCGATTCCGCAACAGGCTTGCCGGTTCTCGGCATTGTCCGGTGGCGCTGTGTCCGACATCCAGGTATCGCCGGCGGGCGTGATGCTGGTGCGCAATGTTCCCAGCCAGGGTGGCCCATCCCTGCTGCCGAACCTGGTCGTGCCGGCGCAGTCGCTGTCGGTGGCCGATCTGGCCGGTAACTGGAGCGCCCTGGGCTTCGAGACCAATGGCGGGATCTACCAGCCGACGCGCGTCAAGCTGACGTTCGACGCGGATGGCAAGGCGCTGGCCGGTGCTGACTGCACGGGCCTGACCAGCTGCACGTCCTGGGCGGCCAACGAACTGCCCAGGCTTTCGGCACAGCCCGGCGGTGGTTTTGCGCTGACCGACAGCAATGGCACGGCCTACGTCGCGGCATTCAAGGGTACCGACGGCCAGGTCACCGCCGTCATCTCAAGCGCGAGCGGTCTGATTGTCGGCGCGAAGCAGGTGGTGCGTCCGATGCCGGTGGTCGGTGCAAAGAACTCGTACTGGGACCTCACGGTCTTTGGCGATCTGAGCGTCAACGTCGGCGCCGGTGCGACCGAAATCACCTCGGTGGACGCCGCAACCAGCACCTACACGCGCAAGCGCAACGACAACCGCGTGGATACGTGGGAGCAGAACAAGCCGGCGGATGGCCTGCGCTATCGCGGCCCGTCGAACGACACCACGGCCCGGGAAGGCATTTCCCTGGTGCTGGGCAACACGGGCGTTGCCGTGATGATCAGCCTCGATGTCCGTTCGCTGTTCTACGACATCTCCGTGAACCGCCCGCAGTAACGACGGCCGGGCGGCATCCAGCCGCCCCGTCTCATCGACATGAAAAAACCCGCCTCGGCGGGTTTCTTCCTTTCGGGGGGCGCTGTGCGGCGTTGTCAGGCCTTCCCGGCCGGCGCCACGCTGGCGCCCTCGATGCCGTGCCGTTGCAGCGCCTGGGCCACGAAGCCCGATGCCTTCATCTCTTCGATGAACCCGCTCAGCCAGGCTTGCGCCGCCGTGCGGCCCTTGGGCACGCCCATGGCCTGTTCGATCACCATGAAGCGGCCCGGCAGCAGCCGCACGCCGCGCACACGCTTCGCATCGGCTTCGAGCTGCTGGCGCACGCCCGCGGCCACGTCCAGGCGCTGTGCCAGGAACATGTCGGTCACGGCTGGCGACGTGGGTGCGCGCACCAGCGTGGCCTGCTTCAGCGCGCGCGTCAGGTACAGGTCGTAGGCGCTGCCCTTGCCCACCACCACGCGGGTGCCGGGGCGGTCCACGTCGTCGTTGCGCTGCAGGGTGGAATCGTTGCGGACCAGGTACGCGCCTTCGATGATCACGTACGGGGGCGTGGAATCGATATCGGCGCCGCGCACGGGGTCGATCGCCACGAAGGCCAGGTCGACCTGCTGCGCCTTCACGGCCTCCACCACGTTGCCGGCGGACTGGAACGCGATCAGGTCCGGTGTCAGGCCCAGCCGGCGCGCAGCTTCGCGCGCCAGGTCGACCGACACGCCCTGCAGGTCGCCGTTGGCGGCCCGGCTGGCAAGGATCGGATTGCCGAGGTTGATGGCAACGCGCATCTTGCCCGTGCCCGCCAGTTGTGCGCGGGCGTCGGCGTCCGCATTGGCCGGGGACGACGTCCGGCCGGCGCATCCGGCCAGTGCCAGCATGGCTGTGGCAGGCAGGCCGATGCAGAGTGCACGCCGCCCGGGATTCAATGGCGTGCGGCCCATCAGAAATCCACCTTCTGGCCCGGCTCCGGCACGATCACCGCCGTGGTGGCCGATGTACCGAGCGCCGCCTTCAGTTCCGCCGGCGTGCCGCGCAGCATGGGGTTGGTGCCATAGTGCATCGGGATGGCGTATTTCGGCCGGATAAAGTCGCGCAGCGCAATGGCGGCGTCCTGGGGGGCCATCGTGAAGTGGCCGCCGATCGGGATCAGCACCAGGTCGGGCTTGTAGCGGTCTGCCACCATCATCATGTCGCCGTACAGCCCGGTATCGCCCATGTGCCAGATCTTGAAGCCGTTTTCCATCTCGATGATGTAGCCCACGGGCTCGCCGCCGTAGTGCGTTTCATCCTTGCCGGTGGCGGGGTTCTTCCAGACCAGTTCCGACGAATGCTCGGCGTGCACGGCCGTGATCTTCGGGCCCTTGTCGCCCAGCGGCGCAATGGTGCCGCCCTTGCCAAAGCGCAGGGCCTGGGTGGCCGGCAGCTGCCCCAGCGTGACCAGCTGCTGGCTCAGGCCGCCGGCATTCCACAGCGGTGCTTGGTTGAGCTTCGCCAGTTCGACGGCATCGCCCAGATGGTCGCCATGCGCGTGCGTGACCAGGATCAGGTCCACCTTGCCCAGCGCGGATAGCTGCTTGTAGGCGGGCGGAGTCTTGGGATTGCCGGTCAGCCATGGGTCGACGACGATGACCTTGCCGCCGGGCGTGGTGATGCGCATGGCGGCCTGCCCAAGCCAGAGCACTTCGGTCTTGCCTGCGGCCACCGGCGCGGTGGTGGCGGCCGGGGCAGCCGGCTGGGCGGGTACGGGCGGGTTCGAAACGCTGCTGGCGCAGGCGGTGAGCAGCCCGATGGCGCTGGTCAGCAGCAGGCGCCGCGCGCAGGTTCGCAGGCGCGGAAGCCCCGGAAGGCGTGTGATCATGGTCGTCTCTGGTTGAAGTTGTCTCGACATTGCCAAAACCGCACCGCATCAGGGGGTATTCGCGCAGGCACTGAGGCGTTGCGAGGTGGAGTATTTGCAAGCGCCGATACGCTGTCAACCGGCGTTTCCCACAGAGACCGGTGGAGAAGCCGCAGGAAGTTGTAACGTCAAATTCAAGAAACGACGATCTGTTCGCGGAGGCAGGCCGTCAGGCGGGTAGCGATGTCTCCCCGCGCTTACATCTGCTCACGACGGCGTAACCCACTGTAATGATCGGGCGTTCATCATGCATTCCGTAGAGAGGGCCATTGGTTGGCCCGACTGAAGGAGTCAAAGATGCGCAAGTCGATTCGTTACACCGGTATCGCTGTCCTGAGTGCCGCCATGCTGGTCGCCGGGACCGCCTCGGCCCACGACCGCTACTACCGTGGCGGTGGCGGATCCTCGGCAGGTGCCGCCATTGCAGTGGCTGCCGTGGCAGGCCTGGCCCTGGGCGCGCTGGTCGCCAGCAGCCAGCCGGCCTACGCCGCGCCGGCGCCGGTCTACGCGCCGCCGCAGCCGGTGGCTTACGCCGCGCCGGCCGTGCCGCCGGGCTACTGCTATAGCAACTACCAGGGCGGCTATGTGCCGTGCGGCCGTCCGGCCCCGGTGCAGTACGCCCCGCCGCAGCAGTACTACGGCTATTGATTGCAGGCAGTACGGGCCGGTGCCATGCCGGCCCGCGCCTGGCCACGGGGGACGCCGGACGTCCCCGTAGGAGCGTCATCGACTTCGATGCCCCAGTCGCCATGTTCGTACCAGTCGTCGCCAAGCAGCTCCGCCGGATGCTGCGTCCGGCTGGAGCCATTGCCGCAGCCCATGGCATCGACCGAACAGTACTTGTCGCAGCCCCAGCAGATGCGCTCGGGATGCTTTGGATGAATTGGAAATTTCTTAGCCATATCGAATGCGCCGGCGTGCGGGTGAGGGGCACGCCAACGCAATCGATAGTAGTCCGGTCGTCGCGCGGGTTTGGCGATATTGCTATGCGCTTTGCGTTGAATCAAACGTGAATCCACGACATGGAATCCGGTATGCACTGCGTCACTTCATCATCCCGGGCAGGGCGTCGGCCAGCGCATCGATGGCCAGCCTGACCTTGCGCGGCAGGTGCGGCGTCTGCAGCCACATTGCGTAGGCGTCGTACGGGTAGTCAGGCAGGTCCGGCAGCACCTTCACCAGCGTGCCGGCGCGGAGGCGCTCGCGTACCAGCCACGACGGCAGCCACGCCAGCCCCAGCCCCATGGTGGCCACGTCGGCAATGGCATCGAGATCGTCGAGCCGGATGCGGTTGGCGGGCAGCACCTCGATGGGCGGCTGGCCTTCGCGTGGGAACAGCCACGGCCGGACACGTCCCGAGCGCCGATAGACGATGGCCTGATGGGTGGCCGCGTTGGCCAGGTCTTCCAGCGTCCCGGGCGTGCCGTGCCGCCGCAGGTAGCCGGGGGCCGCGCACACGATCATGGCCTGCCGGGCCACGCGCCGCGCCACCATGCCGGCGCGATCCTCGGGCGCTCCGGTGCGGATTGCCAGGTCGTAATCGTCATCGGAAAGGTCCGAGAATCGATCATTGAACGACAGGTCGAGTTCCAGCGCGGGATGGCGCTCGGCCAGTTTCAGCAGCACCGGCGCCACGCAGTGCCGCCCGAAATGCACGGGCATGGTCACGCGCAACCGGCCGCGCGGCTCGGTCAGATCGGCGGCCAGCGCGTCGGCGGCGTCGGCCTCGGCCAGCACCACGCGGCAGCGGTCGTAGTAGGCGCGGCCAAATTCGGTAAGCGTCTGACGTCGCGTGGTCCGCGTAATCAGCCGCACGCCTAGCCGATCCTCCAGAAAGCGTACGTGCTTGCCGACCATCGGCCCGGACATGTCCAGCGCATCGGCCGCTGCAGCAAACGACCCCAGGTCCACGGCTTTGACAAACACGGCCATGCTCGCAAGGCGATCCATTGATTGAAAACTCCGGGTTTTGACTGTTGACTGAAAACGGCCATTTATTGCCAGATTTAGTGCAGGCATAGTGTATTCGTTCCCAATCATTTGGAGTGAAGCCATGTCGCGCGTTGTCCGGTTCCATCAGCACGGCGGACCTGAAGTCCTGCGGATCGAGGCAGTTGAAGTGGCGCTACCGGGCCCCGGCGAGGTGCGTATCGCGGTGAAGGCGCTGGGCCTGAACCGGGCCGAGGCATTGCTGCGCGCCGGCGCCTATATCGAATCGCCCGAGACGTTCCCGGCGGGGCTGGGACTGGAGGCGGCGGGCGTGGTCGATGCGGTGGGCGAAGGCGTGGCAGGCATCGCGCCTGGCGACGCGGTCAGCGTCGTGCCACCGACGTCGATGCTGCGCTGGCCGGCCTATGGCGAACAGGTGACGTTTCCGGCTGCACTGGTGGTCAGGCATCCGTCGGCACTGTCCTGGGAGGAGGCCGCTGCCACATGGATGCCGTATCTGACCGCCTATGGCGCGCTGGTTGATATCGCCCGGCTGTCGAAGGGCGACCACGTGGTCATCACGGCCGCGTCGAGCAGCGTGGGGCTGGCTGCGATCCAGATTGCGCGGCGGGTGGGCGCCGTTCCCATTGCCGTGACCCGCACGGGGGCCAAGCGCGACGCGTTGCAGGCCCACGGAGCCGCCCATGTGGTGGCGACAGCCGAGGAAGACCTGGCCGCGCGGCTGCACGCCATCACCAGGGGGCAGGGTGTACGCGTGGTGCTGGACCCCATCGGCGGCCCGATCTTTGCGCCGCTGACCGACTCGATGTCGCACGGCGGCATCCTGATCGAGTATGGCGGCCTGAGCCCAGAGCCGACGCCGTTTCCGCTGTTCGCGGTGCTGGCCCGATCGCTGACGCTGCGTGGCTACCTGGTGCATGAACTGCTGAACGATCCGGTGCGGCTCGACGCGGCCCGCCGCTTTATCGTCGATGGACTGACGGCCGGTGCGCTGCGGCCGGTGATCGCCAGGACGTTCGATTTCGACCAGATCGTCGAGGCGCATCGCTACATGGAATCGGGCGAGCAGTTCGGCAAGATCGTGGTGCGGGTGCCGGGTACCGGCGCTGCTGAAGTCGGCCACCCATGCACGGCGCGCTGCGCGAGCAATGCTTACAACCGTGAGTAGCCACTGCCCACCGGCCGTGCCTTGCATGACGCCTGGATTGCGAAATGTCTGCTGCCCTGCGCACCAGGGCACTGGAACGGCGCTTGCGTGACAGCGGTTGAGTCCCCTTGTGCTTCCGCCCGGGCTGGGGGGGTGACTAACGGTTCGATGGAGGAAACCATGCGGAAGACAACAGCGACGGCAGCAGCACTGGCCCTGGTGATGGCGATGCTCGGCGGCTGCACGGCAGCCGGCAGTGGTACGGGCTCCGGCTCGGTGGCGGGCTCCGGTAGCGTGACCCCGACGGATTCGGGCGGCTCACGCGGCGGCCATTATGGTGGCAGCGGCTATGGCGGCAGCACCAGCGGCAGTACCAGTGGTAGCGGCGCAACGTCGGGCAGTTCTTCGCGCTAAGCCCGGCGCCCTCAACACAAGTGGAATCGGCAGGAGCGGGCCCGTGTGGCCCGCTTTTGCGTGGTGGTGTGCGCCGGCGTGCCGGTCAGGCAGTCGAGATGAAGTGACGCAAGGGGCGGCCGGCGGTGATGCAGCCGGCCGATTCGACCCGGCAATCAGGGATGCGAATCTTCCGCTCGGGACCGCGGCTTGAGCAACGGTGTCAGGACCAGGAGCGCGGCGGACGCGATCACGAGCATGCCATACGAAGCCTGGAACGCCCCGGTCAGGTCGCGCAGGAAGCCGAACGCGAATGGCCCCAGCGCCGCGACGAGGTAGCCGATGAACAGCATGAACGCGGTCCACTGGCTGGCATCGTGATGCGTGGTGGTGTTATCGAGCGGCAGCGTCATGGCCAGCGCGAAGCAGGTGCCCTGGCCCAGGGCGATGGCAAGCACGGGCAGCGCCCCGAGCCGCCCCGGCGCCATCCAGAGCACTGCGGCGCCCGCAATCGTCAGGGCTGCCGACAGCGCAAGCCAGCCACGGCGGTCCAACGATTTGCCGGTCACAAATCCCGACAGGAAGCTGCTGACGGCAATCATCGCCGCGAACAGCCCAAGGTTCGTGCCCGGGCTCCACGCATTGATCTGCAATTCCCGGCTGCTTTCCCCGACCCAGGCAAAACAGGCATAGCAGATGAACTGGCCGATACCGAAGTACGCGGCGATCAGCCACGCACGTCCGGAACGCAGTGGCGAGCGACCCACCGAGACTTCCGTCCGGGCGGCTTGCGGCTTCGAAGGGAAAGCCAGCGTGAGCCGCTGCCAACTGGCCATCGCCAGGACACAAACGATCGCCCAGATGCCCGCGCCAAGCCGCCATCCGCCGCCGGCCAGCGAGATCGACTCGCTGCCCACCGCGGCCAGCGTTGCACCGATGCCAAGGCCGGCGGCATAGATACCCATGAAGAACGCCGCATCGCCCGAGAAATGGCTCTTGATCCAGCCGCCAATCAGCGGCCCGGAGATGGCGATCCCGATACCGACCAGCAGCGTCGAGAACAGCAGGCTGGCGGGCGATCCGGCCCACGCCCGCAAGACCAGTGCGGCGCCCAGCAGCGCGAGCGAGAACATGACGACCCGGTCGCCGCCGAAGCGACGCCCGAGGGCTGGAATGAAGATCGCCAGGCATCCCATGCACAGGTCCGGAATGGCCGTCAGCAGCGCCGCTTCCGCGTGTTTCATGCCAAACTCCGTCTGAATGGCATGTACCAGCGGGCCCATCGACACGATGCCTGGCCGCAACGCCAGCGCCATCACGAACAGCCCGACGCCAGCCAGCAGCCTGAGCGATCTCGATTCGTACCTGATTCCAGCCAACATTGGCGTCTCCCGATATTGAGCCATTGCCACATGATTCCGTTGCTCGATGGTAGTCGCGACGCCGCCCCGAGAGTGATCGCATGAATGCCAGAATTCGTCGCCAAAGTGACAACCCGGAAGTTCAGGCCCGGAGCGACGACCACCACGACTATCAGGACCTGCCGCGGGTGATTACGGCGTTTCGCGCCGACAAGAAGGCGGGGAGCTACAACGTGCCGCACAGCCATCCGCGAGGCCAGTTGCTTTATGCGAGTAAGGGGCTGATGCGCGTGGCCAGCGAAAACGGCATATGGTTTATTCCGCCCCAGCGCGGCCTGTGGATTCCGGCCGGCATCGTGCACGACCAGGCGATGCTGACGGATACGCAGATCCGCACCATCTACATCGCCCAGAACAAGGCCACGCAGTTCGGGACGCGGGTGAAGGTGGTGGAAGTCGATGCGCTGCTGCGCGAACTCATACTGGCACTGGTCGAGCAGCCGATGCTCTATCCGGACAACCCGCCGAACCGAAGCATCGTCACGCTGATCCTCGACAAGCTCGGCCAGACACGGACGCTGCCAATCGAGATTCCATGGCCCCGCGACCGGCGTGTCGTTTCCATCTGCGAACAGATCCTGGCGTCGCCGTCGATGTCACGCACGATCGAGCAGTGGTCGGACATCGTGGGGGCCAGCACGCGGACGCTGATCCGGCTGTTCGTCAAGGAAACCGGCATGACTTACCGGCAGTGGATACAGCAGGTCCGGCTGGCCCGGTCGTTGGCGATGCTGGAATCCGGCACGCCGATCCATCGCATCGCCGGCGAACTGGGCTTTGCCAGTCCAAGCGCCTTTTCGACGATGTTCAAGCGCATGCTGGGCGAGGCGCCCAGCAACTTCCTGCGGGACGCGTGAACCGGTGGGCGAAGCATTACTCCCATGCGCTCGCATGGAGGAGAAGGCATTCGCTGTCAGCTGGCGTCTGGCCGAGCGCCTGATGCAACAAAACCTGTCACTGAGATAGTGAGGAAGTGAGAAAGCCGTGCCACGAAGTCCACCCGTGCCGCAGCGAGTGCTGGATCGCGTAGCGCTTGCTGGACGGAGGCCGATGGACTTGCAAAGGGCCAAAGCCCGGCGATCATGACAACGAACATAGAGGTGAAATCCCGGGCGTTGTCGTTGGTGAGTGTCGGCATGAATTCACGGCAGATGCGTGCCAGTCGAGCTTGGTGCTGGGCGTGTTCGAGCTTGAAGGCGCGCACGGCTTCGGGCGACAGATTACTTTCCAGTTCGCCGCCGAGCGCGCTCCAGAGTTTGCAGATGTGTGGCCGGCGTGCAATCGAACTCGCTAGCGCCCTCGCAAACGATGTGGCATCAATGCCATCGCCAGGAAGGTCGGCACTTAGCTCCGCCCGTAGATCAGTGAGCCAGTCATCAAGCGCCTGGTTAAGCAGGGTGAAAAACACCGCCTCGCGCGTCTCGAAATAGCGCACCACATTGGCTTTGGACAGATCTACCTTGCGGCTTAGCTCCCGGAGGCTGATCTCGCGAACCGACAGTGTTTCGAGAAGTTCCCGGGCAGCATCGAGGATGATTGCTTTTCGTACTTCCTTTTGCTGGTCAGTACGTGCTCGTTGGAATCCTGGGTCATTCTTGTTCGTCATCGAGTTCTCATTGTCTTCAGGCGTCGCAGTATCGGCCAGCGACACCTGAAGGCTGCTTCCCGTCTTTCGGTCCGGAACTATACCGGGAAGGAGACTGACTCGCTGACACGCCTCCATTTTTCGTCGGATGCGGCCAGTCTCTCGGACATCATCCTGGCGACCGCGACGGCATCGCTGCCCAAGAGCAGGCGCAATGGCGGTTCATCCATTGCAGAGATTTCGAGCAGGATCTGCGCAATGCGCGCCGGATCTCCAGGCTGGCGGCCATCTGCCGAACGCAAGCGTTCGACGACGGGTTCGATGACAGGTTTGTAGGCGTCGCTGATCCCGGGTACTGCCATGGAAGAACCCGCCCAATCGGTGCGCATCCCTCCCGGTTCTGCGACCGTTATCTTAATGCCGAAGGGTGCCACCTCTTTGGCGAGAACTTCAGAGAATCCGCCGACGGCCCATTTCGCAGCCTGATACGCCCCAAGGCCTGCGCCACCGACGCGCCCGCCGACAGACGATACCTGGATGATGTGTCCCGCCCGCTGGGCGCGCATGACTGGCAGTGCCGCACGCGTGAGATTCACGACGCCATAAAAATTCGCGTCGATCTGCGCTCGGAATACCGCGTCAGGCATGTCTTCGATGGCTGCAACGTCAGCATATCCGGCGTTGTTCACCAGCACATCGAGCCGGCCGAAGGCTTCGACAGTCTCGGACACCGCCCGCTGAGCGGCGCTCGGGTCGGTGACATCGAGCGAGAGGACCTTGATGTTCGACCCGTACGCCGAAACCAGATCGTCCAGTTGGCGGATGTTTCGCGCCGTTGCAACCAGATTCTCGCCCGCCTGCAGAACGGCCTCCGCAATTTTGCGGCCAAGGCCGCGTGAGCTTCCTGTGATCAGCCAGGTTTTGTGTTGGGTCATCTGATGGTTCCCGATCGTGGACATTCACTGACACCAGCCTCCCTGTACCTGGGCAACTGACGTCACCAACCGCTACTGCATACGTAACGGACCATTGGTCTGATATTAAGAGGCCAGTGGGCTTTTGTCAAACGAAGGAAAATTGCGCGACCGGCTGGTCGATCTGGCACGGATGGCGCGCGGCGGCCTGGCCTGGCTACGTGGCCTGACGGCGGCGCATCACCAGGTACAGGCCTGCTGCCGCAATGGCCATGCCGGGCCATGCCATGGCCGGCAGCGATTCGCCCAGCACCATGAAGGCGATGACCGCCGTGGCTGGCGGCACCAGGAAGAACAGCGCCGAGACGCGCGATGCCTCGCCATGCCGGATCATCGCCAGCAGCAGCGAGATTGCCACCAGCGAGTTGCCGATGACCAGGTACGCCAGTGACCCGAACAGGCCCGGCGTCCACTGCACGTGCATCGGCTCCAGCCACCAGGCCAGCGGTGCCGTGACCAGCAGCGCCACGCCGTACTGCACCGTGTTGGCCAGTACCGGATGCACCGGCGCGCCGAAGCGCTTTTCCCACAGCGTGCCGCTGGTCATTGCCAGCAGCGCCAGCACCGCGAAGGCCAGCCCGAGCGGCGAGGTCATCTGCACGGAAGACCTGGCCGTGATGACCATCACGGCACCGGCCACGCCCAGCGCCAATCCGGCCCACCGCACGCGGTCGACACGCTCGCCGGCAATGGCCGGTGCCAGCAGCCCGATCAGGATCGGCTGTTGCGATGTGACCAGCGCCACCGCGCCGGCCGACATGCCCAGCTTGAGGCTCAGGTAGGTAAATGCGAAGTAGCCAGCCTGGATCAGCAGGCCGATCATCGCCAGATGCAGCCAGGGCGCCAGTCCGCGCGGCATCGGCGGACGCAGCCACAGGCAGGGCCCGATCAGCAGCGCCACCACGCAGGCATAGCGCAGTGCCAGGAACGTCAGCGGATCGGCGTATTGCAGGCCAAGCTTCAGGAAGACAAAACCGCAGGACCAAAGCAGCAGGAACAGGGCGGGAGCCAGGCGCAGCCATAGCGGGGTGGCTGGTGCCTGCAACGTGCGTTCTGACATGGACGAGGGGCCCGGACGGCGGCCATGGCGGGAATCAGGCGCAACGATAACACCGCTTCACCTGCTGCATTGCCGCATCGCCCCGCCGCCTTCTCGCCGTATTGCCGTATCGCCGCATCGCCCTCACGGCGCCATCGCCTCGTCCTCGTATTCGTCATGCCGCCGCCACCAGTTCACGGTTTCATTGCGCCCCAGCGGTGCGCGGTCCAGCCACTGGTACATGCCCCACAGCGCGTCCAGGCCGCGCGCATAGGCCGAGTAGGTGTGATAGACCACGCCGTCCTCGCGCACGAAGGCGCTCATGCCGGGGCGGTCGCGGGTGAAGGTGGGCACATCGGTGCCGCAGGTGGCGGCGGTGCGTACGGTGGACTCGGACGGCGGCGGGGCGTTGTCGTCGCGCGAGGCCCGCACGAAGTTGTACGCGAAATCGCCGTCGCGCTGCTGTTGCTCGGTGATCGACACGTCGAAATCGAAGTTGAACGCGCTGTCGCTCGACGACGCCCACGGGAAGCGCCAGCCCATGCGCTTGCGGTAGGCCAGCAGCTTGTCGATGGGGGCGCGCGACACGGCCCAGAGCATGACGTCGTGGTGGGCCAGGTGGATGGCGAAGCCGTTGAAGCCATCGGCGATGGACGAGCACGAGGGGCAGCCCGCCTTGTAGTCGGGGCCGAACATGAAGTGGTAGACCAGCAGCTGCGAGCGGCCCCGGAACAGATCGTGCAGGGTCACGTTGCCGTGTTCGGTGTCGAAGCGGTAGGTCTTGTCCAGACGCACCCAGGGCAGCGCCTGGCGCTGCTGCGCCACGGCGTCGTTGCGGCGGGTCAGCTCCTTTTCGGCCTTGAGCAGGTCCAGGCGCGCGGCCAGCCATTCCGCGCGGGTGCCGGTGCGATGAGATGTCATCGAGATACCTCCGTGATTGGCAAGGGTCATGTGCTAGATTAGGCGCCGGCTCCCGGCATGGGGAGTAACAGGTGTGGCGGGATTCCCATGGATTCACTGATCACGGCGGCAGCGCGCGCGCTGGCGGCCGGCGACCCGCTCGGCGCGCTGAACCGCATCGCCCTGCGCGATGACGCCCCCGCGCTGGCCCTGCGCGGCATTGCGATGTCCCAGCTTGGCGATTTCAGGCGCGCCCGCGCGCTGCTGCGCGGCGCCGCCCGGGCCTTTGGCCCCCGGGAAAGCATCGCGCGTGCCCGCTGTACCGTGGCCGAGGCAGAGATCGCGCTGGTGTCGCGCGACCTTGGCTGGCCCGCCAGGGCGCTGGACACCGCCTGGCACGTGCTCGACACGCATGGCGACGTCATCAACGCGGCGCACGCGCGCCACCTGATTGCACGGCATCACCTGATCACCGGCCAGCTCGACGATGCCGAGCGCGCCATCGCCACCATCGATCCCGCACCTTTGCCTCCCGCGTTGCGCGCCGCGCACGAACTGGTGTCGGCCGGCATTGCCATTCGCCGCGTGTCGTTCTCGCCCGCCCGCGACGCATTGACGCGTGCCGGCATCGCGGCGCGGCAGGCCGGTATTCCTGCGCTGATCGCGGAAGTCGACAATGCACTGGACATGCTGCGCGCACCGGTGGCGCGGCTGCTGGCGCAGGGCACGGAGCAGCCGCTGCGGCTGGATGCGGTGGAAGCCTGGTTTGCATCCGATGCCCTGATCGTCGACGCGTGCCGCATGGCCGTGCGGCAGCGCGCCGTCATCGTGCCGCTGGCCCGGCGGCCGGTGCTGTTTGCGCTGGCCCGTGCGCTGGCGCAGGCCTGGCCCGGCGATGTCCCGCGCGACGCGCTGATCGCCACGGCGTTCCGCATGCGACATCCCGATGACACACACCGGGCGCGCCTGCGCGTGGAAATCGGGCGGCTGCGCAAGGCGCTGGGCAAGCTTGCGGGCATCCGGGCCACGGCGCAGGGTTTTGCGCTGGTGCCTGCTGCCGCAGGCGAGGTGGTGGTCATGACGCATCCCGTGGAGCAGGCGCACGCGGCGGTGCTGGCTTGCCTGGCCGATGGGGAGTCTTGGTCCAGTTCGGCATTGGCGCTGGCACTGGGCACCAGCCAGCGCACGGTGCAGCGGGCGCTCGATGCGCTGGCCGCAGCGGGCAAGGTCCAGCCGGTGGGCGCCGGGCGGGCGCGCCGCTGGATGACGCCACCGGCTGCCGGATTCGCGACGGCCTTGTTACTCCCGGCGCCGCTGCCTGGCGCGTAGCATGGTTTCCAGATCCACCACGCGAGCACGTTCGGCTCGCCAGCACGTCGAAAGGAAATCATCATGAAGCGTATCGCCGCAGAGATTGTCCAGGAGTACGGTCCCTTCCCGGGTGTCGATCATGTCCACGGCCTGACCTACGATGGCAAGCAGGTCTGGTTCGCCGTGGGCGACAAGCTGCTGGCGCTGGACCCCGCCAGTGGCAAGACCGCAAACGCGATCGGCGTGCCCGCCCATGCCGGTACGGCGTTCGATGGACGCTACCTGTTCCAGATCGCCGAGCGCCGCATCCAGAAGATCGATCCGCAGACCGGTGCGGTGGTTGCCACGATCCCGGCGCCGGGCAACGGCAATGATTCGGGCCTGGCATGGGCCGAAGGGTCGCTCTGGGTGGGCCAGTATCGCGACCGCAAGATCCACGAGATCGATCCCGATACTGGCGCGATTCGCCGCACCATCGAGTCGAGCCGCTTTGTCACAGGCGTGACCTGGGTGGACGGGCAGCTCTGGCACGGCACCTGGGAAAATGACCAGAGCGAACTGCGCCATATCGATCCGCAATCGGGCAAGGTGCTCGAAGCGCTGGAGATGCCGCCTGGCGTGGGCGTGTCGGGCCTGGAGTCGGACGGCGCCGACCGCTTTTACTGCGGTGGCGGCGACAGCGGCAAGGTGCGGGCGGTAAAGCGGCCAAGGTAAGGGCCGGGTTTTTTCTCCTCGCCCATCAATGGGCGAGGGGAGAGGGAGCAGGTCGAGATCGGCGGTATCATCGGCCGTTCCCTCTCGCAAGGCACTTCCCGATGTTCGTCGAACTGGCCTGGGGGCGCCGGGCAGGATGACGCCGCCGCGCGTCAGACCTGGATAAACTCGTGCGGTGACGGCGCGGCGCTCCTGGGCGCCTCGCCAATCATCTCCAGCACGGTCGACTCGATCATGTAGGACATGGCCGTCAGGGCCAGGTCGTTGGGTTCCTCGCCGAACGGCTCCTCGATCTCGGCGCTCAGCGCTTCGAGCGCGAAGAACGTATAGGCGATAAAGCAGACGATGACCGGCGTCATCAGCCCGATCGAGTCGAGCAGGCCGAACGGCAGCAGCACGCAATACAGGTAGATGCAGCGGTGGATGATGACCGAGTACGTGAACGGGATCGGCGTGCTGGCCAGCCGTTCGCAGCCGCCCAGCGCGGTGCTGAGCTGGTTCAGCGACATCTCCATCGGCTGGGCCAGCGCTGGCGCCAGCTGGCCTGACCTGAGCCGCTCGCCAACCCATTCGCCGGCCATCAGCAGCACGATGGCCGGCTTGAACCTTGCCGCCTTCAGCCGCGCGGCATCGGCCTCATCGAGAAAGGGCGCCACGTCGGGCCATGCGTCGGTGCCGCGCAACTGGTGGCGCAAGGCGTGCACGAATGCGCAGAGCCGGTAGGCCAGCCGGCGTGCGTCGTGCTGGTCGGCCACCAGCGTCAGCGCCTGGCGCGTCAGCGAGCGCGATTCGTTGAGCACACTGCCCCACAGCGTGCGGCCTTCCCAGAAGCGCGCGTAGCTGGTGCTGTTGCGAAAGCCGAGGAAGATGGCCAGGGTCAGGCCGATCAGCGAGAACGGCACGAAATTCAGCGACACCTTCCATTCGCCGATCCGTCCGTGAAAAAGCGTGATGACCGCCGCGAACAGCGTGATCGTGACGAGCTGCGGGGCAATCCTGGGCAGGACCGACCCCCGCAGCACAAACAGCATCTTGAACCAGTGAAGCGGCGGACGGGTAATCATCGGCGTGCGGACATCGGGGCAAAGATGCCATGTTCGCACGCCGGCGCGCTGGCGTCAGCGGGGTGGCCGCCGCCAGTCGCGGCCAGTCGCCGTCAGCGATCGCTGCGGATCGGGCCGAATTCCACCGGCACCCAGGTGTAGCCCACCTGGTCGCGCCGCACGTGCCCCAGCCCGGGGAACGGCAGGTGCGCGCCACCTACCCACAGCTTGCCCTTGGCGGCATCGGCCAGCACGCGCTGGCGCGTCAGCACGGCCTGGTGGCTGTCCACGTCGAATTCGATGGCGATGTTCGGGCGGCGGAACTGCGTGGCGTGGCTGTGGACGATATCGCCCCACAGCAGCAGGTTCTCGTTGCCCGCCGCGAACAGGTAGCCGGTATGGCCCGGCGTGTGGCCGCGCGTGGGTACCGCGCGTACGCCCGGGATCGGCTCTTCGCCGGCCGTGGCGTTGAAGGTGCGGAACTGGTTGGCAGCCTGGTACGGCGCCACCGCATTGCGCGCCATGCCGAACAGCGGCCGGGCGCCTTCGGGGGCGCTGGCGGCCGCCGATTCGCTGAGCCAGTAGTCGGCATCGGCCTTGTCGGCGTACACCGTGGCGTTGGGGAACACGGGCTTGCCGTCGGCGGTCAGGCCGCAGGCGTGGTCGCCGTGCAGGTGGGTCAGCAGCACCGTATCCACCTGTTCCGGGGTGTAGCCCGATGCACGCAGGTTCTGCAGGATGCCGCCCAGCGTCGGGCCAAAGCACGCGGCCGCGCCCGTATCGACCAGCACCAGGTGCGTGCCGGTGTTGACCAGGTAGGCGTTGACGGCTGTCTGCATGCCCGGCGTCGAGGCCACGAACATGCGCGCCAGCAGGCTCTGAACCTCACGCGCGCTGGTGTACTTCAGCATCCTGGGGTCCAGATCGATATAGCCGTCGTAGAGCGCGGTGACTTCGAGCTGGCCCACCATCATGCGGTAGTAGCCGGGTACCTGGGTCTTCTGCTGGGCAGGCGGGGCGGCATGGGCCTCGCTGGCCGTCAGCGGCAGCGCGGTGGCCATGACGGCGGCCACTGCCGCGGCGGTGGCCGTGGCCGACAGGCGGGACAACAGTGTGGACAACCGCGGGGACAGCGCGGCTGAGGCAATGCGTGCGCGGGGCAGGCGCGATTCCATCGTGGATCGAGGTTTGGCATCTGCAATTTGCGGCAGATGTACGCAAATCGTCACACTACGCGGAACTCCGGGCAGCGGCAAGTCAGGCCTTGCGGTAGCGCGGATAGGCCCTTTGTGTGATGGGCGGCGCGCCGGACGGCCATGCCTATTGCAAGCTTCGACGCCCCGCTTTTGTAAAAAGCACATGGACATGGGGCCACGGCGACGGTTTTGCCGGGGCTGCGCCAATGGCACCGTTTTTGCCTGCAGCGATAAAGGCCGCCCCCGCATGCAGCGGGGCGCGGGACCATTCGAACGATGACGAAGGAGTCCCCATGTCTAACAAGCAACCGTTCCTGACGGACATCAAGACCATTCGCGAGCGTGCCCGCCAACACATCGACGACGGCGCGGTGACCGCTGGGTACGATGCCGAGCGCGACACCGTGATCAAGCTGCTCAACGAGGCGCTGGCTACCGAGATTGTCTGCACGCTGCGCTATCGCCGCCACTACTTCATGGCCAAGGGGCCCAACTCGAAGAGCGTGGCCGATGAATTCCTGGCCCACTCCAACGAGGAACAGGGCCATGCCGACCAGATCGCCGAGCGGATCGTGCAGCTTGGCGGCGAGCCGGACCTGTCCCCCGACAGCCTGGCCTCGCGCAGCCATGCCGAATACGTGGAGGGGACGTCGCTGACCGACATGATCAAGGAGAACCTTGTGGCCGAGCGTATCGCCATCGATACCTACCGCGAGATCGTGCAGTTCATCGGCGAGAAGGACCCGACGTCCCGCCGGCTGATGGAGAGCATCCTGGCCGTCGAGGAAGAACATGCCGACGAGATGCTGGACCTGCTGTCATCGCACCCCGATGACAAGGGCAAGGCGCACTAGGCACGGCGCCGGACCAGCAGCCGGGGCATGAAAAAAGGCGAGGCCGTGGCCTCGCCTTCTTCGTTTCCGCGTAGACGCGGCGCGCGACTCAGTTCACCGGCTGCGGTGCCGGGAACTGGTACTTGCCGCTGAGCACCGGCTGACGCGGACGGTACATCCGCACCGTGTAGTTCCAGCCGTCGACGATCGGCAGGCAGTTGGCGGTATTGGCCTCGCAGCCGCCAAACTGGATCGTGATGCCGCCATCCGCATCCTTCTTCGCCGTGAGATTGTTGAGCGTATAGGCGCCGGCGGGGTTTTTCTCGAAATAGCCCTTGGCGTTGTAGACGCTCACCGACCAGAAACCATCCACGGGTACGTCCTTCACATTGAGCCGGTAGACGGTCTTGCCGTCGTTCTTCGGCGGCGTCACGTTCAGGTACGTCGCGTCCTTTTCGGGGTTGCCGCCCCAGCCCGCGGCAGTGCCGAGCAGGTGCCGGACAGGATCGACCTCGCCCTTCTTGCCGAAGGCCCCCTTGTAGTCGGGCAGTGTGGACTGCAGCACCAGCAGCGCGTCGCGCACCTTCTTCTGGCTGGCGGGGTCCCAGTCCGGCAGTTGCAGCGCGCCCGGCGCCTTCTGGCTGACCTGGATGGCGTCCTGCAGCGTGTGCACCTGCTTGATGTCCTCGGGGCTTGCCGGGTCCACCAGCGTCCGCACCCCCACCACCGCGTAGCGCGTGCCCACGTTCTCGCGGGTCAGTACGTGCTTGCCGGCACCGTAGTACACCGCCGGCACGTAGTGGTCCTCGCTGATGACCTGCATCGACATGAACCGCTTGCCCGGGTTGGGCATGGTGATCGTCACCGGGCCGGCGTCCAGGTCGAACACGCCGGACGAATAGATCGTGTCGCGGTTCAGGCGGATCACGGTCTGGTGCTCGATCGACGCCGGCTCGCGGCGGTGCAGCAGCTTGCCCACGCCGCCCTGCTTGGCAAGGCCGGTCATGTACATGTCCGATTCGGCGCGCACGAAGTTGTCGGGCGTGACCGGCACCGGGGTGCCTTCCGCAGCGGGCTTGTCCTGTGCATGGGCCATGCCGGCACCGGCAAGGGCTGCAATCGCGATGGCATTGGCAACTTTGACGATCTGCGTCTTTTTCACTGGCTCACCTTTCCCAAGGAAGCGTGGCCCGGGGCCACTCGCGGGCCAGTATGCCGCAAGCCACCGCGCGGCGGCGCGCTGTGCGAAAGGACTCAGATCACCCGTCGAAACCGTTTAACTGACCGGGCCGTGACCCGGCGCGCCGGCCGCTCAGACCTTTCCGGCCGCGGCGCTGCGCAGGGTGTCGAGCAGCGCGGCGATGACGCGGTCTTCGGCCGGCGCCACGCGTGACACGAACGATATCTGCCGCGAAGGCGGCGTGTCGCCCAGCGTCATCACGCGCACCGGAAACGCCTCAAGCAGGTAGGGGTCGGGCTGGGGCAGCACGGACACGCCCAGCCCGCGCGAGGCCATGGCGACGATGGCCGGAATCGACAGCAGTTCGATGCGCGAGCGTACGTCGGGCGCCGTGCGGCGTACGAAGTCGGCGGCCACCGAGCCGGCAATGGTCGACGTATCGAAGCGGATCCATTCGTACGCCTTGAGCAGCGCCTTGACCGTGCGACCGGCCGAATCGCGCGGGGCCACCAGCACGCAGGGCTCGCGGAACAGCGGGGCCCAGCGCACGCGGGCCGAGGCGCCCGCTTCCGGCTGCGCTACCACGGCGGCGTCGATGGCGCCCGAGCGCAGTGCGTCCACCAGCGCGGTGGAGCGGCCGCGTTCCAGCCGCACGTCCAGGTTGGGATAGCGCTCCCGCACCAGCGCCATGAACGGCGGCAGCAGCGTCACCTGCATCGGCTCGATGATGCCCAGCGTGACCTTGCCTTCCACCTTGGGCGCCGAGCGGCGGCGCAGCGACTCCATCGCGTGGATGGCGCCGTCGAGCGTGGCGCTCACCTCCAGCGCAAACGGGGTGGGGCGCACCTGCAATGCCGACCGGTCGAACAGCGGCTGGCCGAAGTACGCCTCCAGCTGCTTCATCTGCAGGCTGACCGCGCTGGGTGACAGGCTCATCTCGGCTGCCGCCCCGGCAAAGCTGCCGCAGCGCAGGACGGCGGCCAGCGTCTGGAAGCACTCGACCTTCATGAGTTTTTCTCACCGATAGATTTAAAAACGTCACTTTATCTCAACCGGCGGCGTGGCTAGGATGTGGTCGGATGGTGCCGAAAAACAGGTGCCGCACTGCACAATAAACCGGAGACAACGTCGTGACGCCGCATCGCCATCGCCTGCGTACCCTCGCAATTTTCATCGCCGCCTTTGCGGGCGTCGCCTCCATGCCGGCCGCCCAGGCGGCGGAACCCGTGATCCCGAAGACCATCCGCGTGGTGGTGCCGTTCCCGCCCAGCGGCAGCAACGACGTGTTCGCACGGCTGGTCAGCGAGAAGCTGTCGAAGAAGCTTGGCGTCACGGCCATCGTCGACAACAAGCCGGGCGCCGGCGGTGCCATCGGCGCCGAATTCGTGGCGCGCTCGGCGCCCGATGGCGCCACGCTGATGATCACGTCGTCCACGTTCACCGGAAACGCCGCCGTCCAGCCCAAGACCAGCTACGACGTGAACAAGAGCTTCGCGCCGGTGGCCATGCTGGCCAGCGGTCCGATGGTGCTGGCCGTGTCCGATAAGTCGCCCTACAAGACCGTGGCCGACCTGATCGCCGCCGCGAAAAAGGACAAGGGCGGCATCAACTATGGCTCGTCCGGTATCGGATCGATCAACCAGATGTCCAGCGAACTGCTGGCCGGTGATGCCGGTATCGAATTCACGCACGTGCCGTACAAGGGCATCTCGAACGCGCTGACCGACCTGATCGCCGGGCAGGTGCAGTTCGTGATTGCCAGCTTTCCGTCCGTGGCCTCGCAGGTGAAGGGGGGCAAGCTGCGCGCGCTGGGCGTGACGTCGCCGTCGCGCTCGCGCTTTGCGCCGCAGTGGCCGTCGGTGGCCGAGACCGTGCCCAACTATTCCGCCGAACTCTGGTGGGGCGTGTTCGCGCCGGCCGGCACGCCGCAGCCGCTGGTGGACAAGCTCAACGCCGAGATCCGCGACATCATTGCCACGCCCGAAATGCGCGAGACCTTCGCGCGCGAAGGCGCCGAGCCGTCCGCGATGACCGCGGCCCAGTTCGCCGAGCATATCCGCCGCGACAGTGCGCGCTGGAAGCAGGTGGCCAAGGCCCGCAACATCACCGCCGAATAATTCACAGAGTCTTTCCATGTTCAGGCAGCAAGCCCTGGCGCCCGACGCCACCGGACCGCTCGACGGCATCCGCATCCTCGACCTTTCCCGCCTGGTGGCGGGCAACACGCTGACGATGGCGCTGGCCGACCTGGGCGCCGATGTGCTCAAGGTGGAGCCGGCCAGCGGCGACACGCTGCGCGACTGGAAGGTCAGGGACGTGTCCACCGCCTGGAAGGCGTACTGCCGCAACAAGCGCAGCCTGTGCCTGAACTTCCGGGGCGAAGGCGCCATCGACGTGATCCTCGACCTCGTGGCGCATGCCGATGTGTTCGTCGAGAGCTTCAAGCCCGGCACGCTCGAAACCATGGGCCTGGGCCCCGAGGTGCTGATGGCGCGCAACCCCAGGCTTGTGATCGTGCGCGTTTCCGGCTGGGGCCAGGACGGCCCCTACTCGCATCGACCCGGCTTCGGCACGCTGGTCGAGGGCATGTCGGGGTTTGCGTCGATGAACGGCTTTGCCGACCGCGAGCCGGTGCTGCCGCCGATCTACCTGGGCGACATGACCGCCGGCCTCTACGGCGCCATCGGCGTGCTCAGCGCCGTGCGCAATGTGGAAGTGCGCGGCGGCGTGGGCCAGGTCATCGACCTGCCGCTGCTTGATCCGATCTTCGCCATCCTGGGCGCGCAGGCCGCCAACTACCGGCTGACCGGCAAGGTCAAGCCGCGCACGGGCAGCCGGTCCACCAACAGCGCGCCGCGCAATGCCTATCAGACGGCCGATGGCAAATGGGTGTGCCTGTCGGCATCCACGCAGGCCATGACCGAGCGGCTGTTCCGCGCCATCGGCCGGCCCGAGCTGATTACCGATCCGCGCTTCGCCACCAATGCCGAGCGCGTGAAGCACGCCGCGCTGCTGGACGGCATCATCGGCGAATTCCTTGGCACGATGACCCAGCCCGACTGCGTCGCGTTCTTCGACAAGGCCGGCGTGACGATCGGGCCGATCTACGACATCTCCGATATCGAGCACGACCCGCATTTCCACGCACGCGACATCGTGGTGGAAATTCCCGATGCCGAGATGGGCCAGATTCCCGTGCACAACATCTCGCCGCGACTGGGCGGCACGCCGGGCACGTTCCGGCGCGCGGCACCGGCACTGGGCGAGCATTCGGTCGAGGCGCTGCGCGCGGCCGGGCTCGACGACGCACGCATCGCCGCGCTGCAGGCCGCCGGCGTGGTGATTGACGCCGGCAAGGACCAATGATGGCTGCGAACCCGCGCTGGACGCACCGCCCGCAAGGATCCAACTGGGGCGATTTCGGTCCCGACGACCAGCTTGGCCGGCTCAACCTGATCGGCCCGGTCCAGGTACTGGCCGCCGTGCGCGAGGTGCGCGAGGGCCTGACGTTCTCGCTGAGCCTGCCGCTCGATGTGCCGCGTGCCGGCGTGCTGAACCCGCGCCGCCGTCCGCCCGTGCTGCATCCATCGGAAAAGGACGGCCAGCGCGTATTCAATCGGCCCATGGCTGGCGATGTGCCGGGCGCCACCGATGTGATCAGCGACGACCACGTCACGCTGTCGCCGCAGTACTCCACGCAGTGGGACGCCCTGGGCCATGTGAACTGCCTGTTCGATGCCGATGGCGATGGTCAGGCCGAAACGGTCGGCTACAACGGTTTTTCGGTCGGTACCGGCAGCGCCGCCGATGGCACGTTTATCGGCGCCCAGGCCCTGTCGATTGCGCCGATGGCGGCGCGCGGCATCCAGGGGCGCGGCACGCTGGTGGACCTGCACCGGCACTTCGGCCCGGCGCGGCGCGCGGTCGGCTATGACGACCTGATGCGCGTGATCGAGGCCGATGGCGTGGACGTGCAGCGCGGCGACATCCTCTGCGTGCATACCGGCCTGGCCGACATGGCGCTGCAGCTGTCTGCCGCCGATGATCATTCGGGGCTGCGCAACGCCTGCGCGGTGCTCGACGGCACCGACGCCCGGCTGCTGCGCTGGATCGACGAAGCCGGCATCGCCGCCATCGCCGCGGACAACCACGCAGTGGAAGAGCGCCGCCACGCACTGCCGGCAGGCACGACCGGCCCGCTGCTGCCGCTGCACGAACTCTGCCTGGTCAAGCTTGGCATTCCGCTGGGCGAGATGTGGCACCTGACGCCGCTTGCGGCCTGGCTGCACCAGGCTGGACGCGCGTCGTTCCTGCTGACGGCGCCGCCGATGCACCTGCCGCGCGCGGTGGGATCGCCGGCCAATCCCATCGCCACGGTCTGACGACCAGCGAAACGTAAAGAAACGAGGAGACTCCCCATGCATCCGACCTGCCGCAAGCTGCTGGTCGCAGTGGCCGCCTGCGCGCCGCTGCTGGCCGCCGCAGCCTTTCCCGACCGCCCGCTGCGCATGATCGTGCCGTATTCCGCCGGTGGCGGTGCCGACAACACGGCGCGCGTGATCGCGCAGCGCATGAGCGCGTCGATGGGCCAGCAGGTGGTGATCGACAACCGCCCCGGCGCCGCAGGCGTGATTGGCGAGGAAGCGGTGGCAAAGGCCACGCCCGATGGCTATACGGTGCTGTACGACGCCTCGGCGTTCGCGGTGAATCCGAGCCTGCGCAAGATGTCATTCGACCCGCTCAAGGAGCTGGTGCCGATTTCGCTGGTGGCTACCGCCGCCAACATCCTGGTGGTGCCGCCCAATGCGCCGTACAAGACGGTCAAGGAGTTCATCGCCTATGCCAAGGCCAACCCGGGCAAGCTGACGTTCGCGTCGGCCGGTTCGGGCAGCGGGTCGCATCTGGCGGGCGAACTGCTCAACGCCAAGGCCGGCATCGACCTGCTGCACGTGCCCTACAAGGGCGGTGCGCCGGCGCTGACCGATGTCATGGGCAACCAGGTGTCGGCCTATTTCGGCAACGTGGCCTCCACGCTCAACTACGCCCGGAGCGGCAAGCTCAAGGCGCTGGCGGTGACGTCGCTCAAGCGCAATCCGGGCCTGCCCGACACGCCGACGCTGGCCGAGAGCGGCCTGCCCGACTTCGAGGTGCTGGAGTGGAACGGCGTGTGGGTGCCCAAGGGCACGCCGCCCGATGTGGTGGCACGGCTGGCGAAGGAAGTGCAGGACGCCGTGGCGGACCCGCACGTGCAGGAAAAGCTGCGCCAGATGGGCCTGGAGCCGGTGGGCAATTCGCCGCAGCAGTTCGGCAAGTTCGTGCAGGGCGAGGCGGCCCGCTGGGGTGCGCTGGTCAAGCAGCGCAATATCCGCGCGGAATAAGGGTGAGGGCGATCATGCGCAGCAAGCTGTTTGTACCGGGATCGCGCCCGGAACTGTTCGACAAGGCGCTGGCCAGCGCGGCCGATGCCCTGTCGTTCGATCTCGAAGATGCCGTGGCCGAGCCGCGCAAGGCTGAAGCCCGCGCCGCGCTGCAGGACCTGCTGGCCTCCGGCCGTACCGCGGCATCGGGCAAGACGATCATCGTGCGCGTGAACGCGCCGGACACCGCCCACTTCGCGCCCGACATCGTGGCCGTGGTGCGCAATGGGCTGCATCTGGTCAATGTGCCGAAGGTGGAAGAGGTGGAGCAGGTGCACCTGGCCGCCAGGGCCGTGGCACTGGCCGAAGCCGCCAACGGCGTGACCACGCCGGTCAGGCTGCTGCTCAATATCGAGTCGCCGCGCGGGCTGCGCCGCGCGCATGAACTGGCCGCCGCCGATGCGCGCGTGGCGGGCCTGCAGCTGGGCTACGCCGACCTGTTCGAGCCGGCCGGCATCCACCGGCGCGAAACGCTGGCCGTGGCGCAGACCATGTACCAGATGCGCATGGCCGCCGCCGAGGCCGGGGTGTTCGCCTATGACGCAGCCTTTGCGGACGTCAAGGATGCCGATGGCTACCGGGCCGAAGCCGAGCTGGCGCGCCGGCTGGGGTATCTGGGCAAGAGCTGCATCCACCCGAGCCAGATCGCGCTCGCCAACGAGGTGTTCCAGCCGACCGAAGCGGAGATCGCCGCTGCGCAGCGGATCGTGGCAGCTGCCGATGAAGCCGATGCCAAAGGCGTGGGCGCCTATCTGGTCGACGGCAAGATGGTGGACCGCCCGTTCGTGGAGCGCGCCCGCGCCGTGCTGGCACAGGCGCGGACGATGGGACGGGCTGGCTGAAGCGTGCCCGGTGTGTCGCGTGCTGACTGCGCTTACCGCGCCGCGGTGGCCGGCTTGCAGTCCTTGACGTAGCCGGTGACACGGCCCTTGCTCAGCATGGGCCGCCAGTCGCCCGCGCTGCGGATCTGTACGTCCGTACCCTGCCGCGCGGCGCGCAGGTTGATCAGGTACGAGTAACCCGCATCGGCGCGATGGCCATAGCCCACGCGCACATCCACCTTGCCCGGTTCGGGGTAAGCCTCCACCGTGGCGTCATCCCCGAGCTTCTGCTTCAGGCACAGCACCAGTTCGCCCACGCTGGCGTCCGAATGGAGCGTGTTGCCATCCTGGGATTCGAGGTACTCCATGCTGCTGCCACTGGCGCAGGCCGCCAGCAGCGGCGTAACGATGGCCGCGATCAGTAGTGGCCGGATTCCGGTCATTGAAAGTCCCGTAAGAAGTCGTCTGGAAAATCTGCCCCGCGATGCTGCCATGCGCGGCGCTTCGGGTCAAAGCTTGCCGGGAACACCGGCAAGCGCCCGTAGCGGGCCGGCAGGCCGCGAACTTGGCGCGCCTGCGAAAAATATTACCCGGGTGTAATTGACTGAAGCGATATTACCCGGGTAATATCATCTCCCATCAAAACCGGAGTCGGGAGACCCACATGGAAGACAACGAATCGTGTACCGCCTTTGCGGGCGAACGGCGGCTGGCGTCCGGTACGCCGGTGGAAGTGGCGCTGGCCGTGGCGGCCGCGCTGCGTGCCAATCCCGATCAATCGATCCTGGCGTTTGGCGATGTCACCGGCCGGCAGGTGGATTTCGACCTGCGCGGCAGCGATGCCGACATCGTCGCGCGGCTGGCACCGCCAACTGCTGATGAGGGCCCGGCCAGGAAGGGCGCCGGGCGTCCAAAGCTGGGTGTCGTGGCGCGCGAAGTCACGCTGCTGCCGCGCCACTGGGAATGGCTGGGCGAGCAGTCCGGCGGGGCGTCGGTAACGTTGCGCAAGCTCGTCGATGCCGCGCGCAAGGGGCAGGGCGTGGAGGGCGCGGGTTTGGCCGCCAGCCGTGCCAAGGCGGCGGCAGATCGCTTCATGTCGACGATGCTCGGCAACCAGCCCGGGTACGAGGAGGCGTCGCGCGCGCTGTATGGCGGCGACCGCGAGCGCTTCCTGGCGCTGTCGGAGGCGTGGCCCGCCGACCTGCGCGACCACGCCCGCAAGCTGGCCGCGCCGGCCTTCGATACCGATCAGCCGAACGTGAACGCGTAAGCCTGGGCGCCCGGGTCGAGAAAGCGGATCTCGAACGTGTGTTCGCCCACTTCGCCTGCCTGGCGCACCAGCTGGTAAAGCCGCGTGGCCGTGATTGCGCCGTTGCCGTTGGCGTCGATGTCGGCGCCATGGCTCTCGCCCGGCGCCTTGCCGTCGATCGTCACCACGAAGCGCACCGCGCGGCCATCGGCGGCGGGCCCCAGCACCAGGTGCAGGTCGCGGGCCTGGAAGCGGTAGCGGATGCTGCCGTCGGCGCGCTCTGCAGTGGCGAACTCCGGTCCCACCGTCCATTGGCCCGCCAGCCCCCACTGGTTCAGGTGCAGCTTGCCATCCAGGGCGTAATTGCGCGGCGCGTCGGGGCGGATGCCGCCCGCCGAGGCGAAGTTCGACGCCTGGTTGTAGCCCACATAGGTCTCGCCCGAGCGGACATTGCGCAGGTCGGGGGCGGCCTGCGCGCCCCTGGCGTCGGGCACCACCACGTCGCGCGACGCCGACGGCTGGCCGGCTTCGGCCAGCAGCGTCTGGATCACGCGCTCGGAATTCGCATAGTCGCCTTCGCCAAACTGGTGATGGCGGATATTGCCGCGCGCATCGACGAAGTAGGCCGCCGGCCAGTAGTTGTTGTTGAAGGCGCGCCAGATGTTGTAGTCGCTGTCCACCGCCACCGGGAAGCCGATCTTGAAGTCGCCGATGGCGCGGCGCACGTTGTCAGGCTTCTTTTCGAACGCGAACTCGGGCGTGTGCACGCCGATCACCTGCAGGCCCGGATACTTGTCGGCCCAGGCGCGCAGGTAGGGCAGCGTGCGGATGCAATTGATGCATGAGTACGTCCAGAAATAGACCAGCGTGACCTTGCCCTGCAGCTGCTGGCGCGTGATGGGTGCGCCGTTGGGCGTGTTGAACCACTGGACCGCGCCGTCGAGCGACGGCAACTGGCCTTCCACCGGCAGGCGGTTGCCGACGCCGTAGCCCTCGAATCCCGTACCGTTGGCCGCCAGCAGCATGCCGGCATTGGCCCCGGGGCCGGCTTCACCGGAAGCGGTGGCGGCCGTGGCCGGCACCTCGTTCCCAGCCTGCGGCGCCGGCGCCGATGCGTTGTGCAGCCGGTCGACCAGCGCCTGTTCCAGCCGGGCCGGGCCGCTGACGGACAGCCGCGCCAGGAAGCCGGTATCGGCCCCGATGGCAATGGCGGCCACGCCGCCCAGCACGCCAACCCCCAGGCCGCGGCGCAGCCATTCGCCAGCCCCCATCGACCGCTTCATCGCCGCGAACAGGCGGCCGCCCACGCCCAGCGCGGCGGCCAGCGACGTGGCAGCGCCTGCCGCATAGGCCACCAGCAGCAGCGAGCTTTGCACGCTGGCGCCCTGCAGCGCGGCCGTGGTCAGCACGATGCCCAGGATCGGGCCCGCGCAGGGGGCCCACAACATGCCCGTTGCCACGCCCAGCAGCAACGACGCCCACGGCGATGCCGCGCCGGCCGTGCCATCGCCGGCCAGCCGGTTGCCCAGCGCCACCACGGGCCGGGTGAGCGCGTCGGCCAGCCTGGGTACGAGCAGCGACACGCCGAACATCGCCAGCAAGGCCAGCGCGGCATAGCGGCCATATTCGTTGGCGCGCACCGCCCAGGCGCCACCCACCGATGCCAGCGTGGCTACCGCTGCAAAGGTCAGCGCCATGCCGGCCAGCATCGGCAGCCGTCCGCGCAGGAATGGCTGGCCGCTGCCGCTCAGTACGAATGGCAGCACCGGCAGGATGCACGGGCTCAGGATGGTCAGGGCACCGCCCAGGTAGGCAAGGATCAGCAGCGTCATGGTCGGGTTCCTTTCGGCAAGGATGAGGGGCCAGCAATCTGGCATGCCCCAATGAGACGCCCGTGATCTACCGTAAATGTGTCGCCAACCGGCGAAGTTGTATGGCTTTGTGGGACCGCAGCCGCCAGATACATTGCGATACACGCGAAGGCCCGGCCGCCCATACAATCTCGCCAACAGACTGATTGTTCACATTTTTCCTAAAAATAGATCGCCAGGGGTGAAGCTGATGGAATCGCATGTCGACCATGTCCTGATCGTCGATGACGACCGGGAGATCCGGGAGTTGGTATCCACTTACCTGACCAAGAACGGGCTGCGGGTGACCATGGCGCCGGATGGCCGGCATATGCGGCAGTTCCTGGACGCCAACACGGTCGACCTGATCGTGCTGGACGTGATGCTGCCCGGCGACGATGGCCTGGTGCTGTGCCGCGAACTGCGCGCCGGCAAGCACAAGTCCACGCCGGTGCTGATGCTGACCGCCCGCGACGACGAGACCGACCGCATCATCGGCCTGGAAATGGGGGCCGACGACTACCTGACCAAGCCGTTCGCGGCACGCGAGCTGCTGGCGCGCATCAAGGCCGTGCTGCGCCGTACCCGGATGCTGCCGCCGAACCTGCAGATCACCGAGGCCGGGCAGATGCTGGCATTCGGCGACTGGCAGCTGGACACCACGGCACGTCACCTGATCGACAACGAAGGCACCATCGTCGCGCTGAGCGGCGCCGAATACCGGCTGCTGCGCGTCTTCGTGGACCACCCGCAGCGCGTGCTGAACCGCGACCAGCTGCTGAACCTGACCCAGGGCCGCGAAGCCGACATGTTCGAGCGGTCGGTGGACCTGCTGGTCAGCCGCCTGCGCCAGCGCCTGAAGGACGATGCGCGCGAGCCGGCCTATATCAAGACGGTGCGCAGCGAGGGCTATGTGTTCTCGATGCCCGTGGAGATCACGGAGGCCCGTCAGTGAGCACGCGCCGCTGGCGCTGGCCCCATACCATGGGGTCGCGCCTGTTCCTGATCCTGCTGGCGGGCATGATCGTCGCGCATCTGATGTCGTTTGCCGTGCTGTTTTCGGAGCGATACATGTCGGCGCGGCAGGTCATGCTGGGCACGCTGGAGACCGACGTGGCGACATCGGTGGCGATCCTGGACCGGATTCCGGCCGCCGAACGCCCGCAGTGGCTGCCACGCGTGAACCGTGGCAACTACCAGTACATCCTGGGGCCGGGATCGCCGGGGGTGCCGGAAATGACGCAGCGCGGGCGCGATATCGCCGAGCGCATCATGGAGGCCACCGGCACGCACTACCCGGTCACGGTGCAGTCGATTCCGGGCGACGGCAAGCAGCTTCAGGCGCACCTGACGCTGAGCGACGGCAGTCCGCTGACCATCGACGTGCATCCGCGCATGACGCCCATCGCCGAGTGGCTGCCCTATGTGCTGGTGCTGCAGTTGCTGCTGCTGATCCTGTGCTGCTGGTTCGCCGTGCGCCTGTCGATCCGCCCGCTGGTGGCGCTGGCCGACGCCGCCGACGCGCTCAATCCGAATACCCGCTCGCAGCCGCTGGACGAGCACGGTCCCACGGAACTGGCGCAGGCGGCGCGGGCCTTCAACGCCATGCGCGACCGCATCGCGCATTTTGTCGAGGAACGCGTGCAGATCCTGGCTGCCATCTCGCACGACCTGCAGACGCCCATCACGCGGATGAAGCTGCGCGCGGAGATGGCCGAGGATTCCGAGGAAAAACGCAAGCTGGTGAGCGACCTGGCGGAAATCCAGACGCTGGTGCGCGAAGGGCTGGCCTACGCGCGCAGTACCGGCGGGGATTCCGAGGAGGCGTCCCGCATCGATCTGGGATCGTTTGTCGAAAGCCTGGTCTACGACTACCAGGACACCGGCAAGGACGTGACAATTGGCGAGAACGCCGGTGGCGCCATCGTCACGCGACGCAATGCCCTGCGACGGGTGCTGACCAACCTGATCGACAACGCCATCAAATATGGCGGAGGGGCCGCAGAAGTGGGCGTCCGCCGCGAACGCGACACCGTGGTCATATCGATCATGGACCGGGGCCCCGGCATCCCCGAAGACAAGCTCGAGGCCGTGTTGCAGCCGTTTGTACGGCTGGAAGGCTCGCGCAACCGCGAGACCGGCGGCACCGGCCTGGGCCTGGCCATCGCCCATCAGCTTGCAGCGGCCATCGGCGGCTCGCTGACCCTGCGCAACCGCGAAGGCGGCGGCCTGGCGGCCGATATCAGGCTGGGCTGAGTCCTTTCGGCCACCGCTGGTTTGCTCCCCTCTTCCGCTTGCGGGAGAGGGGCCGGGGAGAGGGCGGGCGCTTCAAATCGCAGCCGGCAGGCCACCAGCGGCTCGCCCCTCTCCCTTACCCCGCTTCCCAACCCGCTCCCATGCATGGAAGTGCGGAGTGCCGCAAGGCGCATGTTTTCTTTTCTCCCTTCCCTCCGCAGTTCTTGTCCTCTTCCGGGCATCCCCCTTTTTGTACGCCTTTGTATCAGGCCGTCGCGACGATACGTGCCCTGACACTACGGCCGCCAAGTCGCTACGGGCGCGATACGTGGGCCGCCTTAAATACGGTCCATGGCAGCGCGACGCACAAACGACAGAGCGAAAACGCTGCCAGGCAATCGACCGAATCGACCGCATACCACTGAAAAGGAAACCATCATGTCCAAGAACCTCACCAAGCGCCTTGTTCTCGCCGTTGCCCTGGTTGCCGCCGCCGCTGGCGCACAGGCTTCCGTTGTCGGTGCCCGCGACGTGTACACCGACGGCGCCCGTGCCGTGCAGGGTGCACGCGATGTGTTCAGCGAAGGTGCCCGCTCGGCCACCGACGCCCGCGACCCGTACACCGAAGGTGCCCGCTCGGTGCAGGAGCCGCGCAGCCCGTACTACGACGGCGCCCGCTCGGTACAGGAACCGCGCAGCCCCTACTACGACGGCGCACACACCGTAGCCGGCCTGGATCGCACGGGCGTCTCGGCCCCGCCGGCCCGCTCGGCCGACCCGTACCTGGACGGCGCCCGCACGCTGGACCCGTACTACGAAGGCGCCCACACGGTGGCCGGCATGGACCGCACCGGCGTCTCGGCCGACCCGGCACGCAGCGTCGATCCGTACCTGGACGGCGCCTACGCCTGAGTCCCCGAAATCCCGAATCCGCATCCTCACAACCAGACCACTGAAAGAGACAAGGAAACCATCATGGCCCGTATCGAAAAAGTCCTGTACACCGGCAAGGTCCACATCACGTCCGGCGGCCGCGACGGCTCGGCCCGCAGCGACGACGGCAAGCTCGACATCGACCTGTCGTCGCCCGGCAGCAAGGGCAACGGCACCAACCCCGAGCAGCTGCTGGCTGCCGGCTGGTCTGCCTGCTTTATCGGCGCCATCGGCCTGGCAGCGGGCAAGCAGAAGATCAAGCTGCCGGAAGACCTGTCTGTAGATGCCGAAGTGGACCTGGGCACGGCCGGCGTGGAGTACCTGCTGCAGGCACGGCTACGGGTGCATATCCCCGGCATCGAGCGCCACGTGGCGCAGGCGCTGGTGGACACCGCGCACCGCACCTGCCCGTACTCGAAGGCGCTGCACGGCAACATCCATATCGAAACCGAACTGGTCTGACCAGTGCCGCATCGCCCCGTCGACCCGCCGATCCGCCAGCCGGGTCACGGGGCGAGCATCTCCTGAAAGGCCCCTGAATCATGCGTAACGTATTCCGCGCCATGCTTGCCGCCATCGGCATCGCGGCCATCTACACCTTCGGCACCGGCGCCATCGCCGAAAGTCCCAAGGTTGGCGACCAGGGCGCCGCGCCCGAATTCGTGGGGATCAACCACTGGCTGAATTCCGAGCCGCTCACGATGCAGCAACTGCGCGGCAAGGTCGTACTGGTCGACTTCTGGACGTACGCCTGCGGCAACTGCGTGAACACGCTGCCGTATGTGAAACAGTGGTACGACAAGTACAAGGACCAGGGCCTGGTGGTGGTGGGTGTCCACACGCCGGAATTCCCGTTCGAGAAATCGACGGAGAACGTGCAGGCCGCGCTCAAGCGCCATGACATCCGCTATCCGGTGGCGCAAGACAACATGTACGGCACGTGGTCCGCATATCGCAACCAGTACTGGCCCGCGCTCTACCTGATCGACGCCAACGGCCGCATCGTGTACCAGCACTACGGCGAGGGCCGCTACAAGGAAACCGAGGCGGCCATCCAGAAGCTGCTGGCGGAACGCAAGCCGGCACAACCGCAGTGAGTGTGCGGCCGGTGCGCAGTGATCGAAGTCCCAGCTGGCTTCGGAAACCTGGAAGGGCCTTGTTCGCAAGGCTCTTTTTTATTGGTCTGCCGCCGCCGCGCTACTGGCCGTCCAGCAAGACCATCGTCAACAGCACCGACGCATCGGTCAGCGCTTTCACGTCATGCCGGACATTGCCGGCCAGGTAGATCAGGTCGCCGGGTTTCAGACGCTGCGAGCCGTGGTCGAGTGCGACTTCGACTTCGCCTTCGATGCACTGGATGGTCAAGGGGCCGGCCACGGCGTGCGGAGGCAGTTGTTTGCCTGCCAGCATCACCAGGCGGGCCACTTCCATGTGAGGGGCCTTGAACAGCGCGGTGGTGGGGGTGTTCTTGAGGTTGGCGCCAAGCGGTAGCACGCTGGCGGTCTGGCCGGAAGACAGGTGGGGAATCGACATGGCTTCGCTCGCTGACTGGGGATTGGCTGGTTCTGCAGTCGCGCCTTCCTGCGCGCGGCAGGTTTCAGTCTATTGCCAAAACACGTGCACGGCACAGCGCGGCGGAGGGCGAGTGTGGCGCAGGCAGCGTATGTCGACCCGGGGTGGCCTGGCGCGCGGGCGATTTTGTTGGCGATCGGGGTGGCGGGTCACGTCGCGACAGGCGTGACCCGCAGGCTGGCGGCTCAGGCCAGCGCGCCGTCCGTGTAGACGTCGATCGTGCGCGAGGGCGCCGCCGATACGCCGCGGAGGTCCATGCCGGCCAGTGCGCCGTCGGTGTAGACGTCGATCACGCGCGAGGGCGCGGCTGACACGCCACGAAGGTCCATCCCTGACAGGGAACGGTCATTGTCGATTTCGCGCGTGGTCGGAGCCACGACACGTGCGCCTTCGCTGAAGGTATCAAATCGGCCGGTGCGGGCGCCATCGCTGTAGACATCGCGCGCGTCGATGCGGAAGTTGTAGCCGTACCTGTCGCCAGCGTGCGTGCTGTCGCGCGGGCCCGAGGCATGGGCGCCGCCTGCCGCCAGGCCGAGGGCCAGGGCAGTGGTGGAGAGAAGGGAAATGGTGAATCTGCGTGACATGGCAAAGCTCCAAAGGCAGGTGAAACACAACGGAACGCCGCGAGACGTTCCTCTGCTATTACGCAGTTCCCGTACCAGCGGATGCAGGTGGCCGAATGTGGCGGCGCTGGCGCGCCAGCGCTGAAAAACGCCCGCGGACGTTGGCCGCCCGCCAACACCGCGTCCGACGGGTGGCGGGGAATGGCCGACACCTGGCCGCCGGGTCAGGTCGGCGTCAGGCCCGTCTGATAGCGTCGCGCAGGCGTATAGAGATCGGCCGAACTGCCGTTATCTCCGGTACCCCCGCATCCGATGGCCCAGACAATTGATGAAGACATATCTCCGCTCTGTGAGGTTCGGCCTGATACGTACGATGGCGCTTGGCGCACTGGTCACTGCCCTGCTGGTGGGCGGTGGACTGTTTGTCATGAAACGGTTCGATTCGTACGTCACCACCATCTATGTGGGCAACACGCTGCCGGTGGGGCAGCTGGGCGAACTGCGGGCCAGCTGCCTGGAAGCGCGGCGCCGGCTGTGGAAGGCGCTGGCGATGCGCGCGCACGGCGACGATCACGCCATCGTTGCCGGCGTGCGCGATGACCTGGCGCGCATGGACAAGGCCTGGGCCGCGTACTATCCGGCCAACGTCAGCGGGCCCCGGGAGCAGCAGGCGGCCGACGCGTTGCGCCATGAGCTGGGCGCGTTCCGCAACCTGGCGCTGGCGACGGCCGAGATGATCGTGGCCGGGCACCACGACGCGGCCAAGGCGTACCTGAGCGCCCAAATCGGCCTGATGCAGCACATGGACGACCTGATGGCGCGCGCCATCGACGCCAATGTCGTACAGGCTGCCGCGCTGGCGCGGGGCAGCACACAGATGCTGGAGCGCACCGCGCAGGCCGCTGCGGCCGTGATGGCCGCAGCCATGGCCGTTTCGCTGGCCTTTGGCTTCCGGCTGCTGCGCGAGCGCGACGATGCGCGGCGGTCTTCGCGCTACAGCCTGTGGCTGGTGGACCAGGCGTTCGAGCTGACGCAGGACGGCATGATGATTACCGACGCGCACGGCATCATCGAGAAAGTGAACCCGGCCTTTGTGCGGCTCACGGGCTATGCCGAGGCCGAACTGATCGGCAATACGCCGCGCATGCTCGGTTCGGGCCGGCAGCCGCCCGAGTTCTATCGCGATATGTGGCAGGCGTTGCGCGAGACCGGCCACTGGCGCGGCGAGCTATGGAACCGTCGCAAGGACGGCGCGATCTATCGCGAATCGCTGTCGATCCACGGCATTCGAGGCCCCAAGGGTGATGTATCCAATTTCGTGGCGGTCTGTGCCGACATCACCCAGCGCCAGCTGGCCCAGGACCGCCTGGGCTACCTCGCCACGCACGATGCACTGACCGGGCTGCCCAACCGCACGCTGCTGGGCGAGCGGCTGGAGCAGGCCATTGGCCGGGCGCGCCGCGGTGGCACGCATGTGGCCGTCATGTTTATCGATCTCGATGGCTTCAAGGCCGTCAACGACACGTTGGGGCACGGCATTGGCGACGAGACGCTGATCACGGTGGCGCAACGCCTGAAGGCCCCGCTGCGCGACGGCGATACCGTGGCGCGCCTGGGCGGCGACGAGTTTGCCATCGTGCTGGAGGACGTCGCCGACATCGGCCACGTGGCGCCGCTGGCCGAACGGCTGGTGCAGGCAGTGGGCGGGATCGACACCATCAACGGCTGCCCGGTCAGCATTACGCCGAGCATCGGCATTGCCCTGTATCCGGACGATGCCGAAGAACCCGATTACCTGCTGAACCTGGCCGACGAGAGCATGTACCTGGCAAAGCGGTCGGGCAAGAACGGCTACTGCTTCAGCGGGGCGCTGCCGCGCAAGGCGGCCTGAGGCGGCCACACGGGCAATGCGGGGAATCAGGGCGGGCCGGCCGGGTTTGCGTTGTCGTCGGGATTGACCGGGGCGTTGGCCGAGAACTTGGCGCGATGCGTGGAGAAGAACGTGCGCACGTTGCGTACGTTGCTGGCGCCGCGGAACAGGCGCCGCGCGAAGGCGTCGTAGGCGGCCATATCGCGCAGTTCCGCCATCACCACGAAATCCGGCCCGGGCGAGACGCGATAGCACTGTGTCACCGCCGGCTCCGCGCAGACCTGGCTTTCGAATGCCGCACAGTCTTCGGCGGTCTGCCGGTCCAGCGTGACCTCGATGATGGCCGTCAGCGTATTGCCCACCTTGTCGGCGTCCAGCACGGCAATCTCGCGCGCAATCACGCCGGTCTCCCGCAAGCGGCGTACGCGCCGCATGGTGGTGGGCGCCGAGGCAAAGACGCGCGCCGCCAGTTCGACATTGGTCAGTGATGCATCGCGCTGCATGACCTGGAGAATGCGCAAGTCGAGATCGTCCAGGGCAATAGTGGTCATGGCAGGCTCTCTTGAAAGAAAATTTCAGAAGCATCGTACATCAACTAGAAATGTCATCGATGACGATTTTTCGAAAGAAAATTTCATGAGGAGCGGCCTACCATCCGGTCCATCGCATCGAACGGATGCGCAACATCGGAAACCGGAGGGGCTATGTGCGGAATTGTGGGCGCCGTTGCGCAGCGCGACATCGTTGGGGAGCTGGTCGACGGCCTGAAGCGGCTGGAGTACCGCGGCTACGACTCATGCGGCGTGGCCGCCCTGCAGGGTGGGCGTCTGGTGCGGTCGCGCAGCGTTGACCGCGTGGCGGCCCTGCAGCGCGACGTGGCCGAGCAGGCCATCGGCGGATACACGGGCATTGCCCACACGCGCTGGGCCACGCACGGCAAGCCCATCACGGCCAACGCCCACCCGCATTTCTCGCCGAGCGATCTGGCGCCGCGCATCGCGCTGTCCCACAACGGCATCATCGAAAACCACGAGGCCCTGCGCCGCGAGCTGGAAGCCTACGGCTATGTGTTTGCCAGCCAGACCGACAGCGAGGTCATCGGGCACCTGGTGGACCACCTCTACAACGGCGACCTGTTCGACGCCGTGCGCGAGGCCGTCAGGCGGCTGCGCGGCAGCTATGCGATTGCGGTGCTGTGCCGCGACGAGCCGCACCGGCTGGTGGGTGCCCGGCACGGCATGCCGCTGGTGGTGGGCATTGGCGAGGGCGAGAACTACCTGGCGTCGGACGCTATCGCGGTGGCGGCCGTCACGAACCAGATCGTTTATCTGGAGGATGGCGACGTGGCGGATGTGCAGATGCATCGCCACTGGATTGTCGACGCCGATGGCCGGCGCGTGACACGTGCCGTGCACACGGTGGCTGCGCACAGTGCGGCGGCCGACCTGGGCCTGTACCAGCACTACATGCAGAAGGAAATCTTCGAGCAGCCGCGCGCCGTGGTCGACACGCTGCAGGACATTACGACGATCATGCCCGAGCTGTTTGGCGACGGCGCCTATCGCCAGCTGGAGACGGTCGACGCGGTGCTGCTGCTGGCGTGCGGCGGCAGCTATCACGCTGCGCTGACGGCCAGCTACTGGATCGAACGGCTCGCCAACCTGCCCGTGCGGGTGGAGATCGCCAGCGAATATCGCTATCGCGACGGCTTCAGCAACCCGAACATGCTGGTGGTGGCGGTGTCGCAAAGCGGCGAAACGGCCGACGTGCTCGGTGCCGTGCAGGCGGCCCGCGAGCGCGGCATGCATCGCACGCTTGCCATCTGCAACGTGGCCACCAGCGCGCTGGTGCGGGCCTGTGCGATGCACTTCATCACACGGGCCGGCGTGGAGATCGGCGTGGCGTCCACCAAGGCGTTCACCACGCAGCTGGTGGCGCTGTTCCTGCTGGCATTGACGCTGGCGCAGATGCGTGGCCGGCTGCCGGACGCCGAAGAGCAGGAGCACCTGCGCGCACTGCGGCACCTGCCCGACGCGCTGAGCCGCGTGCTGGCACTGGAACCGCACATCATCGGCTGGGCCGACCAGCTGACCCGCAAGGAGAACATCCTGTTCCTCGGGCGTGGCATGCACTATCCGATCGCGCTCGAAGGCGCGCTGAAAATGAAGGAGATCTCCTATATCCATGCGGAAGGCTACGCGGCCGGAGAACTCAAGCACGGGCCGCTGGCCCTGATCAGCGACCAGATGCCTGTGGTGGCCGTGGCGCCCAACGACAGCCTGCTGGAAAAGCTGAAGTCGAACATGCACGAGGTACACGCGCGCAACTGCAAGCTCTATGTGTTCGCCGATATCGACTGCGCACTGCAGCCGGGCGATGGGCTGGAGATTATCCGGCTGACCGAGCACTACGGCCTGCTGTCACCAATCGTCCACACCATTCCGATGCAGTTGCTGGCGTATCACACGGCGCTGGCGCGTGGCACCGATATCGACAAGCCACGCAACCTGGCAAAGTCGGTGACGGTGGAATGAGAAAAAAAGTAGCGCCCCTCCGGGAGAGCGGGCGCCATGGATCAAGGGAGGCCCGACGGGTCTGGACCGCCGGGCGCATTAATAATCTAGGTCAGAAATGGATACGTCAGCCGGTACGGAAAGCGGACGTTCCGGACGTTGCGGCGCGATTTCGAACACCCGCATTGTGAACACCGACGTTGGCCTACGCACTTGTCAGACCACGGCCGACTGCCGCGCGAACGGCTTTGGGTGAATAAACAGGACATGAGACAGACACCCATGGAGACGCAAATGAGCGGCAAGGACGTACACGTGGTGCCGGCCCCTGACGGCTGGGCGGTGGAAGAGGCCAAAAGCCCGGCGGGGCGCAAGCTGTATGCCACGCAGGAAGACGCCATCGAGGTGGCTACCGAGATGGCCCGGAAAAACCAGGCAGAGCTGTTTATCCATGGCCGGGACGGCCAGATTCGGGCGCGCAATTCGTTCGGACATGATCCCAGGTCGATCCGGGGCTGAATGCCATGGCTGGAACGGGTACGGCTTTCGAAGCCGTGTTCGAGGCCGCATTTGGCGCGGGCAAGGATCTGCTGTGGTACCAGATGTCAGCGCGCGCGGCGCTTGTGTTCGTGGTCACGTGGCTGTTGCTGCGGGTGGCCGGACGGCGCACCTTTGCCCAGAAGACCGCGTTCGACCTCTGCATCATGCTGTTGCTGGGTGCGATCCTGTCGCGCATGGTGGTCGGCGCCAGTCCGATCCTGGGCACGCTGGCCGCAGCAGCCGTGCTGGTGTTCATGCATCGGCTGGTCTGCATGGTGTCCGCCACATGGCCGGCCGTTGACCGCGCAATTGGCGGGCGGCCGATCGTGGTGGTCAAGAACGGGCGCGAGGACCGCCGTGCCCGCAGGCGCGCCATGCTGACAGACGAGGATCTCGACGCGAACGCCCGCGCCACACTGCATGCCGCAGGCTGGGTTGATCAGGGCACCCGGTCCGACCAACCGATGGCCCGGCAATGGGATGTGGTGCTCGAACGCGATGGGCAGATATCGTTCGTGAAGCATCCCCGGCCCGCGCGTCGCGACGCGGATCGGCCAATCCATCCGCGAACGGAGGACGCCCATGCATCCGGCTGAGGCCGCCGCGCATTATCTGCAGCGCCATGACCTGCGGCTGGCGACGGCGGAGTCCTGCACGGCGGGGCTTATCGCATCCCATATTGCCGACGTGCCCGGCTGCGGCGGCACGCTCAAATGCGCCATCGTTGCCTATTCGCCCGATGCCAAGGAGCAGATCCTTGGCGTCAGCGCCGACCTGATCGCACGCCATGGCCTGACCAGCGAAGCCGTTTCGCTCGCCATGGCACGTGGCGTGATGAGGATCAGCCAGGCCGACGTGGCAGTGTCCAACACGGGCGTGGCCGACGACGGGGCCCCCGATGGCACGCCGCCGGGTACGCAGTGCTTTGCGTGGCTGATCCGTTCGCCAGGGGCCGCCGCAACGATATGCGAGTACACGGAGACGCGGCAGTTTCGCGGGGATCGCAGCCAGATCCGGCAGGCGGCCGCCCAATGGGCGCTACAGCGCATCGCCCACTACCATGGGCTGGCAACGGCCAGCCGGGGGCAGCCCTCTGGCACGACCCGTGCGTAAGAGGGACATCAAGCGAGGAATGCGGTGGATGCGCAACAGCTTCAGTTCCCATCCATTGCCAGTGGCGGCAACAGGGGCGACACTACGCGCCTGTACGGTTTGATTGCGTTCCGCACAGGCCGCCCCCTGAAACAGCCTGTCCGGAAAATGCCGGCGCGCCTATATAGTGGGACCCACCGCGCGAAAAGCGGGTCCGGATGAAATGAAACAACATGCAGTGGTTGGAACGGCCGATATGCCTTTCATCAAGCCAAAAATCAGAGCTACGGTCATTTGCGTTCGCGAGGGACAAATCCTGCTCGTGTCGAAGGACGGCGTGCGCTGGGCGCTGCCCGGCGGGCGCCCTGACGACCAGGAATCGCTGGTGGAAGCCGCGTGGCGCGAGTTGCGCGAGGAAACCGCGATCGAGGCCAAGTCGCTGACCAACGCCTTCCAGTTCATCGGCGCCACCACGGTGCATCACGTGTTCTCGGCGGCGGTGGGCAAATCGGCTGCGCCGAAGCCGCGCAACGAGATCAAGTATCTGAAATGGGCGCAGCGCGACGTGCTGGACGAACTGACCACCAGCCCCACCACGCGGGCCATCGTGTCGCAGTACTTTCTCGCCAAGACCCGCTGACGCTGGCCGCCGGGCCGCGCAGATATTGCACCGGGTTTGCAGATTCGCCGTCTGGATCTGCAAACACCGGGCCGGACTCGCTGCCGGACTGCGGCTACTTCACTTGCGCCGCCATTTTCTGAGCCATATCCAGATGGTGTTCCAGCGTCGGCAGGGTCTGGCGCGCGAACGACTTGACGCCATCGTCCCTGGCATCGTCCGCCGCCTTCCTGAACAGCGCCACGGCGTCCTGGTGCGCATCCACGCCAATCTGCTGGGCATAGGCCCGGTCGAATTCCGCCCCCTTCAACTGGCCCAGCCTGGTTAGCGCCTGCTGGTCCTTCTGCAGCGGCGTGGCCGGCACTTGCACGCCCAGCCGCTGGGCCTGCTGCTTCAACTTTGCGTCGGCGGCCCGATGGTCCTGGATCATCTGCGTGGCAAACGACTTGACCACGGGGCTGCTGGCACGGCTTTGCGCCAGGTTGCTGGCATCGATCTCCAGCGTCCCGGCCATGGCGGCCTTGCGCAGGAACATGACATCGCCGTCGCCGGCCATGGCGGTTCCTGGCTGGTCAGACAACGGTGCCGCGTGCATGGCGGGGCCCGGTGCGGACAACAGCGCCGCAGTGGCTGCCAGCATCGGCAGATTGGTGAATCGCATGGTGGTGACTGGCATGGCAATCCTCGCTCGGTGTGTGTCGATGCAAGGACGCGAGGCAAGCGCCATGCCGGCCCCGCAAGTGTCCCGCAGGCCGCCATTGGCATGTTGCTTGCGGCATCCCCTGCCGCAGTCGCTATCAGGAGACCATCATGTCCAGCAAGCCAAACTCCGGCAAGCATGCCGAAAAACGTGGCGGCACCAACCCCGGCGTGCGCACCGACCGGCGTGCCGACCAGTTGAAGAGCCGCAGCGCAGACCCCGGCCAGAGCAGTTATGGGGGATTCCGCAACGAAGATCCCGGCGCGCAGCATCAGGCCACGTCGACATCGCCGGGCAAGCGCGCGAAAAAGGGCCGTCAATCCTGATGGCGGATCACCCAGGGGACACAGCCAGCGAGAGACGTCATGAACCGAGACAGCAGAGACAGCGGGTATCGCGACGATCGATACCTCGACGACCTGCGCGGGCCACCGCGTGACTACGGGGGCGATCCGCGCCGCATGGAACGCATGCGCTATACGGGGCAGGCCGGCTGGGGTATCGCGCACGGCTATCCCGGCGAAATGCAGGACCGCGAGGATCGTGGCGGACCTTACCGGCACGGTGGCACCCCCGGCGCACGCCACTGGCGCGACGGCTATGGCGCAGCCCGTGGCAGCGGTGTCGACGCCCCCGCGTTGCCCGGCGCCTACGGCCACGGCCCGGGCGGCCCGGTGCAGCAGCCTGCCGGGCCCAGGGGCTATACCCGGCCGGACGAACGGATTCGCGAAGACCTGTGCGAACGCCTGACCCATGCCGGGCGGCTCGACGTGCGTGAAGTGGAGGTGACGGTTTCGGAAGGCTGGGTCACGTTGTCCGGCACGGTGCCCGCGCGCCCGCAGAAGTACCGCATCGAGGACATTGCCGCGTCAGTCTACGGTGTGAAGGATGTGGAAAATCGCATCCGGGTTTTGCCCGGCACCGGCGATACAGGCTGGACGGAACAGTCCGGCCAGCCGGGGCTGACCGGCCAGCTCGGCCGTGCCGGCCAGACGGCAAGCCAGAATATTGGCACGGATGCCGGCCAGGACGTGGATTCAGGCGCCGCCGGAAAGCCGGCATAGCCCTCCGGCGCGGCCTCGCGATGGCGGCGGGCACCTTCGCCGGCAGGCCGAAGCCCTGCAGCCCGACCAGTTCGATATGCGACTGCACCGTTGCGGAACTTGCCGCCCTCGCTGAGCCTGCTGTTCGTTGTGATCGGACGACCCAAGACAAGCGCCCGATGCCGCCTGCGCCGAAGGAATGAACTTGTCGCGCCATCTCGGATGTGACGGCATATGGGCATGCGGATTTCTTCGTTACCGCGCCGTGAGGCGCGCGCCTATGCTTGTAGACCGCATCGACGCACTTTGACCCCGACGTCAAGGGAGGTTTCATCATGAACCTGCGGCCCGACCCGACCTTCCACGCATCGCCACGGCTTGCGATGCAGGCGCCGGCGGAAGCCCACGCGTACACGCTGCTGCTGCGTCCCGATGGGTCGCAGCCTGACGCGCTGGCCGTCATCGACGTCAATCCCGATTCGTCGCGCTACGGCACGGTGGTCCATACGGTGCCGATGACGGGGCGGGGCGACGAACTGCACCACTTCGGCTGGAACGCCTGTTCGTCCGCGCTCTCGCCGTTGACCGGGCACGCGTTCCTGGAGCGGCGCTTCCTGATCATTCCCGGCATGCGCAGCTCGCGCATCTATGTGGTGGATACGAAGCCGGACCCCACGCAGGCGAAGCTCCACAAGGTCATCGAGCCCGAGGAGATTTTCCGCAAGACCGGCTATTCGCGGCCCCATACCGTCCATTGCGGGCCGGAAGGCATCTATGTGAGCACGCTGGGCGGCGCGGGCCCCGACGGCACCGAGGGCGCACCCGGCATCTTCATCATGGATTGCCAGACTTTCGAAGTGCTGGGCCGGTGGGAGATCGACCGCGGCCCGCAGGACAAGCACTATGACTTCTGGTGGAACCTGCCGCGCGATTACATGGTGTCGAGCGAATGGGCGCTGCCGCCGCAGTTCGAGAACGGGCTGGTGCCGGAGGACCTGCTCGGCAACCGCTATGGGCACCGGCTTCACTTCTGGGACCTGCGTGCGCGACGCAACGTGCAGACGCTGGACCTGGGCGCGCAGCACCAGATGGCACTGGAAGTACGGCCCGCGCACGATCCGGTGCGCGAATATGGCTTTGTCGGCGTGGTGGTCGACACGACGAACCTGGAGGGATCGATCTGGACATGGTGGCGCGAAGACGGTCAGTTCCATATCGAGAAGACGGCCACCATCCCGCCCGAGCCTGCATCGCCCGACGATCTGCCCCCGTTGCTGAAGGGATTTGGCGCGGTGCCGCCGCTGGTGACCGATATCGACCTGTCGCTCGACGACCGCTTTCTGTATGTGTCGTGCTGGGGCACGGGCGAAATGCGTCAGTACGATGTCAGCGATCCGCGCAAGCCCAGGCTGGCGGGGTCGGTACATCTGGGCGGCATCGTCCGTCGCACTCCGCACCCCGATGGCTCGGCGTTCGCGGGCGGCCCGCAGATGGTGGAGATCAGCCGCGACGGTCGGCGTGTCTACTGGACCAATTCGCTGTATTCCACCTGGGACGACCAGTTCTATCCGGACGGCGTGCCCGGCGTGCAGGTCATGGCGCATGCCGGTGCCGATGGCGGGCTGACGCTCGACGAGCGCTTTCGGGTCACCTTTCCCGATGGCTATCGCGCGCACCAGATCCGGCTGGAGGGCGGCGACTGCTCGACCGATTCGTTCTGCTATCCATCGGTGGGCGCTTGACCGCCACCTGGGAGCAGGCGGGGCTGTGGGCCGCAGTGCTTGCCAGTGGCCTGTACCACGGTCTCAATCCGGCGATGGGGTGGCCGCTGGCGGTGTCCGGTGCGCTGCTGGCGCGCAGCGCGCGCACGTTGCCGATGTCGCTCGGCTATCTCGGCGCCGGGCACGCGCTTGCCATTCTGGCGCTGACCTTGCCATTCGGGCTGCTGGTCTCGCTGGCCGCCTGGGAAGTGCGTATCCGTCTTGTTGCCAGCCTTCTGGTAGTGGCCTATGGCATTGCGCTGCTGGTCTGGCGCCGGCATTCGCGCGCGCTGGCCCGCATCCCGCCCGCACGGCTCGCGTTCTGGTCATTTGCCATTGCCATCGCGCACGGTGCGGGACTGATGCTGGTGCCGATCTACCTGGGCCTCTGCCTTGCACAGGGCGATGCCGGCCACCGGGCAGCCGGGGCGTTGGCGCTGGGCAACGCCAGTACCGCCGTGCTGGTCACGGCCGTGCATACCACGGCCATGCTGGCTACGGGCGGCGGCCTGGCATGGCTCACGTTCCGCTACCTCGGGCCACAGTTCGTGGCACGCAGCTGGTTCAATCTCGACGTGGTGTGGGCGCTCAGCCTGGTGCTGGTGGGCGGTGCATCGCTGGCGCTGCTGGCGATGGATTGATTTATTGTCCGAGTGCGTTTTCGTTTGATCTCACCCCATCACGTATGCCGGTTGTTCCGTGATGGAATAGCCGCGCGGCTGGGGGTTGAAAGTCAGCAGGCCGCGGGGCCCTGCATCGATGACGAGCAGGACGACAAGAAGCGACAGCGCACAGATCCGTGCCTATACGAATATTCTCAAGACAACATGAATTCGCTGATTTCCGCAGCTGCAGGTTTTCCGCTCCAGGCGCAGGACGCCGGCTTGACCGTCTATCAACTTACTGTCGCTGGCATCCTGGCCGCAGCGATCGTGGGCATCGTGCTAGGCATCATGACCTACATGGCCAATCACAATCGCGATATCGTGCAGTCGGAGGTCAAGCCGGTGGTGGCAAGGCTGGACGGCATCGACAAGCATCTGGAGCAGATTGATATCCGTCTGGAAAACATGGATACCCGTTTCGAAAGTATCGATATCCGCCTGGACAAGATGGATACCCGTTTCGACCGGATCGATATGCGTATGGACAAGATGGACGAGCGTTTCGACAAGATGGATGAGCGCTTCGACAAGATGGACCAGCGCTTCGACAAGATGGATGAGCGGATGGACAGGATGGAAGTCAAACTCGACAAGGTGGCTGACGACGTCGGCGTGCTGGTGCAGGTAGTCAAGCGTCTGGTAGAGAGCCGGTAACGCCGGCGACAGGTGTTGCCGTCCGGCGCATCGGTGTCAGCTGCTACTGTGGCTGACCGGCCGCCTCCGTCTGCCCCCACAGGTCATCCACCGCCCGCATCGCCAGCTGATACCCATTGGCTCCTGCCCCGCAGATCACCGCCGTGGCCGCCACCGAGATTGTGGAGTGGCGGTACTCCTGGGAGCGGCGGTGAATATTGCTGATGTGCACTTCCACCACGGGGCGGCAGATCAGCTTGACGGCATCGAGCACCGGAATGCGCCCGAACGAAAAGCCGGCGGGGTTGATGATCAGCGCGGCGTCCTGGAAGTACGCTTCCTGAATCCAGCCGATCAGTTCGCTTTCGCTGTTGGTCTGACGGAATACGCAGTCGAATCGCAGGGTCTCGGCCATCGCCCGGCATTGCTGTTCGATGTCCTGCAGCGTGGTGCTGCCGTAGATGTGGGGCTCGCGAACGCCCAGCATGTTCAGGTTCGAGCCGTTGAGTATGTAGAGTTTGCGATGCATGGTTCAGTGCGCGTGGCTTTGGTCCAGAGCCGTGCCGCGGGTCTCGCGGGAGATGGCGATCATGATGAAAGAGAGCAGGTTCAGCGAACCGCAGACGGCGACGATGGCCCATGGCGATCCGTGGAACGCTTCGAGCAACGCAACGGCGACGATCGGCATCGGACCGCCGGTCAGCAGGTTGGCGCCCGAGTACGAGAGGGCGGAGCCGGTGTAGCGTGCCTCGGTCGGGAATGATTCGGCAAACCAGACCGGCTGGATGCCGCTCTGGAACTGGGTGAACCCCAGGAACGCGCCCATGATCGCCATCGTCATCGCGTGCGAGCCCTGGTTGAGGATCGGAAAGTAGACCAGGCAGCAGACCAGCGTGCAGAACGATCCCAGCAACAGGGCGCGCTTGCGGCCGATGCGGTCGCTGAGCCAGCCACCGGCCAGCGCGCCGACGATGGCGCAGGCATTGGCAACCATCAGGAACATGAAGCCGGTCTGCTTGGGCACGCCAAGGTTGCGCGTCAGGTAGCTGAGCGAGAAGACCACGATCAGGTAGAACAGCGCCGCCGGGCCGCAGAAAAACAGCGTCAGGCGCAGCGCGGTCTTCCAGTGGTGCCGCACCACAGTGCCCAGCGGGTTGGCGGTGCGCACGCGCGCGCCGTCCTTGCGCAGCGCTTCGAACGCGGGCGTCTCGCTGACCTTCATGCGGATGTAGATACCCAGAATGACCAGCAGGAAGCTGGCAAGGAACGGAATGCGCCAGCCATACGATTCGAAATCCTCGGGCGACAGTACGGCGGCCAGCGCGAATAGCGTCAGGTTGGCAAGAATCTGGCTTAGCGGCGAGCAGATGCCAAGAAAGCCCGAGTACAGGCCACGGCGATCCGCTGACGCGTGCTCCACGGCCATCAGCTGGGCACCGGTGGACTCGCCGCCGAGCGCAAAGCCCTGGATGATCCGCAGCGTCACCAGCAGGGCCGGTGCGGCAATGCCCACCTGCTGATAGGTCGGCAGCAGCCCCATCAGGAACGAGGACAGCCCCATGACCGACACCGTGACCAGCATCAGGTTGCGGCGGCCCCAGCGGTCGCCGAGGATGCCGCAGACGATGGCGCCCAGCGGGCGTGCCGCCAGGCCGGCCCAGAAGCTCGCCAGCGATGCCAGCAGCGATGCCGTGGGGTCCAGCGACGGAAAGAACAGCTTCGGAAAGATGGTGGCTGCGACCACGCCGTACAGCGCGAAGTCGAACCATTCCAGGGCCGTGCCAACGGTGGCGCCGGCCACGGCGCGCCGGGCCATTTCAGGCTGGCCGGCCTGCGCCTGTGCAGGCGCGATGTTCGAGTCAGTGATCACTGACATGGTTGTCTCCCCTCTTTTATATGAGTATCGGTGTCGATTGCCGCAGCTTGTGCGCACTGCTATTGTTTGCGCGGCATGGCTGGGGTGTTCCGCACCGGAACTTCATTCCGTAATACGAAAAATGTCATTGAAGGCAGGTCTCCGGATTCTCGATTTCCTGGCGTCGCAGGGCGAAGGCGCCGGGCTGGTTGCCATTGCCGAGGCACTTGGCCTGCCGCGCAGCACCTGTCATCGCGTGCTGCATGAACTGGTCGAGGGGGGGTATGTCCGCCAACTGGTGGACCACAGCCGCTACATCCTGACGATGCGCATGACATCGAACGGGCTCGAATTCCTGAGCCTCACCGGCATTGCCGATATCGCCCAGCCCATCATCGAACGCATTGCGGCGCGCACCGGCGAACTGGCCCGGTTGTCGCTGGTGGACGGCGAGGCCATCATCTGGGTAGCCAAGGCCGATGGGCAGCGCACGGGCTTTCGTTACGATCCGGACATGGGGCTGGCGGCGCGGCTCTCGTGTACGTCCACCGGCCATGCCTGGCTGATGACGATGTCCGACGAGGCGGCCGTGGCTCTGGTCATGAAGCAGGGTTTTGGTCAGCCCAACGAGTACGGGCCGAATGCGCCCACCACGCTGAAGACGCTGCTGGGGTTCCTGCATGCCGCGCGGGTGCGTGGCTACGCGATGATCGACGAGGTGTTTGCAGCACGCATGGCGGCCGTGGCAGTGCCGGTCGTGCGCGGGTCGCGCTGCATTGGTGTCATCAGCCTGGCGGGGTCGCGCACGCGCCTGACCGCGCCAAGGATCCACGAATACGCGGCACTGCTGCGCGAAGCCGCCAACGAACTGGCGCAGCTCAGCAACATGGCGGGCTTCCTGTCCCGGCCGCCGCTCGGCAAGGGCTGAGTTGGCGGCCGTGCCCTAGGTTTCGGGCAGGCCGGGCAGTGCCGCGACGGTTGTCACGGTGCCAATTGCCCCAAGGTTCTTCAGCGCGTGCCGGTGATCGTCCTCGCTGCGCGCGGCGCAGGCATCCTCCACCACGATCACCTGGTAGTCCCGGTCGTGCGCCTCGCGCGCCGTCGCTTCCACGGCCCAGTTGGTGCTGATACCCGTCAGGATCAGGCGATCCACATGGCGCGCGCGCAGGATGGTTTCCAGCCCGGTGCCATAGAACGCGCTGACGCGGTGCTTGGTCACCACGCTATCCGCCGCCTGCACATCGAGGCCGTCCACGAACGCTGTCCCCCATCCTCCCAGCGTCAGTGCGCCGGCGGCCTTTGCCTTGCCGAAGACCGGCGAATCCTTGGGATGCTCGGCATAGTTTTCGGAAAATCCCACCTTTACGAAGATGACCGGCCACTGGTGCGCCCGTGCGTGGGCGATGACCGCGTTGCTGGCGGCCACCAGGTTGCGCGCGGCGGCCTGCGCCGCCGTGCCGCTACCTGCCAGCTTGCCTTGCGCATGGACGATGTCATTGATCAGGTCCAGCACGATCAGCGCGGTCTGCATGGCTGCCTCCGGTGGTCAGTCGTCGCTCTTGTAGCGGCCGTCGAGTTCGTCGTACAGCGGCTTGCGCACAAGCCGCTGCCGCTCGCCGAACGGCGCCACGATGGCCGGGTCCTCGTTCATCTGGCCGTTGGTCTGCAGCATGTCCAGCGCCTGCTGCATCCCGCGCACGGCACCTTGCAGCGCGGCGTTGGCGTACAGCACCAGGCCGTAGCCCAGCTGCTCCAGCGCGTCGCGGCCCTGCACCGGCGTCTTGCCGCCGATCACGATATTGATCAGCAGCGGCACGCTGAACAAGCCAGGCAGCCGTTCGATGTCCTTGAGATCCTCGATGGCCTCCAGGAACAGGATGTCGGCGCCGGCTTCCGCAAAGCGGTGGCCGCGCTCGATGGCATCGTCGATGCCATGTACGGCTGCGGCGTCGGTGCGGGCGACGATCAGGAAGTTGGGGTCGTCGCGTGCATCGGTGGCGGCCCGGATCTTTCCGACCATTTCGCCGGTGCTCACGACATGCTTGCCGGCGAAGTGGCCGCATTTCTTCGGCATGACCTGGTCTTCGAGCTGGATCGCATCGGCGCCGGCACGCTCCAGCGTGCGCACGGCGTGGTGAACGTTCAGCGCGTTGCCGAAGCCGGTATCCGAATCCACCAGCAGCGGCAGGTCTACTGCATCGCGCACGCGGGCCGTGTGTTCGGCCATGTCACTGAGGCCGATAAAACCCAGGTCGGGCAGGCCGAATGACATATTGGTGACGCCGGCCCCGGTCAGGTACACGGCCTGAAACCCGAGGTCTTCGATCACGCGCGCGCTCATGGCATTGAATGCGCCCGGCATCAGCAGTGCCTTGCGCGTTGCCACCTGCTGCCGGAAGGCCTGTCTGCGGGAAGCTGCTTTGGAGGTCATGGGTGGGGGCTCCAGTCTGAACAGTCTGAGCGGGATGCCTGCGGGCATCCCGGGTGCGCGAACACGGGGCGCGCAATGCAGGCTGAAGATTACACCCTGGCGCTCAACGCTTCAGGTATTTGATGGATGGGCCGCCAACCGTGGCCGGCTGGCGGCATGCCGATTATGGTGGAGGTGGGGGCGGCGTCAGAGCGGCGCCGGCACCTTCGCGGGAGCAGGCGCCGCAGTCGGGGCCGTCTGGACCTTGTCCGAATTGCCGTTGTAGGCGAAATAGCGCGCCTTGGCGCCCTTGCCCCAGTACGCCACGGTGAACTGCTTGCCGTCCCGGGCGTACAGCAGTTCCAGGCTGCCGTTGGACGCCGCCCATTCCGCATAGCCGTTCTGGGCGTTGGGTTCGGTCTTGCGCTTCGATTCGTAGCGGGCGTCGAGCTTGTGGGTCACATCGTCGAGCGCGGTGCGGTCGAAGGTCAGCGTCACCAGCGTCACGACGTCCTGCCCGTCGCAGTTCACCACCGCACGGGTCAGGCCCGGCAGGTTGAAGCGTTCCAGGCGCTTCAGCTCGAAAGCGTCGCCGCCGGCCCACGGCGCCGTGCCGGTCCTTTCGCGATTCGGGCCCGGCGTCAGCCGCGCGCACGAGGTCTTGCCAAGCTCCAGGCCCAGCGGTGCCGCCACGCCACCAGCGGTCGGCTGGGCCTGGGCAATGGATGCCAGCCCGACGGCGGCCAGCAGGATTAGCTTCTTCATGGGAATGCTTCCGAACGATGTCGCAGGATTTTACGGCTTTCCGGCCGGCGGACTTGAGGCGCCGGGGTCGCCGCTTTCGATCAGCTGCCGTGCCAGCAGGCCCGCATGTGGCGTCAGGGCGCCGAAATCGCGCGCGCACAGGAACAGACTGCGCGTGGCCCACGCCTCCGACAGCGGCAGCATGGCCAGGCCGCGTGGCATCGACCTTGCCAGGGCACCGGACACGATCGAGATGCCGATACCCGCATCGACCAGCATCGCCACGTGCTCCACGTTGCGCAGCTGGACGCGATAGTGCAGCTGGTGCCCCAGGCGCGACGCGCGCTCGGCCAGGTGCGTCTCCAGCGCCGTATCCGCCATGCCCACGATCGGCTCGCCGACGATGTCTGCAAAGGCCACGGCCGGCTGCGCCGCGATCCGGTGCTGGCGGCTGGCTACCACCACGAGCTGGTCTTCGGCGATGCGGTGGGTCTGCAGGTTCGCGAAATCGGCGAAGTCGGCCACGATGCCCAGTTCCGCGCGTCCCTCGACCAGCGCCTGGACGATTTCGGGGCTCGGGCGTTCGCCAAGGTCGACGGACAGATCGGGATGCGCCGCCAGGAAGCGGCGCAGATGCGGTGGCAGGAACGACGCCAGCGCGGCAGTGTTCGACAGCAGGCGGACGCGGCCCTTGAGGCCCGTTGCATAGCTGCGCAGTTCGCCGCGCATCTGTTCGACCTGGCCCAGGATCGACCGCGCGTGCCGCACCAGCGCCTCGCCGGCCGGAGTGGGCCGCACGCCGCGCCGGTTGCGCTCCAGCAATGGCGCACCCAGCGTGGCTTCCATGCCGGCAATGCGTTCGCTGACCGACGCCAGCGCCAGATGCATCGACCGGGCACCCTGGGTCAGGCTGCCGCATTCCACCACGCTCAGGAACAGCCGCATATCGGTCAGGTCGAAACGCACGCCATCCTCCCCTGCTTTCGGTTTTGCCGAAGTCTAGCACCGGAAAAGCCAGATTGCGGGCGTCCGGTGCGATGGCTAGCATTCGCTCCATGGACCCAATTCTTCTGGTTTTCGGCGCGGGATTCGTTGCCGGTGCGATGAATGCGCTGGCGGGCGGCGGCTCGTTTGTCAGTCTGCCCGCCATGATTGCCGCCGGTGTGCCACCGGTTCAGGCGAATACATCGAGTACGGTCGCGCTGTTTCCGGGCGGCCTGGCAAGCGCGTGGGCGTATCGCGACGGGCTGGGGCCGGTGGGCGCGGTATCGCTGCGCACGCTGCTGGTGGCTACGCTGTGCGGCGGGTTTGTCGGTGCGATGCTGCTGTTGCGCACATCGTCGGCGGCGTTCACGTTCGTGCTGCCGTGGCTGCTGCTGATCGCCTGCGTGGCGCTGGCGTTTGGCCGGCAACTGGGCGAGGCGCTGCGTGCCCGCTGCCGCATCCCTGCGCACGCCGTGCTGGCGGTGCAGTTCGGGCTGGGCGTCTACGGGGGCTATTTCGGCGGGGCGGTCGGCATCATGATGATCGCCATGTGGGGCCTGCTGGACAGCCGCGACCTCAAGAACCTGAACGCGCCACGCACGCTGATGGTCAGCGCGGCCAATGCCGTGGCGGTGATCGCGTTTATCGTGGCAAACGCGGTGCGCTGGCCGGAAACCGTCGCCATGCTGATCGGCGCCATCCTGGGTGGATACGGGGGCGCGTTGCTGGGCCGCATGACGCCGCCGCGCGTGGTGCGGGCCGGCACGCTGCTGGCAACGTCGTGCATCACGCTGGCGTTCTTCGTGAAGACTTACGCGCCGGCGCTGATGCACCGGTAGGCCGGCGGCACCAGGGCGGCGGGGCCGCAGTGTCCCTCAGTCCACCTGCTCCATCAGCGCGGCGTCCATCATCGCAAGGGTCAGGCCGATCAGCAGGGCAATGGCCGAAGCAATGAACCAGCGCACGGTCTTCCGGTATTCGGCGATGCTGTCGTCTTCCACGCGCAGCGCGCGGAATAACGCAAGGATCTGCAGCGCCACGGCCAGGATCAGGCAGGCTGCCGCCGCCAGCGAAGCGCGGCTCCAGTACCCCGGGCTTTCGAATCCCCAGAACCGCCAGAAGGCCAGCGAAAAACCCAGCAGCACCGTAATGGCCGTGATGATGCCCTGCCGGAACCCCGACGGCACCGTGGGTGGCAGCGGAGCGGGTGGCGGTAATGACGGCAATGGCGGTAACGGCGGCTGTGGCTGCGGGGCCGATGCCAGCGGCGCGGCGCTGCCTGGCCGGGCGTCGGGGCCGGTATCGGACGGCATCCGGTGCGCCTAGTGGCCGGGTACCGGCATTTCCACCATGGCGAGCGTGGCGATATTGCCGCCGATCACACGGCTGCGATGCCCCTTGCCGTGCGTATCGTCAAGCAGCAGCGTACCGCCCGGCACCAGCGCACGGCGTTCGCCGTCAGACACCTCGAACTCCATTTCGCCGTCGAGCAGGAAGATCCACATGCGCACCGGCGCGGGGTGCAGGTCGCCAACCCAGCCGGTGGGCACCACCAGGAAGCCCTGCCTTACGGCCTCGTCCATGCGCGACACCCAGAAGGGCGGCGCCGGCGGGGCGAAGTTGCGCTCGGACATATTGAAATCCAGTGCGCCAAAGTGTGATTCGCCCGTTTCATCGGCATAGATGCGTCCGAACGCCAGCGTCGAATGACTGACCGGATGTTCCGTCGATGCGGCCATGGCTTGTTCCCCCGTCGTGCGCGCAATGATGTACCCAGTCTAGTCGCGCCGCCGGGGGCCGCAACATCAGTCTCCGGCGCGCGCGTCGATCTGCCAGCACGCGGCCGTGTAGCGCACCGTGTCGCCGTGGACGAACGGCGCGAAGGCCGCGCGCACGGTCTGGATGACCCTGGCGCGCGTGGCCTCGTCGGCGGTCAGCAGGCGCTGGCCTACCGAACCGAGCCAGCCGATGTAGTCGAGCAGGTCGGCTTCGGACAGCTGGCACGGCACGTCGATGGGGCGGATGTCGATGCCTGACCAGCCGGCCTGCGCCAGTATCGTCTCCACGCGCTGCCGGTCGGCAAAGGCGAATTGCCCCGGCGCGCCGGGCTGGCGCACGGGCAGGTCGGGAAGCAGCGGCGCAGCCGCGCGTTCGCCGGTGGTCATGAACGCATTCTCGGCCTGGCCGCGCCAGGCGATGACGCGCATCGTGGCGCCCGGCCGCGCGGCGCGGCGCAGATTGGCGAAGGCCGCCACGGGATCGTCGAAGAACATTACGCCGAAGCGCGAGGTGAAATGGTCGAAGCTGGCCGGGGCGAACGCGTGGGTTTGCACATCGGCCTGGACAAAGCGAGCCGCCACGCCAAGCCGGGCGGCGCGTTCGCGGGCCATGTCCAGCATCGGGGCCGAAATGTCGACGCCGACACATTCCCCCCGGCTGCCCAGGCGCTGCGCCATCGCCAGCGTGGTGGCGCCGGTGCCGCAGCCCACATCGAGCACGTGGGGATACGCGGCGCCGCTGGGCAGCGCGTCCAGCAGGATCGGTTCGAATGGCTGGAACATGCGGTCAAGCAGGGTCTGGTTCACGACCCAGGCCCGGCCACCGGTACCGTTCCAGAGGGTGTTCTGGTCGCTGTTGCTCTGCGGATTGGCGTTCATTGTGCGCTCGCGGGTTGTCCAGGAAGGCAATGTACACGGTGCCAGCCCAACTCCGCCCGAGGTCAGCGTTGAACGCGGCCGTCTCCTTGTACAGTGCCCGCGGCAGCGCCCCGGGCCGACACGCGTCGCCGCGAGCGGCCGGGTTGCGCGAGGCTGCCCCGCCAGGCTGGCAATCAGCCGTGCAGATGCCGCGTGATGGCGCGTTCGAACCAGTCGTCCAGCATCGCCTTCTCGTAGCGCAGCGGATCGCTGTAGCCGTACAGGTTCACGCCCCAGTTGAAGTTCATGTTGTTGATGCGCTCCTGGTTGCTGGCGATGATCTCGCCGTCATGCATGAGCGCGTAGCGCAGCGTCATGCGGGGCCAGGTGGCATCGCGGATCACGCGTACATTGCCCTGGTAGCGCCAGTCCACGTACCCGGCCAGGTCGATGTCCAGGATCTCGATCGACAGCGAGTACCCGGCAGGCAGTTCGCGGGCGGCCAGCTTCTGCAGGTGCTGGCGGATCGCATCGAGCACCTGCGGATCGCTGCCGTACCCGTAGGACTTCGACGCGTCCTGGTAGGTCTCCGGATGGGTGAAGGTAAGGGTCAGCGCGCCCGGCTGGGGTTCGGCCGCCAGGGCCGAGCCCAGCGTGGCTCTATGGCCGGGCAGGGCCCGGCTTCGCGGATTATCGGTGAGGAAATCTCCAGCCGAAGTCAGGGTCAGCCCCGGGTTTGCGATGCAATGTGCGATAGCCGCACCGCTGCCGCGGCTGGCGTGCTGCAGGGCAGTCCGGGGTGCGCTACGCCGCGAAGAAAACCTCGGCGGCGGCCACCGGCGTGACGCGCGGCCCGAAGCTCTCGATATTGGAAAGCGTCAGGTTGTGATGCCGGACGATCTGCGCGGCCGACAGGGCGCCGTTGTCGACGGTGGTGTGGCCGTCGGACACCAGCGTGACCGGATAGCCCAGCGCCAGCGCGCGGCGGGTGGTCGTATCCACGCAGAAGTCGGTCTGCATGCCGCAGATCACCAGCGCGGACACCCCGCGCGCCTGCAGCACTTCGGCCAAGTCGGTACGGTGGAACGAATCGGGCGTGGTCTTGCGCACGCGCGGGTCGGCATCGCGCGCATCCAGGCCACGGGCAAGCTGCCAGCGGTCTGAGCCGAACCGCAGATAGTCGGATTTCGATTCGTGCTGCACGAAGATCACCGGCGCGCCGGCCGCACGCGCGGCGGCCGCTACGCGGTTGATCCGTTCGATCGTGGCCTGCGCGTCGACGCAGGCTTCGTCACCTTCGCAAAGTCCCTGCTGGACATCGATGACGATCAGGGCGGTGGTCATGATGGAGGCATCGGAGTAGAGATGGCCGCCATCATGACACAGCACTGGAATGGCCGATCGATGCATCAGTCGATGCGGGCTCCGGAACTGACCACCACGGGCTTCCAGGCCTGGTACTCGGCCACCACGAACTTGCCGAACGCGTCCGGCGCCAGGTTCATCGCCTCTGCCCCTTGCTGCGCGAGCTTGTTGCGCATGTCGGGCTGGGCCAGCGCATCGGTCACCACCTTGTTCAGCTTCGCGACGATCTCGGGCGGCGTGTTCTTCGGTGCAAACAGGCCGAACCAGGCACCGGTGACCAGGTTCTGCACGCCGGCCTCGGCCATGGTCGGCACATCGGGCAACGCCGCCGACCGCTTGCGCGACGTCACCGCCAGCGCACGCAGCTGGCCGCCCCGGATATGCGAGATCACCGAAGGCACCGTGGCAAACATGAACTGCACGCGGCCGGCCAGCAGGTCGTTCAGCGCATCGGCGCCCTTGTACGGTACGTGGGTGGTTTTGGCGCCGGTACGCTCGTTGAACAGCACGCCCGACAGGTGGGCGGCCGTGCCGACGCCCGTGGAACTGAAGTTGAGCTGGTTCGGATGCGCGCGCGCATAGGCGATGAATTCCTGCACTGTCCTGGCCGGCACATTCGGGCTGACCACCATGACGTTGGGCACATCGGCAATCGGCGCCACGGGCTGCAGGTCGGTTTGCGGATTCACCTTGAGCCGGCTGTATAGCGTGGGATTGATGGCAACGGGGCCCACCGAGGTTGCCAGCAGCGTGTAGCCATCGGCATCGCTGCGGCCCACGTAGTCGGTGCCGATATTGCCGCCCGCGCCGGGTCGGTTCTCCACCACCACGCTCTGGCCCAGGGCCTTGCTCATCTGCTGGGCCACTTCGCGGGCCAGGATGTCGGTGGTGCCGCCGGCGGTGAACGCCACGACCACGCGGATCGGCTTGGACGGATAGGGTTGCTGGGCGTGGGCTGTTGCGGCGCAAAAAAGCAGCACGCCGGCGGCCGAGCGCCGCAGGAAGTCTTTCATTGCTGTCTCCGTGTGATTCTTGTCGTGGGGCGCCCCGGTGAAAGGGCTGCCCTGTAGAGCATCTTAGAAAGATGCCCGCACGGAGCTTTGACGAAACAGAAACGCTGCGTTCTCGGTGGGGCGGCACCGGGGGCGGCAGCAGGGCGTCAGCGCGGCTTGAGGAAATGCTGCTCCATCGCGGCGCAGCGGCTCAGGTATTCCAGCAGCCGGCCCACGCCGGAAGGCAGGCTGTCGCGGTCGCGCACGCAGACGTAGAACTCCCGCTCGGCCCAGGCGTCCTTGAGCGTCAGCATCGACAGGCCCATCATCTGCAGATAGTTGCGCGCGATGCCCTCGGGCACCACGGCCAGCCCCAGGCCCTCGCGCACCATGCGGCAGCGGGCCTCGAAGTTGGACACCTGGGTCTTGACGGTCAGCGGCCGCGACAGCGTGCCCGACGCCAGCGTCAGGAACGCGTCGAACGTATGGCGCGGAAAGTAGCCCAGGAAGTCGTAGTCGAGCGCCTCTTCCAGATGCAGCGCGCCCTTGGCTTCCAGCGGATGCCCGCGCGGCACCACCAGCCCCACGCGGTCCTTGCGGTATGGCAGCGAATGCACGCCGGGGCTGGGGCTGCGCGCGTGATAGATGCCGATATCGGCGTCGCCGTTGGACACCATGCGCGGAATGTCGAAGCTGAACGCTTCCACCAGGTCGATACGCGCTTCGGGGTCATGCTTCTGGAAGCCGCTGATATCGGCTGGCAGGAACTGCAGGATCGTCGAACGGTTCGACGCCAGGCGGATCTTGGCAATGCCGTCCAGCGAATAGGCCGCCAGCGCGTCCTGCGCCAGCTGCACGCTGCGCACGATGGCCTTGGCGCGCTGGTAGAGCATGGCGCCGGCCGGTGTCGGCTCCACGCCACGTCCGTGGCGGCGCAGCAAGGCCGTGCCCGCGCGCCGCTCCAGCTCGGCAATCCGCTTGCTGGCCGCCGAGGTGACCAGGTTCTCGCGCTCGGCCGCGCGTGACAGGCTCTTCTCTTCCACGGCGGCGATCAGGATGGCAAGCGAAGGAATGTCCATGTCCATGGGTTGAGCGTGCTCCAAATGGAAAGGCTGGGCCGACGATGGCGTGCGCAGAGTATGCACCAGCCTCCAGACGCCGGGATACGCGTGCCGGCTTGGGAGCTTTCACCAAATGTCAAAGCTGGGCGGGCGCCGGTTCTTACCATGGGAGTCATTCCAGAGGAGACAACCGGCATGCTGATCGACCAATTTGCCGCCTATGTCGGCAACCAGGCCCATGCGCCCCTGCCCGACGACGTACAGCACCACGCCCGGCGCGTGGTGATCGACTGGTTTGCCGCGCTGCTGGCCGGGGTGCCCATGGCGCCGGGCCGCCAGCTGGTGGCCGCCCATCGCCAGGAGCTGGGCGTTGGCCACAGCACCGTGCTGGGCCACGGCACCACCGCATTCCCGGCGCTGGCCGCGTGGATCAACGGCAGCGCATCGCACGCGGCCGAATTCGACGATATCTTCCGCGATGCCGTCTACCATCCGGGCTGCCCGACCATTGCCGCCGCGCTGGCGCTGGCCGAAGACCGCAATGCCAGCGGCACCGATCTGCTGCGTGCCGTGGTGGCCGGCTACGAGGTATCCACGCGCATCGGCGCCGCGATCCAGCCCGCGCACTACCGCTTCTTCCATACCACCGGCACCGTCGGCTGCATTGGCGCAGCCGCGGCCGGGGCAGTGCTGCTGGCGCCGGGCAATGCCGACGTGGCGGCCCACGCCATGGCAACCGCCACCACGTTCGCGTCGGGGCTGCAACAGGCGTTCCGGTCGGACGCGATGACCAAGGCGCTGCACGCCGGGCATGCGGCGCAGACCGGCGTGCTGGCCGCCCAGGGTGCCGCGCACGGCGTGACCGGCGTACGCGACATCCTGGAAGGCGACGCCGGCTTCGGCGCGGCATTGTGCGGCAGCCCGAACTGGGCCATTGCCACCGCCGGTCTGGGCACCGACTACAACGTCACGCGCATTACGCAGAAGAATCATGGCTGCTGCGGCCACACGTTCGCCGCCATCGACGCCGCCATGCGGCTGGTGCGCGAGCATGCGCTCGACCCTTCGCGCATTGCCGCCGTGCGTGTGAACGCCTACCAGGTGGCGCTGGACGTCACCGGCAACTTCAACCCGACCACGCCGTTCGAGGCGCGCTTCAGCCTGCCTTACGTGGTGGCCCACGGCATCCTGCACGGCGCGGTGCGGCTCGACGCCTTCGAGCCCGGGCGCCTTGGCGATACCGCGATTCGCGCGCTGATGACACGCATCACGCTGACTGCCGACGCCGAACTGACCGCCGCCTTCCCGCGCCAGCGCGCCGCAAGGGTCGAGATCGAGATGACGGACGGCACGCGCCACGCGCACTTCCAGCCGTACCGGGTGGGCGATCCCGAGGCGCCGCTCGACGACGCGATGCTGACCGACAAGTTCATGGAACTGGGTGGCCCGGTGCTGGGCCAGGACAAGGCGGCCAGCCTGCTCGACGCGCTCTGGCAGCTCGACGCGCGCCCGGTGCGCCAGCTTGGCCTTGGCGCGCTGCGTGCGCGCTGAGCCCTTCCGATCATTCACAGGAACACTGCATTCATGACGAGAGTCGACAAGGAAATCGCCGCAGGCGTGGGCGCCACCGGCAAGGCGCTGGCCCGGGCGCTGTTCACGCCTGGCGCAGTGGCGCTGGTGGGCGCATCGGCCGACGAGAAGAAGAACACTGCCCGCCCGCTGCGCTTCATGCGCAAGCACGGCTACCGGGGCCGCATCCTGCCGGTCAACGCGGGGCGCAGCGAAGTCATGGGCCTGCCCGCGTATCCGAGCGTGGACGCCTTGCCCGAGGCGATCGACCACGCGTTCGTGATGGTGCCCGGCGCCCATGTGGCCGAGGCGCTGGCGCAGAGCGCCGCGCGCGGCGCGCGCGTGGTGACGGTCTTTTCCGACGGATTCGCCGAACTGGGCGAAGCCGGCATGGCGGCCCAGCAGGCGCTGGCCGACCAGGCCAGACAGCTTGGCGTGCGGCTGCTGGGGCCGAACAGCATCGGCGTGGTCGATGTGCATAGCGGCGCCATCCTGTCGGTCAATGCAGTGCTGGAGATGGATGAACTGCGGCCCGGCTCGGTAAGCGTGGTATCGCAGAGCGGCTCGATGCTCGGCGCGCTGCTGTCACGCGGCGCGGCGCGGGGCATGGGCTTTGCCAAGCTGGTGTCGGTCGGCAACGAGGCGGACGTTGGCGTGGGCGAACTGGTGGACCTGCTGGTGGACGATGACGCCACCGAAGTGATCCTGCTGTTCCTGGAAACCATCCGCGATGCCGCCGTGCTGGGCCCCGCGCTGCGGCGTGCGCGCGCCGCGGGCAAGCCGGTGCTGGTCTACAAGCTTGGCCGCTCGGCCCAGGGCGAGGCACTGGCCCAGTCGCACACGGGCGCGCTGGCCGGCAACGATGCGGCCGTCGATGCCTTCCTGCGCAAGCACGGCGCCATGCGCGTGGAGATGCTGGAAACGCTGTTCGAAGCCGCGCCGCTGGCCAGCCGCCATGCCCGCACGGTGCCGGCGCTGGATCGGGCACCGCGCGTGGCCGTGGTGACCACCACCGGCGGTGGCGCGGCCACCGTGGTGGACCGGCTCGGGCTGGCTGGCGTCGATGCGGTGCCGCCTCCCGACGCGTTCGTCGCGCATATGGCGGCGCGCGGGGTCAGGATCCGCCAGACGCCGATCATCGACCTGACGCTGGCGGCCACCAGCGCGCAGTATCGCGACCTGGTGGAGCAGATGCTGCAGAGCGACTGGTGCGACGCCGTGCTGTGCGTGGCGGGGTCGTCGGCGCAGTTCCATCCGCAGCTGGCCGTGAAGCCCATCGTCGAGGCGTCGGCCATCGGCGGCAAGCCGCTGCTGGCATTCCTGGCGCCCGAAGCCACGCAGTCGCTGCAGGTGCTGCAGTCGGCTGGCGTGCCGGCGTTCCGCACGCCGGAGAGCTGTGCCGATGCGTTGTCCTGCCTGTTCCGCGCAGCCAGGGGCGCCCAGGCCGCCGATGCCGGGCAGGGTGACGACGGCGCTGACGTGCCGCCGCTGCCGTGGCCCGAAGGCCTGCCCACGCAGGGCGACCTGACCGAGCGCGAGGCCGGGACCGTGTTCGAGGCGCTGGGCGTGCCGATTGCCCCGGCTGCGCTGGTCAGCCCCGCATCGCTGGGCCACGCAGTGCCTTACCCCGTGGTCGCCAAGATCTGCTCGCGCGACATCCTGCACAAGACCGAGATCGGCGGCGTGCAGGTGGGCGTGCGCGATAACGCCGAACTGGCGGCGGCGGCCGAACGTCTGCTGGCAAACGCACGCCAGGCGGTGCCCGATGCGCGCATCGACGGCATCCTGGTGCAGCGCATGGAGGATCGCCTGCTGGAGCTGATGCTGGGTTATCGCCAGGACCCGCTGGTGGGCCCGATGGTCATGCTTAGCGCGGGCGGCATCACCGCCGAACTGCATCGCGACGTGAGCCTGCGCCCGGCACCGGTCAGCCTGGACGAAGCCCGGCAGATGATCGACGAGGTGCGCTCCACCCGGCTGGTACGCGGATTCCGTGGCCTGCCGCGTGGCGATGTCGATGCGCTGGCCGATGCCATCGTGCGTTTTTCACGGCTGGCCGCCGTGCAGGGCCCGACCGTGGCCGAGGCGGAGATCAATCCGTTGTTCGTGCGCGCCAACGGCGTGGTCGGTGTCGACTGCGTGCTGCGGCTGGCCGACGCGCAGCACTGACGCCCATACCGAACCAGATACCCGATACCCGATACCCGAATAGATTCCGGAGACATCATGCATTTCAAGCTCACCCCCGAACAGCAGGAATTCCAGGACGCCGTCAGCCGCTTCGCGGAAAAGGAACTGCGCCCGGGCGCCCGCGAGCGCGCGCACACCGATGCCTATCCATGGGATGTGGCGAAGAAGATGGCCGCGCAGGGCCTGCTCGGCATCACGATTGCCGAGGCCGACGGCGGCCAGGGCGGTTCGCTGATGGACGCCGTGATCGCCATCCAGGCCGTGGCCGCCCACTGCCCGCGCAGCGCGGACGTGGTGCAGGCCGGCAACTTCGGCGCGATCCGCGTGCTGGCCGAGTACGGTTCGGCGGAGCAGAAGGCGCGCTGGCTGGCCCCGCTGCTGCGCGGCGAGACGCTGATCTCGGTGGGCATGACCGAGCCCGAAGCCGGCTCGGCCGTGACCGAACTGAAGACCAGCGCCACGCCCGATGGCGAAGGCTTCCGTATCAACGGCACCAAGATCTTCACCACGCATGGCCCTCACGCCGACGTGATCCTGGCCTATGTGCGCTTCGGCCCCGGCGTGGGCGGCATCGGGTCGGTGCTGATCGACACCAAGGCGCCGGGCGTGCGCATCGGCCAGAAATCGCGCTTCATGTCTGGCGAGGAATGGGCCCAGATCTATTTCGAGGATGTCTATGTGGCCCCCGGGGACGTGCTGCTGGGCGAAGGCGGATTCAAGAAACAGATCGCCGGCTTCAACGTGGAGCGCATGGGCAATACGGCGCGCTCGCTGGCGCTGGGCCGCTACGCGTACGAAGTGGCGCGCCAGTGGGCGCTGCAGCGCAAGCAGTTCGGCCGTCTGCTGTGCGAGTTCCAGGGCCTGCAATGGAAGTTCGCCGAAATGAAGATGAAGCTCGATGCGGGCCAGCTGCTGTTGTACCGTGCCGCCAGCAACGCCGACAGCGGCCTGCCGTCGGCGGAGGAAACGGCCATCGCCAAGGCATTCTGCAACCAGGCGGGTTTCGACATCGCCAACGAGGCACTGCAGGTGATGGGCGGCATGGGCTACAGCCAGGAAGAACTGGTCGAATACTGCCAGCGGCGCTGCCGCGGCTGGATGATTGCGGGCGGCTCGATCGAGATCCTCAAGAACCGCATCGCCGAATCAGTGTTCGAACGCACGTTCTCCCAGCGCCCCTGATCCGGGCCGAGGCCTGGCAAGGCGCGCTCAGGCGGCTTCGGCCGCCGCCGAGATCGCCGCCAGCAACGCGCCGCGCTCACGCGCCACGAAGACCGCCTCGGTCTTGTTGTTGGCCGCGAGCCGGCGGTAGATCTGCAGCGTGTGGCTCTTTACGGTGGGCACGGAGATATGGAGGCGGCGGCTGATCAGCTTGATCGACATGCCCTTGGACAGCAGCACCAGCACGTCGTACTGCCGCTGCGTCAGGCTTAGCAGCTGGGCCTCTGACACGGATTCCGGCGCGCCTGCGCCGAACAGTTGCGGCGGGGTCGGCATCGGCAGCACGATGGCGGCGCCGGAAGCTGCCGCACGCGCGGCCTGACCATCGCCCTCGGAAGGCGTGCCGGTGCAGCAGCCCCGGCGCATCGCGCCGATCATCTTGCGCAGCGTGCCTTCGATGGCTTCGAGTGCTGCGTTCTCGGGCAGCCACGACAGCAGCGGCGCGATCTCGCGTGGCGGCATCCATTGCACGGTGCCGCCGGCGCTCAGGTACAGCACGCCACGGACATCCGCAGCAGTCCCAAGCAGTTGCAGCATGGCGTCGTCATACCCCTGCAGAAGGTCTCCGACGATCAGCAGATCGATGCCATCGAGCGTAAGGCCCCGCGCGGGCCCGGGAGACACCAGGCAGGAATCGTCAATGTCCTGAATGCGGTACAGCACCTGTTGAATGCCAAAGCCGATCAGCGGCCGGGATTCCACAACAGCAGCCTTCATGTGTCGCTCCCCTCTTCTTTCTATGTTTGGAAGCAACGATGGCGCAAGTTCCGTTCCAGCCATATGAACGCGCTGGAGGCCGCATTACGCGGTGCACTTCCGGCGCGGCGCCGTTACGCGTTACGTAACGTTTGGCGGGCGTTGCGGCTTTGCTTTTACCTTTTTGCCGATTCAACCTTAACGGATTGTGAATTCTGCAAGGCGCGCGAGTGCAATGACTGGAATGACTGGATGGGCGAGGGCGAGCCGATCGTGGTCTGGCAGAAAGAAGGCTGGGCGCCCGCGCTCCGTGAAACCGGAGCCGGGCACCTGAAGGCAGCGACGTCAGTCGTCCTCGCGCCAGCGGCGCTCGCGGCGCCATTCGTGTTCGCGCCAGCGTTGCTCGCGCCGCCATTCATGCTCGCGCCACCGCTGGTCGCGATAGCCCTCGTAATAGCCCGGGGCTACCACCACCGGACGCGGCTCGACGACCACCGGGCGCGGCGCCATGTAGACGGGCGCGGGCTGGTAGTAGACCGGCGCTGGCGGCGGGGCCACGTAGGCGGGCACACCGATGCCGATGTCGAAGTTGACATGCGCCTCGGCGGCGGCAGAGGCCGTGAGGGCGGAAAGACCGATCAGACTAGCGATGAGGAACCTGGACATGGAGACCACCTTTTGCTCGGGTTGCTGCGTGGATGCCGATACTAACGGCGCGCAGTACGGTCCGTTGACCCTGTCGCAGGTGTCTTTGTAAGCTGTTGTATCGAATGTCTGCCGCCCTGGCCCTGGCCTTGGCGTCTACTGGTCTACGGGCTGGTCGCGTCCTCGTCGCCTTCGCCGGCCCTGCGCTCGTTGGCAGTCTTGCCCTGCGAGGGGTGGTCCGGCTGCAGGGCGCGGCCGGAGGTCTCGTCGTCCACCAGGCCGTTGCCCTCGCCCGAAACCCTGACTTCCAGGGTCTCGACGTAATGATCGGGCTCGTCCTGTTCGATCTGGCTGTTACGTGTTGATGCATCTTCCCGGGCTGCCATGGTGCGCTCCTTTATCGAGTCTTAACGAGAGATTAAGAGAAGGCATAAGGAAGAACGGCGCAAGGTCCGGGCCACGCCTGCGGTGCAGATGGCGCGCCGTTTCCGGCGCAAATCGGCAGCGCACCGCAGGCGAGGGCTCGCAAGATCTACAACGTCAGGGCAGCAGCGTCGTCAGCGCGGCCTGCGCATCCCTGCGCAGCTGGGCGATATCGAGCCCGACGATCGCCCCGCCTTCGACCACATGCCGGCCGCGCACGAATACGTCGCGCACGGGCGTCGGCTCGCCGGCCGCCACGGGCGCGGTGGCGATGTCATGGAAGCCCGCAAAGCGCAGCCCGCCGACATCGTAGATCGCCAGGTCGGCCGACTGGCCCGGCGCCAGCGTCCCGACCCCGGGCAGGCCCAGCACCTGCGCACCGCCCGCCGTGCCCCAGTGGATGACTTCCTCGACCCGCGTCTGCGCCGCACCGCCCAGCGCCCGGTGGACCAGCCACGCGAAGTTGGCCTCGTGGACCATGCTGCCCGATTCGTTCGATGCCACGCCATCCACGCCGATCGACACCGGTACGCCCGCGTCGGCCATCGCGCGAACGGGCGCGATGCCGCTGCCCAGCCGCGCGTTGCTGACCGGGCAGTGGGCCATGCCGGTGCGGGTCTGGCCGAGCATGCGGATCTCGTCGGGCGTGACGGTGACCAGATGGGCAAACCAGACATCGGGGCCAAGCCAGTCGTGGTCCGCCACGAACTGCACCGGCGTGCAGCGGTACTTCTCGGCGCAGAAGCGCACGTAGTTGTCGGTCTCGGACAGATGGCTGTGCAGCCGCAACTGCATGCCGCGCGCAAAACCGGCCACCTCGCGCAGCAGCGGGGGCGGCAGCGAGAACGTGGGCGTGGTTGGCGCCACCACCACGCGCCGCAGCGCGTCGGGGCCGGCATCGTGATAGCGCGACTTGAGCCGCTCGATGTCGGCCAGCATCTCGTCCAGCGTTTCGGGCACCAGCGCCGTGGCGCGCATGCCGGGATGATCGGCCTTCGACTGCACGGCGCCACCCCGGCACAGCACCAGCCGCATGCCGAATTCCTGCGCGACATCGAACAGCACGTCGCCGGTCTCCGCGCCGTGGCCGTGGTGATACAGGTAATGGTGATCGGCGCAGGTGGTGGTGCCCGACAGCAGCAGTTCGGCCATGCCCAGCCGAACCGCCGTGCGGAAGATTTCCGGCGTGAAACGGTCCAGCCGCGGGTAGGGCACGCTGGCGAGCCAGTCCTGCAGGTCGGCGTTCATGCCGGCCGGCACGGCCTTGAGCAGGTTCTGGAACAGGTGATGATGGGTGTTGACCCAGCCGGGATAGACCACGCAGCCGGTGGCGTCGATCACGGTCTCGCCAGGCTGCGGCACCAGGCCGGCTGCCAGTTCGGCCACGCGGCCGTCGCGGATGCGGATATCGACGGCGCCGGCGCGGGCCGCCGCACCGGCGCGGCCGGTCATGACGGCGGCGGCGCCCCGGATCAGGGTGGATGGGTTGGGCTGGGTGGATTGGCTTGGATGGGTCATGGCTCAGGCCTCCGAGACAGGGGCGGCAGAGGTTGCCGGAGCGGCAGCGATGGCGTGCGCCTCTTCTTCGTCGCGCGCCGGGATGCCGTTCAGGATCAGGTTCAGGAAGACGGAGACCACGCAGGAGATGATCACGCTGCTGTGGACGAACGGTTGCAGTGCCGCCGGCAGCTTTTCAAGCAGGTTGGGCATGATGACCGGCATCAGCGCGCAGGCCAGCGTGATCGCCACCACGCTGAGATTGGCCGGTTTGCGCTCGTAGTCGACCTGGCCCAGCGTGCGGATGCCGGCGGCCACCACCACGCCGAACATGACGATGGTGGCGCCGCCCAGCGCGGCGGCGGGAATCGACGAGAACAGTGCGCCGATCTTCGGCACCAGCGCCACGACGCAGAGCATGATGCCGCAGACGGCCACCACCCAGCGGCTGCGCACGCCTGTGACGATCACCAGCCCCACGTTTTCCATGAAGGCGATGAACGGGAAGGCCGCGAAGCAGCCGCCAATGGCGCTGGCAAGTCCGTTGGCACGCAGGCCGCAGGTGGCTTCGCGCTCGGTGACCGGACGCTTGACGATATCGCCGATGGCGACAAACAGGCCCATCGATTCCACCATCTGCACCACCATCACGATCACCATGGTGACAATGGCGCCCGCATTGAACGTGGGCATGCCGAACGCGAACGGCGTCACCATCGTGAACCACGGGGCGCGCGCCACTTCGTCGAAGTTGCCCATGCCGAGCAACCATGCCGCCACGCCGCCGAGCAACAGGCCGATCATCACGGCCAGGCTGCGTACCAGCCGACCGCCGTGGCTGTTGATGAACAGGATCAGCGCCACGGTGCCGAAGGCGACGATGAAGAACAACGGCGAGCCGAAGTCCCTGGCGCCGTGTCCGCCACCGGTCCACTGGTATGCCACCGGGAACAGCGACAGGCCCACCGAGGTGATGATGCAGCCACTGACCACGGGCGGAAAGAAGCGCTTGAGCCGGCCGATCACCGGGGCCAGGAACATCGTCACCACGCCGGCCCCGATCACGGCGCCGCAGACGCCGGTAAAGCCGAGCGTGGGGTCGGTGCCGATGGCGATCACCGGGCCCACCGAACCGAACGCCACGCCCTGCATCAGCGGCAGGCGCACGCCGAACTTCCAGAAGCCGACGGTCTGCAGCAATGTGGCGATGCCCGAGGTGAACAGCGCCGTGCTGATCAGCAGCGTGGTCTGCGCGGGCGTCATCTTCAGCGCACCGGCCACGATCATTGGCACGGCAATCGCGCCAAGGTAGCTGACCAGCATGTGTTGGAAACCAAGCGAGACCATGGCCCGCGCGGGCAGCACCTGGTCAACGGGGTGGACGGGGGTGGTCATGGCGGCTCTCCTGCCTTTTCGTGTGGGTTCGCAGCCAAGGTAGCGGGTACGAAGCGCCGCGCGTAGCAACATTGCGAACGGGCGCGCACGGAAGCGAAAGCGCAGGGGTTTTCCACAGCTTGCACGGAAACTGCAAGGCTCCCTACGATGACGACGATAACCCCCGCACCCCCCAGGTTTTTCTGCACCATGGTTCAACATGCTGCACCAAGAGTGAACAATGCGAGCCATGCGCGTGCAATCGACCACGTGCAGGCACTGTCTGCGCGCATTTTCGGGCCCACGCGCCTGCGCACCGACGACGCGGCACCCCAGGTGCAGCTGCAGAGCTGCCAGATCGGCCACCTGACGCTGGCGACCACGCGCTACGCCCAGGCGATGGAAGTGGAGCCGCAGCCGGGCAAGGACCAGTACGTGGTCCAGACCGTGATATCGGGAGGCTGCCGCGTGGTATGGGAGGGGATGACGCGCGAGATGGCACCGGGCGAGACCTGGGTGTTCTCGCCGTCGCTGCCGGTGCGGCTGCTGCTGGATGCCGATTGCGAGCGCTTCAGCGTGATCGTGCGGCGCCAGGCCCTGGAAGAAGCGTTTCGCGATTGCTTCAACTTCGACGCGCCCGCGCCGCTGATGTTCGCCATGCAGCCATTGTCCGACGCGCAGTTGTCTGGCCGCTGGCGGGCCATGATGAGCTGGCTGCGCACCGAAGCGGCGATGCGTGCGGAAGGCCCCGGCTTGCCGGCCGCCGACGGGGCCATCGAGCAACTGTTCCTGACCACGCTGCTGGCCGACCATTTCGGCGCGGACGGCCGCCTGCTGCCACGCGGCTACCTGCCATCGTTGCCGCCCTACGTACGCTGTGCAATCCGCTATCTGCGCGCGAATCTCGACAAGCCGGTGACGATGCACGCGCTGGCCGAGCACTGTGGCGTCTGCGAGCGCACGTTGCAGCTTGGCTTTCGCAAGAGCAAGAACATCACGCCGATGGAATACCTGCGGTTGCTGCGCCTGCACGGCGCCCGCGAGGCGCTGCAGCACGCCACCCCGGGGCCGGGCGTGGTCTCGGAGATTGCGCTGCGCAATGGCTTTACCCACCTGAGCCTGTTTGCGCGCGAATATCGCAAGGAGTTCGACGAACCGCCGTCGGCAACGCTGCGGGCGCGGTAGCCGCTGGCCGGCTTGCCCTCTCCCCCAGCCAAAGCGGGAGAGGGGAGCAAACCAGGAGCATCCGGTATGCGTTCCGTGGCCGCCCTCGGCGAAGGAGCAAACGACGAGCGTTCAGTATGCGTGCTGGGGTCTTCCCTCTCCCGCCTGCGGGAGAGGGACGGGGAAAGGGGCGGGGAGAGGGCAGGCGCGTCCCGTACCCGCCACAGAAAAAAAGGCGCGGCCGCGTGAGACAGGCCGCGCCATCAATCACCCGTCATGCCTGACGGGGTCCCAGAGCGATTGCCGCCGATTCAGGCCGCTACCTGCGCGGGCTGGCACACGCGCAGCAGTGTCTGCAGCCGTGCGCGGTCCAGATTGCGGCCGATAAAGACGAACTTGCTTTCCCGTGGCGTCGTGCCCCAGGTATCAGCCGGATGAAAGTCCATCAGCCGGTGCACGGCCTGCAGCACATGTCGGCGGTCGTCGTCCTGCACGGCCACGATGCCCTTCATGCGGAACACGTCGTCGCCCTGCGCCGCCAGTAACGCACGCAGCGCATGCTCCAGCCGCTGGCGATCGAACGGCGCGTCAAACAGCAGGGACACCGAAGTCACCGACGGATCGTGCCGGTGGGCGTGCTCGTCGTCGTCATGGGCGTGCTCGCAAAGTTCGTCGCAGACGTGGTCCGGGTCATGCCCCGCATCGTGGTGCGCGCCGTGGTGATGGTCGTGCGCGTCTTCCGGCAACTGCGCCATGCCCGGCGTGAAGCCGCCGATGCCGAGAATGCGTGACAGGTCCACCTGCGCGTAGTTCGACCGCAGGATCTGCGCGCCCTCGTTCAGGTGCTGCAGCCGGTGCGCGAGGGCATCGAGCCGTGCTGCGGAGACCAGATCCGACTTGTTCAGGATGATGCGGTCGGCCGCCACGATCTGGTCCACCGCCTGGTTGTCGAAGCCCGAGAGCTTCGGGTCGTCGAGATGGGCCTCGATATGCACGGCATCGACCAGCGTCAGGATGCCGTCCAGCGTGACCTGCCTCGCCACCTCGTTGTCCATGAAGAAGGTGGCGGCCACGGGCGTGGGATCGGCAAGGCCGCTGGTTTCCACCAGGATATGGTCGAACCGCTCAGGCCGTTCCAGCAGCTTCTGCAGGATGCGCACCAGGTCTGTCCGCACGTCGACCACGCAGCAGATGCAGCCGTTGGTCATCTGGTAGATCTCTTCGTCGGATGTCAGCACGAGGTCGGAATCGACATCGACTTCGCCGAACTCGTTCTCGATCACCGCGATGCGGTGCCCGTGCTTCTGCGTCAGGATGTGATTCAGCAGCGTGGTCTTGCCGGCCCCGAGGAAGCCGGTCAGGATCGTGACGGGCACGGGCGGCAGTTGCGGCGGCAGGTTGCGTTGGGCTTCGGTCATGGTGTCTCCCTGGGTGTGATATCGGAATGCACTGCGGCAAGCGCCGGCCGCATGCCGGACCAGCGCGCCACCAGTCCGGCATGCTCGACGCCGAACAGGTCCAGCACGCGGCCGACGGTGTGGCCCACGATGTCGTCGACGCTCTGTGGATGGGTGTAGAAGGCCGGCACCGGCGGCATCACGATGGCGCCCATCTCGGTCACCGTGGTCATGTTGCGCAGATGCACCAGATGCAGCGGGGTCTCGCGCGCCAGCAGCACCAGGCGGCGGCGTTCCTTCAGCATGACGTCGGCGGCGCGCGTCACCAGGTTGTCGGCCATGCCGGTGGCAACGGCGGCCAGCGTGCGCATCGAGCACGGCGCGATGACCATGCCGTCGCAGCGGAACGAACCGCTTGCCACGCTGGCGCCGATGTCGCGCACGTTATGCACCACGTCGGCCAGCGCTTCCACGTCACGCCGCTGCAGGCCCATTTCGTGATGCGCCGTCAGCAGGCCCGATGGCGAGCAGACCAGATGGGTTTCCCAGCCATCGGCCGTGCCCATGGCCTGCAGCAGCCGCACCCCGTATGCCGCGCCACTGGCACCGGTGATCGCCACCACCAGCCGCCGGGGCGCGCTCATGGCCGGGCCTCCGCCGCGCGTCTGGCGGCCAGCGCCTGCAGCACCTGTTCGGGCTTGATCGGGTAATGCCGGAAGCGCACGCCGATGGCGTCGAAGACCGCGTTGGCGATGGCCGGCCCGATGGCAACGATGGGGTCCTCGCCCACGCCCTTGGCACCGAACGGCCCGCCGGGGTCGGGCGCGGCTTCGAGCAGGATCGTGTGGATCTCGGGCATGTCCATCGCCAGCGGCATCTTGTAGTCGACGAAGTTGGCATTGAGCGACCGGCCCGTGCCCATGTCGATCTGGTAATCCTCGTAGAGCGTATGGCCGATGCCCTGCTGGATGCCGCCCTCGATCTGGCCGGCCGCCGCCACGGGGTGGATGACCTTGCCAATGTCGTGCACAGGTACCACCTGCCTGACCGTGATGAAGCCGGTCTCGGTATCGACCTCGACCTCCACGAAATGCGCGGCGAACGAGTACGACTTGGTCGGGTGATAGGTGGCGGTGCCGACGAACTGCGCGGCAGGAAGACCCTTGCGCGGCATGACAGCCTCGCGCACGGTCATCGTCGGACCCTGCCGGTCGCGTACCGAGATCACGCCATCGGCAATATCGAGTGCGTCGGGCTCGGCCTCCATCTGCCTGGCCGCCCGCGCCAGCAACTGCGTCTTGATCTCGCCGGCGGCCATCTGCGCAGCGCGGCCCACCATGTAGGTGGTGTGGCTGGCAAAGGCGCCGATGTCCCACGGCACCACGTCGGTGTCGCCATGGACGACCGAAACCGATTCGAACGGGATCGCCAGCTCTTCGGCCACGATCTGGGCCAGGGCGGTGTGAGCCCCGGTGCCCAGGCCGGCGGCGCCCGTAAGCAGCACCACGGTGCCGTCTTCGTTCATCTTGACGATGGCATTGCCCTGTTCCTTGATACCGGGATAGGCGCTGCTGCCGTGCATTTCACAGCCTACGCCCCAGCCGCGCCGGATGGCGCCGTGCTGCTGGCGCGTGGCCGCGCGGCGGGCCTTCCAGTCCACCGCCTCCATGCCCCGGGCGATGCAGGCCTCAAGCCCGCGACCGATCAGCGGGTGGTTTGACGGCGCGATATCGCCTTCGCGCACGGCATTCCCGAGCTTGAGTTCGGCGGGGTCCATGCCCAGGCGTTCCGCGGCTTCGTCCATCTGGATATCCAGGGCGTAGTAGGTCTGCACCACGCCGTAGCCGCGAAATGCCCCGGCAATCGGGCTGTTGGTGTAGACGCAGCGGCCTTCGAGCCTGACGTTCTCGCAGCGGTAGAGCGAAACCATGGCTGCCGTGCCCACATTGGTCACGCCAGGCCCGTGCGAGCCATAGGCGCCCGAATTGAAGACGACCTTTGCCTCGCGCGCGGTGATCGTGCCGTCGTTGCGAAAGCCCTGGCGCAACCAGATCCGGGCGGGATGGCGGGTGCGCCCGCCCAGGAACGTTTCCTCGCGCGTGTACTCCATGCGCACCGGCCGGTGCGTCTCGCGTGCCAGCAGCGCGCACAGGAATTCGCTCTGGAACAGGTCCTGCTTGGCGCCGAAGCCGCCGCCCATGTGGTCTACCAGCACCCGCACCTTGTGCAGCGGCAGGCCCAGCACCTCGGCCATGATGCCGCGCACCATGAAGGCGGTCTGCGTGGAGATCCACACGGTCAGGTTGCCGTTGCCGTCCCATTTGCAGGTCAGCACGTTCGGCTCCATATAGGCCGGGGTGGGCCGGCCGCCTTCGTAGACGCCTTCGAGGATGAAGTCCGCGTCGGCAAAGCCCTGGTCGACATCGCCGCGTTCGATGCGCACGGGCGGCAGCACCAGGTTGCCACCCGGTTCGCGGTCATGGATCAGCGGCGCGCCCGGTGCGGCGGCATCCTCCACGGCGAACAGCGCCGGCAGCGGCTCGTATTCCACCTCGATCAGTTCCACGGCCCGCGCTGCAATCTCCTCGCTGGTGGCGGCCACGGCCGCGACGCCTTCGCCCCAGTAGCGCACCTTGTCATCGAGGATGTACTGGTCACAGGTGACCGACGCCGAGCGCGGATGTGGCGACCCGGCGTGCAGCACGCGCGGCACGTTTTCGTGGGTCAGGATGGCCTTGACGCCGGGCAGCGCCAGCGCGGCCGATGTGTCGATGCGACGGATGCGCGCGTGCGCCACGTTGCACCGCTTCATCTTTGCGTGCAGCAACCCGGCCATCGGCATGTCGGCGACGTACTTCGCGTTGCCGGTGACCTTGTCGAGCAGGTCCGTGCGCTTGACGCTGTGTCCGATCACGGCGTGGGTCATCGTACGGTCTCCGGTGCGCAGTGGCATTGGGGAAGGCGGCGCAGGTCTTCGGCGGTCTGCTCGATGGCCTCGACAATCCTGGTGTAGCCGGTGCAGCGGCAGATGTTGCCGGCGATGGCAAAGCGGATCTCGTCGCGCGTGGGGTTCGGATTGGCGTCGAGCAGGGCCTTGGCGGCCACCACGAAGCCGGGCGTGCAGAAGCCGCACTGGGCGGCCCCGCAGCGCATGAACTGTTCCTGGATCGGGTGTACGGCATCGGCATGGGGCTGGATGCCCTCGATCGTGACGATCTTCCGGCCATGTGCCTCGGGTGCCAGCATCAGGCAGCTGTTCATTGGCTTGCCATCAACCAGGATCGTGCACGAGCCGCATTCGCCAACATCGCAACCTTTCTTGGTGCCGGTCAGGCCGGCGTCGTAGCGCAGCGCGTCCAGCAGCGTGCTGTGCGGTTCCACGGCAAGCTCGCGCGGCTCGCCGTTGATTTCCACTTCGATCAGTTTGCGCATCACAGGGTCTCCAGGGCTTGGGCGATGGCACGGCGCGTCAGCACGCCGACCATCTCGCGGCGGTAGTCGGCGCTGGCGCGCACGTCGCTGATCGGACGTGCGTCCTGCATGGCGGCGTGCGCGGCCTGCAGCACCAGTGCGTCGCTGAGGGAGTGGCCGCGCAGCACTGCTTCGGCATGGCGGGCGCGGATCGGCGTGGGACCGACGGCAGCCAGCACGATGCCGACGTCGGTGCACTGCCCGTGTTCGACCGTGATCGAGACCGCCACGCCCACCGTAGCCAGCTCCATCTGCACGCGACGCCCGTGCTTGAGGTAGGCCTTGCCCGTGTGTGGCGCCGGGGCGGGAATCGTGATGCGCGACACCAGTTCGTCCGGCTCCAGAGCAGTCTTGCCGGGACCCTTCACGAAATCCTCCACCCGCATCGAGCGGGAGCCCTGCAAACCATAGAGGTGTACCGATGCGCGGTCGGCAATCAGCGGTGCCAGCGAATCGGCGGAGGGCGAGGCGCGGCAGACATTGCCGACCACCGTGGCGCGGTTGCGCACCTGGATCGACGCAAAGTCGGTCACGGCACGGGCCAGGCTGGCGTAGTGGCGGCGCACCGCGTACGAGGTCTCGGCTTCGCGCGTGGCGACCAGCGCGCCGATGCGCAACCCTTCGACGGGATCGAAGGCCAGCACGTCCATGCCGGGGATCTTCTTGATGTTGATGACCTGCGCGGGCTGCCGGTGCGACTCCTTGATCTGCACGAGCAGGTCGGTGCCGCCGGCCAGCACGCTAGCGCGTCCGCCGCTGCGATGCAGCAGCGCCGAGGCTTCGGCCAGCGTGGCGGGTTCGAGGTATTCGAACGCTCTCATCTTGACTCCTTTTGGGGGAATGCCTGTGGCCCGTGCGCGCGGTGTGGCGGGGCGCCGTTGTCGCTGACCGTGAAACCATGATGGTGGCTGCACCGTCATCGGTAAATGCCCGTAACCGGATTTATTGATCGTGTTACCCTCTGAATCGACTGCCGTGACCCACACAACAGAGCAGGGGAGACATGCCAACCAACATGAACGTATCGCTGCGCCAGCTGCGCGCATTTGTCGCCGTGGCCGAGGAGCGGCACTTCACGCGAGCGGCCGAGAAGCTCAATCTTTCGCAATCGTCGGTCAGTGCCCTGATCCATGAACTGGAGGTCAACCTTGGCCTGAAGCTGTTCGACCGCCATACGCGGCTGATGCAGATCACCCAGGCGGGCGCCGAGCTGCTGCCGATGGTCAAGAAGGCCGTCGCCGATATCGACAGCGTGCTGGACAGCTCCGCCGATCTGCGCACGCTGGGGCGGGGGCGCGTATCGATTGCCGCCTCGTCCATCCAGGCCGCGCTGATGCTGCCGCGCTTTATCCGCGAATTCTGCGTGGGACATCCGGGCGTGAAGGTGGAACTGCATGACGTGGCCGAAGACGAGGTGCCGCGCATGGTCAGCGCGGGCGAAGTCGACTTCGGTATCGGCACCATTCCGGAAGGGCAACCCGACCTGGCGGCGCACCGGCTGTCGACCGATGCATTCGTGATCGTGATGCCGCCCAGCCATCCGCTGGCACGCCGCCGCGAGCTGACATGGGAAGAGGTGGCGAAGCTGCCGGTGATCGGCCCGCATCGCGGCAACCCTATCCGTGACTGCCTTGACGCGGCGCTGGCGATGCGCGGCATCTCGCTGGCGCGCGTACACGAGGTGTACCTGCCGCTGACGATGGTGGGCATGGTCGACGCGGGGCTGGGCATCGCGGTGATGAGCACGGCGGTCACGCGGCTCACGTCGTCGCTGGGGCTGGTGGCCGTGATGCCGCAGGACCCGGTGATCTCGCGCGAGATCTCGCTGCTTACGCATGCAGACCGGTCACTGTCGCCACCGGCGCAGTCGTTCCGCGACCTGCTGATGCGGCATCGGAGCGATCTGGGGAAGTAGTACCTTCCTCCGCTCTCCCGCAGGCGGAAGAGCGGAGGACATCACCGCCCAGCGTTGGTCACGCCACCTTCTTCGTCAGCATCTGCGGTGCCGCTTGCGTGCCGCGCACGTTGAACAGCAGGTTCAACAGCACCGCGCACAACGTGCCCAGCAGGATGCCGTTCTGGCAGAACCTGGCAACCAGGTCGGGCAATTGCGCAAAGAACCTGTCGGCCACCAGCGGAATCATGCCCAGCGCCAGGCTGACCGCCACGATGTACGCGTTCTTCTTGTTCTCGACGAAATCGACATGGCCCAGGATGCGCACGCCGGTGGCGGCCACCATGCCGAACATCACCAATGCCGCGCCGCCAAGCACGTACTGGGGAATCGACGCGGCAAAGAACGCCAGCTTGGGCAGGCAGCCCAGCACGATCAGGATCCCGCCGGCCGTGGCGCAGACCCAGCGGCTGCGTACACCGGTGACCTGTACCAGCCCGACATTCTGCGCGTACGACGTATAGGTGAACGTGTTGAACACGGCCCCCACCAGCGCCCCCACGCCGTCGGCCCGCAGGCCGCGCGCCAGGTCGTCGGGCGTGACAGGACGGTCGACGATCTCGCCCAGCGCCAGGAACTGGCCCACGCCCTCGATCATGATGACCACCATCACCACGCATAGCGTGACCGACGTCATCAGGTCGAATGTCGGCCATCCGAAGTGGAACGGCGTGATCAGCGCCACCCAGTTGGCCGCATGAACCCCCGTGAAACTGACCTTGCCGATGGCAACGGCGATCACGAAGCCCGTGGTAATGCCGATCAGCACCGCGATATTGCACAGAAAGCCCTTGAAGAACGCGATCATGCCCAGCACCGTGAGCAGCACCACGGTGGCGATGCCAAGGTGTACCGGCAAGCCGTAGGCGGGGTTGGGCACCGGCCCGGTGGGCGTGCTGAGCGTGGGATTGCCGCCCGCCGCCCAGTTCACGCCCACGCGCATCAGCGATATGCCGATCACCAGCACCACCGTGCCGGTCACCACGGGCGGGAACCAGCGAATCAGCCGGCTCACGTATGGTGCGGCCACGAACGTGAACACGCCCGCCACCATCACCGCGCCAAACACGGCAGGCAGGCCTAGCGACGGATTCGATCCGGTGGCGATGATGGGTGCGATGGCCGTGAACGTGACGCCCATCATCACGGGCAGCCGGATGCCGATCTTCCAGATGCCGATGCTCTGGATCATCGTGACCAGGCCACAGCAGAACAGGTCGGCGGCGATCAGAAAGGCGATCTGTTCCTTGGGCAGGTGCAGTGCGCCGCCGATGATCAGCGGCACGGCGATGGCGCCCGCATACATCACGAGCACATGCTGCAGGCCGAGCGCGGCCAGGCGAAGCGGGGGCAAGACTTCATCGACCGGATGCACCGCGTCGATCCCATGCGAAGTGGGTTGGGGGATCATGCTGTCTCCTTCGTCTTCCAGGCCGGAACTGCCCGCATGGTTGGTCGAAGGGGCTGCAGTGCCGCCCCCCGTGGTCTGCCGCCACGTTTTCGCCACCTGCGTGTGTCTTGTCAGGGCAGCATGCCAGCCACCGGACATTGGGTAAATGGGCCGTGCGGATTAATCGATCGGGTCAGCCGATCAATGCCGTCGGGCGCCGGAATTTGCGTCGTGTTTGCGCGGGGTGTGTTCCCGCGTCAGTGTTTTCCCGTATCGAGGCGGGCCAGCAGGGCGGCAGCGCGCGCCATGGCGTCGGGGTCGATGCGTGCGCGGATGCCGTCGAAGTTCGGCCCGCGCGTAGCGTCCAGCCCCATGCGCGATGTGGTGCCCACACCCGATGCGGACGGGTCGAGCGCGCTGCCGGGCAGCCCGTCAACGATCACCACATCGAGATGCGGCTGCAGATGCGTGGCGATGGCCCACAGCACCTGCTCGTCGCGCGTGATGTCGACATCGGCGTCCACGGCCACCACGGTCTTCAGGTACGGGTCCCAGCCGAGCAGACCCAGCATGACCTGCCGTGCCTCGCCGGGGCGCGACTGGCGCAGCGCCACGTAGGCATGAAAGTGCGTGCCGGAGCTGGGGTAGTGCACGGCGGTAACCGACGGAAAGCGCTCCATCAGCTTTTCCACCATTTCGGACTCGCGCGGGATACGGCCCAGGTTCAGGTGTTCGGCCGAATTGCCGCCGACTACATCGACCAGCCACGCGTCGCTGCGCCGCATCACCGTTTCCACGCGCAGCAGGTTGTTGGTGGAGCGGTCTGATGAGTACCCGGTGAACTCGCCGAACGGCCCTTCCTCGACGCGGGCCGATGGGTCCAGCACGCCTTCGAGCACGATCTCCGCGTGCGCGGGCACCGCGATGCCGTAGCGCGGCGTGCGCACCACCTCAAGCGGCGCGCCGAACAGCCCGCTGGCTACGTGCCGCTCGTCCACGCCGTAGGGCAGCCGTGCTGCGCCGGCGAGCATGAACAGCGGATGGGCGCCGATCACCATGGCCACCGGCAGCGGCTTGCCGAGCTCGGCCGCGCGCTGGTACATGCGCCACAGGTGCCCGCGCGAATGCAGGCTGGTGGCGATTTCGGTGGGCGAGTGAAGCATCGACCGGTGATAGCTGGCGTTGCCGGATCCGGCCTCGCGATCTTCGGCAATCAGGATGGCATTGGTGATGTACGGCCCCCGGTCGGTGGCGAAATGCCGGATCGCGGGCAGCGTGGTCAGGTCCACCTGTTCCTGCACGATGCCGGTGACGGCGCCAGACTCCAGCACGCGCGGCGCCATCAACCGCCGGCTGCGCGCCTGGTATTCGGCATGGATGCCGGCCGGCGTTACGCCCAGCATGCGGCCGACGCGTTCGCGCGACGCAAACAGGTTGGTGACGAGCGGGGCGCCAAGGCCCGCCACATCGTCGAACTGGATGATCGGGTGGCGGTCCTGGGCCGCGAGCGCCCAGACCAGCGCGGTGGGTTCCTGGTTGGCGGTGACCGGCTCGCGCACGTTCAGGACATCGTCGGGGAAAGCCGCGCGATAGGCGGCCAGGAAGGCGTGAAAGTCCTGCGAGGTATCGTCGAACCCCGGCAAGGACAGGCTTGCTGCAGTCATGGCATGGCTCCGCTTGGGAACTTCCAACGGGAAACCGTTGCCGCGCGCGGACGCCACCGTGGTGGCGCCCGCACGTGACCAGACGGGAAGGATGGGTCAGGTATGCGCTGCGGGACGCGTCAGCGCGTGCTGGCGTACGTATCCTTCAGACGCGCCTGGGCTTCTTCCTGGGTCTTCGGCGGCGCGGTGGGCTCGATCCCGACCAGCCGGGCGATGTTGTTGCCCATGTAGTCTTCCAGGCCGTCCTCGTCCAGATCCATGCCCTGCGGCGCGGGGCCGCACAGCATTTCCAGCTCGCGCAGCCACATGCCCGGCTCGTTCGGCGGGGTGTCGGTGCCGAACACGATCTTGTCGCGTGGCAGCTGCCGCGCGAACTCGACGATGCGCGACTGGAAGCACCAGCCCGACTCGCAATACACGTTCGGCGTATCCATTGCCATCCAGAAGGCCTCGAACGAATAGTTGCCGCCGGTCTGGATGCCGAAGTGGCCGATGATGAAATTGACCATCGGAAACTCGCGGATGACCGGATAGAACATCGTCGGGATCGTGTACGGGCCGTCGCCGGTGTGGATCAGCACCACGATGTTGTACTTGGCGCAGACCTTCATGGCGGGCCGCAGCCAGTCCAGTGCGCGATCCGGCCGGTAGCCGTGCATGTTGGCGTGGAGCTTGAGCATCTTGAAGCCGTATTCCCTGATATGGAATTCCAGCTCCAGCGCGCCTTCTTCCGGGCCCCAGCGCGGGTTGAACGTGAAGTTGCCGATAAAGCGGTCAGGGTACTTCTGGCACAGGCTTGCCACATAGGCCATGTAGTCGCGGATGCCCTCGCGGCCGCGCCGGTTGCCGTCGCGATAGCCGGTATTGCCGGGCGGCGGCTGGATGAAGCCCATGTCGATGCGGCGCGGCTTGCCGTTGATCATGTACGGGCCGTCCATCATCTTGAGCATGCGCTCGCCGTTGAACGGCTCGCCGGTGTGGCGCCAGGCCTCGTCGACGAGGTTGGTCGGGTGCAGGTGGGTATCGATAATCATGTGCGTGTGCTCCGTCGGAATCTCGTTTGGCTCGTCCGCGTCATGCGGCCAGCCGCGCCTTCGCTTCTTCGAGCGTGCGCGGAACGGGCGTCGGCTCCAGGCCGATCATGCGGGCGACGTTGTTGCCGAGGTAATCCTCCAGCGTGTCTTCGTCGAGATTGAGGCCTTGCGGCGGTTCGAAGCAGAGCACCTCCAGCAGGCGCAGCCACATGCCGGGTTCATTGGGCGGCGTGTCGGAGCCGAACAGGATCTTGTGCTTCGGCAGCACCTTGGCAAACTCGACGATGCGCGACTGCAGGCACCAGCCGGATTCGCAATAGACGTTGGGCATGTCCATGGCCATCTGGAACGGCTCGAAGCAGTAGACGCCGCCGGTCTGCACGCCGAAGTGGGCCATGATGAAGTTCACGGTCGGGAATTCCTTGATCATCGGCACCCATTCGGTAGGAATGCTGTAGGGCCCGTCGCCGGTATGCAGCTTGACCAGCACGCCAAGCTCCGCGCATTTCTGCAGCGCCGGGCGCAGCCAGTCCAGCGCGCGGTCGGGCCGGTAGGCGTGCATGTTGGCCTGGAACTGGACCATCTTGAAGCCAAGCCGCTTCACGTAATGTTCCATCGCGTTGACGCCGTTTTCCACGCCGCAGCGCGGGTTGTAGACGAAGCAGCCGATAAAGCGGTCTGGATACTTCGCCACCATCTCGCGCGTGTACGCCATGTACGAATCGATGGACTCGGCGCCCGATTGCACACCATCGGTGTACGTGTAAATGGTGTTGCCTTGCGGGGGCTGGATGAATGCGCGATCGATGCGGCGTGGCTTGCCGTTGATGGTGAACGGGCCGTCCATCATCTGGATCAGGCGCTCGCCGGTGAACGGATCGCCGTCGTGCCGCCAGGCCAGGTCGACCAGGTTGGTCGGGTAACAGCTGGTGTCGATGATCATTGAGATCCCCTAACGATGACTCTGGTGAAAGACTTGGAGTCCTGTCAGGGAGGTGGGACCGGTCGGGTCATGGCGCCACTGACAGAAACTCCGTCAGTGAGCAATCTCCAGATGAACGTCGCGGCGTTGCGCCGCTGCTGTTCGATCGACCGCTTCTACCCACGCGTTCGTTATATAGCCTGCCGTTTGCGCGCGTCAAGCGCATCTTGTGGTGCGCTGCACGAATATCGATAGGCAAAAACATTCGTTCGGCGCGGCATGCCGGGTTCTTAGCATGACCCCTTTCCTTAAAAGATGCGGTTCAGGAGAGAGGCGTATGACAAGAACGACAGCAGCGTCCCATAGTTACCGAAACACCCCGGCACGCCGCGTGCTGGCAGGCCTGTGCGCCACGGCCATCGCGCTGATGAGCGGTTGCGGCAGCGACGACACGCCGACAACGTCGTCCAACAATCCGGCACCGACAACGGTGGCGACGAAGAAGCCCAACATCATCTTCATCATGGCCGACGACCTCGGCTATTCGGACCTGGGCGCCTTTGGCAGCGAAATCCGCACGCCCAACCTGGATGCACTGGTCAGGCAGGGCCGCATCCTGGCGAACCATCACACGGCGGCGGTGTGTGCGGTGACGCGCTCGATGATCATCTCGGGCACCGACCACCACCTGGTAGGCCAGGGCACCATGGCTACCACCGACGTGAACTACGTCGACGAGAACAATGTGCCGAAGCCCGGCTACGAGGGCTATCTGAACGATCGCGCGCTGTCCATCGCACAACTGCTCAAGGACGGCGGCTATCACACGTACATGGCCGGCAAATGGCATCTGGGCAGCGGGCTGCCCAACGCCACCAACCAGGGCGCAAGCGTCGGCACGACGTCGCCGGGCCAGACGCCGGTGTCGTGGGGTTTCGAGAAGAGCTATGCACTGCTGGCCGGCGGTGGCGATCACTTTGGGCGCAACGGCAGCACCGCCTATGTGGAAGACGACCACTACGTGACGCCGAACACGACCAACTTCTTCTCGTCCGACTTCTATACGTCGACGATCATCAAGTACATCGATTCGGGCACCGGCAGGAATGCCGACGGCAAGCCGTTCTTCGCCTACCTGACCTACCAGGCGCCGCATTCGCCGCTACAGGCGCCGGCGGCCTACATCGACCGCTACAAGGGCGTCTACGATGCTGGCTACGAGCCCATCCGGGCGGCGCGGCTGGCGCGGCAGAAGGCACTGGGGCTGATTCCGGCCGACTTCGCGCCGAACGCAGGGCGCGACGAAACGCTTGCCGTGACGCCGAAGAGCGCGAACTGGGGCACGGCATCGGCCAACTACATCACGTCGACCAACAGCGCCGCGCAGGGCGGCGTGGATACGCGCGTGGCGAATGCCAACAAGAAGTGGGACAGCCTGACCGCCGACGAGAAGCGCGCCCAGGCCCGCTACATGGAAATCTTCGCGGCCATGGTCGAGAACCTGGACGACAACGTTGGCCGCCTGGTGCAGCACCTGAAGGATATCGGCGAGTACGACAACACGCTGATCGTGTTCCAGAGCGATAACGGGCCGGAGGCCAGCTACTACGAGTTCAGTGGCAACTACGACCAGAGCTACGACGCGAAGAACGCGGACCCGGCCGTCTATCCGACGCTGGGCACCACGGCGTACAAGGGGTCCGGCAACCTCGACTACGGCCAGCGCTGGGCGGAGGTCAGCGCCACGCCGTTCCGCCTCTGGAAGTCGTTCCCGGCCGAGGGCGGTCACTCGGTGCCCACCATCGTGAAGCTGCCCGGCAGCGCACCCGCCCAGCAGGCGGCGCAGCTCAATGCCTTTACGCATGTGGTGGACCTGGCCCCAACGTTCCTGGACATCGCCGGCGTTGCCGCGCCCAGCACGCCGGCTGCGCCGCTCTATGACAGCAAGGGGGTCAACCGCAATGCGGGCAAGGTGGTGTACGACGGCCGCAATGTGTATCCGATCACCGGGCTGTCGCTGCTGCCGACGCTTCAAGGCAAGGCCACCGGTCCTGCACGCGCCACGTTTGCGGAAGAGCTGTATGGCCGCACCTATGTCTACGCCGACAACTGGAAGGCCACGTGGATCGAGCCGCCGTTCGGACCGGCCAACGGCGAATGGCAGCTGTTCGATATCCGTGCGGATCGCGGCGAGACCAACGACGTTGCCGTGCAGCGGCCCGACGTGGTGGCGGATCTCAAGGCGAAGTGGAACGACTACGCCAAGGCGGTCGGCGCGGTGCTGCCGAAAGTCCCGGGCATGATCTACTGAGGCGGCCGTGGCACTGCTCCGATTCCATCGACTGTGGAAATTCGCCGGCGCCGCGTTTGTGGCGGGGCTGGGGGG
>NZ_BBQI01000102.1 GCF_001652915.1 Cupriavidus sp. D384
GCCTACACGGGTCTGCCCGACGACTGGCGCAAGCAGGGCACGGCAGGCATGGCGCACGTGCGCGGCGGCGAGTTCGTGCCGGGTACCACGCTTGGCTATCCGGACGAGCGGCCCGCGGGCAAGACGCGCGTGGGCAGCTTCTGGATCGACCGCACCGAGGTGACCAACGCGCAGTTCGCCGCCTTTGTGCAGGCCACTGGCTATCGCACCGACGCAGAGCGCGCCGGCGAGGCCGTGGTGTTCCACAAGCCGACGGGCGATGAACTGCAGCAGCGGCCCTATGCGTGGTGGTCGATGGTGCGTGGGGCCGACTGGCGGCATCCGTCGGGCCCGGCGTCCACGATCGATGGCAAGGACAACCAGCCGGTGACGCTGGTGACGCAGGCCGATGCGCGCGCCTACGCGCAGTGGCTGGGCCGCGAGCTGCCGACCGAGGATGAATGGGAGTACGCAGCCAAGGCCGGGCAGACCGGTGCGGCCCTGGAGACCGCACCCAGCAGCGCGGACGGCACACCCACGGCCAACTACTGGCAAGGCGTGTTTCCCGTGCTGAACAGTGCCCGCGACGGCTTCGAAGGCCTGGCGCCGGTCGGGTGCTATGCGGCAAACGCCTTCGGCCTCTACGACATGATTGCCAACGCGTGGGAATGGACTGCCGATCCCTACACCGGGCCGCGCCAGTCGCACGCCAATGGCGATACCGCATTCGTGGCGGCATTGTCCGGCCGATGGGGCCAGCCGCGCGATACGCGCATGGCTGTCATCAAGGGCGGCTCGTTCCTGTGCGCGCCAGACTTCTGCGTGCGCTACCGGGCATCGGCGCGCGAACCCGCCGAGCGCGACCTGCCGACATCGCATATCGGCTTCCGGACGGTGCTGCGCGATGGTTAAGACGCTGTTGGGAGGGCTGGGACTGGGACTGGCCTGCGCCTGGGCGCTGCAACTGCCGGTGTGGGCCGGGACAACGCCTGAAACCCGGGCTGGAACCCAGGCCGATACACGGCGTGTCGTGCGCATCGGGGTCGTGACGCCAGGTGACCGAGAACTTGTGGAAGCCGCGTCGGCATCGAACGAGGGCGGTACCGTGCAACTGCAGGCCATCTCGTTGCCCGGGATTGCCGAGGTACGCAAGGCGCTGCATGCACGACGCATCGATGCGTCGATTGCGGACGACGGCCAGTCACTGGCGGGCGATGCATCGGCCTGCACGGTGGCGTACACGGTGACCTATCCGATGGGACTGTACGCGGACAAGATCGCGGCGCTGCGCCAGGTGCCTGTCAACGCGGTCATCGCCATCCCGGCGAACCGTGCCGATCAGGGGCGCGCGCTGCTGCTGCTGCAAAACCATGGGCTGATCCGCATCGATGGCGAGGCTGGCCTGCAGCCGCAGGTCAGTGACATCGTCGACAATCCGCGCAAGCTGCGGTTCGAGCGCCTGCCGGTTCAGCGGCTGCCCGCCGCATTGCGCCGCAGCGCGCTGGTGGCGCTGCCCTATGCGGCGGCGGATGCCGCGGGCCTGGCGCCTGCGCGCGACGCGCTGGGCATCGAGGATGCCCGTGTACCGTGGGCCAACGTGCTGGCGGTACGTGCGGCCGATTGCCGGGCGGACTGGGTGGCGCCGACGGTGAAGGCGCTGCATTCCCCGGCGGTGAAGTCGTTCATCCTGACACGCTTCAACGATTCGGTACGCCGGCCATGGTAGACCGGGCGCCCGTCGCGGCCGGCTTTCATTGCACCGCGTGCGGCAAGTGCTGCAATTCCCCGCCGCTGATGAGCGTGGACGAGCTGTTCCGCCATGCCGGCCGCTTTGTCGGCGCGCTGTCGCTGCGGCGCGTGCGGCCGCCCCGCGCCGGCACGCGGCACGTGGTGGACGGCCATATCGTGGAAGTCACCGCCGACGACGTGGCGGCGTTTGCCGCGCTGGCACGCCGCCAGGGCCATCCGCTGCCCGATGGCAACACGCTGATGATCGCCACGCAGGCCATCGACTATCCGTCGCACGGCCGCTGTCCGGCGCTGGCCGATGATGGCCGCTGCACGATCCATGCCGCGCGGCCTTCCACCTGCGCCATGGTGCCGCTCGATGCATGGGTGCCGGACCGGCTCCAGGTCGTGTCACTGGCCGCCAAGCGACGGGGCGGCGAGCACGATATCGGCGCCGACTGCGTGTCCATCATGCCGCAGGTCCCCTTGCCGCCTGACGCGATCCCGCTGGTTGCGGCAGGCGCGGTTGCCAACCCCGAATACGCGACGGCCCTGTCGCGGCGCCGCGATGACGAGGCCCAGGAAAAGCACCACTGGGGCGATGCCGTGTACCGCCTGCTGACGCCCGAACTGCTGGGCCCGTCGCGCGGCATCGAATCGGTCCCGTTTGCCGGATACCGGACGCTGCCACTGGTGCCGGTGCTGGCCGTGCTGGCCGATGACGGCCCCGAGGCGCGCGCCCGTTGCCTGGGCTTCATCGCGGCCCAGCGCCAGCTGATTGCCGTGTCGGTCAACGCCGCGCTGGCCCGGCGCCGCGCCGATGACAAACCGATGACAGCGCAACTCCGGCAATTCGACACCGCCTTGTCCGCGCTGGCCCAACGTCTGGCGCACTGACAGTTTTGTGCCGCATAAGGCTCATGTATCGGATGTAGCCCCTCTTCGTATCGTCTTTGTATCGTTTCTGTACCAAAAAGCCTAAAGAACCACTTTTGGCCGACGTAAACGTGGATGTCAGGACATTCAGGCGACGCAGCGCCTGGGTGACAAAGAAACGAACAAGAAGAAGGGCACAAAACATGGCATCGATTTCCTCCCTCGGGGTTGGGGCCAACCTCGAGCTGTCCACATTGCTGGACAAGCTATCCGAGGCCGAGCGCGCGCCGTTGAAGTCGCTGGACAACCAGCACTCGGCGTTCCAGACGCGCTTGACCGCCTATGGCACCGTCAAGAGCATGCTCACCAGCTTCCAGGCCACGGCCAAGGCGCTGATGAACCGGGACACGTTCGGCGCGGTCAAGTCCGCCGTGGGCAACACCGACATCATGACGGTGACCACCGGCGCCAATGCCGTCCCCAGCGACCTCAGCGTCAACGTGACGCGCCTTGCGCAGGCCCAGTCGCTGGCCGGCAACGGATATGCCAAGCAGGACGTGCAGATCGGCTCCGGCACGCTGACGTTCGAATTCGGCACCACCACCGGCTGGGACGAAGCCAGCGGCACCTATCTGAGCCCCGGGTTCAACCCCAATGCGGCCACCACGGACGTGCCCAACCCCCGGACGGTCACCATCGAGCCGGGCAAGGGGTCGCTGCAGGATATCCGCGATGCCATCAACAAGGCCGGCATCGGTGTCAAGGCGAGCATCATCAACGATGGCAGCGCCACGCCGTACCGCCTGATCCTCACGTCGGACAAGACCGGCGAAACGATGAGCATGCGCATCACGGGCTCGTCGCCCGAACTGCAGGGCGTGGCGGGCTACGACCCGACCACGCCGGGTTCGAACGCGATGAAGGAGACGCTGCGCGCCACCAATGCAGCGCTGACGGTCAATGGCATTGCCATCACCAGCACGAGCAACACCGTGGTCGACGCCGCGCAGGGCGTGACCATGACGCTCAAGAAGACGGGCACCACGTCGCTGTCGATGACGCAGGACACCGACAGCATCAAGAACTCCATCCAGGCGATGGTGACCGCCTACAACAACATCCAGTCGACGATCAAGTCGCTGACGGCGTTCGACACCAAGGCGCTGACCAAGGGCGCGCTCAACGGCGACACCTCGATCCGCGGCATCCAGACGACCATCCGCGCCGTGCTGAACACGCCTGAGGCGGGTATGCCGGACAAGGCCCCGACCATGCTGGCCGCCATCGGCGTGTCGATGCAGAAGGACGGCACGATGGCGATCGACAGCAAGAAGCTGGACGCCGCGCTGAAGGACAACCTGCCCACCGTGACGCAGCTGTTCGCGGGCGACGGCACCACTGGTGGCTTCGGCCGCCGGCTGTCCGACGCGGTGGACCGCATGACGGGCGAGAGCGGCCCGATCGGCTCGGTCACCAGCGGCATCGAGCGCAGCATGAAGGACATCGAGAAGCGCTACGAGGACATGAGCGTCCGCATCGATGCAAAGATCGAACGCTACCGCAAGCAGTTCACGCAGCTGGACCTGGCGGTGGCGCAGATGAACAACACGAAGAACTACCTGACGCAGCAGTTCCAGGCACTGACGAACGCGAAGAAGTAAGACACTTCAGGCTCGCGCCTGGGGCGGGGAAGGGCGATGGCTTCGGCTATCGCCCTTTTGTTTTGGGTCGGCCGAGCGGAGAGGGTGGCTTTGTGCCAAGCGTCGATCCACCCCGGCCGACTTCCCGACGCCATCGAAATAGCCCACCCTCCGCACATCAAACAAAACGGCCCGCATCGCTGCGGGCCGGAAGGTCTGGCTAGATTGCTATAACGCTGTCACGCGTTTCTCTTCGGACTTCCCTCTTCCTACAACGCACCCGCCAACCGGAACTGTCCTACCGCGCGGTGCAGGGCATCGGCCTGGTCTTCCAGCGATGCCGCAGCCGCTGTGGCTTCCTCCACCAGTGCGGCGTTCTGCTGTGCCATCTGGTCCATCTGGGATACGGCCTGGTTGACCTGCTCGATGCCGCCGGTCTGTTCTTCGGTGGCCGCGCGCATTTCGCCCATCAGGTCGGTCACGCGCTTCACGGCGCCGACGATTTCCTCCATGGCCTTGCCGGCGCCTTCCACCAGCGTGGCGCCGTCTTCCACGCGCTGCGCGGAATTGTCGATCAGGGCCTTGATCTCCTTGGCGGCGGTGGCGGAGCGTTGCGCCAGGCTGCGCACCTCGCCGGCCACCACGGCAAAGCCGCGGCCCTGTTCACCAGCGCGGGCGGCCTCCACGGCGGCGTTCAGCGCCAGGATATTGGTCTGGAATGCGATGCCTTCGATCACGCCGATGATGTCCACCACCTTGCCCGATGCGGCCTTGATCTCGCCCATGGTTTCCACCACCTTGTGCACGATCTCGCCGCCGCGCACGGCGATGTCCGATGCGCCCTCGGCCAGGTGGGCGGCCTGGCGTGCGTTATCGGCGCTCTGGCGTACGGTGCTGGTCAGTTCCTCCATGCTGGCGGCGGTTTCTTCCAGCGAGGCAGCCTGTTCCTCGCTGCGGCGCGACAGGTCGACGTTGCCGGCCGCGATCTGGCGCGCGGCGCCGGCAATGGAGTCGGCCGATCCGCGAATCTGACCGATGGCGCCGGTCAGGCGCGCCTGCATCTGCTGCATGTTGTAGAGCACGCTGTCGCGGTCGTGGGGTGCGGTCTCCACATGGGTGCCCAGGTCGCCGTCGGCGATACGCGCGGCGATCCTGGAGGTCAGTGCCGGCTCGCCGCCAAGCTGCCGCTGCAGGCTGATCGAGATGCGCACCATGACCACGCTCATCAGCGCGCCCACGGCAACCAGCCAGCCCAGTGCCTTCCAGAGTGCGGTGCGGAATTCGGCCTGGATGTCGTCCAGGTACAGGCCGGCAATGAAGTTCCAGTCCCACGGCCTGAAGTTCAGCGCGTAGCTGAGCTTGGGCTGCGGGGCGTCGGCACCCGGCTTGGGCCACAGGTATTCGATGAATCCCTTGCCGGTGGTCTTGCCGATCTGTGCGATGTCGCGGAACAGGTAGATGCCGTTGGCATCCTTCATGTCGGACATGTTCTTGCCGTTGAGTTCGGCCTTGATGGCATGCATCAGCACCACGGTGTCGGAGCGCATGATGGTGAAGTAGCCGTCGGCGCCAAAGCGCATGGCGCGCACGCGGTCGATGGCCTGCTTCTGTGCGTCTTCGGCGCTGATCCTGCCGGCACGGGCCATGGCCTCGTATTCGGCAACCACTGAATTGGCGGTGTCGGTAACCTGCTCCAGGGCGACCTTGCGATCCTGCAGGCGCTGCTCGCGCATCTGCCAGACGTTCCACAGCGTGATGGCCAGCAGGCAGACCCAGCTCAGCACCAGCGGCAGCATGAGCTTCTTTCTCAGACTCAATTCTTGCAACATCCCATCTCCTCCATTTCGCTTCGTTGATCGTCGGGGCGCTTTTCGAGACGTCCTCTCTATGAGCGGCGCTAACGGCCGTCCACGGCGGAAACTTGATTGGGATTGCTACCAATATGGGAATAGTGAAGAAGGCGCCGCTTTACGGCGGTGGCACGATCCGCGAGGCAGTATCTGCATCGCCAATGACCTCCCGGGCGGTGTCTGGCTATGGCAGTATCTCCAGAATCGTCGAATCTGACGCAGGGACTGCGGATCGGCACAACGTAGCCGGGCCAAACGGTGCGGATCGCGAGCGGACAAAGAGTGGGCAGAGCGGATAGAGTGGACATGGGCACGGAGCAATTGACCGAAGACGCCATCCTCACCCTGGCGGACGAAGCGCCGGAAACCGTATTCCTGGTGGACCGGGGTGGCATCGTTCGCTATGTCAATGCACACTGCGCCGAGACGCTGGGCTTTGCGCCGTCCGACGTCATCGGACAACCCATCATCGAACTCGTGCTGCCTGGCGACCGGGACCGCACGCTGAAGGAAGCGGCGCAGGTGCTGGCCGGGCGGGACCGGGTTGGATTCGAAAATCGCTATCAGCATCGCGATGGGCGGGCGATCTATCTGGCATGGCAGGCCAACTGGCTCGGTGCGCATCAGTTGCGCATGGGCTTTGCGCGTGATGTGACGGCGTTGCGGCAGCCGGCCTGCGCGCATCTGCTGGCGCCAGAGCTGCTTGGCGTGCTGGAACCCGTGGAGCGCGACGTGCTGGTGCTGCTGCTGACCGCCGCATCGGAAAGTCAGATCGCCAGCCGGCTGGACCTTGGTCCGGCCAGGACCCAGGCGCTGGTGCTCAGCGTGTTTCGCAAGCTGGGCGTGCCGGGCCGTCTGGGCCTGATGAGCCTGTGCCTGCGCGGACTGGAAGCGCCGGTCGAAGCCTGACCACCGGCGCCGCCGGCCTGCGGCACCCGTGGCACCCGCGCCATCCACGCCATCGCGCGAAGCGAGCCCACCCCACACCAGACAGGACCACAGACCCTTGATGATCAGCGGACACGTTTTCATTGCCACCAGCCTGGATGGCTACATCGCGCGGCCCGATGGCGACATCGGCTGGCTGCTGGAGCGGGACGATCCCGCTGAAGACCACGGCTATGCCGACTTCATCGCGGACAAGGACATGATCGTCATGGGCCGGGGCTGCTACGAGAAAGTGCTGACCATGGGCGACTGGTTCTACGACCGCCCCGTGCTCGTCCTGTCCCGGCAACTGGCGGGCCAGCCGGTGCCCGCGCCTCTGCAGGGCAAGGTCCGGTTTTCCGGGCACAGCCCATCCGAGGCCATGGCCGAACTGGCGGCGCAGGGCGTGCGCCGCGTCTACGTTGATGGCGGCCAGCTGATCCAGTCGTTTCTGCGCGATGGGTTGATCGCCGACATGGTGGTTACCACGGTGCCGGTGCTGATCGGGGCGGGCAAGCGGCTGTTTGGCGCCCTGCCGCGCGACGTGAGCCTGGCGCTCGAATCAAGCCGGCACTTTCCGTCGGGGCTGGTGCAGTCGACCTGGCGCGTGCTGCGCTAGGCAACGACCCGGGACACCGCTGCCATCGATCACCCGGTCGCAAGCCGTCGCCAGGTGAATGGCGCGCCCCGCCTGCAGTGGTCAGGCGAACTTGCGGATCAGCTGCTGCAGCCGATCGCAGGCATTCGGCACCTGGTGCTCGATCGCGGTGGCTACACCAAGCAGCAGCCCGGCGCGCTGCGTATCGGGCGAACAGTAGAACGCCGACAGCGGCGCAGGCGCCAGGCCGTAGGCATAAGCTTCGCGGGCGATGCGCCGGTCGTCCGCGCCATCGGGAAGTTGCACCACCACGGCCAGGCCAGCCGGGTAGGCATGGAACTGCCGTGCCGCCAGCGCGGCCAGCAGCGTCTGGCTCCGGGTTGCATAAATGCGCTTCATGCGCCGCAGATGCCGCAGGTAGTGCCCGTCGTGCATAAAGGCGGCGGTCGCCATCTGCACGGCGGGGCCGGGCGCGGAACCCAGGCACGCCACGGCTTCCTCGAACCGCGCCCCCAGGGCGGCCGGCACCACGGCAAAGCCAAGCCGCAGCGTCGGGCTGATGGTCTTGCTGAATGACCCGATATGGATCACGCGGCCGTCGCGATCCAGCGATGCCAGTGCTGGCGCGGCACGGCGCCTGAGCTGGAGTTCGCCCAGGTAGTCGTCTTCGATGATCCAGGCGTCGGCGCGGCTGGCCCAGTCGAGCAGCTGCATCCGGCGCGCCAGTGACAGCGTGGGGCCCAGCGGCGCCTGCTGGCCGGGCGTGACCATGGCAAGCGCGGCATGCGGGGCCAGGCGTTCGCCCTGGGCGATGTCCATGCCGTCCTCGTCCACGGGCACGGGTACCGGCGTCAGCTGGGCGATGGCCAGCGCGTTGCGGCTGAGCAGGAATCCCGGGTTCTCGACCCATGCCTGGCGTCCCGGCGCCTGGATCACGCGCAAGGCCACCCCCAGTGCGCCGGTAAAGCCGGCCGCGATAAATATCTGCGACGGCTGGCAGGCGATACCGCGCGCCAGCGCCAGGTGGGCGGCAATCTCGCGCCGCAGCGCATGTTCGCCGCGCGGGTCGGGATACGACGCGGGCGCCTCGATTTCGTCGCGCGCCGCCCGCGCACGCAGCCGTGCAAACAATGTGGCCGGAAAGCAGTCCGACGCCGGCACCCCCATCTGGAACACCGCCGGGCCGGGCAGAAAGTGCTGGTACAGCGCCGATTGCAGATCGGATTCCACCGGGCGTCCGGGCTCCGCCACGCTGCGCGATGCCGGCGTCAGATCGGCAACGCGCGTGCCGCCGGCGCGTGATGAAACCAGCCATTGCGCATCCACCAGCCGCTCGTAGGCGGCCTTTACCGTGCCACGCGCGACGCCGAGTTGTGTCGCAAGATCCACCCATGACGGCAACCGGGCGCCGGGCAGCAGCACCCGGTTTTCGATGGCGCTGGCAATGCCCAGCCGGATCTGCTCGGCGAGCGAGGTCGGCGACTGGCGGTCGAGCTTCAGGTCGAGCTTCAGGTCGAGCAGGGGCGTCATGGGGTCTGGTACAGCGGGATTTTCGGTTTTTGGTTCTTTTGAATGCACCACCGAGCGTCCATGATTCTATCCATCAACAAGGAGATGCATCATGAAATCCAGAAGCATTTTGGTATCCGTCCTGGCCGCAGCCGGGCTGGCCCTCGGCGGCGCCGCCTTTGCGCACGGTACTTCGGACCATGGCGCGGCCGAAAGCGTCAAGCCGAACTTCTCGCACGCCATTCCCAATATTCCCGGCAAGTCGGTGGTCGCCGTGGAGGTGGACTATGCGCCGGGTGGCGCGTCGAAGCCGCATGTGCATGCCAAATCGGCGTTCATCTACGCTTACGTGGTGTCGGGCAGCATTGCCAGCAAGGTGAACGACGGGCCCGAGCGCGTCTACAAGGCTGGCGAATCGTTCTACGAGGAGCCTGGCTCGCGGCACCCCGTCAGCCGCAATGCAAGCAAGACCCGGCCGGCAAAGCTGCTGGCCGTGTTTGTCGTCGACACCGGCGACACGAACCTGACGACCTACGAGCAGTAATCCCGCACCAAGGAGCTTGAAATGAGACTGGACTACACCAAGGCAGCGCCGAATGGCGTGAAGGCGTTCGGCGGCGTGTATGGCTACATCATGCAGTCCGGGCTGGAGGATGTGCTCGTCGACCTGGTCTATCTGCGCGTCAGCCAGATCAACAACTGCGCCTATTGCCTTGACATGCATACGCGCGACCTGATCAAGAAGGGGGTATCGCCGCAGAAGCTGGCGCTGGTACAGGCCTGGCACGAGGCAGGCGCGCTGTTCAGCGACCGCGAAAAGGCTGCGCTGCGCTGGGCCGAGTCGGTGACGCGCGTGGCGGACACCCATGTACCCGACGCCGATTTCGCGGTGGCCGCAGCAGCATTCAGCGAGAAGGAACTGGCCGACCTGACAATGGCGATCGGCCTGATGAACGCCTTCAACCGGCTCGCCATCAGCTTCCGCCGTGGACCGGATTCGGCCCAGGCTGCCGAAGCCTGACGCCTTGGGCCCTGGCATCTGAGGCCCGTTGCACCAGGCGCGCCCGCCGGGACGCGCCTCATGCGCCAGCGGCTGGCGTTCCTGCCGGGCGCCTAGCGCATCGGCAGGTTGCCAATGGCATTGCCGCCACCCTGCCCGGTGCCGATGCGCGGATCGCGGCGTGCCGGCACGATGCCATCATCGGCCATGCGCTGCTGCAGGTCCTGATCGGGAAGCTGGCAATAGTCCTTGCCCAGTTCCCGCGTCACGGTGTCGCCCACGGATTGCGGCAAGGCCTTGCGCAGCAGCCCCAGAAAGCGGGGCGGTGCGATCACCACCAGTTCGTCGAAGCGCTGCTTGTTGCGGGCGTCCTCGAGCATCTTCGCCACCCGGCGCGCAAACAATTGCGCTTCCTGGTGGATTTCGTCCTCGCCCGCCGATGACACGACCGTCGCCATGCGGCCGGCATGCGCGCCGGGGTGCCCGGCATCGCCCTGCACGGACGCCTGCGCCCGCCGGCCATAGGCATCGCGCCGCAGGTCGGCATTGTCCGCATGGGCGCCGGCATCCGTGATCTTCTCGACCTCTTCCAGGCGCGCGTTGTCGCCCCGCGCGGCAACTATCCTCGCAACACCCTCGTCCGCAACAAGGATCCAGACTGTTTTCATGAGACGTCTCCGATTGCGGCCTGGGAATCAGGCCCATGAAATCAGGGCCTGCAAACGCCACGCCACCCGGCTGGCCCGACAGGTTCCGGGCGTTCACGCCCGATATGCGGAGCCGGGGCGGCACCAATTGCAGGTTCGACCGGCAGCGGCGCAAGAATTGCCGACACGGCGGCCTGGCGCGGCAACGGCCCTTCGCCAGCGTAATCAACCGTAACCAAAACGGCTGGCCGCAGCGTGGTCCACGGGTTGCCGCACCAAATGAGAACAATTATCATCCTTCGGCTCGCGGCGATTTTGTGATGTCATCGCCAGCTCCGCAGCGGATGACGCGCCGTCCGGCGCACCCCGCGCATCGTCTCAAGCACCCTGAATGACCGACACCGCGCCAGTTTCCGGCCAGCAGCGCCGCGCGTTCTGGCTCAAGCATCTTCACCAGTGGCACTGGATCAGTTCCGCGATCTGCCTGATCGGGATGCTGATGTTCGCCATTACCGGATTCACGCTCAACCACGCCGGCCAGATCGAGGCGCGGCCGAAAGTGGTCACGCGCAGCGAGACCGCGCCGCGCGATGTGGTTGGTGCGCTGCGCAGCGCCATGCCGGCCGGCGCCGACACGAAGAACCAGAAGGGGCCGGTACCGCCGGTGCTGGCGGACTGGCTGGCCCGCACGCTCGACGTTGACGCATCCGGGCGCGACGCCGAATGGTCGGCCGACGAAATCTACGTGGGCCTGCCGCGTCCCGGCGGCGATGCCTGGGTCAGCGTGGCGCTCGATTCGGGCGAGGTGCAGTTCGAATCCACCTCGCGTGGCGCCATCTCGTACCTGAACGACCTGCACAAGGGCCGCAATACCGGTCGGGCGTGGAGCCTGTTTATCGACGTGTTCGCCATGGCCTGCCTGGTGTTCAGCGTGACGGGCCTGTTCCTGCTGAAGCTGCATGCGGCGGGCCGCATCGCCACCTGGCCGCTGGTGGGCGCCGGGCTGGTGATTCCGCTGCTGCTCGCCATCCTGTATATCCACTGATCCGCTTTCCCTTCCCATTCCATCGAGAAAGGTAGTTTTGACAATGCGCCGACTCCTGACCGTCACCTTGACCGGCATTGCCGCCGCGCCGCTGGCGCCCGTCATGGCCGCCGACCTGAACGTCAAGGTGGAGATTCCCCGCCTGAACGTTGCCGAATACCACCGCCCGTACGTGGCGATGTGGATCGAGCGCGCCGACCAGAGCCCGGTGCAGACGCTGGCGGTCTGGTACGACGCCAGGAACAAGGAGGGCGAAGGCACCAAGTGGCTCAAGGACATGCGCCAGTGGTGGCGCAAGGCTGGCCGCGACATGCAGATGCCAGCCGACGGCGTGTCCGGCGCCACGCGCGCTCCGGGCGAGCACACCCTGAGCTTCCAGGACGGCAAGGCCCCACTGGGCAAGCTGCCGGCCGGTGATTACCAGCTTGTGGTGGAAGCCGCCCGCGAAGTGGGCGGGCGCGAACTGGTGCGCGTGCCGTTCTCGTGGCCGGCCCGGGCCGCCCAGACCGCCAGTGCCAAAGGCGAACACGAACTCGGCGGCGTGACCGTCGAAGTCAAACCTTGATGCGAACCGAACGGAGTCCGACGATGACCAGGCCTGCCCGCTTCTCCCCCCGTTTTTCTGCCCGCCTCGCCGTCCTGGCGCTGGCCGCCCTGGCCCCTCTGGCCGCCCACGCGCACCGTCAATGGCTGCTGCCCTCGGCCACCGTGCTGTCCGAGAAGGACGCCTGGGTGACCGTGGACGCCGCGGTGTCCAACGACCTGTTCTACTTTGAACATGTGCCGATGCGGCTGGACAACCTGGCCGTGACCGCGCCCGACGGCAAGACCGCCGTGCCGGCGGAGAACGCATCGACCGGCAAGTACCGCAGCACGTTCGACCTGCACCTGACCCAGCCCGGCACCTATCGCGTGGCCGTGGTCAACCAGGGCGTGTTCGCGAGCTGGAAGGAAAATGGCCAGACCAGGCGCTGGCGCGGTGCTGCCGATACGTTTGCCAGCAACGTGCCGGCCGGCGCGCAGGACCTGCAGGTGAACGAAATTGCCGGGCGCGTCGAGACCTATGTCACCAACGGCCGTCCGACCAAGCAGGTGCTGACCACCACCGGCAAGGGCCTGGAACTGGCGCCCATCACCCATCCGAACGACCTGATCGCCGGTGAAACGGCCAGCTTCCGCCTGCTGCTCGACGGCAAGCCCGCGGCCAACCAGAAGGTGTCGGTGGTGCCGGGCGGCATCCGCTACCGCGACCGCCTGAACGAGATCGCGGCCACGACCGACGCCGACGGCAAGTTCAGCGTCAAGTATCCGGCCCCGGGCATGTACTGGATGGAAGCCGAGACGCGTGACGACAAGACGTCGATCAAGGAAGCCAAGGCGCGCCGCGCCACGTACGCAGTGACCGTGGAAGTGCTGCCGCAATAAGGCAACCGCCGGCAGAACGCCCCAGGCCCCCAGGACACCCATGAACCGCGTGCTGATCCCCGTCGCGCTGTCCGCGCCCCCGCCGCCGCCCATCGCGCATGGGCAGGTGCGGCAATGGGCCGGCGAGACGATGGGCACCACGTGGTCGGCCCGCGCGGTGCTGGCGCCGGGGCAGGCTGCCAATCAGGCAGCCAATCAGGCTGAAGGCATCGAATCCGGCATCCGCGCCGTGCTGGACGCCGTGATCGCGCAGATGAGCAACTGGTCTGACACGTCGGACCTGTCGCGCTTCAACCGTGCCGCCGCCGGTAGCTGGGTGACGCTGCCGGACGACTGCTTCACGGTGCTGCAGGCCGCGTTGCAGACGGCGCACGACAGCGGAGGCGCCTACGACCCCACGGCAGGCCCGCTGGTGGACCTGTGGGGTTTCGGGCCGGCCGGGCGCCGTATCGCGGCGCCCTCCGTGGACGATGTGCTGCGTGTTCGCGAGCGTTGCGGCTGGCAGCGGCTTGATGTCGACGCCGGTCAGCGCTGCGTGCGCCAGCCGGGCGGTGTCTCGCTGGACTTCTGTGCCATCGCCAAGGGCTTCGCGGTCGACGCCGTGTCGCGCTATTTGGATGCGCAAGGCATGGCACACCATCTGGTGGAAATCGGCGGCGAGCTGCGCGGCCAGGGACTCAGGCCCGACGGCATGCCGTGGTGGGTGGAACTGGAATCGCCCACGGCCGATGGCACGGCGCCCGCGCGAACGATGATCGCGCTGCTGGGTTTGTCAGTGGCGACCTCGGGCGACTATCGCCGCTACTTCGAACACGGCGGGCAGCGCTTTGCCCATACGATCGATCCGCGCACCGGGTATCCGGCCGCGCATGCGCTGGCGTCGGTCACCGTGATTCACCGCGATTGCATGCTGGCCGATGCGCTGTCCACGGCGCTGACCGTGCTCGGCCCGCAAGCCGGCATGGCCTTCGCGCAGCGCCACGCGCTGGCGGCGCGATTCCTGGTGCGCACGCCGGACGGCTTCGACGAACTCGCCACGCCGGCCTTTGCGGCGATGCTGTCATGACGCGCTGGCTGTGGGGCATCGTCTTCGCGGCCGGTGGGGCGCTTGCCATGCTGGCGCATAGCCGTACGTTCATGGCGACGGGCGTGGTCATCGCCTATCTCGCATTCTGCGCCGGCGTGATCGGCGCACACCGGCGTCGCCGTGCGGCACGCGATGCGCTGTCCGCGCCTGGAGACGGCCAGCGCAAGCCGACGCTGGTGGCCTATGCCAGCCAGACCGGGTTTGCCGAACAACTGGCGACGCAGACCGCGCGGGCGCTGCAGGGCGCGGGCATGCCGGTGCAGCTGCTGTCGTTTGCCGATCTCGACGGCAGGCATCTGGCCGCGTGCGGGCAAGCCCTGTTCCTGGTCAGCACCACGGGCGAGGGCGATGCGCCGGACACGGCATCGGGCTTTGCGCGCAAGCTGATGTCGGGCACCTCGCCCGACGCGCTGAAGCCACTGCGCTACGGCATCCTGGCGCTGGGCGACAGCAGCTACGCGCGCTTCTGTGCGTTCGGCCATGCGCTGTCTGGCTGGCTGCAGCGCCATCAGGCCGAGCCGCTGTTCGACATGGTCGAAGTCGACAATGGCGACCCCGGCGCGCTGCGGCACTGGCAGAACCATCTGTCCGCGCTGAGCGGCGGCGCCGAGATCGCGGACTGGGAGCGTCCGCGCTACGGGCGTTGGCAGCTTGTGGAGCGCCGGCTGCTGAACCCCGGCAGCGTGGGTCAGCCCGCCTGGCATCTGGCGCTGCAGCCGGAAGCCGCCGACGATCTGGCATGGCAGGCTGGCGATATCGCCGAAGTCGGGCCCTGCCAGCCGCCCGACGCCGTGGCGCGGCTGCTGGACAAGCTGTCAATGGATGGATCGATGAGGGTCCGCTGCGACAGCCGACCGATGACGCTGGCCGAAGCACTGGCCACGCGGCTGCCGCTGCCCGATGCCCATATGGCGACGATGGCGGGCCTGGCGCCGCAGGCGCTGATCGATGCGCTGCCGGCCCTGCCCCATCGCGAATACTCGATTGCGTCATTGCCCGCCGATGGCCGGCTGGAACTGCTGGTGCGACAGACGGTGCATGCCGATGGCAAGCTCGGGCTGGCGTCGGGCTGGCTGACCCGGTACGCCGCCGAAGGCGCGCATATCTCGCTGCGGGTGCGCAGCAACCGCAGTTTCCATGCGCCCGACGACGACCGGCCGCTGATCCTGATCGGCAACGGTACCGGGCTGGCCGGGCTGCGGGCGCTGATCAAGACCCGCGCCGCCCAGGGCCGGCATCGCAACTGGCTGCTGTTTGGCGAACGCTCTGCCGCGCATGACGACTTCCACGGGGCAGAACTCGCGGCGTGGCGCGAGCAGGGCGTGCTCCCGCGTATCGACCGTGCGTGGTCGCGCGATGGCGGGGCGCCGCACTATGTGCAGGACGCTGTGCGGGCGGCGGGGGCCGACATCGCCGACTGGGTGGCGCAAGGCGCAGCCATCTACGTCTGCGGCAGCCTGCAGGGCATGGCCGGCGGCGTGCACGCGGCGCTGGCCGATATCCTGGGCGAGGCTCGCCTGCAGCAGATGATCGGCACGGGCCACTACCGGCGCGACGTCTACTAGCCACGCCCCCTGCGCCAACGCGCGTTTTGCGGCGGCGCAGGATCGCCGCCGCGATCACATTCCGCTATCCTCGCTGTCAGTTTCCGTCGAGGAGTCCCGATGCCCCGTTCCATCCGCCCCTGGCGCCGCGCAGCCGTCGCCGCCTTCTGGCTGGCCGCCGCCAGCTTGCCCGTCCAGGCCGCCGGCCCGGACAAGTTCGCGGTACCCGGCCTGGAAAAGCCAGCCACGGTGCTGGTGGACCGCTGGGGCGTGCCGCATATCTACGCCAATACGCTCTACGACGCGTTCTATGTGCAGGGGTTCATGGCCGCACGCGACCGGCTCTGGCAGATCGACCTGTGGCGCAAGCGCGGGCTGGGCGAGATGGCGAAGGACTTCGGCCCGGCCTATGTCGAAGGCGACCGCATGGCGCGTGCCGTGCTGTTCCGGGGCGACATGTATCGCGAATGGCTGGCCTATGGGTCCGATGCCAAGCGCGTGGCCGAGGCCTTTGTGGCTGGCGTGAATGCCTATGTGGCGCAGGTGGAGGCGCATCCGGAACTGCTGCCGCCCGAGTTCAGGATCCTCAACTACAAGCCGTCGCGCTGGCGCGCCGAAGATATCGTGCGCATCCGCCATCATGGCCTGACGCTGAACTTCACGGGCGAGATCGATCGCGCGCAGATCTTCTGCTACGTGAAGCCCAACGCCGTACGCGCCGACTGGGTGCGCCGCGAGCTTGATCCGGCGGTCGAGCCCAAGGTGCCCGAGGGTCTCGACACCTGCGCCGTGCCGGCTGCCGAACTGCGCCGCGCCTACGACCTTGCCACGGCTGCACCGCGTTTTCCGAAGGAATGGTGGTCGCAGGGCGTCAGCAAGGCCGGCAACATCCCGGTGGAGCAGCTCTATGCCACCGTCGACGCGAACAGCGACACCGGCCGCAGCCTGGGGTCGAACAACTGGGTGATCGCCGGCAGCCGCACCACCACGGGCCGCCCGATCCTGGCCAACGATCCGCACCGTGCCCATGGCGCGCCCAGCCTGCGCTACATCAGCCATCTCAATGCGCCGGGGCTGTCGGTGATCGGCGCGGGCGAACCGTTCCTGCCCGGCATTTCGATTGGTCACAACGGCACGATTGCCTTCGGCCTGACCCGGTTCTACATGGACCAGGAAGACCTTTACGTCTACGAGACCAACCCGGCCCAGGCGCACGAATACCGCTACAAGGGCCGCTGGGAGCCGATGGAAACCGTCACCGAGCAGATCGCGGTGCGCGGCGAAGCCACGCCGCGCAAGGTGACGATCGACTACACCCGGCATGGCCCGGTGCTGTTCGCCGATGCCAAGACCGGCCGCGCCTACGCGCTGCGAGCGGCCTGGCTGGACTACGGCATGGCACCGTACTTCGGCTCGATGGACTATATGCGCGCCCAGAACTGGGACCAGTTCCGCGCCGCCATGAACCGCTGGGGCGCGCCGGGCGAAAACCAGGTCTATGCCGACCGTAGCGGCAATATCGGCTGGATTCCGGGCGGGCTGACCGTCAACCGTCCCAACTGGGACGGCCTGATGCCGGTGCCCGGCGATGGCCGCTACGAATGGGCGGGCTATCGCAACATGGACGAGCTGCCGTGGGCATTCAACCCGGCGCCCGGCTACGTGGTGACGGCCAACGAGAACAACATCCCGCCCAATCATCCGGCCGCGAAGATCGGCGTGGGCTACGAGTGGAGCGACAGCTCGCGGGCGCGCCGCCTGAAGGCAGTGGTGGCGGCCAATCCGCGCAGTTCGCTGGAAGACTCGATGGCGTGGCAGAGCGACACGGTATCGCTGCCCGCGCAGCGTGTGGTGGCGCTGGTCAAGCCGCTGAACAGCAGCGATGCCCAGGTGCAGCGCGGCCTGGACCTGCTGCGCAACTGGGACGGCAACGAGCGCGCCGACAGCGCCGCCGCCGCGCTGTTCGAGGTCTGGTTCACCAAGTACCTGCGGACGGCCGTGGTGCGTGCCGCGTTGTCGCCGGAGGGCGCGCGTCTGGTCGGGCCCGGCGATGCCAGCCGCGTGATCGCCGTGCTGGAGCGGCCCGATACGTGGATGACGGTGGACAAGCGCAACGAGATCATGACCGCCACGCTGAAGTCGGCGATGGTCGAGGTCGAAAAGAAGCTCGGCACCGACCCCAGGGCCTGGCAATGGGGCAAGCTGCACACGGCTGTGTTCAGCCATCCGCTGGACCCGATCCTGGACCCGGCGCAGCGCCAGCAGTTCGACGTCAATGCGGGCCCGATTGGCGGATCGTCATTTACGCCGATGAACACCAGCTACCGCAACAGCGACTACCAGCTGACGGCCGGGGCGTCGTTCCGCATGGTGCTCGACGTGGGCAACTGGGACGCCTCGCGCGTGGTCAACACGCCGGGGCAGTCCGGCAACCCGGCCAGCCCGCACTACCGCGACCTGGCGCCGCTGTGGGCCAAGGGCGAGTACTTCCCGCTGGTGTATTCGCGCAAGGCGGTGGAAAAGGAAAGCAAGGAACGCGTGGAGCTGGTGCCGCAGTGATGCGGGGCGTCGTGGGCCATTGAGGCACCGGCCCTCTCCCCCGGCCCCTCTCCCGCAAGGCGGGAGAGGGGAGAAACCAGCGGCATAGCGAATACCGTCTGTTTGCTCCGCGCTCCCACACAACGGCATAGCGAATACCGTCTGTGTTCGTCCCTCTCCCGCGTGCAGGAGAGGGGCGTGCGAGAGGGCAGGCCTCTACTTCACTACAGCGCCATCTCCAGCACTCGCGCCACATGCAATGCCTCGCGGCCGGCGCCGTCGTGGATCTGGTGCCGGCAGCTCGTGCCATCGGCCACGACCAGCGTGCCGGCGTCGGCCTTGCGCACCGCTGGCAGCAGTGACAGTTCCCCCATCCGCATCGACACCTCATGGTGCTCGGCTTCGTAGCCGAAGCTGCCGGCCATGCCGCAGCATGACGATTCGATCAGCGCGGTCTTGAGCTCCGGAATCCATCCCAGCACCTGTTCCACTGGCCGTACGGCATCGAATGCCTTCTGGTGGCAGTGCCCGTGCAGCAGCGCCTGCTTGTGGTCGATGGGCTTCAACGCCGGGGCGAAGCGGCCAGCCGCATGTTCGCGCACCAGAAACTCCTCGAACAGGAAGGCGTTGTCCGCCAGTGCCCGTGCGGCGTCGCCATAGCCGTACTGCAGGAATTCATCGCGCATCGACAGCAGGCACGACGGCTCAAGCCCCACCACCGCCACGCCGCGCGAGACAAATGGCAGCAGCGTGTCGAGCGCGCGCTTCGCTTCGGCCTTGGCTTCATCGACCAGACCGGCTGCCAGGAACGTGCGGCCGCAGCACAGCGGACGCTCGCCAGGCACACCCGACAGATGCACGGTGTAGCCGGCCGCCTCCAGCACGCGCTGGGCGGCCCGTGCGTTGCCGGGCTCCATATGGTTGTTGAAGGTGTCGACGAACAGTACAACGTCCTTGCCGCCCGCGGCCTGCGCCTGATAGTCGTCGCGCAGGAAGGCCGGCTGCCAGCGCGGCAGCGAGCGTCTGGCCGACAGCCCCAGCAGCCGTTCGCCCAGTTGCGGCAGCCCCGGCACGCGGTCGCGCAGGTTGAACAGCCAGGGCAGCCTGCTGGCGGTGCCCGCATAGCGCGGCAGGAAGGCCACGAGCTTGTCGCGCAGGCGCAGCCGGCCCGCGCGGGCGTTGGCGGCGCGCACCTCGATCTTCATCTTCGCCATGTCGATGCCGGTCGGGCAGTCGCGCTTGCAGCCCTTGCAGGACACGCACAGGTCCATGGTGTCCTTGACGGCGGGATCGAGCAGGCCCTCGCTGCCGAGCTGGCCGGACAGCGCCAGCCGCAGCGTGTTGGCCCGCCCGCGGGTCAGGTGCTGCTCGTCGCGCGTGACGCGATAGCTCGGGCACATGGTGCCGGCGTCGAACTTGCGGCAGTGGCCGTTGTTGTTGCACATCTCCACGGCGGCAGCCAGGCCGTTGGCGGGATCGAGCCCGGTGCCCGGCGCGCTTTCCGCCTCGGTCACGGGGTTGCGCGTGACGTTCCAGGCCGACCAGTCCAGCGCGGGTTGCAGCGGCTTGACGGTGTAGCCGGGCGGGAAGCGGAACAGCGCCGTGTCGTCCATCTTCGGCGTGCGCACGATCTTGCCGGGGTTGCAGCGGTTGTCGGGATCGAACAGCGCCTTGACCTCGGCAAACGCGTTCGCCAGCGACGGGCCGAACTGCCACGCCACCCATTCGCCCCGGCACAGGCCGTCGCCATGCTCGCCAGAGTAAGCGCCCTTGTATTCGCGCACCATGGCGGCGGCTTCCTCGGCAATGGCGCGCATCTTGCCTGCGCCGTCGCGGCGCATGTCGAGGATGGGGCGCACATGCAGCGTGCCGACGCTGGCGTGTGCATACCAGGTGCCGCGCGTGCCGTGCTTGTGAAACACCTCGGTCAGGCGCGACGTGTATTCGGCCAGGTGTTCGAGCGGTACCGCGCAGTCCTCGATGAACGACACCGGCTTGCCATCGCCCTTCATGCTCATCATGATGTTCAGGCCAGCCTTGCGCACTTCCCACAGCGCCTTCTGCGGGGCCGCATCGGGCATCTCCACCACCGAGCCAGGCAGGCCCAGGTCGGCCATCAGTTCCACCAGCTGGCGCAGGCCGCGCAACGTGGCGTCGCGGTCTTCACCGGCGAACTCCACCAGCAGGATGGCCTCGGGCTCGCCGATCAGCGCCTTGTCGATGACGGGGCGGAAGGCCGGATTGCTGCGCGCCAGGTCGATCATCGTGCGGTCGACCAGTTCCACGGCAGCCGGCTTGAGCCCGACGATATGGCGCGTCAGGTCCATCGACTGGTAGAACGTGGGGAAATTGACCACGCCCAGCGTCTTGTGCGTGGGCAGCGGTGCCAGTTGCAGCGTGATCTGGCGGAAGTACGCCAGCGTGCCTTCCGAGCCCACCAGCAGGTGCGCCAGGTTGACGCTGCCGTCGGCGGTATAGGGCCGCTCGTTCTGGGGGTGGAAGATGTCGAGGTTGTAGCCGCCCACGCGGCGCAGCACCTTCGGGTACATCTGCGCGATGGCGTCGCGTTCGCGCTCGGCAATGCGGCGTACGCCGTCGGCAATGGCGCGGTGGGGTGCGTTGTCGTCCGGCCACCGTGCGTCGAAGCGCACGTCGTCGCCATTCGCCAGGATGGCCTGCACGCCCAGCACGTTGTGCACCATGTTGCCGTACTGGATCGAGCGCGAGCCGCACGAGTTGTTGCCGGTCATGCCGCCGATCGTGCATTGCGCGGCGGTGGAGACATCCACCGGAAACCACAGGCCATGGGGCTTGAGCCACGCGTTCAGGTGATCGAGCACGATGCCGGGCTGCACGGTGACGGTGCGCGCCTGGGGATCGAAGTCGATCACCTGGTTCAGGTACTTGCTGTTGTCGATCACCAGCGCCTCGCCCACGGTCTGGCCGCACTGGCTGGTGCCGCCGCCGCGCGGCAGCAGCGGTGCCTTCAGGTCGCGGGCGATATCGAGCGCGAGCCGGGCGTCGGCTTCGTCGCGCGGCACCACCACGCCCAGCGGCATGATCTGGTAGATCGACGCGTCGGTGGCATAGCGGCCGCGGCTGGCGGTGTCGAACAGCACGTCGCCGCGCAGCTCGGCGGCCAGGCGCCGGTACAGCGGCGATTGCAGGGCGGACGGCGACACGGCGCCGGGCATGAAGCGCAGCGGTTGCACGCCGGGCGGCGTAGGGGTGACAGGCAAGGCCATGAGCGGGGATGTCTCCGGTTGCGGACACTCGAAGTCGCCGTCATGGCCCCGGGGGCGCCCGCTGCGGGCGCTTCGGTTCAGGCGGCGACGTTCTGTGCGCGTTCTAGTTCGGCGATCAGCGCGGCGTGCTTGTGCTCCAAGTGCGCGCGCAGGATGTCACGCAGGGCCGCACCGTCGCGCTTCGCCAGGGCATCGAGCATCTCGCCGTGCTCGCGCACGGCCATGTCCCATTTGTCGTGGTCGAAGTTCGAGCGGAAACGCAGCGCCTGGATACGCAGGTTGATGCGTCGATAGGTCTCCTCAAGAATCGGATTGCGCGCCGCCGCGTTGATGGCGTCGTGGATGCGCCGGTTCAGCGCGTAGTAGTTGGGCAGGTCGCGCCGGGCGTGGCACGCCAGCATCTCGAAGTGCAATGCGCGGATCTCGTTGAGCTCGGCCTCGGTGATGCGCTGGCAGGCCAGTTCGCCCGACATGGCTTCGAGCGCGCCCATCATCTCGAACAGGTGATTGACGGTGTCGGTCGACAGCACCACCACCTCGGCGCCCCGGTTCGGCAGCAGCGTCACCAGCCCGTCGGCGGCCAGCACCTTGAAGGCCTCGCGCAACGGTGTGCGGGATACCTGCAGCAGGTCGCACAGCACGCGCTCGTTCAACCTGGTGCCTGGCGCCAGATCGCCCTCCATGATCATCGTGCGCAGGCGCTGGGCCACCGCCACATGCAGGATCTGGCGGTCGACGGCTTGCGGGGATAGGGTCGGAGAAGTGCTCATCAGGGATCGTGTGGCTTGACAGTATTGTATTCAAAACCTACTCTGGGGCAAGCACGAATCACGTTCCGGTGCGATTTTTGACACCCGGAACCATGCAACGACTGGCATCAAGGCCTTCTAGTTGTTGATTTATAAGGCTTTTTAGCGGAACGGCGAGCGTACATGCCTGCCAACATTATCCCGCATGCTGGCGCTGCAGTGCATCCCTGTTTTTTGAATACAAAATTCAAACGTGAGGACACGAGGCGACATGATCCGACTGAATTCCCATCCCGCCGGCCGGCACTTCCTGCAGATTCCGGGACCCACCAACGTGCCCGACCGCGTGCTGCGCGCGATGGACTATCCGACCATCGACCACCGTGGCCCCGAGTTCCAGCAGCTCGGCAAGAAAGTTCTGGCTGATATCCGCAAGGTCTTCCAGACCGAACAGCCCGTGGTGATCTATCCGGCGTCGGGCACCGGCGCGTGGGAGGCGGCGCTGGTCAACACGCTGTCGCCGGGCGACAAGGTGCTGATGTACGAAACCGGCCATTTCGCGTCGCTGTGGAAGAAGATGGCCGACAAGCTTGGCCTGAACCCCGAATTCATCGTGGGCGACTGGCGCCATGGCGTGGACGCGGCGGCCATCGGCGCGCGGCTGGCCGACGACCGCAACCACGAGATCAAGGCGGTCTGCGTGGTCCACAACGAGACGTCGACGGGCGTCACGTCCGACGTGGCGGCCGTGCGCCGTGCCATCGACGCCGCCAATCACCCGGCGCTGCTGCTCGTGGATACGATTTCGTCGCTGGGCTCGGTCGACTATCGCCACGACGAGTGGGGTGTCGACGTCACGGTATCGGGCTCGCAGAAAGGCCTGATGCTGCCGCCGGGCATCTCGTTCAACGCGGTCAGCCAGAAGGCGATTGCTGTCTCGGCCAAGGCGAAGCTGCCGAAGGCGTTCTGGGGCTGGGAAGAGATCCTCGAATCGAACAAGAACGGCTTCTGGCCGTACACGCCGGCCACGAACCTGCTCTACGGCCTGTCCGAGGCGTGCGACATGCTGCTGGAAGAAGGCCTGCCGAACGTGTTCGCGCGCCACCAGCGCCATGCTGCGGCCACGCGCGCCTGCGTGACGGCCTGGGGGCTGGAGATCCTGTGCCAGAACCCGGCCGAATACAGCCCGGCGCTGACCGCCGTGGTCATGCCCGATGGCCATAGCGCCGATGCGTTCCGCAAGACCGTGCTCGAGAACTTCAACATGTCGCTGGGGCAGGGCCTGTCGAAGCTGTCCGGCAAGGTCTTCCGCATCGGCCACCTGGGCGACTTCAACGACCTGACGCTGATGGGCACGCTGGCCGGGGTGGAGATGGGGCTGGCGCTGGCTGGCGTGCCCCATCGCGCCGGTGGAGTGCTGGCGGCGATGGAAAGCCTGCGCAACGCGGCCAGCACGCAGCCAGCCTTGCGCGCAGCCTGACCCGGACCCCGGCAACCCAACCGATGTAGCAGACAGAGGCGGCCCCGCAGAGGCCGCTCCGACAACAGGCCGATGCGCCGCCAGAGCGCACGGCCGCCACCCAAAGGAGACAGACCATGACGTTTCGTTATGCTGCGCGCGCGCTCGCGTGCGCCCCGCTGTTTGGTGTCGCGCTGGCCGCCGCGCCGGCGTTTGCATGGGAGCCCACCAAACCGGTGGAAGTGGTCGTGCCGTTCAGCGCCGGCGGCGCATCGGACCAGATGGCACGTTCGATCCAGGGCATCATCGCCAAGCACAAGCTGATGAACCAGCCGATGATCGTCGTGAACAAGGCCGGTGCCAGCGGCGCGGAAGGGCTGATGGATACCAAGGCGTCGAAGGGCGATGCGCACAAGCTGCTGGTGACATCGTCGGCGCTCTACACGGTGCCGATGATCAGCCAGCTGCCGTTCAACTGGCGCGACCTGACGCCGGTGGCGATGGTGGCCATGGACGAGTTTGTGCTCTGGACCAACGCCGAGGCCCCGTACAAGACGCCGTCCGACTACCTGACCGAAGTGAAGAAGACACCGGGCAAGTTCAAGATGGGCGGTACGAGCTCGAAGCGCGAAGACCAGATCATCACCGCGCAGACCGAGCGCAAGGCCGGCGTGCGCTTTATCTACATCCCGTACAAGGGCGGCGGCGAGGCCGCGACACAACTGTCGGGCAAGCATATCGACTCCAACGTCAACAACCCGTCCGAATCGATCGGCCAGTGGCGGGCTGGCGAGCATCGCGCGCTGTGCGTCTATGCGCCCGAACGCATGCAATACACCTCCAGGATCACGGGCACGCAGAGCTGGCACGACATCCCCACCTGCAAGGAGCAGGGCCTGGACGTGCAATACCAGATGCTGCGCGTGTTCATGCTGCCCGGCGGTGTCACGCCTGACCAGCAGAAGTACTACGTGGACCTGATGCAGAAGGTGGTGGCTACGCCCGAGTGGAAGGAATACCTCGAAAAGAACGCGCTCAAGAACGACTTCATCGCAGGCCCGAAGCTGGTGGAATTCCTGACGGCCGACGAAACGCGCCACAAGGACATCATCAAGGAAGCGGGATTCGTGGCGGCGAAGTAGTTGCGCTAGCTGTTGGCTGATGGTTTGCTCCCCTCTCCCGCGTGGCGGGGGAGGGGCCGGGGGAGAGGGCGCATCGGTTCGGACTGCATACCCGGCAGGCAGAACCCCACACCCTTTCCCCCAACCCCTTTCCCACAAGTGCGAAAGGGGAGCCGAAAACAGAACGGGGGAGACACCCAATGAGCAATCCAACACATGACGCTGCCGCGCCGGCGGCGATCACGGTGCGCGCTGCCGAAATCGGCGTTGCCATCCTGATCGCCATTGGCGCGGTGGTGGTGATGGTCAGCAATTACCAGATCGGCGCCGGCTGGGCGCCCGACGGCCCGGAGGCCGGCTATTTTCCGTTGCGCATCGGTGCGCTGATCTTCCTGGCGTGCCTGGTCGTACTGTGGCAGGCATTGCGCACACCGAACGATGCCGTGTTCGTGACCTGGCCCCAGCTCAAGCAGGTGGCCGTGATCCTGGTGCCGCTGACCGTGTACGTGGCGCTGATCGCCTTCCTGGGCATCTACGTGGCATCGGCCATCTTCATTGCCGGGTTCATGCTGGCGATCGGCAAGTTTGCATGGTGGCGCGCGGTGCTGACCGGCGTGGTCATCAACGTGGTGCTGTTCTGGATCTTTGAAATGCAGTTCCGCGTGCCGCTCCCCAAGGGGCCGCTCGAAGCGGCTTTTGGATTCTGAGGGGGCGAGCATGGAAGAACTCAATGCTTTGATGGGCGGCTTTGCCGTGGCGATGTCGTGGCACAACGTCGGGCTGATGCTGGTGGGCATCCTGCTCGGCATCGTGGTGGGTGTGCTGCCGGGCCTGGGCGGCCCGAATGGCGTGGCGATCCTGCTGCCGCTGACGTTCTCGATGGAGCCCACGTCGGCCATCATCATGCTGTCGTGCATCTACTGGGGCGCGCTGTTTGGCGGGGCCATCACGTCGATCCTGTTCAACATCCCCGGCGAGGCCTGGTCGGTGGCGACCACGTTCGATGGCTATCCGCTGGCGCAGCAGGGCGAGGCCGGCCGTGCGCTGACGTCGGCGTTCACGGGGTCGTTCCTGGGTGCGCTGGCCGGTGTGCTGCTGATCACGTTCCTGGCGCCGATGGTGGCAAAGTTCGCGCTGCGTTTCGGGCCACCGGAATTCTTCGCGGTCTACTTCCTGACGTTCTGCAGCTTTATCGGCATGGGCAAGGAAGCCAAGGCCAAGATCGTGATCGCGATGTGCATCGGCTTTGCGCTCGCTGCGGTGGGCATGGACACGGTGTCGGGCACGCTGCGCATGACCTTCGGCTCCACCGAACTGCTGCGCGGCTTTGACTTCCTGGTGGTGGTGATCGGCCTGTTCGGTATCAGCGAGATCCTGATGACCATGGAGGAAGGTGTCGCGTTCCGCGGCAAGCGCGCCAATATCGATCTCAAGGTGGTGCTGAAGACGTGGGCCGAACTGCCGCGCTACTGGATGACGCTGATCCGCTCGTCGATCATCGGCTGCTGGCTGGGCGTGACGCCGGGCGGTGCCACGGCGGCATCGTTCATGGGCTACGGCGTCGCCAAGCGCTTCTCGCGCAAGCGCGAGACATTCGGCAAGGGCAACGTCGAGGGCGTGATCGCGCCCGAGTGCGCCGCGCACGCCGCCGGGACCAGTGCGCTGCTGCCGATGCTGGCGCTGGGCATTCCGGGTTCGGCCACGGCGGCAGTGCTGCTGGGCGGGCTGATGATCTGGGGCCTGCAGCCGGGGCCGCTGCTGTTTACCGAGCAGAAGACCTTTGTGTGGGGCCTGATCGCCAGCATGTACCTGGGCAACCTGGCCGGGCTGATCGTGGTGCTGTCGACGGTGCCGCTGTTCGCCGCCATCCTGCGCATTCCGTTCGCGATCATCGCGCCGTTGATCCTGGTGGTCTGCGCGATTGGCGCGTTCACGGTGCATAACGCCATGTTCGATGTCTGGCTGATGCTGATCTTCGGCGTGGTCGGCTACGTGCTCAAGAAGCTCGACTATCCGCTGGCGCCGCTGGTGCTGGCCCTGGTGCTGGGCGACCGGGCCGAAGACGCGTTCCGGCAGACCATGCTGATGTCGCAGGGCGAGATGAACGTGTTCTGGTCCAACGGGCTGGTCGGCACGATCATGGCGCTGGCCGTCGTGATCCTGGTCTGGCCGGTGTTTGGCGGGCTGCTGGAAAAGACAAGGCGCCGCAAGATGGTATCGGCGCACGAGGGGGCAGCGGAATGAGCGAAGGACTGATCGAACAGGGCACCCTGCTGGTCACGCGCGACGACGCCGTGGCCACCATCGTGCTGAACCGGCCCGCCAAGCTGAATGCCTTCACGCTGGACATGTGGCGCCAGCTTGGCGATGCGTTCCGTGCGCTGTCGGCCGACGACTCGGTGCGCTGCGTGATCGTGCGCGGCGCTGGCGACAAGGCGTTCTCGCCCGGCAACGACATCGGCGAGTTCGAGACCACGCGGTCCAACAAGCAGCAGGCCGTGGCCTATGGCGCGGTGATGCACGCCACGGCGCAGGCCATGCAGGACTGCCCGCATCCGGTGGTGGCGCAGATCCACGGCATCTGCGTGGGCGGCGGGCTGGAGGTGGCGGCGATGGCCGATATCCGCATCTGCGGGCAAGGCAGCCGCTTTGGCGCGCCGATCAAGAACCTGGGGCTGGTGATGGCGCACGCCGAGATGGCGCCGCTGATCCGGCTGATCGGCACGTCGCGCACGCTGGAACTGCTGTTCGAGGGCCGGATCGTCGGCGCCGGCGAGGCGCATGCGATGGGGCTGGTGTCGCGCGTGGTGCCAGACGACCAGGTGGCCGACGAAGCGCGTGCCACGGCGGCACGCATTGCGTCGGGCGCGCCGCTGGTGGCGCGCTGGCACAAGCGCTTCGCACGGCAACTGGCGGCGGGCATGCCGCTGTCGGCGGCCGACCTTGATGCCGCATTCGACTGTTTCGATACCGAGGATTTCCGCGCTGGCTATCGCGCGTTCCTGTCCAAGCAGACGCCGAAGTTTGCCGGACGCTAGTTTCGGAGGAGACCAATGTCCGATTTCACATCCATGCAGCCCGGCGCGCTGGCCGGCCTGCGTGTGCTGGAACTCGCCCAGATCATGGCCGGCCCCACCTGCGGCATGATGCTGGCCGACCTGGGCGCCGACGTGATCAAGATCGAGAAGATCGACGGCGGCGACGATGCACGCGGCTACAAGGAGCCGGCGATCAATGGCGTGTCGGCACCGTTCCTGATGCTGAACCGTAACAAGCGGGGCATCGCACTGGATCTCAAGAAACCCGAGGGCCGCGAGGTGTTCCTGCGCATGGTGCGCAACGCCGATGTGGTGATCGAGAACTTCCGCAAGGGCACGCTGGAAAAGCTGGGACTGGGCTACGACACGCTGTCGCAGGAGAATCCGGGCCTGATCTATTGCGCGATCTCGGGCTACGGGCGCAGCGGCCCCTATGCCGACAAGGGCGGCTTCGACCTGATTGCGCAGGGCTTTACCGGGCTGATGAGCATCACGGGCGAGGAGGGCGGCCCGCCGCTGCGCACCGGCAATTCGATTGCCGATATCAACGCCGGGCTGCTTGCGGCGTTCGGCATCCTGGCCGCGTACCAGCACCGCCAGAAGACCGGGCGCGGGCAGGTGGTGGAGACCTCGCTGATCGAGGCCGGGCTGCAGCAGCTGTACTGGCACGCGGCCATCCACTTTGCCACCGGGGAATCGCCGGGGCCCAGCGGATCCGCGCACGTGCTGGCTGCGCCGTATCAGGCGTTTCCGACGCAGGACGGCCATATCATCGTGGGCGGCGCCAACGAAAAGAACTGGGCGCGCATTGCGCAGGCGCTGGGGCATCCCGAGTGGATCGACGATCCGCGCTACCGGCTCAATGCCGACCGCATGCGGCATCGCGAGACGCTGCTGCCGCAGATGGCGGAAATCCTGATGACGCGCCCCTCGGCCCACTGGCTCGATGCCTTCGATGCCGCCGGCGTGCCGGCCGGGCCCGTGCATTCGATCGGCGAGGCATTGAATCACCCGCAAACGTTGGCGCGAGGCATGGTGGTGCGCCAGCAGCATGCCGAGGCGGGACCGATCCGTACGCTGGGCCTGCCGATCCAGCTCTCCGAAACGCCCGCCCAATATCATCGTCCGTCGCCCCGGCTGGGCGAGCATACGTGTGCGCTGCTGGCGGAATGTGGCTACGGCGAGGCGGAGATCGCGGCCCTGCTGGAGGCGGGCGTGGTGTCGGAATCGACCGCGCCGGTGGCGGCCGTGTCCGAAGTGTAGCCGGGCCCGGCAAGGCCCGGCGCGTCAGTCGACGTAGAACAGGATGCTGATGAACTGGCAGATGCTGCCACCCAGCACGAACAGGTGCCAGACGCCGTGGAAGTGGCGCACGCGCTCGTCGAACAGGAAGAAGCCGATGCCGGCGGTGTAGATCGTGCCGCCGGCCACCAGCCAGTACAGGCCTGCGGTGGGTAGCGCCGCCGCCAGCGGCTGGAAGGCAATCAGCACCAGCCAGCCCATGATGACGTAGATGGACAGCGATAACACGCGGGTGCGATGGCCGATCCAGAGTTCCTGGATGATGCCGATGGCGGCCAGGCCCCAGTTGATGCCGAACAGTGTCCAGCCCCAGGGCCCGCGCAGTGTGACCAGTGCGAACGGCGTATAGCTGCCGGCGATCAGCAGGTAGATCGCGCAATAGTCGAGCCGGCGGAAGATGTCCTTGGCCGGGCCGCGCACGCTGTGATAGACGGTGGAAATTGTGTAGAGCAGCACCAGCGTGGTGCCGTAGACCACGGAACTGACCACCTTCCAGGCGTCGTGATAAAGCGCCGACGAGGTGACCAGCACCGCCATGCCAGCCGCGGAAAGCACCGCGCCAGCCAGGTGACTGTAGCCGTTGAACCGTTCCCCGCGATACATCCCGAATGCTCCGTCTGCGTAGTTGGCCAGCGGGCATTGTGGCATGGATCGCGACGGAACAAGGGTCAATGCCTGCAGAAGCAGGGTTATTTCATCGACAGGCAATGCTTGAGTGCGCGGTTACCTTTTAAGTTGCCCACCGTGCCAACCCGGCAAGGCCTGGTCGACGGGCGCGCCATCAAGTCCGGCCGCCGCCCGAAGCGTTGCAGCGCCTGGGCTGCCATGTTCATTCGCAACAGGCATTCGCTCAAACGCGCGATCGGTATCGTGTTGGTCACATCGTTGACATAACAAGCGTCCAGACTTCAGTTCTCGCCCGCAGACACCCTCCTTAGGTGGGGTAAGCCTTGTACATCAAGACATTGGGAGACAAGGGCGGCGGGGAACGCGCACGGGCATCCGGACATTTGACGCCCGAACCGTCACCTGAAATTCTCTGACCTCGAACCATGACAACCACAAAAGCTGTTCATTCGCGCATGCGCAGGCCGGTGCTTGGAGCCGGTGTGCTGTGCCTGGCCCTGCTGCTCGGCGCCTGCGGTGGCGACGACAACAACAACAATTCGACGCCCCCTGCCACGGGTGGTGGCAACGGTGGCAATGGCGGCAACGGCGGCACCACGCCGGCCGCCTGCACCACGGCGCACTGCGCGCCGGCCCCCTGATCCACCGCGAACCGCCTCCGGGCAGAACCGCGCGCCCTCACACAACAGACACCGACCCGGCATGACATTCAATCCATCCAAGCGCAAGTTCCTGCGCAACACGCTCGGCACCGCTGCGGCTGCCGCCACGCTCGCATCGTTCCCGCCCAGCATCCGCCGTGCGCTCGCCATCGAGGCCAACAACGTCACCGGCACGATCCAGGACGTCAAGCACGTGGTGCTGCTGATGCTGGAGAACCGGTCGTTCGACAGCTACTTCGGCACCTTCAAGGGCGTGCGTGGCTATGGCGACCGCTTTGCGATTCCGCTGGCAAACGGGCAGAACGCGTTTTTCCAGACCGACGCCACCAACGCCACGATCACGCCATACCGGCTGGATGGCTCGCTGGGCAACGCGCAACGCGCCGGCAGCACGCCGCATACCTGGCCCGACGCGCAGAACGCCTGGGACCACGGCCGCATGAACCGCTGGCCGGTCGCCAAGAACCGCCTGTCGATGTCGTACTACGACACCCCAGAGGTGCCGTTCCAGCGCGCACTGGCCGATGCCTTCACGCTGTGCGATGCCTATCACTGCTCGATGCACACGGGCACGATCCCGAACCGCCTGTTCTACTGGACCGGCACGAATGGCCCGAGCGGTGCCAACGTGGCGGCCATGGTCAACGAGTTCAACGGTGGCAATGACGTGGGGCCGTCAACCCAGGGCTGGACGTGGAAGACCTATGCCGACCGCCTGGTGGATGCCGGCGTGAGCTGGAAGGTCTACCAGAGCCTGGCCGACAACTACGGCTGCAACGAGATGATGAGCTTCCAGCATTGGCGCGTGGCGATGGAGTCGATGCCCGTGGCGCGCCGTCCGGTGGCGCTGCCGGCCGTCTCGCCGGCCTACGATCCGTCGATCGACGATGCGCTGAGCCCGCTGGCAAAGGGCTTTGCCAACACCATGCCCGACGGCCTGCTGCAGTCGTTCCGCGACGACGTGCAGAACGGCACGCTGCCGGAAATCTCGTGGATCATCCCGCCGTCGCTCTACAGCGAACACCCCGGGCCGTCGAGCCCGGCGCAGGGCGGCTGGTACGTGCAGCAGGTGCTGGACGCGCTGACGGCCAATCCCGAGGTCTTCAGCAAGACCGTGCTGCTGATCAACTACGACGAGAACGATGGCTTCTTCGACCACCTGCCGCCGCCGTCGGCCCCGTCGCGCAACGCCGATGCGTCGCTGGCCGGTGGCAGCACGCTCAGCGACGCCGACATGGCCTTCGAGTATCACAACTACACGCCGGCAACGGCCAACCAGTCGGCCATCGACGGCAAGCCCTACGGCCCGGGCCCGCGTGTGCCGATGTGGATCGTGTCGCCGTGGAGCCGTGGCGGCTGGGTCAACTCGCAGGTGTTCGACCATACGTCGACGCTGCTCTTCCTGGAAAAGCGTTTCGGCGTGAAGGAGCCGCAGGTTGGCGCCTATCGCCGTGCAGTGTGTGGCGACCTGACGTCGGCGTTCAACTTCGTCAATCCGAACACTGACGCGCTGCCGACACTGGCCGGCCGCAGCACCAAGGTGACGGTCGACAACCTGGCTCTGACGCAGAAGGCATCGGCCGCCATTCCGGTGCCGACCACCGCCGTGCTGCCGCCGCAGGCAACCGGCACGCGGCCGTCGCGTGCGCTGCCCTACGAATTGCACACCACATCGCACATCGACGCGGGCGCGAAGACCGTGAAGCTGAGCTTTGTCAGTGGCGGATCGGCCGGGGCGGTCTTCCACGTCTACGACAAGCTGCACCTCGATGCCATTCCGCGCCGCTACGTGGTGGAAGCCGGCAAGCATCTGGATGGCGTGTGGAGCGTGGCGGCCGACAACGGCAAGTACAACCTGTGGGTGCTGGGCCCGAACGGCTATCACCGCGCGTTCGTTGGCGATGTGTCCGAGCCGTCGGCAGAAATCCAGGTCTGCTACGAGCTGTGCGATCCGGCAAAGCTGCAGGTCAAGCTGCACAACCGCGGCGACAAGGCGTGCACGTTCACGGCATCGGCCAGGGCATACCGCACCGACGGGCCCTGGACGCAGACCGTGGCGCCGGGCCAGGTGGGCGAACTGAGCTGGACGCTGGGCGACAGCGGCAACTGGTACGACTTCGAGATCGGCTGCGACCTGGCGCCGTCGCTGCGTCGCCGTATCGCGGGCCGTATCGAGACCGGCAAGGATTCGGTCAGCGATCCGGCGATGGGTCAGGCGTCGTAATCGCGGGCGTCCCCGTGCATCGGGCATGACACAGGGGCTGGCCGGCATGGCGTGTACACTTGCCGGCTGGCACCTGGCCCGATTTGCCGGGACCGGTGTCGCTCCTGAAAAACCGGACCCACGACACACGTCATACGACACAGAATCTCATGAAGAAAATCTCCCTGCTCCTCGCAGCCGTTGCGCTGACCGCTTCGGGCCTGGCCGCCGCTGCCGAAACGCTGCCTTCGGGCGTGGTCGTCGATACCGTGACCAAGGGCACGGGTCCGTCGCCCAAGGCGTCGGACACGGTCAAGGTCCACTATCGCGGCACGCTGACCGATGGCACGGAATTCGACAGCTCGTACAAGCGCGGCCAGCCGATCTCGTTCCCGCTGAACCGCGTGATCCCGTGCTGGACCGAAGGCGTGCAGAAGATGCAGGTGGGCGGCAAGGTCAAGCTGACCTGCCCGGCATCGACGGCCTACGGCGCGCGCGGCGTACCGGGCACGATCCCGCCGAACGCGACGCTGAACTTTGAAGTGGAACTGCTGGGCATCGGTGGCTGATGGATTTCTCCCCTCTCCCGCCTGCCGGGAGAGGGGCCGGGGAAACGGGCGAAAGCATCCAGCGCGTTAAACGGCGGCTGATGCATCTCGTCCTCCCCATCCGTCCCTTCATAAGGACGGGGCACCCTCCATAACGAGAAGAGGATCCGCGTGGATTCCGTGTTTATCGTCGTTGCGCTCGGCGCCATCGTCGCCGGGTTTGTCCAGGGGCTCTCCGGATTTGCCTTCGGCATGGTCGCCATGTCGTTCTGGGCCTGGGGCGTGGAGCCGCGCATGGCCGCGGCGATGTCCGTATTCGGCGCACTGACCGGCCAGCTGCTGGCGGCTTTCACGGTGCGGCGCAAGTTTCACCTTTCCACGGTGCTGCCGTTCCTGCTGGGCGGCATCGTCGGCATTCCCATCGGCGTGAGCCTGTTGCCACGGCTCGACGTCAACCTGTTCAAGCTGTGCCTGGGCATGATCCTGGTGATCTGGTGCCCGATCATGCTGTTCTCGGCCCGCATTCCGCCGATCCGCCATGGCGGCCGCGTGGCCGATGGCATCGTCGGCGTTGTCGGTGGCATCATGGGCGGCATAGGCGGGTTCACGGGTATCGCGCCCACGCTCTGGTGCACGCTGCGCGCCTTCGACAAGGACAAGCAGCGCGTGGTGATCCAGAACTTCAACCTGGGCGCGCTGATCGTGACGATGGGCGTCTATGTGGGCACCGGCATCATCACGCGCGACATGCTGCCGATGTTCGCCATCGTGGCGCCGGCCATGCTGATTCCGACGCTGATCGGCACGCGCGTCTATATCGGCATCAGCGACCTGGCATTCCGGCGAATCGTGCTGACACTGCTGACCTGCTCGGGTCTGGCGATGCTGGCGGCGTCGGTACCCAAGGTACTGGCCTGATCGCCCCGGGTCTGAAGTGCTGCATTGCCGACTTGGTATGGGACGGCTGCAAAGCAGCCGGCATTGGTCGTTATCAGGGTTTATACTGACGTCCATCCCTGCCGACCGCTGCCGGTCATCCAGCATTTTCCCCCGCATCATGAACAAGCGTTTCTACCTTTTCTGCGCTACCACGTGGGCTGCCGCCGCCATCCTGATCATCGGTGACGGCGCCATGTCGACCGACGTGCTGAGTGGTGTGGTGGCACTGGCGGGCTTCGACCTGTTGCGTCCCTGACCTCCCCGGGCCGCCTGCATTTGGTGCCAGGGCGGCGCTTTGCCGATTCGCACGGTGACGTGCACGCCATACGCTGCCCGTGATGGCGCTTTCGATGTCTGACGTCTACCCTTGACTGTGGCCCGTGCGGAATCTGCCGCACGATGATCTATTCAACAGTCTGCGCAGGGGAAATTCCGATGAAAGCATTCACGATGGCGGTGGCGGTGGCGGCGGCGGTTAGCGTTCCCGGTCTGGCAATGGCGGCTGGCCCGGCCAATCCTGCCGATCGCTACGACTACAACATGCGTACCACGAACAAGGACGGCTACGTGCCCGATCCGGCTCGCGCCACCAACAAGGACGGCTACGTACCGGACACGGCCCGCTCGGGCGACAAGTTCGATCCGTATACCCAGGGTGCGAACCAGAACACGGCTTCGGCCCTGACCGACAGCAAGACCACCAAGAAGTCGTCGGGCAAGTCGACGTCTCACAAGAAGGCGCCGACGGCACAGCAGTAATCGGCTCCATCCGGCCCTCAGGTCCCAACACGCGACACTATTCAGTTCTGTCAATTTGTGAAATCACAGAACTCTTGAATCTGCAGCGCTTCGATTCCGCGCTTTGCGAAAAGAAAAAGCCCCGCTGAACTTGCGTTCAGTGGGGCTTTCGCCTGGTAGGGCTAGCGCGATAACGCGCTATCGGCTTTCGTGGAACTCAGCGCTGCGCCGACTGATCTCCCTTCGCATACACGCGCTCGCCGGCTACCCAGGTCTCCAGCACCTGGATCTTCCAGATGTCGGCGGCGGGCACCTTGAACAGGTCGCGGTCCACCACGATGAAGTCGGCCCACTTGCCGGCTTCGAGCGAGCCGAGCGTCTTTTCCTGGTGCTCGGCGTAGGCGGCGTCCAGCGTGAAGGCGCGGAATGCCTGCGGCAGCGTCATGGCTTCCTCCGGATGCCAGCCCTTGATCGGGCGGCCTTCGTGGTCGGTACGCGTCACGGCGGCGTGCAGGCCGTAGAACGGGTTGGCCGATTCCACCGGGAAGTCCGAGCCACCGGCGATGACCGTGCCCTGCTTCAGGAACGTCTGCCAGGCATAGGCGCCCTTGATACGGTCATGGCCGATACGGTCTTCGGCCATGTTCATGTCGCTGGTGGCGTGCGTGGGCTGCATCGACGCGATCAGGTCCAGCTTCTTGAAGCGCGGGATGTCCGGCATCGACACCACCTGTGCGTGCTCGATGCGGTTGCGCAGTTCACGGCCGCCCACTTCCTTGTAGGCCACTTCCATGGCGTCCAGCACCTGGCGGTTGGTCTTGTCGCCGATGGCGTGCACGTTGACCTGGTAGCCGGCCTTGATGGCGGTCTTCACGGCGGCCTGCATCGCGGCGTCGCTCATGAACAGCAGGCCGCTGTGCGCGTGGTCGTCGGTGTACGGCTCCATCAGCGCGGCGCCGCGGCTGCCCAGGGCGCCGTCACCGTACAGCTTGACGGCGCGCAGGTAGTAGCGGTCGTTGCCGTAGCCGATCACGGGGCCCTTGGCGGACAGCGCCTTGAAGTCGTCGCCGGTGTCGCGAATCATTGCGTAGATGCGCGTGGTCAGCTTGCCCTGGTCGGCGAATTCGCGATAGATGCGGTCGTCGGTCACCGTGACGCCGGCATCGCCGACGGCGGTCAGGCCCAGCGCGTTCATATGGGCGATGGCGGCGGCCAGCGCGGCACGGCGGTCGTCGTCGGTGTACGGCGGGATGATGTCGTTGACCAGCGCCATGGCCTTGTCGACCAGCACGCCGGTCGGGTTGCCGTTGGCGTCGCGCTCGATACGGCCGCCGGCAGGGTCCTTGGTGTCGCGCGTGATGCCGGCCGCCTGCAGCGCCTTGGTGTTCAGCCACGCGGCGTGACCATCCACGCGCACCAGGCGGGCCGGGCGATCCGAAACGGCGGCGTCGAGTTCGGCGGCGGTCGGGAATCGGCCCAGCTTCCAGTTCACCTGGTTCCAGCCATAGCCGAGCAGCCACTTGCGCTGCGGGTTCTTCTGGCCGTAGGCGCGGATGATGCCCTGAGCCTCCTGCAGGTCCTTCGTGCCCGACAGCGAGATCTCGGTGGTCTTGAAGCCCAGGCGGAACACGTGGCCGTGGGCGTCGATCAGGCCCGGCAGCAGCGTCTTGCCCTGGCCGTCGATGCGCTTTGCATCGGGATACTTGGCGCGCAGCGCGGCGGCGTCGCCGGTGGCCAGCACCTTGCCCTGATCGAACACGAGGCCGCTGAACTGCGTGACCTTGTCGTTCTGCAGCGTGTAGCCCTGGACGGATTCCACCAGCGTGGGTGCGGCATGTGCGTGCAGCGCCGCCATGGCGGCCAGTGCCAGCAGGCTCGTGCGAATGGACTTCTTCAAGATGACTCCTTGGTCGTTGTGCCTGTTTTTAGTGTTGTAGAAGACGCCCGGGAATGGCGCCCTTATTCGCCGGATGCCTGGGCCATGCCACGCGCAGGGGCGTCGGCTTCGGCCGCTGGCAGCTCGGGGAATTGCATGTCCGCATAGCGCACGAAATGCGACTTGCGCGCGATGCGATAGCCGATCCAGATCAGCAGGAAGATCGGAATGCCGACGTAGGTGGCGGTCACGGCCACCCAGTCGATCTTGCCTTCGGTGAACGCCTGGTAGTTCTGGCCCAGCGTCACGATCATGCACAGCGCGAACGCGAAGATCGGGCCGTACGGGAAGAACGGCGAGCGATAGGGCAGCCGGTTCAGGTCCAGCCCCTGCGCGACGAAACCCTTGCGGAATCGGTAGTGGCTGACCGCGATGCCCAGCCAGGCGATGAAGCCGGTCATGCCCGACAGGTTCAGCAGCCACAGGTACACCGACTTGCTCTCGAACATCGATGTCAGGAAGCACAGCGCCCCGACTGCCGTGGTGGCCAGCAGTGCCATCAGCGGCACGCCATTGCGCGTCAGCTGCGCGAACACGCGCGGTGCGCGGCCTTCGGTGGCAAGGTTGTAGAGCATGCGCGTGGACGCATACATGCCCGAATTGCCGGCCGACAGCACGGCGGTCAGGATCACCGCGTTCATCACGCCGGCGGCGAACGCCAGCCCGGCATGGCGGAATACCAGGGTGAACGGGCTGACGCCCACGGTTTCCACATCGGTCTTGAGCAGGCTTGGGTCGGTGTACGGAATCAGCACGCCGATGATGAAGATCGCCAGCACGTAGAACAGCAGGATGCGCCAGAACACCTGGCGCACGGCGCGCGGGATATTCCTGGCGGGATCGGCCGATTCACCTGCCGCCACGCCGATCAGCTCGGTACCCTGGAACGAGAACCCGGCAATCATCGCCACGCCGATCAGTGCCGGGAGTCCGCCCACGAACGGGGCATCGCCGGTGGTCAGATTGGCCAGGCCGTTCACATGCTCGAAATCGCCGCGCATGACGCCGAAGATCATCAGCGTGCCGATCACGATAAACGCGATCACGGTGACTACCTTGATCAGCGCGCACCAGTACTCGGCCTCGCCGAAGCCACGCACCGAGATCGCGTTGAGTGCGAACATCAGCCCCAGGAACAACGCGCTCCACAGCACGCCCGGCGTATCGGGGAACCAGTACTGCATGACGAGCTGCGCGGCTGCCAGCTCTACGGCGATGGTCACGGCCCAGTTGTACCAGTAGTTCCAGCCCAGCGCGAAGCCGAAGCCTTCGTCCACGTACTTCGCGCCGTAGGTGGCGAACGAGCCCGATACCGGCATGTAGGCGGCCAGCTCGCCCAGGCTGGTCATCAGGAAGTAGACCATCGCACCGATCAGGATGTAGGCCGCCAGGGCCCCGCCGGGACCGGCCTGCGCGATGGTGGCGCCTGACGCCACGAACAGGCCGGTACCGATCGATCCGCCAATGGCGATCATGGTGAGATGGCGTGCGCGCAGGGTGCGGCGCAGCCCGGGCGCGTGTGCGCCTTCTTTTGTATTCGATTGATTGGACATATAAGACATGCGTCCGGGCCCTTGTGAGGCCCCGGGCGGAGTTCGCCGGCCAGCAGTCTCCTCTCCACGGGCCGGCATGGTGGGCGGCATCATAAGAGAAAACAGGGGCCGGGAAAAGGCGGGAAATGCCGGAGCAGGCGGCTTCAGCGCAAGCTTTTGTCGATGCGGGCGACGAGGCCGTTCATCCAGTTGCGCAGCGCGGTGTCAGACATGACCAGCGCCGTGCTGCGCCACAGCACGCGATACACACTGTTGCGATTGACCTTGCTCACACGGTCGGGATCGAGCCACGCATCGTTTTCCACCAGCAGTGCCAGTGTCTCCAGGCCGATCAGGATCGGCCACAGGCACGCCAGCCGCAGCCGGATGGCCGTGCGCGGCAGTGCGAACGTATAGGCCATGGCCTCGCGAAAGTGGTCGAGCGCGAGGCGCACCAGTTCATGCAGCATGGGCCGGGCACGCCGCGAATTCGTCGGATCGAGCAGCATCGGCACGGTCAGGCCATGGCGGTCGAGCACTTCGGCGGGCAGGTAGCAGCGGCCGATGCGCAGGTCCTTGCCGACGTCGCGCAGCACGTTCACCATCTGCAGCGCCTTGCCGAATCGCACCCCGCGACGCAGCATCGCGTCGAGCGGGTCCTTGAGCGTGCCGGGCAGATGCGCGTCGGTCATCGTGGTCCAGAACTCGCCGACGCAGCCCGCCACCAGGTAGGTATAGCGGTCCAGGTCGGCCAGCCCGGGCAGGGCGGCAACCTGGCCCGAGCGTTCGTCGGGGAAGGTCTGCAGGTCGAACTCCATGCCTTCTGTCAGCGTGGTGACGATACCCTGCACGGCGATGCGGTCGGATAGGGAAAGTTGCGCCAGCACGTCCAGCGCGGGGGCGATCGATTCAAGCAGCACCTTCTCGTCGGACACCGTCTGCTGCCCGGCCACTTCGACGGCCAGCCGGCGCGCGAGCGCGCCGCCATCGTCATCGCCATTGATGCGCTGGCGCAGCGCCAGCAGCAGGTCGAGACGCTGCGCGGGCGGGATCAGCGATGTATCGGCGATGGTGTCCGCGGCGCGCGCCAGCAGATAGGCCAGCCCGACAGGGTCGCGCATGCCCGCGGGCAGGACGCGCAGCGTCAGGTAGAACGAACGGGAAACACCCTTGAGCAACGGGCCGAGCAGGAAGGCCCGGTTGGGGTTTGGCATGGCGCGGTCATGACATCGATGAACCGCGCATTGTAGCCGTTGATGGCGCTTGCCAATGTCGCCAGGAGGCTCCCCTGTTCCGCCAGTGGGAGAGGGCCGAGGGAGAAAACCGGGATACCCACGCGGCGGTTTCAATCGTACTGAAGCTTCGGATACCAGTTTCCGCCGCGCCCTTCGGGCGTGGTGTCCAGCAGCGTCCAGAGCGGATCGGGGTCGGGCGCGCCGCGTGGGTCCTGGCCGGGGTCGGCCATGGCGCCACTCATCTCGCCGCTGTAGAAATGGCGGATCTTGCCGTCACGTTTCGTGAAGACGGTGTAGCCGGGGATGTCGGCGTCTTCGGCGCTGACATAGTTGCGCGTAAATGTGCCATCGGTATCGGCGTACACCTTCAGCTGCGTCCAGCCGCGCGCGGCCTTGGCGGCCTTGAGGCGGTCGATGGGCGAGCGCGCCACCATGGCCAGCGCCACGCGCTGCTCGATGTCGGGGACCTTGCCTTCCCACGACCCCATCAGCGATGTACACATCGGGCAGGGCTTCTCGCGCTGCGGGCCCAACATATAGCTGTAGACCACCAGCGTGTCCTTGTCGCCGAAGAGGTCGGCCAATGTGACCGGGCCCTTCTCGCCGGTGAAGTGATAGGTTTGCTTCACTTCGCCGCCCGGGGGCAGTTGGCGTCGCATCTCGGCCACGCGCTCGATGTGGCGGCGCAGTTCGATTTCCTCGGCCAGCAGCGCATTGCGGGCCTTGCGGTACGCGGCGTCTTCATTCGGAAAATGCGCGCGATTGCGTTCAGCCAATGCCTTGGCCGGGGTCAATGTGGACGATTGCGTCATCGTCTTGCCTCCTGAAATTCGAATCCGTGGCGTGCGCGCCACGCTGGGGAAGACCCGCACCTGCCCGGAAAGCCCGGATTGGCGCGGCCGTTTGACCAGCATAGGAAAAGAACTGTCCACATACGCACCCCGGTCAATGCGCAGTCATTCCCATGTCATGCCGGGTTATGCATAATCTGTGGCATCTGGGCTTCAAGATTTGATCTGATGCGCGTGACGATTCGAACCACGACGATTCCTGGATCCCACAGCCAGGGCCCACTGCATCGGGCGGCGGTCTACCTCAATACCGAGGAAGATGCTTCGCCGCTGATGGTCAGTGCATGGAGTCAGCGTGAACCCGATGCTTTTCTTGCCGCTCAACGCTGGGCGCGCAATCATCACTACATGGTTTCGAATCCCCGCAACGGCACATACTACGGCGGTCGCACCGCGCGCTGAACCGCAGCGTCGGCGCACCGTAATGAAGCATTGGCTGTTGTGTGGTCTGGCACTGGTTGTGGCGGGGCCCGCCTGTGCCGACGCCGGCCTGCTCGAACGCATCGTCGGTGGCTTTTCGCGCGACTCGCTCTGGAAGAATGTGCAGGAACGCTGTCTGGTGCCGGCCACGCCGACGCATGCAGACTGCGCGATCGTCGATCGCGCGCAGGGCTTCGTGCTCTACAAGGACATGATCGGCGCGTCGCACTACCTGGTCATTCCCGACCAGGCCGTGGCCGGTGTCGATGACCCGCGTGTCTGGCGTGACGGCCAGCACAATGCCTGGGCGTTCGGATGGCAGGCGCGCGAGATCGTCGGCAAGGCCGTGGGCCGCCCGCTGCCCGACACGCTGCTGGGCCTGGCGATCAACGCCCGGGCTTCGCGCAGCCAGGACCAGCTCCACATCCATCTCGATTGCATCAGCGCACACGCACGCGAATTCCTGGCTAGCAGCGATATCGGCACGCAATGGCGTGACCTGAAGTTCGATGGCAAGCCGGTGCGCGCGATGCTGGTGCCTGCGGAGCAGCCCGCGCTGTCCGTCAATCCGTTCGCGCTGGTGCGGCAGGACGTGGGCGGGGACATGGGCGACCGTGGCGTGTTCGTCGCCTACGTAAAGCCGGCCGGCGGTGCCGCCGGGTTTGTCGTGATCGACGCGCCGGCGGACAAGGCCAACGGCGGCAACGGCCACGCCAGCGATTTCCTCGACCGGGGCTGCAAACTGGGACGCGCGTTGCCAGCCGGGCAGTAGCCTCGCAGATTTCACCAGGCGGAACCTTCCGTGCCGCTGCGCGGTGATCGACCGCTTTTATGCGTTTTCCGCGCCGACGGGCAGGTGCGGCGTGCCTGGCCGCGTAGAATGATCGCGAAACACAGGCCCCGAGCCACATCCACGACGCGTATCAATGAATACCCCGGCAACAGAACCGGCAGCAGACCGGCGTCCCCAGACTACCTCCGAGATTGACGACAGCACCGCCGCACGCGGCATTGCGTTGCTCACGTTCGCGTTCATCCTGAGCCAGTTCTATCGCAGTTGCCTGGCGGTGATCGCCCCCGAGCTGCAGCACGATTTCGGGCTGTCGCCGGCAGGCTTCGGTGCATTGTCGTCGTGCTTCTTCCTGTCGTTCGCGGTGGCGCAGATTCCGGTTGGCATTGCCTTCGACCGCTATGGCGTGGGGCGTCCCACCGCGTGGCTGCTTGGCGTGGGCGCGGTATCCGCCGTGGGTTTCGTGCTGGCGCCCAGCGGCACGCTCGCCATGCTGGCGCAGGCCGGGCTCGGCCTGGCCTGCGCGCCCGTGTTCATGGGGCTGCTGCACTATGCGTCGGAACAGCTTTCCGATCGGCAGTACATGCGCGTGGTCAGCCGCTCGAACGCCATGGGCATGATCGGCGCGCTGTGCGCCACGGCCCCGCTTGGCTGGTTTTCGCAGCATTTCGGCTGGCGCCCCGCGCTGGCCATTTCGGCGCTGTGCATGGTGGGTGCCTGCTATGGCGTATGGCGCCACGTGCGCGATAGCGGTCATGCACAGGCGCGCCAGGCGCCGATGGGCGCGATGCTGGCCGAAAGCGCCAGGCTGCTCGGCATGTGGCCGCTCTGGACACTGATTCCGCTGTGTGTCGCCATGGCGGCCGGCACGGGTTTCCGCAATGCCTGGAGCGGGCCGTACCTGGCCGATGTGTTCGGCCTGCAGGCCGGCACGCGCGGCGTGGCGCTGACGCTGCTGAGCCTGGCGGGCTTTGCCACCGCGTTCCTGCTGCCGGTGCTGGTGCGGCGTAGCACGCTCAAGCACACCATCGGCGGCTGGGCCTGCCTGTCGATGGTGGGCGGCATCGTGCTGACGATCTGGCCCGATACCGGAGTGGTGCCTGGCGTTGGCCTGATGGCGCTGCTGTCGACCATCGGCATGCTTCATCCGCTGGTGATGGCGCAGGGCCGCTCACTGATTCCGCCCGCCAAGCGCGGGCGCGGGCTCGGGCTGCTCAATACCTTTGTGTTCCTGGGCTCTGCCTTGACGTCGTGGGGCTTTGGGCTGATTGCCAACGTGGGCCATCTGCGCGACTGGCCCGTCGCCAATACCTACTCGGCCATTTTCTTCTCGGCCGTGGCCGTGGTGGCGTTGTCGCTGCTGCCCTACTGGTTCAGCCCGACCTCGGCGCCCGCGCACCACAAATAGACGCCAACATTACAGTTGGCTTTCAACACGAATCTGCGCCCGCAATTCGCGTTTTCCCTTATTTTTCACTCAAGTTTCTACTACGACTGACCGTTAGGACTCCCAATGTCTGTCCGTGCGTACATGTAGATGTACGGCTGACGCAGGAGGAGCGGCCGGGGGGCAACACGCGACTCGGTCTGCCACTAACCAATGGATCAGGTAGAAGCAATGAAAAATCTTGGTATTGGTGTACGCCTTGGCATCGGCTTTGGCGTGGTGTTGGTGTTGTCTACGCTCATGACCGTGCTCGGCGTGGTGCGTCTGCAGGAAGTTGCGGGCCGCACGCACGCGATGATGCAGGAGCCGTTGGCGAAGGAACGCCTGGTCAGCGACTGGTATCGACTGATGTACGCGAGCGTGCGCCGTACCACGGCCGTGGCACGCAGCGGCGATCCGTCGCTGGGCGCATTCTTTGCGGCCGAGACCGCCTATTCGGTCAAGGCGATTGCCGAACTGCGCGACAAGATCGAACCGCGCCTGTCCACGGACGAAGAAAAGGCCGCGTTCAAGAAGATCCAGGTGGTGCGCAACCCGTACAACGATTCGCGCGACAAGATCACCAAGCTCAAGGCCGAGGGCCTGACCGACGACGCGAACAAGGTGCTGGAGACCGAATTCGTGCCGGCTGGCGACGCTTACCTGGCCGAGATCCAGAAGCTGCTCGATATCCAGCGTGCGTCGATCGATGCCACGGCGGTGCAGATCAACAATATCTATGACAGCGCCCGCAACGGCCTGATCACGCTGGGCGTGATCGCACTGGCAATCGGCGTGGCCTTTGCCTGGTGGCTGACGATTGGCATTACGCGTCCGCTGCATCGCGCCGTGGGCTTTGCCCGCACCGTGGCGTCGGGCGACCTGACCAGCCGCATCGAGGTGGACAGCACCGACGAGACCGGTCAGCTGCTGGAAGCGCTGCGCGAGATGAACGACAACATCCTTGGCATCGTCAAGGAAGTGCGCAACGGCACCGAGGCCATCGCCACGGGCACCAGCCAGATTGCCGCCGGCAACACCGACCTGTCGCAGCGTACCGAGGAACAGGCGTCGTCGCTGCAGGAAACGGCGTCGAGCATGGAAGAGCTGACCAGCATCGTGCGCCAGAACGCCGACAGCGCCAAGCAGGCCAGCGCGCTGGCCGTGAATGCGTCCGAGGTAGCCACGCAGGGCGGCGATGTGGTGGGCCAGGTCGTGCATACGATGGACGAAATCAATTCGTCGTCGCGCAAGGTCGTGGACATCATCTCGGTGATCGAAGGCATCGCGTTCCAGACCAACATCCTGGCGCTGAACGCGGCGGTGGAAGCCGCCCGTGCCGGCGAGCAAGGCCGTGGCTTTGCCGTGGTGGCCGGCGAGGTGCGCAGCCTGGCGCAGCGCAGCGCCACGGCCGCCAAGGAAATCAAGTCGCTGATCGGGGATTCGGCGGATCGCGTCGAGCGTGGTTCGGAACTGGTGGCCCAGGCCGGCCAGACCATGGAAGAGATCGTCAGCGCCGTGAAGCGCGTGACCGACATCATGGGTGAGATCAGCGCGGCATCGGCCGAGCAGAGTTCGGGCATCGAGCAGGTGAACCAGGCTGTCACGCAGATGGACACCGTGACGCAGCAGAACGCTGCGCTGGTGGAACAGGCCGCGGCAGCCGCGGGCTCGCTCGAAGAGCAGGCCCAGCGGCTCAAGGAGGCCGTGGCGACCTTCCGCCTGGCCGCCTGATTCCGGGGCCTTGCGGCCCCTGCTCCAGTCCTGGCTCCGGCCCGTTACTTCGTTCTGGGCGGCACGATCGTGCCGCCCGACTGCGCGGCCTCGCGGGCGTGTTCCATCTGCGGCATCATGTTGCTGTTCAGATGGAACATGACCCACAGCGACCCTGACAGCGTGATCACCACCAGTGTCAGCGTGAACATCAGCGACAGCATGTTCCAGCCGCCCTCCGACTTCGCGTTCATGTGCAGGAAGTAGATCATGTGGACGACGATCTGCACCGCGCCGATCAGCAGGATCACGACGGCCGTGGTCGACGACTTGTCGAACACCTTGCCCATCACCAGCCAGAACGGCACCGCCGTCAGGAATACCGATAGCACGAAGCCCGTCAGGTAGCCGCCCAGCGTGGCGTGGGGTCCGATTTCTTCTTCGTGGTGGCCATGTTCGTGATCGTGGCCATGGCCGTTCATCGCATGGTCTTGCGCGCTCATGGCAGCGTTCCCATCAGGTAGACAAAGGTAAAGACGCCGATCCAGACGACGTCCAGAAAGTGCCAGAACATCGACAGGCACATCAGCCGGCGCTTGTTGGCGGTAACCAGACCGTGGCGGCCCACCTGCAGCATCAGCACGATCAGCCAGACCATGCCGAACGTCACGTGCAGCCCGTGCGTACCGACCAGCGAGAAGAACGACGTCAGGAACGCGCTGCGCGTGGGACCCGCCCCCTCGTGGATCAGGTGCGCGAACTCGTACAGTTCCACGAACAGGAACGCCGCGCCGAACACGCCCGTGATGGCAAGCCAGATCTGCGTGCCGGCCACCCGGTTCTGCTGCATCTGCAGCATGGCAAAGCCATACGTGATCGACGACAGCAGCAGGAAGGACGTGTTCAGCGCCACCAGCGGCAACTCGAACAGTTCGGCGCCGGTAGGCCCGCCCGCGTATTCGCGGCCCAGTACGCCATAGGCGGCGAACAGGCAGGCGAAGATCAGGCAGTCGCTCATCAGGTAGAGCCAGAACCCGAGCAGCGTGCCGTTCTGCGGGTGGTGTTCCTCGGTCAGGTAGAACTGGTAGCCGCCCGGCGGTATGTCGTCGGCGGCCGCGGTGCTGTGCGCTTGGAGGGAAATGGTCGTATCAGCCATGGCCTGTCATCAGTTGGGTGCGTGCCGCTTCGGTCCGGACCACTTCGTCGGTCGGGATGTAGTAGTCGCGCTTGTAGTTGAAGGTATGGATGATTGCCGCGATGATCGTGGCCGCGAACGATGCCGCCGCGAGCCACCAGATGTGCCAGATCAGCGCGAAGCCCATCAGCGTGCACAGGCCCGCCAGCACGATGCCCGCCGCCGTGTTCTTTGGCATGTGGATCGGGATGAAGCCCTCCATCGGCCGCTTGTAGCCGTACTGCTTCATCTGCCACCAGGCGTCGGTGTCATGCACCACCGGGGTGAACGCGAAGTTGTACTGCGGCGGCGGCGACGATGTGGACCACTCCAGCGTGCGGCCGTCCCAGGGGTCGCCGGTGGTGTCGCGCAGTTCCTCGCGGCGCATGAAGCTGACCACGAGCTGGATGATGAAGCAGGCAATGCCGCACGCGATCAGGAACGCGCCGAATGCGGCGATCAGGAACCAGATCTGCAGCGACGGATCGTCGAAATGGTTCACCCGCCGGGTCACGCCCAGCAGGCCCAGCCAGTACAGTGGCATGAACGCGAAGTAGAAGCCGGTGAGCCAGAACCAGAACGAAGCCTTGCCCCACGACGCCACCAGCCGGTAGCCGAACGCCTTCGGGAACCAGTAGTAGATGCCGGCCATCAGCCCGAACAGCACCCCGCCGATGATCACGTTGTGGAAGTGGGCGATCAGGAACAGGCTGTTGTGCAGCACGAAGTCGGCCGGCGGCACTGCCAGCAGCACGCCCGTCATGCCGCCGATCACGAACGTCACCATGAATCCCACCGTCCACAGCATGGGGGCCTCGAACTTGATCTTGCCGTGGTACATCGTGAACAGCCAGTTGAAGATCTTCGCCCCGGTGGGTATCGAGATGATCATCGTGGTGATCCCGAAGAACGAGTTCACGCTGGCGCCGGAGCCCATGGTGAAGAAGTGGTGCAGCCACACCAGGTACGACAGCACGGTGATCACCACGGTGGCGTACACCATCGACGCGTAGCCGAACAGGCGCTTGCGGCAGAAGGTGGCGGTGACTTCGGAATAGATGCCGAACACCGGCAGCACCAGGATGTAGACCTCGGGGTGGCCCCAGATCCAGATCAGGTTCACGTAGAGCATGGCGCTGCCGCCCTGGTCCGCCGTGAAGAAGTTGGTGCCGACGTAGCGATCCATCGACAGCAGGGCCAGGGCAGCGGTCAGCACCGGGAATGCGGCGATGATCAGCACGTTGGTGCAGAGCGACGTCCAGGTGAAGATCGGCATGCGCATCAGCGTCATGCCTGGCGCGCGCATCTTGACGATGGTGACGAGCAGGTTGATCCCTGATAACAATGTCCCGACCCCGGCCACCTGCAACGCCCATATGTAGTAGTCGACGCCCACGTCCGGACTGTGCAGGATGCCCGACAGTGGCGGATAGGCGAGCCAGCCCGTGCGTGCGAATTCGCCCACGAACAGCGACATCATCACCAGGATGGCGCCGCCGGTGGTCATCCAGAAGCTGAAGTTGTTCAGGAACGGAAAGGCCACGTCGCGTGCGCCGATCTGCAGCGGCACCACGAAGTTCATCAGCCCCGTGACCAGCGGCATGGCGACGAAGAAGATCATGATCACGCCGTGCGCCGTGAAGATCTGGTCATAGTGGTGCGGGGGCAGGTAGCCGAGGTTGTCGCCGAACGCGACGGCCTGCTGCAACCGCATCATCACCGCGTCGGCAAAGCCGCGCAGCAGCATCACGATGCCCAGCACGATATACATGATGCCGATCTTCTTGTGGTCGATGCTGGTGAACCACTCGTGCCACAGGTAGCCCCATACGCGGAAGTAGGTCAGCAATGCCACCAGGGCGATGCCGCCCAGGATGACGACGGCGAAGGTGCCGATAAGGATGGGCTCGTGCAGTGGGATGGACTCCCACGACAGCCGGCCAAAGATCATGTTGGCGAGTTCTGAGCGCTCGGGCATGTTGTCACCTGGGCCTGTATTGACCAATGCTGGCCAATGATGATTGGCGAAATCGGATTCGTGAAGGGGGTGGACCCGTGTTGCGCGTCAGCGCAACACCTGCCTGGCGTCATTGATCGCGGCATCCGGCGCGAACACCGGCGCCACGTCCGGTGTGTTGCTCGCGGTGCAGATTTCCGCGGACGGGTCGAACCTGGCACGGTTGCGATTCTGGTTCTGTGCCATGGTGTCCGCCATGCATGTCCCGCCCTCCACGCAGCGGTTCAGGATCAGCTTGTAGAGGTTGGGCTCGACGCTGGCATAGCGCTGCACCGGGTCGCTCTCGCTGGGCTTTGCCAGCTTCAGGTACGTGTCTTTTGACAGCGGCGTGCCCGAGGATTTCGCCTGCTGCACCCAGCGGTCGAAGTCCTCGTTCGACATGCCGTGGAACTTGAAGCGCATGTGCGAGAAGCCCGCGCCGCTGTAGTTGGCCGACATGCCCTCGTAGACGCCGGGCTTGTTGATCACCGCGTGCAGCTGGGTCTGCATGCCCGGCATCGCGTAGACCATGCCGGCCAGCGATGGCACGAAGAACGTGTTCATGACCGACGTGGCGGTGATCCGGAATGCGATAGGCCGGTCAACCGGCGCTGCCAGTTCGTTGACCGTGGCAATGCCTTGTTCGGGATACAGGAACAGCCACTTCCAGTCCATCGCCACCACTTCCACGGTCAGCGGTTTCACTTCGGCCGGTACCGGGCGGTGTTCGTCGATGCGGGTCAGGGGGCGGTAGGGGTCAAGCTGGTGGGTGCTGACCCAGGTCACCGCGCCCAGCGCGATGATGATCAGCAGCGGCGCGGCCCAGATTGCCAGTTCCAGCACCGTGGAATGGTCCCACTCGGGGTTGTAGGGCGCGTCCTTGGCGCTTTCGCGATAGCGCCACGCAAACAGCAGTGTCAGGCATATCACCGGCACGATGATCAGCAGCATCAGGCAGGTGGCGATGATGATCAGGTCACGCTGCCGCACGGCCATGTCCCCGGAGGGCGAAAGCAGTACGGCGTTGCTACATCCCGCAAGGCCCAGAAGCATGGCGATTGCGGCACTTCGCAAAAGCATCTTTCCCGTCACACGAAACGTAGGCACTGCAGCTTCGAAGCGTGGCATGGTGTTGGAAGTGGCGTTTGATTAACGTCGACGGCTGACTGACGCCGCAATCTTTCGATTTCCAATGGCAGTTTAGGCGCTATTCTTGTTACTGCGGGACTTTAAGTGCAGTACGACATTCCTTCCGCACTCGATGGAGACTCCACGATGGCCAGTCTGTCCCACCAGCATCGCGCGTCGCCGACTGCACCTCCGGCGCCCGGCCACCATGAGGTGGCACCTGCCGAAATCGCCACTGGCGTGGTGATCGGCCGGGCTTCCGAGTACTTCGACTTCTTCACGTACGGCATCGCCTCGGTGCTGGTCTTTCCCACGGTCTTCTTCCCGTTTGCCAGCGAACTGACCGGGCTGCTCTACAGCTTCACGATCTTCTCGTTTGCGTTTATCGGACGCCCGTTTGGAACGGGGTTGTTCATGCGAGTGCAGCGCCGCTGGGGGCGTGGCGTCAAGCTGACGGCGTCGCTGTTCCTGCTCGGCACCGCCACGGTGGGCATCGCGTTCCTGCCTGCGTACGCGTCGATCGGCAGTACGGCAATCTATCTGCTGGCGCTGTTCCGCTTCCTGCAGGGCATTGCGTTCGGCGGATCGTGGGACGGGCTGCCGTCGCTGCTGGCGCTCAACGCGCCCGAGCACAAACGCGGCTGGTACGCGATGGTGGGCCAGCTTGGCGCGCCAACCGGCTTCCTGGTGGCGGGCGGGCTGTTCCTGTTCCTGTACGTCAGCCTGACCCCGGCGGAATTCATCGACTGGGGCTGGCGCTATCCGTTCTACGTGGCCTTTGCCATCAACGTGGTGGCGCTGTTCGCGCGGCTGCGGCTGGTGGTTACGCACGAGTACACGCGGCTGCTGGAAGAGGATGAACTGGAGCCGATCAGCACGCTCCAGATGGTGAATGCGCAGGGCTTCAACATCTTCCTCGGTGCTTTTGCCTCGCTGGCCAGCTATGCGCTGTTCCACCTGGTCACGGTATTTCCGCTGTCCTGGGTCAGCCTGCACAAGACGCAGGAGATCAGTGACGTGCTGGCGATCCAGATCGTCGGTGCGGCCATTGCGTTCATTGGCACGCTGATCTCGGGCTGGCTGGCCGACCGCATCGGCCGGCGCACCACGCTGGCGACGATGGCGGTGCTGATCGGCCTGTTCAGCCTGGCCGCGCCGTGGCTGCTGGACGGCGGCGCGTCGGGCCAGGACACATTCATCCTGGTGGGATTCGGCCTGCTGGGCCTGTCGTACGGGCAGGCGGCAGGCGTGGTCACGTCCAACTTCGACACCAAGTTCCGCTACACGGGCGCCGCGCTGACCACGGACTTCGGCTGGCTGTTCGGCGCCGCATTTGCGCCGCTGGTGGCGTTGGGGCTGTCGTCGCTGTTCGGCCTGGTGGCCGTTACGCTGTACCTGCTGTCTGGGGTGGTGGGCACGTTGATTGCGCTGCGGATCAATCGCGCGCTGGGGACGCCCGACGACGCTTGAATTCGCTCAGCGCGAAGTCCACAAAGGCGCGAGCCGCGGCTGTGCGGTACGCGCCTTTTCTTTGCAGCAGCGCTGCATGGCGCGGCGGCAGCGGGCGCTCCAGCTTCAGGACGCGCAGGTCCGGCTGGCCTGCTGCGATGGCCGCCGGCAGCACCGTGGCGTGGCGGCCGCTGCGTACGGCATCCAGCACCGCGCTCACCGAGTTGGCTTCGAACGTGATGCGCGGCTCGATGCCCAGGCCGCCGAAATAGCGCGCGATATAGCCGCGCGTGGCAAATTCCCGCGTCAGCATCGCCATCGATTCACCGGCCAGTGCCGTCGCGCCCAATGCGGTGCGGCGCCGCGCCAGCGTGTGCGACGCGCCCACCATGTAGGCCAGCGGTTCGTCGATCAGTGGCGTGGCTTCCAGGTCCGGCAGGTGGATATCGTCGAAGGCGATGCCGATGTCGATGTCGTCGTCGGCCAGCAGCGGCTCCACGCGCTCCTGCGGCATCTCGCGCAGGCTGAGCGTGATGTTCGGGTACTTCGCATTGAATGCCACGATCAGCGGCGCCACCAGGTAGGGTGTGAACGTCGGCGTCATGGCAAGCCGCAGGTTGCCGCGCGTGAGTTCGCCCACGTCATGGATGGCGCGCTGCCCGGCCTCCAGGTCCTGCAGTGCGCGGCGCGCATGTACGTAGTAGGCCTGACCCGCATCGGTCAGCCGCACCGACCGGCCGCTGCGGTCGAACAGCGGTGCGCCCAGCGTGTCTTCGAGCTGGCGGATCTGTTGCGACAGCGTGGGTTGCGAGACGTGCAGCGTCTCGGCGGCACGCGTGAAGTTGCCGGCGTCGGCAACGGCCAGGAAGTAGCGAACGTGGCGCAGCAGCATGGAGTGGGTCAGCTATTGGTGTTGCCAATGGTTGGCATAATAATCCCGTCTTTGACCAATGGCGCGCGGTTCGACATGCTAACGGTTCAAATGGGGGGATTACCGTGAAAGACCTGATTCAAGGCATTCTCAAATTCCAGCGCGAGGAGTTCCCGAAGCTTTCCGCGCTGTTCCAGGAGCTGGCGACGCAGCAGAGTCCCAGCACGCTGTTCATTGCCTGTTCCGACAGCCGCGTGGAGCCCGCGCTGCTGACGCAGAGCGAGCCGGGCAAGCTGTTCGTGATCCGCAACGCCGGCAATATCGTGCCGGCCCATGCGGTGCAGCCAGGTGGCGTATCGGCCAGTGTCGAGTATGCGGTGGCCGGTCTCAAGGTGCGCGATATCGTGGTCTGCGGCCATTCGAATTGCGGGGCGATGACGGCGGTGGCCATGTGCCAGTGCCTGGACCACATGCCATCGGTGGCGGAATGGCTTGAACATGCCAGCGGCGCCCGCAAGATCAGCCTGGCACGGCCCCATGCATCGGATCGCGAGCGCGTGGACGACATGGTGCGCCAGAACGTGATCGAGCAGCTGGGCCATCTGCGCACCCATCCGTGCGTGGCCCAGGCGCTGGCGGAGCGGCGCATCGCGCTGCACGGCTGGTACTACGACATCGGCACCGGTGCAATCGACGCGCTGGACGGCAAGTCTGGCCGCTTCGTGCCGCTGGCCGAGCATCCTGAAGCCAACGCCACGGAGATGGCCGCATGAAGGTCCGTCGCATCGTTGCATGACAGGCCTCGCGCAACGGCCACAAAAGTGAAACAAACAGTACACGGTGCACGATTGCGCGGATTTGCCGTTAATGTGGTCATCAACGAAGACAGAAACCAGAAACGGTCGACAAGCTTATGCAGTTGCCCCCGATTCCCGCCAACGAAGCGATCCGCCTGGCGACATTGCGGTCGCTCAACGTCCTCGACACCCCGCCTGAGGAACGTTTCGACCGCCTGACGCGCCTTGCCAAACGCCTGTTTGGCGTGCCCATCGCCGTGGTCAGCCTGGTCGATGCCAATCGCCAGTGGTTCAAGTCCTGCGAAGGGCTCGATGATTCGGAAGCGTCGCGCGACACATCGTTCTGCGGTCACGCCATTTGTGGCGACGACATCCTGCTGATCCCCGATGCCACGCAGGATCTGCGCTTCCACGACAACCCGCTGGTCACCGGCGAGCCGCATATCCGCTTCTATGCCGGCCGGCCGTTATCGGCGCCCAATGGCGCCAAGATCGGCACGCTGTGCCTGATCGACCGCAAGCCGCGCGGTTTCGACGACGAAGACCGCGCGTTGCTGCACGATCTGGCGCAGATGGCCGAGCAGGAACTGGCGGCCGTGCACATGGCTACCATGGACGAGCTGACGCTGCTGTCGAACCGGCGCGGCTTCACGGTGCTGGGCCAGCACGCGATCGAGCTGTGCCGGCGCCTAGGGCGGCCCGCCACGCTGGTGTTCTTCGATATGGATGGCTTCAAGCCGATCAACGACCGCTTCGGTCACGCCGAGGGCGACCGCGCGCTGTGCGCGTTTGGCGCGGAACTGCGTGCCGCGTTTCGGGAATCAGATGTCGTGGGGCGTATCGGCGGCGACGAATTCGCCGTGCTGCTGACCAATGCCGATGAGAACGGCTGCCAGGATGCCTTGGCCCGGCTTCAGTTGCAGCTCGATGCCTGGAACGCGCGCAACCCCCTGGGGTATGCATTGCAGTTCAGCGCAGGGGCGATTGCCTTCGACCATCTGCGCCACGGCAATATCCAAGACCTGCTGGCCGAGGCGGACGCGGCCATGTATGCCAACAAGGCCGCGCGCAAGGCACAGCGCCACTGACAGCGGACAGGGTGGGCGCGCAGGATTAGCGCGGGCGCGGCGGGGTGCGGTCGGGCGCTGCGCGCATGACGCCGGCGGCGATCTCGCCGGTCAGCGCATCGATGGCTTCGAGTTCGGCCTCGCCGATCACCACCGGCATGCGTGCGGCGCCCCAGTCGCCATAGATCATGGCGATGCAGCGGTTGCGGATCTTCACCGGAGCCAGCAGCACCGTGCGGGCGTCGGGCAGTGCATCGCGATACCAGCGCGGCATGCGGTGCGCCATCTCCGCGTCGAACGTATCCTCGATCAGCAGCGGCTTTGCCGACAGTCCGGCAAAGTGGAACACGTCGGGCACGAAGCCTTCCTCGAATGACAATGCGGGCAGCGCCTCGCGCATGCCGTCGCCAAAGCCCAGGCGCGCATGGAAGCGCCGCGTGGTGGGGTTCAGCATCATCAGGAAGCAGCGCGAGAAATCGAGAGCGCGCATGCTGGTTTCGAGCACCATCGGCGCCAGCTGCGAGACCGTCAGGCCGGCGCCTTCGCGTCGCACTTCGGCCAGACCCGCCTGCAACCGCTCCAGGACGTTTACCGGCTGGGGGCCGTGCGGGGCACCGCCGTCTGTCGGCGTGGCGGCTTCCGATTCGGTGATCGACGTGCTGAGTGCCTCGGCCTGGCGCACGGCCACGCTGACATCGCCGGGATTCAGGCCCAGCATCTTGGCATGCGTGTTGAGCAGCGTCTCCACGGACGCCTCGTTACCCTCGCGCACCATCGTGACGGCGGCTTCCGCCGACACATGGGCGATGGCCGACAGCCAGTCCGAATGCGTTTCAAGCACGGTGTCGGCGGACAGCGTGCGCGGCTTCATGGCGTGCGCGATCAGGCCCGGCAGCCGCCATTTGCGCGCTGCCGCCTCGGCGATGTCTTCCAGCGACACCCCCAGCACCTCCAGCGCGGCCTCGTTCTCGGTCATCGGATGCGCGGCGCACATGGCCTCCACGCGCTCCCATTCGTCCGGGAAGTAGAACACCAGCAGCAGGCGGCTCATGTGGTGCATCAGCGTGCAGACCACCGCTTCCTCGCCCTCGTTGATGCCGCGCGCCTGGGTCAGCGCACGCGTGATCTCGCCGGCCACCAGCGCACGCTGCAAGGCCTTCAGCGCCTGCGGGCGCTTGGGCGCCACGCCGTGGAAGTAGTCCAGCAGCTGGATGCCGAGCGTCAGGTGGCTGATGGCTTCCACGCCCAGCACCAGGATGGCGCGGGAGACCGTGGTGACCTCGCCGCCGAAAGACCGGTACATGGCCGAGTTGGCCAGCCGGATCACCTTCTGCGACAGGCTGAAGTCGGACAGCACGCTCGTTGCCATCTCGCCGACGGTCAGGTCGGCGTTGAGCGTCTTGAAGATGTTGTCGACGCAGTACTGCAGCGTGGGGAAATCCCCCTGCTGCGCCATCCGTGCCCACAGGGTCTCGAAGAACTCCGTCTTGGACATCAGGACGCCACCCGCTGCGTGAACACTTCGCCGTGGCCCATGATGAGCTTGCCGTCCAGCACCGCGTTTTCGAAGTCGGACGGGCTCAGGGCGCGCGCATAGCGCCATCCCTGCACCAAGTCGCAGCCCTGCGCGGCCAGCAACGCGCCCTGTGCGTCGGTCTCGACGCCCTCGGCAATTGCCACCAGGCCAAGCTCGCGGGCCAGCGACAGCACCGCCGACACGATGGTGCGCGCGTGCGGGGAGTCGAGCATGTCGGCCACGAAGCTGCGGTCCACCTTGAGCGCGGACAGCGGGAAGCGCCGCAGGTAGGACAGGCTCGAATACCCGGTGCCGAAGTCGTCCACGGCAAAGCGGATACCCAGCGCGCGCAGCGACAGCAGCAGGCGCTCGGCGGCCTGCGGGTCGGTCATCAGCGCGCTTTCGGTGATTTCCAGCACCAGGCGGTCGGCGCTGATGCCGGCGTCCTGGATCGCGCCGCGCACGCTGTCGTAGAAGTTGGGGTGCAGGAACTGCACGGCCGATACGTTCACCGACATATGGCCCACGCGGATACCCTGGGCATCCCAGGCGGCCAGCTGCGCGCAGGCGCAGCGCAGTGCCCACGCGCCCAGATGCTTGATCAGGCCGTTCTTCTCCGCCACGGGGATGAACACGTCGGGACGGATGTACTCGCCGGCGTGCTCCCAGCGCATCAGCGCCTCCACCGCGCAGATCTCGCCGGAGGCCGGCCACACGATGGGCTGGTAATGCAGCAGGAATTCGCCGTTCTGCACCGCCTCGAACATGCTCTGCTCGATCCGGAACTGCTCGTCGAGCCGGCGATCCAGTTCGGGCGAATAGACGCAGTAGCGGTTCTTGCCCAGCGCCTTGGCCTCGTACATTGCCAGGTCGGCGCGGCGCAGCCATTGCGATTCGCTCTGCGGGGCTTCGGTCGAGAACGCCAGGCCGATGCTTGTGGTGATCCGCACATGGCAGCCGCCCAGCAGGAACGGCTGGCGGCATACGTGAATCACGCGCTCCAGGATACGCACGGCGTCGGCCTCGGACTCCAGGCCGTCCATCAGCAGCACGAACTCGTCGCCGCCAAGGCGGGCCACGCTATGGTGCGTGCGCACGGTGTCCTGCAGCCGCCCGCCCACTTCCTTGAGCAGCGCGTCGCCAAATTCATGGCCCAGGGAGTCGTTGATGTTCTTGAACCCGTCCAGGTCCATCAGTGCCAGCGCGAACGACTGCCGGGACGCCGGGCCGGACGTGTATTCCTCGATCCGCTTGCGGATGAAGGCGCGGTTGCCCACGCCCGTCAACGGATCCAGGAAGGCACGCTCGGTCAGTTGCCGCTCGGACTCCACCCAGTCGGTGATGTCGTGGCCGAACAGCAGCAGGCTGGCCACGCCACCGGCGGCACGATGATGGCTCACGCGCAGGTCGATCCAGCCCGGGCCGCCGCCGCCCACCACCCGCACACGCTCGCGCCGGGCGGCGTGATCCTGCGCACAGCCCTGCAGCATGCGCGCCACGCGTTCGCGCGATTCCAGCGCGATCAGGTCGAGTACGGAGGTGTGCAGCAGGTAGTCCAGCGGATAGACCAGCAGGTCGGCCGTGGTTTCGGTTGCTTCGAGGATGCGGCCCTGGGTGTCGACCCGCATGGCCAGCGCGCCGGAAGCCTCCAGCAACGCCCAGGCCTCGTCCCCGGCAGGGGTGGCACCGGCCAGCCGGCGATCGGCGGGCTCGGGTGCCAGGGCGACATCGTATGCAAGCGCGGTCATGTATCTGTTATGCCCGAAGTCCCGTGGACGCAGGACAGATATCGGATGGATTCTTGTGAAACTAAAGCGCCGGTTGCCCGTGGGACAAAACCAGTCCGGGTGGGATATCCAACCTGGAACATGACCTCTGGTTTGAAACGGGACCGGACGTGACGACAACGGCGATTCTAATACGAGCTAGCGTCCGCCTGAACACCGCATGGAGAAACGGATTGCGGGAATCGGCGCGGCTGCAACACGGGGCCGGGGCCGCCGTGCGGCCGGACATCGTCGGGATTGACACAATATGCATAAATCCGTGACACTCGCTGCCATGACCTGTTCCGGCCTGAACATCATCGCGATTATTCGCACCATTCCTCGAATGGTGGGTTAGCGCGCGTCCGGAACAGACAACAACCCGCCCAACGAGGCGGGTTTTTTGTGGCCGCCTCCTGGGGACCCCCCGACTTCAGACAGGAGCGTTCCATGCCGCAACCCACGGTTCCCGCCGTCCCCGCACCCCCCCGGTACCCCGCTGCCGGCGCTGCTTCTTCCGCGTCTTCTTCGCTTCTGCGCGCAGATGCCGAGGCGATCGACGCAGATGACTACCTGAGGCGGATCCTGACGGCCCGCGTCTACGACGTGGCGCGCGAAACGCCGCTCGACCTGGCGCCCGCGCTGTCGGCGCGGCTGGGCCACCAGGTCTGGCTCAAGCGCGAGGATCACCAGCCCGTTTTCTCGTTCAAGGTGCGCGGCGCCTACAACAAGATGGCCAACCTGCCGGCCGATGCGCTGGCGCGCGGCGTGATCACGGCATCGGCCGGCAACCATGCCCAGGGCGTGGCGCTGTCGGCGGCGCGGCTCGGCGTGCGGGCCGTGATCGTGGTGCCGCAGACCGCGCCCGAGGTCAAGGTGGATGCCGTGCGGGCCCACGGCGGCGACATGGTGGAGGTGGTGCAGGCTGGCGAGTCGTATTCCGACGCCTACGACCACGCGATGGCGATGCAGCGCGAGCAGGCGCTGACTTTCATCCCGGCCTTTGACGATCCCGACGTGATTGCCGGCCAGGGCACGGTGGGCATGGAAATCCTGCGCCAGCACCGCGGCGCGCTTGACGCCGTATTCGTGCCGATTGGCGGTGGCAGCCTGGCGGCCGGCGTGGCGGCCTATATCAAGGCGGTGCGGCCTGAGGTGCAGGTCATCGGCGTGCAGACCGAGGATTCGTGCGCGATGGCGCGCTCACTGGCCGCCGGAGAGCGCGTGACGCTGGATTCGGTGGGGTTGTTTTCCGATGGCACGGCGGTCAAGCGCGTGGGCGAGGAGACCTTCCGGCTCTGCCGGCATCTGCTCGATGGGGTGCTGACCGTGGATACCGATGCGCTATGCGCGGCCATCAAGGACATCTTCCAGGACACCCGGAGCCTGGTGGAACCGGCTGGCGCGCTGGCCGTGGCGGGGCTGAAGCAGTATGCGGGCCGCCAGCCGCAAGGCACGCGGCAGGCGCTGGTGGCGATCACGTCGGGGGCGAACATGAATTTCGACCGCCTGCGCATCGTGGCGGAGCGGGCCGAGGCCGTGGAGGCCGCCGCCCGCTAGGGCATCCACGCCAGCCGGCGGCCCGGGTTGCCCGGGCGCTGGCTGGCGGTCGATATCAGGACTGGAAGTCTTCGGCGTCCACGTCGTAGTTGGCCGGCTCCCAGCGAATCGCCAGCAGTGCCACCAGGCCCGCCAGCGGTGCCAGGGCGATGACCCAGAACACCTTGGTGGACAGCGCGGCGGCCAGCACCGGGAACAGGAACAGCGACGCGGTGGAGCTGCCGCGCATCAGCGTCTGGTTGAAGCCCACGCCCACGCCGCGCAGCGACGTCGGGTAGCTCAGCGACGCATAGGTCATGGTATGCGCGCCCGGGCCAAAGCCCTGGCCCAGCAGGAACAGCGCCAGGAACGAGATGGCAATGACCACTTCCACGCCACCGGCGGGCTTGCCCACCAGGGCCAGGCCCACCAGCGCGGCCAGCTGGAACGCGTAGCCGGTGACGGTCAGCTTCCAGGCGCCGGTCTTGGGCACCAGGTGCACACCAATCAGGCCACCGACGAAGGCGAACAGCAGGTTCAGCGCCAGCGACACCAGGATGGTGGTCAGCATGGTCTGCGCCAGGAAGCTGGCGATGATCACCGGCAGGCCGAAGGCCACCGCGTTATAGGCAAACGACGATGCAATCGACATGACCGTGGCCAGCACGGTGCGACGCGCGTACACGCCCTTGAGCAGCAGGCCGTAGTTGCGCCACGACGCCGGGCGCTTGGGCGGTTCCACCACGGCATCGGGGGCCACCTCGGCATCGATGCCATACGACTTCCGCAGGATCCTGGCGGCACCCTGGAGGTCGCCCTGGTTGGCCGCCCACACCGGCGATTCGCTCATGTAGCGGCTGCGCACGGCAATGATGATCAGCGCCGGCACGGCGCCGAAGCCAAGGATGATGCGCCACAGCAGGCCGCTGTGCGATTCCGGCAGGATCGAGTAGCAGCCCAGCACCAGCAGGTACGAGACGCAGATCGCCGCATACCAGGTGGGGCACCACATCGCCACCCGTGCGGCCTTGTTGCCGTGTCCCTTGAGCTTGGAGAACTCGGCCAGGAAGGCCATGGCCACCGGCAGGTCGATACCGACGCCAAGGCCCATCACAAAGCGGGCGCCGGCCAGCACATACTCGTTCGGTGCCAGTGCGCAGGCGATGGCGGCGATCACGAAGCAGAGCATGTCGGCCATGAACACGCGGTAGCGGCCGATACGGTCGGTGAGATAGCCCCCCAGGAACGCGCCGACAATCGCACCAAACGTGATGGCCGAGGCCACCATGCCGGTGCCAGCCGGTGTCAGGCCGAATTCCCTGGTGACGTCCTTCAGGCCGAAGGCCAGGGCGCCCAGGTCATAGGCGTCCAGGAAAATGCCGCCCAGCGCGATGGCTACCACGATGCGGGCGTTGCTGACGGCGGCGCCGCCATCGTTGACGAGCCGCGCCACATCGGCGGCGGAACGAATAACGGCCTTGGACGGCGCGGCCGTCTGGGCGGAAGCCTGTGCACCGGCGGGCGACAGGGCGAGATCGACTGACATTTGTATTTGTTCGAGGGCGCTGGAAATGGGAAGGCGAGCGCCTCCCAGCACTCGCCCAGTCAGCGTCGAATCGTACGACAACCGCATCGCCAACCCAAATGCATTATTGTTATATCTTTAAAACGGCACCTGCCGTGCCCAAGAGAAACCTGGGCCGCATGCCCCAGTGCCTCGCCGTGTGTTGTACGATGACCATCATGTCAGCACTTGCTTAACCATCGAGAACGGAGACACCGAGCATGACAAAGCGGGCAAAGGTCGCATTGGTCACAGGCGCAGCGCGCGGCATCGGCAAGGCGGTGGCCCAGGCCATGCTGGCCGACGGCTATCAGGTAGTGCTGGCGGGCCGCACCGCCGAAACGCTGGAAGCGCTGGCCGAACAGGCCGGGGCGGCGGGGCAGACGGCGCTGGCCGTGCAGTGCGATGTCAGCAATCCGGCGTCGGTGGATGCGTTGTACGAAAGAGTGCGCCAGCGCTTTGGCCGTCTGGATGTGCTGTTCAACAACGCTGGCATCAACGCGCCGGCCATCGGCATCGACGAACTGTCGTTCGAACAGTGGAAGGCCGTGCTGGATACCAACCTGACCGGCGCATTCCTGTGCGCCCGCGGCGCCTTTGCGCTGATGAAGGCGCAGGACCCGCGCGGCGGCCGGATCATCAACAACGGGTCGATCTCGGCCCATGCGCCGCGCCCGAACACGGTGCCCTACACCGCGACCAAGCATGCCATCACGGGCCTGACCAAGAGCCTGTCGCTCGATGGCCGCGCCTATGACATTGCCTGCGGCCAGATCGATATCGGTAACGCGGGTACCGACATGGCAAACCGCATGGCGCGCGGCGTGCCGCAGGCCAACGGCGAAATCCGGCCGGAACCGCTGATGGACGTGGCGCATATCGCCAGTTCGGTGCTGCACATGGCTAACCTGCCGCTCGACGCCAACGTGCAGTTCATGACCGTGATGGCGACGAAAATGCCGTTCGTCGGGCGCGGCTGACCGGCTATCCGCGAATCACTGTGCCGGCCGTCCCGTGCGGCCGGCCATGAATGCGGCGGCGTCGGCCGCCGTCATGCCGCGTTCGTCGCGTGCCTCCGGATCGGCGCCGTGGCGCTTCAGCAGTTCGACGATCTCCGCACGCTGGAACATCGCCGCCACCATCAGCGCCGTGCGGCCGTCGGGCGATGCACCTTCGACGTCCGCCCCATGCTCCAGCAGGATTTCGATGATTTCCTGATACCCCTTGTAGGCGGCCCCGGCAATCGGCGTCTGTCCCATCGCGTTGCCCGTGTCGGGTGACGCGCCGGCGGCCAGCAACATGCGCAGTGCATCGGCATGGCCGTGATAGGCGGCCAGCATCACCAGGCTGTCGCCCTTTTCGTTACGCAGGTTCGGTGGCATGCCGCGTTCGATCAGCGCCGCCAGCGCGGCCACGTCGCCATTGCGCGCCAGGTCGAACACCTGGCCCAGCGCGGCGATCATGCGGGCTTCTTCATCGGCGGTCATGGTGGGGGCTTGGGTTTGATCCATCTGATGCTCTCGTCTTGCAGTGGTAGAGAGGGCGGGACGCGCCCGCCCTCTGCCCCGGGCCTCTCCCGTGGGCGGGAGAGGCAAACGCCCAGGGGGCTTACTTCGCTTCGATCTTCTCGATTGCAGCCGCGACACCGGCGCCGTAGGCGGGGTCGGCCTGCGTGCAGTGCAGGATGTGGCGCTGCTGCACGGGCTTCGACACGCCCTTGATGGCGCGGGCCGTGTTGTCGAACAGCGTCTGCTGCTGGGCCGGCGACATCAGGCGGAACAGGTCGCCTGCCTGCGAGAAGTAGTCGTCGTCGACACGGTGGTTCCAGTGGTCGGCGGCGCCTTCGACCGACAGCGGCGGCTCACGGAAATCCGGTTGCTCGGCCCACTCGCCGCGCGTATTGGGCTCGTAGCCAATGGTGCCGCCCGCGTTGCCGTCGGTGCGGCCACGGCCATCCCGGTGATAGCTGTTGACGTACTTCGCGGCCTTCGGCGAGTTCACCGGAATCAGGTGATGGTTCACGCCCAGGCGATAGCGCTCGGCGTCGCCATACGAGAACAGGCGGCCTTGCAGCATCTTGTCCGGCGAGAAGCCGATACCCGGCACGATCGTCGACGGTGCAAACGCGGCCTGCTCCACCTCGGCGAAGTGATTCTCCGGATTGCGGTTCAGTTCCAGCACGCCCACCTCGATCAGCGGGTAGTCCTTCTTGGACCAGACCTTGGTCAGGTCGAACGGGTTGTAGCGATACTTGCCGGCGTCAGCCTCGGGCATGATCTGCACGAAGAGCTTCCAGCGCGGGAATTCGCCGCGCTCGATGGCTTCATACAGGTCGCGCTGATGATATTCGCGGTCGCGGCCGGTCACTTCGGCGGCCTCGGCATCGGTCAGGTTCTGGATGCCCTGCTGGGTCACGAAGTGGAACTTCACCCAGTGGCGCTGCATGTCCTTGCTGATGAAGCTGTACGTATGGCTGCCGAAGCCGTGCATATGGCGCCAGCTGCGCGGAATGCCGCGGTCGCTCATCACGATGGTGACCTGGTGGAACGCCTCGGGCAGGCTGGTCCAGAAGTCCCAGTTGGTCTCGGCGCTGCGCATGCCGGTGCGCGGGTCGCGCTTCACGGCGTGGTTCAGGTCGGGGAATTTGAGCGGGTCGCGCAGGAAGAAGACCGGTGTGTTGTTGCCCACCAGGTCCCAGTTGCCTTCCTCGGTATAGAACTTCATGGCGAAGCCGCGAATGTCGCGCTCGGCGTCGGCAGCGCCGCGTTCGCCGGCCACCGACGAGAAGCGCAGGAAGAGATCGGTCTTCTTGCCGATCTCCGAGAACAGGTTGGCGCGCGTGTACCTGGTGATGTCGTGCGTGACGGTGAACGTGCCATAGGCGCCCGAGCCCTTGGCATGCATGCGGCGCTCGGGGATGACTTCGCGGTCGAAGTGGGCGAGCTTTTCCAGGAACCAGACATCCTGGAGCAGGGCCGGGCCGCGCGGGCCGGCCGTCTGGATGTTGTTGTTGTCGACGACGGGCGCGCCGAAAGCGGTCGTGAGCTTTTTCATTGGATTCCTTGATGCAGACGGCAAGGCCTGATGGGCCCTGCCTGGACGTTTGTGGGTCTGACTAGGCTGACACCGATGGCGCGATGCACCGGCGGAAGTCGATTTAACTATCGCAGATGGACTGCGACAAGTCATATCGTATTGATCAATGACTGCGATAGGCCATCAGACTTTTAGGTTACTGAATTAAGAGTTTTGCTATGGAATGTATGCTGTCGTCCAAAGGCCGATCACCCTTTTGACACGAATTTGATATTGCCGAGTCGGATCTTTTCAGTAACTGGACGACGGAATCCGTAGGCTGGAGACATGAACAGACAGCCAGGAGCCTGCCATGACGATATGGATGGCGTTTCGGATCGGGATTGCGGTGATTGCCCTGTTGGCGCTGATCGCGTTGTTCGTGTGCCAGTACCGGCTGTCGTCCCGCGTGTCGTGCCCGGTGTCGCGGCGCGGGCCCGTGCGCAGCGGCCCGGACGGCGACGGGCTTCAGTCGTCGGACGTGGCGAACTGGAACTGACCCTTGCCCTGGGCCTTGGCCCGGTACAGGGCGCGGTCGGCCAGGTGCAGGATATCGTCGGCGGTCAGGCCTTCGGGGCGCACGTGTGCAATGCCGATGCTGACGCCGAGCCGGGCCTCGTGGCCGGTGGACAGCAGATAGGGTGCGCTCACTTCGCGCAGCAGGTCATGCGCCAGCGCCTGCACGCTCTGCGTGCTTTCATTGCGTAGCACGATCACGAATTCGTCGCCGCCGATGCGATAGACCAGGCCACGGCCCGGCACCGCGCCGCGCAGGCGCTCGCCCACGCGGATCAGCAGTTCGTCGCCGCTGCCATGGCCGAACGAGTCGTTGACCGGCTTGAAGCCGTCCAGGTCCATATACAGCAACGTCAGGTAGCGGCCGGCGGCCATGCGATGGACGCTGGCTTCGCGGATCTCGGCAAGCAGGCTGGACCGGTTCAGCAGCCCGGTCAGGGAATCGTGGCGGGCCCGATGGGCGTTTTCGCGCTCGGAGCGCATGGTCGCCACCACCATCGCATTCATGCGAAACGACGCGCTGGTCATGCTGATGACATAAACCGGCAACTGCAGCAGCGTCAGCAGGAACAGCGGTTCGTGGGCCACCAGCGCGCCCGCGCAGATCGGGCCCAGGCTCAGCAGGATCATCAGCGCCGTCATGCGCGGCGCGCCATAGTTGCGAAAGCACATGCCGCCACACATGGCCGCGGCCGACAGGCACGCCATGGCGGCGCTGAGCCAGTCGCCGCTGACCACGCTCAGGCAGGCACCCAGGCCGACACTGGTGGCCCAGGCCAGCGTCAGGCACATGTGCCAGTCGGTGGGGGTTGGGCGTCCGGCGCGCGAGGCGCGGCGCGCGTGGAACAGCACCATCACACGCGACAGGCAGATGAGGATCTCAAGCCCCAGCCACGCCACGAATTCCGCGCGCCGCAAATGGAGCGTGATGACCATCGCCACCATCAGCGTATTGATAATGCCGCCGAAGAAAATCGATAGCGTGCCGAACAGGCTGCCGACCAGCGCCTCGCGGATTTCGGCAGGCACGTCCCGGCCGGGCTCCGCGAGCCAGCGCGTGAAACGCCAGCGCGGCGCAGTGTAGACCTGGCCCGACAGGAACATTGGGGAATAGCGTTGCGTCATTGCCCATGCATTCTGCCAGAGCCACGTTACGCCGCAGGCACCGGGAAGGGGGGTATTTCCACGGGGGGTGGCGTCAACGGAACCCCGGATGCCCGTTGCGATTGCCAAAGCGGGCCCGGCAATGCCACACCGTCTTGAGGTTCTGCGGGTCATGGCGGCCGTTGCGTGCGGCGGCGCCGATCGTGGCACGGGTCAGCTGGCCGGGCCCGGCCAGGGCGGTTGCCAGCGTCGCCATGGCGGGCCCGCGATAGTCGATGTGGCGGTGCAGCATGCCGGCATCGGCCCAGAACCCGGCAGGCCATTCCACGGCCCAGGGCAGGGCCCGGGCGGCCCGGTCGTCCAGAACGTCCGCGGCCAGCCGTGCGACCAGGTTCATGCGGTCGGCCACGCCGAAATGCCGGGGCAAGTAGACGCTGTCCGGGTAGCGGAAGAGAAGGTCCTGCGCTGAGTCGGACATCGGCAAACGGCCAGTCGGGGGGGCGGCTGAGGGTTGTGCGGGGCATCCGCCACGTCAATCCGGCACGTCATCTTCGCACCGAACGAAACCCGGAAAAAGCGGCGCTGGCGCGGCCCGCGGGGGCTGGCACGGCAGGTTTACCGTGCCTTTTCGGACTGCGCTTATATCCTTACAGGAAAACAACGTGCAGGAGACAATGATGCAAGCGAGGTTTGCGCGGGGCATTGCGCAGACGCCACTGACCGTGGCGGCCCGGGAATATCCGCTGGCGGAGGAGGCCGCCATGCCCGAGGTCGGCGATCTGGTGACCGTCTACAGCCAGGACCTGGAGACCGAGTTCAACATCCGCCTGAATGCCGTGGCGGGACCCGATCTCTGGTATGGCGTGATCTATGCCATCAATCGCGGCGCCGAAATGCTGGTGGTGGCCGAAGGGCTGGAACTGGACGACGTGGTCAGCGTGCGGCGCCAGGAAATCGCGTCGGTCATCCGGGCCGATCATTCGCATTGATGCTCGCGGCGGGGCCGGTGCCAACCCGGGCAGCCGTCCCCCGACGTTGCCGGCCGGGTCTGGCCGGGGGTATGCTGCGCATGCACAAGTGCCCGCACGCGTTGCCGGGCATGCCCACTTTCAGCCTGTCACCGCCTTTCAATGTCTTCGTCTTTCACGACTGCAGCATCCTCCCGCCAGTTCATCGCAGGCCCCGCCGGACAACTTGAAGTCCTGGTCGATCCCCCGGACGCCGCGCCGCGCGGCATTGCCGTGGTGGCCCATCCGCACCCCAGCCAGGGCGGCACCGCCGAGCACAAGATTCCCCAGCTGCTGGCCCGCGTGCTGCAGGCGCATGGCTTCCTGACGCTGCGGCCGAACTACCGGGGGGTGGGGCAAAGCGAGGGCCAGTACGACGATGGCAATGGCGAAACCGACGATGTGCTGGCCGTGATCCGCCAGTTGCGGGCCGAACATCCAGGCCTGCCGCTGGCGCTGGCCGGCTTTTCGTTCGGTGGCTTTATCCAGGCGCGCGCCGCCGCACGGCTGGCGGCGGACGGCGAGTCGGTTGCCCACCTGATCCTGACCGGCATGCCGACCGGCGCGCTGTCTGAAACGCTGTCCTACGATACCCCCGCCGTGCCGGCCCTCTCGCTGGTCGTGCATGGCGAGCGCGACGAGCGCGTGCCGCTGGCCAATATCTTCAACTGGGCGCGGCCGCAGGAATTGCCGGTGGTGGTGTTGCCGGGCGCGGGCCACTTCTTTACCGGCAAGCTGCCGGGGCTGCGCCAGGTTGTCGATGAATACCTGAGCCGGCCGGAAGCCTGACGGTCACGGCCGGCGCTGCCCGGGCGGGCAGGGTCAGAACTGGTAATTGATCGAAATATCGCCAGTCCAGCTGGTGGAATGCGAGATCACCGGGCTGTTGCGGGCATCGCCAACCAGCGCGGACACGCCCACGTCGGCCGTGGTGAACCAGTGCTTGCCGAAGAACCACATGGCCGAGATACCGCCACCGTAGGACTTGATGCCCGCCCCGGCATGGTGTTGCGGCAGGCCCGACCGCGCCGACTGCTCGGCCGTGACGCCATACCAGCGGCTCATGTAGGCCGAATCGGCAAAAGTCATGGTGGGGCCCGCGAACCAGAAGAATTTCTCGTTGCTGCCCGGCAGCGGCATGTAGGCGCCGATGTCACCGATCACGCCGTTGGCGCCGCCGAACTGGCGCCGCACATTGCCGCGGATCACCAGCGGAAATTCCTTGGAAATCACGTACTCGGCGAACAGCTTCGTCTCTGCCGCCATGCCGATATTGCCGAGCCCGCCCAGGTGGTCGTGGTCGTGTTTCTCGCGGCGGCCGAAATCATAGGTCAGCGCAATGCCGGCGCGCAGGTGATTGGTATGGATGATGTTCCAGCCCAGGCCTTCGCCCGTGGACAGGAAGGCCAGGTCGCGGTAACGGATATCGATGACCGGGCCGGCCAGCACGTAGTAGTTGCTGGTGCCCTCGTAGTACGGCCGGATGCTGGCGGCGGCCCCCACGCGCACTTCCCATTTTTCGGGCTCGCCTTCGAACATTTTCTCCAGCGGAACCCCCACCGAGTACTGCCATTCGGCCAGCGGCGCCGGGGTCTGGGCCTGGGCGCGCGGCATGCAAAGCAAGGCCAGGACGGCCAGCAGTGCCAGCGCCAGCCAGCGGCTCAGGGGCGCGCGGGCTGCCATCGGGGGCAGTTGGGGCATTCGGGGAAAGGGGACGCGCCACGACGGCTGGCTATCCGGGATGGTCGACACTTGATTCTCCGGTCTTCTTGTTACCCCGTTGCCGGGGCGGAATCGACTTCTAACGGGACAACGGTCCATCTGGATGACGGCAACTTATCTTTTCACCGGAGACTGCCGCCGGCAACTTCCCGCAATCCCACAACCGTGTAGGAAGGACGCCGATTTCGGCGTCAGCCAATGGTGCCTACCATGCAGCAGGGGGAATGCGCGTCTAGTCGGTGGCATCGAGTTCGTCGCCACGCCAGTCGCGCCGCATGATCAGGAACGTAAACGACGTCGACCATCCGATCAGGATCAGGCCCACCAGCGGCTGCACCGAAGCCAGCAACCGCAGGGGCCCAATCGGGACGATATCGCCAATGCTCTGTGTGGTGAACGTTTCCAGCGAGAAATAGATATAGGCGATGGCACCATGTTCGCGCATGCCGGTCAACTTGCCGATGTTCAGCACGTCGGTGCCGAGCCAGTAGCCGGCGCTGAACACCATGGCCTCGATGCAATGCGTGATGATGATCAGGACGATCACCGCGCCGATATTGAGCTTGCCGCTGAGCCGTTTCGGGTGGAATTCCGAGACCAGGCGCAGCGCCTCGTAGTGGATGCCGACGCTCAGCACGGTCAGCGTGCCGGTAAGCGCTACGGCAATCAGGAATTGGAGTGGCGTGTCATCCATCGCAGGCATTGGGCGCTGGTAGAAGGCCAGACTATACGGCGGCTGGCCCGGTGTAAATGTATCGGGGGTGGTGCCGCGTGTGAGCGAACGGATACAAGACAGGGTTGTCGCCGGCGGCGCGCGCCGGGGAAAATCGGCATGGGCCGCCCTGGCGGGCCATGGGGGACGGGGGGAGAACTGCAATGACGCATGCGGACGGCAGTGTGCCGTCGACGAATTTCGATGGGGGAGCCTTGGGTTTCCTGGCCGGTGCCGGCGAGATGGCGGCGCTGATCCGGCAGTTCGACTGGAATACCACGCCGCTGGGCCCGCCCGAGCAATGGCCGCAAAGCCTGAAGACGGCCATCCGCATCATGCTGACGTCGCGCCAGCCGATCTGGATTGGCTGGGGCGCGGATCTGCTCTTCTTCTACAACGACCCGTACAAGGCGATCATTGGCGGCAAGCACCCGGTGGCGCTGGGCCGTCCGACCGCCGAAGTCTGGCGCGAGGTGTGGCCGGACATTGGTCCGCTGCTGGCCACCGCCATGACCGGCGTGGAAGGCACCTTCGTCGAGCAGAAGCTGCTGATCATGGAGCGCAACGGGTACCCCGAGGAAACGTACTACACGTTCTCCTACAGCCCCGTGCCCGACGACCACGGTGGCACCGGGGGCATCATCTGTGCCAACAGCGACGACACCGAGCGCGTGGTGGCCGAGCGGCAACTGAACCTGCTGCGCGAACTGGCGGCGTCCGCGACCAACGCACGCAGCGGCGTCGACGCCAGTCGGCTTGCCTTGAGCGCGCTGCAGGTGAATCCCTGGGACATTCCGTTCGCGCTGCTGTACCTGGGCGGACGCGGGGCCGAAACACTGGCGCTCACGGGCAGCACCGGCATCGGCAGCGACCATCCCGCCGCGCCACAGACTCTGGATGCCGCCGATCCCCTGGCGGCCTGGCCCGCCGGCGAAGCGATGCGCACGGGAACGCCGGTGCGCGTCGATGCCCTGGAAGGCCGGTTTGCCGGGGCCCTGCCGCGTGGCGCATGGCAAATGGCGCCGCGCGCGGCGATGGTGCTGCCGGTGCAACTGTCGGGCGAGAGCGCACCCAGCGGCGTGCTGGTGGTCGGGCTGAACCCGTGCCGCCTGTTCGGTGACCGCTACCGGGCGTTTCTGGACCTGGTGGTGGGGCAGATCGCCCAGGCCATCAGCTACGCCCATGCCTATGAGGAAGAACGGCGGCGCGCCGAGGCGCTGGCCGAGATCGACCGCGCCAAGACCACGTTTTTCTCGAATATCAGTCACGAATTCCGTACGCCGCTGACGCTGATGCTGGGGCCGCTGGAAGAAATGCTCCATCGCAGCAATGGGCCGGACGGCGATCGCGCGCTGGCGGAGATTGCCCTTCGCAACGGGCAGCGGCTGCTCAAGCTGGTGAACGCATTGCTCGACTTCTCGCGCATCGAGGCCGGACGCGTGCAGATGTACCCGCAACCCACCGACCTGGCCGCTTTCACCGCCGACCTGGCGTCGCTGTTCCGGTCGGCCGTGGAATCGGCCGGCATGCGGCTGGAAGTCGACTGCCCGCCGCTGCCGGCAGCTGTGGCGGTGGATCGCGAGATGTGGGAGTCGGTGGTGCTGAACCTGCTGTCGAACGCGTTCAAGTACTCCTACACGGGCGAGATCGCGGTGAAGCTGGAGACGCTCGGTTCCGGCGAGGTGGCGTTGTGCGTCAGCGATACCGGCATCGGCATTGCCGAGAACGAGCTGCCGCGCCTGTTCGAACGGTTCCACCGGGTGGCGGGCGCGGTCGGCCGGTCTATCGAAGGCAGTGGCATCGGCCTGGCCATGGTTCAGGAACTGGTGCGGTTGCACGGGGGGCGGATCGACGTGCAGAGCACCCCGGGCAAGGGGTCGCGCTTCTGCGTGACGTTGCCGCGAGAGGCCAGCGTGACGGAACCGGCGGCAAGCCCGGCGGCCACCAGCGCACGGGCGCTGGCATATGCGGATGCCGCCAGGCGCTGGGTGCCCGGGGCCGACGACGTGTCGGCACCGCAAGTCATCGAGGAGATGGCCGGGGCTGGCGCCAGCGCCGACGCCGCCGATGTGCGGGGCCGGCTGCTGGTGGCCGACGACAATGCCGACCTGCGCAACTACATGCACCGCATCCTGCAGGCGGCGGGCCATCAGGTGCATGTGGCGGCGGACGGCCAGGAGGCGCTGGACATGGCGCGGCGCATCGCGCCGGACCTGATCGTCTCCGATGTGATGATGCCCAGGCTCGACGGCTTCGGCCTGTTGCGCGGCGTGCGCGACGACGCGGTACTGCGGCAGACCGCGGTGCTGCTGCTGTCGGCGCGCGCGGGGGAGGAGGCGCGGGTCGGCGGCCTGGCGTCGGGTGCGGATGACTACCTGATCAAGCCATTCAATGCGCGCGAACTGCTGGCCCGCGTCGCCAGCAACCTGCGGCTGTCGCGGCTGCGTCGCCAGGCCCAGCGCGAGCTGCAGGACATGAACGATTCTCTCGAACGCCGCGTGGCCGAGACCGTGGCCGACCGCGACCGGCTGTGGGAACTGAGCGAAGACCTGCTGATGGTGATCGGCGCCGACGGCATGCTGGAGCGGGCGAGCCCGTCATGGCGACGGTTGCTGGGCCACGCGGCGGACGTGGTCATCGGCCGCTCGTGCATGGTGCTGGTGCATCCCGAAGACCTGGTGCCGGTGACCGAGCAGATGCTCGCCCTGCAGGAGGAGGGTCTGCCGGTGCGCTACGAATGCCGCATGCTCTGCGCCAATGGGGCCGAGCGCTGGGTGGCCTGGACGCTTGCCATCGATCCGGCGAACGGGCGCATCCACGGTGTGGGCCGTGACGTCACCGGCGACAAGGCGGCAGCGCAGGCACTGCGGCATGCCGACGAAGCGCTGCGCATGGCGCAGAAGATGGAGGCCATCGGCAAGCTGACCGGCGGCGTGGCCCACGACTTCAACAATCTGCTGCAGGTGATTGGCGGCAACCTGCATCTGCTGTCGCGCGACGTGGCCGGCGACGACCGCTCTGAAACGCGCGTGCGCAACGCGCTGGCCGGGGTGGCGCGGGGTGCCAAGCTGGCGTCGCAACTGCTGGCGTTCGGCAGGCGCCAGCCGCTGGCGCCGAAGGTGGTCAACCTGGGCCGCTTCGTGCGGGGCCTGGACGACATGCTGCGGCGGGCGCTGGGCGATGGTGTCGAGATCGAAACCGTGATCGGCGCGGGGTTGTGGAATACGCTTATCGACCCATTCCAGGTGGAAAACGCGCTGCTGAACCTGGCGATCAATGCGCGCGATGCCATGAACGGCCACGGCCGGCTGACGGTGGAAGCCGGCAATGCATCGATCGATGACGTCTATGCGCGCCGCAACGCCGATGTGGCGCCGGGCCAGTATGTGATGCTGGCCGTGACCGATACGGGCGCGGGCATGCCGCCGGAGATCCAGGAGCAGGTGTTCGAGCCATTCTTCACGACCAAGCCGGAGGGCCAGGGCACGGGCCTGGGCCTGAGCATGGTGTATGGCTTCGTGCGGCAGTCTGGCGGGCACGTGAAGATCTACAGCGAGGTGGGGGTGGGCACCACGGTGCGGCTCTACCTGCCGCGCGCGGACGAGCCGGAAGACCTGGAAATCGAGATCGACTGCGGCCCGGCCAGCGGAGGAACCGAAACCGTGCTGGTGGTGGAAGACGACGAAGACGTGCGCACCACGGTGGTGGAGATGCTGGCCGGCCTGGGCTACCGCGTGCTGAAGGCGCGCGACGCCACCAGTGCGCTGGCGATTGTCGAAAGCGGCGTGCCGATCGACCTGCTGTTCAGCGACGTGGTCATGCCGGGGCCGCTGCGAAGCACGGAGATGGCGCGCAAGGTGCGCCAGCGCCTGCCGGGCATTGCCGTGCTGTTTACGTCCGGCTATACGGACAATGCCATCGTCCACACCGGCCGGCTCGATGCCGGCATCGAACTGCTGAGCAAACCGTACACGCATGAGGCGCTGGCGCGCAAGGTGCGCCAGATGCTGATGAGCGGCGGGGCGAAGCTGGGGCCGGCTGACGCGGCGGCAGCGTTGCAGGTGGATGGCATGCAGACGCCGGCGGCGGACTTGTCCAACGGCATGGTCATCGAGATGCCCCGGCACCAGCGTGTGGTCTTTGTCGAGGACGACGACCTGCTGCGGGCCAGTACCGCGGAACTGATGCGCACGCTTGGCATCGACGTGATCGAGGCGCGCAACGATGCCGAGGCCATGGCCGCGCTGGGTGGCAACGGTATCGACGTATTGCTGACCGATGTGGGGCTGGGCGGCGTGTCGGGTGTGGATCTGGCGATCGACGCCTGCCGGCGGTTGCCGGCGCTGCGGGTGATCTTCGTGAGTGGCTACGAAGTGGTGCTGACGCCTGCGCAGCGTGCCGCGTTGCCGAACGCGGTCATGCTGCGCAAGCCATATGCGTTGACGGACTTCATCAACGTGCTGCAGGCCCGCCCGGCGGGCGGGTAATACAACCTGTGGCGGCTCAGAGGGCCGAGGCGACGAGTGCCGCCGCGGCACCGCTGGCGGCACTCAGTGCCAGCCATCCGCCCAGGATCAGGGCGCTGTTGCGGAAAGACATGATGGGCTCCGTGGAGAGAGTGCCGGAGCCCACCCGGGCTCCGGTTACTGCTGGTGGGCCGCCGGCATCGGGCGGGAATCAGGCGTTGGCGCCGTCGGTGTAGATGTCGCGGGCGCGGGCACCGTCATAGAACGGGTTGCGCGGCTGGTTCACGCTGCGGGCGCCGTCGTAGTACGGGTCGACCTTGCGGGCCGGGCTGGCCGACACGCCGACACGGTCCAGACCTGCCACGATGCGGGCGCCGTCGGTGAACGGATCGGCCTTGCCAACCTTGGCACCGTCGGTGAACGGGTCAGCCTTGCCAACGCGGGCGCCTTCGGTGAACGGGTCGAACTTGCCCTGGCGCGCACCGTCAGTGAACGCGCTGCGTTGATCCTGCACGCGGAAGCTATAGCCGTAGACTTCGCCGGCCTTCTGCGTGGCGGGGGCGGCTTGAACGGCGCCGGTCACAAAAGCGGCTGCGAGGGCGGCGGCGGTAACGATGGTCTTGGCATTCATGGTGGCTCTCCTTGCTGGGGGCCGGGCGATCACACTGTTGGTTCGCGCCGGCCAGATAACTATTGAGATGTCGGCGGTTTTTCTTTGCTGCTATCTACTGGTAGGTAGATTTGCACTGCTAAAAAAAGAACCGTCTCCGGTACTGATTCACTGCCTTGTCTTGCCTGGAAGGTGCCTTGCTGTCTGCTTCTTGCTGCTTGGCGTCGTCCATGGCTTGAATATTATCTACTACTAGATAGACAAGCAAGGGGTTTTTGCAAAGCACAATCGTAAAAGTTCCAAATGTGCAGCGTCAGGCGATGCGAGGAGCGCCGGAGGGATGCTGCAAGTCGTTGAATCACAAGCGAAAAGAGCGATGGCTATCGCTCTTCTTCGATCGATTAGAGTGTTTCCTCTATTTTTGCCGCGGTGGTCCATCGCGCAGCGCAACGAGACCTAGCAGCAGGATGCGCGTGTGTTCCTGCAACACATCCTGCACCCGGGAGGTCTCCGGTTCACCATAGCCGTCCCATTCCAGAGCCCGGAGCACGTGGCGCCGCATGACCTTGAAGGCTGCGATCTGGCTGTCGATGGCTACCGTGCGGATACGCGTGGTTTCGTCGGAGGCGGGTTGGCCGGTCAGGCGGCCGATCAGCGCCGACGTCAGCGCGAACAGGCGCCGGTTGATCCCCGCGTCGATGCGCTCGAAGGCAGTGGGCGGGCCCAGGCCGGCTCGCTCGCGCGCCATGAACTGGCGCCAGTGGTCGGTCTCGGGGCACTCGTACAGAAAATTGGCAAACCGTGACTGCAACGCCAGATAGGCGTCGATCAGTTCCATATCCGTCGCATCGGGCCGGGCCAGCAGGTCTTCGGCCCCCGCCACCACGTCTTGCACCATGGCCCAGGCGCGCTCGACAAAGTAGTCGATGCAGGCCAGGTACACGCCTTCCTTGTTGTCGAAGTAGTACTGCAGCGCCGGGGCGTTCACGCTGGCCTCGCGGGCAATGTCGCGTGTGGATGCGCCGTCGAAGCCATGTGCGGCAAACAGGCGCATGGCTGCTTCAATGATCCGTGCCCGGGTTTCTTCCCCGCGCTGGTAGCCGCCTTCGGCCGCTGGCCTGTGTCGCGCCATGTCGACGTGTCTCCCCGAGATGAACAAGCCGAAATATATCAGTTGACAGATTTATTCCAAGTGGAATAATTGCGCAGCATTCCCGACTCTCGCCGCCCCCGCCCCCCTCATGTCAGCCTCTCATTCCGAAGCGCCGGCCATGCCGGCCGATGTTGCATCGCAGCATATTCCTTCCTCGCGCGCCAGCCGTCGCCGCACGGTGCTGATCGGCATTGGCGCCGCGCTGGTGTTGATTGCCCTGGTCATCGGCGTGCGCTGGTGGCTCTATGGCCGATTCATTGAAAGTACCGACGACGCCTATATCCAGGCCGATAGCGTGACCGTGGCGCCCAAGGTCAGCGGCTATGTGGCCGAGGTCTACGTGCGCGACAACCAGCAGGTGGTGGCGGGACAGGAACTGGTCCGGCTGGACAATCGCCAGTACCAGGCCGCCTTTGACGAGGCGCAGGCCAACGTGGCGTCGCGCCAGGCCGACGTGGCGCGCGCCGATGCCGATCTGCAGCAGCAGAAGGCCCGCATTGCCCAGGCCGCCGCCGAGGTGGATGGCGCCCGGGCCAACGCGCGCTATGCGGCGTCGCAGGTGGAACGCTATGCGCCGCTGGTCAGGACCGGCGCCGAGACCGAGGAGCGCACCGCCGAACTGCGCAACGCGCAGACCCGTGCGTCGACCACGCTTGCCGCCAATGAGGCGGCCCTCAAGGTGGAGCAGAGCCAGACCGTGACACTGCAGACGCGCCTGCAACAGGCGCGCGCCCAGCTGGACGTGGCCGAGGCCAGCGCGCGCAAGTCGAAGCTGGATCTGGAAGACACCACCGTGCGTGCCACCACGGCCGGGCGCGTGGCCGACAAGGGCGTGCGCGTCGGCCAGTTTGCCCAGCCCGGCACGCGGCTGCTGACCGTGGTGCCGGTGCAGGACCTATACCTGACCGCCAACTTCAAGGAAACGCAGGTCGGCCGCATGCGGGCAGGCCAGCCCGTGACGCTGCATGTCGACGCGTTGTCCGGCGAAGCGCTGCATGGCGTGATCGACAGCCTGTCGCCGGGCACCGGCTCGCAGTTCGCGCTGCTGCCCGCGCAGAATGCTACGGGCAACTTCACCAAGATCGTCCAGCGCGTGCCGGTGCGGATTCACGTGGATGTGCCGAACGCGGCGCGGCCTGTGCTGGTGCCGGGCCTGTCGGTGGCGGTCGATGTCGATACGCGCGAGCTGAATCCGGCCCACGCCTCGGCCAGTGTGCCGGCCAGTACGCCGCCGACTACTACGCCGCCCACTACGCCGGCCAACGTCCCGGCGCCCGCCGGCGGAGCCAGCCATGGCTGAGGCCGCGGCCGCGAGCCAGGTGCCCCAGTCTCCCGCCGCGCAGCAACCTAACGCCTCGGCAGCCGACTGGATCGCCGTGGCTGCCGGTTCGCTCGGCGCGCTGCTGGCCACGCTGGACATCTCCATTACCAACTCGGCGTTGCCGCAGATCCAGGGGCAGATCGGCGCAGCCGGCACCGAGGGCACCTGGGTGTCCACCGGCTACCTGATGGCCGAGATCGTGATCATCCCGCTCACGGCATGGCTGACGCGGGTCTTCGGCCTGCGCCGCTTCCTGATGTGGAACGCGTTGCTGTTCACGGCGTTCTCGATGGTCTGCGGCATGTCGCATAGCCTGCCGCAGATGGTCATCGGCCGTATCGGGCAGGGGCTGGCCGGCGGCGCGATGATCCCGACCGCGCAGACCATCGTGCGCACCCGGCTGCCGCGCCACCAGATGCCCATCGGCATGTCGATGTTCGGGCTGATCGTGCTGCTCGGGCCGTTGCTGGGCCCGGTGGTGGGTGGTTGGCTGGCCGAGAACATCAACTGGCGCTGGTGCTTCTTCCTGAACGTGCCGATCACGGCCGTGCTGGTGCCGCTGCTGTACTTTGGCCTGAAGGCCGAACGCGCCGACGTGGAGGCCTTCTTCAAGGCCGACTGGCTGGGCATCGTCGGCCTGACCATCGGGCTCAGTTCGCTGACCGTGGTGCTCGAAGAGGGCCAGCGCGAGCAGTGGTTCGAGTCGCAATTCATCGTCTACCTGTCGATGCTGTCGGCCATCGGGCTCTCGATGATGCTGATCAGCCAGTTCACGGCAAGGCAGCCCATCGTGCGGCTGCGGCTGCTGCTGAACAGGAACTACGCCAGCGTGATCCTGATCGTGACCACGGTGGGCGCCGGCCTGTACGGCGTGTCGTACCTGCTGCCCCAGTTCCTGTCGCTGATTGCCGGCTACAACGCCGAACAGGCGGGCGGCATCATGCTGCTCTCCGGGCTGCCGGCGTTCCTGCTGATGCCGGTGCTGCCGCGCATACTGGGCAAGTTCGACAGCCGCTGGCTCGTGATCACCGGCCTGGTGTGCTTCTTTGCCAGCTGCATGCTCGATATCGGCCTGACGGTGGACAGCGTGGGCCATGATTTCACGGTCTCGCAAATCCTGCGCGGGTTTGGACAGATCCTGGCGATGATGCCGCTGAACCAGGCGTCGATGGCGGCCGTGGCGACGCACGAAGCTGGTGACGCCGCCGGGCTCTACAACATGGCGCGCAACCTGGGTGGCTCGATTGGCCTGGCGCTACTTGGCACGCTGATCGACCGCCGCAACGCCTATCACGACTCGGTGATCCGCGAATCGGTCACGGCCAACAGCAGTATCGGCCAGGACCATATGACGTCCAGCATCGCCGGGTTCGTGGCCCAGGGCGGCGACTTCGCCCACGCGCAACTGCAGGCCGTGGCCCAGCTCAGCGGCGAGATCGCGCGCCAGGCCGCCGTGATGACGTTCTCCGAAACCTTCTTCGCCCTTGGCATTGCGCTGCTGTGCTGCGTGCCGCTGGCCCTGCTGCTCAAGCCGCCCCGCCCGGGCGCGCCCGTTTCCACCGGTCATTGATCATGTCTGTCCTTTCACATGCCAGGCGGCCACGCCTGCCGGCCCTTACCGCTGCCGCGCTTGCCGCTGTCTGGCTTGCTGCCGGATGCACGGTGGGCCCCGACTACCGCAGCGCACCCGCAGTGGCTGCCAACGCAATCGATGCCGGCCGCTTTCCGCACGCGCCGGCCGAGGCCGCGCCCATTGCGCCGCGTGCCGCGGACTGGTGGCACGCGCTGGGCGATGCCCAGCTCGACACGCTGATCGAGGCCGCGCTCAAGGACAGCCCCGACATCGACGTGGCGCGCGCCCGCGTGCGCCAGGCCCGTGCCGGGCTGGATAGCAACAAGGCCAACCTGTTGCCAAAGGTGGGCTTCGATGCGGCGATGCTGCGCACCCGTTCGCCGGACCTGTCGGCGCTGTCTGGCGGCGGATCGTCGGGTGGCGGGCGCGGGCCGCTGTCGCTGTATATCGCCAGCTTCGATGCGAGTTGGGAAATCGACCTGTTCGGCGGTACGCGCAGGTCGATCGAGGCGGCCTCGGCAGAGGCCGACGCGGCTTCGGCGCAACTGGCCGACGCGCATGTGCAGCTGGCCGCCGAGGTGGCGCAGGCCTATATCACGCTGCGCGAGCAGCAGGCGAGCCTGGCGCATCTGCAGGATTCCGAGAAGCTCGAAGCCGACATGCTCGACCTGACGCAGCAACGGCGCGCACGCGGCGTGGCGTCGCAGCTCGAAGTGGAGCGCCTGCTGACGCAGCTCGACAACACGCGCGCGCAGATGTCGCCGGTGCAGGCCAGCATCGCCGAACAGTTCGACCAGCTGGCGCTGTTGACTGGCCGTGCCCCTGGCACGCTGGACGCCGAACTGACGAGGGCGCGTCCGCTGCCCAGTGTGCCCGAGACCGTGGCAGTGGGCGATCCGGCCGCGCTGCTGAAGGCACGCCCCGATATCCGCGCGGCAGAACGCCGGCTGGCATCGAGCACGGCCCAGATCGGCGTGCGCAAGGCCGACTGGTTCCCGAAGCTGTCGCTGCTGGGGTCGCTGGGATTCAGTGCCATGGACCCCGGTCACCTGGCGCGCAAGGACAACGGCACCTGGCTGACGCTGCCGCGCCTGCAATGGAACATCCTCGATTTCGGCCGCGTCGCCGCCGGGGTGGACAGTGCCGAGGGCGGGCGCGACGAGGCCGATGCCAACTATCGCAGCACGGTGCTGAAGGCGCTGCGCGATGCGGATGTGGCCCTGTCGCGCTACGGCCATCAGCGCGAACACGTGGTGGTGCTGCGCCGCGTGGAGGCATCGTCCGAACGGGCGTCGACGCTGCAGCAGCAGCGCTATCGCGCCGGCACGGCCAGCATGCTCGAATGGCTCGACGTGGAGCGCACGCGCGTGGTGGCGCAGCAGAACCGCATCTCGGGCGATGCGGACCTGCTCAAGGACTATGTGTCGCTGCAGAAGTCGCTGGGGCTGGGATGGCAGACCGCGGCGGCCGCGCAGGGTGCGCCCGCCACTCCGCCCGCACCAGCCAACCCGGCGTCCTGACCGGCACGCGCCGGCCTTACTGGGCCACCTTCACCAGCGGCGGCTGCTTCCAGCTGCCGTTGGCCGCTTCCGGCCTGGGCAGGTACATGCGCAGGATCACGTAGAACGGACCATCGGGCGCCGGAAGCCAGTTCTGGCGCGCGTCGCCGGCCGGCGCATCGTGCTGGAGATGCAGCGTGACACCGCCATCGGCGTCGTGCTGCAGCGACGGCAGCATGCGCGAGTTGACCAGATAGCGCTGCATCGGGTTATCCACCAGCAGCTTCGACTTGCCGTCGTACATCGTGATCGACCAGAAGGCGTTGGCCGGCGGCAGCGCATCCTTGTCCAGGCGCAGCGTATAGCGCGCGCCGCCGGTGCCATTGAGCGGCTTGTTCTCCGCATCGGTGTAGTAACCCGGATAGAGCGCCTCGGCAGCCGTGTTGCCATAGATGCCCAGCGCCGCGCCCGCGTACCGGTACAGGTAGTTGTTCTTCAGGAAGGCGCGCGAGCCAAACAGGTCGCCGCTGCTGACCTTGCGCGTGCGCAGTTGCGTGGCCTGGAACTGCTGAAATTCCTGTTTCGCGTCGGCGATGCCGGCCTCCATGGCCTGGCGGATGTCGGGCGCCAGCGTGCTTTCGTCAAAGGGCTTGCCCGGCCCCACGCCGATGGCGGCCAGCCGTTGCATCAGGCCAGTCTCGCTGGGATCGGTCGGCGCCAGTGCAAGTAAAAAATCCAGATAACGGAACAGCGCCAGGCCGTTGGTCATGCCGGGCTGCGGCCTGGGCCACTCGATGGCCGGTGCGGCGGGCGGTGCCGGCTGCTTCAGGAAAGCGGACAGCGGCTGCACGCCGTAGCCCTTCTGGATCTGGCCGACACGCGACAGATCGGCATCGTCGAACAGCTGCGTACGGTACAGCGCGTAGGCGATGCGCGACTCGCTGCGCAGCACACGGTCGATGCCCGGCGGCACCGTGCCGTGCCAGTCTGGCCCCGCCACCAGGAAGCGGCCGCCGCCGTTGCCGGTCTCGCGCGTGCCAAGGTAGCCGAAGATCTGCGTATAGAGGTCCAGCAGCTGCACCGAGTAGTACCGGTCCGGCTCCACGGCGGGCAGCGTCAGCACCACCGGCTCGGCGCGCAGGTCCAGCCAGGCGAACGAGTAGGGCGTGTCGGCATTGGGCGTGATGATCGCCGTGTCCTTCGGCGAGAAGGTGCCGGTGCCATGGCCGATCTGGTTGAACGGCGCCTTGAAATTGGGGTCGCCACGGTCCACCGCCTGGGCGTACAGCGTCTTGTACGACTCCACCACGGGATAGCCGTAAATCCAGGCTTCGCGAGCCAGTGCGCGTGCCTGCTCGGGTGCGGCCGTCACGGACCCGCCGGTTGCCGCATTTGCTGCGCCGCATGGCAGGGCCATGACGGCGGCGCCGGCTCCGGCCATCAGCCAGCGGCGGCTGGTCTTCCACATCATCGTCGTTCCTCCTTGCTTTCGTTCTGTCGGTCTGGGCCACGCTGCCGGGCGGTACCGGCGCGGCGGCCCGATTCTGCCCCGGCTTTGCCATTCGGTTTTTGCTTTCGCACACAAGGTGCGGGTGCAGCAATTGCAAGAGAAACGCCGACAGCGGAACCGGACGAATCCGACTTTTGGACAAAGAGCCAGCACCGCACACTGGCAAGTGGATAGAATCGCCGTGGACATGCCTACCTGCGGCGCCAATTGCAACAATGTGTTACGGCGGTGGAGGTCGGGGATGCAAAACAACAGACAAATCACCCATGCACTTCAACGCCAACGACAGCATCCTGGTCAACATCATTACCAGCGTGGTGGTGATCCTGGCCGGCACGCTGGTGGTCAAGCTGATCAACCGCTTCTTCTCGGCGCGGCTGCAGGCCGACAACCGGGGCAGCTACCGCGCCTGGACGGTGGCGTCGCGCAACCTGGTGGCGGCCGTGGTGTTCCTGTTGCTGCTGGGCATCTGGGTGTCCGAACTGAAGAGCGTGGCGATTTCGCTGGCGGCGTTCGCGGCGGCCCTGCTGCTGGTCGGCAAGGAACTGGTGATGTGCTTCCTGGGTGCGTTCATGCGCATGATCACGCGCCCGTTCCAGCTGGGCGACCTGGTGGAGATCGGCCCGTTCGGCGGCGAAGTCATCGACATGGACGTGATGTCCACCACGCTGGTGGAAGTGGCCGCCGCGCGCCAGTACACGGGCTTTACGGTACAGGTGCCCAACAGCATGCTGCTGACCACGGCCGTGCGCAACCATTCGCAGGCCGGCGCCTATACGCTGGACATGGTGCGCATTCCACTGGCCGTGGGCGACGATCCCGAAACCGTGGAGGCGCTGCTGGTGCAGGTGGCGCGGCGTGCCTGCGAAGGGTTCATGGAAGAAGCAGGGCGCACGCTGCGGCGCTATGGCGACATGCGCTTCGTGGATCTGTCGCAGTTCGAGCCACGCGTGATATTCGAGCCGTTCGACGTGACCCGCTTCGATGCCGTGGTGCGCTTTCCGGTGCCGGTCAGCGCGCGGCTGGCGGTGGCGCAGCAGATCGTGCGCGGCTACTACCGCGAGCGGGCGCAGGCCCGGCCGGCGGTATCCCCGGAGGCATCCGGGACGGTATCCGGGGCGCCGGCCGCGCCGGATTTGCCTGCGGTGCAGCCGTAGCACCGGGCGGGGCAGGTACGGCATCGGCAGGACCATCGAGGAGAGGATCATGGCGCAGGCGCTGATTCGATGGCAAGGATCCGGCCCGGTGCCCGCCGGGGCGCCGGGGCGCGGATGGCGCCGCGCGCGGCCGCTGGCGTGGCTGGTTGTCATGTCGGTCTGGCTGGCCCTGGTTGGTGGATGCGCGAGCCTGCCCGCCAATGCCGGGCGCACTCCCAGCTACGCCGCCACCGATACCGGCAGCACGCTGCTGGCGCGGACATTGTCACCACGGCTGGCGCAGAATCCCGGGCAGTCGATCTTCTACCCGCTCGGCGCGGGGCCCGACGCACTGACGGCGCGCATGGCCCTGGCGCGGGCCGCGCAGAAGACGCTGGACCTGCAGTACTACATCTACGACGTCGATACCACCGGTAGCGCGCTGCTGGGCGAGTTGATCGACGCCGCCGATCGCGGCGTGCGCGTGCGCATCCTGCTGGACGACATTCATACCGGCAAGCAGGACAAGACCTGGGCGGCGGTCGATTCGCACCCGAACATCGAGGTGCGCATTTTCAACCCGTTTGCCAACCGCAACGCCCGCTGGGTGGAACTGCTGTTCGATTTCGGCCGCCTTAACCGCCGCATGCACAACAAGCAGATGACGGTGGACAACCTGGTGTCGATCATGGGCGGGCGCAATATCGGCGACGCGTATTTCGCGGCCAAGCCCGACATGGCGTTCAGCGACCTGGACGTGATGGTGGCCGGGCCCGCGGTGCCGGCCGCCAGCAAGGTGTTCGACGAATACTGGAACAGCGAGAGCGCCTACCCCGTTGCCACCCTGACCCCGGAAGGCAAGGAGGTCCCTGACGAACTGCGCGCGTTCCGCAAGCAGATCGAGGTCAAGGGCGACATGGCGCGTGCCAGCCCGTTCGTGCAGGAGCTGCTGGATTCCGGCCTGGCGCGCGGTATCGAGTCGGGCCACCTGCCCGGCTACATGGGCGCCGCGCGGGTGATTGCCGACAAGGCCGACAAGATCGAGGAATCGTCGGATGACCCGTCGACCCACGCCATCCCGCAACTGCGCGCGCTGCTGGAAAAGGCCCGGACGGAACTGGTGCTGGTGTCGCCGTACTTCGTGCCCAACAAGAAGGGCGAGGCCTGGCTGGCCGCGATGGTCAAGCGCGGCGTCAAGGTGCGCGTGCTGACCAATTCGTTCGCCGCCACCGACGTTGCGGCGGTGCATGCCGGCTACGCACCCACGCGCAAGCGGCTGCTGGAGGCCGGGGTGGAACTCTACGAGCTGAAACCCACGGCCGATGCCGAACTGGTACGCAGCCGCGCGCCCAGGTCGCGCATGTTCGCGTCGAGCCGCGCAAGCCTGCATGCCAAGGCCTATGTGGTGGACCGCCAGGCGCTGTTCATCGGATCGATGAACCTGGACCCGCGTTCGATCAAGCTCAATACCGAGATGGGCGTGGTGCTGGACAGCCCGGCGCTGGCCAGGCTGCTGGTGGAGGACATGGACCGCCGGCTGCTCGATATCGCCTACCGGGTGGGCCTGATGACCAGCGACAGCGGTGCGGAATCGCTGACGTGGACCACGCGCGACAACGGCAAGGAAACGACCTACGATCACGAACCCGGCATGAGCGCGTGGCAGCACATGGGCATCGGCATCCTGCAGGTCCTGCCCGTGGAGGACCAGCTGTAGGCCAGGCGCTGCGCGCGGCCTTGGCCCCGGCCTGGCTAGGGTTGCGAAGTGCCGGCGCCGCCCGGCTGCAGCAATTGCAGCAGGTAATCCTGCAGGCGCGACAACTCCACCGCGATGCCGCCCGGAAACCCCTGGCGGTTGCCGCGCTTGTCGATCAGCAGTTCGGCGACGAAGGCGGACACGGCGGCGGCATTGCCCAGCGCGGCCAGGTGGTTGCCGATGCGCGGATAGGCGTAGAACAGTTCCAGCGGCCGTATTTCGCGCGGCAGCTGGGCCAGCCACCTGAGCGCTACCGGCGTGAGCGACAGGTTGACCGGGTCCGGCGCCTGGCGCTGTTCGCTCCAGTCGATCCGCGCCGATGCGGGCGGGTCGCCATCCAGTACCTTCTTGGCTTCTTCGACCGTGACGAATTCGAACGACAGGGGATCCATGGTGGGTGGCTCGATGTAGGCAGGGCGCGCGGTGGTCTGCCCATTCGGGTCAGAATTGGCGCTGCCGCCCATGTTAACGGATCGGTGAAGCGAATCTTTAGCGGCAATGTATCGGCACGGGCCGGCGCACGTGTGGGGGCGCAAAACTCATGGCTGGCCGCCCGAACGATCATGGCAGGAAAACGCCCGTTTGCCACACTGCAGGCATGAACTGGAGCCTGCCATGACCTGGGATCTGCTGATCGAATCGGACTGCGTGCCCGTGAAGCTGCGCGCGGGTGCCCATGTGACCTGCCGCGCCGGCCGGTTGTGGATCACCGTCGAGCACCGGCGTGCGCGGCCATCGGCGGATATCGTCCTGTCGGCCGGCCAGCAATGCCGCGTGGAAGAAGACGGCGTCTATTTCCTGAGCGCGCTGCGCGCGCTGGGCGCGGTGCAATGCCACATCACGCCGGCCGCCCAGCAAAATCTGGTGCTGCGCCCGGCCTGACGCGCGCCGCTTCGTCGGCAATCCAGGCGGCCACGTGGCGCACATCCTCGCGCGGGCTTTCGGTGGCGTGGATCAGCCAGAACGCGTTGGGGCTGGGCATGAGCGCGCCCGCCGTGGTGACCACGTTCAGCTGGCCGCCCTCGATCAGCGGCTGAATCAGCTCCAGGCGTCCGAGCGCCACGCCTTGCCCCGCCAGTGCAGCGTGAATCACCTGGTCATACTGGTTGATGCGCAGGATGCCGCGCCGGCTGGCCTGGCGGTAGCCCTGCGCACCGAGCCAATTGCGCCAGTGCAGCCAGGGCCGCGGATCGTCGAATTCGAGCAAGGGCAGTTCGGCCAGTGCTTCGGCAGAGGTGACGCGCGTGGCGCCCAGCGCCGGGTTGGCAACGGGCGCGATGGTTTCGTCGAACAAGCGCATGGCATGCGGCGGCGCGGCCGATGCCGGGCAATAGCGGATGGCGAGGTCGATGCCATCGGCACGCAGGTCGCTGATCTGGTTGCTGGCGGACAGCCGCACGTCGAGTTCTGGATACCGGCGCTGCAGGCTGCCCAGCCGCGGCAGCAGCCAGAGGCCGGCCACGCCGATGCTGGCCGTGACCGTGACGGGCTGGCGCCCATCGCGCTTGCGCAGTTCGGCCGCCACATCCTGCAGTTGCTGCACCGCGCCGTCTGCGCTGCGAAACAGCCGTTCGCCCTCGGGCGTGAAGGCCACGCCGCGATGCTGGCGCACGAACAGGCGTACCTGGAGCTGGTCTTCCAGGGCGCGGATCTGCCGGCTGACGGCCGATTGGGTCAGGCACAGGTCGTCGGCCGCCTGGGTGATGCTCATGCGCCGGCCCACGGCCACGAAGCCCTTGAGCAGATCGAGCGGAAACAGGCGAACGAGCGGGACGGACATGGCAAAGCCTCACGATGGCGCTGGCGAGCCTCATTACAGCACGGATTGTCTTCCTGCAGCCATGCGCGTATGGAATGGCAATGCGACTGAAATCTCGTTTGAACCGGTGCCCGGATTGGCTTGAAATAAAGCGGTTTCGAAACCGTCATCACTGGAGTTCGCCATGTCACCTCGTCAGCCTTCGCATGATGCCAGCGCATTGCAGCCTGCCGGATCGCCGCCCTGGTGGCGCGATAGCGTCTTCCTGCTGCTGGCCGCCGGGCTGGTGATGGGCCTGGCGCTGGGCGTGCGCCATGTGCAGGGCTTGTTCCTGCTGCCGGTGATTGCCGAACGGGGCTGGACGCGCGAGACGTTCGGGTTTGCGATGGCCGTGCAGAACCTGGTCTGGGGCATCGCCCAGCCGCTGACCGGCATGGTGGCCGATCGTTTCGGCTCCTGGAAGGTGATGCTGGGTGGGCTGGCGCTGTATGCGGCCGGGCTCTGGGGCATGGCGCTGGCGCCTTCGTCGATGGCGTTCGTGCTGGCGGCCGGCATCTGTATCGGCATTGCGCAGTCCGGCACGACATTCGGCGTGGTCTATGGCGCGCTGAGCCGCATGGTGCCGCCTGAACAGCGCAGCCGCACGCTGGGCATCGCCGGGGCGCTCGGTGGCATCGGGCAGTTCCTGATGGTGCCGTCGGCGCAGGCGCTGATGTCGGTGGCGGGCTGGCAACTGGCGTTGCTCGTCTTTGCCGTGGCGGCACTGGTGCTGTTGCCGTTCGCGCTGCCGTTCCGGGATCGGCCGGCAGGTGGCGATGCCCCGGGCAACCAGCCGTCGATGCTGGCCGCCGTCCGCGAGGCCTTCGGCCATTCGGGGTTCTGGCTGCTCAATTTTGGCTTTCTGGCCTGCGGCTTCCAGCTTGCGTTCATCGCCAACCATCTGCCCGCCTACCTGCGCGACCACGGGATGCAGCCGGCCAGCGCGATGATTGCACTGGCCATCATCGCGCTGGCGAATATCGCGGGGACCTATGCGTTTGGCTGGCTGGGCGGCCGGCATGTGAAGAAGTACCTGCTGGCGGGCATCTACCTGACGCGGACATCGGCCATGGCGCTGTTCCTGCTGCTGCCGCTCAGCCCGGCCACACTGTACGGGTTTGCTGCCGTGATGGGCTTCCTGTGGCTGGGCACGGTACCGCTGACCAGCGGCATCGTCTCGCAGGTGTTTGGCGTACGCTACATCACCACGCTGTTCGGCTTTGTGTTCTTTGGTCACCAGTTGGGGTCGTTCCTGGGCGTCTGGCTTGGGGGGCTGGTGTTCGAACTGACCCATTCCTATGATCTGGTGTGGATGGGTGCGATGGCGCTGGGTGTGGTCGCCGCGGCATTGCACTGGCCCATCGACGACCGCGAGATCGTGCGTACGCCATGGCAGGGGCTGCGGCCTTGAGTGCCCGCATGGAATAAAAGGCCGGCCTGGCGTGTTTATGCATCAGGCAGGCTGCGTGCCGGGCGCGGGAGGTGGAGTATGCTTGGCACGCCAGTCCTGTCATTCCAGATATCCGGAGGCCGCCATGCCGTTTCGATTTTCCGTTTGGACGGGCGCCGTCGCGGCGGCCCTTGTGTTGAGCGCATGCGCATCGCTGCAGCCGGTGGAAACCGGGCAAAAGCTGATCGGCAGCCCGCAGGCAGCCGTGCAGCAGGCGTTTGGTGCGCCCACCGATACGTTCCAGATGACCAATGGCGCGCAGCGCTGGATCTATTCGAAGCAACCCTACGGCTACGAAATCTACGCGGCCGACTTCGACGCCGGCGGCAAGCTGACCGATTTCCGCCAGATGCTGACCGAGAACGAGATCTACACCGCGCGGCCCGGCCAATGGACCAAGCAGGACGTACTGGAACGCTGGGGACGGCCCAAGGAGCCGATCCAGTACTACGCGCTGATGAAGCGCGAGGCCTGGTCGTACCGGATGTACCTGCCCGGCTACGTGCCGGCGCATTTCAGCGCGTATTTCGACGATAACGGCGTACTCGACCGGACGATGATCATCCAGGATTCGCGCGGCGGCGAGCGCAGCCGCAAGTAGGCAGGCGCCTGCACCCCTGCGATCCCCGGCGGGCCGTCCTGGCCCCGGCAACGCCGGACGACGATCCGTTGGTCAACGGCAACCGGGTGTTCGACCGCCGCTACTGGACCACCACCTACGACGGCTTCGTGCTGCCGGCGGCCTGTCTGCCTAGCCCCGCCGTACCGCCGTGACCTTGCCGCCCATCACGTCGATGGTGCGCCGCTGCGGGTTGTAGTCCATCGTGCCCGGCATGTGCTGGCCTTCGCGATTGCCGAAGCGCCACGCGCAGCCTTCGAGCAATTTTGCGGCGTCGGCCTCGGTCTTGCCGATCAGCGCGTTGTCGCCAAGCTTGTCGGCCTGGCAGCCTTCGGGCGTGCCGCGCCCGCCCTGCGGGCCAGGGTTGGGCACGCCTGTGGCCGGTGGCTGCGGCGCCTGCGGCTGCGCGGCGCAGCCCGCTATCATCGTGGCCATTGCCACGGCGCCCGCGCAGGCCATTCCTTTCCAGTTCGATGCAGTCATGCAGAGACTCCTTGGCACGTGTCAGCGAGCCCCGATTCTAGCGGACGGCTCCACGTTCACGGCGACTTGCGCGCCGGCCGCGCGGTGGGTCGCGTGCGCCCGCGCGGTGCCGGGGCCGCGAACATCGACATGTCGCGCTGGATGCAGCCCAGCAGCGTGTCGGCGGCCATGCCCAGCGGGCGGCCTGCCTTGACCAGCAGCCGCGCCTTGGCCGCCTCGAACAGCGGATGGGCAATCGGCAGCGTCACCAGGTCGCCTGAAGCCAGTTCGCGATAGGCGGCAAATGCGCCGATCAGCGTGATGCCGTGATGGCGCTTGACGAAGTGCCGCAGCACGGCCAGCGAATTGGTGGTGAGCGTGGGGCGGATCTGGATATTCTCGGCATAGGCCAGCATCTGCACGATCTGCCCGAGGCCGAACGCCGGCGGCATCATCGCCAGCGGATAGTCGGCCAGTTCGCGTACGTCCACCCGCGTGCCGCGCAGGGCCAGCGGATGCCCGGCATGCAGCAGCAGCACCACGGGCTGGGACGACGTTGCCACCCAGCGCACATCGGCATGTGACGGCGGGTTATAGGCCAGGCCGATATGCGCGCGGCTTTCGGCCACCTCCTGCAGCACGTTGTTCACGGGCAGGATGTCCACCGTGACGTCGAGCCGCGGGTACTGGGCGCAGAAGTCGGTCAGCACCTCGTCCATCAGGCCGTCGACATAGCCCTCGCTGGTGGCAATGCGGATCTGGCCGTGTTGCAGCCCGCGCAGGGCCTGCAGGCGGTCTTCGAACAGTTCCTGCTGCGCGCGGCAGCCCTGCCAGTACTCCAGCAGATGCAGCGCCACTTCGGTGGGCTGCACGCCACGCGCGTGGCGGTCGAACAGCGGCGCGCCCACCTCGTCCTCCAGCAGGCGGATCTGGCGCGTGATCACCGATGGCGACGTATTGATGCTGTCGGCTGCGCCCCGGATCGATCCGTGCGTCAGCACCTCGTGGAAATAGCGCAGCCTGCGCTGGTTCAGTTCTCGCATGTCGAAAGCCAAGCTGTTGCCGATTGGGCAACGATAGCCGACTAAAGTTGCTCTTGCTCTGTTTTTTCATCTGACCGACGATCCTCCGACAACAAGAAAACAGCGACAGCACAACGTTCATCGCATCCACGAGGACGCCCACAGGAGAGAGATCGAATGTCCACCACACTGCCCCCACGCACCATGCCGGCGCACGACAGCGCCGCGCAACAGGCGCTGTACCGCAAGCTGAACTGGCGCCTGCTGCCGTTCCTGCTGCTCTGCTATACGTTTGCCTACCTGGACCGCGTCAACATCGGCTTTGCCAAGCTGCAGATGCAGAGCGACCTGGGCTTCTCCGACGCTGTCTACGGCCTGGGCGCCGGCATCTTTTTCTTCGGCTATGTGCTGTTCGAGATCCCGAGCAACCTGCTGCTGCCCCGCATCGGCGCACGCAAGACCATCAGCCGCATCCTGGTGCTGTGGGGCCTGACGTCGGCCGGCATGATGTTCGTGCGCGACGAAACCACGTTCTACGTGATGCGGTTCCTGCTCGGCGTGTTCGAGGCGGGCTTTGCGCCGGGCATGATCTTCTACCTGACGTACTGGTACGGGCAGCAGCGCATGGCGCGCGTGATGGCCGTGGTGATGCTGGCCGGGCCCATCGGCGGCATCTTCGGCTCGCCGCTGTCGACGTGGCTGATGACCGGCCTGTCGGGTGCGCGCGGCCTGGAAGGCTGGCAGTGGATGTTCCTGGTGGAAGGCCTGCCGTGCGTGCTGCTGGGCGTACTGGCGCTGCGCGTGCTGGCCGACCGTCCGGCCGATGCCAGGTGGCTGACCGATGCCGAAAAGCGCATGATCGCCGCAGAACTGCACACGCCCGGCGCAGGCCACCATTCGTTCGGCCAGGTGGCGCGAGATCCGCGCGTGTACCTGCTGGCCTTCGCCTATTTCACGATGATCTGCGGCATCTATGCCGTCAGCTTCTGGCTGCCGTCTATCCTCAAGGCGGATGGCGTGACCGACACCATGCAGATCGGCCTGTACTCGATGATTCCGTATATCGCTGCCGCGATCGCCATGGTCGTGATCGGCCGGCGCTCCGACCGTCGCGGCGAGCGGCGCCTGCACAGCGCGGTGCCTGCCTTCATCGGCGCGGTGGCGCTGGCGGTGGCCACGTTGTCCAGCGGCAACCTGCCGGTGTCGCTGTTATGCATGACGATTGCCACGGCAATGATGTGGACGGCCTACACGGTGTTCTGGGCCATTCCGTCGCAATACCTGAAGGGCGACGCCGCGGCGGGCGGCATCGCGCTGATCAACACGATCGGCCTGATCGGCGGCTTCCTGAGCCCGACCATCATCGGCTGGGTGCGCACGGCCACGGGCAGCATGCAGGCGGGCCTGCTGGTGATGGTGGCACTTCTGGTGGCCGGCGCGGTGACGCTGGTGGTCAATCGCATGCCTGCGCCGCATGGCAGCCCGGCCACGGTCTGAAGACAACATGAATATGGAGAGCCCCTTGGCACCCCGAATCCTGATCGCCGGTTTCCAGCACGAAACCAATACCTTTGCGCCGTCCAAGGCCACCTACGCCAGCTTCGAGCGCGGCGAGGGCTTTCCGGCCATGGCGCGCGGCAACGACGTGCTGGCGCTGCGCGATGTGAATATCCCCGTTGGCGGGTTTATCCAGGCCGCGCAGCGCAACGGCTGGGCCCTGAGCCCGGTGATCTGGGCCGGCGCCAGCCCGTCGGCGCACGTGACCGAGGATGCGTTCGAACGCATCGCCGGCGAAATCGTCGCGGCGGCACGCGCGGGCGGCTTCGATGCCATCTACCTGGACCTGCATGGCGCCATGGTGGCCGAGCATGCCGACGATGGCGAAGGCGAACTGCTGGCGCGCCTGCGCGAGGTGATCGGCCCCGACGTGCCGCTGGTGGCGTCGCTGGACCTGCACGCCAATGTCACGCAGCGCATGCTCGATGCCGCCGATGCGCTGGTGGCCTATCGCACCTATCCGCACGTCGACATGGCCGAAACCGGCGTGCGCGCGGCGGAACTGCTGCAGCCGCTGCTGGCCGGCCCGCGCCGCTGGCGTGCGGCCGCGCGCCGCCTGCCGTTCCTGATTCCGATCAATGGCATGTGCACGATGCTGGAGCCCGCACGCGGCCTGTACGCGGCGCTGGCAGAGCTGGAGTCCGGCGGGGTGGTGTCGCTGTCGTTTGCACCGGGTTTTCCGGCCGCCGACTTTCCCGAATGCGGGCCGGTCATCTGGGGCTATGGCGACGATGACACCGCTGCCGAAGCCGCCGTGCAGGCGCTCTACGACCGGATGCTGGCCGAGGAAGCCGCCTGGGAGGTGCCGTTCCTGTCGCCTGACGACGCGGTGCGCGAAGCCATGCGGATGGCCGCAGACGCCACGCGCCCGGTGGTCATCGCCGATACCCAGGACAACCCCGGTGCTGGCGGCGACTCGAACACGATGGGCATGCTGCGCGCGTTGCTGCGCAACGGCGCGCAGGGCGCGGCCATCGGCCTGATCTGGGATCCGGCCGTGGCGGCTGCCGCGCATCGTGCCGGGGTGGGGGCGGTGATCGACGTGGCGCTGGGCGGCGTGTCAGGCGTTCCCGGCGACGAGCCGTTGCAGGAGCGCTTCGAGGTGCTCGGGCTGTCTGACGGCGTATGCCGCTTTGGCGGGCCGATGATGCACGGCATGCTGGCCGATGTCGGGCCGGTGGCGCGGCTGGGTATTGGCGGCGTGCAGGTGGTGGTGAGCGGCGGCAAGGCGCAGATGCTCGATCGCAACCTCTACCGCGTGGGCGGGGTCGAGCCCGAGGCGATGAAGATCCTGGTGAACAAGAGCTCGGTGCATTTCCGCGCGGACTTCCAGGGCATCGCGCATGCGGTGCTGGTCGCCAAGGCGCCGGGGCCGATGACGGCCGACCCTGCCGATCTGCCCTGGACCCGCCTGGCGCCCGGCATCCGCCTGAAGCCGATGGGCCAGCCATTCCGACCCTGATCCGGTCCTGGCCCCCTGGTCGTGGTCTGGTTCGCGCCCGGGGCCAGGCGATCCCGTCCCGGCGCTCAGAGTTTCTGCAGCGCGGCCAGCCGGAAGATCTTCGTCCACAGGTTGGCGGCGTCCCGGTTGGTCACCGGAATCACCCACTCGCCCTGGCGGCTGTGGCGCAGGGCGACAACGACATACCAGCGGCCCTGGCGCGCCTCGGGCCGGGCGCCGTCGATGTCGGCAAAGATCAGCACCTGGCGCTGGCCGTTCATCTCCAGCACGCCGTTCTTGCGCTCGGCATCGACCTTGAGCGATCCCCATTCGCCATGCAGGGCCAGGATGCGCTCGCCCCTGACGCGCCGGCCATGGATGGCCCGGTAGCGGCGCAGCCACGCCACGCCCAGCGCCGTCAGCACCGCGAGTATCAGAATGTCGGCGGCGGCGCCGGCCAGCATGCCGGACGCGGCGGTCACCACCTGATAGAGCCGGACCAGGCCGTAGACAAAGGCGGCGATGAGTGCAATGCCGAGAAGGATGAAGGGCACGTCCTTGTTCCTGAAAGGTGGCGATCGGGGGCGGGCCGGGGCGGGGGGTGTTGCGGCGGCACGCCGGCACGCCAGTGTCGGACCCCAGGGGCCTATAATGGTTCGCCCCGCACCGCCGGACGGGGCTCGCCATCCGGTTCGGCCCACCTTCCATGCCATCGTATCCTCTCGTCCTCTGCCTGACCATTGCCGTGGTGTGCAGTGTGGGCATGGCCGTCGCGGCATGGCCGCGCCGCGATGACCCCACCGTCCGCGCCTTCCTGGTGCTGGCGGCGGGCGTGACGATCTGGAGTGGCGGCCGGTTGCTGGAAATCAGCGAGACGGCGCTGGCAGGCCGCATCTTCTGGGCCAAGTTCCAGTACGCAGGCATCGTCGCCGTACCGATCGGGTGGCTGGTGGCGATGGTTCACCTGAGCCGGCCGCGCTTTGTCGTGCCGTGGTCGATGCTCTGGGTGCCCGTGTTCTTTGCCTTGCTCACGCTGGCGCTGGTGTTCACCAACGAACGCCATCACCTGATCTGGACCTCCATCGAACTGATGCCGCCTGGCGTCTCGCCGGGCGCGGTGTTTCGCCACGGCGTCGGCTATACCGCCGTGGCGGCCTGGACCTACGCGATGCTGGGGCTCAGCATGTATTTCCTGGCGACCGCCGAGGTGCCGAACGCGGCGCTGTCGGTGCGCGGCCGCAACGTGCTGATGGCCGGCCTGTTCCTGCCGCTGGTCACGCACATCGCCTACCTGTACCGCTGGACGGGCCCGCTGGGCGGCGACCTGACGCCAGCCACGTTCTCGCTGATGACCCTGCTGGTGTGGTTCTGCGCGCTGCGCACCCATCTGGACGATACCGGCCACTACGCGCGGCTGCGCGTGTTCGACGCGATCCGGGAAGGCTGTGTGATCCTGGGCGCAGACGGACGCATCGTCGAGTTCAATCCGGCCGCCGCACGGCTGGTGTCGGACCTGCGCCGCGGCCAGATACCGCCCCCGGCGTGGCACCACGCGCTGAGCGATCCCGACGAGGCGGCGCCGTTCATTCCCGACGGCCTGGGGTACGAACTGACGGTGGAGCCCGTGTGCGGGATGGACGGCAAGCAGATCGGCCTGCTGGTGTTCATGCGCGACATCAGCCGCTACCAGTCGCGCGAGCAGGCGCTGGCGACGCAGCTTGGCGAAACGGAAGAGCAACTCTCGCGCGTGCAGGCCGACCTCGATATCGACGCGCTGACCGGCATCCCGAACCGGCGCTACTTCCAGCGCGAGTCGCTGGCCGCCGTGGCGCATGCCCACGAGCGCGGCACGGAAATCGGCCTGCTGATCCTGGACGTCGACCTGTTCAAGCAATACAACGACCTGTACGGCCACCCGTGCGGCGACGATTGCCTGCGGCAGGTGGCCGCGGCGCTGACCGGCGTGCTGCGCGGCGCGCAGTTCTGTGCGCGGCTGGGCGGCGAGGAATTCGCGGTGGTGCTGCCCGATTCGTCGACCGACGAAACGCGTGCCATCGCCCGCAGCATGGTGGCGGCGGTGCGGGAACTGGGCATCCCGCACAACGGCACGCCCGTGCAGCCATACGTGACGATCAGCGTGGGCGCGGTGTGCGCGGTCCCCGAGGCGGCACGGCTGGAGCCGCTGCTGCATCGCGCCGACAGCGCCATGTATCGCGCCAAGCGGGCAGGGCGCAACCGCTATGTGCTGGACGGCAGCCTGTACCTTGGGGTGCAGAACAGCTGATTTTTACGATGGCGTGAAAAAGGGCTTGCAAATTGCCAGAGCTTATGTAGAATTCGCGTCTCGCTTCAACGCAGCAATGCGGCGAAACGAAGCCCAGATGGCGGAATTGGTAGACGCACTAGGTTCAGGTCCTAGCGGTGGCAACACTGTGGAGGTTCGAGTCCTCTTCTGGGCACCAATTCAGAGACCCCGCTCAACGAGCGGGGTCTTTTCATTTGTACGCCCAGAAAGGGCAGTCCCTGCGGGCTGCCCGCGGGGACTCGAAAAGATTGCGCCTGCAAGCGCAATCCTGGGTCGCGCATGGGCGACCGAGTCCTCTTCTGGGCACCAATTCGAAAGCCCCGCTCGAACGAGCGGGGCTTTTTCATTTCCGGAATCAGAACGTCCCCCAGACCGACGCCGCCCGGGATCCTGCCCCTGGTGGTCTCCCCTCTCCCGCATGGCGGGAGAGGGGCGGGGGAGAGGGCGGGCGTATCAGGCTGCTACGCCGCCCACGCCCTGGCCCACCACAACGCGCCCATCCTGCGTCGCCGCCTGCCGCACCACATCCCCCACCATCTCCGCCGTCACGGCCGACAGCGTCCAGCCCAGGTGCCCGTGCCCGGTGTTGTAGAACACGTTGGCGGCATGGCCCCGGCCGACGCGCGGCATCATGTTCGGCATCATCGGGCGCAGGCCTGCCCAGGGCACCACGCTGCGCGTGCTGACGCCGGGGAAGCACGCATGCACCCAGTCGACCAGCGGACGGATGCGGTCGGCGCGGATGTCGCGGTTGATGCCGTTGAACTCGGCTGTGCCGGCCACACGGAAGCGGTCGGCGCCCAGCCGGCTGGTCACGAGTTTGGTCTCGTCGTCGAGCAGGCTCACCGTCGGCGCGCTGGCCTGGCTTTCGGCGTCGTTCAGGTTCACCGTGATCGAGTAGCCCTTGACCGGATAGATGTTGACGCGATCGCCAAGCTGCTGCGCGAAGGCCCGGCTTGCCACGCCCGCGCACACCACCACGCCATCGAACTCGCGCGATGCGGGCAGGTTGTCTTCGGCCGACACCACCGTCGCGCGCCGGCCCGTGGTGGCAATCGAGCGCACGTCCTGGTTGTACAGCGTCTGCACGCCCAGGCGGCGGATCGCGGCGGCCAGGCCGCTGGTGAACTTGTGGATGTCGCCGGTGGCGTCGCTTTCGGTGTAGTAGCCGCCGTAGTAGTTGCCGGCCAGCGTGGGCTCGATGTCCCGCATTTCCGCCGGCGTCACCGCGTGGCGTTCCAGACCGCCTTCGGCAAGCAGCTTCGAGACCCGCCCGGCATGCTCGAAGCCCGCCTTGTTGCGATAGATATGCAGGATGCCCCGCCGCTTCAGGTCGAAGTCGATGCCTTCCGCGTCGGCCCAGGCAAACAGGTGCTGGCGCGCGGCGATTGCCAGCCGTGCGGTCTCCACCGTGTTGGCGCGGTAATGCGGGATCGAGGCCATGAATTCCGCGAACCAGCTCAGCTTGTGCCAGGTGGGGCGCGGATTCACCAGCAGCGGCGCATCGGCGCGCAGCATCCATTTGATGCCCTTGGCCAGCGTGGACCAGTGCGTCCAGACTTCGGCATTCGACGCGGACAGCTGGCCGCCGTTGGCGAACGACGTTTCCATGGCCGCATAGCGATGGCGCTCGAACAGCGTGACGGAGAATCCGCGTTTTGCCAGCGCGTATGCGGTCGTGACGCCGGTAATCCCGCCGCCGATCACTGCAATGGATTTCATGTGGAAGGTCTTTCAGGACGTCATGGGGTGGCAGTCCACGGCGCACCATGCGCTTCTCGCGGACGCCCCCTCTGTCCTTGACCTGAGAGATTCGCGAGCAGGGCTCGCTTGCTCCTTCGGTACCGCCGGCCGACGTACAGGCCGGGGGTTCTTCAGAGTTCAATGGCGATACCGGTCCTTTTGCCTGAGAGTTTCCGGGGCGGTTGCTCCTTCGGCGCCGTGCTGCCTGGCGGCAGCAACGGGCTCTCCCGATATCGCGGGATACAACGGTGGCAACTATGCCATAGATTTTAAAGATTCGGCCATTTGGTTTATCCGGGTCAGCACGCGGGGACCAGGAAACGCTGCGCCAGCCGTACCCACGCCGCGGCGCCCAGCGGCAGCACCTGGTCGTTGAAGTCGTAGCCGGGGTTGTGGACCATGCAGCCGCCGAATTCGCCTTCGCCGTTGCCCAGAATCAGGTAGCAGCCGGGCACCTCATCGAGCATCCAGGCGAAGTCCTCGCTGCCGTTCAGGCCCTTGGGCGCCTGCGTGACCACCTGCTCGGTGCCTACCAGTTCCTGGCAGACCTCGGCGGCCAGGGCAGTGGGGCCGGCTGCGTTGACCATCGGCGGCGTCAGCTGGCGGTAGTCGATCTGCGCCGTCACGCCGTGGGCCTGCGCGGTCAGGCTGACGATCTCGTAGATGCGTGCTTCCACCAGTGCCCGCGTCTCGGGCCGTGCCGCGCGCACATTGAGGCCGATCCTGACCTCCTCCGGAATCACGTTGTGCGTGGCGCCAGCGTGGATGAAGCCGACCGACACCACCGCCGTATCGTCGGGCGCCACGTTGCGCGCCACCACCGTTTGCAGGGCGGTGATGATGGCCGCCGACGCAGCAATGGGATCCTTCGAGCGATGGGGCATCGCGCCGTGGCCGCCCACACCGCGAATCGTCACGTCGGCCACATCGGACGACAGGCTCACGGGCCCCTCCAGCACACGGAACGATCCGGCGGGCACGCCGGGCATGTTGTGCAGCGCGAACACTGCATCGCATGGAAAGCGCTCGAACAGGCCATCGTTGATCATCGCGCGCGCGCCGCACAGGTTTTCTTCGTCGGGCTGGAAGATCAGGTTCAGCGTGCCGTCGAAGCTGCGCGAATCGGCCAGCGCCTTGGCGGCGGCCAGCAGGATGGCGGTGTGCCCGTCGTGCCCGCAGGCATGCATGCGGCCCGGGGTCTTGCTGGCGTAGGGCAGGCCGGTGGCCTCGACGATCGGCAGGGCGTCCATGTCGGCCCGGATGCCCAGGCGGCGCGTGCCGTTGCCCACCTTCAGCTGGCCCACCACGCCGCTCTTGCCGATGCCGGTATGCACCGTGTAGCCCCAGCTTTCCAGCAGCGTGGCGACGAGCCGGCTGGTGGCGCCCACCTCGAAGCCCAGTTCGGGCTGCGCGTGGATCTGGCGGCGGATATTGACGAAGGTCTCGGTGTCGATGGCGGGCAGCAGGTGCGGCAGCAGCTGAAACGGGGTCAGGGTCGGTTCGCGGGTCATGGAGAGGTCTCGGAAAGTGGGGCTCGCGGGGAAATCGAAGGCGGATCAGTGTTCGCGTTTCTCGGCAATGCGCAGCACGGCAACCAGGGCCAGCACGCCGCACGCCATCATGTAGAAGGCCGGGGCCATCGGATTGCCGGTCTTCGCCAGCAGCCAGGTGACGATGAATTGCGACGAGCCGCCAAACACCGTCACGCCCACGCTGTAGATCACCGCCAGGCCCGTGGCACGCACGCCGGCCGGCAACATCTCCAGCAGCATCAGGAACAGCGGCGTGGTGCCCAGGTTGATGCTGGCGGTCAGCAGCGCGGACAGGCCCAGCACCAGCGGCACGCTCGGGTAGTGGTTCATCAGCCAGAACGCGGGATAGACGGCGATCAGGCTGAACAGCAGCGACCCCGCCACCAGCGGCTTGCGGCGTTCCAGACGATCCGCCAGCGTGCCTGCGGCCAGCGACACCACCAGCAGCGTGACACCCGTGACGCAGCCCGAGAGGAACGACAGCGACGCCGGCATATGCAGCACGCGGATCATGTACGTCGGCATGAAGAACACCACCAGGTACATCGTGGCCGTACCGGCGGTGCCCGCCAGGATGCCCAGCACCACCTTGCCGGCGTGACGGCGGAACAGTTCGCCAACGGGGCTCGGGGCGTGCGCGTCGGCCTCGTGCGTTTCATCGAGATTGGCGCGGATATAGAGACCCACCGGTGCGATCAGCAGGCCCAACAGGAACGGTACTCGCCAGCCCCAGCTTTCCAGCGCGGCAGTGGGCAGCAGGGCGTAGAGCGTGGCGCCCGTGGCGGCGCCGGCCAGCGCGGAAATGCCCTGGCTGCCGATCTGCCAGCTCACGCGCCAGCCGCGGCCCCGCACGTCGCCGCCTTCCATCAGCATCGCGGTGGACGCGCCAATTTCGCCGCCAAGCGAGAAGCCCTGCAGCAGGCGCCCCGCCAGGATGGTCAGCGAACCGAGCACACCGGCCGTGGCGTAGGTAGGGGCCAGCGCGATGCACAGCGTGCCCAGCACCATCAGGCCGATGGTCAGCGTCATGGCGGCCTTGCGGCCATGACGGTCGGCATAGTTGCCGATCAGCACGCCGCCCAGCGGGCGCATGATAAAGCCGATGCCGAACGTGGCGACGGCCAGCAGCAGCGAACCGTAGGGGCTGTCGGACGGAAAGAACAGCTTGCCGATCAGCAGCGAGAAGAAGCTGTAGACCGTGAAGTCGAACATCTCCAGCGCATTGCCGATGGAGCATGCGGCGATCAGGCGGAACTGGCTTTGCTTCGCCTTGGCCGGGGTGGCCGGGGTGGCGACGGTGGCAGCGGAGAGCGGCGCGCCGGCGGGCAGGGTTGCGTCGTTCATGTGAGGGGCTCCACGAACTGGGTTACGGGAATCGTGGAGCCTGGGGTGGCATCCATCGCGCAAGTCGTACGTCCTTGGCGATGCAGTATTCCGGCAAACACGCCGCCCCAAAAATCATTTATTGTCATCGTGATAACCAAATGGCATCACCGTCATCATCACCCGCCGCGCACCATCAGGACTAGTACCTACGCGGCGCATTCAGAAGTGCCATGCACGGCAATTGCGCACGCGCGCACCAAGGCAATGCATCGGCAACCGGACGATGGGGAGAAACCCTGATGAAGCTGCAACAACTGCGCGTGCTGCTGGCGGTGGCCCAGCACGGCAGCATCCACGAGGCTGCGCGCAGCCTGCATACGTCGCAGCCGGCGCTGTCCAAGGCCATTGCCGAGCTTGAACGCGAGCTGGGTGTCACGCTGATGTCGCGCTCGGTGCGTGGAGTGAGCCTGACGGCCTACGGCCTGGCGCTGGTGCGGCGTGCCACGGTGGTCGAGCAGGAACTGCGGCATGCACTGGAAGATATCGAATCGATCCGCGGCCATGCCGAGGCGCAGCTTCACATCGGCTTTACCGCCGTGGCGTCCAGCGCCGCGCTGCCCGATGCAATGGCCGCCTACCGCCAGCGCTATCCGAATGTGACGCTGCGCGCGCAGGAGCTGCGCCCGCAACAGATCCTGGAAGGGTTACGTGAAGGACGGCTCGATCTTGGCCTGATCTCGACCAACAGCGGCCCCGGTGGTGGCGGCATGCAATGGGAGCCGCTGTTTTCCGTCGGCATGGGCCTGGCAGTGCGGGCGGGGCACCCGCTGCGCCGGGCGCGACGCCTGCGCGCGTTGCTCGATGCCGACTGGCTGACGCTCGATCCGCTGGACGATCCGGGCAGCCCGCTGGCCAGCCTGATGCGCCTGCACCGCCTGGACATGCCCAAGCGCATCGTGCAGAGCGCATCGAACCTGCTGGGGTTGCAGCTGGCGACGAAGACCGACCTGATCAGCGTGTGGTCGAACTACGTGTTCGATGGCACGGGGCCGCTGAAGCTCGATCCCGAGGCGCTGGTGCGATTGCCGATTGCCGACGAGCTGCCGGACTTCCAGCTGTTCCTGGTCTATCGTTCCGAAGACCTGATGACCCACGCCTGCGCGCAATTCACGCGCGAGGTGCGGCATGCGGCGAAGCCGCGCCGCTCGCGTTGAGGCGCGCGGCGGCACGTTTTACTTCTTCAGCAGCTTCAGCAGTTCATGCGCGCCGGCCTCGGATGACGCGGGGTTCTGCCCCGTGACCAGCAGCCCGTCGACCACGGCATGGCTGCCCCAGTCGTCGGTTCGCGAGAACTGGCCGCCGTTCGCCTTGAGCACGTCTTCCACCAAGTATGGCACCACATTGGTCAGCTGTACGGCCTCTTCCTCGGTATTGGTGAAGCCCGTGACCTTGCGGCCCTTGACCAGCGGTTCGCCATCGGCGCGCTTCACGTGGCGCAGCACGCCGGGCGCATGGCAGACCAGCGCCATGGGTTTGCCGGCGCGGTCGAACGCTTCAAGCAGCGCGATCGACCGCTTGTCTTCGGTGAGGTCCCACAGCGGGCCATGGCCGCCCGGATAGAAGACCGCGTCGAAGTCGTCGGCCTTGACCTGGTCCAGCGTCAATGTGGCGGCCAGGTGTTTCTGGGCGGCAGGGTCGCTCTGGAACCGGCGCGTGGCGTCGGTCTTGAAGTCGGGTTCGTCACTCTTGGGATCGAGCGGCGGCTGGCCGCCCTTGGGTGTCGCCAGCGTGACATCGACGCCCGCATCCTTGAACACGTAGTAGGGCGCGGCGAATTCCTCAAGCCAGAAGCCGGTCTTCTTGCCCGTGTTGCCAAGCTTGTCATGCGAGGTGAGCACCATCAGGATCTTCATTGTCGTTCTCCGGGTTGGTTGGCACCGCTGCCACGCACGCGCAACGGCGTTGGCAACCATCGTAGCCAGCGCGTGGCAATTCCGAAAGCTCGACGATCCTGATTTTCAGGAAGGCTGGTCGGTGTCGCGGCGCTTGCGCCCGGTAAGCATCGCGGCGATCAGGTTTTCGCCGCCCTTGATGCTCATCGCAATCGCCGCGGCAACATGCAGCGCCACCAGGCCAAGCAGCGTATTCGACAGCCAGCGATGGATGTCGATGGGCCAGTCCTCTCCCCAGAACGGATCGAGCCGCGACATCCAGCCCGTGACGGCCAGCGCCAGGATCAGCGACCACATCGCCAGCATCATCACCGCGCCCAGCGGGGTATGGCTGATAAAGCGCGGTGCACGGCCGCGCATCAGTGCGCGGCCATAGGCCAGCACACCGGCGGGGCGTGGCAGCCAGGCCCGAAAGCGCGCGTGCTCGGTGCCGGCAAATCCCCAGACAATGCGGAACAGCACCAGCCCGGCGGCCACGTAGCCCATCACGCGATGCACCTGGTCGCCCGAATCGTCGATCAGGTCATAGCAGACGATGGCCGCCACGCTCCAGTGCGTGAAGCGGACGGCCAGGTCCCAGACGCGAATCGTGTCGCGCGGATACACGCGATCCGCCGGGGTTGCCATGCTTACTTCCCGATTTCGGATTTGACGATGTCCAGCGTCTTGGTATCGAAGTAGATCTCGGCCTTCTTGCCGTCCTTCGTGGTGCCGTAGATTTCGTAGCAGTTGCCGTCGACCTTGAACTTCTTGATGTTGTAGCCCTGGGCCTCGATCTTGGCCTTGGCGTCGGCCTCTGGCATCCATTCGGACTTGGGATGCTTCTCGCAATTTGCACCTGCGAATGCGGCGGTGGAGAACAGGCCGGCAAAGGCTGCGGCGACGATCTTGTGCATGGATCCACTCCTCAAAAAAGCCCACCAGGGCGACGTGTGTGAATCGTAGAGTCTAATGAGACCGATTCTCAATGTAGGTTTTCCCGATCTGCCCCGTGGCTGCAATCGCACAGTCGTTGCAAATGTCACGTTGATGTCACGTTCTCGTAATATCCCTACTATGAACGTGGGCTCCACGATTGTTCGCGTTGTGGGACAATCGCGGCCGGTCGGGTAAGGGTTTTCCCGATGCCAAGCTTCGAAAGGTTGCGCATGAAAACGATTGACTGGAAGGACTGGGAAATCTTCTGCCGTGTGGTGGAAGGCGGCGGCTTCACACAGGGGGCCGAACTGGCCGAAGTCCCGAAGTCATCGGCCAGCGCCGCGGTGGCACGGCTGGAAGGGCAGCTCGGGGTGCGCCTGTTCGAGCGCACCACGCGCCGCGTGCGCGTCACACAACGCGGGCAGCAACTCTACGATCGCGTATCGCCATTGTTTGGCGCACTGCGCGAAATCAGTGCCGAGGCGGCTTCGGTCAGCGCCGAAGTCAGTGGCACGATCCGTATCGCCACGCCGTACGAAGTGGGCTCGCAGCACCTGTCGCCGACGGTGAACCGGCTGCTCAAGCAGCATCCGTCGCTGCGCGTGCAGCTGGACATGAACTGGGACCAGCCCGACCTGATCCGCCATGGCTACGACCTGGCATTCGTGATGACGGATACGAGCCTGCACGACAGCTCCTTTGCCAGCAAGCGTGTGGTGCTGATCGAGCGTGCGTTCTATGCGGCGCCCGCGCTGATCCGCGAGCGCGGCCTGCCACGCGCGCCACAAGACCTGCAGGGCTGGCCCACCGTCGGCAATCTCGACGACTCGCACTGGGAATTCCTGCGCGATGGCGTGGAGACGTTCTCGCTCGACGTGGAACCGCGCATCTGCACGCACAATGCCGAGGTGCGCCTGAAGGCGGCCGTCGATGGCCTGGGCGTTACGCGCCTGTCGCCACGGTTCGTGCATGAACAACTGGTGCAGGGGCAACTGGTGCGGGTGCTGCCCGGCTATTCGTCGTCACCGCTCAAGGTCTATGTGCTGATGCCCGCGCGCAAGCTGATGCCGGCCAGCGTGCGCGCCTTCCTCAACGCGCTGGAAGAAACGCTGGGCGTGCCGGAAAACGCGCGGCGCCCCGCATCGCGCCTGGGCGCCACCTTGCTGCCGGACGTCACCGCGGCGCTGGAAGAAGCCGATGCCGCGCCCACCATCCTGACGCTCGAATAAGCCGCTGGTGGACCGGCGGCCGGCCCCGGGGGCGGGGCGAATCAGTAAGGCTGGTCGCCGCTGCGCAGGTCGAAGCTGAGCGTGTCGGCGATCTCCAGCATTTCGTCGTCGTCCTCGCTGCGCGTGATCCAGCCCGCGTACGCGTCGCCACCGGTATCCCAGTTCCATAGCGTGTAGCCGGCCACGCGCAGCTGGTCCGTGGCCAGCTCCATCAGTTCGGGCACGCTGGTGCCTTCCAGGAAATCCTCGTCCTCGGGGTCGTCGGTGCCCCAGTCGATCTCCAGGTCGATGCGCTCGCAGAGCTGGGTCAGGCAGCCGATAAAGGACTCGACGTCCTTCCAGTCGACGTAGAAGCCTGCTTCCCAGTCGATGATCTCCTTGATCTGGAAGAGCAGCATCTCGGCGTCGGCCTCGTCCTCCTCGGCATCCTCCAGCGCTTCCTCGAACAGCGCCAGGTGCCGCGTGGTCTGCTGGGTGTCTCCCAGGTTGATCAGCGCAAACAGCCGGCTTGCGGCGTCCTGCGCGTCGTCGTCCAGTTCTATTGCCATCTGTGGCTCCTTTGTGGCCCCGTTGCTCCATTCATGCGGCCACTTTCCCGATCTCGCGATGCCCCCGTGGCGTCACGCGCAATGCCCGCGACGCGTGGGTAGGCTCGATCCAGCCCTTCTCCAGCATGGTTTCCAGCAAGGCCGCGCCCAGCGCGCCGCCCAGGTGCGGCTTGCGCTCGCTCCAGTCGGGGCAGGTACAGGCGAACTGTCGGCGCTTGCGCCGCGTGGCGTCCAGGTCGATGCCCAGCTGCGCCATGGCCTGCGTGCCGTCGCCGGTCAGGTCGATCCGCGTGCCATCCAAGGCCAGCCAGCCCGCCTGCGACATTCGTTCGAACAGGCCCACCGCAAGTTCCCCGGCCAGGTGGTCATAACAGGTGCGCGCCTGCCGGAGTGCAGGCGGCGTGCCGCGCGAAACGGGCACGACCCGCATGCGCGGCGGCTGGCTCACCAGCGATGCCGTGGCCAGCGCCTCGATGGCAACGCCGATTTCCGGCGCTGCCAGGCGGTAATAGCGATTGCGCCCGCGCGATTCCACGGCCAGCAACCCGCCTTCGGACAGCCTTGCCAGGTGGCCGCTGGTGGACGACGCCGACAGCCCGGCAATGAGCGCCAGCTCGCCAGCGGGCCGGGCACTGCCATCCATCAGCGCCCACAGCATCGCCGCGCGCCCGGGGTCGGCCAGCAGGCCAGCCAGCTGGCTGATGCCTGGAGCGTATTCCATAGTTCATGCATGGGTGAAGGGACGGATGCAAGTATAGGCAATTTGGGGTTGAAGTTGGTGTCGCACAAAACATGTCTTACTGACCAAAACTTTTCTTACTAAACAACTGTTGTCTTACGTTAACCAAAAGGGCCCTTACCAAATGTTTGGCGGGCTTCTGCAGCCGCTAGCGCCGTCATCGCGGCCGGCTCCACTGCCTCCATAATCCTGCTCAGGCCGACCGCGCAATATCCCCGCTCACGCACCGCCGTGAGTACCGCGGCTCAATCCATCTTCAGCAGTGACGTGCAGGGGCTGAGTTGGGCCACTGCTTCGCTGTCGGCCCGGCCCAGCCTGCCAGCAGGTGCGTCGTGCAGTGTTCCTCGCGTGAACAGCGCATCAAAATGCGGCGGTGATCGGGCCTGTCCTCACGACGGAGGCCACGGTGGCGGACGTTCCCAGGGAAGATGAAGCGGCACCGGCGCCAGCACCCGCGTTCGACATATTGATGTGTCCGCGGGTTCGCTGCTTGCTGCGTGGAGGCGGTCCTTTTTGGCACCGTGCGACGTTGCGCGTCGCACGGTGCCTCTTTTTGGGTGAGGGCGCTTGGTGCACGGCGCTTTAGTTCGGCGGGCGCCTCAAGTTCGGGTCAGAAATTGGCACCGGCGGGCCGCATATCGACCGTGGCAAGGGTGACGCTTTAGACTCTTGAAATTGTCGTTTTCCGTTGCTATTTTAATTTCGCTCAGGCAGTCGCGATGTCGCGCTGCGTGTTTCTGTTTGTTTGCCAGCAGCGAGGGCAGGTGAATGGGAGCGCGTGATGCCCCTCACTCCTCGCTGCGCGCTACAGGAGGATACGACCATGACTGACGCAATTTTCGGAACCGACCTCTTCAGTGACTTCGATCGTCTGCAAAGGCAGATGACGAGCCTGTTCGGCGGCTTTCCTTCCAGCATCCGCGCAGGGCGCTCCAGCGCATTTCCTGCCATAAACATTGGGGCAACTGACGACTCGATCGAGATCGTGGCTTTTGCCCCTGGACTCAAGCAGGAAGACATCGAAGTCACCATCGATCGTGGCCTGTTGACGATCAGCGGCGAACGACAACCGCTTTGGCAAGACGGCATGCCAGAGTCACGGCATTACGCCCAGGAGCGCTTTGTCGGCGCGTTTAGGAGAGTGATTGAACTGCCGGAGGGCGCAGATCCCGATAAGGTCCAGGCCCGATATGCCAATGGTTGTCTTTCAGTCAGCGTGGGTAAGCGCGAGGCGTCCAAGCCGCGTGCGATCATCGTTCAATAACGTCAAGGAGGCTACCATGAACGACAACACCCAACTCGCACAACGTAACGATAGCGCTGTGGCCCAACGCACTGAGGAGAAGGGCGGGCGACAAGTAACCCTGATCCCAGCAGTGGACGTTGTGGAAGACGCCAATGGCGTGACGCTGTGGGCTGACCTGCCTGGCGTGAGCCGTGAGAATCTCCAGGTCAGTTTCAATGACGGTGCTTTGCACATCGAAGGGCAAGCGGTCGTCCCGACGCCCTCGGGACTTCGCGTGCAGCACGCCGAAATTCGTCAGCCTCACTTTGCGAGGTCGTTTTCGCTAAGCCCCGACCTGAATGCAACGCAGATCGGGGCGCAGTTGGAAGACGGTGTGTTGAAGCTGACCGTCCCTCGGCGTGACGAAGCGAGACCGCGGCGCATTGCGATCAACCTGGCTTGAAGCGCTTGATGTCTGTCGGGGCGGCCTACGGCTTTGTCAGGGCGTTCCAGGGTGTTTCCGGGCGTGCCCAGGCTTTACAGGCGTGGCGCCCCGACAGACCTTGCGTATCTCGTGTTTCAACCATGATTGTCAGGGGTGCGAGATGAAAACCGAAGTCGGAAAGTGGAAGCTTCGCAAATCGGAACGCAACGAAGTGCAGACGACGATCGATACGCGGCTGGAAGCGGGCGGAACTATAGTCGCCGAACCACCGATCGATTCCCGTAAAGCTCGTTGACGCTCGCCTCGTCGCCGGACGACCATGTCGACGCGCGATTTGCGAACGGCGTACTGACGATGCGCTTCTCTAAGATCGAGCGGCCGTCGTCGACAGTTCGAAAGATCGACATCCAATAGTTGCGTTCCGCCGCATAGGAACCAGAAGCTTACACCGCCGGTTCGGTCCAATTATCGGGGCGTTCCGCTTAGTGCGACACAAGGTTCTCGGCCAAAGCGGATATCAGCGATTGCCTTGGCCGAGGCGCTTCACTCCCTTGTGCTTCGTAGTGTTTGATTCGCCAATTGGATAACCGCCCCGATGATCGGAGAGTGGAATCCACGGGCATAGATGAATAGCAGATTGACTGACTGAGGTTGTCATGGAATTCGATACCGACTGGATGACGTTAGGCACTCATCGGATACGCCTGCGGGGCATCCGCGGCTTTCCAACCGAGAAGATGCGCAGTATTGCGGAGCTTACTCGCATCGCAATCGAGCACAATATGAGCGCTGCGGCGCGGCTGCTGGAAGTTGTTGCGGATCGCTCCAATGCATATTCGATAAGCATCGGTACGACCTTTCCGAAGGATAAAGATATGGTGCCTGACCTTGAGATGGCGCTCGCCACCATGTTCGGGTTGAAGGCTGAACAGATCAATATGGAGGTGACCGTTGTCAGTCAGGCAGAAGTCGACCTTCACTTTGGGGTTTACGAGCGGATGCTTGCGGAGAAGATCGGGATCGTCCCTCTAATACAGTGATTCAGGGCGCCAAGGCGTGCTCACGGAGTCAGAGAGGGGTTAAGCCTTACTACAGTGGACATATTCCCCTTATTTCGATCAGCGAGCCTAGGCAAGGTAGCCTGAAGCACCGTCCCATAACAGCTTCAGCGCGGTGACTACCAGCAAGCTGTAGCATGCCCGGTACATCTGGCGCTGATCGAGCCGCCCATGCAGGCGCCAGCCCAGCCAGACACCCGCTGGAACGGCAAGCAGGCAGATCGCCATCAGCGTCCAGACGGCGCCGACGGGCCTCGCCAGCGCTAACCATGGTACGGCCTTGAGGACGTTGCCCACCGTAAAGAACATACTGGTCGTTCCCGCGTAGACTTGCTTGCTCAGGCCCAGCGGCAGCAGGTACATCGCCAGCGGCGGCCCGCCGGAGTGGGCGACCATGGTGGTGATCCCCGACGTCAGGCCCGCCGCTACAGCCTTGGGCGAGGAGCGGGGCTGCACCGCGACATGTCCGCCCCGCAACAGCCACAGCCCGACGAAACTCAACGTGACCACGGCCATGATGATGGAGATGGCACGGTGGTCCAACACGCGAAAAAGGAAGTAGCCCACGCCAATACCGACCACCAGCCCGGGCACCAGCAAGAGCAAGTCAGGCCTGGACCACGTCGATGGTTTCCAGTAGCGCAGGCTGAACAGGTCCATGGCGACGAACAGCGGCGCCAGCAGGCCACCTGCTGATACCGGGTCCATCACAAGCGATAACAGCGGAATGCCCACGATGGCAAAGCCCCCGCCGAAGGCGCCCTTCATGAAGCAGATCAGGAAGACGCCGGCAAACGTGACGAGGATGGTGGTGATATTCAGTTCCATGATGGGGTCGGCAAAGACTGAAGGCTGGAGACCATCGTAGGCTTGTGATTCAATACAATCAAATCATTGTCATGGATACAATCGCCGCGGCTTCGGGAGAAAGTCATCATGGGGTGCCGAGGGTGGTGATAATATTCGCGCGCGAATTAAATCGATCAACGCTGCCGGCCCGAACATGAAGCACCGCCTTGTCTATCTCCTGAACGTTGGCCAGCGCCGGCTGCAGCGCTGGTCGCAGGCGCGTGCCGCTCGTGGTGGCGTCACCGCGGCGCAATCGGGCCTGCTGTTCTTTCTGGGCACGCACAACGGCGCATTGATGAGCGAGGCCGCCGCCGCGCTGGACCTTGGCGCCCCAGGGATGTGCGGCCTGGCTGACCGAACAGAAAGAGCGGGCCTGATCGAGCGTCGTGCCGACGAGAACGATGGTCGGGCATCGCGCCTGTGGTTGACGGACGCAGGGCGCTCGGCGCGTCAGCGCTCCAAGGCCGGCATGAGCGATCTCAACGCCAGGCTGACCGAAGGCTTTACCGAAGCCGAGATCGATGTAGTGGCGCGGTGGCTCACCAGCCTGCAGACCAGGTTCCCGGCCGCCGACGAAGGCGACATCTAGCCTGGCCCACGTCGGCGCGACCAACCCGGCCTAGTGCTGGGCGACCTTCGAGAAATCCGGCTTGCGCTTTTCGGCAAAGGCCGCAAACGCCTCCCTGGCTTCCGCGCTCGTCAGCCGCTCCTGAAATTTCGCGCTCTCGGTATCCATCTGCGTCACCAGCATCTCCGCCTGGCGCATCAGCGCTTTCATGGCGCTCAGCGAGCCGGCAGGCTTGGCGGCGATGCGTTCGGCCATCCGGCGTGCCTCGGCGCGCAACTGGTCATTGGCGCAGACCTTGTTGGCGATACCCCAGGCCAGTACGGTCTGCGCGTCGAGCGGATCCCCCATGGCAAACATCTCGAAGGCCCTGGCGTGGCCGATGCGCAGCGGCAGCAGATAGCTCGAGGCCGCTTCGGGCACCAGCGCCAGGTTTACGAACGGCGTGATCAGTTGGGCATCCTGCGCCAGCAGCACGTAGTCGCAATGCAGCAGCATTGTTGTGCCCACGCCCACCGCCTTGCCATGGACGGCTGCAACGATGGGCACCGTCGCCTTCGCCAGCGCATGCAGAAAGCGGTGGACGTGCCGTTCGCTGGGACCCTTTCCCGCGGCGATCGCCGCGAACTCGCCCACATCGTTCCCCGCGGTGAACATGTCGCCATCCCCCTGTACCAGAACGACGCGGACATTGCCGTCGTGCTCGGCGCCTTCGATGGTGTCGGCCAGGGTGCCGTACATCTCATTGGTCAGTGCATTCTTCTTGTCTGGTCGGGCAAGCGTAATGGTCAGGATGCTGCCGGTCAGGTCGACGTGAATGTCCGAGGTCATGCGGGTCTCCATAGGTTTATGTTCGCATGCGAAGTATATGAATAATTTGCGTGCGAAGTAAACTATGGGATAGGCCGAAACGCGCTCGCGCTCGCGTGCGCGGCGCTGTCGCCTGGTTTTGCGCGATGATCGGATCCGGTCGATAATCAGTACATTCCTGCCATTGTCTTGCATCCGTTCGTCATGCCTCGACACCGCTACAAGCAACTGGTCGACCAGTTGGCCGCAGACATCCAGGAAGGCCGCTTGCGTCCCGGCACCCGCCTGCCCACCCATCGCGAACTCGCCGCCCGCGAGGGCCTGGCGCTGGTCACAGCGACACGTGTCTACGCGGAACTGCATGCCATGGGGCTGGTAAGCGGCGAAACGGGTAGGGGGACGTTCGTGAAGGAAGTGCTTCCGCGCGGACACGGTGTGGATCTTCAGCCATGGAGCGACGACACGGTTGACCTGAGTTTCAACAATCCGTCGATGCCCGGCCAGAGCGACCTGCTCCGGAGCGCGCTGCGCGAACTGGCTGGCGCCGGCAACCTTGAATCGTTGCTCAGGTACCACCCCCATGGCGGCCGAATGCGTGATCGCGAGACGATGGCCCGGCATCTTGCCGGACGCGGCGTGCCGGCCACGGCGCATAACACGGTGCTGGTAAGTGGTGGACAGCACGGCTTGACCGTCACGGCAATGGCGTTGCTGGAACCCGGCGACGTCGTCGCCGTCGACGCGCTGACATACCCTGGCTTCAAGCTCACCGCAGAAGCCTGCCGACTGGAACTAGTGGCGATTCCTGCGGGCACCAAGGGCCCGGACCTGGACGCATTGGCCGGCCTCTGCCGGCGACGCCGGGTACGCGCCGTGTACGCAATGCCGACGCTGCACAATCCGCTTGGCTGGGTCATGAGCGCGCGCCGGCGGCGCGATCTGGTTGCCATTGCGCGCCAGCACGGATTGATCGTGATCGAGGATGCCGCGTACGCCTTCCTGGCGGCAGACGCTCCACCGCCCCTGGCCGCATTGGCGCCCGAAATGACTGTGTATGTATCGAGCCTGTCCAAGAGCGTGGCAACCGGGCTGCGCGTCGGCCCGGTCTGTGCCCCGCTGGCCTGGATCCCCAAATTCGAACGCACGATCCGGGCGACTACCTGGCATACGCCAACCACGATGACCGCGATTGCCTGCGGCTGGATCGAGGATGGGACGGTCGCTCGACTGGAGGCGGAGAAGCGATTGGATGCCTCGGTACGCCAAGGCATCGTGACCGAAGCCCTGGGGCATCTAGATCCCGTCCGGCATCCCGCGTCGTATTTCGTTTGGCTGCCGCTTCCGGAAGATGCGCGTGCCGATGCCATCGCGAATACGTTGCTGGCGCAGAACATTTCCGTATCCACCGCGCATCCCTTCACCACCTCGAAGCAGGTGCCACACGCCATCCGGCTGGCCCTCGGTTCCGTCGACGTTGACACGCTGCGGCAAGCACTAATCACCGTCGCCAGAGTTGTGGACGATCACGCGTACCGATAACGCGCGACTTGCCAGACGTCGTCCGCGCGCCGCCGTGCGCACTCGCGCCACTTGCGCAACTATTCGGCGAAGACCGACGAGCGCGGAAGAATCCGTGATGCCGTTTCAATAAGCGAGCGACCTGCGAACGCTGAAGACCGCGCGATACCTGGGCACTGGGAAGGAGCTTTGCTCTTCGGCAGTGCCAATAGCCAGATCGTCACTTTCTGTGACCCGCAGAATCCTTGGCAGCGCGGGTCCAATGAAAACACAAATGGCCTTTTGAGGCAGTACCTCCCCAAATGCGCTGATCTCTCTGTCTATTCCCAGGCAAAGCTCAATGGCATAGAACGGCGCCTCAACGAACGTCCGCGTAAAACACTAAACTTCGATACACCCGCTGAACGATTCCATCAGACCGTTGCATCGACCGGTTGAATCCGCACTTGATTCCGGTCATTCAAACAGGGCTGCTCCGTCGTCCAGCGGAGGCTTAAATACATGTCCTTTACATCGGGAAAGGATGACTCCATGTCCGAGTGATCGGCGATCGCCGCACTAACGGTATTCGTCGGGCACGCGTCGCTGTGGTACGGCGGCACCACGGCGCACATCCAGTCGGACCCGGCACATACCATCCAGGGCGTCATCACCGGCATCGGCTTCCTTTGCGCCGGGGTCATTATGAAGGATGGCATGAGTGTCCGCGGCCTTACGACCGCTGCATCCATCTGGGCCGTTGCTGCGACGGGAGTGCTCCTTGGCGTCGGGTTCTATGCCGCTGCGCTACTGCTCGCAGTCCTATGTGTGGCTTCGATGTCTCTGATGCATCCGCTGGAGTCACGGCTGCCCGGACGCATGACGCTTGACCTGTCTCTGACATTCCAGCCAAGGGAAGCGCCTGACTTGAATCTCGTGATCGAGCTGGCGAGGTCACGCGGCTATCGTGTGCTCAACGACACGCTCACTATTACCTATGCCGACCACCAAGCGGTGTGGCGCGTCAGCCTCGTCGCTCCGGACAAGGCACGCGCGCTGTCGCCGGCTGCACTGGCTGCGGAGATGGCGGCCACCGAGGGCGTATCGCGCTTCAGCATCGTGCCGGTGCGGAGCTGATCCCGTGACCAGAACGAACATGCTTGGCGTGCAATTCGCCGAGGTCCGACAGGAACTGATAGGCATTGGTGAATCCAACTACCGGCAACGCGCGTGCCACCGGATGCCTTGCGACCATGAATCCGTTCGTATGAACGATCACGATGGCCAATTGCCCGTCCACACCTTTGAAGCCGAATGCGCGTGCCGTACCGCTGGCGTCAGTCAGATCAAAGCCACCATTGGCGTTGACTGAGAACGTCGCGAGGTCACCGGCTGCCGAGGGTTGGCCACATCCACTCATGCCGCAATCGGCAGCTTTGGTGAACTTGCGGGACGCAGTTTTGAATCCCACGGGAGTCACCGACATCACTACGTTCTCGAACACGGTGATTGCCGTCGATGCAACTTCCCATACCTACACGCGCCAGCGCAACGATGGTCGCATCGACACGTGGCAAGACAACGTGCCGTCCACCGGACTTCGCTATCGCCCGGTAGTGGCCCCGGTTAATGGCCTCCCAGGCGCTGCGGAGTCCATCGGCATGAGCCTGTCCAACACGGGCCTGACCGTTTCGATCAACGCTAGCGCGAGCAACCCCAATCCCTTCTATTCGATCTCGATCGACAGGCCGTAACCCAACCCGGGAAGCTGCTTAAGGCCTCACGCAACTTGCGTGGGGCCTGTTAATTGGTAGGCGATTGGGCTGTTGGGATTAGCAACCGATTGGAGCGTTGGCTGGTCGATTGGAGTTTGACGGAGGGAGTTGGCTTTGAAGCTGCTTCGAGCGCGAAAGTCATCGGATCGCTTGGCCGCTTGCGACATCGGAGCAGCCGTTCAGCCGGATACTTCGATATGGCCGTTGATGTTTAGGTTTGTTTGATGCCTGCCCTTGGCTGCAGAATTCCAGGGGTATGAGGGCAGGCGTTGAACAAACCTCAGGGGAGGAAACCGCGGAGTCCGGCGACGCCGGTGATGCGGGCTATGGCGATTGATGGCTTGGCCCCAACAACGGCGTCATGGCTTGAAGGGGAGGCAGGCCAATCAATCGGCTCCTGCCATGGCGCGAAGGTCGGAGCAGTTCAGGATCGCGTGGATACCCAGTGCATGCAACCTGGTCGAGGGAGTCGGCGAGCACAACGCTCCGCTTGCGGCTCCAGATTCCGAAGAGCCGTCGGTCGAGTGGTAGGTGTGGAACGTGCAGGCTCATGCCAGGGCTCGCTGCGGTGGCGGTCCGCGGATGCACGCGCTGCGCGGGATGACCTCGATGACGAGCATCGGGGCGCCACAGTGCCGGCAGACGAAGGACGGAGGTGCGGCGACATCGGTATCGTCAGGCGCAGCGGTCACCGCCGGGACGACGCTCAATAGCGAGCGTATCTTGACCAGATTCGCGCGGCGCGCTGGGGGATTGGCAAGCAACCCGTAGTGGCGGATGCGATGGAAGCTGCCCGGCAGCACGTGCAGCAGGAAGCGGCGCATGAATTCTCCGACGTCCAGCGTCATGGTCTTACGGCGCGTGCGTCCCTTGGCGCGGTAGTCCTTCCAGCGGAAGGTCACGCCGCGTTCATCAAGCGAGACCAGGCGCTGGTTGGAGATTGCCACGCGGTGCGTGTAGCGCGACAGGTAGGCCAGTACTGCCTTTGGACCGGCGAACGGTCGCTTGGCGTAGACCACACACTCGGTGGCGCGTAGTGGCGCCAACCATTGCGCAAAGGCGTCCGGATTGGCGAGGGCGCTGTACTCACCAAAGAACTGCAATTGCCCCAACGTGTGTGCGTCCTGGAGTGCATCGAGGAAGCGCCGCCGGAAGAGGCGGGAGAGCACGCGGACTGACAGGAAGAAGCCAAGCAGGTGTGTTGCAAAGCTATGCCGTAGCGTATGCATGGATACGCGCTTGTCGATCTCTGCGGCCTGTGTGGCGGCGTGGACGGCACGGTTGAGTTGCCGGGTGCTGAGTGACTCGATGGGATTGAGGCCCGGGGTCTTGTCCGCAAGCTTGCGCATCCGCATGTCCTCGATCATGCGCTGGCGTAGCGGGCTGATGGTAGGTGTCGCGACTGACATGGCTGGGCTCCTGTCGGGAATCGCGGCAAGTTGCCTCGGTCCTCAACTTAGGAGACAGCGCAGGCGCTTCAGTCACTTTGCGCATTGGACGGAGGGTTACCGCGCGAGCGGTTTAGTCCTCTGGCCGATCTGAGACATCGAGCCGTGGCGGCAGGGCACAGTGGCATGACACTCCCGCCGTAGTCTGCTATCGGCCAGGCTGCGACGTTCCGCCGGCTTGCTTCTACGCCCGCTGCACAATGACAAGCGGACCTTCAGTTGGAAATGTCTTACGCCTGTCCGGTTTCGGCGAGCAATAGCTCGCCACAACTCGACATCACTATAAGGCGGACCTTGACATAGTTGCGCATCGCAACTATGTTGGTTGCGATGCGCAACTTATTTGAGCCCGCACATGGACCTTGTCGATCTTCCGGCCAAATCTCGAGAAACTACGATTCTCGAGCTCCGGGACTTTTCCCGAAAACTGGTTCGCGAACTAGGCTTCATGCGAACGACCTTGGCTGACAGTGATCTTGCGCCTTCGGCTGTTCACGCGATCATCGAAATCGGGGCAACGCGAGGGATCAGTGCGAAGGACTTAGGCAACATCTTGCGCCTCGACAAATCAAACACAAGTCGACAGGTTGCGAAACTGGAGGCAGGCGGACTGGTGAAACGCAAGGTCGCAAACGAGGATGCGCGCTCGTCTGAGTTGTATTTAACGGAGGCAGGGCAGAAGCTCCGGAGAAAAATTGACCGATTCGCGACAAATCAGGTGTCCAGTGCGCTTCGACGTATGGTTCCTGCCGACCAGCAAGTCCTGGTTCGTTCTCTCGCGCTGTACGCCGACGCGCTCGCGCAAGACAACTCAACCGAAGCGGCCCCCGAACGCGTCCTGGCCACCCAGATTCAGGAGGGCTATCAACCCGGCTGCATCGGTGACATAGCAAGCTTACACGCCCGGTTCTACGCAGAGCACTGGGGCTTCGGCGCGTTCTTCGAGCAGAAGGTAGCGACAGAGCTTGCCGAGTTCGCTGGCGCATTGCCAGCCGATAGCAAGGCGCTATGGCTCTACGCCGAAAATGGTCGCTCCCTCGCCTCTATGGCAATCGATGGGGATTATGAAACAGGCATCGCTCATTTGCGATGGTTCATCGTCGACGATTCGTTGCGTGGTTCCGGTGTCGGTAGGCAATTGATGTCACACGCGATGAGATTTGTCGACGAGCGATTTAGTGAGACGTACCTTTGGACGTTCAAGGGGCTAGATGCAGCGCGCCACCTATACGAGACATTTGGTTTCCAATTGACCAGCGAATCAGAGGGGACGCAGTGGGGGACCAACGTCGTAGAACAACGGTTTAGTCGCTGCTCTGCCCGAACTCAGCCGTGATTTACATATAGGCCTTAGCGAGCGGCGAGCAAGACGTTGAACTTCGATACGCCGGCTGAACACCAGTACGTTGCATCGACCGGTTGAATCCACAGGGCGACCCTTCTCAAATGGCTGCTGGTGGCCGAAAGCGGAAGGCCCACGAAGCTTGCGTAATTCGCGTTCACTCTGCGCTGCGGCCGCGGCTCTGAAACGCGCCGAGGCAAAGATCCACGAAGCTACGGACTTTGGGATCCATGTAACGACTCGATGCAAAGACGGCATGGACCGGAGCGGGGGCTTCGGCCCAGCCGGGCAGCACGCAAGACAGTCTGCCTTCCTTTACGTACGGCTCTGCCATAAATCGGGGCAGTTGCGCGATGCCGAGTCCGGAGAGAACGAGATTCTGCGCGGCGATGGTGCTATTGACCGCGCAGCGCGGGGTGGCGGTGACGCGTTCGGCGGTTACGCCGTTGAAGAGGATCCAGTTGGAGCGGCCCCGCGTGGTCTTCATGATCAGGTCATGCTGCTTCAGATCGCTGACTGCGGTTAGCGCTGGTGCGCGGCTGACGTAGTCGGAGGCTGCATACAACCCATAGTGGACTTCGCCAAGGCGGCGCGCGGACAGTCCTGAATCCTCCAGTGTGCCGACGCGAATCGCGACATCGAACCCTTCATGGATGATATCGACGAGACGATTGGTGTACTCAGCCTCGACCGTGACTTTCCGCGCCATCTTGAGGAACGCCGCGACCCATTCGTCCACGACCATCGTGCCGAACTCGGAGCCCGCCGTGATCTTCAGCAACCCCTTCGGCTCGCGAGACTGCTGTGCCACCGCAGCTTCCGCCGCCTCCGCGGCGGTCAGGATACTAACGGCGCGCTCGAAATAGTCTCGGCCCACTTCGGTCACATTGAGGCGACGCGTGGAACGTGTGAGGAGTTGCGCGCCCAGCTTCTCCTCCATGCGGCTCACGATCCGGCTCACGCGCGCTTTGTCAGTGCCAAGCCGCTCTGCCGCGGTCGTGAAGGACCCGTCGGTCACCACCGCCGCGAACACGCGCATTTCGGGTAGATCGATTGATGTATTCATGGACAACAGTATGTAATTTTCTGCGCTATTTATCAATGTGGTGATGCTGTCCATAGTGTGGTCCAGAGCAGCGCGCGTTCCGCGTGTTGCATACATCCCATCACAAGGAATACGCAAGATGACACAAACCATCGGAATCATTGGCGCCGGCCTCGTAGGCAAAGCCGTCGCGCGGCTGGCCATCGCGGCCGGATGTCGCGTCATCATCAGCAATTCGCGTGGACCCGACACGCTTTCGTCCTTGATCGACACGCTGGGCCCGCGCGCGCGCGCCGGCAACGTCGACGAAGTAATCGCCGCCGCAGATATCGTCACGCTGGCGGTTCTACTGGCGGCCTTCGAGGCATTGCCGGCCGACAAGTTTGCTGGCAAGGTGGTTCTCGACCAGACGAATTATTACCCTGGTATGGGCGGATTCCGTCGGACAGATCTTGACGATGGCGAGCTGACGTCGAGTGAGCTCATGCAGCGATATCTCCGCGGCGCGAAGCTGGTCAAGGGCCTCCACAATCTCAGTTGGATCCATATGGAGAGCAACGCCAGACCGAAAGGCGCAGCCGACCGTACAACGCTACCCATTGCCGGCGACGACCTGGCAGCGAAGGACGCTGCGATGCGTTTCATCGAAGCCCTTGGCTTCAATGTCGTCGACGCCGGCACGCTTGCAGACAGTTGGCGCATCGAACCTGGCACGCCGATCTATTTCTGGCGCTACGCACCTGTCGTTCCCGATGGTGTATCGGCCGACGAGGCCAAGCGAATCTACCAGCGGCGTGGCGAGCCCATCTCGCCCAATGAGGCGCACGGCCTCATCGCGGAGGCGGTGCGTCCTTCGCCGATTGGCGGGACGCTGGACGGAATGCCTCAGGTCCATGTGGATCTGTTCCTTGAGCAGGCAAGCGCCGATACCGTCGGCAAATAGGTGTCGGTCTATTGATGCATCCACAGACAACGGTCTGTGGTTCGCACTGCTATTTATCTGTGCTTCATGTCGTCTCTAGAGTGGGGTTTTTCACGGTGGAATCGATAGGCGACATTGCTATGAAGATAGGCATCCTAAATACCGGCAACATCGGCAGCCGCCTTGCCGGCGCCTGGGCAGCAGCGGATCATGAACTGATGCTCGCGAAGGACGGTGACGCTCGCAAGATGGATCCGCTGCTCGCCGAGCTCAGAGGTCGCGTCCGGCCAGGCTCCATCAAGGAGGCTGCGGAATTTGGCGACGCGTTGCTGTTCTCCGTCTATTGGCCGCGGGCGGACGCCATCATCCACACCGTGGGCGATTCGCTCGACGGCAAGGTGGTTATCGAAACCTCGCAGGCAGCAATACGGCCGGAGGCGTGCTACAGGCCGCGAAGGACGGCGCCACAGGCACCATTTGAATCCACAGCCGATATGCGCCATTTGCGCATAACCATGTGCGCGTTTGTTCGTTCCTTGTATAGGCGGTAGCCCCTAGAGTCGGTAGCTTGTCCCCATCCGACCCAAGAACCATTGGGCCTTAGCTATGACCGCATCCCAGTTATTTCATGCTGAAGCTTCAGGAACTGACATCGCCAGCCGCCGCCACCAAGCCGTGGCACGGTTTATCGCCGAGACGCGCCGGATCCTCGGCAACGCGGATGTGACAGACAAGTCCCGGCTTGGTCCGGTGGCGAGGTTGCTGGAAGCGCTAGGCCAGCAACGGGAGCTATTTCCTGATGCGCACTTTCCGGTGTCGGCCAGTAACCCCGCTCAGGTTTACAGGTTGGCCGAGGACCTCGATGGCCGATTCGCGCTGTATGTCTCGGCCGGCCTCCCGGGCAAAGCGCAGCCGCCGCACGATCACACCACGTGGGCGATCATCGCCGGTATTACCGGACGCGAGCGCAACAACTTCTATGAGCGCGAGGCCACGGCCGACCCGGCGCGCGACGAGCTGCGCGAAATCGAGGAATTCGATGTCGTGGCGGGCTCGTCGGTAACGCTGTTGCCCGACGACGTGCATACCATCGAACTGATTGGCGAGGAGAACGGGCTGCATCTGCATTTTTATGGCCTCGCACTGGATCGGCTCGCGGGCCGCGTGGTGTTCGAGAGCAAGGCAGGTGGCAGCTATCGCCACTTCGGGCCGCTGCGCCGGCTGGCGGCGCCGGTAACGGACGTTGCCACGCTGAAGGCTGCACTGACAGACGGACAGGAAATCGCGCTGCTCGATGTCCGTGAGACTGGCGTCCATACGAAGGGCCATCCGTTGCTGGCTGCTTCCGCCCCGCTGTGGCGGCTGGAACTGCTGATCGATCGGCTGGTACCGAGGCGCGACACGCGCATCGTCCTGCTCGACGGCGGTGACAATGCCGACGCACTCGCGCACCAGGCGGCGGCAAAGCTGGTGCGGCTCGGCTGGGGCAATGTGTCGGTGCTGGAAGGCGGCGTGGCGGCCTGGGTTGGCGCCGGCAACGAACTATTCACTGGCAGTAACGTGCCAAGCAAGGCCTTTGGCGAGATCATCGAACACGAGAAACACACGCCGTGGATCGACGCCGAGGAATTGCACCGCCGTATTGAGGCGGGCGCAGACATCGTCGTGGTGGATAGCCGCACCACAGAGGAGTTTGCCGATTTCAGCCTGCCGTTCGCACATAGCCTGCCTGGTGCGGAACTGGTCTACCGGATCGGCGAATTGGCGCCGAACCCTGACACGCTCGTGGTCGTCAATTGCGCAGGACGCACGCGCAGCATTGTGGGGGCCCAGACGTTGATCGATGCGGGCATCCCCAACCCGGTGGCGTCGCTCAAGGACGGCACCATGGCCTGGCTGCTGTCGGGCCGGTCGCTAGCACAGGGGCGCGTGACACCGCTGCCGGAGCCGTCCGCAACAACGCACGAAGGCGCGCGTGCCAGGGCCGGGCGCGTGGCGGCGCTGGCCGGTGTGCGCCGGTTAGACTTATCCGGACTGGCGAAGCTGGAGGCAGAATCGCAGACGCATTCCCTGTACCGTTTCGACGTGCGCACACGCGGCGAGTATGAATCGGGCCACCTGCCCGGCTGGCGTTGGGCACCTGGCGGCCAACTGGTGCAGGCCACCGACGAGTATCTGGCCACCCGTGGTGCCCGTATCGTGCTGGCAGACTTCGACGGCGTGCGTGCGTTGACAACGGCCGCGTGGCTGGCGCAGCTTGGCGGGCATGAAGTGTTCGTCTACGCACCGTCGGCCGGCGCGGATCTCGTGACCGGTCCCGAGCCTGTGCGTGTGCTGGCATCGCGTCCGGCCGCTGCGTCGGTGTCATCACAGCAGGCCGCGCAGCGGCTGGCCTCCGGCACGGCGAGGCTGTTCGACGTGGAGCGAAGGTCAGCCTTCGAGAAGCGTCATGCAGCGGACGCGTACTTCGCCGTCCCTGATCGGCTTGAAGCGTTGATTGCCGACATTCCGGCCGAGCTCGCCATTCTGATCACCTCTTCGGATGGCGTGCTCGCACGCGTGGTGGCTGCGGAGCTGGCGGCGCGTACCGGCCGTGATGTTCGCTACGTGAGTGGCGGCACGCAGGCGTGGGCGGCTGCGGGTCTACCAGTGGGTACGGGCGGCGAGCGGGTGCTGACCGGTGACGACGACTACTGGTTCAGCCCGTATCAGCATACCGACGTGGGCCAGCGCAATGCAGGCTTCCAGGCGTACCTCGACTGGGAGGTCAATCTCGTGAAGCAACTCGGGCGCGAGAGCAATATCGGCTTCCGGTTGATCGGGACGGCCGAGACAGCAAGCTGAGGCGGACAGCAAGTACAGGGCGCCAGATGGCGTGTTCGTACAGGTCTGGGCCGAAGTCAGGCGACACATCAGCGAGTGCGCGTGCCTGGTGCAGCTCCAGGTCGGCGTGAAACAGGTCGTGGCTGACGCGCGACACGATCCGGCCACGGCGAGGATAGATGGAGATGGAAGTTCGCATGGGCGGTGGCGCGCTTGACGGCATCGGCCGGAGGCGTCGAGCCGGCGCGGCGGTAGCGCACTGCGTGCTGCCAGCGCTGCGCATCGGACAAGCTGGCGTAGTTTTCGAAGAAGCCGGATACATGCGCGGCTTGGCCACGGCCCGAGCCGCAATGTGATCGCGCCGGGAGAACAACCGCACCGATTGTGCGCTAGCTTCCGGCGCCACGGCCGCGGCATCGAACGCCGAAGCGGCGGCGCCGATCACCGCCACGGTCTTGCCGCGCAACGCTGCAAGGTCGATGGCATCGGCCGTATACGCGGCGAGCCCCGCCTGCACCGCCAAGTCGCCGGAGCGTGTCTCGCGCGACTTGGTCGATGTCGCTCATTGTCAGTCTCAGGCGATGGTCCGTTGGAAGGCTTGCCGCAGATCCGCGATCAGGTCGTGTGGATCTTCCAGCCCGACATGCAGGCGAATGACCGGCGCGTTGTTACCGTGTTCCAGCCAGCTTCGGGAGGCGTTGAGGCGCTCCGGAGGCGCCACCAGCGCCAGGCTCTCGTAGCCGCCCCATGATGCACCGATCGAAAACAGTCGCAGGGCGTCGACCAGCCGGCCGGCGGCGGTGTGGTCGCTGGTCCGCAGGGCGAACGACACCAGTCCGCTGGCGCCCGTGAAATCTCGCTTCCACAGCGTGTGACCGGGGTCGGTGGGCAGCGCGGGATAGAAGGTTCGGGACACCTGCGGCTGGTGCTGCAGCCATTGCGCCACCTCTGTCGCATTGCGCTGGTGCTGGGCTAGCCGTACGGGCAGCGTGCGGAGCCCGCGCAGCGCCAAATAGGCATCGTCGGCGCCAATGGTGAGGCCCAGCGCCTCATGCGTGGCGGCAATGCGCTCTGCAAGCGCCGGGCTGTCGACCACAACGGCGCCCTGCATCACATCGGAGTGGCCGGCGATGTACTTGGTGGCAGCCTGGATCGAGATGTTGGCGCCGTGCCGTAGCGGCTGCAGGAACCAGCCGCCGCTCCACGTGTTGTCAATGGCGACGGGCACGCCTTTCGCACGTGCAATGGCCGTCAGCGCGGGCAAGTCGAGGACATCGAACAGCAGGGAGCCTGGGGACTCCAGATAGACGAGCCGTGTGCTGGTGCGGATCAGTTCATCGAGGTCGTCATGCGCGGGCGAGAAATACTGGACTTCCACGCCAAGCCGCTGCAACAGCGTCTGGTCGACCCGGCGAAGCGGCGCATAGACCGTGTCGGAAACCAGTGCGTGGCCGCCGGGGCCCAGCAGCGCCAGCAGCACCAGGGTGATTGCCGACAACCCGGAGGGCGCCAGGAAGGCACGATGCCCGCCTTCGAGCGTACACAGCGCATCTTCCAGCGCCTCATGGGTGTCGAGGCCGTGACGCCCATAGGTGGCGATCCGTTCGCCATGCGAGCGGCGGTGATGGCGGTCGGCCAGCGTCTCGACATTATCGAAGCGGACGGTGCTGGTGCGCACCACGGGCACGTTGACGGGGCCGGCGCCATCGTGCAGTCGTGGCGCACCGGCATGCAGCAGCCGCGTGCGGATGCCGTCCGTAGGATTCTGGCTCATGGATGATCCTTGTCAGCCTTGGGTGGTTGCGGGTGCCGGAGCGAACGCCGCGTTGAATTCGGCAGGCAGGCGCGGAATAGCACCCAGTGCCCGGCGCAAGAAGGCCCGCGTGCGCTCGTGGCTGGGGTTGCCGAAGATCTGCTCTGGCGGCCCATGCTCGACGATTCGGCCCGCTTCGGTGAAGTAGATGTGATCGCTGATCTCGGCGGCAAAGCGCATCTCGTGGGTAACCAGCACGCACGTCATGCCGTCTTCCACGAGTTCGCGGATCACGGTCAGGACTTCGCCGACGGTTTCGGGGTCGAGCGCCGACGTCACCTCGTCGAACAGGATCAGCTCGGGCCGCATCGCCAGCGCCCGGGCAATCGCCACGCGTTGCTGCTGACCGCCCGACAGCTCGCCCGGATACGCGTGCGCCTTGTCTGACAGACGCACTTTGCCCAGCAGTGCATGCGCTTCCAGCTCGGCCTCGCGCCGGCTGCGGCCGATTACCCGGGTGGGGGCGATAACCAGGTTCTCCAGTACGGTCAGGTGCGGGAACAGGTTGTACTGCTGGAAGACGAAGCCCACGCGCTTGCGCAGGGCAATCAGTTCGTCTTCGGTGCGGAGCGTTTCCACGGCGGTGTCGCCAACGCGGATCCGCCCCTGCTGCGGTCGCAGCAGGCCGGTGATGCAGCGCAGGATCGTGCTCTTGCCAGACCCGGACGGGCCGATGATGGTCACGGCCTCGCCGCGCCGCACCTCGACATCGATACCCTTGAGAACGGTGTTGTTGCCGAAGGTCAGGTGCACGTCGTGCAGTGCGGCCAGCGGTCTGGCGGGCGCGTCGGCGGACGCCGGTGCCTGGCGGTTGCGCACAAAGGAATCAGTGGCGGTCATGACGACGCTCCAGCGCACGCGTGGCGCGCGCGATCGGATAGCAATAGGCGAAGAACAGGGCCAGCAGCGTGAAATAGACCAGCACCGTGAAGTCGGTGCGAGCCACGGTATTGCTGGCCACCTGGGCGGTATCGACCACATCGTGCACGCCAACCAGCGAGGCCAGCGACGTGCTCATGGTGATGCTGGCGTAAAGGTTCATCCATGGCGGCAACATGCGCCGCAGACACTGCGGGAGCACGATCAGCCGGAAAATCTGGCTGCGCCGGAACGCCAGCGACTGGGCGGCCTCCCACTGCGCGCTTGGAATCGACTGGATCGCGCCCCGGAATATCTCGGCCACGTTGGCGCTGGCGGGCAGGGCAAGACCCAGCACGACCTTGATCCAGTCGGGAAACGGCACCGTCCACTGGCCGATGTGAAGTTCGAATGGGAAGACGTAAGTAGTGAAGTAGACCAGCACCAGGATCGGGGCGTTGCGAAACGCCTGCACCCATAGTCGTGCCAGGTGGCGTATCCAGCGATGGGTGGACAGCGACAGCGCGCCGATCACCAGGCCGGCCACGGTGCCAAGCGCCATCGCCAGGATGCTGATCTCGATATTGGCCCACATGCCGCGCAGCAGCGCGGGCGACCATGTCCACAGGTTGCGGAACGCGGCCGGCGTGCTGCCGGTGGCGGTCCAGCAGCCGACGACGGCCAGCACGCATAGCATGGCCAGCACCCAAGGGCTGGCAAGGGCGTCTCTGACGGGGTGAGACGCGATGCGCCAGGGCAGGGCAAGCGGGTTACTGGCCATAGCCGGGCATCCTCAAACGCAGTTCCAGCCAACGGCCCGTGCGGCTGACCAGCCAGGTCAGCACGCCGAAGAACGCCAGGATCAACAGCAGCAGTTCCAGCACGTTGTCACGCTGGGTCCAGATCATGATGGACTCGTACGTGACGTCGCCAACGGCGATGGCAGACGCGACGGCCGTCATCTTGACCAGGTCGACAAGGTTGTTGACCAGCGCTGGCAGCGCGAAACGGACGGCCAGCGGCAATTCCACCTGCAGCAGCAGTTGCCGGCGCGAGAAGCCCAGCGAGCGCGCGGCCTCCAGCGTGACGCGCGGCACCGCTTCGATACCGGCCCGCAGGGCCTCGGCGTGAAACACGGCCTTGTGCAGCGACACGACGGCGACCACCCAGAAGAACGGCGTCAGCGGATTGCTGCCGCCGAGATTGTTCAGATGCTGGGTGATCAGCATGTTCAACACGAGAAAGCCACAATAGAGCTGCACCAGCGTGGGCGTGTTGCGGGTCAGTTCGACGAACGCGCGTGCAGGCGTAGCCAGCGCCTTGTTTCCGGATGTGAGGATTGCCGCCAAGGCGGCGCCCGCCAGCAGGCTGCACGGGATCGTCAGCGCACACAGTTGCAGCGTGACGACAAGTCCATGCAGGAACGCAGTGCGCTCGGTAGCGTCGAGAACGAATGCGTAGTTCAGGCCCAGGGATCTCAGCGTTGCGATCCCGGAAACGATCCAGGCGTCGATCATGGGCGCACCTCCACCGGCGCGGAGCGCAGTGTCGTTACGGCCTGCGCAATGCGCTGCAACGCTGCTTCGAGCACATTGTCCGCGGCGGCGAACGACAGGCGGAAATACGGCGACAGCCCATAGGCAGCGCCTTCCACGACTGCCACGCCAGCGCTGTCCAGCAGCCAGTCCACCACGTCGCTGTCGGTGGACAGCACCTGACCGTCGGGCCGCAACTGCCCGATCAGGCCGCCGCAGTGGATGTAGGCGAAGAACGCCCCGTCGGGCGGCAGCAGGCTCAACCCGGGGATGCGGTTGATCGCCGCAACGGTCAGCGCGGCCCGGCGTGCGTAGGCGCTGCGCGCATGTTCGATGAAGTCGGCCAGGGTCCGGTCGTTGGCCAGCAGCGCAGCCGCCACGGCTGCCTGGCCGATCGAATTGGCGCCGGAAGACACTTGCGACTGGATCGCGGTCATCGCCTGCACCAGTTCGGGGGGCGCGATGCCCCAGCCGATGCGCCAGCCGGTCATCGCATAGGTTTTCGACGCGCCGTTGAGGATCAGTGAGCGGCCGCGCAGGTCGGGTGCCAGCGCGAGCCAATGCCGCCCAGGCGGGACAAGGCGAATCTGGTCGTAGATTTCGTCGAGCAGCACCAGTACGTGCGGATGGCGACGCAGCACATCGGCCAGCGCGAGCAGTTCGTCCTCCGCGTACACCGCACCGGAAGGATTCGACGGCGAGTTCAGGATCACCCAGCGCGTGCGCGGGGTAATCGCTGCTTCCAGCGCGCTTGCGCTGAGCTTGAAGCCGCTTTGCTGGTCGCAAGGCACGATGACCGGGTTGCCGTCGTTGATGCGCACGATGTCCGGAAACGATGCCCAATAGGGCGCCGGCACAATGACCTCGTCTCCGGCGTCCAGTGTGGCCGCGAACGCATTGAAGATCACCTGCTTGCCGCCGCTGCCGATGAAGACCTCGGCTGGTGCGATGCCGATGGCATGGTCGGCGGCGAAGCGCTCACCCACGGCGCGGCGCAACGCCTGCGTGCCGGGCGTCGGCGTGTATCGTGTCTCGCCGCGTGCCATGGCCGCGATGGCCGCCTGCTGGATGGCGGGCGGCGTGTCGAATTCAGGTTCGCCGGAGGTTAGCGTCAGGACGTTCCGGCCCTGACTGATCAGCGTGGCGGCACGCTGTCCGGCCGCCGCAATGGGGGACAGGCGGACGCGGCGGGCACGCCGGGACAGCGGGATGGTCGGTGCGGTCATGACTTGCGGCCTTCCGTGAAGACCGCGAAGTCCTGCGGCGCTACATCGAACTTGCCCTGACGGGCGCGATCGTGTGCCGGTTGGATATACGCGCCGTCCGGCACGCCAGACTTACGGGCCTGGCCAAGCAGGAAGCCGGTGCGGTGCCAGTCGCGGATGGCCTTGTCGACGAACGCCACGGTGTCCTGCTCGCCGCGACGCGTCCAAACCACCGTTGGCGACGGGATCAACTGGTCTTCGGTGGCCAGCGTAAACGCGGTCCACTCGGTGCGGTTGGGGCCATTCAGCGTCTGGTACAACGCCGGCTGGATATGCACGGATGCCGCGCAAGTGCCGCCCTTGAGTGCCAGCAGCGACTCCGGAATGCCGCGCAGACCCTTGACGATGGCGCCGTACTGCTCGGCCAGCGGTCTGGCGAAATTGCTGCCCTGGGATACGCAGGCCACCTTGCCACGCAGGTCTTCCCAGCGCTTGATGCCGCTCTGCTTCGACACCATGGCAGCACCGCCGACCAGGTCGTAAGGCGTGGGGGCGAAGCTCAGGATCTCGCTGCGCTCCTGCGTCCACTGGATGTTCGCCACCAGCAGGTCGACCTTGCCCGCCTGCAGGAACTGCACACGCGTGGAAGCCGTCACCGGCACGGTTTCCAGTTGCACGCCCAGACGGCGTGCCAGATCGGCCGCCAGTTCCGTCTGGTAGCCGCCAGTCTTGCCGGTAGCGGTATCGAGGATGCCGAACGGCGGGCTGGGGCCATCGATGCCAACCGACAGCTTGCCGCGCTGGCGGATCTTGTCGAGCGTGGCGTCGGCCCAGGCGGCATGGGCCGTGGCGAACCCGGCCAGCAGCAGGGCGGTCGATACGAGGGACTTGTTCATCGCGTGCCTGCCCTCAGCCCTTGAATCTTGCCTGCAGTTCGGGCAGCACCGGCTGTGGCGGCGTGATGCCCAGCCGCTTTTCGGTGCCGATCAACCACCCGGTGCGATGCCATTCCTGCACCACCTTGTCCACGGCGGCGACGGTGTCGGTCTCACCCTTGCGCGCCCAGACCACCGACGGCGCCGGCAGGATCTCGGTCGCAATCGGTGCGGCATAGCCGGCCCACTCGGTATTGGAGCGCAGCAGCGGATGGATCAACGTGGCGTCATGCACGGCCGCCACGCATTGGCCGCCGCGCAATGCCAGCAGGGATTCGGATGCCGTCTTGAAGCCACGCACCTGCGCGGCATACTGCTCCTGCAGCGGCTTCACGAAGCTGCTGCCCTGCGACGCGCAGACGGTCTTGCCGCGCAGGTCTTCCCACTGATGGATGCCGCTGGTCTTGAGCACTGCAGCGGTGCCGCCGACGCGGTAGAACGGCGTGGGCGCGTAGGACAACAGTTCGCCACGATCCGGGTTGTATTCCATCGAGGCAATCAGCAGGTCGACCTTGCCAGCCTGCAGAAACTGCACACGGTTGGACGGATTGACCTGTACGAGTTCAGCTTCCACCCCGAGGCGTTTGGCCAGGTCACGGGCGAGTTCGGGGTTCCAGCCGACCAGTTGCTGGGTGGCCGGATCGATCGATCCAAATGGTCCTCCGTTGACCAGCACGCCGATGGCAACCTTGCCGCGCTGCTTGATCTTGTCGAGCGTGGCGTCAGCGCGTGCCGGCTGGGTGGCGAGGAGAGTCAGTGCGAGCGCGGCAACGGCGCGCAGGGTGTAGGCGGATGTCATGGGGCAGGTGAAGTTGGCGCCAGGCAGCCGGTGCCCGAAAAGGCATCGCCGGACGGCAAGGGCAGGTTTGTTGTGGAAAGATTGGGAGGCGCTGCAGCTAGTTCAGCTTGATGCCCGCCGAGGCGATCACCGCCGCGTAACGCGGCAGGTCTTTCGATAGCGTGTCGTCGAGTGCCTGCGCCGAAGACGCCACCACGACAAAGCCGGCTTCTTCAAGTTGCTGCCGGGTGCCCGGCTGCGCCAGCACGGCCATGGCATCGCGGTTGATACGCTCGACCACGTCCGTTGGCGTACCGGACGGGGCCAGCAGGCCCTGCCAGCTTTCGACGGCGAAGCCGGGTGCGCCGGCCTCGGCCATGGTGGGCACTTGCGGCAGCGCCTTCGAACGATAGGGCGTGGTCACAGCGAGTGCGGTCAGGCGTCCGTTGCGCACATAGTCGGTGACTGCAGCCAGCGTGATCAGCGTGCCATCGATATGGCCGCCCAGCAGGTCGAGCGTGGCGGGGCCACCGCCGGGATAAGGAATGTAGTTGACCTCGATGCCGAGCTGGCGCGACAGCATTTCATGCGCGACATGGGCGATACCGCCATTGCCCGGCAGTCCCAGCGCGAGCTCGCCTGGTTTGCGCCTTGTCAGGGCCAGGTATTCGCCAAAGGTCTTCACGCCCAGATCGGGCCGGACCACCAGCACCTGGGGACTCACCACGGCCTTGATCACCCCACGGAATGCATGGCGCGTATCGTAGGGCAGCCGCTTGAACAGCGACGCGTTCAGCGTCACACCTTCGCCGCCCAGCAGCAGCGTATAGCCATCCGGCGTGGCGCGGGCCACCTGGCCTGCGCCAATCGTGCCGCTGGCGCCCGACACGTTCTCGACTACCACGCTTTGATGCCACCGCTCGCTGAGCTTCTGAGCCAGCGTGCGGGCCAGTTTGTCCGCGCTGCCGCCAGCGGCCACCGGCACGATGATGCGCACGGTCCTGTTCGGGAATCCATCGACCGGCGTGTTGGCGATGGACGGGGTGGCGCAGGTGGCGTAGGCAAAGGCCGCCAGTGCGAGTTTCAACGAGTCAAGCAGTCTGCGGCGCAGCATGATGGATGCAGGTATGAGTCCGGACACGCCTGCAGACACGATGTCGGCAGGAATCGCGCAATGTCCCGGATCAGTCAGCTTATGGAGTGCAGCGTCCGATACGAACAAATCTTTTCGTACTTCGATATGCGCGGCGGACTTGCGCGGTCAACGGGGCGGCTGGCGCTGCGAGGGTTCACTGTCTTTGCGAGGCGGGTACAGCGGATGGCGCAGTGCGGCGTAGACCAGGACCACGGCGCAGATGGCCGTGAACCAGTCGAGCAGATCGGTCATGGCGAGGCTCTCCGTGATTGTTGACAAGCCATGTTGTGGACCGAGACGCCCGGTACGTCAACGAAGCAATCCGACTATGCAAATCCGGTGAATGTCGCCAGCGCCCGGCGCATGTGACGCGAAGCGGGCGCGGTACATATCGTTATCGGCAATCGTTCGTTCCTGAGCGTGCACTGGCGCCCGTATGCTGCGGCGTCGTTCTCTCTCTTTCACGGACCCACCGCCGATGACTACTTACCTCGACGATCAGCAGCGCATGGAACTTGCGCAGGCGGCGCGGCATTGGCTGTGGCGCACCGAGCTGCCCACGTGGATGCTGGTCGTGGCCGTGTATGGGTCCTGGTTTGGCGTGGCGACCCATGCCAGGCAGCTCGGCCTGCCGCTGGCCTGCGTACTGCTGACGCTGTGCACCACGTGGTATCTGTCGCTGCAGCACGAACTGCTGCACGGGCATCCGACGTGTCTGCCATGGCTGAATGCGCTGCTTGGCGCGGCGCCGCTGGGGGTATGGCTGCCCTATGCGCTATACCGTCGAGCGCATCTGCTGCACCATGAGGCTGAACTCACGCATCCGCACGCCGATCCTGAAAGCTACTTCCTCGACTTTGGTGCGTGGCAGTCCGCGCCGCGGGTCGTGCGTCGCCTCTATGCGGCACGCAACACGATGGCCGGACGCATCCTGATGCAGCCGGCGTTCTCCATCGCGTCGATCGTCGGCGATGCGCTCGGGCGGGTACGGTCTGGAGACTGGCGCGATCTCCCGGTGTGGGCGGCGCATCTTGCCGTGCTGACGGTATTGCTGGCGTGGCTGCAGCAAGAATGCGGCATGCCGGCCTGGCTGATGCTGGCAGGCGTCGCGTATCCCGCGCTGTCCCTGGCGGCGATCCGGTCCTTCCAGGAACATCGCGCCACCGAAGGCGATGCGGCGCGCAGTGTTATCAACGAAGCCGGCCTGGGCTGGCGCCTGCTGTTCCTGAACAACAACTTCCACCTTGTGCATCACGATCTTCCGGCCGTACCCTGGTTTGCACTGGGGTGGGTCTATCGGCGCCGCGCGCGCGACTACCTTGCGCGTAACGAAGGATTTTTCGTGCGAGGCTATCGCGAGTGGCTGCTGCGCTACGCCTGGCGTGCGGTGGCACCTGTCGTTCATCCACGATTCGACGGGATGCTGTCGCTTCGTGTCGAGACATCGGGCGATCATGGCAAGGTCTGAGCGCTGGGTGGCGGCGCTGCCCATGTATAACGTAGCTGCGCCGTTGCGTGAGGACTGGCTATTGTTGATTGACCGGGTAGGCCAGTTGCTGGCGCGCGCGCGGGCGCCGGTGACGCTCGCGGCGGTGGACCCCGGCGAAGGCGCCGATGCGCTGCACGCTTTCTGGCGCCGCGACGACCTGCTGCTGTCGCAGACCTGCGGGTATCCGCTGGTGCACGGACTGGCCCCTCATGTCCGGCTGATCGGCACGCCGCGCTTTGCGGTGTCAGGCTGCCATCGGCAGACTTACCGCAGTGCGATCGTAGTGCGTGCGGACGGTGGACCCGCGACGATCGAGGCCTGCCGGGGCGCGCGAGCTGCGTGCAACGGGCCTGACTCGCACAGCGGCATGAACGCGCTGCGTCACGTCGTTGCGCCGCTCGCCAGGGATGGGCGATTCTTCGGCGCCGTGGTGCAAACGGGTTCGCATCTCGCATCGCTGGCGGCGGTCGGAGAAGGCCGGGCCGATGTAGCGGCTATCGATTGCGTGACCTTGGCATTTGCGTCCGAGCATCACCCGGCGCTGGTGGCGGGCATCCGCCAGATCGGCTTGACGCGAGCCGTGCCCGGGCTGCCCTTCATTGCCTCGCGGCGCGCCCGCACTTCCCTTGTCAGGCAGGTGCGCGTTGCCTTGCGCGAGGCGTTGCGCGATGACGCTGGCCTGCGGACGCGGCTTCATATGGACGACGTCGTGCGGACGACTGCAGCGGCGTACCTGCCGATCGCCACCATGGCGCTGGACGCTCACCGGGTAGGGTACGGCAAGCTGGCTTGAGGACTGGGGCGGCTTTATCGTCCCTGCGGAAGCGGTAGTCCGAGATGATCCCGCAGCGTGCGCCCTTCATAGTCGTGCCGGAACGTACCACGCTCTTGCAGGATCGGCACAACGTCGCGTGTGAAGTCTTCGAATCCGCCGGGAAAGTAGGCCGGCATGATGTTGAAGCCATCGGCGGCACCGGCACGTACCCATTCGATCATGTGGTCGGCCACCTGCGCGGCAGTGCCGACCACGATCTGGTGGCCCCGCGCGCTGGCCACCAGATGATAGAGCTGGCGTAGCGTCAGGCCCCGCTCGTGCGCCAGCCGGATCAGCAGTGCGCTGCGGCTATGCACGACGACGTCGGTGGGCAAGGGCGGCAGCGGCGCGTCGAGCGCAAAGCCCGATACGTCAACGGCCAGTTGCTCGGTCAGGATGGCCAGTGCATTCGACTGGTCGGTGAACGATTGCAACTGCGCGAGCTTGTCATGCGCCTCGGCCTCGGTCGCCCCGATGATCGGCATCAGGCCCGGCATAATCAGGCAATGGCGCGGATCGCGTCCTGCGTCGGCCACCTGTTTGCGCAGGCCGGTGGCGAAGGCGAGCGCGGCGCCGATGTCCTGTTGCGCCGTGAAAACAACCTCGGCGTGACGCGCGGCCAGTTGCTGCCCCGGTCCGGAGGAACCCGCCTGGATCAGCACGGGCTGGCCTTGCTCGCTGTTTGTGACATTGAGTGGGCCCGCCACCGAGAAATGGCGCCCCTCGTGGTTCAGCGCGTGCATCTTCCCGACGTCGATATAGATGCCGCGTGCCTTGTCCTGGACATACGGCTGCGGATCCCAGGAGCGCCAAAGCCCCTTCACCACCGAAACGAACTCTTCTGCGATGGCATAGCGTTCGGCGTGCTCGGGATGGCGGCTACGGCTGAAATTCACCGATCCATCGGCAAAAGTGGTCACGATGTTCCACGCGGCACGGCCGTGCGACAGCTTGTCGACCGTCGCCAGCGTTCGTGCCAGGTTGAACGGCTCGCTATACGTGGTGGAGGCGGTCGCGGCTAACCCGACATGCGTGGTCACCATCGACAACGCGGCCAGCATGGCCAGGGGATCGGGACGGGTGATCATCGATGGGTGGGCGTCGGCCGAGGTGAGCAACCGGTCGCCGAAGAACACCATGTCGAACTTTGCGCGTTCGGCGGCCTGGGTCATGCGCACGACCAGGTCGATGTTTTCGGTGCCAGATTCGGCGCCCGGGTATCGCCATCCGGCCGCGTGGTGCCCGGCCGCGAGCAGGAACAATCCAAGTTTCATGATGGCGTCCGCTCAGTTGCCTTGAACGGTGCTGTCCTTGACGACCCGTGCGGCAATCTCGTGCACCTGGCGAATACGCTGCGCCGTCTGCTCGGGTGTCAGCGTCTGCACGTCCACCTGCACGCGGCTCAGGGCTGCCACCGTGTCAGGTTCGGCCAGGATCTCGCCGATCCACTGGCGCAGTTTCGCCAGCACCTCCGGTGGCACGTTACGTGGCGCCGTGATGAAGAACGCGCCGGCCAGCGAGTCCTCCCACCCCTTGACGCCCGCATCGCGCACGTTCGGCACATTGGGCAGGTCAGGCGAACGTGTACCGCCGAAGTAGGCCAGTGCCCGCAGCTTGCCCTGCTTGATGAACTGCGTGCTGAGCGGGTCGAACACGAGGTCGACATGGCCGGCTACCACGTCGGCCACGGCCGGCGCGCTGCCTTTATAGGGAACGTGACGGATGTCGATGCCGGTCTGCCGCTTGAGCAACTCGCCGGCCAGATGCCCCGGCGTGCCGTTGCCGGAACTGGCAAACGTGAGCTTGCCGGGGTTGGCGCGCGCATAGGAAAGCAGTTCGGGTAGCGTCCGGATCGGCAGCGAAGGGTTGATGGCAATGGTCGCCAGCGAGTTGCCGATATAGGCCACGGGCACGAGGTCGTGGAAGGGATCGAACTTCACGGTCACCAACTGCGGTGCAATGGCCACATTGCCGATCGAGGTGTTGAGCAGGGTGTAACCGTCTGCCGGGGACGTCGCCACGAAGCCGGCGCCGAGCGTGCCGCCGGCGCCGGCCTTGTACTCAATTACCACTGGCTGCCCCGCCTTCTCGGCAAGCCGCTTGGTGATGATGCGGGCGACATTGTCATTGGTGCCGCCGGGCGTATAGGGCACCACGTAGGTGATCGGCTTGGACGGGAAGGGCTGCTGGGCCAACGCCTCCTGGGTCGCGGCGTGGAATGAGGCGATGGCGGCAGACGCGGCGATCACGGCGCGCACAGGCGCGGGGAAGACACGGAAACGCATGACAATCAGCAAGGGATGGAGAGGGAGTGGATGCATGGAGGCAGACCGGTCATCGTAGGTCGATACCCGCAGTGCCGGAACTGCCGATTCGTCATGTCGTTAGCCGCTCCGGTGATAAGCGCCGTTGCTCGGCGTTACGGCCGCCAGTGATGATATGGAGCAGCAGCCGACCGCCGGTGTAGTGGTCGAGCGTGGCGAGCTTGCGGGCCGCCAGCGTGGGCGAGATAAACCCAGGAGATGTGCGAGCAGGAACTTCAGCCGTCTTGTCACGCCGGCCGCGCGGGCGGTCGTCAGGAAGTTGTCGGACCAGCCGGAATTGTGCGGCAGTAGCACGCCGTCAAAGCCAGCCGCCTCGTGCTCCATCGCGCGCTGCTCGATGTGTGCGGTGTCGAAGGCCGGCCCTTGCGCTGGAATGACTTCCGGGAACCGGCGTGGGTAAAGCGTGCCATACAGGCCAATGGGCATGGTTGGGTTACAGAGTCGGAGGATGTCAGGCGATGGCAGCTTCGGACGCCTGCCGGGCGACGGCTGCAGGATGCGGGGGCCGCTTCAGGCCCAGGTGGTCGCGTAGCGTCTTGCCGGTGTACTCGGTGCGGAACAGGCCCCGCCGGCGCAGTTCCGGCAACACCAGACGGATAAAGTCGTGCAGCCCACCTGGCAGGTACGGCGCCATGATGTTGTAGCCATCTGCACCGTATTGGCGGAAGCGCTCTTCGAGGGCGTCGGCAATCTGCGTTGGGGTGCCCACCAGTTGCCAATGGCCGCGCGCGCCGGCCACGCGCTGGTAGAGTTGGCGGATGGTCAGGTTTTCGCGGCGGGCCAGATCCACCACCAGTCTCTGCCGGCTCTTGGTGCCGTTGGTTTCGGGAAGATCGGGAATCGGGCCGTCAAGCGGATAGGCAGACAGATCGAAGCCACCGGTCAGGTTGGACACCAGCGTCAGGCCCACCACGGGATCGATCAGCGCCTGCAACTGCTCGAACTTTTCCTGCGCCTCGGCCTGCGACGCCCCCACCACCGGGAACACTCCCGGCATGATCTTGAGGTCGTCGGCGGCGCGGCCGTGGCGCGCCAGGCGCGACTTGAGGTCAGCATAGAAGGCGACCGCTTCGTCCAGCGTTTGCTGGGCAGTGAATACGACTTCGCCGCAGCGCGCGGCCAGTTCCTTGCCCGCCTCGGAAGACCCGGCCTGCACCACGACTGGATGCCCCTGCGGCGGCCGCGAGACATTGAGCGGCCCCTGCACTTGGAAGTGCTCGCCCTTGTGGTGCAGGACATGGCGCTTGTCGCGCTCGAAGTAGAGGCCGGCGGCCTTGTCGCGCACAAAGGCGTCGTCTTCCCAGCTATCCCAGAGGCCGGTCACGACGTCGACGAACTCGGTGGCGCGCGCGTAGCGATCGGCATGCAGCAGGTTGTCGTCGCGGTTGAAATTGCGGGCCTCGTGGTCGTTGCCCGTCGTCACCACGTTCCAGCCGGCCCGGCCGCCGGACAAGTGGTCGAGCGAGGCGAACTTGCGCGCGATATGGTACGGCTCGTTGAAGGAAGTCGATGCGGTTGCCACCAACCCGATTCGCTCCGTGACGGTCGACAGCGCCGACAGCAGCGTAATCGGCTCGAACTGCGCCTGGTAGTTGTGCGCTACCCGGCTGAGGAAGTCAACGTTGTCGCCCCGCGTGCCCACGCCATCGGCCAGGAAGATCAGGTCGAATCTGGCGGCTTCTGCCGCGCGGGCCAGGTCGGCATAGAAGCGCAGGTCGGTGCCGCCGTCGGCCTGCGCCTGGGGATGCCGCCACGCGGCGATGTGGTGGCCAGAGGGGTAGAGGAAGGCTCCCAGGCTCAATTGACCGGTGCGTTGGGACATGGATGTCGAGGATCGTCACGATGGAGCCTCCCAGCCTAACCAATCCCGTGCGCATGGCGAACTGCGAATACTGCATGTTGATACTGCTGCCGGCCGTTGATCGATATGCGACTTTTCGCCCAGGAGCGTGGCATCGATGGGCGCCGTCTCAAATCGACCGGTTGAATCCACAGCCGGTCTCTGCCTGCCGGATGACGGCAGTCATGGCCCGCCGGCTCTGACCGACCCTCAGCGGTCCCATGTGCTGCCGAACTGGGAGACCGTCCTACGGCTCGATCCCAACGTATGGTAAGGGCGTCTTCTCGTAAGACGTGATTTACCCCGGAGGCGCCCGCTTCGTAAGATCTTTAGTGTGACGGTTGCGCTCCGGTCAACGAAGAATCAATGGTTTGCCGGAAATCTGGTAAGAACCTTATTTTCAACCCTCAGAACTCCACCGAACCCCGCCATCGCCACCTTGAACGGGCAATGCCGCTATTCAACCCCCGGCGCGCCTTCCGCCGGCGGCAGGCTGAAGCCGAACACGGCCCCCTTGGGGCGGTTCTGCCACGCCTGCAACTGGCCGCCATGCGCTTCGAGGATCGTGCGGCAGATTGACAGGCCCATGCCCATCCCTTCCGGTTTGGTCGTATAGAACGCCTCGAACAGCTGTTCCGGATCGTCTGGCAGGCCGATGCCGACATCGTGCACCGTCACCAGTACCTCCCCCGCCGGGCCGATGGCCGTGCGTACTGTCAGTTCACGCGCATGCGGCTCGATGTCCCGCATGGCCTCGATGGCATTGACCGTCAGGTTCAGGAACACCTGCTGGAGCTGGATCTTGTCGGCCGATACCGCGGGCAGCGCCGGCAGCAGCTCGGTCTTGAGCATGACCCGATGCCGGGTCAGTTCGCCCGCCAGAAGCGGCAGTGTTTCGGCGATCATCGCGTTGAGGTCGATCCGTTGCGCTTGCGGCCCGGTCTTGCGCAGCATGGCCCGCATGCCGACGATGACGTCACGCGCACGCTGGCCCTGCTGGACGATGCTGTTCAGCGACACCACCGCCTCGTCGACGTTGGGCCGCTCCCGCTTGAGCCAGCGCAGCGCCACATTGGCTTCGATGGTCAGCGCGGCCACTGGCTGGCTGACCTCGTGCGCGATTGACGCCGTCAGCGCGCTGAGCGTCATGACGCGGCTGACGTGCGCCAGTTCCGCCTGGGCGCGATGCAACGCGTCGTCAGCTTCCCGGCGCTGTTCGCCAAGCCGGCTGTTCTCGATGGCGCTGGCCGCCTGGAACGCCAGCAGCTTGATCACCTCGATCCGTGCCGGCACGAATGCCCCCGGCGCCAACGCATTCTCCAGATAGAGCACGCCGATCAGTTTGCCCTGGTTCAGCAGCGGCAGGCACAGCATCGAGCGCGCCCGTCGCTGGCGAATGTAAGGATCGGCTGAAAACGACGGCTGGGCCGCGGCATCGTCGATCACCACATGCTCGTGGCACTCGAGTACGTGCCGGACGATGGACAGTGGCATCTCGGCGGCGTCGAGCGGCCAGTCGGCCAGCGTCACCACAGTGGTATCGTCCCGAACCGCCGCTTCGGCGGCCACGCGGTGTTCGGCCCCCTGCGGCAGGATCAGCATCCCGCGTGATGCGCCCGCGTGCGCGATGGCCGTGCGCATCAGCGTGGCGAGAAGTCGGTCCAGCCGGGTCTCGCCAGACACCGCCTCGGAGATCGCCATGACCGTGGCAAGGTCCAGGTGCTGAAGCGGCGCGCCAATGGTGCCCATCAACGGCGCCGAAGCGGGAGCGGCGCTGGCGTTGGCGTCGGCGGCCAGGGCGGGATACTGCTTGTCCAGCTGCCAGACCTTTGCATCGGCGCCCCAGTGCAGGTAGCCATGGCGAGCCTGCCGCAGATACACCACGGCCACGTTGTCGAGCTTGCGGCTCACGTAGAAGCGCGCCGCAAGCTCGTTGGCCAGGGCCTGCATGTGGATCAGGTCGCTGTCCCGCGCTGACGCGATGGCCGCTTCGTATCCGCGCATTGCATCTACGTCGCGCGCTTCGAGCCGGGCAATCTCTGCTTCGACCAGCAAGGCCCGGTGCGCGAACGTCGCCGGGCAGCGCCGCGCCCACTGGGCCAGTTGCCGATGGTGTCCGGCCAGCGCGGGAAGGTGGGTGGCCAGTTCGTCCGCGACGGCCGGATTGCAGCAGGCGGCGCGTGCCAGCGCGGCATAGAAGTGATATTCGGCCTGCTCGAAGTAGGCGGGGGAGGTCCACAGCAGCGGGCGGGCCTGCTCGGCAGCTTCGAGTGCCTCGGCGGCTTCGCCCGCCAGGTAGCGGGCCTGCAGCTTGCGAATCCAGTACCAGCACGCGGCAAGCCGCAGCCCCACGTCGCCGCCCAGGCGCGCTTCGAACTCGGTCTCGCTGAAATCCCTAGCATCGAAGCGTCCGAACACGTGCGTCAGCCCGCGCAGCGTCCGCACGAGCTGACGTTGCGCGGCAAGGCGATCTGCCACCAGCGCGAAACGCGGGCCCCATGCGAACACGCTGCCCGAGTCGGCATCGTGCTGCACGCGGCCGAGCGGATCGCCAATCGCGAGCGCGTGGGTCATCAGGTTGCTGCGAATGTAGGCCGCATAGGTAAGGTCGCCGATCTGCCCGGTCAGTTCCAGCGCCTGGCGCAGCACGCCGCGTGCCACGCGCAGCGGCTGCGTCCAGTGCAGCAGGTTGCCGCCGGCGATCTGGTACACCCGGGCGCGCATCCGTTCGACGCCGCGCTGCTCGGCCACGGACAGCGCCAGGCGCTGGAATGCCACGGCGGCCGCCTCGTCGGTGGACGCCGCCGTGCGCAGCATCGCCAGCCAGGCATAGGCCAGGCAGGATTCGTCGCTGTTCCCCAGCGTGATGCTCAGGTTGACCATGTGCAGGACGACCAGCGTCCGCAGGTGATCGTCCGTGTACCAGGCCGGCTGCAGCAGCGCCGTGAGTACGCGCATCGTGGCAAGGCCGCCCGGGTCCGTCATGCGCGGCAGGGCGGCAAGGGCGGCGATTTCCCTGCCGTCGAGCAGGCTCGCCAGCAACGCCTCTTCTTGCGCCACAACCGACGCCGCGGGCTGCGCGGACCAGTCGATGCCGGCACGGCGCAGGTAGGCCAGGCCTACCGTCACGGCTTCCACGCGGCGTCCGCCCGTCAGCAACAGGCCAAGCTGGAGCTGCGTGACAACGGCCAGCGCAGCCAGTGACGACGCGCGCGTGGCCAGTTCCGCCAGCCTGAGTTCGGCGCGCGCCGAATCCCCGGTCAGGAATTCGCATTCGGCCATATGCTGCGTCAGCGAGAACGCGAGGGTCTCGCATCGCGCAAAGGCATCGCTGCCAAGCAACGCGAGCCCGGCCGACAGATAGTGAAGTGCCGCCGTGTTGGCGCAGGCGGATTTGGCGCGCAATCCCGCCGTCAGATTCAGCGCCGCGAGCCGGTCGCGCTCGTCCTGATCCTCGATCCGGTCGGCCGCACGGTTCAACTGGCCGACGATCGTAAAGACACTGGCCTCGATCTCCGCTGGCGGTGTGCGGGCCAGCAGCAGGCGGCCCAGGCGCAGATGGAATTCCTGCCGCTCCGGTTCGGGAATGCGCGCGTAGGCGGCTTCGAGGATCCGGTCGTGGCGGAAGCGCAGCACGTCTTCCTTGCGCGAGACCAGCCCCGCACGCACGGCCTCGCGGATTGCCGGGTCGAGTTCGCCCGGGTCGCGCGTCCAGCCGCGTGCCAGCGTGTCGACCGTGGTGTCATTGCCCAGGCACGCCAGCAGCTTCAGCGCCACGCGGGTGCTGGCCGGGAGCCGGGCAATTCGTCCAACCATAAGCGCCACGACGTTGTCGGTGAACCCCTTTGCCGCGATCTGGCCGAGGTCCCAGGTCCAGCGCGCCGCGCCGTGGTCGAGGCGCAGCAAGCCTTCGTTGGCGAGTTCGCTCAGGAACTGCGTGGCGAAGAACGGGTTGCCGGCCGTCTTCTCCATTACCAGGCCTGCCAGCGGCGCGCTTGTCCCGATATCGCAATGGAGCGATTCGGCCACGAGCTGGTGCAGTTCGGGGGCGTCGAGGCAACCCAGTTCGACATGGGCGACGCTGGCGCCATCCGCACGCAAGGCCGCCACGCAGCGCGTGACCGAGTGGCCATCGTCGACCTCGTGGCTGCGATAGGCGCAGACCACCAGCAGGTTGGTCGTGGCTGGATCGGTCAGCAGCTGGTGCAGCAGCGTGGTGGTTTCGTGGTCAAGCCACTGGATGTCATCGAAGCTCAGCGTCAGCGGCTGCGCGGCGCGGGCCAGCGCCGCCAGCAGGCTGTGCAATGCCAGCTGGAGCCGGGGACCGGCCTCGCGCGACTGCGTGTCGGGCACCCATGGCACCGGACCCAGCATCGATTCGAGTTCGGGCAGAAGCGGCACCAGCAGGCCGGCATTCGGCCCCAGGGCCTCGGCAATGACGGTGCGCCATGGCGCACCGTCGGCCGGGTCACGGGCCAGCCATGCCCTGAGCAGGCCGCGCAGCGCTTGGGCGAGCGTGGCATACGGCAGCCGCGCGTTGGCATCTGCGGGCGCATCGGCCGAGACATCGGCCGGCGCATCCGACTTGCCGGCAGCGTAGACGCCGCCACGCGCGCCGACGGCTCGCGCGAACGATTGCATGACCGATGTCTTGCCGACACCCGAATGCCCCGACACCATCACGATCTCGCTGCAGCCCGTGGACGCGACACGGTCGAACGTATCCGCCAGCATCGTCACGGTATGTTCGCGGCCATAAAGGCGGTCATGTATGACGAAGATGTCCGAAAGATCACCCTGCCCAAGCGCAAATGGCGCGATGCCACCCTGCGAGGTCAGTGCCTGGTGGCAGCGCTGAAGGTCACGCAGCAGTCCGGCAGCGGTCTGGTAGCGTTCCTCGGGTGCCTTTGCCAGAAGCTTCATGACCAGGTCGGACAGCATCGCAGGCACCGTGGCGACACGCACCTCCGGCGGCACCGGCGAACGCGCCAGGTGCGCATGGACCCAGTCTATGGGTTCCGCGCCAACGAACGGAAGCGCACCGGTGAGCATCTGGTAGAACGTGACACCAAGCGAATAGAGGTCGCTCCGCGTATCGATCGCCCGATTCATCCGGCCTGTCTGCTCGGGCGCCATATAGGCGAGCGTGCCGGCGATTTCGCGGGTTTCCAGGGACGGGTCGGCGCCGCGCGGCACCCGCGAAGCGATGCCGAAGCCGATCAGCCAGGCGCGGGTCCGGTCTGCGGCCACCAGGAAGTGGGCGGGCTTCAGGTCCTTGTGAATCAGGCCGCGCTGATGGAGCTTGCTGACGGCACTGGTCATGGCCATGGCGGCGTCGAGGAACGTCGCGGGGTCCATGGGGTCCCCAAGCAGGTGGGAAAGCGGCGCGCCGCCCGGATCCTCGAGCAGCAGCACGGCCGTATCGCGCTCGTGCAGCAATTGCAGAGGCCGGGCCGCCCAGCTCGCGTCGATCTCGTCGCGAAGCGCGTACTCGTGAGCCAGCCGTTCGAGCGTGTCGGGCGTGCGCTGCCCATCGGCGGCCCAGACCCCGAGCGCGGCTGTCTTGCCGCCATCGTCACGCAACAGCCAGCCGCGCCCGAACAGCCGGTCGCCAGCGTCCCACGTGGAATCGAAGCCGAGACCGACGCCGGCCCGGGGGAAAAACATGGAAAGCATCGCAGTGCTGACGGATGGCGGAAGGAATGCCCGCGGATTCAGGGGTGCCGAAGGCAGCCCTGATCTTATCAAATCGCCCATGGCCGGGCAGGCGTATGATCTCGTCCGGAAAATCAACCGCGACCCTACCCCGTCCATGACGCTTCAGGCGTTCCCGTCCACGCTGAAAAAAGCCCGATCCGTACTGCTTGCGGCCATCGAACGCGTTTCGATGTGGCCCGGGCGGGCAGTGTCGGCACGTCTGCCAGCTTCGCGGCCGGCGCTGGCAAGGGGCTTCGGGCTTTGCCTGGCAGGGGTGGCTTTCGTCTGGGCGCAACCGGCGTGGGCCGCCTATCCGGATCAGCCGGTCACACTCGTCGTGCCGTACCCGCCCGGCGGCCCGGCGGACCTTATCGCGCGCCCGCTGGGCGCCGGGCTGCAAAAGCGCCTGGGCACCCCGGTGGTACTGGAATACAAGCCTGGTGCGGGCGGACAGATAGCCCTGCGATATACGCAGCGGGCCAAAAACGACGGCTACACCCTGGTGCTTGCCCTGGCCGCCTACGCCATCGGGCCGCTCGTGAGCCAATCGGCGGGCTACGATCCGGTCAAGGATTTCCAGCCCGTTTCTCTCGTCGCCAAGCAACCGCTGGTGCTCTACGTCGGGGCCAATTCGCGATTCCAGTCCGTAGCCGACCTGATCGCGCGGGCGAAGTCGCAGCCGGACCGGGTGACAGTGGCGTCATCGGGGTTTGGCAATACCAGCCACCTTGCCATCGAGATGTTCTCGCAAGCGGCCGGGATCCGGGTGATGCATGTCCCGTACCACGGCGGGGTCCAGGCGGTGGCCGCGGCAATGAGCGGAGACGTGGATGCCGTGTTCGCTGGAGCCGACGGCCTGCGCTATGTCAGCACAGGCAAATTGCGGGCGCTGGCCGTTGCCAGCGACGCCCGGTTGTCCATCGCCCCCGAAACGCCAACGTTTACGGATGCCGGCGTGCGGAACATGTTCGTCACAGGCTGGTACGGCGTGCTGGCCCCCAGGGGAACGCCCGGGGACAGGGTCGAGACCCTTGACCTCGTAATCAGGCAGGTACTGTCGGAGCTGGCGCTGAGCGAGCAGCTGGCGGGCTACGGTTTCAAGGTGCTGCATGCCGGCCCGGCGGATTTTCAGGCGTTTATCGAACAGGAACTGGCGCGTTGGAGCCGGCTGATCGTCGATCGACACATCGTTCCGGACCAGATCGATATTCGAGGGCCCAACCCGGCTGGCCCCGGGCGCCGGTAGCGGCGGGCATTCCCGCCGGGCCCGGGATTGCCGAAGCGGCGGCTACCGTTCGACGAGAACGGGAAAAATCGCCGATCTGTTGCGCGCAGCTGCCCGCACGCAGCCCTCGTGACGCACAACGCACACCACGCACGTCTGCCGTGGCCGGCGACGGCCCATCAGATGGCGCCGTGCCTCGGCGGCAACGTGCCGTTGAGGTGGTAATTGCCGATGGCGTGATACTTCCACCGTACCGGGTCGTGCAGCGTATGCGTACGTGCGTTGCGCCAGAAGCGGTCCAGGCCCTGGTTGTCGAGCGTGGCCGATGTGCCGCCCAGTTCGAACAGTCGCGTACCGGCGAGCAGCGACGCGGTGGTTGCCGCCGCGCGGGCCGCGGCCACGGCCAGCGATGCGTGCGCGACGCCCTGCTCGTCGGGCGCACACCGGGCATCGTCGGTGGCGCGGCCGGCCCGACGCAGCAGCGCCTCGGCGGCACGCAGCCTGACGTGGACATCGCCGATCTGGTGGATGGTCAGCGGATCCTGCGATGCAGCGGGTACGCCGGCATCGATCCACGGCCGCGCGTGGTCGCGCACATACGGCAGCGTGGCGGCAAACGCGCCACGGCCGATGCCGAGGTCGATGGCTGCATGCAGCAACTGGGCAAACGGACCGACCGTCGTCGGCCGCTCGAACGATGCCAGGAACGGCACCACCCAGCCGGCTTCGATCCGCACGTTCTCGAAGGTCACCGATCCGCTGCCGGTCACGCGCTGGCCGAAACCATCCCAGTCGTCGGTAATGCCCACGCCTTGCGCCGTGCGGGGAACGAAGGCCAGCCACGTCACGTCGCGGCCGTCGTCCTGGGTAGCGACGAGCGTCGGAATCCAGTGCGCGTACAGCGCGCCGGTGCAGTAGAACTTCTGGCCGTCGACGCGGAAGCCGTCGCCGTCGCGCGTCAGCCGTGTGCGTCGCTGGAAGTCCTTGTGGCCAATCTCGGCCAGTGCGTTGCCAAAGCGCTCACCAGCCAAGGCGCGGTGGTAGAAGAAGGCCTGCTGGGCGGGCGTACCGCCCACGCGCAATACCTCCAGCGCGTAGAAGTGGTTCTGCGGGATCTGTCCGAGCGATCCGTCGGCGGCGGCGATGATCGCAATGACTTCTGCCAGCGTCACATTGGACACGCCGGCGCCGCCGTGATCGCGCGGCACGGTGATCCCCCACAGGCCGCTGGCGCTGAAGGCTTCCAGTTCTTGCCAGGGCAGCAGGCGCTCGCGGTCCCGTCTGGCGGCGCCGGGCGCAAACTGCGCGGCCAGCCGGTGCGCAATGGCAATTGCCTCGGCATCGTCGGCCACGACATGGGGTGCGGCTGCGGGCGCAGCGGCTGGGCGCGCGCGGCCATCGGCCGGCGGCGGGGTCAGTAGCAACGACATGTCAGTTCCAGGAATGCCGCTTGGGCAGCGCATTGTTCAGGTGATAGTTGCCGATCAGATGCAGCTTCCAGCGCACGGGATCGTGCAGGGTATGCGTGCGGGCGTTGCGCCAGTGACGGTCGAGGTTGTGTCTGGCGCGCGTGGCCGACGACCCGGCCAGCTCGAACAGCTTTTCGCTCGCCTGCAGCGCAACCTCGGTGGTCAGCACCTTGGCCTCGGCCACGGCCACCGATGCGCGGGCACCCGATGCCTCGGTCACAGGCTGTGCTGCGATGTCGTCAAGCGTCAGCCCCGCCTCGCGCAGCACCGCGCGGGCAGCCTCGATGTCGATGGCCAGCCGGCCGACGTCGGCGATCAGGTGGGGGTCTTCACTGGCACGTGCCACGCCGGCATCGATCCACGGGCGGGCGTGCTTGCGCACGAAATCCACCGCATCGTCGAATGCCGCCTGCGCAATGCCCAGGTCGATGGCGGCCTGGATCAGTTGCGAGTTGGCGCCATAAAGCCCCGGTTTGTCGGCAAGCTGCCAGAGCGGAATCACGTCATCCGGGGAGATCGACACGCGGTTGAATTCCACCGTGCCGCTGGCAGTGGTGCGCTGGCCGAAAGATGACCAGTCGTCGATCACTGTCAGCCCGGCGGCATCGCGCGGCACCCAGACCTGGACAGGGCGATCATCGTCGTCCAGCGCACGCGTGGGCACGCGATGGGCATACAGCGCGCCGGTCGAGTAGTAGCGCTTGCCGCTGAGCCGCAGCCCCTGGGCGGTTCGCAGCAGGCGCGTGGTGCCGTCGAGCACGGTGCGGCTGCCTGCCGCGCGCCGCTCGGGCCCGGCGTTGCCAAGCCGCTGGCCGGCCAGCACTTCGGCGTAGAAGCGCCGCTTCTGTGCGTCGGTCCCGGCTTCGCGCAGCACCCCAAGCAGGCCAAACTGGTTTTGCGGAATCTGGCCCAGCGACGCATCGGCAGCGCTGACGATGGTAAAGACCTCGGCCAGCGTGGCAAACGAGACTTCGGCGCCGCCATGGTCCTTTGGCACCGTGATGCCGCCCAGGCCGCTTTCCGACCAGAGATCCAGCTCGTTCCACGGCAGCAGGCGTTCGCGGTCGCGGGCCGATGCGCCCTGGCGGTAGATGGCGGCCAGCGCGTGGGCGGCGTCGATGGCCTCGGCGTCGGTACGGATGCGGCGTACGCGCGACGGATCGGGAAGACGCGGTTCCCGCCGGCCGGTGGCGGCAGGCACCACGGCTTGAATGTCTGAAAGGTCGGTCATGGCGTGTCGAAGGAATGCGCGGCGCGGGCCCGGCGTCCCGCCAGCCGTATGCGGCGCCGGAAGCGGGACGGCCCATGGCGCGGCACGGTTCCGACACCATACTGCGGCAGATCCGGCATACGAACGACGCGTTTGTTCTATCCAAGCGCGACCGCTGCGCATAAGACCATGCGCATTCCTTCGATCGATCCGCAACACCGTGCGGCCACGAAATACCACGCACGGTCCCCGAGGAAAGGCGGGGCCGCGTCTTCACCCTCCCGCCGTCGGCGGGTCTGTCCCAAAGACATCTTCCAACAAGGACCCCGGGGGAAGCAGCGGCATGCCCCCGGGCATGCCAGCCAGTGTCCCCAATCAGCTTGGTGCGCGCCGGGCTAGACCTTGCGCCGCCGGCCCGGCGCATCCACCCGATACTGGCCGGGCATGCCCTTCCAGGCGCAGCGATCGCCACCACCGCCCAGTTCGCAGGCCAGCGCCGACAGCGTCATGGTTGCCAGTATCAGCAGTCGATGCAGCATGGCGGCCCCGGTTACTTGCGGTCGATATCGAGCACGGCCTGCGCAAACGCGGTGGGCGCTTCCTGCGGCAGGTTGTGGCCGATGCCGCCCGTGATGTCGCGATGCTCGTAGCGGCCCGTGAACTTGCTCTTGTAGGCGCTGGGCGCCGGGTGCGGCGCGCCGTTGGCGTCGCCTTCCATCGTGATGGTGGGCACGCTGATGGTGGGCGCCGTGGCGAGCTTCTTCTCGATGTCGTCGAACTTCGATTCGCCCTCGACCAGGCCCAGGCGCCAGCGGTAGTTGTGGATCGTGATGGCGACGTGATCGGCGTTGTCCAGCGACACGGCACTGCGCGCGAACGTGGCGTCATCGAACTTCCACTGCGGCGAAGCGAGCTTCCAGATCAGCTTGGCAAAGTCGTGCGTGTACTTCTGGTAGCCGGCCACGCCACGGTCGGTGGCGAAGTAGAACTGGTACCACCACTGCAGTTCGGCCTCGGGCGGCAACGGCTGCTTGCCGGCGGCCTGGCTGCCGATCAGGTAGCCGCTGACCGAGACCAGGCCACGGCAGCGGTCGGGCCACAGCGCGGCCATGATGTCAGCGGTGCGCGCGCCCCAATCGAAACCGGCCACCACCGCGTTGCGGATCTTGAGCGCGTCCATCAGGGCGATCATGTCGGCCGCGAGGGCGGACGGCTGGCCGTTGCGCTTGGTCTCCGGCGACAGGAACGTCGTGGTGCCGTAGCCGCGCAGGTGCGGGATGATCACGCGATAGCCGCGCTGCGCGAGCAGCGGTGCCACATCGACAAAGGCGTGGATGTCGTACGGCCAGCCGTGCAGCAGCAGGGCCACCGGGCCATCGGCCGGGCCCAGTTCGGCGTAGCCGACGTTGAGCACCCCGGCGTTGACCTGCCGGATCGTGGCGAACGACGTATGCGTGCCCGGCGTGACCGGCGCCAGCGGCGCGGCCTTCGACACGCCCGACTGCGCGTGCGCGGAGCCGATTACGCCAAGCTGGGCGGCGGCCAGCGCCAGGCCGGCGGTGCCAAGAAAGTTGCGGCGCGGCAAATCGATGGTCTTGCTCATGTTTTCTCCTTTGCGTCAGACGCTAGCGTTTTACTTCGAAGGTGACTTGAGGGGTTTCGCTTCTATCGGGCGCAGGCGCCGCCGGGAACCGGATGCCGTTGGGGCACGGCCGATGCCAGCACCGATACGATGGGGTGTAGCGCCAGCGCGATCACACCGATATCGACCGGGAACGATCCGTTTCCGAATGGCACGGCGGACGCGCTTCCGTCCCATACAAGGGCAAGGCCGCAGCCCCCTTTCGAATGTCCTGTCTTCATGCCTTGTTCCCCGAGCGTTGCGCTTCGGCACGGCAAGCCGTTGAACGGACTGGCCGGCGCCGAAGGGTTGACACGAGTCTAGGCAGACGGCGCATGCCCCATGTGTCGGTCTGCCCCGGTTTTGTATCGCAGTGTATTCAGCCCCGGGCGGCCGGATATGCGGATACAAATCTGCTGGCCGCCGCCGCCGCCGCCGCCGCGCTGCCTTGCGGCAGCCGGTACGTCTTTGGTATGACCCCGGCATGCCCATGCGCTACGGTGGTCGGACCAACGGGCAATGCACACGCGGGCCGTGCATGCCTACCATGTGCTCACGGGGCACGCGGGCGTTGGCTCCGGGGAGAAACTTCATGGATCAAGCAAATGGGCTCGAACTGGTCCGGCTGCGCGCGGCAGCGTCCGCGCTGAGCCAGGACGCCCGGCTGTGGCGCTGGTTTTCCGACCAGATGGAAGAACACCGGCTGTGCTGCGAACGTAACCGAGACTGGTGGCACATCACCATCGCCGGGCGCGAACTGGCCTGCGACCGGTCCTTCGACGTGGCCGTGCGCACCGCCTACACGCTGAGCCGGGCGCTGGAGGCCGTGTAGCGGCGGTCCCGGCCGGCACAGGGCCCAGCCGCGGCGTCAGCGCCACACATTCGTTTGCAATTTCATCGAAAGCGTCGATAATTCCGCTTCGCATTGGGCGGGCTGACGTCGATTTCGCGCCGTTTCCCGGCAATTCCATCGTATCTTTGTGCATCTTCAGGCATCTGGCCTGGGGCACGGTTCGTCCAACTGCGCCAGGCGCAGCGCCCTGGGGCCGCCCCCGCAAGCCCCGGCCAGAACGTCCATGCATGCACATGAGAACCACGATAAACAGCAGTGCCGCCTTGTTGCGGGAATCGACCGACGACGGTGTCGTACTGGTTGTCGACGACGACCAGGATGTGCGGCGCGCCCTGTCGGGGCTGTTCCGCTCGGTCGGGCTCGCGAGCGAATCCTTTAGTTCCGGCGAGGAACTGCTGGCCCACGCATTCCCGGACCAGCCCATCTGTATCGTGCTCGATGTGCGTCTGCGCGGCGCCAGCGGGCTGGACCTGCAGACCCATCTCATCCGCGCTGGCAAGAGCGCGTCGATCGTGTTCATCTCGGGCTATGGCGACGTACCCATGACCGTGGCGGCCATGAAGGCCGGCGCCGTCAATTTCATCGCCAAGCCGTTCCGCGAACAGGATCTGCTCGATGCCGTCAACGAGGCATTGCAGCGCGACCGCGACCGCCGCCAGGCCAGCTCGCAGACACAGCTGCTGCGCGAGCGTCTCGACGCGCTGACCGGCCGCGAGCGCGAAGTCATGAAGCTGCTGGTCCACGGCCTGATGAACAAGGAAGTGGCCGACGAACTCGGCATCAGCCAGGCCACCGTCAAGATCTATCGCGGCCAGGCCATGCGCAAGATGCAGGCGCGCACCTTTGCCGAGCTGATCCTCATGGCCCAGGCGCTGGGCATGGTGACCCGTGGTGCGGCGTTCGATGGCAATGGTGACGATGGCCCGGACCCCGAGTCCGACTGACCAGTACCCCATGCGGCCAGCCGGGAAGCGCATGATCGGCTGACGGCCCCAGTCGAAGCCGGGCACGCCGTTGGCTTCGATTGCCGCGTGGTCGTTGCCGCGCTAAACGAAGGTCTGAGATGGGAGGGACCTGAGGCGCGTGGTCCGGGCGCCCGGGCGTGGCGAGGCGCCCCGACGCCCGGCTTCTCCAGCGCCTAGCGCAGCAGATTCGTCCTTGCCAGCTCCACCAGTTCGTCGGCGCGGCCGTTCATGACCGCCTTCAGCGCCCACAGGCTGAAGCCCTTGATCTGTTCGGCCTTCAGTGCAGGCGGCATTGCCAGCTCCTGCGTGTTCGTCACCACGTCGAGCAGGGCGGGGCCGTCGTGCGCCAGCATCGACGCCACGGCTTCGGGCAGCAGGCGCGGATCTTCCACGCGCTGGGCATGCACGCCCACCGCGCGTGCCATGGCGGCGAAATCGGGGTTTTGCAGCGATGTGCCGGTTTCGAGAAAGCCCGACGCCTTCATCTCCAGCGCCACGAAGCCCAGCACGCTGTTATTGAAGATCACCACCTTGACCGGCAGCCCTTGCTGCACCAGCGTCAGGAAGTCGCCCATCAGCATGGCAAAGCCACCGTCGCCGGACAGGCTCACCACCTGCCTGTCCGGAAACGCCGCCTGCGCGCCAATGGCCTGCGGCAGCGCGTTGGCCATCGATCCGTGCGCCAGAGAGCCGATCAGCCTGCGCCGGCCGTTCATGCGCAGGTAGCGCGCAGCCCAGATGGTGGGCGTGCCCACGTCGAACGTGAAGATGGCGTCCTCGGTGGCCTGCTCGCTGATCAACCGGGCCAGGTATTGCGGATGGATCGGGCGTCGGCCGCTGTCGCCGGTAGCCAGGTCGTCCAGTTGCCTGCGGGCATCGCGGTAGTGGCGCACGCTCGCGTCCAGGTGGGCGGTGTCGGCCTGCGGGGTCAGGCGGGACTGCAGCGCGTCGAGCGTGGCCGCCACGTCGCCCACCAGCCCAAGGTCCAGCCGCGTGCGGCGGCCCAGGTTCTCGGGGCGTATATCGATCTGTACCACGCGCGCGCCTTCCGGATAGAACTGGCGATACGGAAAGTCGGTACCCAGCATGACCAGCGTGTCGCAGTTCTGCATGGCGTGATAGCCCGAGCTGAAGCCGATCAGCCCGGTCATGCCCACGTCGTACGGATTGTCGTATTCGATGTATTCCTTGCCGCCCAGTGCGTGCACCACGGGCGCCTTGAGCGTCTCGGCCAGCCGCACCACCTGGTCATGCGCGCCGGCGCATCCACGCCCGCACAGCAGCGTGGTGCGCTGGCTGCCGCGCAGCAGGTCGGCCAGCGCGTCCAGCGATGCGGTGTCAGGCACCACCACCGGTGGCGGCAGCGTCATCGATGCCGGCGCGGAAATCCCCGCGGTGGCCGCAGCCCGCAACGCCACGTCGCCCGGAATGACGATGACCGCCACGCCACGGCGGCCCACGGCCGCGCGGATGGCAGTCTCCAGTACGCCCGGCAGTTGCTCCACGCTGGATACCAGCTCGCAGTAGTGGCTGCATTCACGGAACAGCTGCTCGGGGTGGGTTTCCTGGAAATAATTGCGGCCGATCTCGGCGCTTGGAATGTGCGCGGCAATGGCGAGCACCGGCACGCGCGAGCGGTGGCAGTCGAACAGTCCATTGATCAGGTGCAGGTTGCCCGGCCCGCAACTGCCGGCGCATACCGCGAGATTGCCGGTCAGGTGTGCTTCCGCGCCGGCCGCAAACGCAGCGGTTTCCTCGTGCCGGGTGTGAATCCACTCGATGTCGCCGCGCTGGCGCAGCGATTCGGTCAGTCCGTTGAGGCTGTCGCCCACGACGCCGAAGATGCGGCGAACGCCGGCACCGTGCAGCACCGAGGTGATCAGATCGGCAGCGGTTTCCGTAGCCATGCTGTGCTCCTTGTCCGGAAGGGTATCCCTGTCGGATCAGCCAGGCAGGGAAAGATTCAACCTAGCCTACACAGGGCCGATCCGCCAGCCTTGTGTCCCGATGGGTGCACTTCCGGATTCGCACGATGCAAGCATGCCACCGTCGCGCTACCTGCGAGCCCGCCGGTGGCCGCTACGGCTGTCGCGGAATGGCAAAGGCGAAGCGGCTGCCATGCGGCGCCAGCGCCTCGGCCCGCAACTGCCCCCGGTGCGCTTCGACAATCGACTTGCAGATGGCCAGCCCCATGCCCATACCGTTGACCTTGGTGGTGTAGAACGGTTCGAACACCTGTTCGGTGAGGTCCTGGCCGATGCCGGTGCCGGTGTCGGCCACGCTCAATTCCAGCAGATGGTCGTCTACCAGGCGCGTGGCCAGGTGCAGCACGCGCGGCCGGTCGTGGACGTCGCTCATGGCGTCGATGGCGTTCAGCACCAGGTTCAGGATCACCTGCTGCAACTGGATATCGTCGCCAAAGGCATGCGCGGGCTCGGCATTCAGCGACAGCTTCAGCGCGATCTGGCGCCGTTCGATCTCGTTGCGCGAGATCGCCAGGATATGGCGGACGGCCTGGTGGATATCCACCTGTGCCAGCACCGGCGCGGCGTTGCGCGTCAGCGCCTGCAGGCTGCGGATCATGTCGCCGGCGCGCTGCCCCTCGCTGCGGATGGCCTCAAGGCCTTCGCGCGCATTGGCGATGTCGGGCGTGGCCCGTGCCAGCCAGCGCAGGCTGGCGCCTGCATTCGACACAATCGACATCAGCGGCTGGTTCACCTCGTGTGCGATCGAGGCGGTCAGCTGGCCTACCGTGGTGGCGCGCGCCACCCGGGCCAGGTCGGCCTGGGCGCTGCGCAATGCGTCTTCGGCCTGCCGCCGGGCGGTAATGTCGGTCACGGTACCCACGTAGTCGAGTTCGCCATTGTCGCCGGGCAAGGGCTTGCCGACGGCGGCCAGGTAGCGGATCGAACCGTCGGCCCGCACGATGCGGTGTTCCACGCGGACGGTGGCCTGCCGCGCGACATGCGTTTCCGTGACGTGCCGCACCATGTCGCGGTCCTCGGGATGCATGCGCGACAGGAACACCTCGAACGGCAGGTCCTGCTGGTCCGGCTGGAGTTCGTAGATGCGGCGCAGCTCGTCCGAGCCCGTGAAGCGGTCGCGCTTCAGGTCCCAGCGCCAGCTACCCGTGTGGCTCACGCTCTCGCCCATGGACAGCGACGCCTCGCTGGCCCGGAGTTCGCGCTCCACCTGCTGGCGGCGTTCGTTCTCGGCCAGCAGGTCGTCGTAAAGCCGCGCCGTGCGCAGCGAGATGGCCGCCTGCGAGGCGATCAGCTCCAGCACGCGCGTGCGGTCCAGCGTAAAGGCGTCGCGCACCAGGCGGTTTTCCAGGTACAGCGCACCGATTGCCTCGTTGTGGCGCAGCATCGGAATGCACAGGGCGGAGATGTCGGCCATGTCGGGCTGGCTGCCGGTCAGTCCAAAGTACGGATCGATCGCAAACGGGTTGGCGCCCATCGACGTACCCGTCATGGCCGCCTGTCCCGTGCGCACGGCCGTGTGGAGCATCGCCACCGGCAAGGCGCTGGCGGTGACAGGGTCCTGGGTGATGCGCACGCGGATGCCATCGGCGGTGGTGTCGGCGCTGGCCTCGACCACCGGTCCTTCGGGCCGCATGCGGATCAGCAGGCCGCGCTGGGCTCCGGCGTACTCGAGCACGATCGTCATCAGCTTGTCGATCAGGCGGTCGAGGCGGATTTCCTCGCTCAGCGCCCGGGACGCCTTGATGACGCTCTCCGCATCGAGTGTTTGCGCGCTGGCGCCCAGATGCCAGGTGCGGAGCGGCGTGGCATCCACGATCTCCGGGTGATCGGCCTCCAGTTGCCGTGCCTTGCCGATGGCGCCCCAGCGCAGGTACGCGTCGCGCGCATGGCGCCGATGGCCGTCTGCGGCCGAGGCCAGCCCCTGCGCCGCACATAACCGTGCCGCGCGCTCGTGGGCCATGGCGGTGATCTGCACGAACCCATGAGCGGCCGCGTGGGCGATGGCCTGTTCGTAGCGCGACATGGCCGTCAGCGCGTCGCCCTCCAGGCGTGCCAGTTCCGCTTCCACCAGCAGTGCCTTGTCGGCAAAGGTCAGCGGATTGGCCTGCGCCCAGTCGCGCAGCCTGCGGGCATCGGCGCGCAGCGTCTGCCAGGCCGCCGCATCGGGTGCATCCGGGGATGCTTCGAGCCGTGCGGCAAGCGTCAGCGCGCGCATCAGGTGGAAGTCGAGCTGATGGACATGGGCCGGGGCCGACCATGCAAAGGCGGCGGCCCGGTCCAGGCATTGTGCCGCGGCATCCACGCGACCGGCCAGCAACTGGACGGTCGCGCTGTACACCGCATGCCAGAACTCGAACGTGCTGAGGCTTTCCGCCGCCGGCGCCTGATCTGCCGCCATGCCGGCGTCCTGCCATGTCAGCGTGCGCAGCCCGTCGACAAGGCGTTGCTGCAGCAGCAGGATGGTCTCCACGTCGCCGAACCGGGCGTCGCGTACGAATTGCAGCCCGCGCGAGATCTCGGCCTCGACATCGTCGAGCGGGTCGCCCCGTACAAGCATCACCGCCACCAGGTGGCAGCACTCGTAGCAGGCCGTGGTGATATCGCCGTGCGCCACGCCGGCAGCAAAGCCGGCGCGTGCGCACTCGACCGAATAGGACAGGGGCTGGGTCCACACGCTGAGCTGGTCCAGCGGCAACAGCGTACGCGCCTCGTACGCGGCGTAGCCATTGCGGGTAGTCAGCCGGCGCGCCAGTTCGCCATAGCGAAAACCGTCCTGGTACGCACCATAGCGGTGGCACACCTGCACGCCGAGCCATGCCAGCGATGCGGTGGCCGGTGCGCTCATGCCGTGTGCCAGCGTCAGCCGCATCATCTGGCACAGGGTGGCGAACGCCAGGTTCTGGTCCGTGAAGCTGGCGGGGATCTGCAGCGCCGACAGCAAGCCCATCGCGGCGTCGATGCGGGCATCGGCAACCTCAGGCAGCGCCGGCAAACCGTCGAGGTGCGCGGCATCGAGCTGTGGCTGGATCCCGGCGTACAGCGCATCGCACAGGGCATCGGACGGATGCGGCGGCAGGTCGATGCCGAAGCCACGCAGCCCTTCCAGCGCCTGCTGTACCGCCAGCGCGTTCTCTGATCGCCGCAGATGCATTTCGATCTTCAGCCGGTACACGCCCGCCTGCCGCAGCGGGCCCGCAGGCCGTTCCAGCAGATCGACGGCTTGTGCCAGCGCGTCGTCAAGCCGGCCCTGCAGGAACCAGCAATGGGCCCGTTCCTCGAGCAACGCGAACGTGAGCCCGTCAGCGGCGGGTGACGGCATGCCAGGCCCGCGAGCACGGCGCAGGCCACTGTCGACGTAGAGCAGCGCCGCCGTATAGGCGGCGGTGCTGCGTGCGCGCCGCGCGGCATCCAGGAACAGCGTGGCGATCATGCGGACATCGTCGGCCGATGTCTCCGGTGCTTCGCCATGCATCAGCAGGTCTGCGGCGCGGAACAGCAGGTCGTCGCGGGCATCGTGCCGGATCGACTGCGCCAGAAGGCGTCCGGCATGCAGGTACAGCCGGGCGCGGGCCTTGGGGTCGATCCCGTCATGGGCGGCCTTCTGGATGCGATCGTGCGTGAACACGTACTCCTGCTGGGCCAGCATGAGCAGACCGGCCGCGCGTGCCGGTGCCAGCCGCGCATGCAGCGCGCGTTCGGACAGGTCAAAGACGTCGCACAGCAGCGTGACCGGCGAACGGCTGCCCAGGCAGGCCATGCCGCCCAGGCAGTCCCGCGTTTCCGCTGGCAACCGGTGCAGCCGCTGCAGGCTCAGTTCGGCCACGTTGTCGGTGTAGCTGCGCTGCTCGATGGCAGGCAGGTCGAACTGCCAGCTGTCGCCCTGGGGCGAGCAGGTGATCAGGCGTTCGTCGGCCAGCGTTCTCAGGAACTGCCTGACGAAGAACGGGTTGCCGAGCGTCTTGACGTGCACGCGCTGCGCCAGGGTCTGCACCGCCGCCTCGGGCATGCGCAGGGCATCCGCGAGCAGCGTGGCGACCGATGCCATCGACAGGTTGCCCACGGGGATGTCCTGTACCGCCGCGTGCTGGCGCAGCGCGGCCAGCGCTGGTGCGTCGGCCGTGCGGGCACTGCAGACCAGCAGCAACGGCAGCGGTGCCGATGCATCGGCCAGTCGCGACAGCAGCCGCAGCGAAGGCTGGTCAAGCCAGTGAATATCGTCGATCAGCAGCGTGAAGGGCAGGCCGGGCTGCGCCAACGCCTGCACCAGCTGGCGCATCGCGATGCCGACGTGCACGTCGGCATCGGCGCCCTGCGCGGCGGGCGGCGGCGGAAAATCGTCCACCAGCAATCGCAGCGCCGGGGCAATGCTTGCGGCGATTTGGCCGTAGCTGCCAAGCACCTGCGCCAGCCGCATCTGCCAGTGCCGTACCGCTTCTTCGGGCAGCCCGAGGATCTGGTGAACCAGCGTGCGGAAGGCGTCGGCCAATACCGCGTAGGGCACGTTCTGGCGGAACTGGTCCGCCTTGCCCACAGCGCAGCACCCGTGCTGCGCCTGGATGGCCTGGGTAAACGCCTGCGTCAGCGTGCTCTTGCCAACCCCCGACGGGCCGCTCAATACCACCACGGCCGGCGTGCCGGTGGCCTGCACGCTGGCGAAGGCTTCGGTCAGGCTGGCAAGTTCCGCATCGCGGCCGTAAAGCCTGTCCGGCAGCGTCAGGTCGGCGGACATATCGCGCTCGCCGGCTTCGAACGGCGCGATCTGGCCATGCGCGCGCCAGGCGTCGGCACAGCGGGCCAGGTCGGCGTGCAGGCCGGCGGCTGTCTGGTAGCGGCGCGACGGGCTCTTTTCGAGCAGCTTGAGCACGATCCGCGAGAACATGGGCGGCACGTCGGGGGCGATGGCATCGGGCGGCAGGGCCGTGCCGGCAACGTGGCTGTGAATCCACTCGCCAAGGTCGTCCGGATTGCGGACGCCAAACGGCAATTGACCGGTCAGCAGCTGGTAGACGATGACCCCCAGCGCGTACAGGTCGCTGCGTGCATCGACCGGATGCCGGGTGCGCCCCGTATGTTCGGGCGACATGTACGCAGGGGCCTCGCCGGCCAGCGTGGTCACGGCGGGCCGGTCGGCGTCGGGTTGCGATACGTGGATGGCAAAGCCGAACCGGCCGATGCGGCAGCGTCCCGCTTCATCGACAAACAGGCTGGACGGCGTGATGGCGCGATGCACGAGGCCGCATTCATGTACGGCCTTCAGTGCGGCGCTGGCGCCAAGTGCGATCGACAGTACGCGCTCCACCGGCAGGCGCTGGCCCAGCAGCGCGAATACCGGCGTGCCGGCGTGATCGTCGTAGACGGCGGCCACGCCCTGGCGGAAGCGGGTCAGGGCGCGCGGCAACAGTGCCCATTCCGCGCGCAGCAGGCCGCGCAACGCGTATTCGGCCTCGATGCGCCGCGCGGCATCGGGCTCCACGCGCGCGGACACCGCGTGCGCCAGCATCAGTGCGTTGCCGGTGCGGGCATGCACGCCGCGCGAGAGCGCCACGATGCCGTCCTGCACGCAGGGCGCGAAACGGTACTCCGACAGGGAGAGGGTGTCTTGCGGGGTGTTCTGTAGCCGGTTCGGCAGGCTGGATTCGTCAGTCATCATCATGCGGCGCCGGAAAGGGGGTGGCCTTGGGGCCTAGTTTCCGGGGCGGATCTGCAGGGCGCTCTCGATGCAGTCGATGATATCCGTATCCTGGAAGGGCTTGTTCAGAAAGCAGGCCGCACCGGCGTCGCGGGCGCGCTGCTCGTAGCCTTCCTGAGCAAAGGCCGTCATGAAGATGACCGGCATACGGTGCCCCCGGGCGCGCAATGCCTCGCACAGGGCAAAGCCATTCATCCCGGGCATCTGCACGTCGGTGATCACGCAGTCGATGCTGGCGATCGATGTGGACGCCAGCAGTTCGGGGCCGCCGCCATAGAGTTCCGCGGTCATGTCCAGCGAGCGCACCAGTCTGCCCATGGCATGCCGGACGGAAGCGTCGTCGTCGACAATGGCAATCACGGGGGTGGCAGTCACACGGAATCCTTGAGAAGTCTGGAACGGTGACAGGGGTCACCGCTTGCTCACAGCATAATCCCGCCGGGCCTGGCTCGACATCATACGGTGGTATTGCCGGTGTGCCGCCGACTGCGGACGCCGACGCTGCAACCATGATCCGCGCGGAAACCGACAAGGATATTCGCTTCGGGCCCGCTCCGCCACGAATCGGAGCGAACCCATACCAAGGTATTAGTCACGCACGGTGCGTGACATCGGGCCTCAGAAGTTGTGCCGCATGCCCAGGGCGAACGTCTGCGGATCGGCGCCGGCGCTGACGCCCAGCTCGTTGATGGCGAAGTCGTAGATCGCGTTTTTCTTGTTGTTGATGCGGCTGTAGAAAACAAAGAGCGCCGTGCGTTTCGACAGCGGATAGTCATAGCCAACCGTAAACTGGGTGGCGCCGGTCTCCGATCCGCTGCGGAAGAAACCGATCGTGTCGGAGGACGACCCCGTGCCATTGGCGGCCAGCGCAAAGCCCACGCGCACACTGCCCGGCCCCAGCTGCTGCACCAGCGACGCATAGTAGCCATTGCGCTGCAGGTCGCCCGTGTCGGTGCGGTAGTGCAGGTGTTCGTAGAGCGCCGAGATGCGGGTGCCCTTGAACAGCTGGTAGGCCACGCCCACTTTCAGTGCATCGTCATTGCGCCCGGCCGCCTGGTAGTGCTGGTGGATCTCGTATGCCAGCGTGGCGTTCAGCGGCCCCTGGTCGTAGACCACGGCGGCCGAGTACAGCGCCGGGTTGCGCGGCACCGTGTTCTTCTCCTCGGGCAGGCCCCAGCCCAGCCAGACGCTGACCCCGGCCAGCTGCGGCGTGCGGTACTGCACGATGTTCTTCTGGCGGCGGTCGAACGAACTGGTGTCCTGCACGTTGTCGGAGCTGGACGTCGAGCCGTTTCCGATCAGCGCCATGTAGCCGGCCGTGGTCGGATAGTACGGGTCGTACGCCATGGTCGACTCGGTGTACGGCGTATGCCAGTGCCCCATGAACAGCAGGCCATAGTCGCCCTGCAGGCCGATGCGCGAATTGCGTGTGGCGATGCCGCCCTGGCCGTTGTCGATCGACAGGTTGCTTTCGATCTGCCAGATCGCCTTCAGCGAGCCGCCGAGGCCTTCCTCGCCGCGCAGCCCCCAGACCGACCGGTAGTTGGTCTGGCGAACCACGCTGCCCAGCGACGTGCCATCGGTGGCCGTGCTGGCGCGCGAATATTCGATGGCGGTGTTCAGCCGGCCGTAGATCGTCACGGAACTGTCAGCCAGCGCCGATGCGGGGGCGGCCAGAGCCGCCAGCAAGGCCAGCCCTTCAGTGCGCCGCATCGGTCTTTTCATCATTCTTGGCCGTCAGCGTGGCGGGTCCGGGCGTGCCGGTGATCTTCGGCACGCATTCGGAATGGAACCAGGCAACGGTCACGGGCTCGCCCGCAATCATGCGCTTGATCGGTGGTACCACCTGTTCGCCGATCAGCATGCCCAGCAGGCCGAGCAGTGCCACGGCGGGCGGCGCGGGCGAGCGCACTTGCATGAGGGCATAGATGATGCCAACCAGCACGCCGGCGCCAAGGGAAACAAGGTAGATTTTCATGATGGTCTCGCAATACAACAACAGATATCAGGTGAGGGGGTCAGCGCGGGGTGCCGGGCAGTCCCACGCCCAGCAGGTGCCGCACGCGCGGCGGTTCGCTTGCCACATGGAAGCCGGCCACGTCGCGCTGCAGGTCGGCATCGGCATTTGGTACCCGCCGATGCTGGCGCAGGTGTTCGGCCCATGATTCGACCAGGAACCATTCGGTCAGCAGCTCGGGGTTGGCCGGGTCTTCCATGACGCCCCAGTTGAAGGCGCCGTCGCGCAGGCGTTCTTCCGAGAGGCCATGCACGGCGCGCAGGAATGCGTCGCGGTTGGCCGCCGGAATGCAGTATTCGATCAGGATCATTACGGGGCCGCGATCGTGGGCGATGTCGTCAGCCATCTCCGGCTCCGGCCAGTGGCGCGATGGCCCCAGGTCTTCCTCGCCACGCGGCAGGCGCACGCGGTTCAGCAGCAGTGCCGCCACGACCAGCCCGGCCGCGGCAATCAGCAGCGCGTGGGGCGTCCCCAGCCCCTGGGCCACGAAGCCCCAGAGCAGGCTGCCGCCGGCCAGCGCACCGTTGAACACCATCTGATAGACGGCCAGCGCCCGGCCGCGCACCCAGTTCGGCAGGATGGCCTGGGCGGCGCCGCCCAGCGTGGTCAGCGCCAGGATCCATGCCGCGCCCAGTACCAGCAGCAGCGGCAGCGCCAGCCAGACCGGCGGTGCAAACGACAGCGCGGCCATGACCACGGCGGTTGCGATGGCGGACACCAGGATCACGCCGTCGCCATCCAGGCGTTTCTGGAGCGCGGGCATCGACAGCGCGCCCAGGATGGCGCCGGCGCCGACCGCGCCCAGCAGTACGCCGTAGAGCCCCGCGCCGCCATGCAGCAACTGCCTGGCGACCAGCGGCAGCAAGGCCCAGACGCTGCTGCCGAATGCGAAATGCACGGCGGCGCGCAGCAGCACGATATGCAGCTTGCTATGGGCACGCGTGAAACGCAGCCCGGCGCGGAAGGCGCTGAAGAAGTGCTCGCGCAGCGGATCGGCTGGTTGCACGGGGCGCTTCCACCAGATCAGCGCGCCAACCACGAACACATAGCTGATCAGGTCGGCACAGTAGGTGGCGGCCGCGCCAAACGCGGCCAGCAGCAGGCCGCCCATGGCAGGGCCGATGGCGCGGGCGATGTTGATGCCCAGGCCGTTCAGCGCCACGGCCTGGCGCAGCGTGTTGGCGGGCACCAGTTCGGGCACGATGGACTGCCAGGTCGGCCCCATCATCGCCGCGCCGATACCGCCGGCAAATGCCAGCGCAATCAGGATTTCGATCGTCAGGCCGTTCTGCCAGGACAGGAAGGCCAGCGCGCCGCTGACCGCCGCCAGCGCGATCTGGATCACGATCAGGAAGCGGCGCCGGTCCAGGATGTCGGACAGCACACCCGCCGGAATCGCCAGCAGGAACACCGGCAGCGTGGCCGCTGCCTGGATGGTGGCGACTGCGGCAGGCGACGACGACAGGTCGGTTGCCAGCCAGGCACTGGCGACATCGCGCATGAAGCTGCCGATGTTGCCGAGGATCGTGGCTGCCCAGAGGACGGCGAACGTCGACTGGGCAAGCGGTGCGAAGGAGCCCGGCGACTTGCCTGCGGAGGTTGCGGCAGCCTGCGTCATGCCCGGCTTCCGGTGCGCAGGTCGTGCCAGGTCACCAGCAGGAAGCCGCCCACCAGGCCCAGGTGCTCGAAAAACGCATTCATCAGCATGAACTGGGCCTCGGGCGGCGCGCTCCAGAAGCGGTTTGCCATGAACGTGGCGGCCAGCGTGAAGCCGGCCAGCGCCAGCGCGCCGAGCCAGCGGTACACGCCGAGCAGGATCATGGCCGGCGCGGCCAGTTCCAGCGCGATCGTGGCCGCGGCCATCGGCGCGGCGGGGCTCAGGCCAAAGTGCTGCATCTCGGCCACCGCGCCGGAGAAGTTCGACAGCTTGACGAGCCCGCCTTGCAGGTACGCCGCGCAAAGCAGCAGCAGGGCGATCCAGTGCATCCAGCGTGGCAGCCGGTGCGTGGTGTCGCCGGCCGCCGCCAGCGGGGAAGAAGTGAAGGGCATGACGGGTCTCCGGTTCAATGCGATGCGGATGGCGGGATGCAGCCGGCGTCAGAACGCCCAGCAGGAGCAGCCCAGCGCGCCCCAGAAGCTGCTTTCATCCGACGTGGGTACGCTGGACGTCCACGCCTTGGCATGCGAGTGACCGTGCACACCGCACGAACTGGCGCAGGCGCAGGCGGTGCTCAGCGCCAGCTGCTTCGCCTGGGCCGTCGGGCGCGGCTGGTACTGGCTGCCATGGCGGGCCGGCGACCAGTCAGGCATGGCCGGCGGAATGTCGGGCGAATGGCGGCCGAACTCGTTGTCGCCATAGACCACCTTGCCGCCCAGCACCGTCATCACGGACGTGATGTCCTGGATGTCGTCGCCCGGCACGGCGAAGTAGTCGGCCGACAGCACCGCCAGGTCGGCCAGCTGGCCGGCCTTGATCTGGCCCTTCTTGCCTTCTTCGGACGAGAACCAGGTGTTGGCCTCGGTCCACAGGCGCAACGCGGTCTCGCGGTCCAGCAGGTTGGCCTGCGGATACATCGACATGCCGCCCACGGTCTTGCCGGTGGTCAGCCAGTACAGCGACACCCACGGGTTGTACGAGGCCACGCGCGTGGCGTCGGTGCCGGCACCGACCTTGACGCCCTTTTCCAGCATCTTCTTGATCGGCGGCGTGGCTTCGGCGGCGCGGGCGCCGTAGCGCTCGACGAAGTACTCGCCCTGGTAGGCCATGCGGTGCTGCACGGCAATGCCGCCGCCCAGTGCCGCGATGCGGTCGATGTTGCGGTCGGAAATCGTCTCGGCGTGGTCGAAGAACCAGTTCAGGCCGTTGAACGGCACGTCCTTGGCAACCTTCTCGTAGACGTCCAGTGCGCGGGTGATGGTCTCGTTGTAGGTGGCGTGCAGACGCCACGGCCAGCGCTTTTCGGCCAGCAGGCGGATCACGGGCTCCAGGTCGGCTTCCATCGACGGCGGCATGTCGGGGCGTTCGACGCGGAAGTCCTCGAAGTCGGCGGCGGTGTAGACCAGCATTTCCCCGGCACCGTTGTGGCGGTACAGGTCATCGCCCTGGCCCGGCTTCACGGTCGACGTCCAGGTCTTGAAGTCGCTCAGTTCTTCCTTGGGCTTCTGCGTGAACAGGTTGTAGGCCAGGCGCACCGTGAGCTGGCCGTCCTTGTGCAGCTCCTCGATGATGTTGTAGTCCTCGGGGTAGTTCTGGTAGCCACCGCCAGCATCGATGACGCCGGTCACGCCCAGGCGGTTCACCTCGCGCATGAAATGGCGCGTGGAATTCTTCTGGTATTCGGGCGGCAGCTTCGGACCCTTGGCCAGCGTGGCGTACAGGATGGTCGCGTTGGGCTTGGCCAGCAGCAGGCCGGTGGGGTTGCCGCTCTTGTCGCGGATGATCTCGCCGCCCGGCGGGTTCGGGGTGTCCTTGTTGTAGCCCACGGCGCGCAGCGCGGCGCCGTTCAGGATGGCGCGGTCGTACAGGTGCAGGATGAACACGGGCGTATCCGGCGCCGCGGCGTTCAGTTCCTCGATGGTCGGCAGGCGCTTTTCCACGAACTGGTGCTCGGTAAAGCCGCCCACCACGCGCACCCATTGCGGGGCGGGCGTGCGGGCCACCTGGTCCTTGAGCATGCGCATGGCGTCGGCCAGCGAGCGCACGCCGTCCCAGCGCAGTTCCATGTTGTAGTTCAGGCCGCCACGAATGATGTGCATGTGGCTGTCGATCAGCCCGGGAATGGCCCGCCGGCCATTCAGGTCGATCACCTTTGTCCCGGCAGCCGCGAGCTTCATGATCTCGTCGCGCGTGCCCACGCTGATAAAGCGGCCGTCCTGGATCGCTACGGCGTCGGCCTGGGGGTTGGACTTGTCAAGGGTGGTGAACTTGCCGTTGACGAGGATGAGATCGGGGGTCGGGTTCGGTGACATGGCGAAAAGCTCCGAAGAGGCTGCCGCGCCAAGCGCGGCAGCCGAGGCGATGAATTGCCGGCGGGAAACTGACATGGGCTCAGGCGGCTCAGGCGTTCAGGAAGGCCAGCAGGTCGGCATTGACCTGATTGGCGTTGATCACGCACATGCCGTGCGATGCACCCGGGTAGACCTTCAGCGTGGCGTTCTTCACGAGCTTGGCGGACAGCTTCGCCGAGTTGTCGATCGGCACGATCTGGTCGTCGTCGCCGTGCAGGATCAGCGTGGGCACGTCGATCTTCTTCAGGTCCTCGGTGTAGTCCACTTCCGAGAACTCCTTGATGCACAGGTACTGGCCCAGGATGCCGCCGGCCATGCCCTGCGCCCAGAAGGCGTCGATCGTGCCCTGCGAAACCTTGGCATTCGGACGGTTGAAGCCGAAGAACGGCGTAGCGAGGTCCTTGTAGAACTGCGAGCGGTTTTCGGCGACACCCTTGCGAATATTGTCGAACACTTCCAGCGGCAGGCCGTTCGGATAGGCGGCGCTCTTTGCCATGGTCGGCGGCACGGCGCCGATCAGCACGGCCTTGGCGACGCGCTTGGTGCCATGGCGGCCGATGTAGCGGGCCACTTCGCCGCCACCGGTGGAGTGGCCTACCAGCGTGGCGCCCTTGATGTCCAGCGCGTCGAGCACGGCGGCCAGGTCATCGGCGTAGGTGTTCATGTCGTTGCCCTGCGCCGGCTGGTCCGAGCGGCCATGACCACGGCGGTCGTGGGCGATCACGCGGAAGCCCTTCTGCACCAGGAACAGCATCTGGGCGTCCCAGGCGTCGGCGTCGAGCGGCCAGCCGTGCGAGAACACCACCGGACGGCCCGAACCCCAGTCCTTGTAGAAGATGCGGGTGCCGTCCTTGGTCGTCACGTAGTGACCCTGCTTCGACTGGCGGCCCGCGGCCGGCGCGGCTTCGGCGGCGGCCGGCGTCAGCGCAGCCATCGATGCCACGGTGGCTGCGGCGGCGCCCACGGTGCTGCCAACCAGCAGCTTGCGGCGCGATGCGTCGTGTTGTCCGGCTTGATCAGCTTGTTCGCGGGACTGGGGGGCGAGGTTCGACATGAGATTTCCCTGCAAAAGTGGTTCAGTTTGTTTGAGTTATCGGCCTGGCGCGTTTCGGTGTTATTCGCCGGCAGCGCTGCGACGGGATGAACTTTAGCCGCGCGAATGCGGTGATTGCCGCACTCGCGCTGTACGTTTTATTCAAATAAATTGAATGGCCGTGGGCCGACGGTCAGCGGGCCGGCACCGGCGCGATCGACTCGTGCGGCGTGGCGGTGCGCTGGGCAGCCTTGTGGACCATCGTGTAGGCGTAGTCGACGCCCATGCCGTAGGCGCCCGAGTGCTCCTTGACGAGCTTCATCACGGCGTCATAGGTGTCGCGGTGTGCCCAGTCGCGCTGCCATTCCAGCAGCACCTGTTGCCAGGTCACGGGCACGGCGCCGGCCTGCACCATGCGCTGCATGGCGTAGTCGTGCGCTTCCTTGCTGGTGCCGCCCGAGGCATCGGCCACCATGTAGATCTCGTAGTCGCCTTCCAGCATGGCGCACAGCGCGAACGTGGTGTTGCAGACCTCGGTCCACAGGCCCGCCACCACCACTTTCTTGCGGCCGTTGGCCTTCAGGGCGTCACGCACCTTCTGGTCGTCCCACGAGTTCATCGACGTGCGTTCCAGCGTCTTGGCGTCGGGGAACACATCGAGGATCTCCGGGTACGTGTAGCCCGAGAACGATTCGCTTTCCACGGTGGTGATGGTGGTCGGCACGTTGAAGATCTTTGCGGCCTTGGCCAGGCCCACCACGTTGTTCTTCAGCGCCTGGCGGTCCATCGACTGCACGCCAAAGGCCATTTGCGGCTGATGGTCGATGATGATCAGTTGGCTGTTCTGCGGCGTCAGTACTTCGAGCTTCGGGTTGGACATGATGAGAATTCCTTGAGACGAAGGTTGGGGCGGGGCACGGACGGTGCAGCACATGCTGGCCCGTTCCGCGCCGGTTGCATCGAAGCTGTCATGCCTGGGGATGGGCACGATGCAACCCGACGCAAGACTAGACGGCGCGTGCGTATGCGGCCATTGGCCTATCGTATTAGGCGATCGTGTCTACGGATTAGCTGTGCGCGGTGGCATTCGCGAGCGGGCTTGCCAGCGAACGCGCGAGCGCCAGGCAAGCGGCGGCCAGCAGACGTGGCATCACGCCAGTGGGCAGGGCTGGGCATGGTCGACGGGGGGGTGATGGGGGTAACAATGCACGCGCAGGGTAGGTGTGCGCGTGCGGCTTCGCCATACTCACTTGGTATAGGTATTGGCGAGCCCGGCGACAAGCCTGGTTTTTGCTGCCCGATTCGTCCGCGCTGTCCACTCACACAATGGTATGGGTGGCGAAGCGGCGTATGCTGTGCTGAAATGCTGGGCGCGCAGGCAGGCATGTTGTCCCCGTGCGCCTGAATTTCATCCGATTGCCGCCCGACGACACCCCGGTGCCATGGGCGGCATCCGCAACTTGCTCTTGGGCACCTTGGAGAACAGAGCCGTGACATCCCAGAACGGGGACCCTGCCGGTACGGCCGACGACGACGCGATGGTCCTGATCGTCGACGACGATGCCATGCTGCGCGCCGGCCTGGGCAATCTGTTTCGTTCGGTGGGGATGCAGGCGGTGCTGTTCGGTTCGGCGGCAGAGTTGCTGGAGTACAGCCTGCCCGATGTGCCGTGTTGCCTGGTGCTCGATGTGCGCCTGCGCGGCCCGAGCGGCCTGGACCTGCAGACCCGCCTGGCCCAGATGGGCGTGCATATCCCGATCATCTTCATGACCGGCTATGGCGACATCGCCATGACGGTGACTGCCATGAAGGCGGGCGCCGAGGATTTCATGGCGAAGCCGTTCCGCGACCAGGACCTGCTTGATGCGGTGTCCGCGGCCATCGAGAAGGACCGGCTGCGACGCCGGGGCCTGCGCAAGGTGGAGGAGATTCGCGGCAACTATGCCACGCTGACGCCGCGCGAGGCGGAAGTCATGGGCATGGCCGTCTCGGGCCTGCTGAACAAGCAGATCGCCGGGGAAATCGGCATCAGCGAGGTCACGGTGAAGATCCACCGCGGCCAGGCCATGCGCAAGATGAAGGCCCGCACCTTTGCGGACCTGGTGCTGATGGCGCAGCAGATCGGCCTCTGCAAGGCCGAGCAGTAAGGCCGTCTGCCAGCGTCCCCGGCGTGCGCCAGGGCCGTGCGGATCAGCCGAACTTGCGCGCCGCGTCCAGGGCCAGGCCCGAACCGATGCCGCCGAACAGATCGCCTTCCACGCGCCGTGCGCCAGGCAGCAGCCGGGCCAGTTGCTCGCGCAGCATCGGTACGCTGCTGGAGCCGCCCGTGAACAGGATGGTGTCCACCGCATCGGCCGGCACGCCGGCCGTCTTCAGCATGCCCTTGACCGTGCTGGCCGTCTTGTCGACCAGCTTCGAGATCGATTGGTCGAAATCGTCGCGAGTGACGTCCAGCGTCGTATCGGGGGCGATGCGCGCCAGGTCCATCGTGGCAAGCGGCGCCTCGGACAGCGCGATCTTGGCGGCTTCCACCTGGATCGCCAGCCAGTGGCCCGCGCGGTCCTTGATCAGCCGGATCAGGCGGTCGAGTTTTTCCGTTTCCGCCGCATCGCGATAGTTGTCCATCACGATCGCCCACGCCTTGCGCGTGTAGGCCAGGTTGATCGTGTGCCAGCTGGCCAGGTCGAAATACTGGCCCGACGGCATCGCCTTGCCATTGCGCAGCTGGCTGTTCAGGCCCAGCATCGGCATGACGCTGGCCAGGCTCAGCGCGCGGTCGAAATCGGTACCGCCGATATGCACGCCGCCATTGGCGAGGATGTCCTCGCGGCGGTCGGTCTTCCTTGCGCGCTCGGGCGACAGGCGCACCAGCGAGAAGTCGGACGTGCCACCGCCGATATCGGCCACCAGCACCAGTTCCTCGCTGCCGATCCCGGCCTCGTAGTCGAAGGCGGCGGCAATCGGCTCGTACTGGAAGGCGATGTCCTTGAAGCCCGCGTCGCGGGCGATCTCGGCCAGCGTGTCTTCGGCAAGCTGGTCGGCGGCGGCATCCTCGTCGATGAAGTGCACGGGGCGGCCCAGCACCGCGGCGCTGAACTGGCGGCCGGCGGAGCGCTCGGCGCGGCCCTTGAGCTCGCCGATGAAGTGCGACAGCAACTTGCGGAACGGCATGGCCTGGCCCATGACCTCGGTGCTGTCGTCCATCATCGACGTACCCAGCAGGCTCTTGAGCGACCGCATCATGCGGCCCTCATAGCCGGCCAGGTAGTCGGCCAGCGCGGCGCGGCCATAGCTGACGAGCGGGTCCTCGGCGTGGAAGAAGATCACCGATGGCAGCGTGGCCTTGTCGTCTTCCAGCGCCAGCAGCGTGGGAGCGCCGGGACGCAGCCAGCCGACGGTGGAATTGGACGTGCCGAAGTCGACGCCGCAAGCGTTTGAGATCATGGGAATGCAGGGGTTCAGGTGCAGCAGGAAGCAGGCGGCGCGTTGGTCCGGTGCCGGTCGGGAGCGGATCTGGTGCCGTTGCGTGGGGCGCTATTGTAGGGGTTTTCCTGGCGTGAGGTGGAAACCCGCAGCGCGGCATGCCATCGGGGATCACCCCATGCGGGTTTGTGCCAACTGTTCCGCACACCGGCATTGCAGTCTACTGAAGCCGCAGGTTGCAGTGAGACCGGCAGGTACACGAGACAGTACCGGCTGGCCGTTTGGAAAACCGACTGGAGACAATACCATGGTGACCAAGCAGGACGAATCACGCATTTTCCGCGAACTGGTAGCGCTGGCCACGCTGGAGGCACTGGGCGGCGCGATTGCACTGGGCTTCGTATTCAATCTGCTCACATGACGCGACGCGAGGACGGGGGCCGCCACTGACGGCCCCTTTTTGCGTCCGCGCCACTGTCCCCGCTGCCGTCCCCTGGCGTGTTCCCGCCGGCCTTCACGGCAGGCCCTGGGCTGCGCGCGGCCTGATCGGCCCGCATTGGCGGTGCCTCCGGCAGCCTTGCCGGAACCCCACTAGAATGGCGCATCGCCCGGCAAGGTGCCGGGCCAGACCTGGGAGTCGAGGATGCGTATTCTGGTGGTCGGTGCCGGTGCGACTGGTGGCTATTTCGGAGCACGGCTGTTGCAGGCCGGGCGTGACGTAACCTTTCTGGTGCGCGCGCGGCGGGCTGGGCAACTGGCGGAGCACGGACTGCGCGTGAAGAGCCCGCACGGCGATCTGCATGTCGCCACGCCCCCGGTCATCCTGTCCGGGCAGATCACCGCGCCCTACGACGTGGTGCTGCTGAGCTGCAAGGCGTATGACCTTGACAGCGCCATGGATTCGATCGCCCCGGCCGTGGGCCCGGATACCGTGATCGTGCCCCTGCTCAACGGCATGCGCCACCTGGACCAGCTTGACGCCCGCTTTGGCGCTGCCCGCGTGATGGGCGGCCGCTGCATGATTTCGAGCACGCTCGACGACCAGGGCACCATCCTGCATCTGTCGGCGTTCCACGTCCTGTCGTTTGGAGAGCGCCCGTCGGGCAACAGCCCGCGCGCGCAGGCGCTGGCCGAAGTATTCGGCAACGCGGGCTTCGACGTGCAGCGCAGCGACGCGATGCTGCAGGACATGTGGGAAAAATGGTTCTTCCTGGCCACGCTGGCGGCGTCCACCTGCCTGATGCGTGCCACGATCGGCGATATCCTTGCCGCGCCGCGTGGCCGCGAGACCATCGCCGCCTTGCTGGACGAATGCGCCGCCATTGCGGCGGCCAACGGCTATCCGGTGCGCGAACCGGCGATGAAGCAGGCCACGACCACGCTGTTCACGGAAGGCTCGCCGATCACGGCGTCGATGCTGCGCGATGTGGAACGCGGCGCTGCCATCGAATCGGATCAGATCGTCGGCGACCTGCTCGCGCGTCGGGGCAGTACCGAAGCGCCCACGCTCGGCATGGCGCTGACGCACCTGAAAGCCTACGAGGCCCGCCGCGCACGCGGCGGCTGACATCAGGCGGTGCCGGCTGCAATGGCGGCTGTGCTGCTGGCCGTGGCCGCGCGGGCGCGCAGCCAGGCCAGCAGGTCCGCTTCGGGCATCGGACGCGCCAGCAGGTAGCCCTGCATGGCATAGCAGCCGATGCCGATCAGCGTCTGCCGGTCGGCTTCATGCTCCACGCCCTCGGCCACCACTTCGAAGCCGAACGAACGCCCCAGGTTCAGCACCGCGCGCATCAGGTCCTGGTTGCGGGGCGAGCGCGCGATATCGGTGATGAAACTGCGATCCACCTTCACGCAGGCCGCGCCAAGCTGGCGCAGCGCACCCAGGCCCGAATAGCCCACGCCGAAGTCATCGAGCGCAATCGCCACGCCGGCCTTTGCCATGTTGGCGAGCTTGCCCTGCACGGCCACCACGTCGAGCGCCACTTCCTCGGTAATTTCAACGGTCAGCAGGCCCGGTTCGATCTTGCAGGCCTCCAGTGTCGTCAGCAGCAGCTGATCGATTTCCACCTGCGCCATCTCGCGTGGCGACAGGTTGATGGCAACGGGAATGCGCTGCCCGCCCTGGGCTTCGATCGCCTTCGACAGGCGGCAGATTTTGGACAGCGTGGCGCGCAGCAACGTCTCCGACAAGCCGGATGCGGCGGCCACCGACACCAGCTCCGGCGGTGGCACCCAGCCGTGCCGGGCGTGCTTCCAGCGGATCAGTGCTTCAAGGCTGCGCACCCGCGTGCCGCCTTCGGCAAAGATCGGCTGGAACCAGACTTCCAGCGTGTCATCGGCCAGCGCGCGCGGCAGGTCGCGCTCGATATCGCGCTGCATCTGCAGGTGCCGGTGCAGGTCGTCGTCGAACGTGTAGACGCTGTTGCGGCCCGCGCGCTTGGCCGCGTACAGCGCGGCATCGGCAAACAGCAGCATGTCGTCCAGGCTGATGTCCGGGCCCCGGCAGATGCCGATGCTGATGCCGATGGCGCAGAACTCGTAGCCTTCCAGCGGCTGGCGCACGGCCTCGATCAGTCGCGCGGCCAGCGACGACGGGCATTCGTCGTTGTCGAACGGGTCGTAGAGCAGCATGAACTCGTCGCCGCCCATGCGCCCGGCCAGCATGCCGGGGCCGGCCACGGTCTCGAGGCGCCGCGCCACCTCGCGCAGCACGCCGTCGCCGGCCTTGTGCCCGAACGCGTCGTTGATGAGCTTGAAGCCGTCCAGGTCCAGCATCAACAGGCAGTGCCGCCCGCTGGTGCCGTTGGCAAAGCGCTTGCTGGCCCGGTCGAAGAAGCCGCTGCGGCTTAGCAGGCCGGTCAGCGGGTCCAGGCTGGCAAGCGTCCACATTTCGTCGGCCCGGTTCACCGCGTCGTCATGCGCGATGCGCAGCGAATCCTGGATCGCGGTGGCCTCGTTCTTGAGGCGGATCGAGTGCCGGATCTGCCGTTCACTTTCGAGCGTGCATCGAATGAGCGCGGCCAGGTAGAGCAGTGTGGTGCCGGCCAGCCAGTACTTGTCGAAATCGCCGTACCAGAACAGGCATGCGGCCGCCGACAGCAGCGGCGGCGTGATGAAACAAAGTGGAATGCGCGCGTACGCAAAGCCGTGGGTCACCGCGCCGGCCGTGATGCCGCAGACCACGGTCAGGTAGAACAGCGTCTGCGGCGACGTGTAGCCGTCGCACAGCACCGGAATGGCGGCCCATGTCAGGCCGGACAGCAGTGCCAACGCGCAGTGGATGCGCAGATGGCGCGCCACCGTGCGTGCCATCAGGGCATCGGCGGGCCGCGTGGTACCGGGAGCGCGGCCTACCGGCAACTGGCACATCCAGATCCGCAGTACGTTCCAGAGCAGGGAAATCACGAACCATACCGCCGCCGTGCTGCCGCGTCCGGCGTGCCAGGCCACGGCCAGCACGCTCAGGCCAAGGATGATATTGATCGGGATCGACAGCCGGACCGTGCGGCGCACGGCCAGCAGCTGGTCGTGGCGGGTTTGCCAGGGCTGCGTGGGCTCGACGGGCTTGCCAACGGCTCCGCCGCCGACGCCTGCGCCGGTGCCCGCACCAATGTTTCCGCCCGTTGCCCCGTCGGCAGCGCGCACGCCAGTCAGCGCCGCGCGCCGCGCACGTTGTGTGTTGTTCATGGGTTCATGCCCACCACCAGTCGCTTGCCCTCGGGCGCTGCGCGCCCCAGGGGCCGGATGGCGGCCTTCCGCGTCCTGACTACCCGGTTCCTGCTTTTATTGATGTCTGCCCTGCGTCGTGATGTTCGCCATCGTCGACGACAGGTTCATGAACCGTCGTGCCCGTCAAACTCCGCCATGCCAGCCGTGTCCCCGATGCCGGCAACGCGGAACCTTCGTTCCGTCAGGTGTTTGATCACTCAAGGCATGGCTGTTCGCTTTCGTTTGCGCGGAGGAAACGGCGAGTATAGGTCCAAACTGCCAGGCAGACCCCGGGATATCGGGTCAGGCTTCGACGGTCGACTGCCTGTGTTCGTGCCAGAACGCCAGGAATTCGGCCAGCGGCATGGCTTTGCCGAACAGCCAGCCCTGGCCGAACTGCACGCCGCGTTGCCGTAGCGCCACGCGTTGCGCGTCGGTCTCGATACCCTCGGCCACCATGCGGATGTCCAGCGAACGGGCCATTTCGATGATATGCGGCCCCACCGATTTCGACGGCGCATCGGTCGTCATCGAGCCGACAAAGGCCTTGTCGATCTTGATGCCGTCCACGTCCAGGTCCTGCAGGTAGGCCAGGCTCGAATAGCCGGTGCCGAAGTCGTCGATCAGGATCGGATGCCCGGCCTTGCGGAAGGCGGCGATCATCTCGCGGCAGGCGGCGTCGTTGGCAAAGCCGCGCTCGGTGACCTCGATCCAGACCTGCCGGGCGCGGACACCGGTGCGGGCCAGTGCCGCACCGATGGCGGGCAGCGTGTCGTGCGCGCGGAAGTCGTCCGGCGACAGGTTGATCGACACGTGCATGGCCGGGTTGGCCGCCAGATGCGGGCCCAGGTCCGCCAGCACGGCCTCGATCACGCATGTGGTGATGGCATGGATGGCGCCCACCGATTCGGCCATCGGGATAAAGCGGTCGGGCAGTACGATGGTGCCGTCCGGCATGCGCCAGCGCAACAGCGCTTCGGCGCCGACGCAGCGGCCGTCGCCGAGTGCCATCACGGGCTGGTAGACCGGGAAGAACTCCTTGCGGCGGATGGCGTCGAGTAGCGTGTATTGCGGACTGCGCAGGCGCCTGCCCCAGCGCAGCATCAGCCAGGTGGCCAGGCCGCTGACCAGCAGCGCCACCGGCAGGCCGATGACCAGCAGTTGCCGCCAGGTGCCGGTCATCGTTTCGAGTGGTTCGTAGGCCACCACGGCAAACGGAAGCTGCTGCGACACCTTGATGTCCAGGTAGCGGCCCCGGCGCACCTTGCCATCGAGCTTCTCGGCCCAGGCGCGCTGCAGCGTGGCTGTATCGGTATCGCCCCAGGTTGCCACCACCTTGCCCGTGCGCGTATCGATCATGCCAAGACGAATCAGCGCATCGAGCGGCACGATGTCGATAAAGAACTGGGCGTGGACGATCGCCACATGCCGGCCCACGCGGAACTGCACGGCGGGTGGCGGATCTCCTGCGGCGTCGATGCGGTATGCGGCCTGCATCTGCGGCAGCGCGGTCCAGCGCGGGTCCTGGCCTTCGATACTGCGCAATGCGCCCGGGAACGATGACGAAGCGCACAGCAGCTGTTCGCCGTCGAGGTAGATGATCTGGCGCGCGTAGCGGTGCTGGAGATCGGCCTCGCGCATGGCGTCCAGGTGGGCCTGGCTGCAGGGCGCGCCGATGAACTGGTCCGCCTGGCGGGCGGCGTCGATGGCATCGCGCGCCACCACTTCCACGCGCAGCAGCGCACGCTCTGTGAACCCGTCCACCCGCTGGCGGAACAGTTGCTCGGCCAACTCGCGCGACACCCATGTGGTGAGCGCTACCGGGCCGCAAACGCCCAGCGCGATCACGCAGAACATGAAGAGCCAGAGGCGCCGGGTCATTGAGTCAGGGTGGATGGACTGCGTGGCAGCATAGCAGAACGGTCTCCACGACTAGTCTGATATTGCGCATGCAGCGACCGGTTTCCGGGCTGCCGCCCAGCCCGGGCAAGCCACGCATTGATCCAGAACGGCGGCGGGTGGGCGTCGACCTGCCGGCCGGCAACGTGACCGTTGGCAACATCTACAGCGTGCTGCCGTCCAAGAACACGCTGCTGCAGCTGAAGATGACCGGCGCCGAGGTGAAGGCTGCGCTGGAGGACGCCATGACGGCGGTGGTAGCCAACAACACGGGTTCCTACCCCTATACCGGCGGACTGCGCTGGAACGTGGACCATGCCTGACCCATGCCCCCCGCATTCGACATTTCACGACACGACGAACCTTTCCCGGCCCGCGCACTGCGAATATGGCGATATCGCCAATTCAGCCGGAAAGCCGTGATGAATTCGTCCCTTGATGTTCTGCAGGCGTTGTCTCCTTCGGCCGAGGCGCCGGTCGCCCCCGCCGACCCCATTGCCGCTGTCACGCATCCCGATCCCTATCCCTGGTATCGCCAGCTCGCGCGCACGCGCCCGTTCCACTACGACGCCACGCTGAAGCTATGGGTGGCCGCCAGCGCCGCAGCCGTGGCCGAAGTGCTGGATCATCCCGATGCCCGGGTGCGCCCGCCGGGGCAGCCCGTGCCGCCCGCGCTGGCCGGAGGCCCCGCCGGCCAGTTGTTCGGCCGCCTGATTCGCATGAACGACGGGCCGGCGCACGCTGCCTTGAAATCCATCGTGCTACGCCGGCTTGCGGGGCTCGACCTGGGCCTGGTGCGGGTGCGCGCCCACGCGCTGGCGGCGGGGCTGCCGCGCATGGCCGACGACGACGCGCACGAGGCCACGCGCTGGATGTTCACCTTGCCCGTGCTGACCGTGGCAGACCTGCTGGGCCTGCCGTTCGAACGCGATGCCGACGGCCATGTCCCCACACGTGTGGCCGGCTTCGTTTCCACCTTTGCCATGGCAATGTCGCCGCTCGCTACGCCGGCGGAAGTGGAGGCCGGGGCGGCAGCCGCGCAATGGCTCACGCGGTGGGCACACGACTGTGCGCCCGCCGCACCGGCCGGCAGCCTGCTGCAGACCCTGTCGCAGGACACCGCGCTGGCTGGCATCGATGCGCCGACGATGATCGCCAACGCTGTCGGCCTGATGATCCAGGCGTGCGAGGCCACGGCGGGCCTGACCGGCAACACGCTGGTCCATCTGGCGCGTACCGGCCAGTTGCCAGGCCCGGCCGATCCGGTCGATGCGCAGGTGGCACAGGTGGCCCGTCTGGACCCGCCGGTGCAGAACACGCGGCGTTTCATGGCCGCCGATGCCATCTTGTGCGGTCAGCCGGTTCGCGCCAACGATGCGGTACTGGTGCTGCTGGCCGCCGCGTCCCATGATGATGCCGGGCGCGACGGCGCTGCGGCGGCCGCCCGCCCGTGGACATTCGGCGCCGGGCGCCATGGCTGCCCCGGCGATGCGCTGGCCCAGGTGCTGGCCGCCAGCACCGTACAGGCGCTGCTGTCGCGTGGTATACGGCCGGCGCGCCTGGCCGATCGCGTACGCTATCGGCCATCGGTCAATGCACGCATTCCGCAGTTCTCCGCACAACCATGAACCATGACAAGGAGCCCCCGATGATTGCCGTCATTTTCGAAGTCGAGCCCGCGCCCGGGCGCCAGGACACCTATCTGGATATCGCCGCCCATCTGAAACCGACGCTGGAAGCCATCGACGGCTTTATCTCGGTGGAGCGCTTCCAGAGCCTGACGACCCCCGGCAAGCTGCTGTCGCTGTCGTTCTTCCGCGACGAAGCCGCCGTGATGGCGTGGCGCAATACGCTCGACCATCGCCAGGCCCAGGCCGCCGGGCGCGGCGGCGTGTTCGCCAACTACCGGCTGCGCGTGGCGCAGGTACTGCGTGACTACGGCCTGCACGAGCGCGACGAGGCGCCGGCGGACAGCCGCGCCGTGCATGACGCGGGCGGCCTGTGACAAGGCGGCAAGCGGGGCGTCTGCGGCCTGGCGCATTCCGACGCGTGGATTCGTGACAATCTGACATATTCGCCCCGTAGACTCGTGCATCATCGCAGCGGAGATCTGACCACGCAGCAGCGGAAACGAAAGGGCGATGCGGCATGAAACGGCGCACTGGCGGCACGAAGTTGTGGGCAACGCTAAGCAAACAGGCGACGCGCAGCGCACGCCAGTTCAGCCGCACGGTCACGAAAACCGTGACCGACCCGATGATGCGCGCGGCCAGGCAGCAGAGCCAGGCCGTGAGCAAGGCCATGGGGCGCGCGGTGGGCAAGGTGGCCCGGCAGGCGTTGACCGGTGTGGTCACGCCAGCGCGCGCACCGGTCAGCAAGGGCGGCGGGTCCTGGGAGGAAGGCCTGTGGGGTTTCAGCCTGGGGATCGGCAGCATGGGGCAGCGCCGTTACCGGGTGTTCGTCCCGCCCGGCGTCAGCGCGTCCCGGCCGGCGCCATTGCTGGTCCTGCTGCACGGCTGCGGGCAGGATGCCGCCAGTTTTGCCGCGTGCGCCCGCGTAGCTACGGTGGCGCGCGATGCGCGCTGGGTCGTGCTGATGCCCGAGCAATCGGTGCAGGCCAACGCCCAGCGCTGCTGGAGCTGGTTCCGGCCCGCGGCGCGCGGTGCTTCGGAAACCGCGCTGCTGATGTCGATGATCGAGCATGTCAGCCAGCGCTACGCCATTCTGGCGCACCGTGTCTGCGCGTTCGGCCTGTCGGCTGGCGGCGCCATGGCGATGATGCTGGGCCTGCGCTATCCGGATCGTTTCGCGGCCATCGGTTCCCATTCGGGCGCCGCCCCCTATAGCGCCATCAATGCCACGCAGGCACCCAAGGCCATGCGCGGCGAACGGGTGCCCGACGCCGTGGCGGCCCGCCTGGCGCTGGCCGGGCGCCGTCCGCCGCCGCTGCTGTTGCTGCACGGCGACGAAGACAGCGTGGTGTCCTATGACAATGCCACCTCCACGGCGGCGATGTGGCTGGAGTTGCTGCCGCCGGGCAGCCCGGCGCCCGTGGCACTGCCCGCCAGGCGTGTGCGGCGTGGCACGCGGCGTGCCGTGGACGTGTTCGACTGGCAGGCCGGACCCCGCCCCTATCTACGTGTGGTCAAGGTGGAAGGGCTGCGCCACGCGTGGAGCGGCGGTGCGCCCGGACAGGCGTTCTCGGACCCGGGCGGGCCTGATGCCCTCAAGATCGCGCTTCGCTTCTTTTCGGTGAACGGACGCCAGCGCGATTAAGCCGCGCCGGTGGCGCGCGTGGTCGCGGCGCAGTCAGTCCGCGCCAACCGGCTCGAACACCACATCGCTGGTCGGGCATGCCACGCACGGCAGGATGAACCCGTCATCCTTTTCGTCAAGACTCAGGCCGGGCCATTCGATCCGATAGCGAACGGTGCCCGCGTGCAGCTTGCTCATGCAGGCGCGGCAGGTGCCATTGCGGCAGGAACTGGGCAGGCTCAGGCCATCGAGCAGGGCGCTTTCGAGCAGGCTGAGCGACGCGGGCGCGGCAAAGCGCATCTGGCCGGGCAGCACCTGCGCCGTGAATTCCCGGTTGTCATCGAGGAGGTCGGCTGGCATGCCGTATTGCGACTCGGCCATGCGGCTAGTCCTGGTGTGCCGGAAACCCGGCGCGGCCATGGGTGGCATCGCGCAGGGCCGCCTGGGCCTGTTCGCGCAGCGCGGCAGGCAGGCGGATCACCAGGGTGGCCAGCGCACCGTAGCGGGTCTCGGCCAGCGTGCAGCCCGCATCGGCCGACTGCTCGATCCAGCGGCGCACGCGCGGTTCGTCCGGGTAGTCGACCAGCACGGTCAGCGTGGCATAGGCGATGCGCTCGATGCGTGCCGCATCCTTGAGCGCGACCGCGATGGCGTCGGTATAGGCCCGCACCAGGCCACCGGCGCCAAGCTTGACCCCGCCGTAATAGCGCACCACGGCGGCCAGCACGCCATCCAGGTCGTGGTGGCGCAATACCTCAAGGATGGGCCGGCCCGCCGTGCCGGATGGCTCGCCGTCGTCGGACATGCCCGACTGGCCGCCGGCCAGCAAGGCCCAGCAGACGTGCGTGGCCGCAGGGTGCCGGGCCCGCAGGTCCGCAATCACGGCCATCGCCGCCTCGCGATCGGGCACCGGCACCGCCAACGCAATAAAGCGGCTTTTGCGTATCTCGATCTCGGCGTGAACGGGGGCGGCTAGCGTGAAGGTGGGCAAGGCAGGTCTGGCAATCGGCAGGCAGGAGGGGCGAGTGTAGCGCAGCCCGTCGCGGCACCGATTGTGTGACGGTTTGCTGACCGTCAAATACCTGTCATGAAAGCGCCTTACCATCCGGACGGGGCAGATGCCGTTCCTGCCACAGCGCGCCATTCATAAGAACTACCAGACACCCATCAGACACCCACCAGAGCCCACTGAATCCCATGTCCGACCAGACCGTCAATGCCCGTCGCCGTGCCCTGAAAATCCTGGGCGGCGCCCCGATGCTGCCGCTCGGCGCGGCTGCCGCCACCCTGGCGGGCGGCATGTCCGCCATGGAAGCCGCCTTTGCCGCCGCGCCCCGCCGCAAGGCCGCCGCCTTCGCGTCGGCCACGTTCACCGGCATGGCCGCGCCCACGCTGGACAACGCCGCGGCGATGGCCACCACGACGGTGGGTTCGTCGCTGAAGGTGTCGTATGCCGATGGCACCGTGCAGGACTACACGCTGGCCTACCAGCCGTTCTTCGTCACCGGCGACCTGGTGCCTGACGGCAAGGGCGGCAAGGTGCTGGCGGGCGGCTACTACGACATCCAGAACCGGCCGATCATGGACACCTCGGTGCCGGGCAAGACGCGCCATTTCTATTCCGATGCCCCCGACGGCAGCTCGCTGCTGACGCTGCGCAACGCCAGGGGGCGCGGCGTCAAGGGCAACACGGTGTTCGCGGTGGTGCAGTTCGAGTACACCACGCGCGACCAGGCCGACGCCGAGATGCACGGCATGCTGCCGTCGCCCATCGCCGTGCTGACGCTGGACCAGGACCCCAGGACCGGCAAGCTGAGCCTGGTGAGCTATCACAACGTGGACACGTCTGGCGTGAACGGGCTGTGGATCACCTGCGGCGCGAGCCTGTCGCCGTGGAACACGCACCTGTCGAGCGAGGAATACGAGCCCGACGCGGCCAGGGCCAGCAGCGACAAGAAACTGCGCGGCTTCAGCCAGCACCTGTATGGCGATGCCGGACGCGCCAATCCCTACCATTACGGCCACCTGCCGGAGGTGACCGTGAACCCCGACGGCACAGGGTCGATCCGCAAGCACTACTGCCTGGGCCGCATCTCGCACGAACTGGTGCAGGTCATGCCCGACGAGCGCACGGTGCTGATGGGCGACGATGCCACCAACGGCGGCCTGTTCATGTTCGTCGCCGACCGTCCGCGCGACCTGTCGGCGGGCAAGCTGTATGTGGGCAAGTGGCACCAGACGTCTGGCACCGGCCCGGGCGCGGCCACGTTGTCGTGGATTCCGCTGGGCAGCGCCAGCAGCGACGAGATCCGCAAGCTCGTGGATGGCGGCATCAAGGTCACGGACATCATGGACGTGCAGTTCAAGGACCCGGAGGATGCGAGCTACACCCGCATCCTGTTGGACGGCAAGCCGAACTGGGTCAGGCTCAAGCCGGGGCAGGAAAAGGCCGCCGCGTTCCTGGAAACCCACCGCTACGCCGCGCTGGTGGGTGGCAGCCTGGGCTTCACCAAGATGGAAGGCACCACCGTCAATATCGCCGACAAGAAGGCATATTCGGCCATTTCGCGCATCGAGACCAGCATGCTGGCCGGCAATGCCGCCAATGCGGGCGATATCCGCGTGGAAGGCCCGTACTCGGGCGCGGTCTACGAGCTGAACCTGCGCGGCGCGCAGTCTGACCAGGCGGGTGCCCGCATCGACAGCGAATGGGTGCCGGTCGATATGGCGGCCGTGCCGGCGCTGGTTTCGGAAGACCTTGGCGGCGGCCCGAGGAAGGCGCAGGACGCGCTGGGCAACTACGCCAACCCGGACAAGGTGGCCACGCCGGACAACCTCAAGTTCTCCGAGACGCTGCGCACGCTGTTCATCGGCGAAGACAGCAACACGCACGTGAACAACTTCCTGTGGGCGTACAACGTCGATACGAAGCAGCTGTCGCGCGTGCTGTCGTGCCCGGCCGGTGCGGAATCCACCGGGCTGCACGCGGTGGACGAGATCCACGGCTGGACCTACATCATGAGCAACTTCCAGCACGCCGGCGACTGGGAAAAGGGCCTCCATGACAAGGTGAAGGGCACGCTGGACCCGCTGGTGCGCGCCAACTACAAGGACCGTTTCGGTGCGGCCGTCGGCTACCTGACGGCCACGCCGTCGGCGGTGCGGCTGAACCGGCGCGCGTAACGCACGCATCGGACCTTTCCGGCCCTGTCTGACCACGCAGGCAGGGCAGGCCTGCTACCCTGTGGGCTGGCGCCAGGCGCATCGCCCGGCGCACGCTCACAGGAATCCCCATGACACAGCCCGCCGCAGACCTGACCGCGCGCCGCATGGCGCCCGCCACCGACCGCAACCGCGCGCCCATCCTGGCCGTCTTGCGCGACGCCCTGCCGAAAACCGGCACGGTGCTCGAGATCGCCAGCGGTACCGGCCAGCATGCGGTCTACTTCGCGGCCGCGCTGCCCGGGCTGACCTGGCAACCCAGCGACCCCGATGCCACGCACCGCGAATCGATCGCGGCCTGGACGGCTCACGACAAGACTGCAAACGTGCTGCCGCCCCTGGCCATCGACGTCAGGCAGGAGCCCTGGGGCATCGACGCGGTGGATGCCATCGTCTGCATCAACATGATCCACATCGCGCCATGGGGTGCTGCAGAGGCCCTGTTCGCCGGCGCCGGCCGCCGCCTGTCCCCGGGCGGCGTGCTGTATCTCTATGGTCCGTACCGCCGCAACGGCGCGCATACCGCACCGAGCAACGAGGCATTCGACCGGCAACTGCGCGTGGCCGATGCCGAATGGGGCGTGCGCGACATGGAAGCCGTGATCGCACTGGGCGCGGCACAGGGCCTGACCTGCGCAGAACCGGTTGCCATGCCGGCCAACAACTTCAGCCTGGTGTTCCGCAAGGCCGGTTGAGGGCTGCGGGCAACGGAATGTTGCGGCATGGCAGCGTGCCTACCCCCGCACCAGCATCACCACCGCCGTTGCAATCAGGCATACCGCGAATGCCGCGCGCAGGCGCCGTTCGGGCATGCGGTGGGCCAGGGCCACGCCCCAGGAGATTGTCAGCATGCCGCCGAGCGACAGCGGGATGCCGCTGTACCAGTCCACATGACCGGCGTGCGCGTAGGTGAGCAGGGCGACCACGGCGCCGGGCGTGACCAGGGCCAGGGCCAGCCCCTGGGCGGCGGCCTGGCGCATGCCGAACAGGCCGACCAGGGCTGGGGCGGCCACCACGCCGCCGCCGACGCTGAAGAATCCGGAAAACGCACCGCCGACCACGCCCACCGCAGGAATCCAGGATGCGGATACGCGTGCCTGCTGGTGTGTCGCGGCGCGGCCGGGCAGTAGTCGCCAGAGGAAGTAGAGGGCCAGCCCGATCATGAACACGGCGAAGATGCGGCGCAGCAGCGCGGCGTCGATCGACGTGGCAAGTCTTGCGGAAAGATAGGTGGACAGCATGGCCGACAGGCCAAGGACGACGGCGGTCCTGAGATCGATATCGGCGCGCTTGCGGTATTGCCAGAAGCCGATCACGACATTGGGCGCGATCATGACCAGCGAGGTGCCTTGCGCCAGCTGCTGGTCCATGCCGTACAGCAGGCCGAGGGCGGGAATGGCGATCAGGCCGCCGCCGATGCCGAACAGGCCGCCAACGCCGCCGAGTAGCCCTCCAAGTCCGAAGATGAGCAGGGCGGACAGCAACGAATGGTCAGGCATGGCGAATCAGGGGCGGGTACGGATCAGGCGAGCCCCGATGATACGCGGACATGGAGCAGACATTAGGGAAATTACCGACGCGAAGCCGGTCGCGCCGGGCGGGGATCGGTGCCCCGCCCTGACTGCGGGGTGGGATCAGTCCACCTGTGCGCCCGACTGCTTGACGATCTTCGCCCACTTGTCGATATCGGTGCGCAGCGTGGTGGCCAGCTGCTGGGGCGTGCCGCCCAGCGTTTCGGCACCCTGCGCGGCCAGCTTGTCGCGCAGCGACTTGTCGGCCAGCGCGGCCTGCATGGCCGTGGACAGCTTCTGCACGACGTCCTTCGGCGTGCCGCGCACCGCGAACAGTCCGACCCACAGATCGCCGCTGTAGCCGGGCACGGTTTCGCCGATGGCCGGGATATCGGGCGCGAACGGCGATCGCTTGGCCGAGCTGACGCCCAGTGCGCGCACCTTGCCGGCCTTGATGTGCGACAGCACCGACGGCAGGCTTGCGAACGCCATCGGCACCTGGTTGCCCAGCACGTCGTTCAGTGCGGGCGCCACGCCCTTGTACGGCACGTGTTCCAGCTTGATGCCGGCCGTCGTGTTCAGCATTTCGCCCAGCAGGTGGTTCAGCGTGCCATTGCCGGCCGAACCATAGCGGTAGAAGTCGGGCTTGGCCTTGGCCATCGCAATCAGTTCCGACATTGACTTGGCCGGGAAGGCCGGATTCACCACCAGGACGTTGGGCACGGTGGCAACCAGCGAGATCGGCTCGAAATCCTTGACCGGATCGAACGGCACGCTCCGGTAGAGCGACGGGTTGATGGCCTGCGTGCTGCTGATGGTCATCAGCAGCGTATAGCCGTCGGGCGTGGCGCGCGCGGCGGTCTGCGTGCCGATATTGCCGCCGGCGCCGGGACGGTTTTCCACCACCACCTGCTGGCCGATCCGCTGCGAGAGGTCGGCTGCCACCAGCCGCGCGACGATGTCGTTGGAGCCGCCGGGCGCCTGCGGCACGATCATCTGGATCGGTTTCGACGGATAGGTATCTGCCTGGGCGTGGCCGATGGCGGCTGCCGCCAGCGCCAGGCCGGCCATGGCGCGAAGGGTACGGGTCATGCTGTCTCCTGATGAGTGCGGCCCGGCCGGTGTTATGGAATCTTGCCGGGCGTAGTGGCGCTCACTCTAGCCCAGGGCCGCACGCAGGAGAAATTCAATCGGCGACTGGCGCCATAAGCTTTTCTTATTGGCCCGCCCCGGCTGGCTGCAGCGTGGCGCCTGGCTCGCGGGCCGGCTGCCAGCCGCCGCCCATCGCCTGGTACAGCGCCACGCTGGCATTGAGCCGATCCGCGTGGGCCTGAATCAGGTTCAGTTCGGCGCTGAAAAGCTGCCGCTGGGCATCCAGCTGTTCCAGATAGGGCGAGTAGCCGGCCCGATATCGGTTGGTGGCATGGCGCAGGGCGGCGGCCAGCGCGTCGCGCTGATCGCGCAGCCGTGCTTCCTGTTCGCCCAGTTTCTGTACGGCGGCCAGGTTGTCGTTGACCTCGCGGAAGGCCGTCAGCGCCACGCGGCGGTACGCGTAGGCGGCCTCGTCGCGCTGGGCGGCAGCGGCGTCGGCGCCGGCCACGATACGCCCGCCTTCGAACAGTGGCGCCAGCACGCTGCCGCCAAGGGTCCAGATCCGGATCGGATTGACCAGCCCGGTGACATAGACCAGCCCGCCCGAGGCGGTCAGCGGGATGCGCGGCAGATAGGCCTTGCGTGCGGCGGACAGGCTGGCGTCGGTGGCCGCCAGCGTGTATTCGGCATGTGCGATGTCGGGACGCCGCCGCAGCAGTTCGGACGGCAGGCCAGCCGGTACGGGCGGTTGCTGCAGTGCCCGCAGCGGCAGGCCGCGCGCGATGGTGGCCGCATCGGGATTGCCGACCAGCACGCCCAGCGCGTTTTCCTGCCGTGCCACGGCCAGCTCGGCCTGGGGCACCGCCTGGGCGGTCGATTCATACTCGGCACGTGCCTGTTCGTATTCGAGCTGGGACGTATAGCCGGCCCGGGCGCGATCGCGCGCCAGCCGCAGCGCATCGGCGCGCGAGGTCAGCGTCTGGCGCACCACGTCGAGCTGGGCATCGAGCGCCCTCAGGGTGATATAGCCCCGCGCCGCGGCTGCCGACACGGACAGGATGGCGGTATCGCGCGCCGCCTCGCTGGCCAGCAGGCTGTTGCGTGCGGCGCCCACCGCGTCGCGGATGCGCCCGAACAGATCCACCTCGTACGTGGCATCGAACGCAAGCTGCCCGGTATTGAGCGTGCCCGCCGTGCCAAACGCATTGATGGCGCGGGCGCGCGTGCCGCTGGCCGTGAAGTCCAGTGTCGGGAACAGGTCGGCGCGTGCGATGCGCGCCTGGGCATCGGCCTGGCGGACGCGCGTGATGGCGATGGCGATATCGTCGTTCTGCCCCAACGCCTGGGTCACCAGCGCGGTCAGCGCCGGGTCGCCGTAGGTCTGCCACCATTCGCGCTCGATGGCGACGGTGGGGCCCGGGTCCACGCGCCAGGCGGCCGGCGGCGCGACGGGCTCCGGCACGGGCGGGCGCGGTCCCATGCATCCGGCCAGCAGCACGGCGATGGCGGGCAGCATGGCGCGGCGCGTGAGGCGCAGCGCCATGCAGGACGGAATGCCGATCCGGTGTGTCATTGCGTCGCCGGCCGGTTGGTGCTGGTGTCGACTTCGGCCTGCACCGACATGCCCGGGCGCAGACGTTCGGCCATCGGCTGGTCGGGGTCGATGGCGATGCGCACCGAGATGCGCTGCGCCACCTTGACGAAGTTGCCCGTGGCGTTGTCCGCGACGATCACCGCGAATTCGGAGCCCGCCGCTGGCGACAGGCGCTCCACGCGGCCGGTCAGGCGTGCGTTGTCCAGCGCATCCACGCGGAACGTGGCCCGCTGGCCCGGAGCCATGCGGGCGGTCTGGGCTTCCTTGTAGTTGGCGATGACCCAGCGCTGCGGCGGCACCAGGAACATCAGCTGCGTGCCCGATGTCACGTACTGGCCCAGCCTTGCGCCGATCTGGCTGAGACGGCCGTCCTGCGGTGCGTTGACGATGGTGTTGGACAGGTCGATCTCGGCCAGCTGCAGGGCGGCACGCGCCTGTTCCACAGCGGCCTTGAGCCCATCGCGGCCCACGATGATGGCTTGCACATCCTGCCGGGCGATTTCCACTGCGGCGCGCGACTGCTCGACCGCGGCTTCGGCCTGGCGCAGCGCCGCGCGGGTCTGGTCGCGCTCGCGCAGCGATACCGAGCCATCGGCCACCAGTTCGTCCACGCGCTTCATGTCGGCCTGGGCGCGCAACAGCTGGGCGCGGGCGTTGTCGGCGTTGGCAAGTTGAGATTTCACCGTGGCCTCGCGGGCGCGCTGCGTCTGGTCGGCGTTGGCGAGATTGGCGATCTGCGTGTTCAGCGATGCGCGCGCCTGTGCCACGCGCTGCCGGTAGATGCGGTCGTCGATGCGCAGCAGCACCTGGCCGGTCTTGACCAGATCGAAGTCATGTACCTGCACTTCGGTCACGTAGCCGCTCACCTGCGGGCTGATGATCGTGGTCTGGCCGCGCACATAGGCGTTGTCCGTGCTCTGGATTGCTGGCGAGAACGGCGGCAGGCCCCAGGCGTACAGGATGATCAGCACGCTCACCAGCGCCACGACGACGATCAGCGCCGTCAACCGGCGCGACCCGCGCGGCGGCGCCCAGCCCTTGGGCGCGGTCTCGACCTCCACCGGGTCCTCGAGCCGCTCGGGCTTGCCGGCGGGCGGCGGGGCGGGGGGGCGATCGGATGGCCCGGGCGAGTTGGGCGATGCGGGCGATTCTGGCGGCGGGGTCAAGTGCCTGTCTCCGTGGATGACGACGGTGGCGGTGGCTTCTTCTCGGGAACATGGCCCGGCACCACCCTGTTCAGGTATAGCGCCAGCAGCCAGACGAACGTGACCGTGGACAGGATGCCGATCACCAGGAACACATCGTTGAACGCCAGCACGTTGGCTTCGCGCGTCACCTGCTGCGCCAGCGCCATGGCGCCTTCGGTCTGGCGCAGCACCGGGTCGGCCAGCACGCGGCTGTAGACGTTGCCCAGCAATTGCAGGCGCGCGGCGTCGAGCGGATCGGACAGGCTGATGCCCTGCACCAGTGCATGCGAATGGAATTTCTCGCGCCAGGTCTGGAACGTGCCCAGCAGCGCCGATCCGGCCAGCCCGCCCAGCGACTGGGTGATGCTGAACAGCGCCGAAAAGCTGACGAAATGGCTCATGCCGCGCTGCAGTGCACTGCCCATGCCGATCAGCAGCGTTGGCCCCAGGAAGTAGACCGCGGCAAACGCGATCAACGACTGCGTGAAGTACATGTTCTGCGGGCGCGTCAGGTTCGTCGCGCCGGCGTCGACGAACGCGCCGATCGCGATCAGGATCAGCGAAATGCGGATCGGCCGCCCCAGGTTCTGCGGGTTCAGGGTCAGCGCGCTGGCCGCGATGCCGGCCACGGTGGCCATCGACACGACGATATAGAGCGAGATCAGCTGGTCGTTGCCCATGCCCAGCGCCGTCAGCAGGCCCACCGCGCCATACGGTTGCTCGGACAGCAGGATGCGCACCGAGGTTGCCACCACCGCAAAGCGGATGATCGCCATGCTGCCCAGCCAGCGCGTGTTGAGCAGCGGATTCACGCGGTTGTGCTCGATCCACAGCGCAGCCGCGATCAGGATTACCGCGCCGCACAGCGCGTAGCCGAGCCACGGCGCCTCGGTCCACCACAGGATGCGGCCCTGGCCCAGCACCGCGCACAGCAGCGCCATGCCGGGCGCAAACAGCGCGAAGGTGACGAAGTCGAGCGGCTCGAACGCCTTGATCCGTTCGCTGGGCGGCAGCGGCAGCAGGGCCACCGTCACCAGCGACAGCAGCGACAGGCCAAATTCGAACTGGTAGAGCGTCTGCCAGTTGCCGGCCTCCAGCATGCCCGTGGAAAACGTGCGCGCCAGCGGCGTGGCCAGCTGCGGCACGCCGAAGCCGATCACCACGGCGCGCATGCGATGCCGCGCCGGCAGCGACTGGATGATGTAGTAGAGCGCCAGCGTGGACATGCCGCTGGCGGCGATGCCATTGGCGGCGCGGGCCAGCAGGGCGGTGGCGAACGAATGGGTCAGCAGGTGCGCGGCGGTGACCAGCGCGTAGGACAGCAGGAAGACCTTGGTGAAGCGCTGCAGGCCGTACTGCTGGCGGAACTTGATCACCAGCATCGACATGCAGACATTGGTCATGACATAGACCGTGGACAACCACGCGGCCTCGTCGCTGTACAGGCCGAACACCCCCTGGATGTTGTTGAGGTTGGCCACCACCAGCGCGTTGCCGAAGCCGCCGGTCAGCCCGATCAGCACCCCTACGCAGAAATACGCCACGCGCCTTGGCGTGGGGTGGTCAGGCGTGGCGGGCGACCCCGGCATCGACGGCCGTTCATGCGGCTTGAACTCGTAGCTGGCAGTTGCCATGGCTGACTGGGTAGGCGACGAACGACGAGGGATGTGGCGATGATGCGGGAGGAACCGGCGCGTGGCAAGCGCGGGCCGGGCCCGGATCGGCCGCTAGCGGGTTTGCAATGCTGGTGGCGCCAGTGAACCGCCTTCTGCAATTCTTTCCTTGACGATCTCGCGCAGCACGTCGGCCACGGCCTCTGCCGCGTTGGACCTTGGCAGGGCGCGCGGCCAGCACAGCGACAGCGTGCGCCGCAGCTCCGGCACGATGCGCCGGCGCGGCACGGCGGCGTCGCTTTCGTCGAGCGATGAGGCCGGCAGGATCGTGCAGGCCAGCCCCTCGCGGGCGGCGGCCAGCAGGAACGGCAGCGAATCCAGGTCGGCCACCACGTTCAGGTCGATCCCGGCCTGGGCAAAGCGCCGCTCCACCACCTCGCGCAGGCCCTGCGATCCGCTGGGCAGCACCAGCGGGATGCCGTCGAGCGCCTTGAGCGCCACCGTCTCGGCGGCCTTGCCGCGTGGCGCCGGGCCGGGCGGCGCGCCGATCAGGTACAGCGGTTCGCTGGCCAGCGGCTCGGGCTCCACGGCGCGCGACGGTGTATCGCGGAACAGGATGGCAAAGTCGAGCCGGTTCTGGTTCAGCAATTCGGAGATATAGCCGCTCATGCTCTCGAACAGCTGCAGCCGTACCTGCGGATAGCGCTCTCGCACCGCACGCACCAAGGCCATGCCGAAGGCGGCGGCGGCCGTGGTGGGCAGTCCGATGGCTACGGTGCCCGAGACCTCGGTGCCGGCCACGCGCACGTCGGCCCCGGCAATCTCGATCTGGCGCAGGATATTGCGCACATGCCGGTAGAGCGTCTTGCCGGCTTCCGTGGGGCGCACGCCCTTGGCGCCACGATGTACCAGCGGCACGCCGAACTCGTCTTCCAGCGCGGCCAGTTGCTGCGACAACGCGGGCTGTGCCACGCACACCACCTCGGCGGCACGGGTCAGGCTGCCGTGGTCGACGATGGCCACGAAATAGCGCATGGCGCGGATGTCCATGATGACGGGTCTCCCCCCTCGGCTTATCAGATATGAAAACTCCAGGGTATTGATTCTACTTATGGTGCCTTCCGCAATCCCTATTTCACATGGCTGGCGGCCGCGGGTAGATTGTCGGCATCGCGCCATGCGCATCTTTCGCCCCCGACACTGCCATGTCCAGACCGCTTGAAGGCATCACCGTCGTCTCGCTCGAACAGGCCATCGCCGCGCCGTTCTGCACCCGCCAGCTGGCCGACCTGGGCGCCCGCGTCATCAAGATCGAACGCCCGGGCCCTGGCGATTTCGCACGCGCGTATGACACCCGGGTGCGCGGGCAGTCGTCGCACTTCGTCTGGACCAACCGCTCGAAGGAAAGCCTGACGCTGGACGTCAAGGCGCCGGGCGCCGCGCCGGTGCTGGAGGCCCTGCTGGAAAAGACCGACGTGCTGGTGCAGAACCTGGCGCCGGGGGCATCCGCGCGGCTGGGGCTCGACCATGAAACGCTGTCGAAGCGCTATCCGCGCCTGATCGTCTGCGATATCTCGGGCTACGGTGGCGACGGCCCTTACCGCGACAAGAAGGCCTACGACCTGCTGGTGCAGAGCGAATCGGGCTTCGTGTCCGTGACCGGCACGCCCGACGAGGGGGTCAAGGCCGGAGCCTCGGTGGCGGACATCGCCGCCGGCATGTACGCCTACAGCAACGTGCTGGCGGCGCTGATCGAGCGCGGCCAGACCGGGCGCGGCAAGCGCATCGACGTGTCGATGCTTGAATCGATGGTCGAATGGATGAGCTTCCCGATGTACTACGCGTTCGAAGGCGCCGAGCCGCCGCCGCGCGCCGGTGCCGCACACGCGACGATCTATCCCTACGGGCCGTTCCCGACCGGCGACGGCAAGACCGTGATGCTGGGCCTGCAGAACGAGCGCGAATGGGCGGTGTTCTGCAAGGTGGTGCTGCAGGAACCCGAACTGGCCACGCAGGCCGCGTTTGCCACGAACAGCCTGCGCAGCGCCAACCGCGCCCAGTTGCGGGCCCGCATCGTCGAAGCCTTCGGCCGGCTCAGCGCCACCGAGGTGGTGGCGCGCCTGGAAGAAGCGAAGATCGCCAATGCCAGCGTCAACACCATGGCCGATGTGTGGCATCACCCGCAACTGGCCGCCCGCGACCGCTGGCGCCAGGTGGATACCCCGGCCGGCCCGATTCCGGCGCTGCTGCCGCCGGGCATGACCGACGCGCGGATGGACGCCGTGCCGGGCGTCGGCCAGCACACCGACGCCATCCTGGCCGAAGTGGGCTGCAGCGCGGCGCAGATCGCCAGCCTGCACGCCGACGGCGTGGTCTGAGGAGGCGGCATGAGCACAACCCCTGCCCGTGCGCGCGTCCCGCGCAGCTATCTGTTTGTGCCGGCGTCGCGCCCGGAACGTATTGGCAAGGCAATTGCGGCGGGTGCCGACGCCGTGATCGTCGACCTGGAAGACGCCGTCGCGCCGGATGCCAAGACCGAAGCGCGCAACGGGATGACTGCCGTATGGCGCTCACTGCAGGCGCAGGCCGACTCGGCTGGCGTGGCGCTGCTGCTCCGCGTGAATGGCGCCGATACGGCGTACTTTGCCGACGATCTGGCGTTTTGCCAGATGCAGGCCGTGCAGGCCATTGTCCTGCCGAAGGCTGACAAGGCGTCGCTGGCGGCCCTGCGCGCCGTGCTGCCGGATACCCCGTGCCATGCCTTGCTGGAAACCGCTGCCGGTTTTGTCGATCTCCCCGATGTGGCGCGTGCGCCCGGCGTCACGCGTCTGCTATTTGGCAGCATCGACCTGATGTTCGATCTCGATGTGGTGGATGACGACCTGCCGCTGCATGCCTGCCGCAGTGCGCTGGTGCTTCACTCCCGAGCCGCCGGCCTGCCCGCGCCGGTGGATGGCGTGTGCACCGCCATCGGCGACGCCCAGGCTCTGGCCGCCGATACGTTGCGTGGACGCCGCTTCGGATTTGGCGCCAAGCTGCTGATTCACCCGAACCAGATAGCCGGCGTGCATGAGGCGCTGGCGCCTTCCGCTGCCGAAGTGTCTTGGGCCCGGCGCGTGGTGGAGCAGGCTGCCGCCGCCCAGGGGGCAGCGATTGCCGTCGACGGGAAAATGGTCGACCGGCCGGTGCTAGAGCGTGCGCAAAGAATCGTGGAAGCCGCAGCCAGTTAATATTCGATTAATGTTTTAACGGAAAAACATCCCACACGGTCATTTACGTTTGCGACACGCCAATCGGTGTTTTCCCTGACCGGTGGGTTCGACGCAAATGCCGAAATTTGTCGGCAGGATGAAAGCCGCTTGTAATCAAGATGCTGTCAAATGCGCATGGGAGATCGTGCGCTGTCCGGCATAAGGAATAAAGGGGCGCCATTCGGGCAAGCAAGAACAATAAAAGTCACTTGCCCGGTGCACCATTCGGGTGGCACGGTCGTTTACTGCAGACTGAAAGTCGACTTGAGCCAGACTGATCGTGCATTTTCCTGTTTCCCGTGCCGCCGCGGCAACGCTGCTTGCCCTGGTGGCCAGCGCTGGTCACGCCGCCAGCGAGCCGATGCCGCCCGACGGCCCCTGCGTGCCACCGCCGGCCAAGGCTGCCCTCACTTTGGCGCAGGCGCGGCTTGACGCGCTGCGCTGCAATCGCGACATCATTGCCGCCCGCCGGAATGAAGAGGCCAGCCAGGCCGATATCCAGATTGCTTCCCAGCGGCCCAACCCGGTGCTGAGCCTGGGCGTGGCGAACATCAACCCGCACCTTGGCGTGGGCGCCGGCAATCTGCGCAGCAAGACGGTGGACTCCACGGTTCGCGTGGACCAGGTCATCGAGACCGCCAACAAGGGCAACCTGCGTACCGAGGCCGCCCGCAAGGCCAGCGCCGCCGCTGGCGAACAGACCCAGGCGGTGGTGGCCCAGCAACTGGGCGCCGTGGACCAGGCCTGGTACGAAGCCGCGGTCAGCCAGAACCGCGTGGAGGTGCTGACCGAGACGGTCGGGCTCTACGGGCGCACCCAGCAGGCCAACGAGACACGGCTCAAGGCGGGCGATGTATCGCGCGCCGACGTGACCAAGCTCCAGCTTGAAACGCTGCGCGCCCAGAGCGACCTGCGCGCCGCCATTGCCGACCACATCAGTGACAAGGCGGCCCTGGCCGCCGCGATGGGCGTGCCCGGCACGCTGATGGACAACCGCCTGGTGGCGGACTGGCCGGCTCCCGATGCGACGGTGCCGCCGTTCGACCCCGAGGTGCTGCAGCGCCGCCCCGACGTGACGGCCGCCGAAGCGCGGCTGGCCGCCGCGGCGTCGCAGCGCGACCTGGCCCGTGCCGGCCGCGTGCCCGACGTGACCGTCGGTGTGCAGTACGAGCACTATCCGGTCTCGGAGGCCAATACCACCGGCAGCGGCAACAGCTATGGCGCCTTCGTGTCGATTCCGCTGTTCGTGCGCCACAGCTTCGGTGGCGAGGCGCGCCGTGCCGAGGTTGACTACTACGCTGCGCTGGATGACCGCAACCGTATCCTGCTCGAGGCCCAGAACGAGATCGGCAGGCTGCGTGCGCAGCTGGATGCTGCCCGGGCGTCGCTGCAGCAGATGCGTGAATCGGTGCTGCCGGCCGCCGAAAGCGTTGCCAACAGCGCGGAATTCGCCTATTCGAAGGGGGCCAGCGGCGTGCTGGACCTGCTCGATGCGCGCCGCGCGCTGCGCCAGACCCGTGTGGATGCCGTGGAGGCACAGGGCAACTATGCCAAGGCATTGTCGGCATACCTGACCGCGCTTCAATCCACTCAATCCGATATCAACAAGCTTCCCCAGGTTCGTTCCGATGCGTCGCGCCCTTAATTTCCCGTCTCTCTCCGGCCGTTTCCGCATGGCCGCCGTGGTGTCGCTGTGCGCGCTGGCATTGGCCGGCTGTGGCAAGAAGGAAGTCCCGGAAAACGATGACGAGCCGAAGATCACCGGCCAGACGATCACGTATCCGGCCAGCGTGAAGGCCCTGCCGGGCGTTGTCGGCCAGCCCGTGCAAAGTGGCGGCGACCGCATGCTGAGCATGCCGGGCCGCCTGGTCTGGAACGAGGACAAGACCGTGCGCGTGGCCACGCCGTTCGTGGGCCGCGTGATGGAAATCTTGGTGCAGCCGGGCACTGCGGTGAAGGCCGGTCAGGCGCTGGCCATGCTGACGTCGCCCGACTACGGCGTGGCGCAGGCCGACGCCCGCAAGGCGGCCGCCGACAGCGCCGTGGCCGCCAAGGCCCTGGCCCGCCAGCGCGAGCTGTACCAGGCGGGCGTGATCGCCCAGAAGGACCTGGAGCAGTCGCAGGCCGACAACGCCCGCGCTGCCGCCGACCTGGCGCGCACCCAGGCCGCGCTGCGCATGTATGGCGCTGGCGGCGGCGATGCCGTGAACCAGCGCTTTGCGCTGCGCAGCCCGATCGACGGCCTGGTGGTGGAGCGCAATATCAATCCGGGCATGGAAGTGCGTCCCGACCAGCAGCCCAACGCGCCGCTGTTCCTGATCACCGATCCGAGCACGCTGTGGGCGCAGCTCGACGCCACCGAGGCCGACCTGGGCCTGTTCAAGCCCGGTATCAACGTCCAGCTGGTCAGCGCCGCCTATCCCGGTGAAACGTTCACGGGCACCGTGGTGAAGATCGCCGACTACGTCGATCCGGCCTCGCGCAGCGTGAAGGTGCGCCTGGCGGTGCCCAACGCCGACCGCCGCCTGAAGGCCGAGATGTTCGTCACGGCCAGGCTCCAGGCCGCGTCGTTCCAGGGCATCTCGGTGCCGTCCAAGGCCGTGTTCCTGGCCGACAACAAGAATTACGTGTTCGTGCGCACGTCGGCCACGCCGTTCGTGTTCGAGCGCCGCGAGGTCAAGCTGGGTGTCTCGCTGCCGGGCACGACCGAGGTGGTGTCTGGCCTGAAGGCCGGCGACGTGGTCATCACGGACGGCAACCTGTATCTGCAGGACATCCTGCGCGACGCCACCGCGGTGAATGCCGCGCGCGCGACCGCCAAGCAATAAGGGCGGCCCGATGATCCAACGTATCGTTCATTTTGCGCTGCACCAGAAGCTGTTCGTCTGGCTCGGCCTGATCATCTTCGTCGCGGGCGGCCTGGCCGCCTTCAAGAACCTGCCGATCGAGGCCTTCCCGGACGTCTCGGACATCCAGGTCAACATCATTACGCTGTACCCGGGCCGCGCCGCCGAGGAAGTGGAGCGCCAGGTCACCATTCCGATCGAAACGGCACTGGCCGGCACGCCCAACTCGGTGCGCGTGTTCTCGCATACCCAGTTCGGCCTGTCGTTCATGATGGTGACCTTCAATGACAAGGCCACCGACATTACCGCGCGCCAGCAGATCATCGAACGGCTGCGCAGCGTGGACCTGCCCGACGGCGTGCAGCCGGAACTGGCGCCGCTGTCTACCGCCATCGGCGAGATCTTCCGCTTCCGCCTGACCGGCAAGGGCTATACGGCGCAGGAACTGCGCACGCTGCAGGACTGGGTGGTGGAAAAGAACCTGCGCCAGGTGCCGGGCGTGGCCGACCTGGTGACGATTGGCGGTTCGATCAAGCAGTATGAGGTGAACCCCAACCTGGGCCGCATGCGCGACGCCAAGATCTCGCTGTCGCAGCTGTTCACGGCGCTGCAGCGCGGCAACTCGAATGCCGGCGGCGGCGCGGTGGCCCATGGCCGCCAGCAGTACCTGCTGCGTTCGCTGGGCAGCTTCCGCTCGTCCGCGGATATCGCCAACGTGGTGGTGGCCGAGAACAACGGCACGCCGATCCTGGTCAAGGACATTGCCGAGGTAAAGGTCGGCTCGGCGCCGCCGCAGGGCCTGATGGGCCAGGACAACGAGGACGACATCGTCTCGGGCATCGTGGTGATGCGCAAGGGCGAGAACCCGTCGGTGGTGCTTGAGGCGCTGAAGCAGAAGATCGAGTTGCTGGACACGCAGATCCTGCCCAAGGGCGTGAAGATCGTGCCGTACTACGACCGGTCCACGCTGATCGACAAGACGCTGCATACGGTGTTCGGCAACCTGGTGGAGGGCGCGCTGCTGGTGCTGGCCGTGCTCTACCTGTTCCTGGCCAATGTGCGCGCGGCGGCCATCGTGGCGCTGGTGATCCCGCTGTCGCTGCTGTCGACGTTCATCGGCCTGACGTGGGTGGGCATTCCGGCCAACCTGCTGTCGCTGGGCGCGATGGACTTCGGGATCATCGTCGACGGCGCGGTGATCGTCGTCGAGAACATCTTCAAGCGGCTGGGCGAGCTCAAGGAACAGCAGATCAAGGACAACAAGGCGCGGCTCTACGCGATCCTGCAGGCCACCACCGAAGTGGGCCGGCCAACCGTGTTCTCGATGATCATCATCATCGCGGCGCACATCCCGATCTTTACGCTCCAGCGCCACGAGGGCAAGATCTTCGCGCCGATGGCATACACCGTGACGGGTGCGCTGATCGGCTCGCTGATCCTGTCGCTGACCGTGGTGCCGCTGCTGTGCCACCTGCTGCTGACCAAGAACATCGCCCACGAGGACAACTTCGTGGTGCGCTACTGCAAGCGCATCTACGAGCCGATGCTGGCCTGGGCGCTGGACAACAAGAAGACGGTGGTGGGCATTGCACTGGGCCTGCTGGTGGCAACCGTGGGCGTGGGCAAGTTCCTGGGCAGCGAATTCCTGCCCGAGCTGGACGAAGGCTCGATGTGGGTCAGCTTCGACCTGCCGGCGTCGGTGTCGCTGGACGAGGCGCGCGACCAGGCCCGTATCCTGCGCACCGTGATCCGCAAGACCCCCGAAGTGAACACCACGATTTCCAAGGTGGGCCGCCCCGACGACGGTACCGATCCGAAGCTGATCAACACCGTCGAAATCCTGGTCGACCTGAAGGCCGACAAGCAATGGCGCGCGGGTTTCGACAAGCGCAAGATCATCAACGAGATCAACCACAACCTGCGCCAGTTGCCGGGCATCGAGCCGAACTTCTCGCAGCCGGTGCGCGACAACATCCTGGAAAGCATCTCGCAGATCAAGGGCCAGATCGTGATCAAGGTGCAGAGCGACAGCCTTGAACACAACAAGAAGGTGGCCGACCAGATCCTGGCGAACGTGCAGTCCGTCCAGGGCGTGATGCGCGCGTTTATCGACCGCGATGGCGAACTGCCGCAGTACGTGCTGGAATTCGACCGCGCCCAGGCCGCCCGCTACGGCATCAACGTGGCCGACGTGCAGGACCTGATGGAAAGCGCGCTGGCCGGCAAGGCCGCCACCGAACTGTGGGAAGGCGAGAAGCACTTCAGCGTGGTGGTACGCCTGAAGCCGGGCGAGCGCGAACTGCCGAACCTGCCGAACATCTTCATGCAGACGGCCGACGGGGCGCAGGTGCCGCTGTCGCAACTGGTGACGTTCCGGGCGGCGTCCGGCGCAATGAACATCAGCCGCGAGAACGGCCAGCGCACCACGTCGATCGGCATCTTCATCCACGACCGCGACATGGGCAGCGTGGTGAAGGACATGCAGGCGCTGGTGAAGAAAAATGTGAACGCAGAGGACGTCAAGATCAGCTGGTCTGGCGAGTTCGAGAACCAGGAACGTGCCATGGCGCGGCTGTCGATCGTGGTGCCGCTGTCGGTGCTGCTGATCTTCCTGCTGCTGTTCAACGCCTTCCAGTCGTTCAAGAGCGCCGCGCTGATCATCTCGAACATCCCGTTTGCGCTGATTGGCGGTGTGTTCGCGCTGTTCCTGACAGGCATTCCGCTGTCGGTCTCGGCGGCCATCGGCTTTATCGCGCTGTTTGGTCAGGCGGTGCTGAACGGGGTGGTGATGGTGACCTACTTCAACCAGCTGCGGCAGGAAGGCATGCCGGTGCGCCAGGCCGTGCTGACCGGCTCGATGGACCGTCTGCGCACGGTGTTGATGACGGCCATGCTGGCGATGCTGGGCCTGTTCCCGATGGCGATCTCGCGTGCCATCGGCTCGGAAACGCAGCGTCCGCTGGCCATCGTCATCATCGGGGGCCTGATCACGGCCACGCTGCTGACCCTGATCGTGCTGCCGACGCTCTACGAGTGGATGGTGGGCCGCAACTGGCCGGACGAGGAAGGCCAGTCGAACAACGATAACCGCCTGAACGATTCCATGGCGAATTGAGCAGGGCTGGCAGGGCAGCAAGGAAGACCGGGGCAATCGCCCCGGTTTTTTTTTCGACGGCCAGCCGCGGAACGGCACGCAGCAGGGCATATCGATATCGGCTTTCGTTCGTTCGCGTTCCCGGGTTTCCTGCCTATGCTCAGCGGCTGAACCGTATTGCCAACGCGCACCCGCGTCTCGCCACCATGACCCATGCCTTGCCGCCCGCCCGGCTTCACCTGAATCTCAACGCGCTTCACTCGGGCTTCGTGCCGTCGGCCTGGCGCCTGCCCGGTAGTGATCCACGCGCCTTTGTCGACGTGCAGCACTATGTCCGGCTGGCGCAGATCGCTGAGGCCGGCAAGTTCGACGCGATCTTCCTGGCCGACAATGCGTCCATCGCCGACCAGGTCAACTTCCGGCCCATCACCGCGCTGGAGCCCACCGTGCTGCTGGCCTGCGTGGCGGCGGCAACAAGCCATATCGGAGTGGTGGCAACGGCTTCGACGAGCTACAACGAGCCCTACAACATCGCGCGGCGCTTTGCCACGCTGGATCATGTCAGCGGCGGACGTGCCGGCTGGAACGTCGTGACGACGGCCGACGCCGGTTCGGCGCGCAATTTCGGTCGTGCCGCGCCGCCGGACCATGCGCAACGCTACGCGCGCGCCGACGAGTTCACCAGCATCGTCAAGGCCTTATGGGATAGCTGGCACGACGACGCGTTTGTGGGCGACCGTGATTCGGGCCGCTTCGTGGACACCGAAAAACTGCAGCCGATTGTCCATCACGGGGCGTTCTTCGATGTACAGGGGCCGCTGAACCTGCCGCGCCCGCCACAAGGGCATCCGGTGCTGTTCCAGGCCGGTGGGTCGAACGACGGGCGCGAACTGGCTGCGCGGCATGCCGAGGCCGTTTTTTCGGCGTCGCAATCGCTGGAAGAGTCGCGCGAATACCGCGCGGCCCTGAACCAGCGTGCCGAATCGCTGGGCCGGGGCCCGGCGGCGATCAAGGTCCTGCCGGGCCTGACAACGATCATCGGGGCCACCGAGACCCAGGCACGCCAGCGGCGCGACGCGCTGGTCGACCTGATACCGTGGGACTACAGCCTCAACCGGCTGGCTGGCACGCTGGGCATTGCCGCCGACCAGCTGTCGCTCGATGCGCCATTGCCGGACGGTCTTGCGCTGCCGGCCAATGGCAACCACACGTTCTTCCACGCGACGATCGCGCTGGCACGGCGCCAGCACCTGACGGTGCGTGCGTTGATCCGCGAGCTGGCGGGTGGGGGCGGGCATCGTGTCATTGCCGGCACGCCCGAGCAGATCGCCGATGATATCGAGCACTGGTTCCGCAACGGTGCCGCCGACGGCTTCAACCTGATGCCCGATGTGCTGCCCGATGGCGTGCAGGACTTCGTGGATGGCGTGGTGCCCATCCTGCAGCGCCGGGGGCTGTTTCGCACGGACTACGAGGGCGGCACCCTGCGCGAGCACATGGGACTGGCCCGCCCGGCAGGCAGGGCGCCCGCACGCGCGGCGGCGTAGTCCGCATTTGCTATCTCGGATTACTTCTTGGACCGGGGGCGAAGGGCTTCATAGACTGGTGCTTCCCAAACTCTCGCACCTGTCATCATGAAACGACGCTCCGCCTTTGGTGTCATCGCCGCGCTGGCTCTGGCGCTGACCTTGCCGATTGCATCGGCCTACGCCCAGACAGCGGGCGGCAAGACGCTGAAGGTGGGCGTGCGGGGCGGTGTGGACGAGGAAATCTGGGAGGTCGTCACGCGCGAAGCCGCCAGAAACGGCCTGAAGGTTGAAACGGTGATCATCACCGGCACCGCCAGCCCGAACGAGGCGCTGAACAACGGTGACCTCGACGCCAATTCGTTCCAGCACATCCCGTTCCTGCGCGACCAGATCCGGCAGCGTGGCTACAAGATCGCCAACGTGGGCGACACGCTGATCTCGCCGATCGCTTTCTACTCGCGCAAGGTGAAGTCGCTGGAAGCGCTGCCCAACGGCGCCCGCATCGGCATTCCGAACGATCCGAGCAACCAGACCCGCGCCCTGGTCATTCTGCGTGACCATGGGTTGATCAAGCTGAAGGACGGATTCGACCCGTACACGGGTACGGTGTCTCTGGCCGATATCACGGCCAACCCGCGCAAGCTCGAGTTCATCGAAAGCGCGTCGGTGGTACTGCCGCGCGCGTTGCCCGATGTCGATGCGGCGGCCATCGTCAACACGTTCGCATACCAGGCGGGCCTGATCGCCACGCGCGATGGCATTGCGGTGGAAAGGCGCGAGAACAACCCCTACGTCAACGTGATTGCCGTGCGGGAGAAAGACAGGAACGCACCGTGGGTGCCGCAGCTGGTCAAGTCGTACCAGTCGGAGGCGGTGCGCAAGTTCATCCTGACAAAGTATCAGGGGTCGGTGATTCCGGCGTTCTGAGAGCCGACGGCAAGGGGCTATCGCATGCACACGATCTCGCAATTGCCGGCACGTGACCCGCACATCGTGTTCGAGCAGGTTGGCAAGACCTATCCGGGCGCGGCGTCGCCTGCACTGGCGGATGTGTCGTTCACGATCGAACGGGGCGAGGTGTTCGGCATCATCGGCCGCAGCGGCGCGGGAAAATCCACGCTGCTGCGTAGCATCAACATGCTGGAGCGGCCCGATCGGGGCCATGTGTGGATAGACGACACCGACATCGGCCGCCTCGACGAGCAAGGGCTGGTCAGGCTGCGCCGGCGCATCGGCATGATTTTCCAGCACTTCAACCTGATGTCCGCCAAGACGGTCTTCGACAACGTGGCCCTGCCGCTGCGCGTGGCCGGCGTGCGGCGTGCCGAGATCGAAGCCCGCGTCAGTGATCTGCTGGCAACGGTGGGGCTTGCCGACAAGGCGCAGGCCTATCCGGCGATGCTGTCGGGCGGACAGAAGCAGCGCGTGGGCATTGCACGTGCGCTGGTGCATCGTCCGGAGATTCTGTTGTGCGACGAAGCGACTTCGGCGCTCGATCCCGAAACAACCGAACAGATCCTCGCGCTGCTGCGCGGCATCAACCGGCAGCTTGGCCTGACCGTGGTGCTGATCACGCACGACATGGCCGTGATCGAGGAGGCGTGCGACCGCGTGCTGGTGCTGGACAATGGCCTGGTGCAGGAACAGGGACCAGTGTGGCGCGTGTTTGCCACACCACAGGCCGAAGCCACCTTGTCGCTGCTGCGGCCCCTGCGCAAGCGTCTGCCGGCAAGCGTTCATCCTGTGGAGGTAGCCCACCGTGTTGCCAATGGCTGAAAAATACCTGAAAGCGTTCGGCGAAACCCTGCTGATGACGGGCAGCGCCTGCCTTGTGGTGTTCGTGGTCGGCATGGCATTGGCCATTGTGCTGACGGTCACCGCGCCTGGCGGGCTGGCACCGAGACCGCGCACGAATCGCGTGCTGTCGGTGCTGGTGAACATGTTCCGCTCCATCCCGTTCATCATCCTGCTGGTAGCCATGCTGCCGGTCACGCGGCTGATTGTGGGTACCACGATGGGTACGTGGGCCGCCGTGGTACCGCTCAGCGCACACCTGATACCGTTCTTCGCACGGGTGTCGCAGGTGGCGCTTAACGAGACCGACGCCGGGCTGATCGAAGCGGCGCGCGCAATGGGCTGCCGACGCTGGCATATCGTGCGGCACGTGCTCTTGCCGGAGGCGCTGCCGGCTTTGATCGGAGGCGCTACGGTGACCGTGATTGCGATGATCGGGTCATCGGCCATGGCCGGTGCGGTGGGGGCGGGGGGACTCGGCGACCTGGCGATCCGCTATGGCTACGAGCGCTATGAAACGGCCGTGATGTTCAACGTGATCGGAATCCTGGTGGTCCTGGTCACGGCGGTGCAGTTCGCGGGCGAGCGGCTGGCCCGCCGCTTCGATCACCGCCGGTAGCGACGCCGCTGTGCCCATCGGGGCACGGCGGCAGTTCCTCAGAACAGGCCGGTGGTAGGCGGCGGTTCGTCCTTCAGCAGCCATGCCCCGACGGCCGCGGCCTTCCATTGACGCGGATTGTGATTGGCTACCGTGCGGGCATTGCGCCAGTGCCGGTCAAGGTTGTACTGGCGGTCGCAGGTGGATGCCCCGCCGACATCGAACGCCAGCTCGGCGCTCTTGAGCGCGGCCGCCACGGCGAAGTACTGCGCCTGGGCGACGTCGGTGGATGCCTGCGTCAGCGACGCGTTGCTCAGGTTGTCCGCCCACGCGGCGTCTATGGAGTCCGCGGCGCGCAGCGTGGCGGCTTCGGCCGCAAACACCTGCGCGGCAATCTGGCCAATCGTTTCCTGCACGTAGGGATCGTCCACCGATCGCTCCGCCGAACTGTGCTTGATCGGCCGGGCTTTGTTGCGCGCGAACCAGACCGCATCGTTCAGGGCGTTGCGTGCGATGCCGGCTTCCGTGGCGGCCAGAAACAGCTGGAATACCGGCGACACCGGATTGCGGCGGTCGCGCGGAAGATGGCTGGCGCGTAGCTCGTCCGCCTCGACCCGCATGTTCGTGAATTGCGTGGTGCCGCTGGCAGTCAAGCGCTGGCCGATGGTGTCGAAATCATCGACCAACGTCATGCCGGCCCGCTCGCGAGGCACCGCGAAGTGCGTTTCCTTGCCAGCCTCGTCCACGGCAATGGAGCTGATCCAGTCGGCATAGAGCGCGCCGGTACTGTAGTACTTGGTGCCGTTGACCACGTAGTGATCGGCGTGGCGCACGATAGTGGCCTGAATGGCGCCATGCTTGCCGCCGCGCTCCACGCCGCCGTTACCGACGATGTGGCCCGCCAGCAGCCGATCAAACCAGCGCTTGCGCTCGGCTTCATTGTCCTGACCCGCGAGCAGCCCTTCGATGAGACCGAAGTTGGGCCGCAATGCCTGGGCCAGATTGGCATCGACGGCGGCCAGTTCCTGCACAAAGCGGATCGCGTCGCGCATGCTGCCACCGGGGCCACCATACGCCTTCGGGATGCGGAAGGTCAGCAGGCCGGCATTGGCTACCTGGCGGGCAAAGTCGAAAGGCAGTTTGCGGCGGCCTTCCCGCTGCGCGGCATCTTGCGCGATGGCGGGCAGCAGTGCCTGGGCGCGCTGGCGCAGCACGGCTACATCCGGGGCCGGAGCCAGTGGTTCAGCCGCCGGCGGCCGGGGTGCCGCTGCCGCGTCGGCATCGGCAGCGGGCGCGATGGATTCTTGAAATGGCATGCAGTTGTCCTTCGGGTCTCTCGGGGAATGAGCACGAAAGACATCGTGCAGCAATTCTCGCGACCGGTAACGACCGATTTCGCATGCCGTTATGCGGCTAGTGCGTGGCGCCCCCGATTTCCTTGAGATCGACGGACACTTCCAGTGCGGTGGCTACCATGACCTCGACGGCGGCGATCAGCGTGCCAACATCCATGCTCGGGGCGCCAGGGTGCGCAGCGGCCATCTGCGGCAGGTACGGCACGTGGATGAAGCCACCGCGCAGCGCCGGCCGTTCGGTTGCGATGCAATGCAGCAGCGAATAGAAGATGGCGTTGCAGTTGTACGTGCCTGCGGACTGCGAGACCGATGCGGGGATGCCCGACGCGCGCAAGCGCCTGACCAGTGCCTTGATCGGGAGCGCGGAGAAATAGGCGACGGGGCCGCCGGGGATCACGGGTTCGTCGACGGGTTGCCGGCCGGCGTTGTCGGGAATGCGCGCGTCCACGACGTTGATTGCCACCCGTTCGATCGATACGTCGCTGCGTCCGCCCGCTTGTCCCAGGCACAGGACGACGACGGGATCGACCTCCGCGACGGCGCGCAATAGTGCCTGCCGGACATCGGCGATGACGCAGGGCAGCTGGCGCGCCACCACACGGGCGCCGCCAATCACGCGCGCGTCGATGGCGCGGGCCGCTTCCCATGAAGGATTCAGGGTTTCGCCATCGAATGGCTCGATGCCGGTGACAAGTACGGTTTGCATTTGGCGCTGTCCGCAGGAGGGGCGAATGGGAAAGAAGAGGGTCCATCGTAACGACCGGCGCGGGATTCTTGAAATGGATATTCGATATCCGTTAAATTGATGAAATGAATCTATCCCGGATCGACCTGAACCTTCTTGTGGCATTCGAGGCGCTGTATCAGACGCGCAGCGTCACGCTGGCCGGCAAGCGCCTGAACCGCGCCCAGCCGTCGGTGAGCAATGCGCTGACCCGGCTGCGGGCGCTGTTTGGCGACGATCTGTTTGTGCGCACCCATGCCGGAATGCAGCCCACGGAGCTGGCGCACGCGCTGATGCCGGGGATTTCGTCTGCGCTCGACCACGTTCGCCAGGCCGTGGGCCAGTCGGTGGCGTTCGACCCGGCCGCGCCGGCCGGGCGAAGTTTTACCATCGCGGCCACCGACTACGCCGACATCGTCCTGCTGCCGCATGTGATCGGCCGGCTCAGGCGGCAGGCGCCGGACATCGATCTGCGGATCATGGCGCTTGACCGCGCTGCCCTCTACGAGCAACTCGATCAGGGCGTGGTGGACGTCGCGATTGGCGGACACCTCGCCGCACCGAAGCGCATGGTGCAGACCAGGCTGTACGAGGAAGACTTTGTCTGCATCGCCAGCCGTTCGCATCCACAGCTAGGTACGCGTGGCCGGCGCCGCGGCATCGACCTGAACACCTATCTGCAGCTGCCTCATGCGCTGTTTGCTCCGGGCGATAGTGGATCGCGGCGCGGGGTCATCGACGGCAGGCTGGACAAGCTGGGCCAGCAACGGCGTGTCGCAGCCACGTTCTCGCATATCGTGGCACTGCCGCTGGCGGTGGCGCACAGCGATCTGGTGGCGACCGTTGCCAGGCGGGTGGCACTGAGACTGGCGTCCCCCGAGGTGCAGATCCATGAACTGCCCGAGCAGCTTGCCGATACCGCATTCGACATCGAGCTGATTCACAACCGGCGTACGCAGGCCGATGCCGCGGCCGTGTGGCTCAGGCAGGAGATCCGGTCAGCCGTCAGTGACATGCGCTAACGTGCGTGCATCAGGCCGGATCGCGTTTGGTGTGCCAGCCTCCCGCCTGCCGGCCTGTTACCACGTGTATTTGACTCCCAGGCGCCCGATGAATGCGTGATAGGCCTGCGATCCCCACTGCCATCCGACGTTGCTCCAGCCAGTCCAGCCCTTGCGTCCCTGGACGTCGAGCCCCAGCTTGACCTCGTAGCGGTTGCTCGGATAGAGATCGCCCATCGACACGCCGTTCAGCGCGACATTGTTGTCGACGCTGTCGTGCCACCAGTTGAGCGTCAGGTAGGGCTGGTAACGGTGGCCCTTGTCGTCGATCCAGGTGCGATGCAGCCGCACGCCCAGCCGGGTGATGATGCCATCCGAATCCGCGCCGCCAACCTGCGTGCCCGAGGGTTCGGTAAAGGTGCCCTGGTAGCCGCGGACGTAGATGACCTGCGCCTGCGGTTCGACCACCCAATCCCGGGTGTGGCTGGGCAGCCAGGCATAGCCGGTCTCGGCGGACAGCGCGAGCACCTTCGAGTTGTAGCTGGCCTGCTGCAGCAGTTCGCCGTTGACGTGGTTGTTGAACCAGCCGAACTGCATCCACAGGTCGGTGTACCAGCCCAGGCGGGACTTGTCGTTCTGGAACCACGTGCCGTAGACGCCGACGTTCACGCCTTGCACATCGCTGTCTGCCTTGAACGGGTTGCCGGCGGCGCGCCCCGTGCTCGATCCCCAGTTGTACCCGAGCATGCCACCCAGGTGCAGGCGGTCGTCGCCCCGGAAAAGCGACCACTGTGCGACGTCCCCGCCAAGCTGGAGCATCCATGCCGTGCTCTGTGCATCGAAGGTGCCGTTGCTGGTGCGCGAGCCGATGTCCTTGCCGACAAGGCGCACCCAGCCCGCCCCCCGTTTCTGGTCGTCGTCCCCGAAGGTTTGTTGCTCGGTCCATTGCGGCTCGCCCAGCCGGTCGTGCAGGCTGTGCACGAGGAACCCCGCCGCGAGCCGCTGGTTGGCCAGGTAGGCGCCCACCTCGGGCCGGAACAGCGGCACGATCACATCGGGATTGGGCGCCGGGGGGGGTGTGGGCGGCGTTGGCGGATCGGCCCGCTCGCTGCGCAGATACCAGGCGTCAGGGTTCGTGCCATCGGCGGCGCCACGGAACAGGCGGTATTCGTAGACGCCGGCGACGGCACGGCCAGACTGCGTGAACGCGCTGGCTCCGGTAGTGCCGCCGTTGACGACGTCCACCACCAGAATCCCGTTGCTGTGGGTCAGCGCCCCCTGGCCGCCGGCGTTGGTGACTCGCAAACCAGACGTGCCGGACGCCGTGCCGCCATCGATGACGAGCTTGTCCGATGGAGAGCCGTCGGTACCGAGTGCGGTATTGACGCCCAGCACGCCACCGTTGCCCACGTAATTGCGTGTGGTCAGCGTCTTGAACGTGCCGCCGGTGGGTGCCGTGAATGCCACGGTGCCAGCGTTCGCCACCTGCTGCCGGACGTTGGAATCGCCGGTGACAGACCACGTGCTGGTGCCGTCGACGCTGACATTGGTCGCCCCCAGCGACGCGCCAGACCAGCGCGACGCCGTGGCCAGCGCCAGGTTGGCGGTGGCGGCGTCATCGACGACGGCGTCTCCCGCCAGCACGCTGCCGTTCTGGGCCGTGATATCGACCAGCGTTGCCTGCGGCGGCGGCGTGCCGGGCGGGGTGGGGTTGGGCGCGACCGCGCGCAGCAACTGGGTGCCGCCCGTTATCGATGTCCGGTCGGCGGTGATGGTGGTGGGGCCGCCGAACGCGTAGATGGCGCGGCCGTTGGGCGCGGTGATTTCGCCGCCCGTCACGATGACGCGATTGGTGAGCGTTTCCGAGTAATTCTGCGTGTAGATGCCCAGCGTGCTGCCGGTGGTCGTGACTTTTGTGTCTGTCAGCGCGATGGTGGGGCCGACGCCGCCCGTCACGGTCTGGCCAGTCACGAGATAGAGGGCGCCTGAGCCCGCGGCGGTGACGGTGGAGTTCGTAGCGCTCACGAATCCGTTCTGGTCCGCACCCAGTGCGAAGCTGGCTGCAGCCGGGGCGTTGACCGTGCTGCCGGTCAGGTTGATGCTGTTCAGCCCTGAAATCGTTCGCGCGCCGGCATACACGCCATAGCCGCCCGACGCATTCATGTTGATGGTGGTGTTGGTTGCGTTGATCGTGCTTTGGGACTGAAGCGACCCGTTGTTGCTGGGCGACGCGCGCAGCCCGGCCGGCGTGGAGCTAATGACACTGCCCAGGGTTGACGCGGTGCCGGTATTACTGACCAGGGCTGCACCTGGCGACGCGCTGACGGTCATGGTGGTGCTGCCTGCACGGTTGATCGTGATGACCGAATCCGCCAGCGTGACACTTGAACTGGTGCCGGCGTTGGCGGCGCCGGTGGAGCGCGGATCGCCGGCATATGCCACCACGCCGGAGCTGGCGTCGGCACCGTCGATGGTCAGGCCACGGAATGTCGCGGTAGATCCGCCGAATGCCACCACCCCGGCACTACCGTTGCCGCCCGAGCCGGTCAGGTGGATTGACAAGCCGTTGCCGATGGCGGTGTCTGCCTGCGGCGAGGCTTCGAGCACGATGCCGGTACTGGCTTGCCCGTTCATGTTTATCTGCGTGCCGGCCGGCAGCGTGAACGTGCCGCCGTTGTTCGCGTAGAGTCCGACCGAGCGCGCGCCGCTGGACGAAATCGTGTTGTTGCCTTGCAGCGTGAGGCTGCTGCCCGCGCCGGACGTGCCCAGGGCAATGGCACTGGGCTGGGTAACGCTCACGGTACTGTCGGTGAGGGTGATACGCCCGCCGCTCTCGGCCACTGCGCCAAAGCCGCCGCTGCTTCCGGTGCCTGTGTTCAGGATGTTCAGGCCGCTGGCGGTGATGCTGGCCGCCGTGCCGTACGCGACCGCCCCGGTGCCCGATCCGGAGGTGGCTACCGTGACGCCCGGCAACGAAACGATGTTTGCTGCGGCGCCGCTGGAATTCGCGAAGAGGCCAACCCCGTCGACTGACTGGATACTGATCGGAGCGGCCGCAGACCCGGGTGCATTGGGGTCCAGCGTCAGCGTACCGGCCGTCACCGAGGTGGCGGCTGTAGTGCCGGAGGTTGTCACCGTGGTGTTGCCGACAATCGTCTGGTCGCCAGTCGATCCGTCGTTGACGACCGTCGTGTTGAGGGTGCCGGGGCCGAGCGCGCGAGCCAGGAGCGGCGTTGCCGCCATGGCCGTGCAGAGCACATGGAACAGGGTCTTGTGGCCGCCGGTCATTGGCTGCTCACCGGGATGGGCAGGGCAACATCGGGGCGTGCCAGCGACCGCGCGAAGGGCGAATCGGCATTCAGGTAGTCGGTCATCACCTTGCGCAGGATCTCGGTGTCGTCGCCAAGCAGGCGCGGATCGCCATCCTTGCCGACGTAGTGCACGGTGGCGATGCCTCGCTGCGTGTCGTACAGCGTGGCAACCCGGTGAGCGGGGTTTTCCGGATCAGTCATCCGGCCGAGCAGGTAGGGCCGCTCGTCGATCCGCAGCGGCAGCATGGCCGACGCCGTTACCGCAGGGGGTGTGTCACTGCGTGCCTTGCCGCCGGGCAGTTTGTCCTTGACCCACTCCGGCACCTGCTCGCCGCCATGGCGCAGGCTCAGTGACAACGCATGGCGGAACGCTGGCGTGGCGGCGTACACATCATCGAACAGCGGACACCGGTCGGCTTGCGTGCACTGACTTGCCATCGCGGCGCCGCGCGGAGCATCCTGCTTCACCGGCCCCGTGTCTTCGGCCGCCAGCGCGGTGCCTGCCAGCAGCATCAGAAGACAGGCACAGCAGCGTCGGTGCCGTGATGGTGGTACACGCTTGCGTGGCACACGCATGGCGATCGCTCCTTGTTGTTGTGCGTGCCACCGTCTGCCGTCTCTCACGACTGGCCGCTGCAATCCATTGAATCAAAGTTCACGGGAAAGCATAGTGAGGATTTTGGTGAATATGTCTTTAGTGCCTTCGAATGGTGACCGTGTAGATTCTGATCTATCAGTATGTGGGCGGGTTTCATGGCCGGTTCGCCTGGCGCCTGGCCGCAGGCGGAAACAGCGGCCAGACGCCCAGCGCCACCAGGGCCGTCGTCGCCCAGACCACTGACCACGACGTCACCGCCAGCCAGTGCGGCAGGACAAGCGGCGTAACGAAGAATCCGAAGAACACCACGGTGTTGGCCATGCCCAGCGCGGTGCCTGCGCGGTCGGCCCCGGCCATGGCAGCCAGTTCGGTGTAACCCACGCCGTGCCATGCGGAAACCGCGATACCGGCGAGCGCCAGCATCACGGGCACCAGGGCCATCAGCCGGGCGTCTGCCGAGCTGCCCTGCACGCAGGCTGCCAGCAGCAGGAAGGCCGTCACGGTCATCAGCGTGCAGCCGCGCAGATAGGTGCGGCGATTGCCGTGCCGATCCGTCCAGCGACCGCTCCAGACACGCGTGACCATTGCACCGGCCTGGATGGTGACCAGCGTGGCCGTGATCGCGCCAAGCCCAGCATGCGCGTAGTCATGCAGGAAGATCGATGCGAAGGTCAGCACCGCGAATTGCGGCACGCAAAGCAGGCCGATAGCCAGCACGATGCGCCAGATGCTTGCCCGGCCAAGCGGATTCGGGCTGCGCAACCGGGCCGCGGCCGTCGTCTGCAAATCGGGCGGTTCATGGAGCCAGCACCAGGTGAGAACGGCAGAGACGCCGCACAGCAGCGCGACCCAGCCAAAGGCCCAGGCAAAGCCGAAGGTGGATGCCAGCCATGGCAGGGTCAGCGCGCCAATGCCGCCGCCCATCGGCACCGCTGTCTGGCGGATGCTCATGGCAAGTCCGCGCTCGCCCTCATGGAACCAGCGCATGACCGCGCGGCCGCTGGCGCCGTTGACGCTGCCGCCGACCAGGCCGACCAGTGTCATTGCCAGTACCAGCCATGACAGCGAAGGGATATGCGCGGCCGATCCGATGGCTGGTGTCAGCCAGATAGCCATCGCCAGCAACGCCGCACTGGTGGCGGCCAGTCCGCCCAGCAGCACGGGCCGATCGCCCCATCGGTCGGCAGCCAGGCCCCAGGGCAGTTCGGACAACGCGGTGCCCAGGCCGAGCGCGCCGACGGCCAGGCCGACTTGGGCGGTGTCCAGATGGTAGCCGGTGCGCATCCAGACGGCCGTTGTCGGGATGCCGCTCACGGCGGCCAGTACGCTGGCGTTGGCCGCCACGCCAACGCCCAGTACTTTCCAGCGATGAGACGGGGCCAGGCGCCGGGCCGGCGCTACGGAAATTGGAGCAGTGTGCGAAGACATGGCGGACAGGTGATTCCAGAGCTGTTTGACGCGGACCAGTCTGTCACCGAGAATTCATCCTGAAAATCGGAAAATATTTCACGATTCGTTCGATAAAACAGGATGGTTGCGATGTCCCGAACCAATCTCGATCTGGCGGCGCTGCGTAGCCTGCTGGCTGGCATGGAACTGGGCAGTTTTGCCCGCGCCGCGGACCGCGTAGGCCGCTCCACGTCGGCCATCAGCGCCCAGATCCGGAAGCTTGAAGAGCAGGCGGGCACCCCGCTGTTCCGCAAGGCCGGGCGCGGGCTGGCGCTCACGGCCGCGGGCGAGGCGATGCTGCGCTATGCACGTCGTCTGGTGGAGCTGAACGACGAAGCGGTCAGTGCGGTGCGTGGCGTCGACCTGGCGGGCGGCATACGTCTCGGTCTGCAGGAGGAATTTGGCGAAGGATTGCTGCCCGAGGTACTAGGCCGCTTCGCCCGGGCGCACCCGAAAGTGCGCATCGAGGCGGTGGTGTCACGCAATGCCGACCTGCTGGAACGGATCGACACGGGACGCTGCGATCTTGCGCTGGTGTGGGCCGACATGCATCCCGCGGCGTCGGACGACATTGCCGGCTATGCAATGGGACACCGGTTCGTCGAGCGCATCGACGAGGTGCCAATGTGCTGGGTAGGGGCCGCCACGGGTGCCGCGTGGGTCCCTTGGCAACCGGGCGATGGCGAGCCGTTGCCGTTGGTGGCCTTTGATCGCCCCTGCCAGTTCCATTCGGCTGCCATGGCGGCGCTGGATCGCGCCGGTATCCCCTGGCGGGTAACGTTCTCCAGCCCGAATCTTGGAGGATTATGGGCGGCGGCCGCAGCCGGGCTTGGGCTGACCGTGCGCTCGCGCTACGGGTTGCCCGCAGGCGTGCGCGCGCTGCAGGCCGGGGAGTGCGGCCTGCCCGCGTTGCCATCGATGTCGCTGGCCATGGTGCGGGCGTCGGCAACGATGCCGCCCGAGGTGGAGCGGCTCGCGGAAATCCTGCGCGCCGCCTTGCCCGGCGCGCCGGTACAGGACGCCCTGGCTGCCTGATGCAGCCTGGCGTCATGCCGTTGCGTCAGCCGCGTCAGCCGCGTCAGCCGCGTCAACCGCGTCAGTCGTCGTAGCGGTCACCGTGGCGCATCGGCCGGCACAGCAGCGCGCCCAGCAGGATGCCGAGGCCCAGGGCCATGCCCAGCGCCTTGACCGGCTCGCGGTGCGTGTATTCGGTCACGCATTCCTGCCCGCGCGACATGCTGTCGGTGACCGATGCCTTGATCGATGCCAGCTTGTCCGATCCCTGGGCTGCCTTTGCCAGGAAGGTCTGCTTGGCAGTCTCGATCGCTTCGCCGGTCAGGTTCGGCAACTGCGCTAGCAGGTCATCCAGATCCTTGGCCATTTGCCGGGTATCGGCCTGCAGTTTCTGCTGGGCGTTGGATGGATTGATGTCGTTGGGGTCATAGGCGGCCATGGCGTCTCCTGGCTGGGTGCGGATGCGGAAATCTGCTGGCGCAGGTTTCATACCAGCGGCCCCTGCACGACGTTTGACGGCTGGCCGGCAATCGATCTGGCAACCGGCAGCGCCGACTTACCGGTGTTTGTAATTTGCACCATGGCAAACCAGGCGAGCGTCACCGATCCGCATCGGGTGGCCGATGTGCCGTATGAGAGCAATCTGATTTCGGGCGCGATGAGACAAATACGATTTCGCTTGGATGCCCGCTGCGGTATGGTGGTCCCGTGTGATGAAGTCCGCCCACGGAAGAGCGGACCACAGACAGCTAACCTTGTTCAGGGGTCAATCATGAGGATTTTTCGAACTGCCGCAACGGCACAGCACTGCGCCAACGACGCAATCGATGCGAAGCCGCAACCTGGCCGGCCCGGAGCATCCGGCTACGCAAGAGGGCCGCGCCCAGGGCGCCACGGCATGGCGGACTGGGCGCCCGTCCTCGCCATGGTGGGGGCAGGGGTGATGTTCGTGCTCTACATCATGACAACGATCAACGCGTCGATGGCCGACAAGCCGGTCGCCGTGACGCGAAGTATCGACGAGCTGGACAAGCGGGTGAATGTGCGTTTCGACGAGATGGACAAGCGCTTCAACGGCCAGTTCGATGCGATGGGCAAACGAATGGACCGCCTGGAGGCGCGAGTCGATCGAACCGACGAGCGGTTGAGCAAGCTGGAGACGCAACTGACGTCGATGGACGCCAAGCTGGACCGCGTGCTCGAACTCGCCATCAGGCGCCGTTGACGGCCTCTTGCCATTGTTGCGGCGGTGCCTATTCCTTGCCGGCGCCGGTGCAGATTCCATGCAGCTTGCGCAGGCCGGTATAGAGTCCCAGCCGCTCCTCGGGCGTCAGCAGGCGGATCACCGAAGCCTGGCCGCGCCGCGCCAGCGGGATCACCTGCGCGTGAAGCGCGGCGCCGGCATCGCTGATCTTGCAGGACAGGCGCTTGCGGGGCGTCGTGCCTTCCGATTCCAGCGTGACCAGGCCACGGTCTTCGAGCAGTCGCAGCGTGCGGCTGACCAGGGCCTTGTCCGAAGTCGACTGCTTGACCAGTTCGGCGAACGACATCGGCTCGCCGTGCGCCAGTAGCGCCAGGATGCGCCATTCCGGTACGGTCAGGTCGAATTGTGTCGCATAGGGCTCGGTCACGCTGCTGCGCAGGGCCGTCACCAGCTGGCTCAGCATGGTCGTCAGGAAGTCGTTGACGTTCAGGCCGGTGCCCGCTTCGTCGAGATGCGACCAGGGATCGATGCCCTCGGTGGTGGCCGGAGTGTGCTGGGTGGTACTGGACATGTACGGGGCGCTTGGAAGGTATGCCGGGAAATCGCCCGGAAAACGCCTGCGATTGTCTCACACCGCTTGTTGTTCGCAACTTTGTGGCGCCACGCGTCTTATCGGTGCCGAGTGTTCATGGGAGCATGGTTCGTCTGCGGCCGGTTTGAGGCATCAACCAGCCGGCCGCATGACGACAGCCAGCCCCTTGCCCGGATGGGGGGAAGGGGCTGGCATGGCCCGGGCGGATGCTGCCGTCACGCCCGGAGGCTTCCGGTATTACGCTGCGAAACCGCCGTCCACGTTCAGGCTGGCACCGGTCACGAAGCTCGCTTCCGGACCCGCCAGGTAGGCAACCATGCTGGCGATTTCGTCGGGCTGGCCATGGCGCGGCAGGGCCATCAGGCCGTGCAGGGATGTGGCGAATTCCGAGTTCTCCGGGTTCATGTCGGTGTTGACCGGGCCGGGCTGCACGTTGTTGACCGTGATGCCCTTCGGCCCGAGGTCGCGCGCCATGCCTTGCACCAGGCCCTTCAGGGCCGACTTGCTCATCGCGTAGGCGGCACCGCCCGCGAACGGCATGCGGTCGGCGTTGGTGCTGCCGATGTTGATGATGCGGCCGCCTTCGCCCATATGCGACAGCACGGCCTTGCTGGCGACAAACACGGCGCGTACGTTCACGGCGAGCGTCTTGTCGAAGTCGTCCAGCGAGAAATCTTCTACCGGGCCCAGGAACAGCACGCCGGCGTTGTTCACCAGAATGTCGATCCGGCCGAAATGGATGGCGGCGTCGTTGATGGCGCTGGTGAGCGCGGCGGCGTCGGCAGCGTCTGCGCGGTACGCCTTGGCGCGGCCGCCTGCTGCCTGGATCGATTCCACCAGTGCCTGCGCGGCGGCGCCGGAGCTCTGGTAGGTAAAGGCGACGGCGGCGCCGTCCCGCGCCAGGCGGCGTACCACGGCGGCGCCGATGCCGCGTGCACCACCGGTAACGAAGGCTACTTTGTTCGAGAGCGAGGTCATGATCGGTTTCCTTTCAGGTGAGGGGTTGGTGAGCGAAGTATGGTTTTTGCGATCCCCTACCGGTAGTCACAAATTCAGATCAACTTTTTCAACCGTTGGTATAAGCTTGTGGGCATGGACGCCCTGAACCTGCTTGAATCGTTTATCCAGAGTGCCGAGACGGGCAGCTTTTCGGCTGCGGCCCGCCGGCTTGGGCTGACGCCGGCGGCGATCAGCAAGAACGTCGCCCGGCTTGAGGACCATCTCGGGTTGCGGCTGTTCCAGCGCAGCACTCGCAAGCTCACGCTGACCATGGGCGGCGAGCAGTTTTTCCGGCAGGTGTCCGATCCCTATGCCACGCTGCGCGATGCGTTTGCCAGCGCCGCCCAGGAAGACGGCCGGCCGGCCGGCGTGCTGAGAGTCAGCATGGGCGTCGCCTTCGGGCGCGAATACCTGGTGCCGCTGCTTGGCGAGTTTCTGGCGATGTATCCGGCCATCGTTCCTGACTGGCACTTCGACAACCGGAGCGTGGATTTGATTGCCGGCGGCTTTGATGCGGCCATCGGTGGCGGCATCGAACTGACCGAAGGCGTGGTGGCGCGCGAACTGGCGCGTACGTACGTGGTGGCGGTGGCATCGCCGGCCTACCTGGAAGGGCGGGCGCCGCCGAAGCATCCGGCCGACCTGTCCGCGTTCGATGGCATCGTGCGCCGGTCGTCCTCGACCGGGCGCCTGCGGCTGTGGAACCTGCGCAACCAGATCGGCGAGGAAGCCCTGGCCGAGCCGCGCACCCGCATGATCTTCGATGACCCGGAAGCCATGGCCCACGCCGCGATGCAGGGGCTGGGCGTGGCGTTGCTGCCGATGCCCCATGCCGCGCCGTGGCTGGAACGCGGTGCGCTGGTGCGCCTGCTGCCCGGGTGGTGTGCTGACAACGGCCCTCTTGCGCTTTACTATCCCAACCGCAAGCTGCTGCCGCCCAAGACGCGCGTGTTTGTCGATTTCATCGTCGATGCCTTCCAGCGCAAGGGCCTGGCCCGCAGATTCGACGGACGCTGAACTGTCATTTCACGAAGCACCCCACATCGGGAGGGCTGTATGGCAACGGCAGTGCGACGGAGCGTGCCGCTCCATCTCCATATCTGGACGTGGTTCGGCTCGCTGGTGCTGCTGGTGGGGGCGCTGGTCTGCGGCATCAACTACGTGATGACCAAGGCCGCGCTGGAGCGGTCGGTGACGGACACCACGCAGCGCGTCAGCCGCGAAAGCCTGGAGGAAGTCGAGAACCTGCTGCAACCCGCCCAGATGGCGGTCAGGCTGCTCAGCCACAGTTCGCTGGCCGATGCCACGACGCTGGCGCAGCGCAGGCAGCGCATGGCGCTGATGCGCGACGCGCTGGAAAGCTCGCCAATCCTGCAGGCGCTGTATCTTGGCTATGCCGACGGCAGCTTCTTCTATATGCGTCCGCTGCGCGACGAAGGCGAGCGCGCCGCCTACAAGGCGCCCGCAAACGCGGCATTCCTGGTGCAAAGTGTCGACCATGACACCGGCCGTGCGGTGGGTCGCTACTACTATATGGCAGCCGACCTGCATCCCATCGGCGAGGCCCCCGCCGCCGAGCTTGCCGCCCGCTTCGACGCACGCACGCGGCCCTGGTACACCGAGGCCATGGCCTCCGGCAAGGTGGTGCGCACCGATCCGTACATGTTCTATTCAGACCGTGAGTCCGGCGCCACGCTGGCCGTGCGTACTGCCAATCGCCAGGCAGTTGTCGGCGGCGACTTCCGCCTGGACGCACTAGGACAACTGCTGAACCACGAAACACTGACGCCGCGGGCGGTGCTGGCCTTGCTGGACCAGAAGGGCGTGCTGGTGGCGATCAACCGCAAGCCGCCCGAATCCGTTGCCGCTCCCGACTCGCTGAGCATGAATCCGGCGGGCCGGCCCGAAGACTACGGCCTGGCCGTCTTCACGCGGCTGGCCGCCGGCGTGGCGACCCCGCCCGACTCGTCGGCGGGGACACATGGCATGGCGCTGGTGCGTGCCGATGGCGAAGACTGGTACACGTCGGCCGATCGCCTCAACCTCAAGGACCCCGATTCGCTGGTGCTGGTGTCGGCCATCCCGCAGGCGGAACTGCTGCACGACGCCCGTCAGCAGGCCGCGCTGGGCATGGCCCTGACCGGGCTGGTGCTGCTGCTGGCGTTGCCGGTCACCTGGCTGGTGGCACGCAGCGTGGCGCGGCCGCTGCAATTGCTGGCCGGCGAGGCCGACGCCGTACGGCGCTTCGATTTCGTGCGTCCGGTATCGGTGCGCTCGAATATTGCCGAGGTGCACGCGCTGGCCGTGACGATGGACCAGATGCGCGGCACCATCCAGCGCATGCTGCACGTCATGCGGGCCGTATCGGCCGAGCATCGCCTCGACCGGCTCCTGCCGCTGCTGCTGCAGGAAACGCTCAGTGCCGCTGGCGGGCAGGCCGGTGCGCTGTACATGACGGCCAGTGACGAGGGCCTGAGTCCGGCCGTGGGCTTCGACCGCAGTGGGGCCGAGGTGACCACGATGAACGAGACGCTGACGCTCGATACCTTGCCCCTGGTACGTACGGCCGTGCGCGAAGGCAAGGCGCACGCCGGCCATCTGACGTCTGCCGACGTGGGCGCCGCGCGGCTCGATGTCCTGTCGGGGGCCGCGCCGGTACACGCCGCCGTCATTCCGCTGATCAACCGCCAGCAGGCGCTGCTGGGCGTCGTGCTGGTACTGCGCGATACGCCGATCGAAGCCTCGCAGCTGGCGTTTGCCAGCACAATGGCAAGCCTGTCGGCCGGCGCGCTGGAGGTGGGTGAACTCACCACCGCGCAGCGCGACCTGTTCGATGCGTTTATCCGCCTGCTGGCCGGCGCCATCGATGCCAAGAGCCCGCACACCGGCGGCCACTGCGCGCGGGTGCCGGAACTGGCCAAGCTGTTGGCGCGGGCCGCCTGCGAGGCCACCGACGGGCCTTACCAGTCGTTCGACCTGACCGATACGCAATGGGAGGCGCTGCACGTGGCCGCCTGGCTGCATGATTGCGGCAAGGTCACGACGCCCGACTACGTCATCGACAAGGCGACCAAGCTGGAAACGCTGCACGACCGCATCCACGAAGTGCGCATGCGTTTCGAGGTGCTCAAGCGCGATGCGGAAATTGCCTGCCTGCAGGCCGTGGCCGATGGCGAGAACCCGCAGGCCGCGCGCGAGCGGCGCGACGCATTGCTGCATGAACTCGACGAGGAGTTCGCATTCGTGGCCGCGTGCAACGTGGGCGGCGAGCAGATGGATGCCGCGCACCAGGCGCGCCTGAGGCAGATCGCCACGCGCACCTGGCGCCGCACGCTGGACGACCGGCTCGGGATCTCGCACGAGGAGCTTGCACGCCGGCACAATGTGCCCGCCGCGCCGCTGCCCGTCATGGAACCACTGCTGGCCGACCGGCCCGATCACCGGATCGAACGTGCCGCGCGAGACCATATCGACGACATCAACCCCTGGGGCTTCCGGCTTCGCACGCCCGAGTACCTCTACGATCGTGGAGAGCTGCACAACCTGACGATATCGCGTGGCACGCTGACGGCGGAAGAACGCTTCAAGATCGAGGACCATATCGTGCAGACGCAGATCATGCTGTCGCGGCTGCCATTTCCCAAACACCTGCGCGACGTGCCCGAGATCGCGGGCGGTCACCACGAAAAGATGGATGGCACCGGCTACCCCCGTGGCCTCAAGCGCGATCAGATGAGCCCGCTGGCCAGGATGATGGGCATTGCGGATATTTTCGAAGCCCTGACGGCGGCAGATCGTCCGTACAAGAAGGCCAAGACGCTGTCCGAGGCCGTGGGCATCATGACCCGGCTGCGCAATGAGCACCATATCGATGCCGAACTGTTCGACCTGTTTATCGCGGCCGGCATTCATCGCACCTACGCCGAGCGCTACATGGACCCGGCGTTGATCGACATGGCCTGAGCCGCAAGCCGCGGGCCCCTGCGCCGGGGCGTGTCCCATACGGGAAGCCGTCGCGTGGACTATGCTTCGGGAGTTCGCACAATGCGTTTCCAGGGGGCGGTGATGAGCGTCGAAAAGATCGAGATTCCCGGCAGCCAGGGCGGTACGCTGTCGGGCCGGATGGAGTGGCCCGATGGCCCGGTGCGCGCGCACGCGCTGTTTGCGCACTGCTTTACGTGTGGCAAGGACAGTCTGGCGGCCACGCGCATCGCGCGGGCTCTGACGGCCCAGGGCATCGCCGTGCTGCGCTTCGACTTCACTGGCATCGGCGCCAGCGAGGGCGATTTCGCCAGTACCAATTTCTCGTCGAACCTGGCCGACCTGGAAGCCGTGGCGATGTATATGCGTACGCGCGGCCAGGCGCCCACGCTGCTGATCGGGCATAGCCTGGGCGGTGCCGCCGTGCTGGGCGTGGCCCGTCGCCTGCCCGAACTGCGGGCCGTGGTGACCATCGCCGCGCCCAGCGATCCGCGACACGTGCTGGGTTTGCTGGGCGACAACGTCGAGCGCATCCGCGCCGAAGGCGAGCTTGAGGTGAAGCTGGCGGGGCGGCCCTTCCGCATCGCGCGGCAGTTCATCGACGATGTGTCCAGCCATGCGCTGCTCGATGAGGTCGCCAGGCTTGGCAAGCCCTTGCTGGTGCTGCAGTCGCCAATTGACGATACGGTGGAAGTCGAGAACGGCCTGGCGATCTTCGAGGCCGCCGCGCAGCCCAAGAGCTACGTGGCGCTGGAAGGCGCCGACCACCTGCTGCAGAACCGCGCCGGTGCGGCCTATGCGGCGAGCATGATCGCGGCCTGGTCGCAGCACTACCTGCCAACGCTGACCGAGGACGTGCAGGCCGAAATTCCCGAACCGGGCGTAGTGGTGGTGGCGGAGCGCCATCGTGGCCGGTACCAGCAGACCGTGCGCGTGGGCGGCCATGAGTTCGTTGCCGATGAGCCCGCCGCACTGGGTGGCGACGATGCCGGCCCGAATCCCTATGAGCTATTGCTGTCGGCGCTGGGCGCGTGCACGTCGATGACGATGCGCATGTATGCCGAGCGCAAGGCATTGCCGCTGGAACACGTGGCGGTGCAGCTGCGGCACGAAAAGATCCACGCGAAGGACTGCGCCACGTGCGAAACCCAGGTGGGCATGGTGGACCGTATCGAGCGGCGTATTGCGATCAGCGGCGAACTGTCGGCCGACCAGCGTGCGTCGCTGATGAGTATTGCCGACAAATGCCCGGTGCATCGCACGCTGCAATCGGAAATCCGTATCGATACGCTGCAGGCCTGAGCCCCGCGCTAGCCGATTCCCAGCACACGCCGGCGCGCGGCATCGAATGCCGCGCCTTCGGCCACGAGCCAGGCTTCCACCTCGGCCACCTGGGCGGTCTGGCCGTGCGCGCAGACAAAGTGATACGACGCCTGGCTGCGTGCATGGATGCCCCACAGGTCCACCAGGCGGCCAGATTCCAGGTCTTCCAGCACCAGCGCGGAGCGTCCCATGGCGACGCCTTGTCCGGCCAGCGCGGCATTGATGGCAAGTTGCGACAGGTTGAAACGCTGGCCGTCCGATTCATCGGGCAGCGTCAGGCCGGCATGGCGCAGCCAGCATTGCCACTCCTCGAACTCGCCGGCCCCATCCCATGGGCTCACATCGTGCAGCAGCATGCTGGCCCGCAGGCCAGCGGGCGATTGCAGCGCGGGGTGCGCCTCCAGATACGCCGGGCTTGCCACCGGGATCAGCCATTCCTCCAGGAACTGGTGCGCCTTCAGGTCCGGATAGCCGCCTGGGTCGAAACGCACGGCGGCCTCGGTGCCATCGCGCAGCATGCGCGAGCGGTCGAGCGCGTGGAATTCGCCGTAGACACGCAGGCCGATATCCGGATGCTGGCGAAAGAATCCGCCCAGCCGGGGCGTGAGCCAGACCATTGCGAACGACGGCGAGCACGACAGTGCAATGGGCTGCTTGTCGCGCGGCTTGCGCAACTGGGTCAGCGTGCCTTCGATGGCCTGGAACGACTCGCGCAGCACAAAGCGCAGGCGCTCGCCTTCCGGCGTCAGCACCAGCGCACGCGGCGTGCGCAGAAACAGCGGCCGGTCCAGCCACTGCTCCAGTTGCTTGACCTGCTGGCTGACCGCGCCCTGCGTGACGCACAGCTCTGCCGCGGCCTGTGTGAAGTTGCAATGTCGGGCCGCCGCCTCAAAACAGCGCAGCCAGCCCAATAATGATGCAGAAAGCGTATTTGCCATTAGTCAGGCTAATGCTTGGATCAGTACAAATGGTTTGTCACGACGGTGTAATGGGACAAGAATGGGGTCACCACATCCCGCTTCCATTGCTTCATGCCGACCGATTTTTCCGCACTGCCGCAACAACTGCTCGCCGATCTGCAGGCCGCTCGCCCGGTCTTCTGGGGCAACCCCGACCGCAGCGACGCAGCCGCCGTAACGACCGTCGTGGACGGGTGCGGCATTAGTCTAGCTGATGTGAAGGCCGCCCGGGCGCGCTTTGACAGGTTCGCGCCACTGCTGGCGCGGCTGTTTCCCGAACTGCAGGGCAGCGCGGGCCGGATCGAATCGGATCTGCTGCCTGCCCCCGCCATGCAGCGTGCGCTGGATATGCCTTCCTCGGCCGGCGCGCTCTGGATCAAGGCCGATCACAGCCTGCCCGTAGCGGGCTCCATCAAGGCGCGCGGCGGTATTCACGAAGTGCTGGAGTTTGCCGAATCGCTGGCGCTGGAGCACGGCCTGGTGACGCGCGACGCCGACTACGGCGTGCTGGCCGAAGCCCCGGCGCGCGAGCTGTTCGGCCGCTACCAGGTGGCCGTGGGTTCCACCGGCAACCTCGGCTTGAGCATCGGCGTGATGGCGTCGGCGCTGGGATTCCGGGCCGCCGTCCATATGTCGGCCGATGCCAAGGAATGGAAGAAGGCCCGCCTGCGGGCGCGCGGCGTGGCCGTGGTCGAGCATACGGGCGACTACGCGGCCGCCGTGGCGGCTGGCCGGTGCGAGGCCGATGCCGACCCGTACAGTTATTTTGTCGACGATGAGCGGTCGCTGTCGCTGATGCTGGGCTACAGCGCCGCCGCGCTGCACCTGCACGACCAACTGGCCGATGCGGACGTACGGGTCGATGCCGCGCACCCGCTGTTCGTCTACCTGCCCTGCGGCGTGGGCGGTGCGCCGGCCGGCATCGCGTTCGGCCTGCGCCAGCTCTATGGCCCGCACGTGCATCCGGTGTTTGTGGAGCCCACGCAGTCGCCGTGCTTCCTGGTGGAAATGCTGGCGCCGGGCGCGTCGGTGTACGACGTGGGCCTGACCAACCGGACCGAGGCCGACGGGCTGGCCGTGCCGCAGGCGTCGGAACTGGCCGCGCAGGCCATGCGCCCGCTGCTGGCCGGCGTCTGCACCGTGGCCGACGACACGCTGTTCGCCAATCTCCATCGCGTACGTGAGGCCGAAGGCCTGCGTATCGAGCCGTCGGCCGCCGCGGGCTTCAGCGGCCCGGCCATGCTGACCGGCACCGAAGCCGGCCGCGCCTACCTGGCGCAGCACAAGCTCGATGGCGCGATGGTCAATGCCACCCATCTGGTGTGGACCACCGGCGGCCTGTTCGTGCCCCCCGAGGAATACGCGCGCTTTGCCGAGCGCGGGGCGGCGCTGGCCGCCTGACTTGTCCCCTGACCCGAATCCGAATCTTTCGATTGCATCGTTGCGGAGCTTCATCATGACCCGTTTGCCTTCCCGAATCGCCCACGCCGCTGTCGCGTGCAGCCTCGCAGCCGGTGCCTCGCTGGCGTTTGCGGACACCTTTCCGTCCAAGCCGATCCAGCTTGTGATTCCATTCCCGCCGGGTGGTGCCACCGACGTGATCGGCCGCCTGGTCGGCAAGAAGCTTGGCGACAAGCTTGGCCAGACCGTGGTGGTCGACAATCGCCCGGGTGCCGGCACCATCGTCGGCGCCAGCTACGTTGCCAAGGCCGCGCCGGACGGCTATACGCTGCTGGCCAGTTCGGGCACCACGTTCACGGTGAACCCGGCCATCCACGCCAAGCTGCCGTACGACCCCGTGAAGAGCTTCGAGCCGATCGGGTTTGCGGGCCGCACCGGCCTGATCCTGCTTGCCAACAAGGACCAGCCCGTCAGCAACCTGAAGCAGCTCGTGGCCGCCGCCAAGGCGCAGCCGGGCAAGCTGACGTACGGATCGTTCGGCAGCGGCACCACGGCCCAGTTTGCGGGCGAGATGCTGTTCAACCTGGCCGGCGTGAAGCTGCTGCATGTGCCGTACAAGGGCAGCGCACCGGCCATGACCGACCTGATCGGCGGACAGATCCCGTTCACGGTGGATACCGTGGCCGCCGCGATCCCGCAGGTGAAGTCGGGCAAGGTCAAGGCCATCGCCGTGACCACGGCCAAGCGCTCCACGCTGCTGCCTGACGTGCCCACGGCCGCAGAGGCCGGCTATCCCGGCATCGATGCCGATACCTGGCTGGCGCTGGTGGCGCCGCGCGGCCTGCCGGCCGACGTCAAGCAGAAGCTGGAAAAGGCGCTGGCCGAAGTGATGGCCGATCCCGACACCCGCAAGGCGCTGACCAACGCCGGCTTCGAACCGCTGGACGGCAACGGCGCGGCGGTGTCGGCACTGATCAGCAAGGAACTGCCGCTGATGCGCGCCACGGCGCAGCGTGCGAATATTACGGCCGATTGAGAAGGTCTCTGGAGACAGCAGTGAACGAAGCACAGAAGACGCTGGTGGCGCGCCCCGCCACCGAGTTGCGGCGCATGATCGGCAGCAAGGAAATCTCGCCGGTCGAGTTGCTGGATGCCTGCATCGCGCAGATCGAACAGGTGAACCCGTTCCTGAACGCAGTGACGGCCACCTGCTTCGACCGCGCCCGCGACGAGGCCCGCGCGGCCGAACGTGCCGTGCTGGATGGCAAGCCGCTGGGCCTGCTGCACGGCCTGCCGCTCGGCGTGAAGGACCTGGAGGCCACCGCCGGGCTGCTGACCACCTATGGCTCGCCGCTGTATCGCGACAATGTGCCGGCCGAAGACAACGTGCTGGTGGCGCGCCTGCGTGCGGCCGGTGCCATCGTGGCCGGCAAGACCAACATCCCCGAGATGGGCGCTGGCGCCAATTCGCGCAACGACGTCTGGGGCGCCACGGGCAATCCGTTCAATCCGAACCTCAATGCGGGCGGGTCGTCGGGCGGCTCGGCGGCGGCGCTGGCGGCAGACCTGCTGCCGGTCTGCACGGGCTCCGACACCGGTGGCTCGCTGCGCATCCCGGCCGCCAAGTGCGGCGTGGTGGGCTTCCGGCCGTCGCCGGGCGTGGTGCCGAGTTCGCGCAAGCTGCTGGGCTGGACGCCGATTTCGGTGGTGGGGCCGATGGGCCGCACCGTGGCCGATGCCTGCCTGCAACTGGCCGCGTCGGCCGGGGTGTCGGCGGGCGATCCGCTGACCTATCCGCTCGATCCGCTGTCGTTCCTGACGCCGATGCCGGTGGACCTGGGCAGCCTGCGCGTGGCGTACACCGAGGACTTTGGCTGCTGCGATGTCGACGACGGCATCCGCCGCACGTTCCGCGAGAAGATCGCCGCGATGCGCCACCTGTTCCGCACCTGCGACGCCATCGATATCGACCTGGGCGAAGCGCACCGCTGCTTCGACGTGCTGCGTGCGGAGAGCTTCGTGGCCGGCATGCGCGACGCCTACGAGCGCGATCCGTCGAAGCTGGGCCCGAACACGCGGGCCAACTACGAGATGGGCGCCCGGATGTCGCTGGTGGACAGCGCCTGGGCGCAGGCCGAGCAGACGCGCATCCTGCAGGGGTTCCAGCAGCTGTATCGCGACTACGACGTGATCCTGTCGCCGACCACGCCGGTGTCGCCGTTCCCGTGGACGTCGCTCTACGCCGAATCGATCAACGGCGTGCGCCAGGAGAACTACTACCGCTGGCTGTCGCTGACCTACGTGGTGACGCTGACCACGCATCCGGCGCTGTCGCTGCCATGCGGCCGCGATCACGCGGGCATGCCGTTCGGCCTGCAGATCGTGGGCGGCTTCCGCAAGGACCACGAGACACTGGGCGTCTCGTACGCGATGGAGCAGGCGTTTGCGGCCATTCCGTCGCTGCGCCGCCCGCTGCCGGACCTGGCCGCGCTCAAGCCTGCCGAGCCCGCGCTGACGTCGATCGTCACCGCGCCGCCGGTGCTCGATGCCAAGGTGAAGCAGGGCAAGGAAGCGTCGGCGGTCTAGTCGCCTGGCGCTGGTTGTCTCCCCTGTACCGCACGGCGGGAGCGGGGAGACGATCTTCCGTCATTTCCATGTGGCGGAATTAACCGGCTGCGCCAGCCGGGCCATCGGCCTAACCTCCTGTCATACGAAAACGACAGGAGACAACCTTGGCAACCGCAGCAATCCGCGCCGCGCGCCGCCTGGCCGCGCTGGTCTTTCCTTTCGCGGCGATGGCCGCACTGGACGCCGCCGCCGCGCCGGCGCACGCCGCCTATCCTGACAAGCCCATCCGCATCGTCGTGCCGTTCTCGCCCGGCGGCGGCACCGACCTGATTTCCCGCGCGATGGGCGTCGCCATGGCGCAGGACCTCGGCCAGCCCGTGGTGATCGACAACAAGCCCGGTGGCGGCACCATCATCGGCACGGACAACGTCGCCAAGAGTGCGGCGGACGGCTACACGCTCGTGATGGCCACGTTTGCCCATGCCGTCAACCCCAGCCTGCAGCCCAGGCTGCCCTACGACACCGAGAAGGCGTTCACGCCAGTGATGCTGGTGGGCCGTTCTCCGAACGTGCTCGTGGTGCGCGCCGACAGCCCGTACAAGTCGGTGCGCGATGTGATCGCCGCCGCCAGGGCCAGGCCGGGCGCCATCTCGTTTGCATCGCAAGGCCCCGGTACATCGGCACATCTGGCCGGCGAACTGTTCAAGAGCCTCGCCAAGGTCGACCTGAACCACATCCCGTACAAGGGCGCCGGCCCGGCCATTACCGACCTGCTGGGCGGACAGGTGGACATGATGTTCGCCACCGCCTCGGCCGTGGGCAACCTGCTCGAAGCCGGCAAGCTGCGCGCGCTGGGCGTGACCACCTCGCAGCGCTCGACCAGCCCGGACCTGGCGAAGGTGCCGACGATTGCCGAAAGCGGCGTGCCCGGTTACGCGGCGGAAAGCTGGTACGGCCTGTTCGCGCCCGCCGGCACCCCGCCGGCCGTGGTGGCGCGGCTCAACGCGGCCGCCAGGAAGGCCGTCACCGCCGAAGCATTCCGCAAGCGTGCCGACGCCGAAGGGCTGATCGTCAGCCCGGGCACGCCGGACGAGTTCGGGCGCTACGTCCACGGCGAAGAAACGCGCTGGAGCAAGGTCGTCAAGGACGCCCGCATCACGCTGAACTGAGCCCCCGAACGTCACATCGAATATCACTCCCCATTCACCATGACCCAATACACCCTGATCCAGCTCGAAGTGCGCAATGGCGTGGCCGTGCTGACCCTGAACCGCCCGGAGAAGCGCAACGCCATCAGCGACGACATGCGCACCGAACTGATCGACGCGCTGGAGCGCGTGACCGCCGACCGCAAGATCCGCGCGCTGGTGCTGACCGGCAGCGGCAAAGGCTTCTGCGCGGGCGGCGACGTGGCCGGGATGCAGCGCCGCATGGACGCGCCGCCGGGCGAGGTCGGCTTCAATGGCTGGACGCGCCAGCAGCGCGTGCATCATTCGGTGGCCCTGCTGCACAACATGCCCAAGCCCGTGATTGCCGCGGTCAACGGCGGTGCCAACGGCCTGGGTGCCGATCTGGCGATGGCCTGCGATCTCGTGATCGCGTCGTCGGCAGCCAGCTTCACGTGGTCGTATATCCATCGCGGCCTGATTCCCGATGGCGGCGGCATGTACTTCCTGCCGCGCCGCGTGGGCCTGGCCCAGGCCAAGCAGCTGATCTTCGGCGGCCGCAAGGTGGAGGCCGGCGAGGCCCTGCAGCTTGGCATCGCCGACCGGCTCAGCTCGTCGCCCGAAGCGCTGGTCGATGAAGCGGTGGCCTGGGCGGCGGAGATGTCGCACGGCTCGGCCACGGCGCTGGGGCTGGGCAAGTCGATCCTGAACCAGTCCTTCGAGCTGACGGCCGACCAGGTGTTTGCGCAGGGCAGCCAGGCACAGGGCATCTGCTACACCAGCAGCGAACACCGCGAATCGGTCCTGGCGTTCCTGGCCAAGACCGCCAACAAGGGTTGAGCATCATGGCAGCACATCCTTCCGCCATCGCCCGGCTCGTCAAACCGCGCAGCGTGGCCGTGATTGGCGCGTCCGCCGATCCGAACAAGACAGCCGGCCGCCCGGTGTCGTACCTGACCCGGCACGGCTTTGCCGGCGAGATCTATCCGGTCAATCCGAAGGTCGATGCCATCGACGGCATCCGCTGCTATCCCGATATCGGCTCGCTGCCCCAGGTGCCCGACGTGGGTATCGTGCTGCTGGGTGCCGAGCGCGCGCACCAGGCCGTGCGCGAACTGGCCGAACGGGGCACCGGCGCGGCCATCGTGCTGGCCAGCGGCTATACGGAAACCGGCGACGTGGGCGCCCGGCGCCAGGCCGAGCTGGTGGAGGCCGCGGGCAGCATGCGCCTGCTGGGGCCGAACACGATCGGGCTGGTCAACCTGACCGACAACATTCCGCTGTCGGCCAGCGGTGCGCTCGCCATGGACCATTTCCCGGCGGGCAGCATCGGCGTGGTGTCGCAGAGCGGCGGCATCCTGGGCGCGCTGCTGTCGCGGGCCGCGGCGCGCGGCATCGGGTTGTCCAAGCTGGTGTCGACCAGCAACGAGGCCGATCTGGAACTGGCCGATTTCATCGACTACCTGGCCGACGATCCGGCCACGCGCGTGATTGCGCTGTACGTGGAGAGCGTGCGCAACGTCGAGCGCTTCCGCGCGGCGGCGTTGAAGGCAGCGGCCGCTGGCAAGCCGGTGGTGGCATTCAAGATCGGCCGCTCCGAGGCCGGTGCCCGCGCGGCGGTGTCGCACACCGGGGCCATGGCCGGCGCCGACCGCATGTACGACGCACTGTTCCGCCAGGTTGGCGTGATCCGCGCGCAGACGTTCTCTGACCTGATCGACATTCCGGCGGCGCTTGCCACGGGGCGCGTGCTGCATGGCCGGCGTATCGCCGTGCTGACGTCCACCGGCGGGGCCGGCACATTGGTGTCCGACAGCCTGGGGGTGTCGGGCTTCGAGACGCCCGCGCCCGACGCCCGGACAGCCGAACGGCTGCGCGCGCTGCAGAAGGGGGATCACGCCGCGCTGGATCGCAATCCAATCGACGTCACACTGGCCGGCCTGCAGCCGGACCTGCTGCGCGGCGCGATTCGCGCGCTGCTGGACAGCCCCAGCTACGACGCCGTGACGATCATCGTCGGCTCGTCCGGCCTTGCCATGCCCGGCCTGATGGCCGACGCCATCAACGATTGCCTGCCCGAGAGCGACAAGCCGGTGCTGGCGTACGTGAGCCCGCATGCACCGCAGGTGGCGGCGGTGCTGAACCAGCGCGGGGTGCCCGCCTTCAGCGCGCCCGAAAGCTGCGCGGTGGCCTTTGCGGCGATGCTGGCGGCTGGCGAGCGGCCGGCGGTGGCGCCCGATGCGTCGCACGCCACTGTCGATCCGGGCAGCCTGCCGTCAGGCTCGCTGGACGAACACGCGGCCAAGCAATTGTTTGCGCGCTTTGGCGTGCCCGGCGTGCGCGAGACGGTGGTGCATGACGCGGCGGGCGCCGCAGCGGCGGCGCGCGAGCTTGGCGGGCGCGTGGTGCTCAAGATCCTGTCGGCATCGGTCACGCACAAGAGCGATGTCGGCGGCGTGGCTGTCAACGTGACGCCCGAGACCATCGGCGCCCGGCTGGAGGCGATGACCGACGATGTGCGCCGCCATACCGGCCACGCGCCCGACCGCTTTGTGGTGCAGGAAATGGTGGGCGGTGGCGTCGAACTGATCCTGGGCACCCATCGTGATGCATTGGGCACGGCGATCCTGCTCGGCATGGGCGGTGTCACTGCCGAACTGTTCCAGGACACCACATTGCGGCTGCTGCCCGAGTCAGGGGGGCTGACCCCTGCCGAAGCGCTGTCGATGGTGCGCGAGCTGAAGACCTGGCCGCTGCTGGACGGCTACCGGGGACGGCCAAAAGCCGACGTCGATGCGCTGGTCGATGCTATCGTGGCGTTTTCGCGGATGGCGGCCGCATTGGGGCCGCGTCTGGTGGAAGCCGAGATCAACCCGGTCTTCGTGCTGCCGGCGGGCCAGGGGGTTCGCGCGGCGGACGGCGTGGCGGTGCTCGGCGCGTAACGGACAGGAGAGCGCAGGATGACGGAAGTGGCCGCCAGTGAAGCGGAATCGATCGACAACCTGGCAGCGTCGGGCACGACGGACGTGCGCCAGGCAGCCGGGTTCGTGCACGGGCTGACGCAGCACGGGCATATCCATACCACCGAAGTCGGCGGATGCCGCATCGTGTGGCGCCGCTTCGGCTCGGGACCAGATGTGCTGCTGGTGCATGGCGGCCACGGCAGCTGGCTGCACTGGGCGCGCAATATCGAGGCGCTGGCCGCGCGGCATACGGTCTGGGTCCCCGACCTGCCGGGCTTTGGCGCCTCGGGCGATCCGGCCGATGGCGAGATGTCGACGCTGGTGGCTACGGTGGCCGCCGGTTTCGCGCAACTGCCGGTGCAGGGCGCGGTCGACCTGGTCGGTTTTTCCTTCGGCGGCCTGACCGCGTCGTACCTGGCCAGCGCGTTGCCCAACGTGCGCAGCCTGGCGCTGCTGGGGCCGGGCGGTCACGGCGGCGTGCGGCGCCAGACCATCAACCTGGTGGACTGGCGGCGCGCTGGCGATGCGGCCGCGCTGGCCGAGGCGATGCACCACAACGTGGCGGCGTTCATGATCGCGGACCCGGACAGGATCGATGCGCTGGCGCTGCTGGCCTACACCGAGTCGTGCCGGCACACACGCTTCCGCAGCAAACAGATTTCGCGCGCAGGGGGGCTGGCCGCTGCACTGGACAGGTTCCAGGCCCAGGCCGGCCGCCCGGTGCTGATCGCCTATGGCGAGCATGATGTGACGGCCGACCCTGCCGCCGTGCTGGCGGCGCTGGTCGATGGCCGTCCACATCGCCAGGGCGTGGTGATCGATGGCGCCGGGCATTGGGTCCAATACGAGGCACACGACGCCGTCAACGCCTTGCTGCTGGACTGGCTGGCACGCCAGGCGGGCTGAGCCGGTGGATGCGCAGGATGCGCAGCGCCGGGCGCGCGGCCGCCCGGCCAACCTGCTGGCAAACCGGTCGCTGGAGCGCGGCATCGAGATCCTTCGCGCGTTTCGGCCGGGGTCGGAAGTGCTTGGCAACGGCGAACTGGCCGAGCGCACCGGACTGGCGCGCTCCACGGTCAGCCGCCTGACGCAAAGCCTGGTCGACACGGGATTTCTCCAGTACGACCCGGCGCTGCGTGCCTACCGGCTGGGCGTGCCGGTGCTGAGCCTGGCCCACGCCATGCGCAGCGGGTCGACGGTACTGCAGCTGGCCGCGCCGATGATGCGCGAACTGGCGCAGGCCGAACACCTGAACGTGGGCCTGGCGATGGCCGACCGCGATGAAATGGTGTACCTCGAATCGATCCGCCATGGCCGCAAGGCGTCGCTGCGCAGCGTGGTGGCGGGGCAGCGCGTGCCGATGGCGCAGACGTCGCTTGGACGCGCATGGCTGGCGGCGGCCCCCGAGGCCGAATATGTGGCGCGCATGGCGGCGTTTTCCGGCCATGCGTCGGGGCATGCCCCGGGTCGCGCCGCGCACTGGCCTGCACTGCGGGCCGAGATCGAGGCGGCAGTGGCGCATGTGCGCCAGCACGGCTGGTGCGCGGCCAGCTGGCAGCCCGAGGTGGTGGCGATCTCGGCGCCGCTGGCGCTTGAACACTATCCCGTGCATGTGCTGAACGTCAGCCTGTCCACCCGCGCATCGGTCGCGGAAATGGCGCGCGAACTGGCGCCCCGGCTGATGCGGCTGGCCGCCGGCATCCGCACCGCCGTGGAGACGGCGCAATCCGAGCCGCTGTAGCAGGCCCGGCTTTCTCCCGGCCGCAGCCTTATCGCGGCGCGGCCGCCCAGCGCCGCACTTCGATGGCCTTGACCGCCACGGCACTGCGCGGCCCCAGCCGCAGGTCTTCCAGCGAGGTCAACTGCACGCCGCCACCGGGGGCCGGCAGGACTTCGCCATCCTGCTCCACCACCAGCATCGCCCCGCGCCCGATCGGCGAGTTGTACAGCTCGTGCCAGGTGAACAGGCACACATAGCCGTCCGCGGCATGCACCGCGATGACCAGCTGCTTGCATTGCGCGCGCGGCAGGCCCTTCATGCCGGCCAAGTCGAGCAGATCGGTCAGCAGCACGCCGCGCTGCTCGTGCACGTCGCGGATATGGCGGCCCGTGAAGCACTCGATCGTGGCCGGGCCGGCCGATGTGCGCGGCAGGGCCAGCAGCGCGTCGCGGTCGAAGCGGCGAACGCCCGGCAGATCGCCCCGGATCTCGATGCAGTCGGAATAGTGGGTGTGCTTGGTGAAGTAGGGGTCGTTCGGGTCTACAGCGGAGACGGCATCAAGGGCGGCAGCGGCAGCTTGCATCGCGATTCCTGGTTGGGATTCCGTGTGGCGGCCCGTTGTCTTTCCGGCCGGCTTCTGTCATCGTTAATCGCTATATACACGATTACATAACGACGGACCAGAGGCAATTTGCGGGAAGGCGTGCATGGTATGCGGCGCGCCGTGGCCCGCCCGGCCACTGGGTTGCCTATGCGATGAACGGCACGCCGCTGACCACCAACGGGTTGGCCCGGCTGGTGATCCCCAATGACGGCAAGGCGGGGCGCTACGTGTCGAACCTGATCAGTCTCGAGGTGGTGTCGGCGGCCCGATGAACTGGCGCCGCGCGCCCCAGCGGCGCGCGCGCCTGACCAGATGGTGCCGGTGCCCGCGCAGCAGGGCGCGCGTCAGCACGTCGTCGGCCACCGGCATGATCGCCACCACCAGCAGCAGCGCGGCCAGCGGCAAGGTGGCCGAATAGCCGATGGCACTGAAGGCCTGTGCGCCAACCAGCCCGCCCAGGAAGAACAGCCCCACCAGCACGGCCAGCAGCCGCAGCTTTTGCCGGTCGGCCGTCACGGGGCCCGGCCCCGGGCGGGCGCCGGGGCGTGCCAGGCCGTTCCAGTAGCACAGCTTGCCAAGCTCGATGCCGATGTCGGTCACCATGCCGGTGACGTGCGTGGTCCGGATTTCGGCATTCGACAGCTTGGTGATCAGCGCATTCTGCAGCCCCATCATGAAGCACAGCAGCATCACCGTGGCGGGCACGAACAGCCATTCCATGTCGTCCAGGTGCGTGCCGAGCAGGCCGAAGCCCAGCAGCAGCAATGCCTCGAACAGCAGCGGAATGGCGTACTCGCTGCGCAGCCGCGCACGGCGTGCCCAGTGGATCAGCATGGCCGAACAGGCCGCGCCGCCGATAAACGACGCCAGCGCGCCAATGCCGTTCAGCACCATGCCGTAGCGATGCAGCACCAGTTCATCGGCGATCGAGGAGACCACCCCGGACATGTGCGAGGTGTATTGATGCACCGCCAGGAAGCCGCCCGCGTTGGCGGCGCCCGCCACGAAACAGAGCACCCGTGCCAGCCGGCGGTTGGACACCGGGTTGCGGCGGTGGGCGGTCAGACTGCGCAGATACCCGAGTGGCATGGCGGCAAGGGCGGGGGCGACGGAAGCCCCCATCATACGGCCGCGATGGCAGCGCGTGCATCCCGCTTGCGTACGGGCAGTTGCGCGCCGCAGACAGGCGCCGTAGGGCAGCGCCTGTGGCGCCGCGTCAGGTCAGGCGCGTGTGCGTCACCGATACCACCTTGGCCCATCGCGTGATCTCGCCCTGCAGGAACTGGGTGAACTGCGCGGCGCTGTTGCCAACCGGGTCGAGCCCTTCGCTGGTCAGGCGCTTGCGCATGGCCGGCGAGGCCACGGCCGCTGCGGCGGCGGCCTCCAGTTCCTTTACCGTCTCGGGCGCCATGCCAGCCGGGCCAAGCAGGCCGTACCACGACCGGTAGTCGAAATTCGGGATCACGTCGGCAATCGGCGCCAGGTTCGGAAAGGCCGGCAGCCGCTGCGGGCTGCTGACGCCCAGGCCCTTGATCTTGCCGGCCTGCAGCAGCGGCTGCACGGTGGCGACATTGCCCAGCAGCAGGTCGGCCTGGCTGCCCACCACGTCGGCCACGGCGGGGCCGGCACCCTTGTAGGGCACGCTGACGATATCGATGCCGGCCTCGTGCTTGAGCATCTCGCCGGCCAGGTGGTTGGCGCTGCCCACGCCGGCCACGGCCAGGCTGATCTTGCCGGGTTTGGCCTTGGCAAGCGCGATCAGCTCGCGCACGTTGTTCGCCTCCAGCCCGGGGCGCGCCACCAGGATCAGCGGGGAACTGGCAATCAGCGAGATCGGCGTGAAGTCCTTGATCGGATCGAACGGCTTCTTCTCGAACAGTGCCGGGTTGATGGCATGGCTGGTGTAGCTGAGCAGCAGCGTGCCGCCATCGGGCTCGGCCTTTGCCACGGCCACGGCGGCGATATTGCCGGCCGCACCGCCACGGTTCTCGACGATGAACGGATGCTTGAGGCGCTGCTCCAGGTCGGCCGCCAGCGAGCGGGCGACGATATCGGTGCCGCCGCCGGGCGTGGCGCCGACCAGCAGCTTGGTCACGGACGGGGCCGCGTGAAGATCGGGGGGCAACACCAGCGCTGCGGACAGCAGCGCCAGAAAGTCGCGTCGTTGCATGGGTTGTCTCCGTTTCTCTTTATGAGGCCGGCGCCTCGTCAGGCGGACGCCGTGCGGGGTACGTCGCGGCCGGAGGGCGCCGGCCGTCTGGTTGCGGTATCAGGCGGTGGCGGCCTCCGTGCCGGCGGCGGCCCGATTTCCGGCGCCTGCCGGCCAGGGCATCAGCGGCATGCCCAGCGTGGCGGCCTGGCGCTGCTCGAAGGCATCGAATGCGGCACTGCGCGCGCTGCCCCGCAGGCCGCCACGCACGGCACCGGCGCGCACGTCGGTGAAATAGACAGCCCAGTCATCGGGCAGCGGCTGCGATCCGGGCACGGCCAGCCACAGGCGCAGCAGATGGCGCTTGCGGTCGAATTCCTCGTAATCCTCGAAGTTGGTGCGCGAATGCACGGTCACGTAGTTGTTCAGCAACTGCATGTCACCTTGTTCGAGCTGCATGGCGAAGCAGAGTTCGGGGTCGGTCAGCAGCGTGTCGAGCAGGTCCAGTGCGTCGGTCTGCGCCTGGGTCAGGCGCGGCACGTCGTCAAAGTCGCGCTGCGCGGCCACCACGTTCTTGCGGTTGATGCGGAACGCAAAGGCCGACGGGTGGCTGCCCAGGATCGGCAGCGGGTAATAGGGCGGCTGCGATGGGTCCTGCGCACCCTGGTAGCTGTAATAGAACGGCTGCTGCAGCACGGGAATCAGGTCGGGGCGGCGCTGGGCCACTGCATCGCGCAGGGCGATCGAACTGACCACCTTGCTTTCGCCGCCCGACTTGGCGGCGCGGCGGCAGATCAGGCCGACGATGTCGCCCGAATCGGTATGGAAGTCGAGCCCGGCATTGGTGTTGTAGCCGCGGCCGTTGGTGGTCTTGTAGGCCGCGCCCACGTCGCGCACATCGTTCATGAAATCGCTGGTGCGGTTCTGCGTGCGGGCCACGCCCATATGCAGGCCCATGCCCCAGTAGGCCAGGCGGGTGTCGTCCTCGCTCCAGCGGTCCACCGGAAAGCCCTTGACCAGGCACATGCCCCAGCGGCCCTGCGTGATGTCCACGGCTCGCGCCAGCGCCTGGCGGGCGCCCTCATCGAGCGGAAAGTCGTCGCGGGTCATGTCCAGCGGGGCCTTGCCGGCAGCCTTGGCATGCGCCAGGGCGTTGTCGAAGCTGGTCACGTCGGCGGCGGTCAGGCGCACGATCCAGGAAGTGTCGCGCTGGGCATCGGCGGCGAGCCAGGCTTGGGGGCGTTGTGCAGGCATCGGAATCGTCTTCTTTATCGGTTCAGGCTTGGGTTTGAGCGGGGGCTGTGCAGCCTTGCGCGACGTCGTGAAGCCAGTCTATGCTTGCCCGGCACCAAGAAAAAGTGACGTTGTTTGACGTCTTTCATAAGGATTCTTGATGAAGCTGGAAACCTTCGCCACGCTGGCGGCCGTGATCGAGGAAGGGTCGTTCGCGGCGGCGGCGGCCACCATGCACCTGACGCCAAGCGCGGTCAGCATGCAGATGAAGCAGCTGGAGCAGTACCTGGGACAGCCGTTGTTCGACCGTTCCGGCCTGCAGGTGCGGCCCAATGCGCTGGCGCGCGAGGTGGCCGCGTCGATGGAAGGCGGGCTGCGGCACCTGAACACGCTGCGCCGGCGGGCCAGCGTGGCGGTGGAGGGCGTGGTGCGGCTCGGGGTGATCGAGTCGATGCAGCCGGTGCTGCTGCCGGGCACGCTGCGCTACCTGCGCGAGCGCTATCCGCGCCTGACGGTCAAGCCGCTGCGCGGCCGCAGCACCGGGCTGATGGAGATGGTCAAGGCCGGCCAGCTCGACGCGGCCGTCGTGGCGCGCCCCGAGTCGGGCCGCGTAGCCAGCCTGCGCTGGTATCCGGTGGCGACGCGCGAACTGATGCTGATCGCCCCGCCCGACGCTGGCGGACGCAACGAGTCGCCGGCCGATCTGCTGGCGCGCTATGACTGGATTCGCTATGACCGGGCCACCGTGTCGGGTGCGATGGCCGCGCGCCATGTCCGCGGGCTGTTGCCGGACAAGCGCAGTGCGATGGAATTCGACAGCGTGACGGCGATCGTGGCGATGGTCAGTGCGGGCCTGGGGGTGTCGGTGGTGCAGTTGATGGACCCCACCGTGGTCGACCGCTATCCGGTGCGCCGCATCCGCCTGGGGCCGGACGCCCCGGTGCTGCAGATGTCGCTGGTACTGCGCAAGGCCGACGAGGACAGCCGGCTGCTGCAGGCGCTCAGGGAGGCGGTGGAGGCCACGCTGAAGACGCCGCGTACGTAGATGCGCTGGTTTTCGCCCCTCTCCCGCCAGCAGGGAGGGGCGATCAATCCGCCGCCTCGCGCGCCATCAGCAGCCGCACGCTGTCCGCGCGCGTTTCCGCCAGCGCCACCGCCTGTGGAAACAGCGGCTGGCACAGGCGCGTCAGCACGTTGCCCGGCGGCATCTCCACCGCGAGCCGCATGTCGCAGGCGCGTGCCAGCAGCATCGTTTCATGCCAGCGCACCGGCAGTGCCATATTGCGTGCGAGGTCTTCGGCGATCCGGGCCGGGTCGCGCAATTCGCGCGCGGCGCTGGCGCTGAAGTAGCGCAGCGCCGGGCGCCGGCACTGGACGTCGGCAAACGCACGTTGCAGCGCCGCGGCGGCATCGTCCAGCAGCGTGCAGTGCGACGGCACCGCAATTGCCACCCGCTGCGCCGTGCGGGCACCTGCCGCCAGTGCCAGTTCGGCCACGCGGGCCATCGCGGCGTCCGATCCGGCAATCACAAGCTGGGTGTCGGCGTTGTAGTTGGCGATATGGACCGGCATGCCGGACCGGTGCACGGTGGCGACCACGGCTTCCAGCGGCCCTTGCTCCAGCCCCAGGATCGCGGTCATGCCATAACCGGATGGATAGGCGGCCTCCATCAGCCCGCCGCGCTGCGCGACCAGCCGCACGGCATCGGCGAATGGCAACACGCCGGCCGTGACCGCCGCCGCGTAGGCCCCGATCGACAGTCCGGCCACGGCATCGGCGGCAGCGCCGTCGTCCAGCAGGGCGCGGGCGCTGGCGACGCCGGCCACGAGCAGGCAGATCTGCACGGAGACGGTGGAAGCCAGATGCGCGGCATCGTCGTGCAGCAGGATGCTGGCGCCCAGCACCTCGCTGGCTTCGGCCAGCGTGCGTGCCACCGCCGGGTGATCGGGCAGCGCGTGGAGCATGCCGGGGCGTTGCGCGCCCTGGCCGGGAAAGGTCAGCAGGGTTGGCATGGGGCGCGCCAGGGGTCTTCGCAGAGCACCGGGCCGGTGTCGGTCTTCAGCAGCACGCGGCCCTGCGTGCGCAGCCGCTCGCGCAGCGCAAAGGCGCCGTACGGGGTAGCCACCTGGATATCGAGCCGCACCCCATCGGTATCGATCAGTGATTGCAGCGCCGCCAGCGTGGCGGTCGAGAGCGGTTCGGGGGCGTCCAGCAGCAGGTCGATATCGCTGCCGGGATGCAGTACGTCGATGCCGGAGGCCAGCGTAAAGCCCACCGCGCCGGTCACACCCCACGGGTGCGGCAATGCGCCAAGCTGGCGCGAAAGCGGGTCCAGCGCGTGCAGCGCGGGAATCTCGTCGCGGCGCGGATGCAGGCGCCAGAAGCCCTCACGTGCGATATCGAATGGCGAGACCACGGTGGCGCACTGGTCGGCATCGATCCAGCCGGCGTGCCGCTGCGCGCGGTTGCGTCCCCGGACGCCGACCGGGATGCGCGGCATGCGCGCAGGGGTAGGCCCGGCCATATCGCGGTCGCGCCGCACCACCAGCGGTGCCTGCGCGAGCCAGTCCGCATCGGCCCAGTCCGGCACATGGCCCGTGGCGATAAACGCCGCGGGATCGCGTAGCCAGATGAGGTCGTGCGGCCGAAGGCGCATGTCAATCCTTGTCCTGCCATTGGCTGGCCAGCAGCGCGCGGGCCTGGCGCGTGGCGCCGCGGTTTTCGCCCTGCAGGCGGCTGCGCAGGTCGCGTTGCGGGTCGGCGTCGATATCGGCCAGCGCCTCGGCAAGCTGGCCCTGTACGGCGGCCAGGTCCTGCGCGTTGGGCGCGGCGGCATCGTGCACGGCAATCGTGCGCCACAGCAGGCCCAGCGTGGCGTAGTTGTCGAGGTCGTAGGCCATTGGCGGCACGGTGGCGGCAAATGCCTCCAGGTCTTCGACACTGCGCAGCGTGATGCGGGCGGCGGCTTCCTTGCCCATCGCGTGGACCTGTACGCCCGGATCGCGCAGCGCCAGGATGCGGTTGGCCTGATAGCCGTGCGCCAGGAAGGCGCCCGACATCGCCTTGCCCACCAGCAGCGCGATCACGGGATGACCCTGCAGCCGCGCCGTGGCATACGCAGCGGCGGCACTGGCAAGCGCCTGATGAATGCCGAAGGCCTCCTCGCGGCGGCCATAGGCCTGGCTGGGCGTGTCGACGATGGCGACGATGGCGCGCTTGACCGGACGGTCGCGGTCGGCGGCCACGGCCTCATGCACGGCGCGCGCCAGCGACCAGCCTTCGAGCAGTCCCACTTCGCCCTGCCGGGCGCGCGGGAACGGGCTGGCGGCGTCGGGAACCACGGCAATCAGGCGCGCGGCACGGCCAGCGGTTTCCACGTCGGCCACCTGGACCGATGCGGGATAGCCGGGCAGCCGCGCGGCGTTGCCGCCCAGGGCGGCCAGCCAGGTTTCGCCGCGGCTGGTGGCGCTTTGTGCTGCTTGTGCGGGCGTGGCGCTCATTGACGTTCTCCATAGAGGCGGCGCACGGTGGCCGGGTCCGGTTGATGGACGGCATCGCCGGCGGTATAGGTGGCGATGCGCTGCAGGTAGTCGGCGTAACGCTCGCTGCGCGCGGTGTCCTGTACGGGCGCGGTTGCCAGTTCGGCCACCACGTCGCGGATCTCGGCCGCGTCGTCGTCGACATAGCGGTCGGCCAGGCCTGTGGCATGGCGTTGCTCGCCGCCGGTCAGGCCCCAGATGAACGGGCGGTCGCGCGAATCGTATTCGCCCACGCCGGCCTCCTGTTCGATCACGGCCGGGCCGTTCAGGCCCAGGCGCGCCTCGCGTGTGACCACCAGTGCGCTGCACAGGCCGGCGGCAATCGACATGCCGCCAAAGCAGCCCACCTGGCCGGCAATCACGCCGATCACGGGCTGGTAGCGGCGCAGGTCGACGATGCCGGCGTGGATCTCGGCAATCGCGGCCAGGCCCAGGTTGGCTTCCTGCAGGCGCACGCCGCCGGTTTCGAACAGGATGACGGCACGCGTGGGCACGCCGCGGCGGTTATCGTCGGCGGCCAGTTCCAGCGCACCGGCAATCTTGGCACCACCCACTTCGCCCAGGCTGCCACCCTGGAACGCGCCTTCGATGGCCAGCACCACGGCGGGCTGCCCGTCGATCCGGCCCTTGGCAACGATCACGCCGTCGTCGCCTTGCGGCACCACGCCCTGGCGTTCCAGCCACGGCGACGTCAGGCCGTCGAAAGGCCCGGCCAGCTCGCGGAAGGTGCCGGGGTCCAGCAGGGCGCGCGCACGTTCGCGTGCGCCAAGTTCGACAAAGCTCTCGCGCGAGAGCATTACGGCGCGGGTCATGTCGGCTCCTTGCTGTCGAGCGCTTCGAAGGCTTCGGCCAGGCGCATGCCGACCACGCCGGGTGTGGCGCCGAAGTCGTGGATGCGGATCTTCATTGCGGCGCGCGGCTCGGCACTGAACACGCGGTTGAGCTGGGCATCCCAGACACGGCCGTATCCGTTGATCGATGTGGTGACGTCGATCGACGTCTTGCCGGCTTCGCCCGGCTCGATGATCACTTCCAGGTCGCCAGACCCGACCACGCCCACCAGCACGCGGCGCGCGGCCGGGGCGCCGGCGGCGTATTCGAAACGGAGCTGTTCCATCAGTGTTCTCCAGATGGCGCGGCCGGAAGCCCGCCAAGCCGATCAAGAAAGAGGGTGGCGGCCAGCAGGTCGGCGCTGCCGCCCGGCGATGCATGGCGCGCCTGCATCGTCGCTTCGAGTTCATGCAGGCGGCGGCGCCCGGCCAGCGTGCCGATGCCGCCAGCGTCAAGCACCGCCTCGGCGCCGGCCTGCACATCGGCCAGCCCGGCACGGCCGGCGCGTGCCAGCACGCAGGTATCGTCAAGCCGCGCCATGATGGCCAGCAGTGTGTTGACCTGTGCCGTGGGTTCGGCATCGCCGCGAGCGCGGGCCTCGCGCAGCATCGGCAGGCCGATGCCCATCACGTGCGGAAAGCCCGCTTCGGCCTGTTCGCGCGCGCCGCCCACGCCGTAGGCGGCGCGTGCCAGTTCGCCCTTGTTGCCGGTGTGGGCGGGGCGATGCCGGTCGGGCAGGCGGGCGATCACGGCGCCCATCTGCGCGATGGCCTTGGCGTTGGGCACGGTGCCGCGCGTCTTGCCCAGCCAGCCAGCCGCACCGGCCAGCAGGCCCAGGGCCCAGATCGCGCCGCGATGTGTGTTGACGCCGCCCGTGGCGCGCAGCATGGCGGCTTCGGCGTCGCGGCCCAGCGCACCAAGGCGTTCGCGCAGCGCCACGTCGATGCGGCGCGCCTGCTGTCCGGCCTGCGCCATGGCCGTGAAGCTGTCGGCCAGGCTGTGCGCCGAAGCGATCATCAGCGACAGCGACATGTCGGCATGGGCGCCGTTGCCGCGCGCGTCCACCAGCCCGGGCTTGGGCGCCAGCGTGGCTTCGTCCACCAGGACCGTGACGGCCAGGTCACCGATGGCGGCGGCCAGGACGGACGGCGCGAAGTTGCGACAAGAGGCCGATGGGAGGGGTGCCAGCGCCGCCATCACCAGCTCCTGAAGCGGGCGGGCGGGTTGTAGAGGCCGCCCGACCATTCCACCAGGTCGGCCATGCTGCGCGCGGCCAGCAGCGAGCGCGTGGCCTGCGCGCGATGCACGCCAAGGTCTTCGGGCAGCGCGATCAGGCCGTCGCTGCGCATCTGGCGCGTGGTGGCCGGATCGTGCCGCATGCCGATCGGCGTGACGCCGGCCACGGCGGCAATCATGCGGCGCCGCTCTTCCAGCGAGCGCGCCTTGTAGAGGTAGGCGATGCCTTCCTCGGTCAGCACATGCGTGACGTCGTCGCCGTAGATCATGACCGGCGCCAGCGGCATGCCGCTGTCCCTGGCAACCTGCACGGCATCCATCGATTCCACGAAGGTCGGCTTGCCGCCGGCCTGGAACGTTTCCACCATCTGCACCACGAGCTTGCGGCCACGCGCCAGCGGATCGTCGGTCTCGATCAGGTCCAGCCAGGCAGGCGTGGCGTGGCGGCGGCCGCCGGGGTTGTGGCCCATGTTCGGTGCGCCGCCGAAGCCGGACAGCCGGCCGCGCGTGACCGTGGACGAATGCCCGTCGCCATCGATCTGCAGCGTGGAGCCGATAAACAGGTCCACTGCGTACTGGCCGGCCAGCTGGCACAGCGCGCGGTTCGAACGCATGCTGCCGTCGCGGCCCGTGAAGAACACGTCGGGCCGGGCGGCCACGTAGTCTTCCATGCCCAGTTCGCTGCCAAAGCTGTGCACGCTTTCCACCCAGCCCGATTCGATGGCCGGAATCAGCGTCGGGTGCGGATTGAGCGTCCAGTACTTGCAGATCTTGCCCTTCAGGCCCAGCTGCTCGCCGTAGGTGGGCAGGATCAGTTCGATGGCGGCGGTGTTGAAGCCGATGCCATGGTTCAGCGACTGCACGTTGTGGCGCTCGTAGATGCCGCGGATTGCCATCATCGCCATCAGGATGTGTACCGGCTTGATCAGGCGCGGGTCGCGCGTGAACAGCGGTTCGCAGAAGAACGGCTTGTCGGACTGCACCACGTAGTCGATCCAGGAGCCCGGAATATCCACGCGCGGCAGGTCGGCGGGGTCGTCGACGATCTCGTTGACCTGGGCGATCACGATACCGTCGCGGAACGCGGCGGCTTCCACCAGCGCCGGCGAATCCTCGGTGCTGGGGCCCGTGTACAGGTTGCCGTCGCGGTCGGCCTTGTAGCCGGCCGTCAGCACGATCTGAGGCGTCAGGTCGACATAGAGCCGCGAGTACAGCTCGATATAGGTATGGATGGCGCCCACTTCGAGCAGGCCGTCTTCCAGGAACTGCGAGATCCGCACGCTCTGGGCGCCCGCGTAGGCGAAGTCCAGCTTGCGGGCGATGCCGCGCTCGAACAGGTCCAGGTGTTCCACCCGGCTCACGCTCGGGATGATCATGTGCAGGTCATGCACGCGCGACGGATCGGCCTCGGCCAGCGCGCGCGACAGGAAATCGGCCTGTTTCTGGTTGTTGCCCTCCAGTACCACGCGGTCGCCGGGGGCGGTGATGGTCTCCAGAAAGCGCACGATGTCGCCGGTGGGCACCACCTTGCCCGTGGCGATCTTCGCGCCCAGGTCCTGGCGGCGCCGTTTTTCGGTGCGGCGCGTGTCCCATTGTCGTTCCGGTATCGGATTCAGCATGACGTCTCCGGTGTGCTGCGGTCGTTACGGCAACGATAGGCCACGAGGCGGCGGGCGAACAATCAACGTCGGCGACGGACCGTTACGGCGGGCGTAACTAAACGCTTGAGCGGAGGGTAACCAAACGATTAACCGGACCGTAACGATCCTGCGCCACTGGTTGATTGATGCGGCGCGCCACCGTTCCTAGAGTTGTCTGCAAATGTCCGCCCCACCGGGGAAGCGGCGACGACAACACCAACTGGAGACAACCATGATCATCTACGGAACCGCGCTACTGGCCATCTGCCACCTGGTGGGCCTGTACCTGGGCGACCTGCTCGGCGCCGCCATCGGCGTCAAGTCGAATGTGGGCGGGGTGGGCATCGCCATGCTGCTGCTGATATTCATCCGGCTCTACCTGCACGACCGTGGCCTGATGCCGAAGGAGACCGAGGCAGGCGTGGGCTTCTGGGGTGCGATGTATATCCCCGTGGTGGTGGCGATGGCTGCCCAGCAGAACGTGGTGGCTGCGCTGCGCGGTGGCCCGGTGGCCGTGCTGGCGGCCATCCTGGCCGTGGCGGCCTGTGCCTGCCTGATTGCGCTGCTCAGCCGCACCGGCGACCACGAGCCGCTGCCGCCGCTGCCGGCCGAAGCCGTTTCGCAATAAGCCAGGAGACCGCCATGACGATTGCTGCTCCGGCCATGATGTTCGACAACGTCCTGCTCCACAACGGCCTGGTGACGGCCTTTGCCACCGTCGGCATTGTGATGTGGGTGTCTTCCCAGATTTCGAAAAGGCTGACGAAGGGGCGCCTGCACGCGTCGGCCATCGCCATCATGATCGGCCTGGCGCTGGCCTATTACGGGGGCGTGGTCACCGGCAAGGAAAAGGGCCTGGCCGATTTCGCGCTGTTCTCGGGCATCGGCCTGATGGGCGGCGCCATGCTGCGCGACTTCGCGATCGTTGCCACGGCCTTCGAGGTGCAGGTGCGCGAGGCCCGCAAGGCGGGCATGGTGGGGGCCGTGTCGCTGCTGCTGGGTACCGTGGTGCCGTTCATCGTCGGCGCGGTGGTGGCGCGGGCGTTCGGCTACAGCGACGCGGTCAGCATGACGACCATCGGCGCCGGCGCGGTGACCTATATCGTCGGCCCTGTGACCGGCGCGGCGCTTGGTGCCAGTTCGGATGTGATTGCGCTGTCGATTGCCACCGGGCTGATCAAGGCCATCATCGTGATGGTGGGCACGCCGTTCGCGGCGGGCTTCCTGGGCCTGAACAATCCGCGCGCCGCCATGGTGTTCGGCGGGCTGGCGGGCACGGTCAGCGGCGTATCGGCCGGACTGGCCGCCACGGATCGCAGGCTGGTGCCCTATGGCGCGCTGGTTGCCACGTTCCACACCGGACTGGGCTGCCTGCTGGGGCCGTCGGTGCTGTTCCTGGCGACCAAGGCGATTGTGGGCGGTTGATCCGGCTGATCAGCAGGGCGCGCGGCCGCCGGCCTGCGTCAGCATGCGGCAGACCGCCGCCAGCGCCAGCAGGTTGGGGTCGCGCTCGCGGCGGCGCAGGAAACTGAGCCCGATGGTCTGCTTCATGCCGTAGTCGGCGGTCAGCGGCACGAAGGCCACGTTGCGCGCGAACACGTCGCGCACGCGGCCGGGCAGCAGCGAGTAGCCGATGCCGCCGCCCACAAGGTTCATCAGCGAGAAGATGTCGCCCACCTTCATCACCACGTTGGGCGTGAAGTCGGCAATGCGGAACGCCTCGGCAAAGCCGCTCGATGTCACGAATCCGTCGCCCAGCGACACGAACGGCTCGTCGCGGCACTGGCGCAGGTCCACCGCGGCCAGCCTGGCGTAGTGCGAATCGGCCGGCGTGGCAAAGAAGATGTCGTCCTCGAACATCGGAATCGACTCGATTTCGGCGCTGGGCTCGGGCAGCCCCATCAGCGTGGCGTCGATGGTGCCCTGGCGCAGCTTGTTGAGCAGATCCGCGTTGGAGCCCAGCACCAGTTCGGTCTGCAGTTCGGGGCGGCGCATCTTGATACCGATCACCACCTGCGGCACGGTACGGATCGTCAGCGAATAAAGCGAGCCGATCTTGAGCTGGTCGGCCGAATAGCCGGCGGCCTCGCGCGTCACGCGCACGCCGTCGGCCATGGTCTTGAGCACGTCGCGCGCCACATCGGCCAGCACGTGGGCCGCCTCGGTGGGCAGCAGATTGCGGCCCTCGTGGCGGAACAGGGCGCAGCGCAGCCCTTCCTCCAGCGAATGCAGGGCCCGGTGCACGCTGACGGTGCTGACTTCCAGCATCTCGGCGGCCTTGGCAAGGTTGCCCGTGTCCATGAACGCGAGCAGCGCTTCGAGCTTGCGGAACGTGATGTCTTCGCTGATGCGTTCGGGCATGGCGTGGGGGCGGCGGGACGGAAGTCAGGACAGGCCACGATGATCGCACACCGGGGCCCTGCGATGTGCATGGGGCACGTGGCGGAACGCTTGCGCCGGCCAATTATTTCGCCCGATGTCACCAGCCCGGCATGACATATCCCGACATGAATGGCAGGGCGACAGCCGCCGGTCGGCATCCTAGAGTTCACCCCGTCGACGCGGCACCGCGCGTCAAACGAATCGAACCGAGAGGACACACACCATGGCCAACCGCCTCCTGATCGCCGCAGCCGGATCGCTGATGCTGCTTGCCAATGCCTCGGCCTTCGCCTGGAACGGAGGTCATTTCAACGCCTATACGCCGCGCGGCGAGTTCAGCGGCGGCCATGCCATGTCCTGCGGCGGCGGCAGCTGCTCGCATGCAGGCGGGGCCGTTGGCCCGTGGGGCAGGACGGCCACCAACACCGGCACCGTGACGCGCACTGCACCGGGCCAGTTCTCGAACACCGGTACGGCGGCAGGACCGAACGGTCGTTCGGTGCAGCACGACGGCAGCACCAGCTGCACGGGCGGCACCTGCAGCCATAGCGGCGACATGACCGGCTCGAACGGCCGCACGGCCAGTACCAATGGCAGCGTGACGCGCGACGGCCCGGGACAGTACAACTCGTCGGGCACCGTGACGGGCGGCAATGGCAACAGCTGGAACCACGCGGCGGCGACGAACTGCGCCGGCAACACATGCGACCGGTCCGGCACCGTCAGCAACAGCGATGGCGGCAGCGTCACCCATGCCGGGAGCGCCACCCGCGTGGCCCCGGGCGTGGTGACCACGGGCGGCGGCAGCACCGTCTACCACGGATCGACTGTCAGCACTGGCAGCACCGTGGTGGTGGGCGCGACGCCGGTCCATGTGGCGCCGCTTCCGCCTGTCACCGTGGTGGCACCGGCCCCGGTGGTGGTGCCGCCGCCCGTACCCGTGGCGGTGGTCGCCCCGGGACCGGCCGTGCTGCCGCCGCCTCCGCCGCCGGTCGTGGTGCCCGCACCTGTGGTGGTGACGCCGCCCCCGCCGGTGCGCGTGGCACCCGTCGTGGTGGCCCCGCCGGTTTATGTGGCGCCGGTTCGGGTGGCCGTCCTGGTACCGGGCCACTGGGTGGGCCGCGTCTGGGTGCCGGCGCACTACGCCTGACCGGGCCATGGTCGCACCCACGATTTTTTTACTCACCGGCCAGGGGCAGAACGCCAGGCGCCGGCAAACCAACGGAGTCGCATCATGAAGAAGATGATCACGGTAATGATCTTGTGTATTGTTTCTGCAGGGGCCAGCGCGCAGGGCCTGGCGGGCGGTGGCGGAGAAAGCCGCATGGAACGTACCGAGCAGGTGCTGTCGCAGTTGCAGACGCGCTTTGTCCACGCCAATACCACGCGTGACGGCAAGCTGACGCGCGAACAGGCGCAAGCGGGGATGCCGATGGTGGCGCGGCACTTCGACGAGATGGATACGCACCACGCGGGCTACCTGACGCTGCCGCAGATCGAGGCGTTCATGGCCCAGCGCATGCGGTCGCATTGATGGCGCAACCGTGAAGGGGCAACGCCAGGCGGCGGGTCAGTCCAGCATCAGAACCATAAGAACCGGAGGGACGCCATGGAGCAGGGACACCGCATCATCGTGCTCGACGACGAGGCCGAGCTGCGCAACATGCTGCAGCGCTTTCTGACCGGCCATGGCTTCCAGGTGCGGGCCGTGGCCGACGGCAAGCAACTCAACCGCTACCTGCAGCGCGAGCCCTACGACCTGCTGGTGCTCGACCTGATGATGGAGCCCGAGGACGGGCTCACGATCTGCCGCCGGCTGAGGGCCGAAGGCCAGACCCTGCCCATCCTGATGCTGACGGCCAAGGGCGACCCGGCCGACCGCGTGGTGGGCCTGGATACGGGCGCCGACGACTACCTTGCCAAGCCGTTCCTGCCCGACGAACTGGTGGCCCGCATCCGCGCACTGTTGCGGCGCCAGAAGATTGCCGCGGGCGACCCGACGGTGACCAGCCAGACCCTGAGTTTCGGGGAATTCCGCTTCGATGTCGGCAAGCAGACGCTGACACGCGGCGGGGCACCCGTCGAGGTGCACTCGGCCCAGATGCTGTTGCTGCATGCGCTGGGGTCGTCGCCCAATCGCGCGGTCAGCCGCGAGAACCTGCTGGCCCGGGCCCGCGGCCGTGACCATGACGCGCTGGACCGCAGCATCGACGTGCAGATCCTGCGGCTGCGCCAGATCGTCGAGGAAGATCCGTCCAAGCCACGCTTCATCAAGACCGTCTGGGGCGTCGGCTACATGCTGGTGGCTGGCGTGGACGCATGATGCGCCACGTGCTGCCGCGCTCGCTGCTGGCGCGCAATATCGTCCTGCTGGTGATCCTGGTGTTCCTGACACAGGCCTGTTCGCTGTTTGTGCTGCTGCACTACGTGCAGCGTCCGCGTGTGGAGCGCGCCGCCGCCGTGTTCTCGCACTACGTCACGCTGATGGACCGCGCGCTCGGCTCCATGCCGGCCGGCGAGGCCCAGGCGGCCGTGGCACGCATGGGCGGCCAGAGCGAGCCGCCGCCCGGCGAAACGCCCGGCGCCGATGCCGCCCACCTGTTCCGCACCTGGCAGCGCGATGTGTTCATGCGGGCGCTGCGGCGCGATCTGTCACGGGATACCGATGTGCGCTGGCAAGGCAGCGACGAGGACGAAAAGCTCTGGATCCAGGTGCACGCCGCCGGATCGCCCACATGGATCGCGCTGCCGATGACGGCCGATGCGCAGGCCAGCGGCATCACGGCCGCCATTGCGCTGTCGGCGGCGCTGGCGCTGCTGGCGGCGCTGACCGGCTACCTGCTCCAGCGCCATATCAACCGGCCGTTGCAGGATCTGGCGCAGGCGGCCAACCACATCCATGCGGGGGATATGCCCGATGACCTGCCGACCCATGGGCCCACCGAAATCGCCGAGGTCAGTCGCGCCTTCAACGACATGACCGAGGCGCTGCGCCAGGCCGAGAAGACGCGCGCGCTGATGCTGGCGGGTGTCTCGCACGACATCCGCACGCCTCTGACCAAGCTGCGCCTGGCCATGGCGATGACATTGCCGCGAGGCACCGACGATGCGTTCGTGGCATCGGTGGAAGGGTATCTGGACCACATCGACATGATCCTGCAGCAGTTCATGGACTACGCCGGCAGCGGCGAGAAAGAGGCGCCGCAGCCGGGCGACCTCAATGCGCTGGTTAGCCAGCTGGCGGCCGATTTCGCCGGGCTGGGGCACGAATTCGAGCTTGACCTGGGGCCGCTGCACCCGGTGGTGTATCGGCCAACCAGCATGTTGCGCATGCTGATGAACCTGATGCAGAACGCGATCAAGTACGGCAAGACGGGCCTTTTCGTGCGCACCTGGCAGGACGGCCGGCAGGCCCATGTGGCGATCTGCGACCGCGGCACGGGGCTGGGAGCGGCCGAACTGGAGCAGCTTCGCGCACCCTTCAGCCGGGGCCGCAATACGCATGGCGAGGGTGGCACGGGCCTGGGGCTTGCCATCGTCGACCGCATTGCGCGGCTGCACGGCGGTGCGCTGTCATTCCGCGAACGCGAAGGGGGCGGGCTGGAGGTGGTGGTGTCGCTGCCGGCGTGATATCGAATGACTCGGGGCTGATGGCGCGGGCGGCGCGTCGGCACGTATCTGAATCGTCCGATCTGAAACGGTTGGAAACGATCGGCAGCGGCAGAAGCCGGGCAGAGGCCCTGTTGCGTCCTTTTCTTTTTCTGACGCCTCAGATACATTGGCATTTCCTGATTTGCCTGAAATGCCGTGAAACACTACACACGCGAAAACTTCCAGCTAACGCAAAGTGTCGGCTTTCACCTGAACCGGGCACGTAACAGCCTGCTCATGGAGATGGACGCCGCGCTGCGCCCGCTGGATATCACCGCCCAGCAGATGGGCATCCTGCTGTCGCTGATGCGCGGGGCGGCCAGCACGCCGCTGGAGGTGAGCCGGCTGCTGGGCATCGACACCGGCCTGATGACGCGCATGCTGGACAAGCTCGAAAACAAGGGCCTGCTGCAACGGCAGCGCAGCGACGAGGACCGGCGCGTGATCCATCTGATCCTGACCGACAAGGGCAGGGACGTGGCGGCGCAGCTGCCCCATATTGCGCCGGAAGTGCTGAATCATCGCCTGCGCAATTTCTCCGAGGGCGAGTTGAACGAGTTCATGCGGCTGCTGCAGAAATTCGCGGACGGCAGCTGAGGCCGCCGTCCGGGTTCATGCCTGGGCGCGCGCCGGAGCCGCCTGGCGGACGGTGAAGTCCGCGACGAATGCCACGGCCATGGCTACCGCGCCGCACGCGAAGATCAACGCGTAGTTCTCGTGAGTGTGCGAGAACAGCCAGGCGTAGCCATAGCCGCCCAAGGCCTGGAACAGTGCAAACGATGCCGTCGCGCGGCTCCAGGCGGCGCGTTGCGCCGTGGGATCGTGCGGCAGCAGTTCCTGCACGCGGCCCAGCACCATCGGCACGATGCCCGGGGTGAAGGCGCCAAGCACGATCGTTGCCGCACACAGCGCCACCGTTTGGTGCGACAGCGCCAGCAGCCCCACCGCCAGCCCCTGCAGCACCATGGCGATCCGGTAGCCACGGCCGAAGCCGATCCGGCCGCCCAGCCAGCTGCTGACCACCGGGCCGGCAATCGCGGCGATGCCATACAGCACCCAGTATCCGGCGCCCACCGACGCACCCTGGCCCAGGCCGCGTGCCACGTAATCGACCAGCAACATCATGGCCGGCACCAGCCCCAGCGCATTGGCCGCGTACTGGACGTAGATCACGCGCAACGTGCGCCGATGCGAGGCCAGCGCGCCGTCGGCCGCATGGTGGCCCGCCGGGGTGGCTGCCGGCATGCCTGATGGCACGTCGGTGGCGGGCCAGCCCGCCCAGCTCAGTGCGGTGAGCAACAGCGCCACGGCGCCGAGGCCGAACCACGTGGTGCGCAGCCCGAGTCTGAGCAGCTCTGGCACCAGCGTGCCCGATGCGGCGATGCCGAGACCCAGGCCGAGGAAGATCATGCCGCTGACAAAGGCGCGTCGTGCCGGCGCGATATGCGGCAGGATGGCCGTGGCAACCAGCACCATGATCGCGCCGCCCGACAGGCCCGAGAGAAAGCGCCAGACGAAGAACCAGCCCACCGACAACGGAAACGCGCAGGCAAAGAATGCCGCCGTGACGGCCACCATCAGCCAGCGCAATGCATGGCGGTTGGACAGGCGCGCGGCCAGCGGGCGCCCCAGCAGTGCGCCAGCCAGGTAGCCGGCAAAGTTGGCGGCGCCCAGCGTGACCGTATCTGCCGCGCTGAACCAATGGGCCTGGATCAGCGACGGGATCAGCGGCGTATAGGCAAAGCGGGCCAGGCCGATCGCCACCAGGCTGGCGGACAAACCGGCAAACGCGGCATGGAGGGCGCGCGTGTCGAGCGTCCGGGCGTCGGGCAGGGGGCGCGGAACCGGGGCGGCGGGGGCGTCTTGTGACATGGATCTTCCTTCGCGAATGTCGAGGGCGAACGTCTCCGCCACGCGGCGGAAGGCCGCGCGGGGTACGTGCGAATCAATGGGAGGGCCGGGGCTGGGGTGCTAGGCCGGCGGGCTGTCTGCTGCCTGCAGGCCCAGTGACGCCAGCGCGGGGCGCACCGAAGCCTCCAGCAGGGCACGATCCGGCATCACGCGCGACAGCACGCGCATGCCCACCTGCAGCGACAGCAGCATGGCGGCCGCATCGCCGGGAGCATGGCTGGCTGCGATGGTGCCTTCGGCCTGCGCGGCGCGAATGGCCCGTTCGAAGAAGGCCCGCAGCAGTGCCAGTTCCAGCGCTACTGCAGCCTTCAGTTCGGGGTCTTCGTTCGAGGCTTCCAGCGCCGTGTTGATCAGCATGCAGCCACGGTGCGGCAGTTCGGTGGCACCGCGCTCGACGCTTTCGGCAAAGAACTTCACCAGCGCCTGTGCGGGCGGATAGCTGGCTTCGATGCGGGCAATGCGCTCGCGCAGCGTGCGGTTCAGGTAGTCGTCCAGTGCCTGCATGAACAACTGCCGCTTGTCGCCAAACGCGTTGTACAGGCTCGGCTGCGTCAGGCCCATTGCCTGGGTCAGTTCACGCGTGGACGTGGCGTGATAGCCCTTGGCCCAGAACGTCGCCTGGGCGGCGGACAGCGCCGCGTCCGCATCGAATTGTCGGGGTCGTGCCATGGTGGATCTCGTTTTGTATCGATCTGTATGAAACCGTGGAAGCGATTATAGATCGATCGCTACAAAACGCAAGCGGCGCATTGCACGGTTGCGGCAGGGCAGGTCTTCACTATTCGTGAAGTGGTCTTCTTGAAATGTGACTTGGCTGCGATGGCCTGCCGTCTCTATATTCCTGCGGTTCCATGCACGGCTTGGCCCACAGGGAGACACAAGAACATGATCAAGATCTGGATGGCGGCGGGCGCCGCTTCGGCAATGCTGCTGGCGCCGGGTGCCCATGCGCAGGCAACCACGCAGTCGACCGATCTGCGCGTGATGATTTCTGGCGGATTTACGGCTGCCTATCAGAAGCTGGCGCCAGACTACGCGGCGCAGCGCGGCGCCCGGCTCCACACCGAACACGGGCCGTCGATGGGCAAGTCTCCCGAAGCCATCCCGAACCGGCTGGCGCGTGGCGAACATGCCGACGTGGTCATCATGGTTGGCTATGCGCTGGACGACCTGATCAAGAAGGGTGTGGTCGATCCGCAGTCGCGGGTGGAACTGGCGGATTCGCGCATCGGCATGGTGGTGCGCCAGGGCGCGACAGTGCCCGATATCCGCACGGTCGAAGCCCTGCGCCAGACGCTGGTGCAGGCCAGGTCGATCGCGTATTCGGACAGCGCCAGCGGTGTCTACGTGGAGCGTGAACTGTTCGCGAAGCTTGGCGAGCCGTCGCTGGCGGCCAAGGCGAAGAAGGTGGAAAAGATCCCCGTGGCGTCGACGGTGGCAAATGGTCAGTACGAAATCGGCTTCCAGCAGGTGGCCGAACTGCTACCCGTGCCGGGTGTGACGTTTGCCGGCCGCATTCCCGAGGAGGTGCAGTCCGTCACGCGTTTTGCCGGCGGCGTGCCGGTCAGGGCAGACCACCCGGCCGAGGCCAGGGCCCTGCTGGAATACCTGGCGGCGCCTGCCGCACAGCCCGTGGTGAAGGAAACCGGTCTCGACTCCGTGCCGCACTGACATCGACACCGCTTTTAAGGGCCAGGCGCATGCGCCTCAGTCATTGCCCGGGGCCGGTCCATGCCGGCCCTTTTTCATTGCCCGGCTGTCTCGAACCGCGACGCACGCGGTGCCACTTGCATTAAGCAAATGTGATGTTGTGGGAATTGTCTTACGAATGTTTCAGCAGCGGACTTCTGCTTTGCCGGGGTGGCAAAACATAACCTGCAACTACAGCAGGGCCACAACGCAATCCAGCGGTTTCATCGCGGAGATTGCCGGGCCTGACAGGTATCCACCTCGAGAAAGGAGCACGACATGATCGCAAAGAAGTGGCTGAGTGCAGCAGTATGTTCGTTGATGGTGGCCGCGCCGATGGGCATGGCCTATGCGCAGGCTGGCTCGAAAGCGGACTATGACGCCGCCGTGAAGCAGGCCGATGCCGATTACAAGACGGCCAAGACCAAATGTGACGGGATGTCCGGCAATGCCAAGGACGTCTGCAAGGCCGAAGCCAAGCGCGACCATGACGTTGCCAAGGCCAATGCCGAAGCCAAGCGCGACGGTACGGAGAAGGCCCACGCCAAGGCCATGAAGACCAAGGCCGACCGCGACTATGACGTGGCCAAGGAAATGTGCGACGACAAGAAGGGCAACGACAAGGACGTGTGCGTGAAGGAAGCCAAGGCATCGCACGAACGCGCCCTGGGCGAGGCCAAGGTCGACAAGGCCGCCGCCACCGGCACCAGCACCGATGTGGCCGAGGCTCGCGCCGATGCCCGCAAGGACACTACCGACGCCGCCTACAAGGCTGACAAGGAAAAGTGCGATGCGATGTCCGGCGATGCCAAGGACAAGTGCCAGGCCAACGTAAAGGCCAAGTACGCCAAGTAAGACTGCTCGCATGACACGGGCAACGCGCGAACCGGCACGTACGTGACGCCGAAACGCAGATGATCCACAGTCCACTGACACGAAGGAGCCAGATATGAACTGGGACCAGATCGAAGGTAAATGGGATCAGGCCAAGGGCAAGATCAAGGAAAAGTGGGGCAAGCTGACCGACGACGACATCACCGTCATCAACGGCAAGCGTGACCAGCTGGCCGGCCGGATCCAGGAACGCTACGGCTATACCAAGGAACGGGCGGAAGAAGAAATGAAGGCCTGGGAACGGGACGCACGCTGGTAACCCGGCGTGCCCCGGCCCTCAGGGCGCAGGCACGCGTCATGCGCGGACACGCGTGACGAAGACAAGGCGGAGCCTCAGGGCTCCGCCTTTTTTATGCCTGCACGCGACCCACTGAGACTGTGACGCGATTGTCGAAGATTTGTAACAGCGTCAACGCATAATATTTCAACGCGTTACGGATTATTACTAGCCGGCCGCCACCCCACGAATTCTTCCAATAAAGGGCAGGTCGGCGCGCGTCGCGCCGGATTTCGCCAGCGACGGCGAGGGTCGTCATTGCGTGCCAAAGGTATCGTAGATCAAGGTCTGCTGGATCCAGGTCTCATAGAATCGCCGGCACGCCAACCAGGGGAGCAGTCAGTCGTGCATGGACCAGTCTCATATCTGCAGGGCCTTCAGAGCCACGCAGGGGGAATCCTTTACCTGTTGCCGGGCGATTATGTGCGCTATCTGGGCACGGTCGCTTCGATTTCAGCATTTTGCTATCCCACCGGCAGCCGCAAATGGCTGTCGCGCCGGATCAAGCTTGTGGCGCTTTCGGCCGTCAGCCGCAGCGCCACCCAGCCGTGGCTGCGCGCCGCGTCGTCGTGCGCGTTGCTGCAGCGCGTGATCGCCGAGCGCCCGCTGGTGCTTGAAAAGCCGTTCCGGCCGCTTGGCGCCTATGGGTTGTGCTTCGGCGAGCGTGCCCGGCTGGTGCTGGAGCACTTTGCCGTCATGCACGAGACATTGCCGGTGTGTGTGTGCGACCGCATCTACCTGAGCGGCGGGCTGGACTGGACCTTCGGTGACGGCCGCTACACGCTGCGGTTGACCGACTCCGGGCCCAATCCCAAGGAAGGCGAACTCGGGCTGTACTGGATCGATAACGAAACCGGAGCCAGCCTGGCGCAACTCAGCTTTTACCTGCGACGCGCCGCCGAGGGCGTGGAACTCTATATAGGCGGGTTGCAGGGGCCGATGAATCACGCCAGCCTGGACTGGATCCGCGCTGCCACCAAGGCGTGCGAAGGACTTCGGCCCAAGGACGCGCTCATGCAGGCGCTGCTGGCGCTGGCCGGTCAGGTTGGAGCAGGCCGGATCGTGGCGGTATCGCGCGCCAATCACGTGGGGCGCCAGCGGCACCGGCCCCGCGAGATCCAGGCCGACTACGAAAGCTTCTGGATGGAATACCACGGCACGGCACTGCCCAACGGCGACTTCGAGGTGCCGGTGCAGCAGCCCGAGCGCGACATTGCCGAAGTGGCGTCGAAAAAGCGTTCGGCCTGGCGACGCAAGCAGGCGCTGGCTGCATCGATCCGCCAGGCGGTGGGCCTGGGCCTGCGTCCGCAGGCCGACGCGGCGAGCAACGACGGGTTTGCGCTGGCTGCCGTGCCGGCGGCCTGAGTCGCGTCCTTGCCGCGGCTGGGGCGCCCCCGGCCCGCAGGGTGGAACGGGTGGGGCGTAAACCCTAGTAGTCTAGCCAGCTAGACTTTTAATAGAGTCCGGTATCGGCCTGATGCGCCGGTGCAGTCATGCGCCGGCATCGGCCGCGCCATGTCGCACCCGATGCCGGACGCCACCGACCTTCTTTCCCGCAGCCGCGAGCCCGTCTACCTGCAGCTCGCCACGATTTTCCGCCGACAGATCGAAAGCGGCGCGTGGCGCCAGGGCGAGCAGCTGCCATCGCTCGATGCCCTGTGCCGCCAGTACGGCGTGGCGCGCATGACGATGCATCACGCCATTTCCCAGCTCGATGCCGAAGGGCTCGTGGCGCGCTCGCGCGGCCGCGGCACCTTCGTCAAGGCCGCCGGCCGTGCGCGCCGGCCGCTGGCGTTGCCCATCAGCTGGGACCAGGCCGTGGCCGTGGGCGATCAGCTATCCACCGAAGCCATGGTGGAATCCACCGCCGACGTCGCCCTGCCCGACGATCTGGGCATGCCTTGCGACGGCCGGCGGGCCGACGCCTACCATTTCCTGCGCCGCGCGCACCGGCTCGAAGGCCGCCCCTTTGCCGTGGGAGAGGTCTATATCGCCGCCGATGTGTTTGCGCGCGAGCCCGAGGCGTTCCGCCAGGGCGCCTCGGTCCCGGTGCTCGACCGTTTTCCCGAACTCAAGGTCAATGCCGCCCGGCAGCGCCTGTCCATCGTGCCGGCCGGTGCCGAGTGCGCCGGTGCGCTGGAACTGGCCGTGGGCGCGCCCGTGGCCGAACTGCGCCGCTTTGCCTGCGTGGACGATGTGATCGTCTATTACGCCCGTATCGAATTTCCCACCGAGTACGTCTGCCTGGATTTCGACCTGCTCGCCAATCGTTGCTGACAACCGCCAACCCGCACGGAACCCCAAGATGGAGACACAAGACAAGATGAACGGCGCAGAAAGCCTGGTGAAGACGCTGCTGGCCTGTGGCGTGGACACCTGCTTTGCCAATCCCGGCACGAGCGAGATGCACTTCGTGGCCGCCCTCGACCGCATTCCCGGCATGCGCTGCGTGCTGGGCCTGTTCGAAGGCGTGGTGACGGGCGCCGCCGATGGCTATGCGCGGATGGCCGACAAGCCCGCCGCCACGCTGCTGCATTGCGGGCCCGGCCTGGCGAACGGCCTGGCGAACCTGCACAACGCTCGCCGCGCGCAGACGCCGATCGTCAACATCATTGGCGACCAGGCCACGTACCATCGCCCGCTCGACGCGCCGCTGACGGCCGATACCGAAGGCTGGGCGCGGCCCGTTTCGGTGTGGACGCGCACCGCCACGCATGCCGCATCGGTGGGTGCCGATGCAGCGGTGGCCGTGCAGGCGGCGCGCGGCGCGCCCGGTGGCGTGGCCAGCCTGATCCTGCCGTCCGACGTATGCTGGGATGACGGCGGCCGGGTGGCGGCGCCGCTGCCGCCGCTGGCCGTGCCGAAGGTGTCGCCGGATGCCGTGCAGAACGCCGCGCGCATCCTGCGCAGCGGCCAGCCCACGCTGATCGTGCTGGCAGGCAGTGCGCTGCGCGAAGGCGCGCTGGCCGATGCCCATCGCATCGCGGCAGCTACCGATGCCCGCCTGATCACGCCGATGTCGAACTCGCGCGTGACGCGCGGCCGCGGCCGGCTGGCAATCGACCGGATTCCGTACTCGGGCGACGCTGCCCGTCAGAAGCTTGCCGGCATCCGCAACGTGATTCTGGTGGGCGCGCCGACCCCGGTCACGTTCTTTGCCTATCCCGGCAAGTCGCCGCGGCCGTATCCGGAAGATGCGGCGATCCATGTGCTGGCCCGCGCCGAGGAAGACCTGGGCGAAGCGCTGGCGCGCCTGGCCGATGAACTTGGCGCCCGCAATGCCCAGCTGCCTGCCGCTGCGGCCATGCCGGTGGAAGCGGCCAAGGGTGCCATCACGTCCGAAGCCGTGGCCCAGTCGCTGACCGCGCTGCTGCCCGAGCATGCGGTGGTGGTGGAGGAAAGCGTGAGCTTTGGCCGCGCATTCTATCCGGGCACCGTCCACGCCGCACCGCACGACTGGCTGCAGCTGACCGGCGGCGCGATCGGTGCCGGGCTGCCGCTGGCAACCGGTGCCGCCATTGCCGCGCCGGATCGCCGCGTGGTGGCGCTGCAGGCCGACGGATCGGGCATGTACACGCTGCAATCGCTGTGGACCATGGCGCGCGAGAAGCTCGACGTCACCATCGTGCTGCTTGCCAACCGCAAGTACGCCATCCTGCTGGGCGAACTGGCCGGTGTGGGTGCCAATCCGGGCAAGACGGCCATGGACATGCTGGACATCGGCAACCCGGACCTCGACTGGGTCAAGATGGCTAACGGCATGGGCGTCGAAGCGGCACGCGCCGACAACATGGACGCGTTCAATGACCTGTTCCAGTCGGCCAACCAGCGCAAGGGGCCGTTCCTGATCGAACTGGTGATCTGAGCGGGTTTCCCGCCCGACCGCAGCCCGGCCCGGCATGGGCCGGAGCTGACCCATGATGCTCCATGGTGTTCCATTGCCCCCGTGACGGACGCGCAGCAGCATGACCCTGCGTACTTCGTCCAAGGGGGCACATCATGAAGAACTCGGGAATGCATTGGGCCGCACTGTGCTGCGGCCTGGCGATGACGGGCGGCGTGGCCGCGCAAACGGTGGCCAACGCCGACGCCACCGTCATCTGCGAGTACTCTCACACGCTGGCGGACGATCCGATCGTGTATCCGGGCAAGCCCGGGATTGCCATGATCCACGACTTTCTCGGCAACACGACGGCCAACGCCTTGTCCACATCCGAGACGCTGCGTGCCGAACATGGCACGACATGCGAGAACGCGGCCGATACCACGGCGTACTGGGCGCCCGCGCTGAAGCTGCCCGATGGCACGATCGTGCCGCCGAAATACCAGAAGACCTACTACACGAACGAAGCCATCCCGGCGTCGCGGCGCGTGCGCGTGGAGCCGCTGCCGGCAGGGCTGCGGATGCTGGCCGGCGACCACAACGGCTCGCTGCCCAATCCGAAGATTTCGTTCCTCTGCACCGGGCGCGGCTATACGAACACGATTCCCACGAACTGCGTGCCCGATCCGGAGAAGGGCACGCAGTTGAATATCGGCATCTACTTCCCGACGTGCTGGGACGGCAGGAACCTGGCGCCGGTCAAGGGCGTGACCGAAAACGTCGTGTATCCGGACAAGCAGGGCGTCTGCCCGGCCACCCACCCGGTTCACATTCCGGAGGTGAACTTCAATCTGGCCTACATGATCGGCCAGGTGACCGACCTGACCGAGGCCAGGCTGTCGATGGACCCCACGCTCGACGCGCAGGGCCGCGTGGTGGCGCAGAACTGGGGCACGCTCTATACCGCGCATGCCGACTTCTTCAACGGATGGCGTGACGAGGCGCTGCGCTACATGGCCGACTATTGCCTGAACGCCGGCCGGCTCTGCAACAGGCAGATACCCTACGCGTACAGCGAGCCGCTTGGCGACGCCACCGTGCGCGGCGGCGACACCGCGGACAAGAACTTCGGCAATGACCTGTCGCTGTACGCCCAGCGGCCCGGGGGCACCTCGCCGGAGTCGATGATCTACATGAAGTTCCGCATCCCGCAAGGCGCGATCAACGTGCCGTCGCGCTTCACGCCCGACTACCAGTTGCGGGTCTACGGCGGCAACACCACCGACAAGACGGCGGCCATCATCCGCGTGTACCGCGTGTCGACGGACTGGACGGAGGACACCATCACGGCCAGCAATGCGCCGCCCTGCGAGGGCACCATGGCGGACATGTACCTGGACAACGTGATTCAGTACCGCACGTTCAAGGTCAGCAAGGCCATCAACGAAGCTATCGCTGAAGGCAAGGACACCATCGCGTTCTGCCTGCGCGGCAACGGCGACCGTGTCTACACCTTCGGCAGCCGTGACAGCGACAACCCGCCGCTTCAGCTGATGATGACCCTGAACCCGCTCAGCTACTAGACTCGGTCTTCGGTTTCCGCCCAGCCGGACATGGCCTGGCCCCCGGCGTTGTCGCCGGTCCACAGCAGCACCCGGCCCGGCGTGCCGACGTCGTCGGCGCCGCCCACGGCCACGGTGTCCTGGTGGAACAACGGCGCCAGCCCGCGAAAGCCGAAGCGCTTCACGCGGGTGGCGGGCCGCTCGTGGCGCAGCAGTTCCAGCATCAGCATGGCCTGCAGCGGGCCATGCACGATCAGGCCGGGATAACCTTCCACATCGCGCACGTAGTCCAGGTCATAGTGGATGCGGTGGGCGTTGAACGTCAGTGCAGAGAAGCGGAACAGCAGCGCGGGGTCGGCCTGCAGCGTGCGGCCGAACTGCGCGGCCTGCTCAAGTGCCGGGCGCGGCGGCTGGGCCTGCCCCTTCGGCGGCATGGCGCGGTAGACGATGTCGTGACGTTCGGTCAGCGCGGTTTCGCCGCCAGCCGTATACACGTGGTCCACGGACACGAAATACAGCTCGCCGGTGCGGCCGGCCTTGTGCTGGACGTCGGTGATGGTCGATGTCCGCGTGACGGTTTCACCGACGCGCAACCCCCGGTGAAAAGACAGCTCGCTGCCCGCCCACATGCGGCGCGGCAACGGCACGGGCGGCAGGAATCCACCCAGCGTGGGATGGCCGTCCTGTCCCAGCGTGTGCTGCGGGGCGCGCGGCAGGAAGTACAGCCAGTGCCACAGCGGCGGCAGCGGCTGGCTGGCGATGGCCGCGCCATCGAGATCGAAGGTGGCCGCGAGCGCCTGGACCGGCTCGGCGGCGAGCGTTTCGGTGCGCGATTCCGAACGGCCGATCCATTCGCGCAGTTGTTCTAGCGTAGGGGTGGTCATGGCGATGATGGTCGGTTACCAGTGGGCGGTTAGCGGGCAGTCTGGCGCGGTGCGGGCAGCCAGTCGTTGACGTTGGCCTGCTGGTCCAGGCGCCATACGCGGTCGATGATGGTGCGCATCTCGGCTTCGGTGGCGCCATGGCGGAACGCGCCCAGCTGGATCGCCTTGGCTTCCAGTTCCGGCCGCGACAGCGTGTTGCCGGGATCGCCCTTGGGCACGTCGACGCGCGCTTCCAGCGAGCGGCCGTCGGTGGTGCGTACCGTCACGCGGCCGATCCACTGGCGCGGATAGGCGGCGTTGATCTCGTCGTCCAGCGCCATCGTCACCTTGTTGCAGAACGCCGCGATGCGCGGGTCCTGCAACGCATGCTGCTCGAACTCGCCCAGGCCGGCATGCGTATGCACGGCCACCAGGCCCAGCACGGTGCCCATCGAGAACTTGGCCTGATGGATCGTGACCGGGTTCACCACCGGACCCAGCACGTCGATGGCGCCCTGGTGCACGTGCGCGGTCACGGCGTCGACCTGTTGGGCCTGCAGGCCTTCGCGCTGCATCAGCGCCTTCAGCGCATCGGCCGCCGGGTGCGTGTGGCGGCACGATGCAAAGAACTTGAATGACGTTTCCGCGGTGGCCCAGCGTGTGCCCAGCCCGTCGGTCAGGGCGGCGGGGTTGGCGTCGCTGGACATGCCGGCCGCCATGCCTTGCGCGCCTTCCAGGATCTGCTTCGCGCCGGTAAAGCCCGCGCGGGCCAGCCAGGCCGACTGCAGGCCATCGGCGGCCGCCTTGGCGGTATGCAGTTGCTTGGAGTCCGCCGCATCGCGCAGGAATTCCCACAGGCCGGCTGCCTGCGTGCCCGCGGAGCCCAGCGCCTGGTTGATGCCGTCGGCATCGAGCCCGTACAGCTTGGCAACGGCGGCGGCGGCGGCCAGGGTGCCGACCGTGCCGGTGGTATGGAACACGCGGTAGTGCGAGCGGCCCATGAATTCGCCGATGCGGATGCCGGCCTCGTAGCCGGCGATGGAGGCCAGCAGCACCTCGGCGCCGGTCTTGCCTTCGGCCTGCGCGGCGGCCACCACGGCCGGGAACACCACGGCAGCGGGATGCAGCACCGATCCGTTGTGGACGTCGTCCTGTTCCACCACGTGCGACGACGCGCCGTTGATCAGCGCGGCAAAGTAGGGCGACGTGCGGCGGCGGTCGACGAAGACCTCGGCATCGCCGGACTGCGGCCCCATGGCGGCAGCGAATTCCTGGATGCGGCGGATTGCCGGTGCGTCCTTGCCGGCAATGGCCGAGGCGATCCAGTCGAGGAACAGGTCCTTGGTGCGCTCGATCACGGGCGCGGGGACGTCGGAGAGCTTCAGTTGCGCCAGGAACTCGCAGAGCTGGCGCGTCGGGTAGGTTTCGTTGGGCATGTTCGGCGTTGGCGTCGGGCGGTCAGAACGAACGCGGCAGTTCGAGCACGTGCTCGGCCACGTAGGACAGGATCAGGTTCGTGGAAATCGGCGCCACCTGGTACAGGCGCGTTTCGCGGAACTTGCGCTCGATGTCGTATTCGGCGGCAAAGCCGAAGCCCCCATGCGTCTGCAGGCAGACGTTGGCGGCTTCCCACGAGGCATCGGCCGCCAGGAGCTTGGCCATGTTGGCTTCCTTGCCGCACGGCTTGCCGGCGTCGAACAGTTGCGCGGCCTTGTAGCGCATCAGGCTGGCGGCTTCCACGTTGACGTAGGAGCGCGCGATCGGGAACTGCACGCCCTGGTTCTGGCCGATGGGGCGGTCGAACACGATGCGTTCGCGGGCATACCCGCTGGCGCGCTCCACGAACCAGTAGCCGTCGCCGATGCATTCGGCGGCAATCAGGATGCGTTCGGCGTTCAGTCCGTCGAGGATGTACTTCAGGCCGCGACCTTCCTCGCCGATCAGGTTCTCGGCCGGGATTTCCAGGTTGTCGAAGAACAGCTCGTTGGTCTCGTGGTTGACCATATTGCGGATCGGCTGGACCGTCAGGCCGTTGCCGATGGCTTCGCGCAGGTCCACCACGAACACGGACAGGCCTTCGGACTTCTTCTTTACCTGGTCCAGCGGCGTGGTGCGCGCCAGCAGCAGCATCAGGTCGGAGTGCTGTACGCGCGAGATCCACACCTTCTGACCGTTTATCACGTACTTGTCGCCCTTGCGTACGGCCGTGGTCTTGAGCTTGGTGGTGTCCGTGCCGGTGGTGGGCTCGGTCACGGCCATCGACTGCATGCGCAGTTCGCCCGAGGCGATGCCGGGCAGCCAGCGTTGCTTCTGCGCGTCGGAACCGTGGCGCAGCAGGCAGCCCATCACATACATCTGGCCGTGGCAGGCGCCGGAATTGCCACCGTTGCGGTTGATCTCTTCCATGATGACCGACGCGGCGGTCAGCGGCAGGCCCGACCCGCCGTAGGCCTCGGGAATCAGCGCCGACAGCCACCCGGCCTGGGTCAGCGCCTGGACGAATTCTTCAGGAAAACCGTTGTGTTCCTCGATGCGCTGCCAGTACGCGGAGTCGAACTGCAGGCAGAGGTCGCGTACGGCCTCGCGGATTTCGGGGTAAATCTGGTCTTGGTCCTGTGCTGCGTGCATGGCAATGTCCGTCTATGTCGGGGGTGAGGCCATTATTCCCGAGCCGCCGCGGCAGCAACATTCGCATTTGCTGAAGCGCGGCTTCTGTCCGGCTTAGGGATGGGCCCGGGGATCGGCTTAGGGTATTCCCGTGGCTTTTCCCGGGCCGTGTCCTCCCTTCGGCAAATCGGAATTGTGTGCAGCGTCCAATGCTTGCACCCTGCGGGTCACGATTCCAGGACAACCAGACGCGTGCCATACGCGCAGACAGGAGACAGTCAATGATGTGCTACCGGCAACTTTCAGCAACCGTGACCTGGGCCGCACTGGCGGCGGCCGCTTTGGTGGCTGTGGCGCCTGGCGTCGCGCGGGCGGCGGACGTCTATCCTTCGCGGCCCATCACCATGGTCGTGCCGTTTGCCGCTGGCGGACCTACCGACGTGGTGGCGCGCTCGGTGGCGGCGGCCATGTCGAAATCGCTGGGCCAGAGCGTGGTGGTGGAAAACCGGCTCGGCGCCGGCGGCACCGTATCGGCCGCCTACGTGGCGAAGTCCGCGCCCGACGGCTACACGATCCTGATCCACCATAATGGCATGGCAACGGCCCCGGCGCTGTATTCGAAGCTGCCATACAAGCCGCTGACCGACTTCTCGTTCGTGGGGCAGGTGGCCGACGTGCCGATGACGCTGCTGGGCCGCCATGACCTGCCGGCCAACACGCTGCCGGAACTGGTCAGCTATATCAAGCAGAACCAGACCAAGGTGAACCTGGCCAACGCCGGCCTGGGCGCCGTGTCGCAGCTGTGCGGCATGCTGTTCCAGAAGGCGATCGGCGTGGACCTGCAGACGATTCCCTACCAGGGCACGGCACCGGCGCTGACCGCACTGCTGGGCGGCCAGGTGGATGTCCTCTGCGACCAGACCACGCAGACGCTGCCCCATATCAAGTCTGGCAAGGTCAAGCTGTACGGCGTGACCACGGCCGAACGCATCCCGGCGCTGCCGGACGCGCCCACCCTGCGCGAGGGCGGTCTGAAGGGCTTCGAGGTCAAGGTATGGCACGGCATCTACGCGCCGAAGAACACGCCGCCGGCCGTGATCGACAAGCTCAATGGCGCGCTGCGCACGGCGCTGAAGGACCCGGCCGTGGTGGCGCGGATGAAGGATCTGGGCGCGGTGATCGTGCCGGCGGACAAGCAGACGCCGGAAGCGCTGCACAGCTGGCTGGCATCGGAGATCGACAAATGGTCGCCGATCATCAAGGCCGCCGGGGTGAGTGCGGACTGAGTGCGGACTGGGATTGAATGCCGATCCAGCGTCTGACGCCGGAGCGGCAAGGGGAGGGGGCCGCCGGCCCCCTTATCCTTTTGCGGTCAGACCGGCTCTCTCGCCGCGTCGGCCAGGTAGCGGATCAGGGTTTCCGCGAACTGCGGCAGTTCGCGGCCGGGCCGGCGCACCAGGCGCAGTTCGCGCCGCGCCCAGTCGTCTTCAAGCCGGATGAAGCGCAGCACCTTGCGGCTGGCGTAGCGCCGCGCGCAGCTGTTGGGCACGATGGCGATGCCTGCGCCGGCCTCGACCATGCGGCACACGGCGTCGAAGCTGCCCACCTGGATGCGCAGGCTGATGCGCTTGCCCATCCCGCTGGCAATGCGGTCCAGGAACGACTGGATGGCTGACGACTGGTTCAGGCCCACGAAGCGGCAGGTGTCGAGCAGGTCGGCAAAATGCAGCGCCTTGAAGGCTGGCAGCGGATGGTTGACCGGCGCGATCACGATCAGTTCGTCACTGCAGAGCTGCATGGTGTCCAGGTCGGCCGTGGCGACTTCCCCCGCCACGATGCCCAGGTCGGCGGCACCGGTACCAACCGCCGAAACGATATCAGCGGACAGATGTTCTTCCAGTTCCACGTCGACATCGGGGTTTTCCGACAGGAAGCGCGACAGCCCATTTGCCAGGAACGAGTTGGTGGCCGTGGTGTTCGCCAGCAGCCGCACGCGGCCCTTGACACCCTTGGCATAGGGGCGCAGGTCCGCATGCAGGCATTCCAGCTGGCGGAACACCTCGCGGGCATGGCGCAGCAATTCGTCGCCGGCGGGCGTCAGCCGCACGCCCTTGACCTGGCGGATCAGCAACTGGGTCTGGAAGGACTCTTCCAGCTGCTTGATGCGCGAACTGGCGGCTGGCAGGGACAGGAAGCTGCGTTCTGCAGCGCGGGTCAGGTTTTCGGTCTCGCCCACGTTAAGGAAGAGGCGCAGGTCGGTCAGGTCGTAGTGCATGGGTTCAGCGAGCGTGAAGCCCACTTTTGTCATTCGTGAATTCCAGAAACTCCGCCGACAATTTATCGTATCCGCCTTGGCAATAGAACGGGTGACGTTCCGGAACCCGGCAATCTCGCACCCAAGGAGGCGAAGATGAGTGGAATGATGGCAGGCAAGGTCGTGGTGGTAACGGGCGCGGGCGGTGGCATTGGGCGCGGGATCGCGCTTGGCATGGCTGCGGCCGGTGCGCGCGTGGTGGCGAACGACCTGGGCGTATCGATGAGCGGGGAAGGCGGCGACGCCGGCCCGGCGCAACGCGTGGTGGAGGAAATCCGGGCGGCTGGCGGCGAGGCCGTGGCCAATACCGACAGCGTGTCCAGCTGGGCGGGCGCCAACGCCATCGTCCAGTGCGCGCTCGACAATTTCGGCCGCATCGACGCCGTGGTCAACAACGCAGGCAACCTGCGTGACCGCATGTTCTTCAAGATGAACGAGGAAGAATGGCGGTCGGTGATCGACGTGCACCTGCATGGCACGTTCTTCGTCAGCCGTGCGGCGGCCAACTATTTCAAGGACCAGGAAAGCGGCGCCTTCGTCCACATGACGTCGACGTCGGGGCTGATCGGCAACCTGGGCCAGGCCAACTACTCGGCCGCCAAGCTGGGCATCGCCGCGCTGTCCAAATCCATTGCGCTGGACATGGCGCGCTTCAACGTGCGGTCGAACTGCATCGCACCGTTCGCATGGAGCCGCATGACCAGCTCGATCCCGGCCGAGACACCCGAGGAGAAGGCCCGCGTGCAGCGCCTGCAGAAGATGGAGGCCGGCAAGATCGCGCCGGTGGCGGTGTTCCTGGCAAGCGATGCCGCCAGCGAAGTGAACGGCCAGATCTTTGCCGTGCGCGCCAATGAAATCATGCTGATGAGCCAGCCGCGTCCGGTGCGCTCGGTGCATACCAGCGAGGGCTGGACCCCCGAGACGGTGGCCGAGATCGCCATGCCGGCCATGCGTTCGAGCTTCTTCAAGCTGGATCGCTCGCCGGACGTGATCAACTGGGACCCGATCTGACAGAGGCAAGGGGCGTTCGCCCCTTCCGTATTATCCGCGCGTCTCTCCTCGCTTCGCCCCTCGCCTCACCCTGTGCCACGCGCTGCACTGCAGCAATTCATGCGCGCGTGGCACGCATTCTGCTCGTCCCCCATTCGCGGTGGCTTCACGCACCCGGACTGTGCGATACGGGCGGCTTCCAACGCTAAAGCGGTGCACGCACGTGCCGGAGGCGGTCTTCCATCAAGCGGCTGGCACTCTCGGCCTGACAGTGCTGACGCGTGCCAACTGCGACGAGTGGTCGCAGCGACGATGTCGCCACGGCGGGCGCAGGGGCATCGCATGGTGTCTGTACGGAACGGACTGAATCGATGCGTGGGGCAACGCACGGCATCGGCAGGCGGAAATTGCGCAGGTCGATATGCGAAAAGCGGTGCAAATCATGCATTTGCACGATGTCGGCCGCAACGTTGTCCATTCACAGTGGAAACATGGGTGTAGGACCATGGCCGACAGTGCGTGTCAGATGTTTCTGGATTTGATCGGTCGTTACACAACACGCTGTGCAGGACGCACGTGAAAGGTGTAATGTGTGTCACAAGCATGGTCAATGGCCCGTCGCAGCGGGGTGATGAAACGAGTGTCCAGTCGCAGTTTGTGCATGTCATGAGCGTGCATTGCAGCGACTGAAATGACAGCAACACACGGTCAACTCCGGATTCACCTTCGCCGTTATTTGACTATGATGAAGTAAAGACTTCGCAACTTGGCAACTCCACCAAGCCGGGGTGGCGGAACAGCAAAGTTGCCGCGAAGTCTTAGGGGAGTAGAACTACCTTCGCCTCGGACGTGGGACTCTGACGGGAGTGAGGTATGGACATTTTTGGCCACTACGCCACGCGCTTCGAAGCTCGCAAGGAAGAGGAATACAGCATCCAGGAGTATCTGGAGATCTGCAAGAAGGATCCTGCTGCCTACGCGACCGCCGCCGAACGCATGCTCGCCGCTATCGGACAGCCTGAACTGGTGGATACCCACCACGATCCGCGCCTGTCCCGACTGTTCTTCAACAAGGTTATCCGGGTCTATCCGGCGTTCCGCGACTTCTATGGGATGGAAGACACGATCGAGCAGATCGTCTCCTTCTTCAAGCACGCGGCGCAGGGCTTGGAAGAACGCAAACAGATCCTGTATCTGCTTGGGCCTCCCGGTGGCGGCAAGTCGTCGCTGGCCGAGAAGCTCAAGGCGCTGATGGAAGAGATTCCAATCTATGCGCTCAAGGGTTCGCCCATCCATGAATCGCCGCTGGGCCTTTTCTCTCCGGAAGAGGACGGCAAGATCATGGAGGAGGACTATGGCATTCCGGTGCGCTACCTGAATACCATTCCTTCGCCCTGGGCCGTCAAGCGGCTGCACGAGTTCAATGGGGACATCACGAAGTTCCGCGTGGTGAAGCTGCGCCCGTCGGTGCTGGCGCAGATTGCCATCTCCAAGACGGAGCCCGGCGACGAGAACAACCAGGACATTTCGTCGCTGGTCGGCAAGGTCGACATCCGCAAGCTGGAAGATTTCCCGCAGGACGATCCGGATGCCTACTCCTATTCCGGCGGCCTCTGCCTGGCCAACCGCGGCCTGCTCGAGTTCGTGGAAATGTTCAAGGCGCCGATCAAGGTGCTGCATCCGCTGCTGACTGCCACGCAGGAAGGCAACTACAAGGGCACGGAGGGCTTTGGCGCGATTCCGTTCGATGGCGTCATCCTGGCGCACTCGAACGAGGCCGAGTGGCAGACGTTCAAGGCCGACAAGAACAACGAGGCATTCCTTGACCGGATCTATATCGTCAAGGTGCCTTACTGCCTGCGCGTGTCCGACGAGGTGAAGATCTACGACAAGCTGCTGCGCAGCAGTTCGCTGTCGGCGGCGCCCAACGCGCCCAACACGCTGAAGATGATGGCGCAGTTCGCGGTGCTCACGCGGATCAAGGAGCCCGAGAATTCGAACATCTTCTCGAAGATGCGCGTCTACGACGGCGAAAGCCTCAAGGACGTGGACCCGAAGGCGAAGTCGTACCAGGAGTACCGCGACTACGCCGGCATCGACGAAGGCATGAACGGCCTGTCCACACGTTTCGCGTTCAAGGTGCTGTCGAAGGTGTTCAATTTCGACAATACCGAGGTGGCGGCCAATCCGGTGCACCTGCTCTATGTGCTCGAACAGCAGATCGAGCGCGAGCAGTTCCCGCCGGAGCAGGAAGCCAAGTTGATGTCGTATATCAAGGAGTACTTGACCACGCCGTATGTGGAGTTCATCGGCAAGGAGATCCAGACCGCGTATCTGGAGTCGTATTCCGAGTATGGCCAGAACATCTTCGACCGCTACGTCGTGTTTGCCGACCTGTGGATCCAGGATCAGGAATATCGCGATCCGAATACCGGCGAGATCCTGGACCGCAATGCGTTGAACGACGAACTGGAGAAGGTGGAAAAGCCGGCCGGTATCTCGAACCCGAAGGATTTCCGCAACGAGATCGTCAACTTCGTGCTGCGGGCCCGTGCCAACAACGGGGGCAAGAATCCGGTCTGGACCAGCTACGAGAAGCTGCGGATGGTGATCGAAAAGCGCATGTTCTCCACCACGGAAGATCTGCTGCCGGTGATCTCGTTCAATGCCAAGTCGTCGCGCGAGGATCAGGAAAAGCACGAGAACTTCGTCAACCGGATGGTTGAGAAAGGCTATACCCCCAAGCAGGTTCGACTTTTGGTGGAGTGGTATCTGCGCGTCAGGAAATCTTCGTAACCGGTTCCGGACGCGGTCTTTTTCCACGGCGCGCTTTTCTTGGCGTCTCTTACCAGGGCGGACGGACGGCATATGGGCACGGTCATCGATCGGCGCGAGAACGGCGGCAACAAGAGCGCCGTCAACAAGCAACGCTTCATCAAGCGCTACCGCGAGCAGATCCGGCAGGCGGTGGCGAAGGCGGTGTCCGGCCGGAAGATCATGGACATCGAGCAGAGCGGGCAGGTGTCCATTCCGGTCAAGGACATCTCCGAGCCGATCTTCCATCACGGCCAGGGCGGCAAGCGGGAGTGGATTCACCCAGGCAACAAGAAGTTCGTCAGGGGTGACAGCTTCGACCGCCAGCAGCAGGGCAGCGGTGGCACCGGGTCTCGTGCCAGCGACAGCGGCGAAGGCGAGGACGATTTCGTCTTCACGCTGTCGCGCGAGGACTTTCTCAATTTCTTCTTCGAGGACATGGCGCTGCCGGACCTGGCGAAGCGCCACCTTGCCAAGATAGCCGAGGTGCGCAAGGTGCGCGCCGGATTCTCGATCGACGGCACGCCATCGAACCTGTCGATCCTGCGCACCATGCGCAGTTCGCTCGGACGGCGCATCGCGCTGTCCAGTCCCTACATGAAGCGGTTGCACGAACTGGAGATCGAGTACAACGAGGTGCTCGAGAAGGAAGGCCCGTACTCCGAACAGGCCGAGGCGCTGATGGAAAAGATGCGCCATCTGCGCGCCCAGGTGGACCGCGTGCCGTTCATCGAGAAGCTGGACCTGCGCTACAACAACCGCGTGCTGAAGAAGCGGCCGCAGGCGCAGGCCGTGATGTTCTGCCTGATGGACGTGTCGGGTTCGATGGACGAAAGCCGCAAGGACCTGGCAAAGCGCTTCTTCATGCTGCTGTACCTGTTCCTGAAGCGCAACTACGAGCGCATCGACGTGGTATTCATCCGGCATCACACGGTTGCCAAGGAGGTGGAAGAGGAGGATTTCTTCCATTCCCGGGAATCCGGTGGTACCGTGGTTTCAAGCGCGCTGAAGCTGATGGTGGAAGTGATTCATGACCGCTATCCGCCCAGCCAGTGGAACATCTATTGCGCCCAGGCGTCGGATGGCGATAACTGGGCCGGTGATTCCGAGCTGTGCGGCCGGCTGCTGCGCGAGTCGATCCTGCCGCTGGTGCAGTACTACGCGTATGTGGAGGTGGCCTCGGAAGAGCCGCAGAATCTGTGGGAAGAGTACCTCACGGTAAAGAGCCAGTTCGAGCACTTTGCGATGCAGCGCATCATTGGTGCGGACGAGATCTATCCCGTGTTGCACGACCTGTTCCAGAAGCGCGCGGCCTGGCCGGCCAACAGGTAGCAAGGCATTCGGCAGCAAACCGGTACTGCGCGTGGCGCGGGCCGGCATGTCACTGGGGAAGTCTATGGCCTATCTTTCGACGGGCTCGGAGTGGACCTTCGAGCTGATCCAGCGCTATGACCGCGAAATTGCCCGCATTGCCGGCGAATTCGGGCTGGACACCTATCCGAACCAGATCGAGATCATCACGGCCGAGCAGATGCTCGACGCTTATGCGTCGGCGGGCCTGCCGGTCGGCTACAGCCACTGGTCGTACGGCAAGCACTTCCTGGCTTCGGAACGCGGCTACCAGCGCGGCTACATGGGGCTGGCCTACGAGATCGTGATCAACTCCAATCCCTGCATCGCGTACCTGATGGAGGAGAACACGATGCCGATGCAGGCGCTGACCATCGCGCATGCCTGCTACGGCCATAACTCGTTCTTCAAGGGCAACTACCTGTTCCGAACCTGGACCAACGCGGACGCGATCATCGACTACCTGCTGTTCGCCAAGAACTATGTGGCCGAGTGCGAACAGCGCTATGGCGAGCAGGAAGTCGAAATGCTGCTGGATTCCTGCCACGCGCTGCAGAACTACGGGGTGGACCGCTACAAGCGGCCCAAGAAGCTGTCGATCACCGAGGAGCAGGCGCGCCAGGCTGAACGCGAGAACTACCTGCAGATGCAGGTCAACGACCTGTGGCGCACGCTGCCGAAGCACCGGCCCCATGCCCTGCGCGAGGAGGAGGAAACCGCCGAGTACGAGGTGACCTTCCCGCCGGAGCCGCAGGAAAACCTGCTGTACTTCATCGAGAAGAACGCGCCGAAGTTGCAGCCGTGGCAGCGCGAGATCGTGCGCATCGTGCGCAAGATCGCCCAGTACTTCTATCCGCAGCGGCAGACCAAGGTCATGAACGAGGGCTGGGCCACGTTCTGGCACTACACCATCATCAACCAGCTGTACGAGGAAAAGCTGGTCAACGATGCGTTCATGCTGGAACTGCTGCAGGCGCATACCAACGTCATCTACCAGCCGCCCTACCACAGCCCGTACTACAGTGGCCTGAATCCGTACACGGTGGGGTTCCTGATGTTCCAGGACCTGCGCCGCATGTGCGAGAACCCGACCGAGGAAGACAGGCGCTGGGCGCCCGAGATTGCCGGCAGCGACTGGCGTCAGACGCTCGACTTTGCGATGCGCAACTTCAAGGACGAGAGCTTCCTGCTGCAATTCCTGTCGCCGCGCGTGATTCGCGAGCTGAAGCTGTTCTCGGTGCTGGACGATGATCGCGAGGGCAAGCTGCGCGTGACGGCCATCCACGACGACGAAGGCTATCGCGAGATCCGCCGCCTGCTGGCAACCCAGTACGATCTGTCGAACATGGAGCCCAATATCCAGGTGACCAATGTCGATATCGGCGGCGACCGTTCTCTCACATTGCGCCATCTGCAGCAGGACCGCCGTCCGCTGGCGCAGAATTTCGACGAGGTGATCCGCCACGTCACGCGGTTGTGGGGTTTTACGGTGCGTCTGGAAGTGGTCTACGAGGACGGCCGGCGCGAACTCAAATACGAGTGCAAGCCGGAGCGCCGCCACAATCTGCATCGCAAGGCAGCCTAGCGCTTCATTGGCGCGCCCCCCGCCGCCCGGCGGGGGTGCATCCGGGAGGTGATGTTACCGGGGACGCCCCTGCCCGCGCGGCCGGGCCGTCGAGCACGCGCCCACGCGTTCCAGGTCCACGCCGGGCAGCAGGTGCAGCAGGCGCACCAGTTCCGACTGGCGGTGCGTGCCAGTCTTGCGCAGCGTGTCGCGGATATGCACGCGCACCGTGTGCGGCGACAGGAATTCGCGCTCGGCGATCTCGTTGAGCGTTTCGCCGGCCGCCAGGCGGATGGCGATGATGCTCTCCTTGCGCGACAGCCCGAACAGCGAAGTCAGCACGGCGGCGTCAAGCACCGAACGGGATTCGGAATTGCCCAGCAGCATCATGGCCATCGGCAACTGCCACGGCCCTTCCACCGGCTGGCGCGATACCAGCGGCATGACGATGATCGGCACGGGCTGGCCGCCCGAGGTGATGTGCATCCACGAGCCCGCCGCGGCGCCGCCAGGGCGCCCGCCGTGTACGGCATTGTCCAGCAGCCTGGTCAGTACCGATTGCATTGATTCGGCATGCGCGCACAGCACGCCGTTGTCCAGCGCCAGGTTGGAGTCGGCCTGCACCAGCGCCTCGGCCCAGCTGTTGGCGTAGCGCACGCGCATGTCGGCCTGCAGCACCATCACCCCGAAATCGAGTGTGTCGAGTCCGGCCAGCCCCATCGATGCCAGGCCGCTCAGCTCGAAATTGCGATGCTGCATGCGCGCAGCGCGCGCCCAGTGCGGCATCACCTGCGCCACGCGCCGGTTGCAATCGAATGGCCGGCAGGTATCGCAACCCGGTGTCGCACTCATCCAGACGCAGACATCGTGCGTGTCGAAGAGGCGGATGCCATTGGCCAGGCCGTTGCAGTCAAAGGGTGTGGGGCCGTCCGGGTCGGGCACGGGCAGCATGCCGGCATCGGCGGTGGCCGCCACGGCAGCGTGCGACGGCAGCGCCCGCATGCTTTCGGGCATGGTGCTCATGCTGGTAAAGCAACCGTGTGGCGTGACGCCCAGACGAGTCTGGCCCGCGAGCTTGTCCCAGATCAGGTAACTTGGGCTGGCGGAACAGGTGTAGCGGGAGAACAGGTCGAGGGCCGCCGGCATGGCCGCCACGTCCATGGCGGATTCATAGATGCTATCGACCAGACGATAGAAGACGTCGTCGGCAGACAAGTGTTCGCCCATTTCTTTTTTCCCCGGTGGCAAACGCCTTTTCCTCAAGACCGCTGCATCGAGGCGCGGTCATTCTTTGTATGGTCACACTGTCGGGCCGGTGTTACTGGGAGCGCGTGGCCTCAAAAATGTGTACAGCGATGATCCTGCAAAAACAGGGTACGGGAATATCCCGCGAAGGGAGGGGGATACGCCGCTTCCCGGCGCCACGCCTGCCTTTCCGGCATCCGGGGCAGACGGCCGATGGCCCCCGCGGATTGCCTGAGTTCGCGAGATAGTAATGCGGTGACCTCCGTATTTCAAACGATTCGGGGCCAAGTTCGGTTGGCGCCATGGCGCAAATGCGACAACGCCCCGGTCGCGCGCCCGGCGCTTCACATTTGCGTGGCGAACGTCAGGCCTTGCCCTTTGCCGAGGTGACTAATTCGGCGCCTGCGCCGGCTGCGGCCGTCAAGGCAGCTTCGGCGGCGGCCCCGCTGTTGCCGCCGTCGACCTGAACGGTCACGTAAGGTGCCGCCATCCGGATGCCTTCGGCATCGAAGTTGCGCTTGAGGCGCACGTTGAACGCACGCGAGATTTCGGCCTGGGTCAGCGGCCGCGTCTTGAACTGGGCAAGCACCACCTGGCCGTTCGGATCGAAGCGGTCCAGGCCCAGGATGTCCAGTCCGGACATCAGGTTGCGGGCGTAGCGGTGGTCGCGGGCCACTTCGGCCCCGGTCTCGCGGATGATCTCGAGCGCGCGGTCGAAGTCGCTCTGGTAGGCAATGGAAACGCTGAACACCGCAAAGGCGTAGTCGCGCGACAGGTTCTTGACCGCCTTGATCTGGCTGTAGGGCAGCGTATGCAGAGCGCCTTTGCCATCGCGCAACCGCAGCGTGCGGATCGTCATGCCCTCGACCACGCCGGCGTGGTCGGGCAGTTCGATGGAATCGCCAATCGCGATGGAATCCTCGATCACGATGAACAGCCCCGTGATCAGATCCTGCACCAGGCTCTGCGCGCCAAAGCCGATGGCCAGGCCCACCACGCCGGCGCCGGCCAGCAGCGGCGTGACATTGACCCCAAGGTTGGCGAGCACGGCAATCATCGCCACCACCAGCAGTGCCACGAACGATGCGTTGCGCACCAGGGGCAGGATGGTCTTGGCGCGCAGGCTGGGCTGCGCCGCACGGTTGTTGGTGGGTGACAGCGATTGCGTGATCGCCGTGTCGATCAGCAGCCATACCAGCCAGGCCAGCAACACCACGCCGATCACGCTGAGCACGGAGCGCGTGATATGCCGCCCCAGCACGGTCGAGTCGGCCAGCATCATGAGCGACGTGCCCCAGATGCGCGCGTTCAGTTCCAGGAACGCCAGCCAGATGATCACCCGCATGAGCGCCACGCCGAAACGGCCAAAGCGCCGCAGGTAGGCCGAGCGCCGGCGGTCGCGCAGCCGGGGTGCCCGGACTGCGGCCTTGGGCGAGCGGCCCGCCACCAGCGTGAGCAGCATGGCGCCCACGAACAGCGCCACGGTGACCACGGCGCGGCGCAGGAATTCGTCGGCGCGCCCGGTCGCCATGATCGTGCCGACGACCGACGCCCCCACCACTGCCAGCATGGGCAGATACCAGGCCTGGCCCGCCATCCGCAGCAGTTCCATCAGCGCCGGGTGGTCCTGCCGGAACGCAAACGGGCGGAACGCGATCAGCTGCCCGATGGCCCGGCGGAACCGCACCGTGAAGACACCAATCAGCACGGCGGCCAGGATATTGGCGAAGGTGCTTACCAGCGCAGACAGGTTGACGCCCAGCGCGGCGATCACGCGGGTATCGGTATTGGCTTCGCCCAGCGCGGCCAGGGCGCCTGTGACGAACAGCAGGATCGGCGAATGCCTGAGCAGGTCGCGCACCGCATGGGCGCGGTGGCCGGACTGGAACAGCGCAAAGATGACCTGGCAGACCGCCGACATCAGCGCGCCGGCCACGATGGCATAGGCCACCAGCACCGCCCCCATGCTGGCCGGCGTCCGGCCGAAAACCTTGAAGGCCAGCAGCACCGTGAGCGCAAAGGCGACGATCCACGGCCCGATCCGGCGCAGGAAATAAATGCCGACATCGACCCACGACGGCACCAGCGGCAACTCGGTGGAGCGCGCCGGACGCAGCCGGTTGCGGTGCAGCCGGCGCGAAAGTTCAAACAGCAGCCAGCCGGTGAGCGCCCAGCCGGCCAGCACGATGCCGAACTCGCGCCACGATTCCAGCGCGCCGCGCGTGTCGCCAATCGTGATCGCCTCGCGCAGTTCCTCCCCGGCAAAGCGGATGCGCCAGCGCCAGTACTGCCACGGGCCGCGGCTGCTGTGCGAGGTGTTGTCGATGTCCTGCAGGGCCTGTGCCACCGCGCCGATCAGCCCGGGTGCCGGCGTGCTGGCGGCTGCGGCCGGGGCGGAGGCATCCAGTCCCCGGCGCAAGGTCTGCAGTTGGGTGACCAGCGCCTGCCGTTCGGTGTCGCTCTGCAGCGTGCCGATGACCTGGTCGAGCGAACTGGCCAGCGCGTCGCTGGCGGCGGATGCCGACGCGGGCTTGTCGGCGGCGGGGGCCTTGATGGCATTCAGCAGCGGCGAACCGGCGCCAAAGGCGGGGCCACTCAGGAGCAGCATCAGCAGAATGGCCTGGAGCCATGCCAGGGCCGGAAGACGGGGGCGCAAGCTGTGCATGTCGGAAATGCGGACGGAGTTGATCGCCATCAGGTAGCCAGCATGCGCGTCACTGTAGCGCATTGCAGCAGGCAGCCGCCAACACGTCGGTTTGCCGGCGCTTGGCGGGAAGTTTCCTGAATTCAAAAAAACTGAACAACTTGTCCGCGAATGGATCACTTTCGCCCCGGGCGGCAGGCCTATAGTTCTGTTCATGGACGGCGCGCAACACAGCGCAAACAAGAAAGCAGCAGCAACGAAGCGCGCCGGGACCATTCATACAAACTGAATAAATCTGCAAAATCTTTTACGGAGAGAAATCATGACCAAGACCACCGCCCTCAAGATCGCTTCGACCCTGGTTCTGTCGCTGGCCGCCCTCGGTGCCGCCCAGGCTGAAACGGTATCGGCAGACAAGTATGGCTACACGTTCCGCAGCACGGTTGCGGCTGACAAGTACGGTTATGAATTCCGCACGCACGACGTCTTTACCGACGGCGCCCGCGTCGGCAAGCCCGATACCTTCACGGACGGCGCCCGCACGGTAGCCGGTCTCGACAAGATTGGCGTTTCGGCCGCCCCGGGACGCTCCGCCGACCCTTACCTGGACGGCGCCCGTAATGCCGACCCGTACACGGACGGCGCCCGCACGGTAGCCGGTCTCGACAAGATTGGCGTTTCGGCCGCCCCCGGACGCACCGCCGACCCGTACCTGGACGGCGCCCGTAATGCCGACCCCTACACCGATGGCGCGCGCTTCGTCGCCGGGCTCGATAACGTGGGCGTCTCCGCTGCCCCGGCCCGCACCTTCGACCCGTACCTGGACGGCGCGCGTGCATGATGGCTGTTACCCGAAACGAGCAAGGCGTTACGTAACCCGTAACGCCTTTTTTGTTTGTGGAACGTCGGCCGTCGGCCGTTGCGAGGGCCCGCAGGCGCCCGTCTGAAGTGGGGTAACGGTTCCCGGAATGTCCGCGCGGCGCGCCCTGGCGGGCTGTTGATTGAAACGCGGGTATGGAGACGGCCCCGGCCTGCCGATATTGGCATGTCGTTTGCAGAACCTGATCGGAGAACACGATTTGAAACGCAGCGCCAGACTAGCCGACCAGGAGACCATCATGTTCCAGACCCTTGCCGCTCACCCCAACGCCGTGATCGTGCGCGATGCCGAGATCGATGCAGCCATCGTCGCTGCCATCGACGCCGCGATGCTGCGCCGCCGCGACGAATACAGCGGTCAGCCGATGGCATGGAAGATGTTCTGCGAAGCCTCGCATGTCGCCACGCTGAACGACGTGGTCCGCTCCGCCTTTATCGAGCGCGTCGCTAACGAACGCGGCGCCGACATCGCGCTGCGCCTGAAGGTCAAGGCCGAGTCGATCCGGGCGGAGGCCATCGCGCGCCTGATGTAGACGCCCGATCCCCCGCCCGGGCCGCGTCAGGGCAGTACCGGGTTTGCCACCGCGCGGGCGATGATCGCATCGGCATCGCGTTGCAGCAGGAAACGCTGCGTCACGAGGTCGTTGGCCGCCGCGGTCACGGCCGCCACATAGCCGGCCTGGTCGGTATAGAGCGATTCCAGCGACGGACGTCCGTCGCCCGCAGCCGCCCGCGCGGCCTCGGTCTTGTGGAACGGAATGAACGATCCGGTCAGGTTGGACAGGTCGACGATGCCCGCAGTCGCCACGTAGTTGAACTCCAGGCTGGTGCCGATCGGCGCCCGCGCTTCCACGCTATGGATCCCCGCACGCGGGATGCCGGTCGATGCGTCGGTCTGCGGCACCAGGATCGCGTAGTCGCGGTTCAGATAGGCGGGGGGCAGGATCGTGGCGATGCCGGATTCATCCTCGCGCCGGTACTGCGGGCCGAAGTCGAGCAGCGGATAGCCGTTGTAGCGCGCCAGGTACTGGAAGTCGGGAATCGGCGTCGACGCGCCAGACACCGGCCAGCTCACGCCTTTCATCGCGGGCAGCGTCAGGCTGGCAGGCCGCACCAGCGTGCCGTCGGCCAGGGCCGGGACCTGGCTTGCCGGCGGCGTCGTACCCTTCACCACCCAGTCCTCCAGATCGATGAACAACGCGCGGAACGTGTCGTTGTGGTGGATCACCGTGCCGGCCGGATAGACATTGCGCGTGGGGGCGAACGCGATGCTGCTGGCGCCGCCCGCGCCGCCGTGCTGTGTCCCCGTGTAGTAATAGATGCGCACGTTGTCGGGCTGCTTCAGGTCGCGGAAGCCGTTGGCGTCGGTCAGCACCGGCGAGCCCTGCAATTGCCAGAACTCGGTGCCCGACAATCCGAGGAAGAACTTCGGGCAGGTGCTGCTGGCCGAGCAGCGCGCCATCACGCCGCCGGTCTTGCCGGAGATGTCGTCCACATAGTTCGTATCGAGCCCGCGCGGCGCGGTCTGGCCGAAGGCCGTGTGGTCGGTGCGCAGGCCGCCGCCGCCGCCGGGCACGGCAAAGCGCGTGTTGATATTGGTCTGCCGCGCGGCCACATGGGCGTAGATGCCATCGAACACCTTCGAGCCGTCCAGCGCCTGGTTGAAGCCCAGGTGCAGGAACGTCTTCATGGCATTGCCCGATTGCGAGGTGCCCTGACCAATCGCGTACCGGATGCGGCCCGCCAGCGGATTCGGCGTGCCGGCGCTATCCGCAGCCTTGTTGCGGAAGAAGCTGACCGTGTCGCGCAAGGCGGCCAGCCCCACGCCCATGACCTTGGGGTCCTTTGCCACGTAGACCAGTTCGTACAGGTACTGCGGATCGAAGCCGCCGCGCAGGCAGATGCTGGCGGGGTCGGCGGTACCCGGGAAGGGGTTGCCGCCATCGCATTTGGCGAATTTCCAGTCGCTGGCGGGGATGGCCACGCGCGGATCGGTCTCGTTGATGCGCCGGGTCAGCGAATAGCCGGGTTGCGTGTTGTCGAGGCTGGCAGGCGCGTAGGGCAGCATCGTCCCGTTGAACACGCCGCCGGGCAGCGACATCATCGGAGAGGCGGCGGTGGGTACCAGTTCCGAGCGGTAGGTGCCGGTGATGGACGTGCCGTCGGCATTCTTCGCCACGGGCACCGTCACGGTCAGGCGCGCGGCGGTGGACTTGGGTACGTCGCCCTGCCAGGCCGAATACAGCAGCACGTAGCCGCGCTCCAGGTACACCGCGTCGCTGGGCGCGGCGGATGGATTGGGCATCGTCAGGATGTTGCCGCGGTTGGGCGCGTCGTAGCGCAGCACGCCGCTGGCCTTGCTCATGTCCTTCGGCTTGAGCATGACGAAGTCAGCCGAGTATTCGACCATGCCATTGGCGTTGACCGGTGCCAGCGACAGGTCCTGGATGATGGCGTTTTTGGGGTCCTTCGGATCGACTTCGCCGCTGACGGTGCCGGTCACCTGCTCGTACTGGCCGACGCTGCCATAGGTGCCCGCGAAATCCTGTGTGCCCGTGATTTTCAGGGTCACGGCCGGCGTGCGGGTCGAGCCATTGCCATTGTTGCCGCCAGTGCCGGCACTGCCACCATTGCTGCTGCCGCCGTTGTCGTCACTGCCGCCGCAGGCCGCGAGCAGCGTGACCGTTGCCGCAAGGGCGAGCGCCGCCGCGTGCCGCCCATGTGCACGTGCTTCCATCGATGTCTCCTCGTCTTTGTTTTCGAATGGCCGTCCCGTCATGCGCGGGAGGCGACTCGAATATAGGCCGCCGCGATTGTGCTGATAAATTGATTGTTTGAATGGATTCATCGATCCTGCAGAAAAGCGCCGGCACGCGGGTGGCGGAGCCATCGGCTACCATGGCGTCTCACTTTCCTGGAGCGCCCACATGCCGCCGCTTGAAACACTGCTGCCTTTCCTGGGAATCGCCGTCCTGCTGAGCCTGGCGCCGGGGCCCGACAACATCTTCGTGCTGCTGCAATCGGCGATGCACGGCACGCGTGCGGGGCTGACCGTGGTGCTGGGTCTGTGTACGGGCCTGCTAGTCCATACGGCAGTGGTGGCCGTGGGCCTGGCCGCGCTGCTGGCGGCCTCAGCGGTGGCGTTCACCGTGCTGAAGATCGTCGGCGCGCTATACCTGGTTTATCTGGCGTGGCAGGCGTTTCGCGCGCCGGTGGGGGAAATCGGCAAGGATGAAGCCGCTGCGCGCCCAGTCAAGAACATGTACTTGCGCGGCGTGGTCATGAACCTGACCAATCCCAAGGTGGTGATCTTCTTCCTGGCGTTCCTGCCGCAGTTCGTGAATGCGAAGCAGGGTCACGTGGCGCTGCAGATCATGGTGCTGGGCTTTGCCTTTATCGTGGCCACGCTGCTGGTATTCGGCTCCATCGCGTGGTTCTCGGGCCTGTTCGGCCGCGTGCTGATGCGCTCGGCGCGCGTGCAGCGCGCCGTGAACTGGTTTGCGGGAACGGTTTTCCTGGCGCTGGCCGGCAAGCTGGCGCTGTCGCAGCGCTAGGGCGGAGCCGGTCAGGCGAACGTGATCGCGCGGCGCCGCTCGGGGTGTTCCAGGTGCGGCACGTTGTTGAAGCTCAGCAGGCGCTGCGTGCCGCGGCCAACGATCAGTTCGCAGAAGCCGGTGTTGCGGAACTGCAGGTTCAGCTCGATGGCGGTCTGCGTGGGCGCACCGAGCAGGTCGGCGATGGCCCGGCCAATGGCGCCGCCAGAGCTGACCACGAGCAGGGCGTCCTCGCGTGCGGCGCCCTCGGTGGCCGTCGATAGCGCGGCCTGCATGCGCGTGCCGAATTCGCCCCAGCTTTCGGGCATGCCGGTGAGCTGGTCCTGCGTCCACGCCGCGAATGCCGCGCGGAACGTGCGCCAGTAATCCTGGTAGTCGCCGTTCTGGTGCGCGCGATGATCGGCGCCATTGGTGAAGCTGCGGTAAAGCGCTTCGCCGTCGTATTCGTTCAGGCCCTTGTGCGTGTCCACCGCAAAGTCCGTGGTGCCCATGCCGCTCAGGATTTCGGTGGCGGTGTCCTGCTGGCGCACCAGCGAACCGGCCACCACGCGCTTGAACTCGACGCCCCGGTCCTTGAAATACTCGCCAAGCCAGCGGGCCTGCTGGCGGCCGACATCCGACAGGCAATCGTAGTTGGCGGCGCCAAACGAGGCTTGGCCGTGACGGACCAGGAAGAGCGTGGCCATGATGTGGAAATCTGCAAAGAGGATATGGCGCGATTCTAGTCGGGCGATGCCTGCGGGCCCAGCAAGGCCCGCAGGAATTCATGACGGCCATGGTTTCGCTGCATGCCGTGCCACGGGTGGCACGTCGCTGGCAAAGGACCGAAGTCAGTCGAGCGTCACGCCGGTATCGGCCGTCAGCTTCAGCACCACCGGAAGATAGGCCTTGTACGCACGTTCGGCCTCGGGCGGGGTGTTGCCGATCGGCTCGGCGCCCATTTCGTCGATCTTTGCCTGCAGCTCGGGGGTCCTGACCAGTGACGCCACTTCATGGCCCAGCCGCTCGACGATGGCGTCAGGTGTCTTCGCCGGCACCAGCAGCGTGGTCGGCCCCACGATCTTGTAGGCCGCATCGCCATAGCCAGCCTCGGCGAACGTCGGCACGTCGGGCAGGGCCCTGGCGCGGGTGGTGCCGGCCACGGCCAGCGGGCGCAGCTTGCCGGTGGCGATGTGCTGGCGCAGCGTGGTGACCGAACCGATCGTCACGTTGACCTGCCCGGCCAGCAGATCGGTGACCATCGGCCCTTCGCCGCGATACGGCACATGCAGGATGTCCACGCCATAGGTCTTGTCCATATAGGCCTGGATGGTGTGCGGCTGCGTGCCCGGTCCCCACGATCCCATGCGCAGCTTGCCCGGCTCTTTCTTCGCGTAGGTGATCAGCTCGTTGACGGTCTTGACCGGCACGGCGCTGTTGACGGCCAGCACCGTGCGGGCCATCGCCACGTCCGAGACCGGGCGCAGGTCGGTGCGCGGATCGTAGGGCAGCTTCTTGTACAGCGCCAGGTTGGCCGTGATCGGACCCGGGATCGTCATCAGCAGCGTGTAGCCGTCAGGTGCCGACTTGGCAACGAAATCGGTGCCGATAATGCCGCCCGCGCCGCTCTTGTTTTCCACCACCACCGGCTGGCCCAGCCGTTTGGACAGCCCGTCGGCCACCTGGCGTGCCAGCGTGTCGGTCAGCCCGCCGGCCGGATAGGGCACCACCAGGCGGATCGGCTTGGTCGGATAGTCGCCCTGCGCCAACGCGGCCAGCGGCAGCAGCGCCAGCGCCGCGCAGGCAACGCGTGTCGCCCACCGCCGGCGCGGCAACATGGTTTGCTTCATGGTGTGTCTCCTCTTTTTGTGCCCGGTCTGCATGCCAGACATGCCGCTATGACTGCGGCTGATGCGGGCGGTTGGACAAATGAAGCGAGGGAATGCGGTTGGGCTGGCCTGGCGTGGTCAGGCGTCGGTGCCCACGTCAATGCCCAGATAGCGGCCGAGCATGCGTGCCATTTCCACGGGCAGGCGTTCGTCATCCAGATGCAGCGGCCCCGGGTTGTTCAGCACGGCGTTGACCAGCATCCCGAACACCATCTGCATCGCGAACCGCACGCGCAGTTCGGCTTCGGCGGCCGGGCCGGACAGGCGCGGCACCAGCAGGATCACGAGCCGGTCGATCAGCTCCTGGCCGTTCTTCTGGTGCGGCAGCCATTGCTCGGGGTGGGTTGTGGCGTGTTTGAGTGAAGCGCGAATCACGCCGCGATTGGTGCGGCAGCCATTGACCATGAAGCGCATGGTCTTCTCGATGATCTGGGCCGCCGGGGCTTCCTGCCAGCGATGTTCGGCCATGTAGCGCGCCACCGACGCATCGGATTCCTCCATCACCGACGCACGCAGCGCATCGAAGAACGCCATCTTGTCGCGAAACCGGCCGTAGAACGCACCCACGGACACCTGGCATGCCGCGGCGATCTGCGCCACCGACACGGCCGCGAAATCGCGTTCAGCCAGCAGCTGGCGCCCGGCCGTCAGCAGGGCCTGCTCGGTCTCCTTGGCGCGGCGCTGGCGCGGAGGCTGCAGGATTGACGACGTGTCCACGCGCGGGAACGCCGTGGCGGGAGTGGCGGTTTCGGTACGTGTGGCAGGGGCTTGCATGGGCTTTTCCGTATGCGAATTCGGATTCGGTTTTGCACCTTACGATTCGGCCCGATGCACCGTCAAGTCAGGGTTTACGCTCCGGATTTCCAATATATGGAAATTCGTTCCGCTTTTTGACATGATGCCGAATCGACGCCCACACTGGAATCCAGGAGACGACATGCCCATGAACACCCCGGTCGAACAATTCATTGCCGAACGCCGCCGCGAAGATCCCTCGTTCGGCGGGCTGCTGGCCAAGGGGTTTGCGCTGCTGCGCTGCTTCATCGACGATCCGCGCCCGCTGGGCAACGGCGAACTGTCGCAGCGGCTGCAACTGCCGCGCGCCACGGTATCGCGCATCTGCCGCACGCTGTTCGAGCTGGGCTATCTCGACTGGGACCCGAAGCTCGACAAGTACTTTGTGGGCGCGCAGGTGCTGGCGCTGGGCTATCCGTACCTGGCCGGGCTGCCGGTGCGCCATCTGGCGCGACCGCTGATGCAAACGCTCGCCAACCAGGTGGAGGGTGCCGTGTCGATGGGCGTGGCGCACCGGCTCGACGTGACGTACCTGGAGTCGTGCACGCACATGGAGGGCACGTCCGCGCGGCCGGCCGTGGGCGCGGTGCGGTCGGTGCTGACCACGGCAATGGGGCGGGCGTTCCTCTGCACGCTGTCGAAAAGCGAGTTCGAGAAGCTGATGATGCTGGCGCGCACCGACCGTCCGCAGGAATTTGCCGTGTGCTACGAGACCGTCTGCCATAACGTGGCGCACTACCCCAAGCGCGGCTTCACGCTCAACGAAGGCGATGCCGGCGAAGACATCCATGGCGTGGGGGTCTATTCGCGCATCACCTACCTGAACCGGCCGCTGCTGTTCAACTGCGCGCTGCCGGGCCTGCGCGTCAGGCGCGGGATGATGGAAAAGCGCGTGGCGCCGCTGCTGCGCGAGATGGTGCGCGCCATCGAGAACATGGCCGGCGTGGGACGCTAGCCGCCGGGCGCGGGCCCGGATCGCCCGCACGACAGAACGCCTTGGCACGTACCGGGGCGTCATCAACGGAGACACCATGCAGGACCTGCAGCCCTTGTTGTGCCCGCGCTCGATCGCGGTGATCGGCGCATCGACGCAGCCCGAAAAGGTGGGCGGCGTGCCGCTTCGCCTGCTTGGCGAACTCGGTTATGGCGGCCGTGTGTTTCCGGTCAATCCCGGCGCCGATACCGTGCAGGGGCTGCGCGCCTACGCGTCGGTGGCCGACATCGGCGAGCCCGTGGATCTTGCCATCGTGGCCGTGCCGGCGCCCGCCGCCCCGGACGTGATGACGCAACTGGGCCAGGCCGGCACGCGGGCCGCCGTGGTGTTCACCTCGGGCTTTGCCGAAGTCAGCGGCGGCGGCGACCTGCAGCACGCACTCGCCACGCAAGCCCGCGCCCATGGCGTGCAACTGCTGGGCCCCAACTGCCTGGGCGCGATGAACCTGCGCGAGCGCATGTTCGCCACGTTCTCGCCAATTCCGCTCGGTGGCGTGCCGCCGGTCGGGCATGTGGGGCTGGTCAGCCAGAGCGGTGCATTCGGCGCGTACGCGTTTGCGCTGGCGCGCGAGGCAGGCCTGGGCCTGAGCCATTGGGTGACCACGGGTAACGAGGCCGGGCTGCAGGTGGCCGACGTGATCGAGTGGCTAGCCAACGATCCGCAGACGCATGTGATCCTGGCCTATATCGAAGGCGCGCGCGACGGCGTGCGTCTGCGCCGCGCGCTGGCTGCCGCGCGCGCTGCCGGCAAGCCCGTGGTCATCGCCAAAGTGGGTACCACGGCAGCGGGCGCCAGTGCCGCGCAATCGCATACGGCCAGCCTGGCCGGCGAAGACGCCGTGTACCAGGCCGTGTTCGACGAATATGGCGTGCATCGCGCGCATACGCTCGAAGCATTTTTCCGCCTGGGCTATACGCTGGCGCGCGGACGCCGGCCGGCACAATGGCAGTCGCCGTCGGGCCTCGCCGCGGATGCTGTGGCGCCGGTGGCGATCGTCACGGTGTCGGGCGGCGTGGGCATCATGATGGCGGACAGCGCCGAGACGCTGGGTCTGCCATTGCCGCCGATGCCCGATGCCGCCGCCCGGGCGCTGCGCACGGCCATTCCGTTTGCCAGCACTGCCAATCCCATCGACGTCACCGGTCAGGTCGTGGCGCAGCCGCAGGTGTTTGTCGATGCGCTGGCGAATGTGGCGCGCTGCGGCCAGTATGGCGCGGTGGCGGCATTCCTGGCCGGCGGCGTCAATGCGCCGCGCCTGTGGCCCGTGCTGCAGGACACCGTGTCCGCGCTGGAGGCCGATCGGCACGCCGCGCCGCTGTTGATCTCGGGCGTGATGGACGACGACAAGCGCGCGTGGCTCGAAGCGCGCGGCTGCCTGGTGTTCCGCGAACCCGCACACACGATGGAAGCCGTGGCGGCGCTGGCAAAGGCTGCGGCCCTGGAGGCGACTTCGCATGGCGATGACGGTGCGCCCGCGTTGCCGGGCCTGCGGCAGGTCATGCCTGCCGACGCCTCCGCGCTGTCGGAGGCCGAAGCCATGGCATTGCTGGCGCAAGCCGGCGTACCAGTGGTGCCGCACGGTGTGGCCTGCGATGCCGATGCCGCCGTGGCGCTTGCCGCATCGATCGGCTACCCGGTGGCCGTCAAGATCTGCTCGCGCCATATCCTGCACCAGAGCGATATCGGCGGCGTGGTGCTGAACCTGCGCGACGCCGATGCCGTGCGTGCCGCGTTCGAAACGGCGCGCCAGGCGGCTGCGCACGCTTGCGACGCCGGCGGCCACGCCGTGCCGTTCGAAGGGGCCATCGTCGCCGGCATGGCACGCGGCTGGGGCGAGATCATGGTGGGCGTGCGGCGCGATCCGGTGTTCGGCCTGGTGGCGCTGGCCGGCATCGGCGGCACCGCCGTGGAGATCTTCCGGCAGATGGCCTTTGGCCTGGCGCCGCTGTCGCGGCAACGCGCCCGTGCAATGCTGACGCAGAGCCGGGCCGCTGCGCTGTGCAGCGGGCACCGTGGTCATCCGGCCATCGACCTCGACGCCGTGGCCGACGTACTGGTCAATGTGTCGCGTGCCGCTGCAGCGATTGGCGACCGGCTCGATACGCTCGAAATCAACCCGTTCATCGTTGGCCCCGGCGGGCTCGTTGCGGCGGACGCTGTCATCACGCTGCGCTGACGCAGCGGCCATCCAGACAATACGGAGACAGATCATGCGATCAACGATTCGCAGGATGCGGCACGCGCTGGCGTTGTGGCTGGCGGCAGGGGTGGCAGGCGCAATGACGTTGCCCGTGGCAGTTGCCGCCGATGCATATCCCGGCAAGCCCATCCGGCTGGTGGTGCCGTTTCCGCCCGGCGGCGGCACCGATGTGGTGGGGCGCATGGTGGCCGCGCGCCTGTCGACCGTGCTCAAGGGCACGGTGGTGGTCGAAAACGTGGCAGGCGCCACCGGCACCATCGGCACGGCACAGGTGGCTCGCGCCGCGCCCGACGGCTACACGATCGTACTTGGCATCTCGGCCACGCATGCCATTGCCCCGGCGATCTTCCCGAAGCTGACCTACGACCCGCTGCGCGATTTCGTGCCCATCGGCCGCATTGCTTACGGCGGCAATGTACTGGTGGCAAATCCGGCGTTCCCGGCCCATGACGTGCGCGCGCTGATCGCGATGGCGAAGCAGCCCGGCGCGGACCTGGCCTATGGCTCGTGGGGCCAGGGCTCCGGCGGCCATCTGGCGGGGGAAAGCCTGAACGTGTCCGCGGGCATCCATTTGCGGCACGTGCCCTACAAGGGTGTGGCGCCGATGCTGAACGACGTGATGGGCGGCACGGTGCCCATCGCCATGTCCGATCTGGCCGGCACCTTGCCGCTGATTCGCAGTGGCAAGGTGCGTGCGCTGGCCGTGTCGGGGTCCGAGCGATCGGCCGCGCTGCCCGATGTGCCGACGCTCGCCGAGTCGGGCATCGCGTTCCGCGTCGACAGCTGGTACGCGCTGTTCGCCCCGGCCAGGACGCCGCCGGCCATCGTCGACCGGCTGGAAGGCGCGGTACACGTTGCCATGCAGGACAGCGCGCTGCAGGCGCAGATCGCGGCCATGGGCATGCGCTACCAGCCCGTGTCGCGCACGCAGTTCACAAGCCAGATGCGCGACGACGCGCGGGCGTGGGCCGCGCTCGTGACATCGAGCGGCGCCGCGCTGGAATGAACCCGATATCCCCATCCATCCGAATCATCGACATGAACCATCCTGCCTTTCCCGCTCATCCCGCCATTGCCTCGCCTGTCCACGCCAGCCCGCAGGAGGCCCTGGTGGCTGCTGCCGCGCTGCCGCTGGTGATCTACGGCTACCCGCTGATCGAGACCTTGCGCACCTGCCGCCTGCAGACGTCGGTGGATGCCCCGACGCGTTACGGCCGTGCGCCGATGAACATGCTGTCCGCCAGCGCGCGCCAGTGGACCCACGAAGACCGCGACATCGTCACGCCCGCCAACGACCTGCTCTACTTCTGCGGCTGGCTCAACCTGGCGGACGGCCCGGCCACGATCCGCGTGCCCGCGCTGCCCGATGCCGACCGCTACTACGTGGTGGAACTGCTGGATGCCCACACCAACAACTTCGCCAACCTGGGCCCGCGCAGCGTGCCGCGCGAAGGCGCCAACGTCGAGATCGTCGGGCCCGGCCAGCGTGGCAGCGGTGTGCATGTGGTGCAGGCGCCCACCGCGCTGGTCTGGGTGATTGGCCGCGTGCTGGTGACCGACCCCGACGACCTGGCACGTGCCAATGCCTTCGAGCAGGGCTTCCAGGTTGTGCAAAGCGCCGGCCCGGCCCGGCCGGCCAGCGTGGCGCAGTGGCAGGACACCGACGATGCCGGCGTGGACTTCTTCCAGAACCTGTTCCGGGCGATGCGCGATTTCCCGCCCAGCGCACAGGAACAGGGCCTGTTCACGCTGCTGCGCAAGGTGGGCATGCGGCTTGAGGACGACGTGGAAGTGGCGGCACTGCGGCCGTCGATCGTCAATGGCCTGCGCAGCGCCTACGCCCAGGGCATGGCGCTGATCGAAGCCCATACCCGCAGCCAGGGACACAAGGCCTGGGGCTACAGCATGCGACTGGGAATCTATGGCGACGACTGGATGCTGCGCGCCTGCACGGCCATGAAGGGGCTGGGCGCGCTGCGCGGGGACGAGGCGGTGTACGCAATGGCCGATTTCGACGCCGATGGCGAGCCGCTGCAAGGCCAGCACCGATACGAACTGCGCTTTCCGCCCGGCATGCTGCCGCCGGCCGAAGCGTTCTGGTCGGTATCGCTCTATGGGCAGGATCGCTATTTTTCGGCCAACGAGATCGGCCGCTATGCGGTTGGCGACCGCACCCCCGGCCTGCGCATGGAGGCGGACGGCACGCTGGTCATCCCCATCGGACATGCCCGGCCGGCCGACGATGCCAACTGGCTGCCCGCGCCTGACGGCCCGTTCTACCTGATCCTGCGGCTGTACCACCCGTCCGCCGGTTTTATCGCCGGCCAGTACACGATTCCCGCAGTCCGCCGGATCGGCTGAGGCCGGCGCGGAACACGCATCCCTATATATAAGAGAAAAGGAGACACCCGCCCATGTCCGAAACCCGCACCGCCGATAGCGCCAGCCTGCCGCAGCTGGCGCGCGAAGCCGTAATCTACACCTTGCCGCTCTACGAGATGGCCCGCATGCGCGCGGCCACCTGCCCGCGCCGCAACCGCGCCGGCCAGTTTGCCGGCGACGGCCCCGATTCCTCGCTGCGCTGGGTCAACCACCTGATCCACACGCGCGAACTGCTGGGGCCGCAGCATCGCCAGGTGGTCACGCCCAACAACGACACGCTGTACACCAATGCCTGGCTCGACCTGTCGCGCGAGCCCGTGGTGCTGGAAGTGCCCGATTTTGCCGGCCGCTACTACGTGCTGGGCCTGCTCGATTTCTATACCAATCCGTTTGGGTACCTGGGCAGCCGCACCACCGGCACCGGTGCGGGCCGCTTTCTGCTGCACGGGCCCGAATGGCGTGGCGAGGTGCCGGCCGGCATGCAGGCCATCGCATGTCCGACCAACGCCGTGTGGATGATCGGTCGGCTGCTGGTGGACGGCGATGCCGACCTGGCCGCCGGCCATGCGTTGCAGGACGCCATCGCACTGAAGCGGCTCGATGGCGAACCTGCCGCGTTTGCCTTCGATGTCGGCATGCAGCCGCGCGAGCATCTGGGCGATCCCCGGCGCTTTGCCGCGATAGTCAACCAGATGCTTGCGGACAACCCGCCGCCGCGCGCCGAAGCCGGCATGGTGGCCCGCTTTGCCGACGCCGGGATCGGCAAGGGACTCGCGCCCACGCCGTTGCAGCTCGAGGTGCTTGGCGAGGCGCTGCAGGGCGTGCTGGCCGACCTGGCCGAACCGCAGGCGTCCGACATGGGCGGCGGCTGGGCGATGTCGGTGGACGTGCGCGAGTCGTTCGGCACCCACTACCTGCAACGCGCGCTGGTGGCGCGCAACTATATTGGTGCGCTGGGCGTGCAGGAGGCCATGTACGTGATGGCCGACCGCTGTGCCGATGGCACGCCGCTCGAAGGCGGCCATGCCTACCGGCTGCACTTTGCGGCCGACAACCTGCCGCGCGTGGGCGCGTTCTGGTCGCTGACCATGTACGACAAGGGCGACTGCATGCTGGTGCCGAACGCGCTGGCGCGCTACTCGCTGGGCGACCGGTCGCCCACGCTGGCCCGTGGCGCTGACGGCAGCCTGACGCTGTACCTGTCGGCACAGCCGCCGAAGGATCGTGCACTGCATGGCAACTGGCTGCCGGCGCCGGCCGGGGCATTCTATGTGGCGCTGCGCCTGTACGTGCCCCAGCCGGAACACCTTGACCGCACCTATCGCTATCCCGCCATCGAGCGGGTGAGGGAGGCATCATGACCCCATCGCAACTGACGCGCCGCCGCCTGCTGGGCGCGGTGGCACTGGCCGGCGTGGTGCCGCACGCCTTCGGCAATACGTGGCCGGGCAAGCCGGTGCGGCTGGTGTCGCCCTACGGGCCCGGCGGATCGAACGATACGTCGGCGCGCGTGCTGGCCGAGGCGCTGAGCCGCAAGTACGGCCAGCAGGTGGTGGTGGAGAACAAGCCCGGCGCCGGCACGCGCGTGGCCAGCGAAAACGTGGCGCACGCTACGGCCGATGGTTATACGCTGCTCTGGGCCGCCGCGCCGTTCGCCATCAACACGGCTGCAGGGCTGTCGCAGCGGTTCGATATCCACAAGGATTTTGTCGCCGTGGGGCCGCGCGTGCTGGGGCCGGTGTTCCTGATCGTCAATGCCGGTTCGCCGGTCAGGACCGTGGCGGATTTTGTGAAGATGGCGAAGCAGAAGCCCGACGGCGTCACGTTCGCATCGCCGGGCATCGGCTCGGGGCCGCATCTGACTGCCGAGTTGTTTGCCGCGCAGTCGGGGTTCAAGGCGCTCAACGTCCATTACCGGGGCGATGCCACGGCCTATACCGAACTGCTGGCGGGCCGCGTCGATGCCACCCTGACGGCAATCACGACGGCGCTGCCGTTTATCCAGGCCGGCAAGCTGCGCGTGATCGCGGTGGCCGCCGACGCGCGCACGCCGGTCCATGCCGACGCGCCAACCTTTGCCGAACAGGGCGTGCCCGGCGTGGTGGGCTACGGCTGGTTCGGTATCGTGGCGCCAGCCGGCACGCCACCGGCCATCGTGCAGCAGATCAATCGCGATGCCAGCCAGGCACTGGCCGACCCGCAGATCAACCAGAAGCTGCTGGCGCTGGGTCTTCAGCCGTCGCCGGGCAGCAGCGCGGACTTTGCGGGCTTTATCGATGGCGAGGTAAGAAAATGGGGCGCCCTGATCAAGGCGCGAGGCATCGTGCTGGAATAGGGCCGCCCCGGACAGGGGCTTTCAGTCGGCGGTAAAAGCGCTTCACAAGAATGTCATAAAAACGTCACAATACCGGACCGGTCCCTGCCGCATAGAGCGGGGCCGCATCCGGAGAGAGAAATGACGTTGTTCAGTACCCGCCGCGCCCGGCTTGCCCTGGCCGCCATGGTCCTTACCCCGCTGGCACTGGCCGCCGGCGCCGCGCAGGCCGCCTGGCCGGACAAGCCGATTCGCATGGTGGTGGGCTTTCCGCCTGGCGGGCCGGTCGATACCCATGCACGCATCCTGTCGGAAAAGCTGCAGCCGATCCTGGGCCAGACCGTCGTGCTCGACTACAAGGCCGGGGCCGCCGGCAATATCGGATCGGACAACGTGGCCAAGGCCGCGCCCGACGGCTATACGCTGCTGATCGCCAATACTGGCCAGATGGCGATCAACGGCTCGCTCTATCCCAAGCTGCCGTATGGCATGCCCAAGGATTTCGCGCCCGTGGCACGTACCGCGCTGATTCCGCTGGTGATGGTCGTCAACAACAACGTGCCGGCCAGAAACCTGAAGGAATTCATCGCCTATGCCAAGGCGAATCCCGGCAAGCTCAACTTTGCATCGGGCGGCAATGGCGGTATTTCGCACCTGATGCCCGAGATGTTCAAGCAGGCGTCGGGCACGTTTATCGTCCACATCCCCTACAAGGGCAGCGCGCCGGCGCTGACCGACGTAATGGGTGGACAGGCCCAGATGATGGCCGACTCGATTCCGCTGTTCACCCAGCATATCAAGGCCGGCAAGGTGCGCGCGCTGGCGGTGACGTCGGGCAAGCGTTCGCCGGCGCTGCCCGATGTGCCCACCATGGAAGAATCGGGCCTCAAGGGCTTCGAGGTGGTGGGCTTCTACGGCGTGCTGGCGCCGGCAGGCACGCCGAAGGAAATCGTCGACAAGCTGTCTGGCGCGCTGCGCACCGTGCTGGCGGATCCGGACACCAAGGCCAAGCTGGAGGCACAGGGCGCCGAACCGGCCTGGCAATCGCCGGAGGCCTTTGCGGCAACGATCGTCAGCGAGCAGAAGCGCTGGGGGCAGGCCGTCAAGGTGTCGGGCGCGAAGATCGATTGATGGATCGAGCGACGGATCGGCGGGTTGCGTGATAGACGTTCCGCCGGGCCGAAGGATGGCGGGGCGGTTGGCGCCCCGACCGCAGCCGGTAATCAGCCGGTGGCCTTGCGGGCCAGTCCGGCACAGGTGCCGACCAGGCTCTGGGTGCAGCACGCGCTGCCGCTCCATTCGCCGCGGCTGACGTTGCCGTCGGGGCCGGCCACCAGCTTGCGCTGGCACTGGGCTACCCTGGCCGGGGGCTCCAGCCCTGCATCGCGCGGGCCGCTGCCCGGCGGGCGGGCGACGGGCATTTCGTCTGTCCAGACATAGGCCGTGCCGCCCGGCACGGCTTGCACCGACTGGGGCGGTCCCCACTGTGCCTTGGCCTGGTCGATCGGTACGCCTTTCCACGAATCGAAGATGCGCTGCATGGTGCCGGCCTCGATATTGGCGCACGCGGTGGCCAGGATGATGGCGCCGGCAGCCAGCAGCAAGGCGCGGCAGGCGGCAGGTCGGGGCGAAGCAGGCATGGCGGCTCCATCTCGCGGGTGCAATCCCGCCTGTCGGAGGCTAGCTGCTTGGCCGAGGGCTGGCAACGCGTCTATGCGCGCCGCCGCACCAAACGGCGTCCGCGACCTATCTCCTTTTAGCCAAACAGCGATGGCTGGACGTCCGCCAGCGACGCCGTGCGCCTTGGTGCGGCGCGCGGCTTTGGCGGTGGTTCGGCCTGGTCGGGTGCAGTGAACGTGGCCGCAATTGGTGCGCTGGATGCGATTGGCGCAATCGGGGCCGTCAATACAAAGGGGCGGGCCGATTCCAGCAGCACCGCCGTTGCCTTGAGGCTGGCGAGGTGCGGCGCCAGGATCAGGTAGGTATCGATATCGAAGCGGGCTGGCAGGGCGGTCAGGCCTTGGGCTTCCGCCAGCGTCCGCGCGGTTCCCAGATAGCACCAGTCCTCGATGACATGCCAGGGCTGGTCGGGTTGCTCGCCCTCGCGCCAGGCAATCGCGCCATCGAAGGGCCATGGCATGACCGTCAGCGCATCGAGCGCGGCCAGCGTGCGCTGGCGATGGTCGGCCCGCGATTCATGACCGGTGCAGGCCCCCGCGCAGCGCTGCACCTGCCGCGCAAAGCAGGGGTTGCCACGGCGCGCCGTCGGCTCGAGCATCAGGGTGACCAGGCAAAGCTGATGCTCTTCGGCCAGTGCAAGCAGGCGCGCGCGTGCCGCGGCGCGGCTCGGAAATACGCCATAGAGCCTGGCGTGGCGGCTGAAGTCCACCTGTCGATCCGAACGCAGGCGGGGAGCGGGCAGACCATCGACCATTTCCCATGCGAACAGCGCTTCGTTGTGCCGCAGCTGATGGTTGTGCAGCGGCCGCAGCGTCTTGACGAGGTTTGCCTCCAGCAGCAAGGCGCCGATCTCGCCGCCGGTTTCGCGCCAATCCACCCGCCTGACCGCACGTGCGATGCGCATTTCCTTTGGATTGGTGTGATCGCCGGAAAAATGAGCGCGAATGCGCTGCCGCAGGTGGATGCTCTTGCCTATATATAGCAAGGCGTCGTCGTCGCCATGGAACAGATAGACACCGGGGCGGTCTGGCACATCGTCCAGGGCGGTCTCGCTCAGGCCGGCGGGCAGGCTGGCATGCTTGACCAGCGTCCTGACAGCCGACTCGACCAGATCGACGGAATAGAGGCCGTGGATCTTCTGCCAGAACTGCCAGAGCAGTTCGGCGTCGGCGAGCGCGCGGTGGCGGCCCTTTGGTATCAGGTTGAAGCGGGCGATCAGCGCGTCCAGCCCATGGCGCTCCACGGAGGGGAACAGCGACCGGGACAGCCGCAGCGTGCAAAGGACATCGGCGCGGAACGTCACGCCGGCGCGCCGGAACTCGTTCTTCAGGAAGCCGTAGTCGAAGCGGGCATTGTGGGCGACGAACAGTCGGCCCTGTAGCCGTTCGGCCAATAGTTCGGCAATCGACGCGAAGGTGGGTTGCCCGCGCACCATGTCGTCGGTGATCCCGGTCATCCCCTGGATAAATGGCGGGATGCTGGCCTGCGGATCGACAAGGGTGTCCCACTCGTGAATGCCGTCGGGGCCCACTTCCACGACGCCGATCTCGGTGATCCGGTCGCGCTGGGCATCCGGCCCTGTCGTCTCCAGATCCACAAAGGCAATGGGGCGGGCCAGCGCGGTGGCCAGCGCAAGGGCATCAAGCGCCCCCGCGTCCCGGCTGGACAGGCGTTCGGGGAGATAGGTGGGCGGTTCCGGCATCGTCGTCATCCGGCGATTCTAAGGGATCGGAAAATTCTTTTGCGAAACCCCTTGCGCACCTGCCGAAAGGCATCTAATATTCGCCCCCTCGCAACACGAAGCGCACTGCAAACGCAGCAGCGACAAGGGTTTGCGGGGTCAGCAGGGGGTTGGGGTTGCGAGGGTTTGCAGCGCTGACCGGCAGAAAAAAGTTCTGCAAAAACTGTTGACGAAACGTTGAATGCTCTGCATAATCTCGTTTCTCCGCTGCAACGAAAAACGACGCAGCGACAGCGAACGGCAAAGCCGGCGCTGAGGTTCTTTAACAATCAAACAACCGATAAGTGTGGGCGCTTGATGGCGAACGCCACGCAGACTCCGGTCTGCGTGATGCTTCAAAAGTTATCAGTGCTCGCACAGTAAAACATGTTGGTTTGCGTCGCGAGACGCGAGCCAGTCAGTTTTCTGAG
>NZ_BBQI01000103.1 GCF_001652915.1 Cupriavidus sp. D384
TTGATCGGACCGAACGGCGCGGGCAAGACCACCTGCTTCAACCTGCTCACCAAATTCCTGGAGCCCACCACGGGCACCATCCTTTTCAACGGCATCGACATCACGCGCGAGAAGCCCGCACAGATTGCGCGGCGCGGCGTGATCCGGTCGTTCCAGATTTCCGCCGTGTTCCCGCACCTGAGCGTGCGCGAGAACGTGCGCATCGGCCTGCAGCGCCAGCTGGGCAC
>NZ_BBQI01000104.1 GCF_001652915.1 Cupriavidus sp. D384
CCTCCTCGACTCGCCAGATATTGGGGCCTCCGCCGCGCATGCCGTTCTCTCCGGTGATGCCGAAGCGGGCGATGTAGCTCGGGGTGTAGTTCAGCCCGCTCACGCCGCCCGGATTCACGACGGGCGGCAGCTCATACTGCGCGTCATTTGTCACCGGTGCGGGTGATGCGCTCATCGACCCGCCATCCGAACAGCCAGCCA
>NZ_BBQI01000105.1 GCF_001652915.1 Cupriavidus sp. D384
ACGTTCGCCCTGAGCGCGATGCTCGAAGGCGACTACGAGATCTACATGGTGGCTGACGCCTCGGGCGGCACCAGCAAGGAAGCGCACGACTACGCCATGCAGCGGATGATCCAGGCCGGCGTGGTGCCGGTGACGTGGCAGCAGGTGCTGCTGGAATGGCAGCGTGACTGGAAGAACAAGGAAACGTATGACGCGGTGACGGGCCTGGCGAAGGAACACTCGGGCGCGTACGGCATGGGCATCGACTACGCCTACACGATGGTCCACAAGGCCGCGCAGCGCACGCAGACCGCGCACCCGTCGATCGCCCCGGTGCATGCACCGGTGATCGAGTACTGAT
>NZ_BBQI01000106.1 GCF_001652915.1 Cupriavidus sp. D384
TATCACGCGGGGGATTAGCTCAGCTGGGAGAGCACCTGCTTTGCAAGCAGGGGGTCGTCGGTTCGATCCCGTCATCCTCCACCATTACCTTGGGGTTGTAGCTAAAGAAAAGCGCTCGGATGAGTGTTTCTCTTTGGCTGTTGCCAACGAGCATTAGCTCGGCTGTTCTTTAACAATATGGGATGTAGTAAAGGTGTCGCGAAGCGTTGATGAGACGCTGGAGTACAAACGCGATACCGGGT
>NZ_BBQI01000107.1 GCF_001652915.1 Cupriavidus sp. D384
GTTACCGTTGTCCAGGCCTGGGCCATCTGTCGAATTACCCGAGATATTCGTCGATCCGTTGCCGCCAGTGTTGATCGCTCCATTACCGTTATCTACCCCGGTTCCGTTCGTCGAATTTCCCGAGACATTAGCCGAGCCATTACCGTCGGTGTTGATGCGACCGCCGTTATCGACGCCAGTGCCGTTCGTCGAGTTGCCGGAAACATTGGTCGAGCCATTA
>NZ_BBQI01000108.1 GCF_001652915.1 Cupriavidus sp. D384
GGCTACTCCGGCGCAGCCACCGCATCGGGCGACTCCGGCGCTGCCACCGCATCGGGCTACTCCGGCGCTGCCACCGCATCGGGCGACTCCGGCGCTGCCACCGCATCGGGCGACTCCGGCGCTGCCACCGCATCGGGCTACTACGGCGCTGCCACCGCATCGGGCTACTCCGGCGCAGCCACCGCATCGGGCAACTCCGGCGCTGCCACCGCATCGGGCGACTACGGCGCAGCCACCGCATCGGGCGACTCCGGCGCTGCCACCGCATCGGGCTACTCCGGCGCTGCCACCGCATCGGGCTACTCCGG
>NZ_BBQI01000109.1 GCF_001652915.1 Cupriavidus sp. D384
TCATCAACGCTTCGCGACACCTTTACTACATCCCATATTGTTAAAGAACAGCCGACTTGCGTCGCTTGGCAATGCCAAATGAAAGCACTCAGCATTGAATGCTTTCATTTGGCTACCAACCAAGTAATCTCATTACCCAGATCTTTGATCCAGGTAAGTGGTGGAGGATGACGGGATCGAACCGACGACCCCCTGCTTGCAAAGCAGGTGCTCTCCCAGCTGAGCTAA
>NZ_BBQI01000110.1 GCF_001652915.1 Cupriavidus sp. D384
CATGCCGCCAAACTCGCGCATCGCAAATTCCATCATGCGGTCAGATTCGCAATAACGGCTCGGGGCCAGGTAGGGCAGCACTTCGAAAGGCAGGTCGGCGACCGCGACCTGCGATAGCGTTTCGCCATCATCGAGCCGATGGTCGATCTCCACCACGGCCTCATACCGAATTCCCAAGCGGCCCTTGTTCGCCCGAATGCGCAGCATACGGTTGCACAGGACAGGGTCGGTGTAGCGTGTGGCGGGTATCTCTGGCGAGATCACGAGGTGTTCGGAGACTATCGACTGCCGGCATGTCCTCGCCGCTTCGATGCACAAAATGAAGTCGGCCGTGGGATCCGCGATCTCGTAGGACAAGTTCACCAAGTATCGGATGCGGTTCATAGTTGACCTTACGTTCCAGGCGGAAGCGTAGAGCGTCCGCCCCGAGCGTATCGAGACGGCGATAACAGTGTACCGCTACCTTGCCTTGCTCCGCGCTTTTGTCTTGCGGAACTTCTTGATCGGCACTTATCTCGCGTCAGAGCAGGAGCGATCACTTGCGAGAGACACGCAACTTGCGGACAGGCGTCCAGAGGCGTTGGCGCGGATGAGAACGGTGTGAACGCGAGACTGGGGGCAATTGCGCACCGTCGCTTCGATCGGCTGCTATCGGCACTACGTTGCTTGCTGTCCAACGATGACGTCGATGGCCGCTCGCCCCGCCAACTCCGCCACGAGATGAGCCCAACGCCGGGA
>NZ_BBQI01000111.1 GCF_001652915.1 Cupriavidus sp. D384
TACGCCGAGGAAGCGCGCAAGACGCAGATCGTTGAGACGTCGTCGGGCGAGTTCTACGGCAAGGGCTACCAGGACGTGCAGCACCGCGTGCCGAAGATCGACAACACGATCGACGAACTGGGCTGGAAGCCCGAGGTGACGATGGAGCAGGCACTGCGCCGCATCTTCGAGGCCTACCGCGACAAGGTGGTGGACGCCCGCACGCTGGTCGACG
>NZ_BBQI01000112.1 GCF_001652915.1 Cupriavidus sp. D384
GACCTGAACCCGGGCCGCGAAGCCATGGCACGCAAGTTCGGCATGACCCACTTCATCAATCCGAAGGACGTCGAGAACGTGGTGGACCACATCGTGCAGCTGACCGATGGCGGCGCCGACTACTCGTTCGAGTGCATCGGCAATACGCAGGTCATGCGCCAGGCGCTGGAGTGCTGCCACAAGGGCTGGGGCAAGTCGATCATCATCGGCGTGGCCGA
>NZ_BBQI01000114.1 GCF_001652915.1 Cupriavidus sp. D384
CCGTCGCCGTTCCCTCCGCATTTTTGCGCCGCCTCTCCGCCGCTTTGCGCTCCGCTTCCTCGTCCACCACCCCTTGCGCCACGTATGGGTCGTCGTCAGTAGGCCGGGCGCTTATGCTGTTACGCCCATTGGCGTTCCCATCTCGCACCATCACCTTCACCCGATCCCCCGGCAGGAAGAT
>NZ_BBQI01000115.1 GCF_001652915.1 Cupriavidus sp. D384
ATCAACCAAAATGTATTTAAGTGATCGAAAGATGACTTGGAATACGGCACAAACGCGAGAACTCAGACCTGTAGCCAGCGTGGACAAACGGAAACGTTAGACACACTCGTTATAGGGTCAAGCGAACAAGTGCATGTGGTGGATGCCTTGGCGATCACAGGCGATGAAGG
>NZ_BBQI01000116.1 GCF_001652915.1 Cupriavidus sp. D384
GACCCCGTTGCCTATGCTTGAAGCGAGCGGGGGATTCGCGCCTTCCGCGGATGGAGAGCTGCTCGGCCCGACCCTTCCCGGCGTCGGGCCTTTTTCTTGAGGGTGCCGGGCGGTGGGCGACGACCGCACCGCGGTCGAATCAGCCAAACACGGACAGGCATGCGCGCCGGCACGCGTAGCATGGGTCTCACCACTCGGATGTTTTGATGCGTGCCACATTGGTGCGCACACCGTGGTGGCTCACCGGGGCAAAACTTGAACGATCCCTCTGGCCACACCCGCCAGCCCTATCGCGGACTCGTGCTTGACCTGTTCGTCTTCCCGCTCATCCCGCCGGAGGGCAGGGAGGAGTGGGACTACGAGGTGATAGTCGAGAATGAGAGCCGGGTGCGCCTGTGCGGGCCTTATTCGTCGTTATCGGGGTATGGCACCCAGCGCGCGGCCGAGGAGGCGTCCGTGCGGCGCGCGCGGATTGCGGCGGACGGCTGGCTCGGGGACATCTGATCGGGGTTCGAGGTGCCACGGCCGGCAACAGGTGGCATTCGCCATGCGTCGGGGCGGCAGGGGTGTCCAGTATCCAACCTTTCCGGACCGATCCGCCAACCACCATCGCGCCTATAACCA
>NZ_BBQI01000117.1 GCF_001652915.1 Cupriavidus sp. D384
AAGCGCCGTACCAGCGAACCACTGTCATCGCCGACGGGGTCCTCCAGGGACATGACGTGTCGGCCGGAGGCGTCCGAGAACAGGGAATACCGGCAGTGCTGGGCGGGGCAACCACCTTCCTGACCGCGCTCGCGTGCAACGCGCCTGATATACAAAACCCGTCAAAATTACCGAAAGGTCTCCCCCGCCCTAGGGACGACTGCCCCTCCTTGATATTGCCGCAGCAGTTGGATACGAAGCTCCAACCCATTGAGGGTCCCGGCGAGCAGGGCGAGTTGCGCGATGGCTGCGGCGGCATCAACGCCGTCTCGGCGGCATGCGGTGACAGCGGCTTTCTGCCTCGCAAGGTGCGCCCTAAGTTCCTGGAGCCGCCGATCGTGCCTCGCCCCTCATCAGACAGTTGCGTAGCGACCGGACCCGGTTTCCAGCCAAAGATTGCGCTTGATCTGCACCAGATCCGAATAGCTGCGGCGCAAATGGCGCAGCACCTGCAGGCTCAGGGCAGCGTCGCCGCCCTCCCGGCGCGCCTCACGCACCCGCCCGACCTGCTGGCGGATGCGCTGCCGCGAGGCGGCCAGCTTCGTGTCCAGATGCGTCACGCGGGCCCTGACTGCCCGTAGACGTCTTGCTCGCATTGCATGTCTCCACCACGGTACGGCGTTTGGTTATAGGCGCGATGGTGGTTGGCGGATCGGTCCGGAAAGGTTGGATACTGGACACCCCTGCCGCCCCGACGCATGGCGAAT
>NZ_BBQI01000118.1 GCF_001652915.1 Cupriavidus sp. D384
GTGCTCTTGCTCTTGCTGGTGCCGAAGGACAGCGTCACCGCCGTGCCTGCCGGCCCCTTGCCATCGGCCAGGCTCTTCATGGCGTCGCCTGCACCCATCGCCGCGTCATACGCGTCGCGGCCGGCCGCAATGCCCCACAACGCCGACGCACGGCCGTCCTGGCTCTTGCTTGCCGAACTGATCTTCTGGCCCGCGTTGATCGCCGA
>NZ_BBQI01000119.1 GCF_001652915.1 Cupriavidus sp. D384
GACGGCGCGTCGCCGCATCGCGAAGCAACGCGAGGCGGAGGCGATGGAAGAAACCGGAGATCGAGCGACGGAACTGCGCCGCGAAGCGGTGGAGGAGCGACGGCAGGCAGATGTGGTCGAAGCGAATGCGGCCGAAGCGGAGGCGCTCCTCGCTCAACTATTGGAGCGCGAAGCGGCAGCGCGCCGTTGCAAGC
>NZ_BBQI01000120.1 GCF_001652915.1 Cupriavidus sp. D384
CCATGGCAGATCCCGCTGGAACGCATCCCAGCGGCGTTCGTCGATGAAGCCATGGAACCGAAGAATGGAACGCTGCAATGGAAAACCGAGATCATGGAAGGCGGCCAGCGCTGAGCACCGATCACCAGGTCGAGATGGCGCGGGTCGTGGCGAGCGGCATGCCAATGCCGGCGGCAGAATCGCTCAGCGCCTCGATTTCGATGTAGGGCCGCTCCGACTCGACCTTGCCGAATATCGCGGCAAATGGAACATCGGCGGCATCCCGGCCGGTG
>NZ_BBQI01000121.1 GCF_001652915.1 Cupriavidus sp. D384
TCGGCTGTTCTTTAACAATATGGGATGTAGTAAAGGTGTCGCGAAGCGTTGATGAGACGCTGGAGTACAAACGCGATACCGGGTTGTGATTGTATCAACCAAAATGTATTTAAGTGATCGAAAGATGACTTGGAATACGGCACAAACGCGAGAACTCAGACCTGTAGCCAGCGTGGA
>NZ_BBQI01000122.1 GCF_001652915.1 Cupriavidus sp. D384
GCCTCGATTTCGATGTAGGGCCGCTCCGACTCGACCTTGCCGAATATCGCGGCAAATGGAACATCGGCGGCATCCCGGCCGGTGCCGATGCGCAGCAGGCCGGTCGGAATGGAAACCCCCGACGGATCGAGCAAATACCAGCCGTCCGAGAGATATACCTCGACCACCGCATGGAAATCGGGTGGACCCATCGCCGGGTCCGCGCCATAGTCCAGGCTGCTGGAAATACGGGCCGGGATGCTCAGCGCGCGACAGATGGCGATCATCAAATGAGCGAAATCCCGGCACACCCCCGTACGTTCCACGATCGTATCGATCGCCGACGTCCGCTCGTTGGTCGACCGCGAAAGAAAGCGCACATGGTTGCGCACCCACTCCCGTATCGCATACACGCGCGGGTAGCCCTGCCGCATGCCGCCAAACTCGCGCATCGCAAATTCCATCATGCGGTCAGATTCGCAATAACGGCTCGGGGCCAGGTAGGGCAGCACTTC
>NZ_BBQI01000123.1 GCF_001652915.1 Cupriavidus sp. D384
CGGACGCCTCCGGCCGACACGTCATGTCCCTGGAGGACCCCGTCGGCGATGACAGTGGTTCGCTGGTACGGCGCTTGCACTAGGAGAAGGTGGCAATTCAGCCGCGATCGGAGTTGAACATGGGACAGCAACCGCAACAGCAACCAGGACAGGGCCAGCAACAGCCCAATGAGCAACAGTCTCAACAAGGTGGCCAACAAGGGGGGCAACAGGGCGATCAGGAACGTCGGCAGGGCGGTCAGTCAGGTGATCAGGATCAGCGCGGCGGGCAACGCGAACAACAGGGCGGCCAAAGCGGCCAACAGAGCGACCAAGAAAGGCAAAAAGGGAACCAACAGGCCGGCCAGGAAGGCGGGAGTCAGCAAGGACAGCAGGGCGGCCAAGGTAGTCGCTAATTCTGCAGCGGCCATGCCGTCCTCATGAAGTCAGCGCCGCCACAGTCGTGGCGGCGGCTTGCCGTCCGATGCGAGGAGGGCATATGGAGCGAATAACAGAGTACCGCGGATTCCATATTCATGCCGCCCTCGAAATGTCATCGAAGGACATGTTCGATGTGTGGTTCCAGGTGGAAGGTCCCTTGCGCTCTACAGGCATTGCCGCATGGGGTGAGCGCATCAAGGTTTTCGGTGGGCCGTATTCCCGGCGTTGGGCTCATCTCGTGGCGGAGTTGGCGGGGCGAGCGGCCATCGACGTCATCGTTGGACAGCAAGCAACGTAGTGC
>NZ_BBQI01000124.1 GCF_001652915.1 Cupriavidus sp. D384
GGCCGCGAGTGGAAGGGTTCGGCATTCGGCGGCGCACGCGGCCGCACCGACGTGCCCAAGATCGTCGACTGGTACATGGAAGGCAAGCTCAACATCGACGACCTGATCACCCACACGCTGCCGCTCGACCGCATCAACGAGGGCTTCGACCTGATGAAGCGCGGCGAGTCGATCCGCTCCGTGGTCCTGTACTGAG
>NZ_BBQI01000125.1 GCF_001652915.1 Cupriavidus sp. D384
CATCAAGCGCCCACACTTATCGGTTGTTTGGTTGTTAAAGAACCCCAGCGGCCGGCTTTGCCGTTCGCTGTCGCTGCGTCGTTTTTCGTTGCAGCGGAGAAACGAGATTATGCAGAGCATTCAACGTTTCGTCAACAGTTTTTGCAGAACTTTTTTCTGCCGGTCAGCGCTGCAAACCCTCGCAACCCCAACCCCCTGC
>NZ_BBQI01000126.1 GCF_001652915.1 Cupriavidus sp. D384
CCCCCCCCCCCCCAGCCCCTCTCCCGCCTCGCGGGAGAGGGGAGCAAACACTGCGCATCCCGGCGCGAGCCACGTGCGTTCTCCCCCCTGCCGTTTTACGGGAGAGGGGAGCAAACACTGCGCATTCCGGCACTAGCCACGTGTGTTCTCCCCTCTCCCGTTTTACGGAACAGGCGAGCAAATCCGCAGTCTTCTAGCCAGCATTCGCCACAATGATCCTGGCGATGTTCGCATCGGCATCGCGGCCCACCGAAGCGTAGACATCCGTCGACAGCGGCGTTACCGCCGGCAGCGTATCGAGGCTGGCGCCGTCGTGCTGGTGAACATCCACCGTCACCCGCATCGACAGGCCGATGCGCAGCGGATGGGCTGCCAGTTGTGCCGGATCGAGCGTGATCCGCACCGGCAGCCGCTGCACCACCTTGATCCAGTTGCCAGTGGCGTTTTGCGCCGGCAGGACCGAGAATGCCGCGCCGGTGCCAGCGGCAAAACCGGCCACCCTGCCGTGGTACCGCACCTGGGCGCCATAAAAGTCCGCCACCAGCGACACGGGCTGGCCCACGCGCATGTCCCGCATCTGGTTTTCCTTGAAGTTGGCGTCCACCCAGACCTGGTCCAGCGGCACCAGGCCCATCAGCGGCACGCCCGGCGCCACGCGCTGGCCTACCTGCACGGCGCGGCGCGCCACAAAGCCGGTGACCGGCGCCGGCAGCGTCGAGCGGGCGTGAGCCAGGTAGGCTGCCCGATAGCTGGCGGCGGCGCGCGCCACGTCGGGATGCTGGGCGATGGTGGTGTGATGGGTCAGGGCCAGGTTCGAAGCCAGCTGCTCCTGCGCCACACGCAGCGCCGCCTGCGCTTCCTTGAGCGTGGACCGGGCGTGGTCGACGTCCTCCTTCGATACGGCGCCGGTGCCGTCGACCGACATCCGCCTGCGTAGATCGTCACGGGCGTTCTCCACGTTGGCCTGCCGCTGCGCGATATTCGCCTGCAGCGTGCCGTTGTTGACATAGAGCGTGCGCACCTGGCGTACCGCTTCGGCTAGTTGCGCGGCGGCTTGCTGCAACGCCACCTCGCTATCGGTGGGGTCGAGTCCCACCAGCGGCTGGCCCATCGTCACGCGTTGCGTATCGTCGGCGGCAATCGACACGACCGTGCCGGGTACCAGCGACGTGACCTGCACCACGTTGCCCGCCACATAGGCGTCGTCGGTGGACGCGTAGTGCCGGCCGATGGTCCACCAGTAGGTGGCGGCGCCTATCCCGGCCATGGCAACCAGCGCGCCCACGGCAATCAGGCGGCGGCGCGGAACGGGCCGCATCTCGGCCGACGGGGCCGACGGGGCCGGTGGCGCCGGCGCGGCGGGGGTGACAAGTGCGTTCATGGTGTGGAGGTCATGGGATTGGGTGTCGCGGTGGCCTGGGCGGCGGCATCCGGCAACTGCCCGACGTAGCCGCCGCCAAGCGTCCAGACCAGCTGGAACTGGAGATCGAGCTGCTGTCCCTGCAGTTGCGCCACCTGGCGCTGCTGCGCCAGCACGCTGTCCTGCGCCGTCAGTACGGCCAGCTGGTTGACCAGGCCCGCCTGCCAGCGGCCCGAGGCCAGCGCATAGGCATGCTCGGCCAGCGCCTGAGCCTGCCGCCGCTGTGCGGTTTCGGCGGCCACGGCCTGCAGGCTGCCCACGGCATCGGCCGTTTCGCGCAAGGCGCTGGTCAGGGTCTGGTTGTAGTCGGCCACGGCCGCGTCGTAGTCGGCGTAGCGCCCGTGCAGGTTCGCCCGCAGCCGGCCGCCCTCGAACACCGGCAGGCGCAGCGACGGGCCAAAGGCAAAGGCGCGGCTCGCGCCAAGCAGGAAATCGGATGGCGTGATCGTGGTCAGCCCGGCCATGGCCGACAGCGTGACGTCGGGCAGGAATTCCGCGCGCGCCACCTCGATATCTTTCGAGGCGGCCTCCACGCGCCACCGTGCCGCCACCAGCTCCGGGCGGCGCGACAGCAGGCCAATCCGCGCATCGTCGGGCAGCGCGGGCATCGGCTGGCTGGCACCGGCCAGCAGCACGGGCCGGGCGATTGCCAGCCCGCGATCGGGCCCCTTGCCCAGCAGCGCCGCAATCTGGTGGCGTGTCAGCGCGATACCGTCGTCGATATGGGTCAGATCGGCCTCGGTGCTGGCAAGGTCGGCGTCCTGCAGGGTGATGCCCACCTGGGTATCGAGCCCGGCCACCAGGCGGGCCTTGCCCAGCGCGGACAGTTCTCGGCGCTGGGTAATCGTCTGCACGGTGATATCGCGTAGCGCATAGAGCGTAGCCAGCCGCGCGTAGACGCGTGCCACACCCGTGGTCAGCAGCAACTGCGCGGCCTGGCTTTCGGCCTCGGCCTCGCGCACGCCGGACAGCGCGGCCTGCAGCGCGCTGCGGTGCCGGCCCCAGAAATCCAGGTCATACGTCAGACCGCTGGACAGCTGCACCTGGTTGATCCAGCGCCCGGATAGCGGCGTGGCGCCAAGCAGGTCGGTCTCCGAAATGCGCTGGCGCGACACGCCGCCGCGGATATCGACATCGGGATACAGGCCGCTGCGCGCGCCCTCGGCCACGGCGCGGGCGGCCTCCACGCGCGCCTGCGCCGCCTGCAGCGTGGGGCTGCCGGCAACGGCCTCGCGGGCCAGCGCGCCAAGCTGGGGGTCGCCAAAGGCGTCGATCCAGTCCTGCGACGGCCAATGGCCATGCCGGGGCGGCAGGCTTTGCGCGGTGCCGGTAACCGGTGCCAGCGTTTGCGTGGGGTGGCTGTGGTCGAACGCGGCGCAGCCCGTCAGCGCCAGGGTAGTCAGTACGGCGGCGGCCACGGGCAGGTGCCGCCATCCGGTAGCGGCAGGCTTCACGGCCCTACTCCGAAGGTTGATGCCGGGAATGATGGCCGCTGGCCTGCCGGGCGGTGATTGCGAACGCCACGTTATTTCGGGATGGCACTACCGTGTGCCGCTACCACCCCAATTGGCCCCGGCCTGCCCCGTTCCGGTGCATCGCGTTGGCCCGGCCTATACCTTCGTTTAACACTGCACCACCTACCCGGCAATTGTGGGCATCCGTGCCCGGCTCCTAGCATTCCAGTCAACCACCGACTGCTTCCACGGGAGCCGCACCATGACACACCAGAAGCTCTGGATGCCGATCATCGCCATCACCCTCGCCTTCGCCACGGTCGGCGTCGCCGGTGCCATGGTGTACCGCATGTGGCAACAGGCCATCGAACCCGTCCACACCGCGACGCACGCCGTGCTGTCGCACCACCGTCCGTGAGGGCTGACATGTCCGAACAGGAAAGCCTGCTGCTGATGTACGGCTGGATCGCCCTTGCCGTGCTGAACCTGATCCTGATTGCCGTCGCGTTCCTGCAGTACGCCGAGTGAACGCGCGCCGCCGCACCGATACCGCATCCCGGGAGCATTGCCATGAAAGATGTAGCCACCACCGTCCTGGACATCCATACCGCCACGGTCCCCGACGTCCCCGACACCCTCGACACCACGTTCGCCAGGGCCGCGCCGCAACTGCGCGTTGCCGCGGCGCAGGCGCCCGGGTTCGTCCAGCGCGAAACCCGCTGGCGCCATGCGCCCGAAGCGGTTGCCACGCCAGGCCATCGCGACGCCATCGTGGTATCGCGTTGGACCTGCGACGGCGAACCGCCTGAAACGGTATCGCACGCTGGCGACCCCACCCGGCACTGCATCGCCATCAACCTGCGGTCCAGCTCGATCCGCTTCCTGTGCGGCGGCATGCCCGTGTTCGATGGCCGCCTGGGCGCCGGCGCGGTCCACGTCACCGCGCCCGGCACCGCCACCAGCGCCGTGTACGCGTCGGCCAGCGACGTGCTTCACCTGTTCGTTCCGCAATCGGTGCTGGCGGCCTGCCATGCCGACCAGTTCGGCCACACCCACGAGGGCGAGCTGCGGCTGGACGACCCCTTCTTCCATGCCGACCCGGCACTGGAGCGGCTGGGCCAGGCGCTGGCCGTGGCGCATTCGCAGGACCCGGGGCTGGGCCGCATCTTTGCCGATAGCGTGGCGCTTGCCATCGTGGCGCGCGTGGTCGCCAATCACTACCAGCGCATCGCGTCGAACACGCGCGCCGTGACCATGCTGCCGCAATGGCGCCTGCGCCGTGCCATCGAGTTCATCGACGCGAACCTGTCCACTCCGATCGGGCTGGCCGATATCGCGCGCAGCACGGGGCTGACGCGTATGTACTTTGCCGCGCAGTTCCGCCGGACCACGGGCATGCGCCCGCACGAATACCTGGTACGCCGCCGCATCGAACACGCGCAGGACCTGCTGCGCGGCGGCGCGGGCAGCGTGCTGGAAGTGGCGATGCGCTGCGGCTTCCGCTCGCAGGCCCATTTCACCACCGTCTTCAAGCGTTTTGTCGGCGACACGCCGCACTGCTGGCGTGTCAAGGTCACCTCAACTCCTGGGAGCACCCATGGCTGAAACCCTGTACCACGCATCCGTGGACACCCGCGATCTGGCGGACGTGCGCGACAGCGCCTGTGACGCCTGGCTGCGCACCATCGCGCTGCTGGATCCGAAAGGCCAGCCGCTGGCGTCCCTGACCTATACGGCCGAGGACAACGCACTGCGCGCCCATGCGCCCATCGTCAGCATCATCGAGCGGCTCAGCGCCGCCATGGCCGTGGTGAGCTGGCGCGACGCCACGCACTGCCGCTACGGAGCGCAGGTCTGGACCGTCGGCACGGCGCGCGACACCGGTGTGTGCGCGCTGTCCGGCCAGCCGATAGACAAGAGCGACCTGGTATTCCGCCCGCAGCGTTCGCGTCCGGCCGCGCTCAACGCCGATGCGATGATCCTGGCCTCGGCCATGGACGCCGCCGGCGCGGCCCTTGCGCCCGCGCCGGACGATGCGCAGCCCACCATTGCCTACCGATCCAATGCCAGGTAACACGCCATGCACGACGTCACCGACCTGTCGCGGCTGCAGTTCGCCTTCACCGCGATCTTTCATATCCTCTGGCCGATCCTGACCATCAGCCTGTCGGCCTTCCTGTTCATCGTCGAAGTGCTCTGGGTACGCACCAACGACGTGACGTGGTACCGCCACGCGCGCTTCTGGAGCAGGCTGCTGCTGTTGAACTTTGCCGTCGGCGTGGTCAGCGGCATTCCGATGGAGTTCGAGTTCGGCACCAACTGGAGCGCCTTCTCGCAATTCACCGGGCAGTTCTTCGGCAATATCCTCGGCTTCGAGGGCGCCATGGCGTTCATGCTCGAGGCCGGCTTTGTCGGCATCATGATGTTCGGCTGGGAGCGCGTGCCGCGCGGCGTACACCTGTTCGCCACCGGCATGGTGGCGCTGGGCTCGTCGCTGTCGGCCTTCTGGATCATGGTCGCCAACTCGTGGATGCAGACGCCGGCCGGCGTGGCGGTGGTGGACGGCAGGATCGTCGTCACCGACTACCTGCGCGCCATCTTCAATCCGGACGCGCTCTGGGGCATCAGCCATATGTGGATGGCCGCGCTGGAAACCGGGCTGGTGGTGGTGGCCGGCATCTCGGCCTGGTATCTGCTGAAGCGGCGCCAGCCTGAATTTTTCGCGCGGTCTTTCCGGCTTGCCATGGTGCTGCTGGTGATCGTGACACCGCTGCAGGTATGGCTTGGCGACGGCAGCGGCGTGGACGTCTTCGAGACGCAGCCCGCCAAGGGTGCCGCCATCGAAGGCCACTGGCAGACCAATGCACCGGGCACCGCCGCATCGTGGTCGCTGCTGGCCTGGCCGAACCAGGACGCCCAGCGCAACGACTGGGCCATCGAGGTACCCGGCATGCTGAGCCTGCTTGCCACGCACAAGGCGCATGGCACCGTCACCGGCCTGGCAGACATTCCGCGCGCCGATCAGCCGCCGATGCTTCCGCTGCTCTACTACGCATTCCGCGTCATGGCCGGCATTGGCGTGCTGTTCGTGGTGCTGGCGTTGTGGACGGCGGGCGTGCTGCGCCGCACGCGGCACCGGCCCGCCGCCTTGAGCCAGCATCGCGCGCTGCTGCTGGCATGGATCGTCGCCATCCCGCTGCCGTACCTGGCCGTCGAGTGCGGCTGGATCGTCCGCGAGGTGGGGCGCCAGCCGTGGCTGGTCTATGGCTTGCTGCGCACGCCGCAAGGGGTCTCCACCGCCATCTCCGCCGCCGACGTGACGGGCAGCATCGCGATGTTCGGCGCCTTCTACGCGGTGCTGCTGGTCACCTTCATCTGGCTGGCCGCCCGCTGGCTGCGCCAGGGCCCGGACCTGACGCTGACGCTGCCGGCACCCGCCACCGCACCCGCCACCGCAGCCACGCCGGCCGTCGGCGGGCGCAGCACCTACTGACCACCGGACATTCGCCATGGAAACTTCCGCTCACACCCTGCTGGTGTCGCTCTGGTTCTGCATCCTGGGGCTGATGCTGGCCGCCTATGTCGTCACCGACGGCTTCGATCTCGGCATCGGCATCCTGAGCCTGTTCGAGCCCGAACGGGCGCGGCGCGACGTGATGGTCGAATCGATCGTCCATGTCTGGGACGCCAATGAAACGTGGCTCGTGGTACTGGGCGGCGGCCTGTTCGGCGCCTTTCCCGTTGCCTATGCGACGCTGCTGCCCCATCTGTACCTGCCGCTGATGGCGCTGATCGCCGGACTGATCATGCGCGGGGCCGCCATCGAGTTTCGCCACGCCACGCATCGCGCCCCGTTCTGGGACCGCGTGTTCGGCGTCGGCAGCCTGCTGGCGGCCGTGTCACAGGGGGTGATCCTGGGCCGCATCATCACCGGGCTCGCCCCGGGTATGTGGAACGCCGTGTTCACGCTGTTTGCCGCCGTGGGCGTGGCCGCCGGCTATGCACTGCTGGGGGCCACCTACCTGGTCAAGAAGACATCCTACCCAGTGGAGGCGTCGGCCCGCACCTGGACGCTGGCGACGCTGCCGGTCACCGTGGTCAGCGCGCTGGTGCTGTCCGGCGCCACGCTGCAGCTGAGCCTGATCGGCACCGAGCGCTGGCACCAGCATGGCGTGCTGGCCGTGCTGCTGGCACTGGGCGTGGTGGCCGCACTGGCGGTGGCCGGGATTGCCGGATCCACCTGGACCGGCAGCCGCCGCACGCCATTCCGCGCCACGGTGCTGCTGTTCCTGGTGTCGTTCTGCGGCCTGGCAATCAGCCTGTTTCCGAACGTGGTGCCGGGGCGCCTGTCGCTGCTGGACGCGGCGTCCGACGACCGCACGCTGGTTTTCATGCTGATCGGCATCGGCGTGCTGCTGCCGGTGATGCTGGGCTACAACCTGTACCAGTACCACGTGTTTCGCGGCAAGGTGGCCGCCTGAATCGGTGCCGCCATGCCGTGCGGACACAAGAAAGCCCTGCGGGCCTTCCGGCCGGCAGGGCTTTTACACCACGGGTACGCGGGCGTACTACGGCGTCACAATGTTGAACCAGAACTCGAAGGTATCGAGGTAGCTGACCAGCTCGTCCAGCTTGGCCTGGTTGCCGCTGACCTTGGCGCTGCCGTTCTTCACCGCGTCGGCCATCCTGGTCTGGCCGAGGATGATGCCGTTCAGCGTGTCGCGCGTCATCGTCACGTTGGCGTCGGCCTGCTGCGCCTGCACGCCGGCGGTATGGTTCAGCACGCCATTTTCCAGCTCCAGCAGGTAGGTGCCATCCGGCTTGCCGAAGTCGACGTTGAGCACGATATGCGCATTGGCTGCCTTGGCGCGGTTCACGCGCACGCTCAGGTAGTCGAAGAACATCTCCGGCGTCATCGCCTTGACCGTGTCGCCGCTGGCCGTGTTCGGGGTGGGCAGCTTCTTCACGCCTTCGCGCAGTTCCTTGGCACCGGTCAGGTAAAAATTGCGCCACGGGCATCGTCGAAGTCGGCGCGATCCGAGAACGGCAGTTCGCCGAGCAGCTTCTGGTTGGCCGCCCTGGTGGCGCTGGAGGCGTATTTTGGAATGCGTACTGAGGAAAATGCCAAATGCCCTGCCCAGCCCTGCAGGCTGGCAGCGGCCCGGGCCGCCATCACGTCGGATGGCAGCAACGCAGCCAGATGCCGCGTCCCGGCGCAGGAAGCCGGGCGCGGCAGCCAGATTACCTGACCGATTCCGCCAGGAACCACGCGCGGCGCTGGGCCTCGTCGATCCAGTTTTCCAGCAGGCTGGCCGTGGCAACGTCGGCATGGTCGTCACACACGGCATGCGCGTCGAGCATGGCTTCCACGAGCATGAGGTTGTCGGCATGCAGCTCGCGCAGCATGGCCTTGGGCGAAACATCCTCGGCGTCGTTGTCGCGCACGCGCTGCAACCGGGCAATGGCGCCAATCGAGCGCAGCGTCGTGCCGCCGATCTTGCGCACGCGCTCGGCCACGTCGTCGGTAATCGCAAAGATCTGGGCCGACTGCTCGTCCAGCATCAGGTGGTAGTCGCGGAAGTGCGGGCCGGACATGTGCCAGTGGAAGTTCTTGGTCTTCAGGTACAGCGCGAAGACATCGGCCAGCAGCCGGTTCAGATGGTCGGAGATTTCAGTGACGGCCAGGCCGGGATCGTCGAGTTGGGTATTGGTCATGATGGACTCCGGAAAAGGGCTAGCGATAGGGCGATGTGCCCCGATTCAGTGCACCCGCAGGCGCCTGTGGCGCGGGCGAGTGCCCATCTCGACTGTGCGCCTGGGCCGATGGCGCGGATTGTCCCCAGATCAACCGGTTGCCAAAATGCACCCAAGGTTCTGGATGGGCCACGAATGCATGTACATCTCCTATACCTTCATATGATTCCTCGACCAGTCATTCAGGACTAACATCAGCGTCGGATCATGCTGCCGGTCGTGGGCATGGCGTACCGATAACCAGCAAGACGGGCGAAACAGGGATGTACAACCCAACCACCAACCGGCTGTTGATGGGCGCGGCAGGCCTGCTGGGCCTGTCCGTATTCGCGATCGACGCCTTCACGCCACTGGATTTCGCCATCGCGGTGGTCTACGTGCTTGTTATCCTGCTGGTGGCGCTGACCGGCTCGATCCTCGCCACGCGGGTCACCGCCGCCATTGCGCTGGTGCTGACCGTGGTGGCCTTTGCCTTCTCGCAGAACCCGGACCCCGACCACGGCCAGCTGGCCCGCTTTGTCTTTGCCCTGCTGGCAATCGGCACCACCACCCTGCTGGCGCTGCGGAACCTGGCCGACATGACGCGCAGGCGCCGCACCGAGGCCGCCCTGGCGCGCAGCGAAGCGTTCCTGGCCGAAGCCCAGCGGCTCAGCAAGACCGGCAGTATCGCGCTGCGCCTGCCGGCCAACACGATGACGTGGTCGGACGAGGCGTTCCGCATCCTGGGTTACCCGCGCGGCGAGGCGCCGCACTTCGGCATGGTGCTCACGCGCGTGCATCCGGACGACTTGGCCGAAGTGCAGCGTGTCCATGCGGCCATGCTCGGCGGCATGGACAGCGTGGACTTGCGGCACCGGCTGCTGCTGCCGGACGGCGCGACCCGCCACGTGCATCTGGTGGCGCGCCGCAGCGCCACGGCCGGCGACCAGCACGAGTACGTAGGCGCCCTGATGGATACCACCGACGCCACCGAGACCCAGCAGGTGCTGCATCGGACCATGACCGAACTCGCGCATGTGTCGCGCGTGACCACACTTGGGCAACTGGCCGCGTCGATTGCGCACGAGGTGACGCAGCCAATGGCCGCCATTGTCACGTGCGGCAGCTCGGCACTGCGCTGGCTGCAGCGCGACGAGCCCGAGATCGCCGAGGCCACCGAATCGATCGAACAGGTGATTCGCGATGCCAGCCGCGCGAACGACATCATCCGCCAGATTCGCGCCATGGCGCAGAAATCGGAACCGAAGTACGTGGATATCGGCGTCGACCACCTGGTGACGGCGTCGCTGGAACTGGTGCGGCGCGAACTGCAGGACCACCAGGTATCTGCGGACCTGGACCTCGATGCCGGCGACGTGCAGATTCACGGAGACTGGACGCAACTGCAGCAGGTGCTGGTGAACCTGATGGTGAATGCCGCGCAGGCCATGTCGCATGTTTCCGGACGGCGCAGGCTCACACTGGCCAGCCGCGTGATGGCGGATCACACGGTGCTGCTGCTGGTGGGCGACACCGGGCCAGGCATTCCCGACAAGGACATGGATCACCTGTTCAACGCGTTCTATACGACCAAGCCGGACGGCATGGGCATGGGCCTGTCGATTTGCCGGAATATCGTCGAGTCCCACGGAGGCAGCATCACGGCGGAATCGCCGCCGGAAGGCGGTGCGAAGATGATCGTGCGATTGCCGCAACGGATGGCCGACGGCGAGCAGGCGACCGAAGAGGCGGCCTGATGCCGGCCTGAAGGCAGCCCGAAACCCTGCACCTCGATCCATCGAAACAAAACCGGCGCCCGGGCGGCACCTCAGACGCCTGCCCAGAGCGCCGTGACCAGCGCCATGCCGCAACTGGCGGCACAGATACCCAGCCATGCCAGCGCCAGCCTGACGCCATCGACGGCCGCGCTGGCGGCCCGGCCGTCGATTCCGCCGGTGGAGATCATGCCGGCGTTCATGCAGGCGCGTTGCCCGGAGGCGCCGACACACCGGTCAGATCCTGCCCCACCTGGATAAAGCGCCCCTGGTCGGCAGGCAACACATTGAAGCGCGCGCCCTGCGTGTAGACATCACGCGGCTGGTCGATGTTGTACTGCGGGTGCGAATGCGTGGCGGCGTGCTTGCCGGTTTCGGCGGCATTTGCCATGCCGGTGCCGAGTGCGCTGACGGCGGCCACGCCGCATGCCACGAGAACGGGAACGATGTGCTTGCGAATCATGATGGACTCCTGGTTGACTTGCGTTGCAGACGGGAGAGAACTTCCTGTCTTCCCGCCGGGGCCCGCATCGCAAGCCCGTGAATCCATCGTAGGCGGCCGCGCCGTGCGGCGCATTCGTACCTGGGTTGCCTCGCGGTAGTCAATTTGTAGGGCACCATCATCCTTTGGTTTGCCTGGCGCATCGACTGACGTGCAAAACCGAAACCGGCGCCGTCGGCCGCAATGCCCGCCCCCCTGCCCCCGATACGCTTGGGTCATCGCAACGTATCGTCCCTTTCAGGCAGGAGCCCCCGCCATGGCCTTCAAGTCCAAGCCGCGCATCGAACCCTATACCCACGCCGCCGCCGGATGGGGCGCGCTGAAGTACGTGGCCATCCACCTCATCAAGCAACGGGTGCCGGGCCGCGACTACGCAATGCTGTTCCGGCAGAACAAGGCCGACGGCTTCGACTGCCCCGGCTGCGCGTGGCCCGACCGCGAACACGCATCGACGTTCGAATTCTGCGAGAACGGCGTCAAGGCCGTGGCGGCGGAATCCACCGCCAAGCGCGTCACGGCGGCATTCCTGTCACATCACACCGTGGCGTCGCTGATGGAGCAGACCGATTACGAACTGGAGCAGCATGGCCGCCTGACCGAGCCGGTGATCTATGACGGGCTGTCCGACACGTACCGGCCCATCTCGTGGCATGACGCCTTCGCGCTGATCGGCACCCGGCTGCGCGCCCTGCCCGATCCGAACCAGGCGGCCTTCTACACATCGGGCCGGGCCAGCAACGAAGCGGCGTTCCTGTACCAGCTGTTTGCGCGCATGGTGGGCACCAACAACTTCCCGGACTGCTCGAACATGTGCCACGAGGCCACCAGCCGCGGCATGCCCCATACGGTGGGCGTGGGCAAGGGCACGGTGACGCTCGACGATTTCGAGACCTGCGACACGGTCCTGCTGTTCGGCCAGAATCCCGCCACCAATCACCCCCGCATGCTGGCCGAACTACGCGACTGCGCCAGGCGGGGCGCCACGCTGGTATCGATCAATCCGCTGCGCGAACGCGGGCTGGAGCGCTTTACCAGCCCGCAGAGCCCGGTCGAGATGCTGACCATGTCGGACACAAAGATCTGCTCGGTATTCGTGCGTCCCACGCTGGGCGGCGACTACGCGCTGATCAAGGGCGTAGCCAAGCGCGTGCTGGAACTGGACGACGAGGCGCAAGCCAATGGCGCGGCCCGCGTGCTGGACACCGCGTTCATCGCCGGGCACACACACGGGTTCGAAGCCTTCGCGGCCGATCTGCGTGCCGAATCGTGGACCGTCATCGAGCAGGAATCGGGCGTGCCGCGCGAGGAAATCGAGGGCCTGGCCGCGATCTATGCCCGGGGCCAACGCGTGATCTGCACGTGGGGCATGGGGCTGACCCAGCACAAGCACTCGGTGCAGACCATCCAGATGCTGACCAACCTGATGATGCTGCGCGGCAATATCGGGCGCGCGGGCGCGGGCCTGTGTCCCGTGCGGGGCCACTCCAACGTGCAGGGAAACCGGACTGTCGGCATCGAGGAGCAGCCGACCGCGGCTTTCCTGGACAAGCTGGGCGCTGCATTCCGATTTACCCCGCCACGCGCGCACGGCTACGACGTGGTGGAGAGCATCGAGGCCATGCTGCGTGGCGACGTGAAGGTCTTCGTGGCGCTGGGCGGCAACTTCGCGGCGGCCACTCCTGACACGCCCCGCACCTGGGACGCGCTGCGTGCATGCAACCTGACCGTGCATATCGCCACCAAGCTCAACCGCAGCCATCTGGTCCACGGCAAGGAGGCGCTGATCCTGCCCACGCTGGGCCGCACCGAGATCGACCTGCAGGGCGGCGTGCCGCAGGGCGTGACGGTCGAAGACTCGGTGTCGAAGGTGCATATCTCGTTCGGCATGAATACGCCTGCGTCGCCAGACCTGATGTCCGAGACCGCGATCATCGCCAACCTGGCCCATGCAACGCTGGGCAGCAACACGGTTGACTGGCGGTGGTACGCGCAGGACTACGCGCGCATACGCGACAAGATCGCCGAGGTCATCGACGGGTTCGAGCACTACAACGCCCGCGTGGCGGTGCCGGGCGGCTTTCACCTGTACGTGCCCGCCCGTGAGCGCCAATGGCATACGCCGTCCGGCAAGGCCGAATTCCTGGTCAACCCGCTAAGCCCCGACACGCCGATCGCCCAGGCCCGGGCGCGCCACGGCGAACGCGTGATGACGCTGATGACCACCCGTTCCCACGACCAGTACAACACCACGATCTACGCGCTGGACGACCGCTATCGCGGCGTCTTTGGCCAGCGCCGCGTGGTGTTCATCCATCCCGCCGACCTGGAATTGCTGGACTTGCGCGATGGTGAATGGGTGGACCTGACCACGGTCTGGCACGACGATATCGAGCGGCGCGCCGCCGGGTTCCGGCTGGTGGCCTACGATATTCCGCGTGGCTGCGTGGCCGCCTACTACCCCGAGACCAACCCGCTGGTGCCGCTGGACAGCGTGGCCGACCTCTGCAATACGCCAACATCCAAGTCGATTCCGGTGCTGCTGCACCGGACCAGCGCGGCAACTGTATCTCCGTGAGCGTTGACTCGTAGCGTACTTGAGCCCTCAACGCCCTGACCTGGCCACTGCCAGCCACTGGTACGTGGCCAGTTTCATTGGGTCCCGGCGGAAATGTCTGCGGCGTTCGCGCAACGGAATCTGCACCAGATTCGTCAATCCGGCTTGAATCCAGGCAGACATTCCAACGCCCGGCCTGGCCGGAATCCTCCGTTTTTGTCATGTACATGACATCGACCGGGCTGCATCCGGCGCCCCGTCACGGTGTGACGATCCTCGTCACCGCACGGCGCAATTTTTGTCACCCCAGGCGCCAGATAATGACAATTGACATCTATTTAAGCGGCTCACGATAATCGCCGCGGCTACAGGGAATGGGCCTGTTTCCGGCGCATGGCTGCAGTGCAAGCCGGCGGCGGAAATAACAGATCGAAAAGCGGAGCCCCGTGCGGTTCCGATAAAAACGAGGGGTCAATACATGAAAAAAGTCGCTCACTATCGTGGGCCGGCATTGCTGCTGGCCGCCGTATTGATGGCCGCCGCGTGTGGTGGCGGCGGAGGCGGTGATGGCAGCGCGCCGCCTCCGGCGGTCACGCCATCGCTCTACGAACCGCTGTACAGCGCCGACACGCCGGTCATGGAACAGATCCAGTACCGGGAGGCCGACGGCACGCTGGTGACGATGATGGGCTCGCGCCCGACCGAGCGCCACGCACGCGAGCGAGGCGAGGCCTGGGACGCCCCCGATGCGGGCCCCGGACGCTATCTGACCTTCCCCACCTTCTACTTCCAGAACCGCACGTTCGGCCTGGAGATCCGCGATCACGTACCGGCCGGCAAGCAGCTGATCGAGGTCTACCTGCGCGTGAACCAGGGCATCTTCGACGGCACCACGTTCAGCCTGTTCCGTAACGTGCTCGACCCCACCGTGCGTGACTATGGCTGGTCGCTGAACTATGGCTTCAACAACCCGAAGGAGGGTGGCCTGCCGATCTGCCGCGAGAACCAGCCGCGCGAAGACTGCATGATGACGTTCGATTCGAACTGGCGCACCGACCCGCACAGTCCGCTGAAGATCGGCGACAAGGTCGAACTGGCTCCGGCGCCGCGCCTCAAGCGCGACCCGGTGGTGGACGGTGGCGGCAGCCGCTACTACTCGTTCGAGCAGCTCTACATCGTCGGCGTGGGCATGCGCCCCTGGTACGGCATCGCCCCGAACCTGGATTCGGAACCGTTGCCCGACGACGCCCTGCTGGGCGGCCAGGCGAGCCTTTCGTACAACTACTCGGAAGAGCCGATGCGGGTCTTCCAGCAGATGGCCAACAACATCGGCATCACCAACACGCAGCGCTTCGTGGAAGGCCGCCGGCTGTTCCACACATCGTTCGCCGATGGCACGCACTCCGAGCACGATCGCGACAATCCCGTGTTCACCGCCCATATCGGGCAGCTTGGCGCACGCTACAACCAGCCGCGCTGTATCGAGTGCCACACCAACAACGGGCGCAGCAAGCCGCTGGCGCTGGGCGCGAAGCTGGACACGATGTCGTTCCTGACCGCCAACGGCGACGGCACCGGCCCCGATCCGGTCTATGGCCACAACGTGCAGCAGCACGCGCAGGATGCCAAAGCGGCCGCCTATGACGTCACCGTGCAGTCGTTCGACACCACCGTGCGCACGCTGCCCGATGGCGAGAAGGTGGAACTGGTCAAGCCCGTCTTCGCGTTCACGGGCCCCGCCCCCGGCCGCTTCTCGGCGCGCCAGGCCGCGCAGGTGATCGGCATGGGGCTGCTCGAAGCCATTCCCGAGGCCACCATCCTGGGCATGTCCGACCCCGACGACGCCAACGGCGACGGCATTCGTGGCATCGCCAACCTCGTGGTGGACCCGCAGACAGGCAAGACCCACGTGGGCCGCTTTGGCTGGAAGGCATCGAAGGGCAGCATCCGCCAGCAGGTGGCCGATGCGCTGATCAAGGACCTGGGCGTGACGTCGCCGATGTTCCCCGACTACGGCTGCCAGCGTGGCGCCGCGAACTGCCACACGGTCACCACACCGACGTCGATCAGCGAAAACGAACTGCAGCGCATGACGCACTACCTGTCGCTGATCGCCGTGCCGGCCCAGCGCAAGCTGCGCAGCGGCTTCCCGGACGGCATCCGCGTATCGCCCGAGCATGACGTGGACCCGGCACAGATCGCCCGGGGTACCGACCTGTTCACGCAAGTGCGCTGCGTGGCCTGCCATACGCCGACCTTGAAGACCGGCAGCACGCATCCGTTTGCCGAGCTTCGCGAGCAGACCATCCATCCGTACACCGATCTGCTGCTGCACGACATGGGTCCCGGCCTGGCCGACACGCTGTCCGAAGGCCGCGCGTATCCGAGCCAGTGGCGCACCGCGCCGCTATGGGGCATCGGCTCGCTGCGTTTCGTGCAGGGTGGCGATGCCAGCGTGCGCCTGCTGCACGACGGCCGCGCCCGCACCATCCCCGAAGCCGTGCTCTGGCATGGCGGCGAGGCCACCGATAGCCGCCAGCGCTATGAAGCGCTGCCGAAGACCGATCGCGACGCGATCACGGCGTTCCTGCAGTCGCTGTAGCGTGCCCTGACGCCAAGGCTCCCCTCCTCCGCTCGCGGGAGAGGGGAGAAGTCCAAGATCCGACGCTGCTTCACACGAACACTCAAATGCTGATGCACACCCTACGCAGCCGTGCCGTTGCACCGCTGCTCATGGCTTTCGCGCTTGCCGCCTGCGGTGGCGGCGGCGACGGCGGCACCGCCACCGGCAACGGTGGATCCACCGGTTCCGGCGGCACCCTTGCGCCAAGCACCCCCGCCGCGCCCGTCACCCCGCCTGCGGCCACGCCGGGCGTGACCAAGAGCGCCAAACGCGGCATCGCGTACGACCTGGCAACCACGGCAGACGTCGCCGCGCTGGCCCCGGGCGTATCGTGGTGGTACAACTGGTCGCCCAGACCGAGCCCCACGGCACCCGTCGACACGCGCACCGCCTATGGCATGGATTTCGTTCCGATGCTCTGGAATGACTACGCGTTCGACGCCGCCACCGTGGAGACCTGGCTGAAGGACCATCCGGAGGTCAAGTACCTGCTGCTGATGAACGAGCCGAACCTGACGGACCAGTCCAATCTGTCGCCCGCCGCCGCCGCGGCCGCGTGGCCCCAGTTCGAGGCCATCGCCGCCCGCACCGGGGTCAAGCTCGTGGGGCCGGCCCTCACATGGGGCACCATGCCGGGCTACAGCGATCCCGTGGTGTGGCTCGATGCGTTCTACAACGCCTATCGCGCCGCCAACGGCAACCGCAATCCCCAGATCGACTACCTGGCCTTCCATTGGTACGACTACGGCCTGGGCGGGCAGCTCGACCGCCTGACCAAATATGGAAAGCCGTTCTGGGTCACCGAGTTCGCCAACTGGCACGACAACGCCGACGGTGCACAGGTCGACACGCTGGACAAGCAGAAGGCGCAGATGCGGGAAATGGTCGCCACCTGCGAGCAGCGCACCGATGTGTTCCGCTACGCGTGGTTCACGGGCCGCTGGAACCCCGATCCACACTACACGAGCCTGCTCGGCGCCGATGGCGAACTGTCGGAACTGGGGCGTTACTACCTGAGCCTGCCATTCTGACGGCACCCGCCGGCCTGCCGCATCGATCCGATGGAGGCAGGCGGGATGCCCTGGCTACCGGGTTGCACGGTGGTCGGCAGATCCGCGCGCCAGCGGGGCCGTCGGCGGCGCCACCGCTGTCGAGGTGCCCGGCACGCGCGCCGCCGCCACCGCTTCGCGCTCCACGCGAAGCTGGTCGATCTCGGCGCCGACGTCTCCGGCCTCGCTGACTCCCATCGAGATCACCACGGTTCCGCGGGCCACCGGCACCGGCACCGGCGGTGACATGCCGCTGCATCGCGCCGTCGTGCACGGCAAGCCGTTGCCGCCCAGCGGCACCCGTGCGATCGTGGTGGCTGCCGAGCCCAGTTCGGCAAACGTTGCCGCGCCCTCGCCGTTGACCACAAGCTGCCGGGCCACCAGCGCGAATGCCACCGCAATCTGGGCCGGCTGCCCGCCGCTGGCCGCAGCCGTCTTCGCGATCGAATTCGCGGCGCGGACATAGAGCGGACGAAAGCGGAAATAGTCGGTGAACTTGCCATCCTGGAGCTTTTGCTCGATGGCGAGCACGGCGATCAGGCCGGGATGCGATGGGGCGTCGCCCTGCGCGTAGCGCGCAAACACCGCGCAGCGCACCCCCCGGAACCCCGCCGCCGAAAAGCTCACGTCGACATTGCTGGCGTCGATTGCCTCGCGCATGAGTTGTTCCGGACTGCCCTGCTCCTTATCCGCGTAGAGATCGGCATGGAGCCGTGTCCCGGTGACGACGAACGAGGTGGCCGCGGCGGCTGTCCGGCCCGCCGGCGCCGATGGCGATTTCGCGGAAGGCTCGGCACACTGCGGCGAGGCCATCAGGTCCTTGAGCTCGCGGTTCTCGGGCAATGCCAGGATGGCGCCCAGGTCCTTGTCCGCCGACCAGTCCTTGCCGGCAGCCACCCAGCCCTGCGCCGCACGCTTCGGTTTGCCGCTGAGGTCATCGGCCTTGAAGGCGGATGGCGGTGGCGCTTTCGGTGTCGATGTGCAGCCGGCGGCGAGCATGCAGCCGGCAACGAGTCCCGTAAAGGTCCTCATGCTGCCCTCCCTTGAAAGAAGCTAGAGGATATGGCCCGCTTGCGCGTGGCGGATACCGTCCAAATGACTGAACAGCCAAATGGAGAGTAGTCACCCTGACGGATCCATGCCAGTGACTGTCGGGCAGGCGCAACGGTCAGGTCCCGGCAGGCTCCGTGCCCGCGCGAGTGGAGCACCCGCCTGTTCGCCGATGGGGCGCGTGCCGGGCCCTCGGCTGCAATGGTGCCGCAGCGTCCCTGCTGCCCGGCTCACGCCGTGCGCAGCATCAGTTGCGGAAAGGCCGACGCCAGCCGCCCGGCCACGCCGGGTGGCCACGGCACTGGCCGCCCGCCCCGGTTGCAAACCTGCAGCGACCAATGCCGGACCCCACGTGCCGTCAGCGTTTCGGCCAACGCCAGCAGCGCCGCTTCATCGAACAGCGCGGGGTCCCAGGTCGTCCGGCATTCGTAGGGCACACCGCTCGCCAGCAGGCGATCCAGCGACGCCATCACGCGTGCTGCGCCGCCGGGCGTGCCGGTAATCGCGTCGTGACAATGGGCCGGACCCTTGATATCGAAGCCAACCCAATCCACCAGCGGCAACACGCGCGCCAGCCGATCCGGATACATGCCGGCCGTGTGCAACGCCACCTGAAAATCCATTCGCCGCACGGCGCGTATCGCTTCGGGCAATGCGGCCTGCAGCGTGGGTTCGCCGCCCGAGAACACCACGCCGTCAAGCAGACCGCGCCGGCGCTGCAGGAACGACACGAAGTCGTGCCAGTCCATTGCTGGCGGCGCCTGCGGCGCAATCAGGTGCGGGTTGTGGCAATAGCCGCATTGCCATGGGCAGCCCTGGCAGAACAGCACGGCCGCCAGACGGCCCGGAAAGTCGATGCTGGTCAGCGGCACCAGGCCGCCGATCCGCATGCTGTCGGCCAACGGGCCGGTCATTGCGCGCTCAGCCCTGGCACCGCTGCTCGTGGAAGAACCGGCGCTCGGCATGCTCGCCCTTCTTGCCGATATTGAAGCTCTCCACGGGCCGGTGGTAGCCCATCACGCGGGTCCAGACCTCGCAGGGCTGGCGTTCATCGTCGCGCAGGACGGCGGTGTCGGCTGTGTTGGCGGAGAAATGCTGGGAGACGGAAAGATCGGTCATGGCGTGGCTCGTCGGGTTGGAAAACGTCAGGGGGAAATGGCGGATGCAAGAACTCAGGCCGCCTGCTGCGCCCGCTTGCGCGCGAGGATATCCTCGTCGCATGTGGGGCAGAAACGGTGTTCGCCGGGCAGGTAGCCGTGTGTGGGACAGATGGAAAACGTCGGCGTGACCGTGATATATGGCAGCCGGAACGACTCCAGCGCCCGGCGCACCAGGCGCTTGCAGGCCTCGCCGCTGGACAGGCGCTCGCCCATGTAGAGATGCAGCACGGTGCCGCCGGTGTATTTCGACTGCAGCGTCTCCTGGCGCGCCAGCGCCTCGAACGGATCGTCGGTGAAGCCCACCGGCAGTTGCGACGAGTTCGTGTAGTACGGCTGCGTGGGCGTGCCCGCCTGCAGGATGCCGGGCCAGCGCTTGCGGTCTTCGCGCGCAAAGCGGTAGGTGGTGCCCTCGGCCGGCGTGGCTTCGAGGTTGTACAGATGGCCGGTGGCTTCCTGGTATTCGACGATGCGGCCGCGCACGTGGTCGAGCAGCCGTACCGCCATGGCATGCCCGGCATCGCTTGTGATGTCGTGCGCGTCGCCGCTGAAGTTGCGGATCATCTCGTTGAGACCGTTCACGCCCAGCGTGGAGAAGTGGTTGCGCAGCGTGCCCAGGTAGCGCCGGGTGTATGGGAACAGGCCCTGGTCCATCAGCTGCTGGATGCGCTCGCGCTTGGCCTCCAGCGTGTCGCGGCCGATATCGAGCAACGTGTCGAGCCGTGCCAGCAGGCCGGCTTCGTCGCCGCGATGCAGGTATCCCAGCCGCGCGCAGTTGATGGTCACCACGCCCAGCGAGCCGGTCTGCTCGGCGCTGCCGAACAGGCCGTTGCCGCGCTTGAGCAGTTCGCGCAGGTCCAGCTGCAGGCGGCAGCACATCGACCGCACCATGTTCGGCGTCAGGTCCGAGTTCACGAAATTCTGGAAATACGGCAGGCCGTACCGGGCAGTCATCTCGAACAGCCGCGCGGCGTTGTCGCTGTCCCACGGGAAGTCGGGCGTGATGTTGTAGGTGGGGATCGGAAACGTGAAGACGCGGCCCCGGGCATCGCCCTGCGTCATCACCTCGATGTACGCGCGGTTTATCATGTCCATTTCCGCCTGCAGGTCGCCATAGCGGAACGGCATTTCCTGGCCGCCGATCACCGGCACCTGCTCCCTGAGGTCGTCGGGACAGGTCCAGTCGAAGGTCAGGTTGGTGAACGGCGTCTGCGTGCCCCAGCGCGACGGCACGTTGAGGTTGTAGATCAGCTCCTGGATATGCTGCTTCACCTCGGGGTACGCCATCGCGTCCTTGCGGATAAACGGCGCCATATAGGTATCGAACGACGAAAACGCCTGCGCGCCGGCCCATTCGTTCTGCATCGTCCCCAGGAAATTCACGATCTGCCCGACCGCGCTGGACATATGCCGGGGCGGCAGCGCTTCCACCTTGCCCGGCACGCCGTTGAGCCCTTCATGCAGCAACGTGCGCAGCGACCAGCCCGCGCAGTAGCCGGACAACATGTCCAGGTCGTGGATATGCAGGTCGCCCTCGCGGTGCGCCGCGCCGGCTTCGGGCGCATACACGTGCGACAGCCAGTAGTTGGCCGTGACCTTGCCGGCCACGTTCAGGATCAGCCCCCCGAGCGAATAGCCCTGGTTGGCGTTCGCGTTGATCCGCCAGTCCTGGCGGTCCAGGTATTCGTTGATCGACGATTCCACATCCACCGTCGTCCTGCTCACGGCCATTTCCGGCATCGCGTCCGCCCTCCTTCATACAAGATATGGGACGGATTCTTCCACGCGACACTACATGTAGTTTTGGCCTGGATCAAACGTCGGTATCAGGGGTATTTGCCGGCCGCCAGGCGAAATTGCGCCAAAGCCATTACCATGGCCGCTTTCGCCCACAAAACGACAAGCTCATCACGATGACCGTTCTGTCCGACTTCCCGATCACCGGCAAATGGCCGGCGCAACATCCCGACCGCCTGCAGCTGTATTCGCTGAACACCCCCAACGGCATCAAGGTATCGCTGATGCTGGAGGAAACCGGGCTGCCCTACGAGCCGCACCTGGTGCGCTTTGACAAGCACGACCAGACCTCGCCCGAATTCCTGTCGCTGAACCCCAACAACAAGATTCCCGCGATCATCGATCCCAACGGCCCCGGCGGACAGCCGCTGGCGCTGTGGGAATCGGGCGCCATCCTGGTGTATCTGGCGGACAAGACCGGCAAGTTCATGCCGGCCGATCCGGCGCTGCGCTACGAGACGCTGCAGTGGGTGATGTGGCAGATGGGCGGAATCGGCCCGATGTTCGGCCAGGTAGGCTTCTTCCACAAGTTCGCGGGCAAGGACTACGAGGACAAGCGTCCGCGCGACCGCTACGTGGCCGAATCGAAGCGGTTGCTGAACGTGCTGAACGAACGGCTCAAGGGCCGCGATTGGATCATGGGCGACGACTACACGATCGCCGATATCGCCACGTTCCCGTGGGTGCGCAACCTGCTGGGCTTCTACGAGGCCGGCGACCTGGTGGGTATCCAGGACTTCCCCGAAGTGTCGCGCGTGCTGGCGGCCTTCGCGGCACGCCCCACCGTGCAGCGCGCGGTCAATATTCCGAAGCGGCCGGAATAAGGCCGGGCCGCAATAAGGCCGGGCCGCAACAAGCGCCCCTTCGGCAGTCAGCCCGCGAAACCCAGCAAGGCGCTGATGGCGGCGGCTTCCTCGCGCACCGCGCGGCCGGTTGGCCCGTCGATGGACGGGTCGAAGCCGCCGGTGGCGCCCAGGGCGGTCAGCACCGCGCAGACCCGCCCGGTGTAGTCGCGCACCGGCGCCGCCACCGCGCTGATGCCCTTGAGGTTGGTATCGCGCACCGCCGCGCAGCCCTGCTTGCGCACGGGCTCGCGCAGGGCGCCCAGCGGGTCCTTCGCATCCAGGTCCGCGCGCTGCCCCGGCGTCAGCGCATCGAGTTCGGCGCGGGCCAGCGCCTGCACCTTCGAATCGTCGAGCATGCCCAGGAACACCCGGCCCGTGGCCGACCACAGCAGCGGCATCACTGACCCCACCCGCACATTCACCGTCACCGGCAGGCCCGGTTCCTCGATCCGCACGATGGTGGGCCCCTTGTTGCCCATCACGGCAATAAAGCAGGTGACTTCCAGCCGCTCGCGCAGGCGTACCAGCGAGGCTTCCGACAGCCGGATCGGGTCGGCCTGGCGCATCGCGGCCAGCCCGATCTGCAGCGCCTCGATGCCCAGGTGGTACTGCTGGGTGTTGGCTTCCTGCGCGACAAACCCCTCCTCCATCAGGCTCACCAGATAGCGGTGCACCTTGGCCGGACTTTCGCCGATCTGCCCGGCGATGGCGGTCAGGCTGGCGCGCCCGCCCAATCGGGCCAGGGTCTTGAGCACGGCCATGCCGGTTTCGGCGGCCTGCACGCGCTGGCGGCGTTCGCGTGGGCGCGAAGCGAGGTCCGGAGAGTGATCGGTAGCAGTGGTCATGGCGCCCGAGGTTAACCCTCATTCATAGATTACGCAATGCGTATATGATTTACGCAAAACAGGCCAACCACTGTTCGGCCAAATACCAAGGAGACAACCCGATGCCCCGCTTCCAGCCCCTGGCGCTGCTTGCGCTGTCCTTTGCAGTGGTCACTGGCGCACATGCCGCCGACGTGTGGCCTGCCAAGCCGATCCGCTGGATCGTGCCCTACCCGGCTGGCGGCGGCTCGGACTTCCTGGCGCGGACCATCGGACAGGGGTTGTCGACACGCGTGAGCCAGCCGGTGGTGGTGGACAACAAGCCAGGCGGCAATACCGCGATCGGCGCCTCGGAAACCGCGCGCTCGGCGCCCGATGGCTACACGGTGCTGTCGGCCGACAACGGCACGCTGGTTTTCAATCCCGCGCTGTACAAGACGCTTTCGTACAACCCCACGCGCGACCTGGCACCCGTGACGCTGCTGGGCCGCTTTCCGATGATCCTGGTGGTGGGCCCCGGCACGCAGGCCAGGACCGCGCAGGAATTCATCGCACAGGTCAAGGCGACGCCGGGCGGCGTGAACTACGGTTCGGCCGGCGCCGGCAGCCCGCACCACCTGGCGATGGAACTGCTCAAGACCGAAGCGCACCTGACCATGACCCACGCGCCGTATCGCGGCGCGGCCCCGGCGCTGTCCGACGTGGCTGCCGGCCAGATTCCCGCGATGATGGTCGACTACGCGGCCGGCGCGGGCTTCATCAAGGGCGGCAAGGTGCGTCCGCTGGCCGTGGCCAACGCCACGCGCCTGCCGCAACTGCCCGATGTGCCGACCTTTGCCGAACTCGGCTACAAGAACGTGGAGGCCGCCGCGCTGGTGGGCATGGTGGTGCCCGCGGCCACGCCGCCCGACGTGATCAACACGCTCAACAGGCAGGTGGTGGCGTCCGTGAAGGACCCCGCCATCCACAAGAAGCTGGTCGACTTCGGCGTGGAGCCCGTGGGCAATACGCCGGCCCAGTTCGCCGACCTGCTGCGCAGCGAAACCGCGCGCTGGACCCGGCTGATCCAGGACCTGAAGATTTCGCTCGACTGACGCCACACCCGAAGTTGGAGTTCCGCATGACCCTGCCCACCTCGCCCGCGCCTGGCGCGGGTTGCCCGATCGACCACGCCGCACTGCGCACGCCTGCACTGGCACCGGACGGCTGCCCGGTCAGCCACAACGCCGCCGCCTTCGATCCGTTCGAAGACGGCTACCAGCAGGACCCGCCCGACTATGTGCGCTGGTCGCGCGAGCAGGAGCCCGTGTTCTACAGCCCGAAACTGGGCTACTGGGTGGTGACGCGCTTCGACGACATCAAGGCGATCTTCCGCGACAACCTCACGTTCAGTCCGGCCATCGCACTGGAGAAGATCACGCCCACCGGCGACGCGGCCAACGCAGTGCTGGCGTCGTACGGCTATGCGATGAACCGGACGCTGGTCAACGAGGACGAACCCGCCCACATGCCGCGCCGCCGCGCGCTGATGGAGCCGTTCACGCCGGCGGAACTGGTGCACCACGAGCCGCTGGTGCGCCGGCTGGCGCGCGAGTACGTCGACCGCTTTATCGACGACGGCCGCGCCGACCTGGTGGACCAGATGCTCTGGGAGGTGCCGCTGACCGTGGCCCTGCATTTCCTTGGCGTGCCCGAGGAAGACATGGATCTGCTGCGCCAGTACTCGATCGCCCACACGGTGAACACGTGGGGCCGCCCCAGGCCCGAGGAACAGGTGGCCGTAGCCCACGCCGTGGGCAATTTCTGGCAGTTGGCGGGCCGCATCCTCGACAAGATGCGCAAAGACCCGTCGGGGCCGGGCTGGATGCAGTACGGCATCCGCAAGCAGAAGGAACTGCCCGAGGTTGTCACCGATTCGTACCTGCACTCGATGATGATGGCCGGCATCGTGGCCGCGCACGAGACCACGGCCAATGCATCGGCCAATGCGATCAAGCTGCTGCTGCAACATCCCGACGTCTGGCGCGAGATCTGCGCCGACCCCGCGCTGATCCCCAACGCGGTGGAGGAATGCCTGCGGCACAATGGGTCGGTGGCGGCCTGGCGCCGCGTGGTGACCCAGGACACCGAAGTAGGCGGCATCCAGCTGCCGGCGGGCAGCAAGCTGCTGATCGTGACATCGTCGGCCAACCATGACGAGCGGCATTTTTCCGATGCCGACCTGTTCGACATCCACCGCGACAACGCCAGCGACCAGCTCACCTTTGGCTATGGCGCGCACCAGTGCATGGGCAAGAACCTGGCGCGCATGGAAATGCAGATCTTCCTCGAAGAGCTGACCAGCCGCCTGCCGCATCTGCGGCTGGCCGACCAGCACTTCACCTACGTACCCAATACGTCGTTCCGTGGCCCCGAGCACCTGTGGGTGGAATGGGACCCTGCACGGAACCCCGAACGCACCGATCCGGCCGTGCTGGCGCCGCGCGATGCGGTGCGCATCGGCGAGCCCACGGGCAATATCGGCCGGACACTGGTGGTCGATGCGGTCGAACCCGCCGCGCAGGACGTGCTGCGTATCCGGCTGGTGTCGCAGGACGGACGCCCCTTGCCGCGCTGGTCGCCGGGCGCGCATATCGACATCGAATGCGGCGACACCGGCATATCGCGCCAGTATTCGCTGTGCGGTGACCCCGCCGATGCCAAGGCGTTCGAGATTGCCGTGCTGCGCGAGGCGGAAAGCCGTGGCGGGTCGGCCTGGATCCATGCCAACCTGCGCGCCGGCGACCGCATCAAGGTGCGCGGCCCGCGCAACCACTTCCGGCTCGACGAAAGCTGCCGCAAGGCCATCTTCGTCGCGGGCGGCATCGGCGTGACGCCGGTCAGCGCCATGGCACGGCGTGCGCGCGAACTCGGCATCGACTACGTGTTTCACTACTGCGGCCGTTCGCGCCAGGCCATGGCCCTGCTCGACGAACTGGCGGCCCTGCATGGCAACCGCCTGCACATCCACGCCGCCGACGAAGGCAATCGCGCCGACCTCGCCCGGCTGCTCGCCAGCCCGGACAGCCGCACGCATGTCTACGCCTGCGGCCCGGCAAGAATGATCGAAGCGCTGGAAGCCGGCTGCGCCAGCTGGCCCGAAGACACGCTGCGCGTGGAACATTTCAGCTCCACGCTCGGCACGCTGGACCCGTCGAAGGAGCAGGCCTTCACCGTGGAACTGAAGGACTCGGGCCTCACGCTCGATGTGCCAGCCGACCAGACCCTGCTCACCGCACTGCGCTGCGCCAACATCGACGTGCAGAGCGATTGCGAGGAAGGCCTGTGCGGGTCGTGCGAAGTGCGCGTGCTGGCCGGCGACATCGACCACCGCGACGTCGTGCTCACCCGCAGCGAGCGCGACGCGAACAACCGCATGATGTCGTGCTGCTCGCGTGCGGCGCGCGGCGGGAAGATCGTGCTGGCGCTCTAGGAATGCGGCTTCCGCCTGCCACCCCGGGCACCCTGCCGCTGCACCTGCGCGTGATCGCGGATCATGTCGACCAGCGCGCGCAGGCCGGCTGGCGCATGGCGGCGGCTGGGGTAGTACAGGCATAAGCCGTCGAGCGGCGGCGTCCAGTCTTCCAGCACGCGCACGAGGCTGCCGGCTTCCAGGTCGGCGGCAACCGTCCATTCGGTCAGGTAGGCCAGGCCCATGCCGGCGCGCGCCGCCGCCAGCATCAGGCTTCCGTCGTCGAGCGTCAGGCCGCCCTGCCCATCGAAGCGCACCACTTCACCTTGCCGCTCGAATTCCCACTGGTAGATCGTGCCGCTGGGCATGCGGCTGCGAATGCAGCGATGCGCCTTCAGATCGGCTGGCACGCGCGGCTTGCGATGGCCCGCGAAGTACGCGGGGCTGCCGACCACGGCAAAGCGCTGGCGGTCGCCGAACGGCACGGCCACCATGTCCTGCGGCACCGTCCCGGCCAGGCGGACACCGGCGTCGAAGCCCTCCACCACGATGTCGACGAGCTTGCCCTCCGTCACGATATCGAGCTTCATCTCCGGATAGCGCGCCAGGAACGCCACGAACACGGCCATCACCTGATGCGCCGCGCCCACCGACGTATTGATGCGCAACGTGCCCGATGGCGTATCGCCATAGCTGCCCGCCCGATCCATCGCCTCGCGGATGGTGGACAAGGCCGGCGCAACGCTGGCTACAAACTGGGCCCCCGCCTCGGATAGCGACACGCTGCGCGTTGTCCGGTTGAACAGCCGCACACCGATGCGGCCCTCCAGCCCCGCCACCGCATGGCTCAGCGCCGACGTCGACACCCCCATCTCGTTGGCCGCCGCCCGGAATCCGCGATGCCGCGCCACCGCCAGCACGGCCTCAAGCTCGCCCAGCCCGGAAGTCTTCATTGTTCGATTCTGTTTAACGATACATAAACGATTGTATGGCTAGTCAACGCAATGCGCGGCCTCTATCTTGATGACAACGCCAACTCCCTTCTCATACACCATGTATCGCATCGACCAGATCTACGTTGACGGCGCCTTTGTCACGCCGCACGGCGACGAGCCGTTCGCCCTGTTCAACCCGGCCACCGGGTCGGTCATCGGCCACGTCCGGCTGGCGGACGAAGTGGACGCCGCCCGCGCCGTGGCCGCCGCCAGACGCGCGTTTCCCGCGTTCTCGCGCACCACCCCGCGCGAGCGCATCGACATGCTCCTGCGCATGCACGCCGCAGTGCTGGCACGTGAAGACGATCTGCTGGATGCCATCGTCGAGGAATACGGGGCGCCAGCGTCACGCGCCCGCTGGATGGCCCGGCACGCCAGCGAAGTGCTGCGCGATGCCGCCGGCGTGCTGGAAGGCTATGCGTTCACGCGGCGCTTGGGCACCGCCGAGGTGGTCATGCAGCCGCTGGGCGTAGCCGGGCTGATCACCCCGTGGAACAACGATGCCGGCTTTATCACCGGCAAGCTGGCGGCGGCACTGGCCGCTGGCTGCACGGCCGTGGTCAAGCCCAGCGAGATGAGCGCGTTGCAGACGCGCATCGTGACCGAAGCGCTGCACGCGGCGGGATTGCCGCCGGGCGTCTTCAATATCGTCACCGGCCGGGGCGACACGGTGGGCACGGCCATCAGCACCCATCCCGACGTGGCAAAGCTGTCATTTACGGGATCGACGGCAGTGGGCAAGCAGATCCTGCGCACGGCGGCGGAATCGCTCAAGCGCACCACGCTGGAACTGGGCGGCAAGTCGCCGGCGATCGTGCTCGACGATGCCGACTTCGACCAGGCCGTGCCGCTGACCCTGCAGGCCGGCTTCATGAACAGCGGGCAGGCCTGCATCGCCGGCACGCGCATCCTGGTGCCGCAGGCACGGCTGGCCGAATTCGAGGCCCGCATGGTGGCGGCCATGGCCGGCGTCCGCGCAGGCGACCCGCACGACCCCGCCACCACCATCGGCCCGATGGTCAGCCAGAAACAGTGGGATCGCGTGCAACGCTATATCGGCATCGGTATCGACGAAGGTGCCCGACTGCTGGCCGGCGGTCCGGGACGTCCAGAGGGCATCGAGGCAGGCTGGTTCGTCCGGCCCACCGTGTTCAGCGACGTGACCAACGACATGACCATCGCCCGCGAGGAAATCTTCGGGCCGGTGCTGTCGATCCTGACCTACCGCGATACCGACGAAGCGATCGCGATCGCCAACGACACGCCCTACGGACTGCAGGCCTACGTGATGTCCGGCGATATGGCGCGGGCACGCCAGGTGGCATCGCGCATCGAAGCCGGCCGCGTGCTGGTGAACACCGTCACGCACGATCCGGCCGCACCGTTCGGCGGCTTCAAGCAGTCGGGCATCGGCCGCGAGTACGGAACATTCGGGCTCGAAGCGTTCCTGGAGCCGAAGGCCGTGCTGGGTGTGGCGGCCTGACCGGCACCGCCTCCGCTGCCATGCCGCGCGGGGCGCCATTCCCGGCGGCGGCGAGCGCCGCCGGGCGCCGTGCTAGTTATTGGCTGCCTGGCCGGGCGCCCGGGCCACGCAGAACAGGCTCATCGCCGCCTGCGGGGTGCCCGGCTTGATGCCCGACAGGCGCTGCGCCATGCGCATTTTCAGTGGCGCCCGGCCGATCTGCCCCTCGAACACTTCGGCTCCCACGAAATGATTGTGTGGAAGCACGCTCACCTGCCATCCGTGCGGCTCGAGCACGCCGCGCAGGAAGGCCTCGGTCACGCCGTCGCCGGGACGGTGATGCAATTCCGTCGCCAGTGCCCAATATTGTTCGTTGTCGGCCGCGGCATGGCCTCCGCGCTTGAGCCAGCGGTAGATCGGCACGCGCAGCCGCCACATCAGCATCGCAACGCCACGGAAATTCCATGCGGTGAACTGGGGATCATGGTCGGTGACCAGCACCCCGCCCGGCTTGACCAGCCGCGCGGCTTCGGCCAGCACGGCAGCCATGTCGTCGCAGTGGTGCAGGGACCCGTTGATGGCCACGATATCGGCAATGCCAGACGCCAGCGGCATGTCGTGCGCATCGGCCTGCAGCGGGACATAGCCCACCGCCACCGCTCGCTGCAGGCTGCCTTCCGCGACATCGACACCAATGGCCACCCGCGGCGTGCCGCCCAGCGTGGCCAGCACGTTGCCAGGGCCGCAGCCCACATCCACGAGTACCTTCCCATCGAGAGGGCCCGTGACCGCATGCCAGCGCTCGCGCCATTGCGCGTAGCGATGGACGCTGACGAGCCAGTCGTCCATCCATTTGGGATGGCTGAAATAGTGTGCATTGGCGCGCATGCCCCGCGTGTAGCGGATCGTGGCCCGGGGGAACCATCCGGCCTGCACGGAGGCACCCGCCTTCAGATAGGGCTGCAGGCGCTGCATGTAATCGTGGCCCCGGCTGTCTCGTTCTTCATGATGCGGCAATGGCTGGGCCGCTGGCGGATCGACGGCCGTCACCGGTTCCGTCCAGCCCCCTGCAAGCGTATCGGACTGCTCCATATCACCCCCAACAAAAAAAAACGAAAAAAAAGCCATTCCCAGTGCCGCGCTAGGTGCGCGGTCATCGGCAGGGCATGTCTGGGTATGGGACTGGATGGCACGTGTCAGGACACGGCCGCTTGAAGCATTAAGAGAAAATTAACAGTGTTATCGCAGTGCAGCAGTGTCCGAAAAGCTGCATTTAGTGCGCATTGGGTGCGGTAGCACACATAACTCGGGGTCAGCGACGGAACCAGAAGACTGAAAGTGCACCGGCCGCCACCAAGAGCAGGCCGGAGATCGCCGCAAACAGCGCGCCGATCTCGGTCTCCCTGCGCTCCAGTGCAAAGCGCGCCGTCAGTTGACGGTAGACACGGCTCAGGTCGGCGGCCGAGCCCGCCTGGAAATACTCCCCGCCCGTGAGATTGGCCACGGCACGCAAGGCGGGTTCGTCGAGTTGCATGAAGTAGGACAGCACGGGCTCGCCCGCCACCCCGCCCTGCGCCGATCCGAAGCCCACCGTATAGACGCGCACGCCCCGCTGCGCGGCCATGCGCGCCGCATCGAGCGGATCGGGGCCGGTGGTGCGCCGTCCATCGCTGAGCAGGATCACCGCCCCGTGACGGTACGATCCGGGCTGCACCGGCGGCCGCTCCTTGGCGCGCTTGCGCGCGGCGTCCGCCGCCGCCGCTTCGTCCAGTGACGTGGCCGGCCGCCCGATCAGTGGCGAGCCGTCGTTGAACAGCACGGCTTCGAGGTCGATGCCGTCATCGGGAAACAGTACGGCCAGTGCCTGTATCAGGCCGCTGCCGGTGGCAGTGCCGCGCTGGAGCTGGAAGCGGTCCAGCGCATCGAGCATGTCCTGGCGGTTATCTGTCGGCGACAGCACTTCGGCGGCGGTGGCGGCAAACGACACGATGCCCAGCCGCACGCTCGATGGCAGCCCCACCACCAGGTCGCGTGCTGCCTGCTGGGCCGCAGCGATGCGCGTGGGGGCAACGTCGGTGGCCTCCATGCTGCGCGAGACATCCATCGCCAGCACCAGCGTGATCGTGTCGGAAGGCAGCGTGATGGTGGCGCTGGGCCGCGCACAGGCCAGCAAGGCGGCGCCCAGCGCAAGCAGGAACAGCACGGGGGGAATGTGGCGCCGCAGACGCTGGCCGGGACCCAGCGCGGCGCGCGGCAATGCAAGGCTGGCATAGAGCAGGGCTGCCTTCTTGCGCCGTGCAATCAGATACACGTAGGCGGCTGCCAGCAGTGGGAGCAAAAGCAGCAGCCAGAGCATTTGCGGCCAGAGAAACTGCATGCCCTGCTCCTTGGCGCGTGAGTAAGAGGATGGTACTGTATTTTTTAAGGCGCGACGGAACCGGGGGCTGCAATGAAACGGGTGACGATCTACGGGTTGGTTTCAGTGGCCATCGTCCTGGTGTTCGCGGCAGGCGTATCGGTCTCGTGGCTGTCGCAGCCGCCGCCCCGCAAGCTCACGCAGGCCGACATCGACGCCGCCGTGCTGCACACGCTGCAGACCAAGACCCTGCCATCCCAGGCCGCGCGGGCCGCCGAATCCATTCGCGAATCGGTGGTCGAGATCCGCAGCTTCGCACCGGAAAAGGCACCCGAGCCTCCGCCCGCCGCCAAGGCCAAACGCGATCCGCCGGACGCAAGATCGAAATCCGCACAGAAGCCCGCGCCGAAGTCCGCACCGAACGCCAGCCCCCAGCGCGATGAAGCTGCCGCCACCGATCCGCCCCGGCGAAGCGAGCAGCCCGAAGCCAGGTCGGAAGCCCGCCACATTGGCTCCGGTGTGGTCGTGACCGAAACCGGCACCATCATCACGAACTATCACGTGGTGGCCGACGCCAGCCGCCTGGAGGTCACGTTCCACAACGGCCAGACGTCGGAAGCATCGCTGCTGCAGGCGATGCCCGATAAGGACCTTGCCATCGTGCAGCCGAAATCGATCCCCGACGACCTCCCCGCCGCCACGCTCGGCTCCAGCCAGAACCTTGCGCCCGGCATGGAAGTGGTGGCGGTGGGCTTTCCGTTCGGCATCGGCCCGTCGGTGTCGGCTGGCGTGATTTCCGGGCTCGACCGGCAGTTCGTGTCGCCGGATCGCAAGCAGAAGCTCGACAAGCTGATCCAGTTCGATGCGGCGGCCAACCCCGGCAATTCGGGCGGCCCGCTGGTGAACATGAACGGCGAGGTGGTGGGCATCGTCACCGCCATCCTCAACCCCAATCCGAGCGGCACCTTTCTCGGCATCGGCTTTGCCATCACGATAGAAAGTGCCGGCATGGCCCTTGGATCATCTCCCTTCTAGACGCGGAGGCCCATGAACGATCAAGCCCGGGGCGCCATCGACAGCGCCAACCTGATGGAACGCCTGCTGTACGAGGTGAAACGCGTGGTGGTGGGACAGGACCACTTTCTCGAACGGGTGCTCGTGGCCATGCTGGCCGGCGGGCACCTGCTGGTGGAAGGCGTGCCCGGCCTGGCCAAGACGCTCACGGTCAACACGCTGGCACGGACCATGAGCGGATCGTTCAAGCGCATCCAGTTCACGCCCGACCTGCTGCCCGCCGACCTGATCGGCACCCGCATGTACAACCAGGGCACCGGCGAGTTCTCCACGGTGCGCGGGCCGGTCTTCGCCCACCTGCTGCTGGCCGACGAGATCAACCGCGCGCCGGCCAAGGTGCAGAGCGCACTGCTGGAAGTGATGCAGGAAAAGCAGGTGACGATTGCCGGCGAGACGCATCCGGTGCCAACGCCCTTCCTGGTCATGGCCACCCAGAACCCGATCGAGACCGAGGGCACCTATCCGCTGCCGGAAGCCCAGGTCGACCGCTTCATGATGAAGGTGCTGGTGGGCTATCCCAGCGAGGAAGAAGAGGTGGTGATCGTCAACCGCGTGACCGGCCCGCGCATCAGCGTGAGCCCGATCGCCACGCCCGAGCACCTGGCCGGGCTGCAGGACGAGTGCCGCAAGGTGTACGTGGACCCGGGCCTGATCCAGTACGCGGTGCGCGTGGTGGCCGCCACGCGCAAGCCTGCCAGCCACGGACTGGAGGACCTTGAGCGCTACGTGTCGTTCGGGGCCAGCCCGCGTGCCACCATCGGCCTGATCGAGGGGGCGCGTGCGCTGGCCTACCTGCGCGGACGCGACTACGCACTGCCAGAGGATGTGACCGACCTGGTGCCAGACGTGCTGCGCCATCGCATCGTGCTGTCGTACGAGGCGATCTCCGATGGGGTGACGGCCGACCAGCTGATTGCCCGCATCCTGCAGGCGCTGCCGGTGCCGGAACGGCCCATGGAATCCCATGTTCGGGCGGCTGCGCGCTAGGCGCCGGGACGGCCCGGTGGCTGTCGTCCCCGGCGACGGCGTGGTGCGCGTGGGCGCCAGCCAGACCGACGCGCTGCTGCGCCGGCTGGAATGGACCGTGGTACGGCGGCTCGATGGCCTGCTGCAGGGCGACTACCGCACGCTGTTTCGTGGCTTCGGGCTGGACCTGGCCGACCTGCGCGAATACCACCCCGGCGACGATGTGCGCCATATCGACTGGAACGTGACGGCGCGGCTGCAGACGCCGCATGTGCGCGAATACCAGGAGGATCGCGAGGTGGCGGTCTGGTTCCTGCTGGACCTTAGCGCGTCGGTCGATTTCGGGTCCGGCACCGTGCGCAAGCGCGACCTGCTGGCCGATTTCGTCACGGTCATGGCGCTGCTGCTGACGCGCTACGGCAATCGCGTGGGCACCGTGTTGTACGGCGGCGCCGCCGATACCGCAGCCCTGGTGGTGCCGGCGCGCGCCGGCCGCCGCCACCTGATGCACCTGCTGGACCGCATGCATGCCACGCCAGCCGCCTCGCCGGGCGATACGCGCCTGCGCGACCTGCTGGAGCGGGGGCGGGCCGTCGCCAAGCGCCGCTCGGTGATGTTTGTCGTCTCCGACTTCATCAGCGCACCGGGCTGGCAGGCGTCGATGGCGATGCTGGCGCGGCGCCACGAAGTGGTGGCCGTGCGGCTGGCCGATCCGCTGGAACTGGCCCTGCCCGACCTGGGCGTGGTGGTGATGCAGGACGCCGAGACCGGCGAGCAGATGGTGATCGATACGCACGACAAGGGCTTCCGCAAGCGCTTTGCGGCCATGGCCGAGGCGCGCGAGGCCGCGTTGCAACTGGGCTTTACGCGGGCTGGCGTGGATTGCCTGACGCTGTCGACGGACACCCGGCTGGACCTGGCGCTGCTGCAGTTCGCTCGCCAGCGCAGCCGGCGCCTGGGCACGGTACGCGACGCCACCAGGGGCATCGCATGATCGATGCCCTGACCCGGCTCCCGGTGCTGAGCTTCCTGTGGCCCGCCATGCTGTGGTTGCTGGCGCTCGTGCTGGTGCTTGGCGCGGGATACATGTGGCTTGACGTTCGCCGGCGCCGCGCCGCTGCGCACTATCCCGCCTTGCGCGTGGCCGGCGTGGCGCCCGGGGCGCGTGCGGCGGGCAAGGCCGTGGCGAACTGGCGCCGTCATGTGGCGCCCGTGCTGGCCCTGCTGGCGCTGACCGCCCTGATCGTAGCCATCGCGCGGCCCCAGGCGGTGATGGTGCTGCCGTCACGCATCGAGACGGTGGTGCTGGTGATCGACCTGTCGGGCAGCATGCGCGCGCAGGACGTCAAGCCCAGCCGCCTGCGCGCGGCACAGGGCGCGGCCAAGGTGCTGCTCGACGCGCAGCCGGCCGGCGTCAGCACAGGGGTAGTGGCGATGGCCGGTACCGCGGCCGTGGCGCAGGCACCCAGCCGCCACAAGGACGACGTGGCCGCCGCCATCGACAAGCTGCAGCCCCAGGGCGGCACGGCGCTGGGCAACGGCCTGCTGATTGCGCTGACGACACTGATGCCGCAACTGACCGAGCAAGCGGCACAACTGATGAACGAGGACGCCTCGTTCCAGAAATCGATGCCGGGCGATACGGACGAGACCGTGGCGCCCGGCTCCTATGCATCCGGTGCCATCGTGCTGTTCTCGGACGGCGAGAGCAATGCCGGGCCCGCCGCGCTGCAGGTGGCCCAGCTTGCCGCCGCCCACGGAGTGCGCATCTACACCGTGGGCGTGGGCACCACCGAGGGCGTGGTGCTGAAGGCCGACGGCATGTCGGCCCGCGTCAGGCTCGACGAACAGGTACTGAAGCAGGTAGCCGATGCCACCGGCGCCGAGTACTTCCGCCTCGAAGACGCGTCGCGGCTCAAGACCGTGTACCGCGCCATCAACGCCAGGCTGGCCTACGGCAAGCGCGACCAGATCGAGGTCACCGCGTTCTTTGCCGCGCTGGGGGCGTTGCTGGCGACCTGTGCGGGGCTGCTGTCGCTGTGGTGGTTCGGGCGCGTGCTGTAGCGGCAACGCGCCCTGCCCGCTAGCGCGGCTGCAGCACCAGCAGCGTGGACGTGCCGTGCGCCAGCACGCGGCCCGAGGCGTCGGTCACACGGCAATCGGCGGTGATGATCTGCCGGCCCTGCGTGATCACGCGGCCTTCGGCACGCACCCGCCCGGTATCGGGCTTGATGGCACGCGAGAAGTTGCCTTTGGTTTCCACGGTGGTATAGCCCGTACCGGCCGGCAACACGGAATTGGCCGCGCATCCCGTGGCGCTATCGATCAGCGTCAGGGCCCAGCCGCCATGCACGGTGCCCATCGGATTGCACAGGTGCGGGCCTGGCTCGCCTTCGAAGGCGGCGAACCCGTCGCCCACTTCCACCAGCCAGAATCCCAGCGCCTGGCCGATCGGCGGCTGCGGCAGCCGCCCGTCGACGATGGCCTCCAGCACGGCCTTGCCGGTCATGCCCGCGATGTCAGCCGGGTTCGCCACGCCATAGTGATAGTCGGTCACGCACGTCTCCTGGTTCTTGTACTGGGTGCGATGATAATGGCGATTGCTTGCGCTTGCGCTTGAGTGCCTCGCCCCGGGAAGCCGGTCGGCGGAGGAAGGCCGGGCCCGTGATCAGCGGGTAATCAGGCCGCAGTGACGCAGTCCTGCTCGGCCTGGACGGCGGGCTCGGCGTCTTCGTCGGGCCGCATGCTCGAGCCCAGCACGAACTGGTCGCGGCCGCGCGTCTTTGCCATGTAGAGCGCGCGATCCGCTTCGGCGAACAGGTTGCGCCAGAGGCCGTCGCGGCTCGATGGCCCGGCGTGCAGCTGCGCCACGCCGATGCTGACGCTGGCGTGGCCGCAACCGGGGCCGTCGCCATCGGGCAGGGCAATCGCCCTGACCTTGCGCAGGATACGGTTGGCAAGCGCCGTGGCCTGGTGTTCGTCGGTATGGGGGCAAAGGATGCAGAATTCCTCGCCGCCGTAGCGCGCGGCAATATCCGACGCGCGCCGCGAGTTGTCGAGTGCTGTGGCGATGTCGCGCAGCACCTGGTCGCCGGCATGGTGGCCGTGCCGGTCGTTGACACGCTTGAAATGGTCGACGTCGATCACCAGGCACGACAGCGGATCGCCGTCGCGCTGCCAGCGCGCCACCAGGCCCATGGCGGTCATGTCCAGCGCCCCGCGGTTCAGCAGGCCGGTCAGTGCATCGAGGCGCGCGCCGCTTTCGTTGCGGGCGATGATCTGTTCCATCGCCATCAGGCTGAAGCCGAACAGGCCCAGCAGCACGGCTACCAGCGGCGCCAGCGGCCAGACCGACGCGCTGGTCTGCAGGAAGAACGGCGTGATTGCCAGTCCCTTGAACGCGGCGCCGTAGCTGAGCGCCGCCACCTGGGATCCAAGCAGAACGAGATGGGATGCCAGCACCAGCGGCCCGCCGATGCTGGTACGGCCGCGCCGGCTGCGCAGCATCGTGACGATGGTGCTGAACGAGATCACGGCGAGCATGCCGTACGCCAGGCCATGCAGCAGCAGCCGCCCGTCGGACAGACCGGACATCAGCACCAGCAGTACCAGCGTGGCCAGTCCGATCACGCGCAACGGCAGCGCCCGATCGGCCAGCCCGTAATACACGCGCACACCGCGATAGATGGTCAGCCGGCCGATCAGGTAGGCGCCGGCACCCAGCGCGGAGAGCTGCAGCGAATCGCCAGCGGTGCTGGCGGCCACCACCAGGCCGGCACCGGACGCCACCACATGCCCCACGGCCCAGAGGCGCCCCGCCTCGCTGGCGCGCAGCGCAAGCACCAGCCCTGCCGCCATGACCAGCGTGCTGGAGAAAACCACCATCATGACGACCAGAATCGTCTGCTGAGCCAGGTGCACGGGAATCGGTTTCCTCTTAAAGCTACCGGGGGCGGCTGCCGTTATCCACGTTAACCCTGACTGGGCGACCCGACGTGAAGAACGGTGGACGGAAACGCCGCCGGAAGATACGGGAAGAAGCGGCGAAAGGACGCATCATAGCCCGCGCGCCAGCCATGGCGGCACCCCCGGCAAGCCGGGTACTCGCCTCATTCTTGCAATGGTTTGCAAAGCGCGGAAATCCGCCACGCGGAATGTTCAGTCGTCCTGCGGGGGGGTGGCCGTCAGCGACCCGGCGCCAGCCGGCCTGACGTCCGGGAACGTGCCGCCCAGCGCCAGCGTCAACGCGCGGGCGGCGTCCAGCACCTGATCGCGGAAAGCCTCGCTGAAGCGAGGCGTCGGGCAGGTCAGCGTCAGCGCCCCCTTCAGTTCGCCACCGGGGCCGAATACCGGCGACGACACGCCGGCGATATCGGGGCTGCGGTCGCCCACCATCGCAATCACGCCTTCGTCGCGAATCCGCTGGTAGATCTCGCCGCGTGCCCCGGCAAAGGCGCGCAGCACGCGTCCGCCCGAGCCCCGGTTGCGCGGCAGCAGATCGCCGGCGCGGATATGGTCGCGCACCGGCTGCGGCGAATCCACGCGATACAGGCACAGGCGATGCTCGCCCTGCTCGACGTGGAACGCGGCCGATTCCCGCGTCACGCGCACCAGTTCGCGCAGCGCCGGCAGCACGACCTGCTCCAGCGAGAACGAAGCCGCATAGACCGCGTTAAGCCGGGCCACTTCCGAGCCCAGCGCGTAGCGGCCGTCGGGCAGCCGCTGGATCAGCCGGGCATGTTCCAGCGAGGCCAGCAGCCGCAGCAGCGTGCTCTTGTACAGGCCGCTGCGCTGGGCCAGTTCGGCCAGGCCCAGCGACGTGTCGCCTTCGCGGAACACCGACAGCACGAACAGCGCCCGGTCGACGGCAATCGCACCACCATCGGCGGCGTTCTTGTCGGCTTCGGAGAGCTGGGCGGCTTTGCGTGGCATGGTCGGGCGGGCGGGACGGCCAATTGGAACGGGGGTCCACCGTATAGAACGGCCCAGGTGTTGTCAATGCGACCACGGCGGCGCACCGGTGCCCGACACGATTGCGGCAATGCCGGTATGATGGCGCCTTCCGGGTTTTCCCTAGGTCGTCGTACCAGGCGATCCACGCCCGGCCAACCCGCGCCTCCTGAATCACCCATGTCTGCCCCGAGCCATTCCTCGGTCACACCACCGCATGGCGAATCCGCCACCGACAATGTGACCCGCCGTATCCTTGCCATCGTTTTTTTCAACTTCATCGCCTATCTGGCGGTGGGCCTGCCGATTGCCGTGGTGCCGGGTTTTGTCCACGGCGACCTGGGCTACAGCGCCGTGCTGGCTGGCCTGGCGGTCAGCATCCAGTACCTGGCAACCCTGATGAGCCGTCCCTGGGCCGGCACGCTGTGCGATACGCAAGGCCCGAAGCGCTCGGTGCTGACCGGGCTGGCACTGGTCACGGGCAGCGGTGTGCTGACGCTGGTGGCCTCGCTGTTCGCCGGCAGCGACTGGATCGGCCTGGCGTGGCTGCTGGCGGGACGCCTGATGCTGGGTGCAGGCGAAAGCCTGGTCACGACGGGCACCATCGCCTGGGGTATCGGCAGCGCCGGGGCGCACCATACCGCCAAGGTCATCTCGTGGAATGGCATCACCACCTACGGCGCACTGGCCGTGGGCGCGCCGGTTGGCGTAGTGCTGGCCAAATGGGGCGGCCTGGGCACGATCGGCGTGGTCACCACGCTGATTGCCGGCGCGTCGCTGCTGCTGGCACGCCGCCGCCCGCCGGTGCCGGTGCTCAAGGGCGACCGCCTGCCGTTCCGCAGCGTCTTCCGCGCCATGACGCCGTTCGGCCTGTGCCTGGCACTGGGCTCGGTCGGCTTTGGGGTGATCACGGCGTTCATCACGCTCTACTACAACAGCAAGGGCTGGGATCACGCCGCGCTGGCGCTGACGGCACTGGGCACCTGCTTCGTGCTGACGCGCCTGGTGATGGCCGATGCCATCTCGCGATTTGGCGGCTACGCCGTGGCACTGGTGTCGTTTGCCGTGGAGGCCGCCGGCCTGGGCATTATCTGGATGGCCCACGCCCCGTGGCAGGCCCTGGCGGGTGCCGCCGTGGTCGGTTTTGGCTTCTCGCTGGTGTTTCCGGCGCTGGGCATGGAAGCGGTCAAGCGCGTGCCGGCCACCAATCGCGGCTCGGCGCTGGGCGCCTACGCCCTGTTCCTTGATTTCGCGCTGGGCCTGACCGGCCCGGTGGCCGGCTTTATCGCCGCGCAAGGCGACTATCCGGCCGTCTACCTGTTTGCCGCGGTGAGCGCGGTGCTGGCGCTGGTACTGAGCCAGCTGCTGGCCGCGCGGTATCGCGACCAGCTGGCGCCGGCCACCTGATTACAGCCGTTCGCAGCAATACGCCTCGGTGCTGTAGGGGAACGACACCTCGCCGTGGCCGCGCAGCGCCGGATCGGCGTCGATCACCGCGTGCAGGCGCGCACGCACGGCATCCTGCTCGGACTGCGGCAGCGACGCGATAAAGCTGACCGACATCACGCGGTCGACAATCACCTGCTCCGGCGCGCCGGTATGTGTATAGGGAAAGCGCGCCAGGCCAAGCGGGCCGAAGCCATCGGCCGGGAAGACCTTCTTCCAGTCGCCCTTGTAGAAGCGTGGCGCATCGCCCTCGTAGGGCGTCATGATCTCGGTCAGCCTGGCAACCCAGCCTACCGATTCGTCGCGCACATTCCAGATCAGGCCAAGACGCCCGCCCGGTTTCAGCACGCGGGCGATTTCCCGCATCGCGGCGGGATTGGCAAACCAGTGAAACGCCTGCGCGCAGACCACGGCGTCCACGCTGGCGTCGGGCAACGGCATCGACTCCGCGCTGCCCTGTACGGCACGCACCTCCGGCAGCCTGGCCGAAAGCTGGGCGCGCATCGCGTCGACCGGCTCCACGGCGATCACGCTGGCGCCGGTAGGCAGCAGCAGGCGCGTGAACTTGCCCGTGCCGGCGCCCAGGTCAACCACGGTTTTGCCGGGCGCCAGCCCTGGCGTGTCGCGCAACCAGGTGCCAAGTTCGGCGGGATAGTCGGGACGCCCGCGGGCGTAGGTATCGGCCTGGGTCGAGAAGCCCTGGGCCGCGGCATGATGGATTGTCGTCATGACCCCGCACGATACGCCGGCGGCGTGACATCGACAAGTCCTGCCGCCGCGCACCCCGGCCCCGGGGGCCGCGTCAGTGCTGCAGGCCCCAGCGGCGCACCGTCAGGCGTTCCAGCGTGGTGAACACCAGCCCCTCCACTGCCAGCCCGATCAGGATCACCGTCGCCAGCCCGGCGAAGACGCGGTCGGTATAAAGCTCGTTGCGGTTCTGGAAAATGTACCAGCCCAGTCCGCCCTTGCCCGACGACGCGCCAAACACCAGCTCGGCCGCGATCAGCGTGCGCCAGGCAAACGCCCAGCCGATCTTGAGACCCGACAGGATGGCCGGCAGCGCCGCCGGCACCAGGATCAGCACCACATAGCGCAGGCCTCGCAGCCCATAGTTGCGGCCCGCCATGCGCAGCGTTTCGGGCACGCCGCGAAAGCCTGCATAGGTGTTCAGGGCCAGCGGCCACAGTACCGAATGGACCAGCACGAACACCAGGCTTCCGGTGCCCAGGCCAAACCACAGCAAGGCCAGCGGCAGCAGCGCGATGGCCGGCAGCGGGTTGAACATCGCCGTCAGCGTATCGAGCAGATCGCGACCGATGCGCGTCGACACCGCCACCGTGGTCAGCACAAATGCCAGCACGATGCCGGCCGCGTAGCCCTGCAGCAGGATCGACAGCGACACCACGGCCTTGCCGGGCAGTTCGCCACTGGCAATGGCCTCCACGAAGGCGCGCGCGGTGGACAGGAAGGTCGGCAGCAACAGATCGTTGTCCTGCACGCGGGCAACGATTTCCCAGGCCACGGCCAGCACCAGCAGGATCGCAGCCTTGCGCAGCCAGCCCTGCTGCCACAGTTGCCGGTACCACGGCAGCGCACGGGACAGCGGCACGGCCGTAAAGGGTTCGAGTACGCGCTCGTATTCGGGGCGCAGGGGCGGAAGGATTGTCGACATGGTTCAGGCGGTGGGGGCGTTCAGTGCGTGGCGGCGTGGCGGGCATGGTCCGGCGTGGTGCCAGGCTCGGCCGGTGTATCGAACAGCATGGCGTGGATTCGCTGCGCCGCCTGCTGGAATTCCGCGCTGCCCTGGCTGGCGAGCGAGAACTGGTGGCTGTTCAGCTCGGCGCGCACGCGGCCCGGATGCGGCGACAGCAGCAGGATGCGGCTGCCCACGACCAGCGCCTCTTCGATCGAATGGGTCACGAACAGCAGCGTGAACGCGGCTTCGTCCCACAGCGCCAGCAGTTCTTCCTGCATGCGCCGCCGCGTGAGCGCGTCCAGCGCGGCAAACGGCTCGTCCATCAGCAGCACCTTGGGCCGGGTTGCCAGCGCACGGGCAATGGCCACGCGCTGCTTCATGCCGCCGGACAGCGTATGCGGATAGGCATCGGCAAAGCCCGCCAGGCCAACCTTGTCCAGAAAATGCATGGCGACGTCGCTGGCCTCCGCCTTCGACAGGCCACGTGCCTGGCGCAGCGGAAACATCACGTTCTGCCTGACGGTCTTCCACGGCGGCAGCTGATCGAACTCCTGGAACACGACGATGCGGTCAGGGCCCGGCGCCTGCACGCGCTGGCCTTCAAGCCGGATCTCGCCCTCGGCCGGCGGCACAAAGCCGGCCACGGCCTTGAGCAGCGTCGACTTGCCGCAGCCGGACGGCCCCAGCAGCACGAAACGATCCGACGCATGCACATCGAAGCTCACGCGGTGCGTGGCGCGCACCACGCGCGTGGGCGTACGGTATTCGAGCGATACGCCATCCACCTGCAGCAGCGGCTGCGGATGAGGTACCACGCGCAGGTGCGGATTGACGTGATTGCCGTGATTGCCGTCAGCCATGTCAGCTCCCCTGCGCGGTGGCCGGGTCCTGGAAGAAGTAGTCCTGCCAGGATGCCGGGCGGTTCTTGATGGCGCCCACGCGATGCATGAAATCGGCCAGTGGATAGGTGTTCTGCGGCGTGACCTTGAACTGCACCTGCGGGTTCCTGAGGATCTTCACCAGCAGCGCGCGATCAATTTTCGCCTTGTTCACGCGGATGTAGAGGTCGGCGGCGGCTTCGGGGTCCCTGGTCGCGAATGCGGCGGCCTCGGCCAGCGCATCGACAAACGCGCGATAGGTCTTCGGGTTCTCGTTGCGGAATTTCTCGGTGGCGTACAGCACCGTGGCCGAGCTTGGGCCGCCGAGCACGTCATACGAGTTCAGCACGATGCGCGCATTCGGGTTGCCGGCCAGTTCCTGCTCCTGGAACGGCGGGTTGCCAAAGTGCCCGGTGATCTCGGTGCCGCCCGCGATGATCGCCGCGGCGGCGTCGGGGTGCGGCACGGCCACGGTCCATTTGTCGAGCCGGTTGAATTCCTTGTCGCCCCACTGCCTGGCCGCCGCAAACTGCAGCACGCGCGACTGCACCGACACGGTCACCGCCGGCAGCGCAATGCGGTCCTTGTCCGAGAAATCGGCAATCGACTTCACCTTGGGATTGTTCGAGACCAGGTAGTACGGGAAGTTGCCCAGCGATGCCACGCCCTTCACGTTCTGGCGGCCGTGCGTGCGGTCCCATAGCGTCAGCAACGGGCCCACGCCAGCACCGGCGATATCGATGGCACCGGACAGCAGCGCGTCGTTGACCGCCGATCCGCCCGACAGCTGCGTCCATTCCACCTTGACGTCAACGCCCTGCTGCTTGCCGTGTTTCTCGATCAGCTGCTGGTCACGCGCCACGTTCAACAGCAGGTAGACCACGCCAAACTGCTCGGCAATGCGGATTTTGCCCTCCGCGTGCGCGGTGCCGGTCAGCGCCAGACCGGCCGTCAGGACGGCCAGCGAGGCTCGGCGTGCAAAGGGGGTGGCAAACGATAGAACTGACTTGCGGACTGACATGCAAAAGACTCCGGGGACGCTGGAATTGAATTGGGAACAGACTTAGAACGGCGTATCGCCTTCGATCGTGGTGCGAAACATCACGCGGCGCAGATGGTCGGGCGTGCCGGCCGCCAGATGCAGCAGCGAGCGGTTGTCCCAGAACACCAGGTCGTGCTGGCGCCACTGGTGGCGATAGACGTACTCGGGCTGCACGCTGTGCGCGAACAGCGCGTCGAGCAGCGCACGGCTTTCGTCGTCGGGCAGGCCGACGATCTTCGTCGTGAAATGCTCGCTGACGAACAGCGCGCGGCGACCGGTTTCCGGATGGGTGCGCACCACCGGATGCACCACGGGCTTGACCTGCGCGATCTGCTCCGGCGTCAGGTTCGGCCGCCAAGGGCTGCGCTTCTGCAGTTCGGCGTAGCGCGCCAGGTAGGTGTGCTCGGCGGTCAGCCCTTCGATCTTCTGCTTCAGCGCCGCCGGCAGTCCATCGTATGCGGCGTGCATGTTGGCAAAGAGCGTGTCGCCGCCTTCGGCCGGCAGATCGATGGCATGGAGCAGCGATCCCAGGCTCGGCGTTTCCTTGTACGACAGGTCCGAGTGCCAGAAATGGCCCGCGTCGCCAAGCCCGATCGGCTTGCCGTCCTTCAGCACGTTGGACACGATCAGGATTTCAGGGTGGTCGGCCAGCTGGAACTGGTGCAGCACGTGGATCTGCAGCGGGCCAAAGCGGCGGCTGAACGCAATCTGCTGGGCCGGTGTGATGCGTTGGTCGCGGAACACCACTACGTGGTGATCCAGGTGGGCGCGGTGGATGCGCCGGAAGTCTTCGGCGGACAGTGGCTGATCGAGATCGAGCCCGATCACTTCCGCACCGAGTGCGGCATCCAGCGGTCGGATCTCGAAATCCTGCGCGGTATCTACGGCGGCAATCGTCATGGCAATTCATGGCCTTGGGGGAAGCACAAGCCTTGCACTCTAGGGAGCCTCGAAGCCGCACACAACGAATCAAATCGCGCGCCGTTATACGGCCAGCGCATATGGGTGCCGTGGCGCAGCTTCCGCATAAGCAAGCGCACTTTCCTTCGTTCCCGTGCCGTGCCGGGTTCCTTACGCTGACAGATTGGTTCTTTCGAAGGAAGCCGCAATGTCATCCCCCAACACCACCCGCCGGCGCATCGTGCTGGGCGGCATGGCCAGCCTGGGCGCCGCCGTCGCGCCTGCCATCACGACAACCGCAGCGCTGGCCGCCGACACGCCCGAGACGCTGCGCATCGGCTACCAGAAGTCGTCGACGCTGATGATCTGGCTGAAGTCGCGGCAGGTACTGGAGCAGGCGCTGGCGCCGCGCAAGGTCGGCGTGCAATGGCACGAATTCACGTCGGGGCTGCCGCTGCTGGAATCGCTCAACGTCGGCAACCTCGACCTCACCGCCGACGTGGCCGATGCCGTGCCGCCGTTCGCGCTGGCGGCCGGCGCCAGCATGACGTACTACGCCATCGAATCGCCGTCGCCCACCGCACAGGCCATCGTGGTACGGCACGATTCGTCGATCCGCTCGGTCGCGCAGCTCAAGGGCCAGCGCGTGGCGTTCTCGAAGGGTGCCGGTGCGCACTACCTGCTGCTGGAAGCACTGAACGAAGCGGGCTTGTCGATGCGCGACATCGAACCCGCGTACCTGACACCGGCCGATGCCCGCGCGGCGTTCGAGCGCGGCAGCGTGGCCGCCTGGGTGATCTGGGACCCGTTCCTGGCAGCGGTGCAGCGCCAGGCCAATGCGCGCATCCTGCGCGACGGTGCGAAACTGTCGAGCTACCGGCGCTTCTACCTGGCCGCCACCCCGTATGCCAAGCGCCGGCCCGACGTGCTGGCGACGGTCTATGCCGAACTGCGGCGCGCGGGCGAATGGGTCAAGGCCAACCCCGCCGAGGCCGCCGCATGGCATGCGCCGCTGATCGGCCTTGACGCCGCCACCGTCGAAGCCGCCAACGCACGCCGCACCTACCAGGTGCAGCCCGTGGACGCCGCCGCGCTCGACGAACAGCAGCGCATCGCCGATGCGTTCGCCAGCCAGGCCATCCTGCCGCGCAAGGTCACCGTGGCCGCATCGCCGGTGTGGAAGCCGGCGTAAGTTGAAGGGGGAGCTTTTCCCCGCGCCCTTTCCGCGGGAGAGCGCGAGACAACTGTCAAGCTTGACGCCGTGCGCCACCGCACGCCCCAACCCCTGTTCCGTGCCCTATAGTCGAAGGCAGCAGCGTCCACAAGATGCTGCGCCGCACAGGACACAGCGAACCACAAGGGGACCACCACATGGGCACTGTTGCGCGCTTTGACATCGGCTTTACCCGCTACCTCTCCCCCGAGGGCACGCCCGCCCCGGACCTTCCCGCCTTCGCCCGCGACCCGGCCGCCCTGCTGCCGCTGTATCGCGCCATGGTGCTCACCCGGCAGTTCGACCTCAAGGCCGTCGCCATGCAGCGTACGGGCCAGATCGGCACGTTTGCGTCGGCGCTGGGCCAGGAGGCCATCGGCGTGGGGGTTGCCACGGCCATGCGGCCCGATGACGTACTGATACCGTCCTATCGCGATCACGCCGCGCAGTTTGTGCGCGGCGTCACGATGACGGAGAGCCTGCTGTACTGGGGTGGCGACGAACGGGGCAGCGGATTTGCGGCAGTGCCGCACGACTTCGGCAATTGCGTGCCCATCGGCACGCAGGTCGGCCATGCGGCCGGCGTGGCCTATGCATTCAAGCTGCGCCGGCAGCCGCGCGTGGCGGTATGCATCATCGGTGACGGCGGCACGTCCAACGGGGCGTTCTACGAAGGCATGAACATGGCCGGCGCATGGCAGGCGCCGCTGGTGATCGTCATCAACAACAACCAGTGGGCCATCTCGATGCCACGCGCCAGGCAGACGGCGGCCGCCACGCTGGCGCAGAAGGCCATCGCAGCCGGCATTCCCGGCGAGCAGGTGGATGGCAACGACGTGATTGCCGTGCGCGTGCGCGTGGGCGACGCCATCGAACGGGCGCGCGACGGCGCCGGCCCGGCGCTGATCGAGGCCGTAACCTACCGGCTGGGCGACCACACCACGGCCGACGATGCGTCGCGCTATAGAGACGACGCCACGGTCAAGGAGGCCTGGCAGCACGAGCCCGTCAAACGGTTGCGCGACTACCTGGCAAGCGTGGGCGCCTGGGATGCCGGGCACGAGGAAGCGCTGATCCGCGAATGCCAGCAGGCCGTGGGCGCCGCCGTCGAGGCCTACCTGCAGCTGCCCCACCCCGATGTCTCGGCCATGTTCGATTGCCTCTACGAGACGCTGCCGGCAGCGATGGCCGACCAGCTCGACACCGCGCAACGCTACGCCGCACCGCACCGGGAGACGGATCATGGCTGAACTGCATATGGTGGAGGCGGTCAACCTGGCGCTGGCCCACGCGCTGGAGCACGACCCCGACGTGGTGCTGCTGGGCGAGGACATCGGCGTCAACGGCGGCGTGTTCCGCTCGACGGTCGGCCTGCAGCAGCGCTTTGGCGAGGCGCGCGTCGTCGACACGCCGCTGGCCGAGGGCGGCATCGTCGGCGCGGCCATCGGCATGGCGGCGATGGGGCTCAAGCCGGTGGCCGAGATCCAGTTCGCGGGCTTTATCTATCCGGCCATCGACAACATCCTGAACCACGCCGGGCACCTGCGGCATCGCACCCGCGGCCGGCTCAGCTGCCCGCTGGTGGTACGCGCGCCCAGCGGCGCCGGCATCCACGCGCCCGAGCACCATTCCGAAAGCCCCGAGGCGCTGTTCGCGCATATTCCGGGGCTGCGCGTGGTCATGCCATCGTCGCCGGCCCGCGCCTATGGCCTGCTGCTGGCCGCCATCCGCGACCCCGATCCCGTGATCTTCTTCGAGCCAACCCGGCTCTATCGCCTGTTCCGGCAGGAGGTGGAGGACACCGGCGAGGCGCTGCCGCTCGATGCCTGCTTCACGCTGCGCGACGGCACAGATATCACATTGGTCAGCTGGGGCGCCATGGTGCAGGAAACCCTGGCCGCCGCCGACCAGCTGGCCGACGATGGCATCTCCGCGGCCGTGATCGACGTCGCCACGCTCAAGCCGCTGGACATGGAGACCATCCTGGAATCGGTGGCACAGAGCGGCCGCTGCGTGATCGTGCACGAGGCCCCGCGCACGGCCGGTGTCGGGGCCGAGATCGCCGCGAACCTGGCCGATGCCGGGCTCTATTCGCTCAGCGCGCCGGTGCAGCGCGTGACCGGCTACGACACCGTGGTGCCGCTGGCACGGCTGGAGCACAGCTACCTGCCGTCGGTGGCGCAGATCGTGGATGCGGCGCGGCGCGCGCTCGACGCCGGCTAGGCACAGCCAACCAGGAGACAACGATGCGGATCTTCAAGCTGCCCGACCTGGGCGAAGGCCTGCAGGAAGCCGAGATCGTGACGTGGCACGTGAAACCCGGCGATACCATCCAGGCCGACCAGCCGCTGCTGTCGGTGGAAACCGCCAAGGCCATCGTCGAAATCCCGTCGCCGTTCGGCGGGCAGGTGTCGAAGCTGTTCGCGCAGCCCGGAGACATCGTCCACCTGGGCGCCCCGCTGGTGGGCTTCGAGGGCGCCGGCGCGGCCGACGATGCGGGCACCGTGGTCGGCAACGTCAAGGTGGGCACCCACGTGGTGCGCGAAGGCGAGACGCGCGTGGGGGCCACCGGCATCCAGGGCGGCCATGGCCTCAAGGCCACGCCCGCGGTGCGCGCGCTGGCGCGCAAGCTGTCGGTGGACCTTGCCATGGTGACGCCGTCGGGCCGCGACGGCGTGATCACCGCCACCGACGTGCAGCGGGTGGCCACGACGCTGGCGGAGATCGGCCCCGCCGAAGTGGTGCGCGGCGTGCGGCGTGCCATGGCCCAGAACATGGCCCGGGCGCAAAGCGAGGTTGCGGCGGCCACGGTCATGGACGACGCCGACCTGCACGCCTGGCAAACCGTGGGCACCACGGCCAGCGGGCATGACATCACGATCCGCCTGGTACGGGCACTGGTGGCCGGGGTACGGGCCGAGCCCGCGCTGAATGCCTGGTACGAAGGCCGCACCGGCCGCCGTCACCTGCTGGAACGCATCGACGTGGGCATCGCGGCGGACCTGCCCGAAGGGCTGTTCGTGCCGGTGCTGCGCAACGTGGGCAAGCGCGATGCGGCCGACCTGCGCAACGGGCTGGACCGCATGCGGGCCGACATCAAGGCGCGTACCATCGCCCCCGAGGAAATGCGCGGCAATACCATCACGCTGTCGAACTTCGGCATGATTGCCGGCCGCTATGCAGCACCGATCGTGGTGCCGCCCACGGTAGCCATCCTGGGCGCCGGCCGCATCCGTGACGAAGTGGTGGCCGCCGGGGGGCTCCCCGCCGTGCATCGCGTGATGCCGCTGTCGCTGACGTTCGACCATCGCGTGGTCACCGGCGGCGAGGCGGCGCGCTTCCTGCGGGCGGTCATCGCCGACCTGGAGCGCCCGGACTAGGGAGTGACGCACGCGATACCGGGCAAGCTTCCGCCATCGGCAGGAGCGCATTCGTCACCGGCTGTTCCTATACTGGATAGCCCCGGCGCGACGGCTACCGCGCGTGCCGGACCTCCCATCCATCACTGCATTCCACCCTGAAGGAGCCAGACCATGGCCATCCGCATTGGCGAGACCGCCCCGGATTTCACCGCAGAGACCACCGAGGGCAAGATCAACTTCCACGAATGGATCGGCGACAGCTGGGCCATCCTGTTCTCGCATCCGAAGGATTTCACGCCGGTCTGCACCACCGAACTGGGCTACATGGCCAAGCTGAAGCCCGAGTTCGACAAGCGCAATACCAAGATCATCGGCCTGTCGATCGACCCCGTGGGCGACCATTCGCGCTGGGCCAAGGACATCGAGGAAACGCAGGGCACCGCGGTGAACTACCCGATGATCGGCGACCACGACCTGGCGGTAGCCAAGCTCTACGACATGATCCACCCCGAGGCCAGCGGCGGCGGCCCTCGCACCGCCGTGGACAACGCCACGATCCGCTCGGTGTTCTGGATCGGCCCCGACAAGAAGATCAAGGCCATGCTGGTCTATCCCATGAGCGCCGGCCGCAATTTCGACGAGGTACTGCGCCTGCTCGATTCGCTGCAGCTCAACGCCAAGCACACGGTCGCCACGCCCGTGAACTGGAAACCCGGCGACGACGTGATTATCCCCACATCGGTTTCCGATGAAGATGCGAAGAAAAAATATCCGGACGGATTCAAGACGCTGAAGCCGTATCTGCGTACGGTGGCGCAACCGAAGTAAATCAGTCCGGAGTCACTCATCAGGATGAGTGCCCGGTGCGGTATACCTGTTTGAGTTAGTCCATCTGGCCTGTGGAACTATCCACAGGTTGCGTGGATAATCGCCCTCTTGACAGCCCGCAAACCCGCGCCAGCATTGAGGGGAGCTGGACTGCCTTTTTTTTGGGCAAATGCCGGTGCGGGGGATTTATTGCCTTCGGCGACGATTTATGCAGGGCGCTGCAGGACGTGAAAAAGAGAATCCCCTCGCCCACTTGTGGGAGAGGGGTCGGGGCAGAAGGGATGGCCGCTCAAGATGCGGCCGGTTGCAATTCGAATTGCTGCGCCCGCTTCCCTGGCCCCTCTGCCGTTTCGCGGGAGAGGGGATATCCAGCGGCGCCAACGCGCGTTACGGATGCCGCGCCAGCACGCCGCGGATCGTATCGGCCAGGTCCTTTGCCAGGAATTTCGACACGTAGGCGTCTGCGCCCACCTTGCGGACGTGTTCCTCGCTGGCCTCGCCCGACAGCGACGAGTGGATGATCACCGGCAGCGACTTCAGCCGTGCATCGGCCTTGATCTTGCGCGTCAGCGTGAAGCCGTCCATCTCGGGCATTTCCAGGTCGGTCAGCACCAGCGCCACTTCGTCGCGGATCGGCCGGCCCTGGCTGGCCGTCAGTTCGGCGATCTGCCCCAGCATCTCCCAGGCTTCCTGCCCGGTCTTGGTCATCACCACCTGCACGCCCATCGCCTTCAGGCCGTTTTCGATCAGGCCGCGCGCCAGCGCCGAGTCGTCGGCGCACAGAATCTTGCTGCCCGGGCGCAGGTTCAGTTGCGGGCCCACCGTGGCGGGGTCGACGTCCGGCTGGCGGGTCGGCAGTACGTCGCGCAGGATCTGCTCGACATCCAGCACCTGCACCAGGCGCGGGTTGTCGCCGCCGACATCGAGCTTGGCGATGCTGGTCACCAGCCCGCCCTTGACGCTGTTCTCGGCCGAGATCACCTGGCTCCAGTCCAGTCGTACGATCTCTTCGACGGCCTCGACCGCAAAGCCCTGGGTCGAACGTGCATACTCGGTCACCAGCATGATGTTCAGGCCCGACTTCGGCGAGCATTCCAGCAGGCGCGGCAGGTCGATGACCGGAATCACCTGGCCGCGGATGTCGGCCATGCCCAGGATCGACGGCTCGGCCCCCACCACCGTGGTGACCGGCGGCATGACCAGGATTTCCCGGACCTTGAAAACGTTGATGCCGAACAGTTCGGACTGTCCGCTATGCGTCGCATCGCCAAGTCGGAACAACAGCAACTCGAACTGGTTGTTGTTGGTCAGGTTGGTGCGCTCGTCGATGTCTCTCATCGCGCTGGTCATGCTCTGGCTCCGCTTCGGCTCGGTATGTGTGGATATGGGTGTTGCCAAGGGGCTATCGGCGCCCCAGCCGTGACCTTTAGCCTGACATGCGCCACCGGCCCCCGTTGTGACGCATCGGTGGCCTCCGTGACTGCACTTCAGCGCCGATACAGTGTGCCGGCAGGCCATTGAGGGAAATCCCTGAGCCGTTCCAGGCACCGGCCAGCCGTGGTTATTCGGTCGACGGCATGTTCCGCATGTCGCACCAATGATGAACATGGCGGATGGCTCGCCTACCTTTGAGCCTCGCCGGATCCCGCCCGTCAGAGGCAGTGGACCGGCACCCGGCCCGAGTGGCCGGACACCGAGGAACGAGACACCCGCACCCCTTGCCGATGCCAACGGGAACTCCGCCCTCGCACACCCGGAACCACGTGAGACGAGGCTGACGCCCGATCCGTACGCGGACGCGCGCAGCGCCCCTGCAAGGAGACAGACCATGATCGAACAGCCGTATCCGTCCGTAACGGACGTGGACGCTGCGCCGCCGCAGGCCAGCGGCAAGCTCGACCAGTATTTCGAGATCAGTTCACGCGGCAGCACGCAGCGCCGCGAGGTGCTGGCTGGCGTGACCACCTTCATGGCGATGGTCTATGCCGTGTTCGTCGTGCCCGGGATGCTGGGCAAGGCAGGCTTCGACACCAGTGCCGTGTTCGTGGCCGTCTGCCTGACCACGGCATTCGGCTCGCTGCTGATGGGCCTGTGGGCCAGGCTGCCGATTGCCATCGGCTGCGCCATTTCGCTGACGGCCTTCATGGCCTTCGGCCTGGTGCTGGGCCAGAAGCTGTCGCCCGCCGTGGCGCTTGGTGCGGTATTCCTGATGGGCGTGGTGTTCACGGCCATCTCGGTGACCGGCGTGCGCTCGTGGATCCTGCGCAACCTGCCTGCTGGCGTGGCACACGGCGCGGGTATCGGCATCGGCCTGTTCCTGTTGCTGATCGCATCCAATGACGTGGGCCTGGTAGTGAAGAACCCCGGCCCCGGACTGCCGGTGGCGCTGGGCCACATCACGGCGTTCCCGGTGATGATGTCCGTGCTGGGCCTGGCCGCGATCTTCGGGCTGGAGCGCCGCCGCGTGCCGGGCGGCATCCTGCTGGTGATCGTCGCGATCTCCGCGCTGGGCCTGTTGTTCGACCCGGCGGTGAAGTACACCGGCGTGTTCGCGCTGCCGTCGCTGTCCGCACCGGGGCACGCGTCTCTGATCGGCACCATGGACATTCGCGGCGCGCTGTCGGCCGCCGTGCTGCCCAGCGTGCTGGCACTGGTGATGACCGCGGTCTTCGATGCCACCGGCACGATCCGCGCCGTGGCCGGCCAGGCCAACCAGCTCGACGCCACCGGCCGCATTCACAACGGCGGCCGCGCACTGACGGCCGACTCGGTCAGCTCGATCTTCTCGGCATGCTTTGGCGGCGCACCGGCTGCGGCCTATATCGAATCCACCGTTGGCGTGGCCGCTGGCGCGCGCACCGGCCTGGCTGCCGTCACCGTCGGCCTGCTGTTCCTGGCGGTGATGTTCTTCTCGCCACTGGCCGGCCTGGTGCCGTCGTACGCCACGGCGCCCGCGCTGATGTACGTGGGCCTGCTGATGCTGTCCAGCGTGTCGCGCCTTCACATGGATGACATGGTCGACTCGCTGTCCGGCCTGGTCTGCGCCGTGTTCATCGTGCTGACCTGCAATATCGTCACCGGCATCATGCTCGGCTTCTGCACGCTGGTTATCGGCCGCATCGTCGCGGGCGAATGGCGCAAGCTCAATGTCGGCACCGTGGCCATTGCAGTGGCGCTGGCCGCTTTCTATGCAGGAGGCTGGGCCATCTGAACAGACGGCCACGCCCCGATTACCCGATAGCGTGCCGTCGCCGGTCGATTGGCATCGATTGCCATCGATTGCCGTGGCGGCACCAGCGAAGTCTCCTCCACCTGGGATAACCGGTGGATTTCCAGGCCCTCGGGACTTTCCCCCGGGGGCTTTTTTTAATGGCACGGCGCGCGTGTCATCGCTATCCCGTCGACGGGAAAATCCAGGCTGCGGTGAATCCGCCTGCGTGACATATCGGATCAAGTTTCCCAACCCTGCCGTCAGTCCCAATTGGACAGGGGCTATTTGGCAGCGCCATTCGGCACCAGGTTCCGGAATCCCGCCCCCGAAAGCGTAACAAAAATATCATTGCTGACAACAATGCAAGTTGCCGGGTCCATTGTGCGCAAATTCCGAATGGAAGCCACCGCCTTCGCCGGGTAAAAATCGCCATCGATTTTTCGGGACGGCATATCGGCGGATTTACGAATATTCGGCGCCACGAGGTTGCTTCCGATTACCGATTCTGGTTAGGATGCGGACCTGCGCCACTGGCAAAATGCCGAGCCGGTGCCAAAGCAATCAGGAACAATCCGATAAGAAGGCGGGATGGCATGCTGACATGGTGCCAACCAGGTCACGATTTTGTTGCGTTTCACGTTTGAATTCGCGTTTGAATCGTGCTTTTTCGGATAATTCTTGTAATATTTTTGTTATGCGGATCGCATTGCAGCCGTACGCAACGCGCCGCCAATCTGAACGGGGATCCAGAAATGCCAACTTACAAGCAACTGCTGGCTGAAAAAGAAGCACTGGAAGCAAAGCTCAGCGAAGTGCGCGCCAATGAGGTGGCCAGCGTGATCGAGCAGATTCGCCAACTGATGGCCGATTATGATCTGACCGCCGAAGATATCGCCCCGAAACGCCGTCGCGGTCGTCCGGCCGGTAGTGGTGCGGCACGCAAGCCGGCGGCGTCGGCCCTGCCGCCCAAGTATCGCGACCCGAAGACCGGCAAGACCTGGTCGGGCCGCGGCCGTGCACCGGCATGGCTGGGCAAGCGCCCCGAGCGCTTCCTGATCGAACAGGCCTGATCCTGCATGGATTCGCGGGACGCGCCGCTTAGCGCGTCCCCGCTCCTGCCCCCGTCCCAGCCTTCGGTACTCCCCCTGCTCCGGCATCGCACAGGTATTCCGGCCTCAGCGCCCTGAACCCCTGCTGCGTAGGCTCCTGCACCACCGTTGCCCCCCCGTCCGCATCCGGCTGCAGCCGCAACACGCGCGCCGTGCATTGCGTGGCGGCGTCGTCGCGCATATACCGGATCTCATATTGCCCGCTGACCTGCGGGACGAACGACACCCCTGCCGCGCAGCGCGCATCGTCGGCCGGCGGCGCGGCGTACGACGTCACCGCGACATAAATTCGCTTGCCGGGCAGGACCTTGCGCTCGCGCGTGCGCGACGGCGGCTCCGGCGGAATACCGGCCATGTCCAGCGTCGAGTCGCGCCCCATCGATGCCAGCTGCTTGCCCATGCCGGCCAGCACCTGCGGACGCGGCGATGGACACTTCGCTGGGTCCAGCACGTTGAAGGTCGTCCGGTCGTCGGTACTGGTCATCAGGCGTACGCTGGCATAGGGCACGTCTGACGGAACGCGGTAATATGACACGCAGCCCCCCAGCGGCAAGGCCAGGGCGACGGCAACAGGCACGGCGGCAAGCGGAATCCTGCACATAGCGGACGCGAAGCTGACAGTTGACCGAGGTTGGTGCCAGAGCATAGCCTTTCAGCGGCCGCGCGGACGTGGGCTGGACCACGTTGGGGATATCCACAGTTTCTGTGGATATCCTGCCATCCCGACCCGCCGAGGCCCAGTCTGTGCGGCATCGCACCGGACTGCCCAAGAATTAGGCAACCACCCCGCCGCGCAAACCGCTTCCCGACACACGGCCGCAACAAAGGACTCTAGGTCAGGTTCGCGCCGAACCCAAGTCCGGCATGCCGGGCGGCGCCACGCTCCAGTGCTCGGCCAGGAAGTCCACGAACGCCCGCACGCGCGGGGGCACCAGCCGGCGCTGCGGCATCACCGCGTAGATGCCCGTGACGGCAATGGGATGGTCAGGCAGTACCTGCACCAGCCGGCCCGACCTCAGGTCATCACAGACATGCCATGTGGAATGCATGGCGATCCCGAATCCCGCCAGCGCCGCATCGGCCAGCAGCTCGCCGGTATTGGCCTCGACCCTGCCGCGCACCCGCACCGCGATCTCGCCGCCCTTGCCATCGTCGAAACGCCAGACATCCGACCGCCCCTGCGCACCGACCAACACCAGGCACTGATGCCGGGCCAGGTCCTGCGGGGTACTGGGCGAACCGTGCTCGCGCAGGTAATCGGGCGATGCGCATAGCAGACGCTGGTTGTCCGCCAGCTTGCGGGCCACCAGCGTGGAGTCCTCGAGCGATCCGATGCGAATGGCAAGATCGAAGCCGCTGCTGACCAGATCCAGCACGTGGTCGGTCAGGTGCACGCTGACATTGACCCCGGGATAGCGGCGCAGGAATTCCGTCAGCAGAGGCGATACGTACTGGCGCCCGAACGACGCCGAGGTGGTCACGCGCAGCGTGCCAGTGATGCCGGAGCCCGATTGCCGCAACGAGCCCGACAGCGCCTCCAGGTCTTCCACCAGCGCCCGCCCCTGCTCGGCCAGCACCGCGCCTTCCGGCGTTGCGTGCAGGCGGCGCGTGGTGCGATGCAGCAACCGGACCCCGAGATCGCGCTCCAGCCGCTGCAGGCGCTGGCTGGCCACCGCCACCGAGATGTCCAGGCTACGCGCCGCCGCGCTGATCGACCCCTGGTCCAGCACCCGAAGAAATAGTCCGATGTCTGCAATGCGATCCATGATTCTCAACAAAATCTTGAAACTGATTATGGATATTGCCCGTTTTTCAGAAGATGGAAAAGACCGACACTTCGGCCTTTCCTGCCATCCAACCGTCGGCCTTGAGCCGGCTCCCACTGGAGAAATTGCCATGGCTGCGCCCCCTTCCACCCCCAACGCCGGCCCGCGCACGCGGATGCCCGCGGCCCTGTATGCCCTGACCGCCGGGTCATTTGGCATCGGTTGCGCGGAGTTCGTCATCATGGGCCTGCTGCTGCAGGTGTCGGCCGACCTCGGCGTGACCATCGCCTCGGCCGGCATGCTGGTGTCGGGCTACGCGCTTGGCGTCTTTGCCGGCGCGCCCGTGCTGACGCTGCTGACCCGCCGCATGCCCCGCAAGGCGGTGCTGATGGCGCTGATGATCATCTACACCGTTGGCAACGCTGCCTGCGCGCTGGCGCCCGACTACACCACGCTGATGATTGCCCGCGTGGTGACGTCGCTCACGCACGGCACGTTCTTTGGCGTGGGCGCCGTGGTCGCCACGGGCCTGGTGCCGGCCAACCGTCGTGCTTCGGCCATTTCGGTGATGTTCTCCGGGCTGACGCTGGCGACGCTGCTCGGCATGCCGGCCGGCGCGTGGCTGGGCCTGCAGTTTGGCTGGCGCTCCACGTTCTGGGCCATGACGGCAATCGGGCTGGTGTCGCTGACGGTGATCGCGCTGCTGGTGAAGACCAGCCGTGACGACACCGCTCCCGTGCGGCTGGTCGACGAACTGAAGACCATCGGCCGCCCGCAGGTGCTGCTGGGCCTGCTGATGACCGTGCTGCAGGCGCTTGGCACTTTTGCCGTCATCACCTATATCCAGCCGCTGCTGACGCGTGTCACGGGCTTTGCCGAAAGCGCGGTGTCGCCGATCCTGCTGCTGTTTGGCGGCGGCATGATCATCGGCAATATCCTCGGCGGACGCATGGCCGACCGCCGCCCCACCGGCGCCCTGCTTGGCGCGCTGCTGGCGCTGACGGTGGTGCTGGCGAGCATGACGCTGTCGGTGCACAACCATCTGGCAGTCGTGGTCTTTGTCGGCGTACTGGGCATCGCGGCCTTCTCGACGGTGTCGCCGCTGCAGCTGCGCGTGCTGCGCCACGCCCAGGGCGCGGGCCAGAACCTGGCGTCGAGCTTCAACATCGCGGCCTTCAATCTGGGCAACGGACTCGGCGCATGGCTGGGTGGCGCGGTGGTGGACCACGGGCCCGGCCTGCAGTCCCTGCCGTGGATCGCGGCCATCGCCCCGTTGGCGGCGTTGGGCATCGCCCTGCTGGCCGTGCGCATGGAGCGCAGCGCATCGGGCAAACCCGGGGCGTACCATCTCGATCCTGCTTGATAACCGTCAACAAGGCCGCGACCGAACTTCACGATCATGCCCGCATGCTGCGGGCGTGCTCTGGTTCGTCGCAATACATGGCGCCTGCGCATCGACCCTGTGCATCCCTCTCGCACAGTTCCGATAGCAAAACACCCCGCTCGCCATGTACGACGCCATGTTCGACGAAAACGACCTCTATAACCGCATCCAGGACGACTTCCCGCTGCACACGCGACCCTACCAGGCCGCTGGCGAAGCCTTTGATCTTTCGGAGCACGCCCTGCTCAGCCTGCTGGCCCGCGACGTCGGCAACGGGCGCATCAGCCGCATCGGCGCCGTCTTTGCGCCCAACACCATCGGCGCCAGCACCGTGGCCGCGTTATCGATACCGCCGGCACGCATCGACCGCGTGGTCGAGCGTATCAATGGCGATCCCGATATCAGCCAGAGCCATGCACGCGACGGCCATCGCTACAACCTCTGGTTCGTGGCCGGCGCGCGAGACCGTCCCACGCTCGATGGCGTGCTGGCCCGCCTTGCCAACGATATCGGCCAGCGGCCCATCGACCTGCCCCTGGAACGCGAATACCGCACCGACCTGGGCCTGCCGCTGGGCGTGACCCGCAGCGCGCGCCGCGCGCCGCTGCAGCCATCTCAGGTGTTGAATACCCCGGTGCGGCCCGATCTCGATGAAGCAGACTGGCGGCTGGCCGCCGCGCTGGAATCCGGCCTGACGCTGACACCGCAGCCGTATCACGCGCTTGCGCGGCGCACCGGACTGGCACTGTCAGAAACGCTGGCACGGCTGGCAAGATGGCGCAGCGCGGGCGTGATCCGCCGCTTTGGCGCCATCCTGCGGCATCGGCCCTTCGGCTATACCCACAATGTGATGTGTGTCTGGAACGTGCCCGATGCACGGGTGGATGCGGTCGGCCTGCGGCTCGCCCATGTGCCGCACGTCACCATGTGTTTCCGGCGTACGCGCCGGCTGCCCGCGTGGCAGTACAACCTGTTTGCGATGATCCACGCCCGCAGCGCCAATGAACTGCACAACACGCTGGCGCGCTTCGACGCCGTGGGCGGGCTGGCCGACGCGCCGTGCGCGGTGCTGCAGGCCAGCCAGTGCTACAAGCAGCGCGGCACCCGTTTCGGGGGCGCCATGCCCGAGTTCTGATTCGATTCAGGCGCCGCGCGGCTCGGGGAACAACAGCGACAGCCGCTGCGCGAGTGTGCCCAGCCACTCGGGCCGCGGCGCTGCATCGAGCCAATACTTGACTTCCAGCCCCAGCGCCGTGTCGCCGCGAATCGACAGACGGCGCTGGAAAAACAGCGTATCGGTGTCGGCATCGCCGCTGATCAGCCGCAGGTAGCTCAACGCCGCCGCGTGCAGCGTCAGGTCGGTTTCCTGACCATCGAACGGGCCCGGCAGGAAGCGGCCATTGGCACACTGGAAGCGCACCTCCAGCCCCACATCGTCAACCGTCAGCGAAAACGTGCGGCCATCCAGCGCGGCCGGCGGCTCCATCCAGCCTGCGCGACGCATGGCCTCCAGTGCCACGACCAGCGGTGCGGCGCGCATCGGCGCGGGCATATGCCGATGCACGCGCGTCATCATCGATTTCAGTATCGTCATGCGGCGGCCCCTTCCTGCGACAGCCAGTGAATGCCCGGCTTGCCGCTCCAGTAGCCATTGCTGGGTGCCGCACCGGCCGGCATCACGGTACCTGGCGAGGCCACGCGTTCTCCGCGCCGGATCGCATCGAGATGGGCAATCGCTTCGAGCGTACCTGTGGCATGCGGACTGATACGGGCATATTCGATGCCAGCTGCGGCCATCTGCGGCACTTGCGCGCACAGGTCCAGGCAGGTGGCCGACTGCGTCTGGATGCCGTTGAGCGTAAAGAAATCCTGGCCTTCGGCGGTCCTGGCCACGAGGCCGTCGGGATAGTCGATGCAGCGGAATTCGCAGGCGTCCTTGCGCAGCCGATGATGCCGCGCCGTAAAGCAGCGCGCCGAAAACGCCAGCGGCATGCGCCCCCAGACCATCGCCTCCAGCGCCAGCCCCGCCGGGCGGGCCGCCGCCAAGGCCGCCATCGTCGCGCCATCCATCTCCACCGGCACCACGCATCCCTGCGCGCCCAGTCCGGCCAGCCAGGCCAGCGTGTCCGCGTGATAGACATTCAGGTGCGGGCCGCCGATAAAGGGCCGCCCGGCCATGCCATGCACGGCGCCCAGGTCATTGGCCTCCACGAGAAAGTCCTCCTGTGCGCAGACCCGGCGCATCACCGCGATATCGCTGTCCGACTCCACCAGCACCGGCGTGGACAGCACCACCTGCTTGCCGGCATCGCGCAGCATCTGCGCCACCTCGATCCAGTCGGCCAGGCGCATCTCGTGCCGGCGCGTGCAGACGGCCTCTCCCAGATAGACACGCTCGACGGCGGTGTCCACGATCGATGCATAGAACTCCAGCACCGCCGTGCGCGGCCAGTAGTACAACAGCGGACCGAGCGCGATGCGGATCGGCTCGGGATTCAGTGGGGTAGTTGTTGCCATGTTGGAACCGGAATTGGGCAGGTATTCGGTGAGCGCGGACAGGCTGTGCCAGTCCGCCCGGGAGAATGGATTTACCGCCAGGGTCGGTCGTACGCGCCCTGCGTCACCTGGTCGCCCTCGGCATGGCGGCCCAGCGTGGCCTGCCAGTCCTGGCGCGGGACAAAGCGTTTCGGGTCGCGGCAGGCGTCGTCGATGGCGGCGCGCAGCACGCCCACCACATCGGCCACATAGCGCGGGCTGCGCTGGCGGCCCTCGATCTTGATGGCCGCGATGCCAATATCGATCAGCGACGGTAGCAGCGAGACCGCATTGAGGCTGGTGGGCTCTTCCAGCACGTAGCCGCGTTCGTCCTCCACCGTGAACCGGCCCTTGCACAGCGTGGGATAGCCGGCCGGCTCGCCCGGGGCATAGCTGTCGATCAGGATGCCCGACAGCCGCGCGTGCATCGTGCCGTCGTGCTCGTCCCAACGTACGGCGTGGGCCGGCGAGCAGACGCCCTTGTTGTTGGGCGAATCGCCCGTGGCGTAAGACGACAGCAGGCAGCGGCCCTCGGCCATCACGCACAGGCTGCCAAAGCCAAAGACTTCCAGTTCGACGTCGGTCTGCTTCGCCAGCCGCGCAATCTGGGGCACGGACAGTACCCGGGGCAGCACCACGCGGCGGATGCCGAACTGTTTGCGCATCAGTTCGATGGCGTCGGCATGCGTGGCGGAACCCTGTACCGAAAGGTGGATGCGCAGCGACGGGTGCCGTCTGGCGGCATAGGCGATCAACCCGGCATCGGCCATGATCACGGCGTCGGCACCCAGGGCGGCAGCGGCATCCACGGCGTGGTGCCAGCGCTCGACATGCCCCATCTGGGCAAACGTGTTGATGGCAAACAGCACCTCGGCGCCGCGCGCGTGCGCTTCGGCCACGCCGGTGCGGATATCGTCTTCGCTGAAGTTCAGGCCGCCAAAGTTGCGCGCGTTGGTGGCATCGCGCAGGCCCAGGTAGACCGCGTCGGCGCCGTGCTGGAGCGCCATGCGCAGCGCCGCCAGCGATCCGGCCGGCGCTACCAGTTGGGGGCGGCGAACGGGGTTCGCCGTAGATTGTGTCATCGCGTGATGATCCGGGAAGGGGAACTTCCGGATCCTAGCGATTCAACGAGAATGGGCCTTTGACCCTACGCAAACGTTGAGAGGGATCAACGCGCCGCCGGCGCAATCGCCATTGCCGATGCCGGCGCACCCAGCCTGGCCGACAGCCGGTCGGCCAGCGCGCGTACCTGCTGCCCGATGCGCTCGCCGGTGGCGGCGTCGATCTCGCTGGTCAGGTAGCTGACTGCAATGGCACCGGTCGCACGGGCCGACTGGGCATCGAACACCGGCGCACCGAAGCAGGTCATGCCTTCGCGCATCTGGCCGTTGTCGACCGAGTAGCCCACCGCGCGCACCTGCTGCAATTCGCTGGTCAGTGCCGCTGCCGAAGCCACGCTGGCGCGCGTGAGTGGCGGCGGCAGGCCATCGGCAAACAGCCGCTGCACATCGGCCGCAGCCATCGTGCTGAGCATGGCCTTGCCCGTGGCCGTGTACGGCGCCGGCAGGCGCATGCCGATGCGGAAGGTCACGCCCAGCGGACGGTCGCCGTTCTGGCAGGCCAGATAGACCACTTCGTCGCCCTCCAGCATCGACAGGGTGACCGTGGCGTCGTGGAACGCATCGGTCTCGTCCCACAGCGCGCGAAATTCCTCGGTGATCTGAGTCTGGGCCAGGAATGCGCTGGCCCAGGTCATGACGTGCGGCCCGAGCGCCATCGCCCCGCCGGGCGTCCGCTTGACCAGCTGCAGCTGGACAAGCGTGTCGCACATGCCATGCAGCGAACTCTTGGGCGCCCCGGTCAGCCGGGTCAGGTCGGCCAGCGTCAGCGGATCGGGCGACGCGGCGATGGCATCCAGCACCTGCACGGCGCGTACCACGGCGGGCGACGTGGGCCGGTTCCCGGCACCGCCGGGGGCGTCGGGGTCTGCTGAAGTGGCGTAGGCGGATTTCGGCATGGGCAGTTTCAACTGTGACAGGCGAGGCAAACGGCGCGAACCTGAGCCGTACACCCCAGCGCCAGCGGAACACCGGCCACTACTGGCGGTCTCCCCGGCATGGGCGTATGATCTCAGCATCGTTCGACATACGGAATATAGTTCAATCTATTGAACGCAGGCAAGTCTTTTGATGGGCATGCCTGTATTCGTGACTTCGGGGAAATTCGCCATGCAGCTCAAGGATGCTTCACTGTTTCGCCAACAGGCTTATGTGGACGGACAATGGTTGTCCGCCGATTCGGGCGCCACGTTCGACGTGACCGACCCGGCCACGGGCGAGGTTATCGCCAGGGTGGCCGACCTGGGCGCAGCCGAGACCGAGCGTGCGGTAGCCGCCGCCGAAGTGGCCCAGAAAAGCTGGGCCGCGCTGACCGGCAAGGCGCGCGCCAGTATCCTGCGCCGCTGGTTTGACCTGATGGTGGCCAATACCGACGACCTGGCCTATCTGATGACCCGCGAGCAAGGCAAGCCGCTGGCCGAAGCCAAGGGCGAGATCGCCTACGCGGCCAGCTTTATCGAATGGTTCGCCGAGGAAGCCAAGCGCGTGGACGGCGAGGTGCTGGCCACCCCCGCCGCCGACAAGCGCCTGGTCACGCTGCGCCAGCCGGTGGGCGTCTGCGCCGCCATCACGCCCTGGAACTTCCCGGCCGCGATGATTACCCGCAAGGCGGCACCTGCGCTGGCCGCCGGCTGCGCCATCGTCATCAAGCCCGCCGAACTGACGCCACTGTCCGCGTTCGCACTGGCCGAACTGGCCCACCGTGCCGGCGTGCCGGCCGGCGTGCTGCAGGTGGTGACCGGCGACGCCAAAACCATCGGCGCCGTGCTGACGGCCAGCCCCATCGTGCGCAAGCTGTCGTTCACGGGATCGACCGAAGTGGGCCGCATCCTGATGGCGCAGTCGGCGCCCACGGTGAAGCGCCTGTCGCTGGAATTGGGCGGCAACGCGCCGTTCATCGTATTTGACGACGCCGACGTGGATGCCGCCGTGGAAGGCGCCATCGCGGCCAAGTACCGCAATGGCGGACAGACCTGCGTCTGCGCCAACCGCTTCTATATCCAGGACGGCATCTACGAAGCCTTCGCCGCCAAGTTCGCCGAACGCACCAGCCAGTTGCGCGTGGGCAATGGCCTGGAAGATGGCGTGGTCATCGGGCCGCTGATCGAGGACGCGGCCATCGACAAGGTGGTGTCGCTGATGGACGACGCCACGGCCAAGGGTGCCCGCGTGCTGACCGGCGGCGGCAGGCACAAGCTGGGCGGCACGTTCTACACGCCTACCGTGATCACGGGCGCCACGGCCGACATGCGCGTGGCGCGCGAAGAGATCTTCGGGCCGGTGGCCCCGTTGTTCCGCTTCAAGACCGACCAAGAGGCGGTGGCCGCCGCCAACGACACCGAATTCGGCCTGGCCGCCTATCTCTACACGCGCGATATTGCCCGCGCGTGGCGTACCGGCGAGGCGCTGGAATACGGCATGGTCGGCCTCAACACCGGCCTGATCTCGAACGAGGTGGCACCGTTCGGCGGCATCAAGCAATCTGGCGTCGGCCGCGAAGGCTCGCGCCATGGCATCGAGGAATACCTCGAGATCAAGTATCTTTGCCTGCAGATGTAGGATTGCGTCTGGCTTGACTCCCCTCTCCCCGCGCGGGAGAGGGCGGAACACCTGACAAGACACATATACCGGAGACATCATGAACCCGTTCCGCTTCCAGACCGTGCCGACGGTCATCGTCGAATCCGGCGCGGCGCGCCGCCTGGGCGTGCTGCTGCGCGAAGCGTTCCCGCAGGCGCGGCGTCTGTGCGTCGTCACCGATGGCTTCCTGGCAAAGAGCGGGCTGCTGGCGCCCGCGCTGGAAGACCTGGGCAAGCATGACTGGCAGGTGACCGTGATCGACGACGTCGTGGCCGATCCGCCCGAGCATATCGTGCTGGAAGCCACCGAACGCGCCCGCCAGGCCGATGCCGAAGTCGTGCTGGGCCTGGGCGGCGGATCGTCGATGGATGTTGCCAAGCTGATTGCCGTGCTGCTGCCGGCCACGCAGTCCATCAAGGACATGTACGGCGTGAAGAAGGTCACCGGCACGCGGCTGCCGCTGGTGCAGATGCCCACCACGGCGGGCACCGGCTCCGAAGTCACGGCCGTATCGATCGTGACCACGGGCGAGACCACCAAGATGGGCGTGGTGGCACCGCAGCTGTTTGCCGACCTGGCCATCCTCGATGCCGAACTGACGCTTGGCCTGCCGCGCGGCGCCACGGCCGCAACCGGTATCGATGCAATGGTCCATGCCATCGAGGCCTACACCAGTGCGCATCTGAAGAACCCGGTGTCCGACATGCTGGCCGTGCGGGCGCTGCAGTTGCTGTCGCAGAACCTGATGCGCGCGTGTGACAACGGCCACGACCTGGCCGCACGCGAGGCCATGCTGCTCGGCGCGATGTTCGCGGGCCAGTCGTTCGCCAACTCGCCGGTGGCGGCGGTGCATGCGCTGGCCTATCCGATTGGCGGCATTTTCCACGTGGCGCACGGCCTGTCCAACGCGCTGGTGCTGCCGCACGTGATGAAGTTCAACGCGCCGGCCGCCTGCAAGCGGTACGCCGAGCTGTGTGACGTGGTACTGCCCGGCACCACCGGCAGCGACGAGACCAAGACCGCAGCGCTGATCGCGCATATCGAGGGCCTGGTCGAAGCCACCGGCATTCCGCGTACGCTGCGCGACGTGGGCGTCAAGGAGCCGGACCTGGGCCGGCTGGCCAGCGATGCGATGCTGCAGACGCGCCTGCTCGTCAACAATCCGCGCGAGGTCACCGAGGCTGACGCCTTCGCCATCTACAGCGCTGCGTTCTGACAAGGCATGCCCGGCGCCGCCGGGCCCTGGCGCCCGCGGCGTTGGCGTCGTCTAATTCCTACACCGATATCAGCCCCTGCCCGCCTCAGGTCGGAGTGGTGCTGTCCTAACCTGCAATAACAGGGACAGCCGCGCGGCGACATCAATTGCCGCTGCGCAGCCAGCACCACAACAAAGGAGCGCACCATGGGTATCGGCACCATTCTTCTGATCGTCCTCATCCTGCTGCTGGTTGGCGCACTGCCGACGTGGCCGTACAGTTCCGGCTGGGGCTACGGGCCAAGCGGTGGCCTGGGGCTGATCGTCATCATTGTTGTGCTCCTGGTTGTATTGGGCCGGATCTAGTACCGATCCGGCGCCGTTCACCGCGAATCCAATCGCGAACCGAAGGAGATCGACATGCCAGCCAAATCCAAGGCACAGCAGATGGCGGCCGGGGCCGCCTTGTCAGCGAAACGCGGCGAGCGCAAGGCCAGTTCGCTCAAGGGCGCATCGAAGTCGATGGCCAAATCGATGAGCGAAGGCGAACTCAAGAAGATGGCCAGCACCAAACAGAAGGGCAAACCCACGCACAAGTCGAAGAGCTGAGGAGCAAAGCCTTCGGGCAGTGCCTCCGCGCAGGTGGCCCGGGTTGCGCCCGGGTTGCTTTCGCGATATACGCCGCGGGGCGGGTTCCGTTGAAGTTCAAAGGGCTCCCGTTTCGCGGCGTTTCTGCGTCTTCTTCTGCGTCCTCGTTTCCGCGTCCCGCGCCCTGCGCAGCCACCCCTCCCTCAGCCGACACCCCCTGCCCGTTCGCACTTGCCCACAAAGCCCGGCAAGCGCTTTGCCTTGCTGCTGCGCGCAAGCCGAATGGCCTGCGTCATGGCCAGCGCAAAGCCGGGAATGCTTGCCATATCCTCCGCCACGTGCCGACGGAAGAATGCCGCCCAGCGGAAGTCCCCATACGCATTGCCCGGCTTGCGGTAGGCGCCCGCATTGCGGGTAAAGGCAGCCAGGCTGCGGTAGGGATCGTCCCGCATGCCCATGACCGTGGCCGGCAGGTCCTGCTCCGACAGATGCTCGCCGTGTTCGTCATACGGATGCACATGACCCAGCGTGCGCATCCGTTTCCAGAACTTGCCCGGCGCCAGGTGGCTCAGGTCGTCGATGATGGCCACCGGCGCTTCCTGCCATCCCAGTTCCAGCCAGGCGCGGGCCCAGTGATGATGATCGGCGATATACAGCGCACCACCCGGCCCGGCGATGGTCTGGATTCGATGAGCCTCGAGAAACCGCTTCAGCGCTGCGCTGCTGCGCGGCCTGGCCGAGACGTCCATCTTCTCGTGTACCTGGTACATCCCCAGCGTGATCTGGGTGGGCCGGAGCGTGTCGAGTTCGGCAGTGGCATGCGTGACCATCGGCGCGTCATCCGTTGTCAGTTATGGCTGGCAACCTGGCGGTCGACATAGTGTTCGAGTTCGCTGCCGGGATCCTCGTTGCCGGTAGAGTCTTCGGCCACCGCTTCCTGCGCCACCGGTGCGGCGTGCGCGGGTCGCACATTGCCGTCCCCGCCGTCGGCACCCTTTCCCGCCCCCTGGCCGGGGATGGGCCAGCATTCGCCCTCGGCCGCATCGACCAGGGCGGGCGCGCGTGCGGGATCGAAATCGGTCCACTGCCCGCCTTCCCATTTGCCCTTGGCCTCTTCGCAATCGCAGGCGCCGCCTTCGCGCAGCACGTCCAGCACCTCTTCACGGCGCTCGCCCTTGGCGCGCGCGGCAAGCAACACGCCGGGTGGCCGTGCACCGCCCGGGTCCACCGACATGATCGATACATCCCACACGGAAAACCCGCGCGCATACAGCTTTTGCGCTGCGTGTTCTGCTTCGGGAATGGACGCGAAGCGCCCGGCGACAATCGAAGACATGATGTTTCTCCCTGCGTTCAGGCGTTGACCACCTCGCCACCGTTGATATGGAGGATCTGCCCGGTGATATAGCTTGCGGCCTCGGACGCCAGGAACACGTAGCCCGCGGCCACTTCGAAAGGCTGCCCAGGGCGGCCCATTGGCGTCTTCTTGCCAAACTCGGCCACTTCCGTGGCAGTAAATGTCGACGGAATCAGTGGCGTCCAGATCGGGCCCGGCGCCACGCCGTTGACGCGGATGCCGCGATCCACCACCTGCAGCGCCAGCGACCGCGTGAACGCCACGATGGCCCCCTTGGTAGCAGAGTAGTCCAGCAGATGCGCACTGCCGCGATAGGCGGTCACAGAGGTCGTGTTGAGGATCACCCCGCCCTGCCCCAGATGCGGCAGGGCCGCGCGTGTCACATGGAACATCGCGAAAACGTTGGTCTGGAACGTGCGCTCCAGCTGGGCGGCACTGACGTCTTCAAGCGACTCCTGTGGATGCTGTTCCGCCGCATTGTTCACCAGCACGTCGAGCCGGCCGAACGACTTCAGGGTATCGGCCACGATCTTGTCCGCGTGGGCCACGTCGGCAATATCACCGGCAATCGCCAGCGTTTTCTGGCCCGCCTCGGACACCAGCCGCGCTGTTTCCCGCGCGTCTTCGTGCTCGTCCAGGTAGGCGAACGCCACGTCGGCGCCCTCGCGGGCAAAAGCCACGGCGATCGCGCGGCCAATACCACTGTCGCCGCCCGTCACCAGCGCCACCTTGCCGCGCAGCCGGCCGCTGCCGACATAGTCTTCGGCGCCGCTGTCGGGTTTCGGCTCCATTTCGCTTTCCAGGCCCGGCTGGCGGTCCTGATGCTGTGGCGGGAGTTTCTTGGGGGTGGACATACGCGCTTCCGGTGGCATCGTCAATGCAGACGTGGGGCGCAAATTCCGTGCCGCGCGTTTTCCCTTGTGCAGCCTTGCGCCCTGCGGCGCGCCGGGCATTTCCCCGCCTCGGAGATGCGTAACGGTTACAAGCGGTGGCAACGATTGCCGAAGCGGCGCGCCGGCACGCACGGCCACGCCACGGCACAAACCTTGCTGCTTCCGGGCCATTCCTGTCCCGGAGATCAGACCCCATGGCAAAGCGCACGCGGCGGCTTGGCAAGGATGCGGCACTGATGGTGCCCATCGGTCACCTGCGTCCCACGCAGATCACCGTGGGCGCGTACCACGTCGCGCAGAAAATGCATGTCACGCGGCGGCTGGCCCATGCCGACATTCCGGCATTCCTTGACCAGCATCGCGTACACATCGTCATCGGTCCCGAGCAAGCGTTGTATATCGTCGATCATCACCATTGGGTGCGGGCGTGGCAGGACATGGGCATCGACATGGTGCCGGCGCTCGTTCGCAACGACTACAGCCATCTGTCGGTACGCAAATTCTGGAAGCGGATGACCGACGAACATATGGTCCATCCGTACGACGAACGCGGACGGCGCCGCCCGATCCGTGAATTGCCGGAAGACGTCCACAGCATGCGCGACGACCCTTACCGCAGCCTGGAGGCCTTTGTGCAACTGGCCGGCGGGTATCGCAAGGTGAAGACCGCATACTCGGACTTTCGCTGGGCCGACTTTTTCCGCAAGAACATCAAGGGGCCGCTGGATACGCACCACACTTTCGCGGCCGCGCTGGCCACGGGCCTGCAGCTTGCGCTGAGCCCCAAGGCGCGCGACCTGCCCGGCTACCTCGGGCCGTGCAAGGACCGGCGTCGAAATCGATAGCGTGGATCAGGCGGTTGCCTTGCGTCGGGCGCCAGCCCGGGCATTGTCGCGGGCCTGCGTCAGCACGCAGCACAGCAGCAGATAGGCGCGCTTGAACTCGCCAGCAGCCTCGCGCGCACTGCCGCTGCGCGCGTGGCGGAAGCCCGCATCCAGCCGGGCCTCGATGCCGCGTTCCACGTCGGGTTGCGTGTACAGCGATCGGGTGCGGTTCTGCCATAGCGCCATGGTGGCCATATGCTGGCTGTCCAGCGCAGCAGGTGACAACACTTCGTCCGGCTTGCTCAGTGCCAGGCGCATCTCGCACAGCGCCTGCATCAGCACGCGCGCCTGGCGCAGGTCGCTGCCACGCGGCGCACGCGCCGTGGCGCCCTTGCCCTGCTGCGCCTTGGCAGCCAGCCGTGCAGGCGATACCAGCCGCGCTATCCGGGCAGCATTGGCTGCGCCGTCGCCGCCATTGTCTCCGATCTCGGAAATTGAGGGATTGCCAGCAGTGGGGAGCGATTGATGCGCTTCAGTAAGCAAGGTTGCCGGGCTGCTGCTGTCAGCCTCCAGCCAACCGATGACTGCGTATTCCACCTTGGACCTCGATGCGTGTTCTGCTTGTTGTTGGTACAAGTATCGATGCAATTGCCGTGCCGGTTGGCGTGTGCAACTGCCAGATGCCTGCCTGACACTTCAGGCAGCCCTGCGCGCGGGCCGCGCCGGCGCAGCGGTACTTTCCAGCAGTGCCAGCAGCCGCGCTTCGTCGGTACGCAGGCGCATGCCTGCACGCGGTGCCGGTAAAGCCTGCAACGCATCCGCCATGAACGCGGCCAGCACGTCCGGATGCACATAGCATTTGCGGCAGACGGCCACGGTGTTGCGCAGCCGTTCCGCCACGCTGCGAATCACGTCAACCATCGCCCGCTTGCGTGCCGCCTCGGTGTCGGCGGGAGTCTTGCGCAGCAGCGCCAGCGCATGCACGCTGCCGGCCCATGTGCGGAAGTCCTTGGCCGTGAACTCGCCCCCCGTCACTTCCTGCAGATAGGCATTGACATCGGCCGAGCCAATCTCGTGCACCTCGCCGTCGCTGTCCTTGTACTTGAACAACTGCTGGCCCGGCAGGTCGGCGCAATTGCGCACCACCCGAGCCAGCCGCGCGTCGTTGACCGACACATCGTGCGTGACGCCGGACTTGCCCGTGAACTGGAAGCGCAGACGGCTGCCCTGCACCGCCACGTGCTTGCGTTTCAGCGTTGTGAGCCCGTAGGTGCGGTTCTGCTCTGCGTAGCGCGGCGTGCCCACGCGCACCAGCGTGGCATCGAGCAGCGTTACCACGGCGGCCAGGACCTTTTCGCGCGGCATGCCATTGCGCGCCAGGTCGCGTGTGACGCGCCCCCGCAGATGCGGCAGCGCATGCCCAAATGCCATCAGCCGCGCGTACTTGTCGGCGTCGCGCAGCGCAGCCCAGTCAGCGTGATAGAGGTACTGCTTGCGCCCGCGCGCATCGCGGCCCGTGGCCTGCAGGTGGCCGTCGGGGTCCAGGCAGATCCAGACCGACTCGTACGCTGGCGGAATCGCCAGTGCGTCGATGCGGGCCTTCGTGGCGGCATCGATGCGCTTGCCATCGGGCCGTACATACGTGAAGCCCTTGCCGGCACGGCGCCGGGCGATGCCGGGCTCGCTGTCGTCGACATGATGCAGCCCCGCCTTGCGCAGGGCAGCGTCGAGGGTCGGGGTCTGGATGTCCGGATGGGCAAGGTTTGTCTGGGTCATGTGCATGCGCGTACGCATGAGCCATGCCATCGGCTTTGCCCCGATAACCACGGGGTGACGCCGCCCACGCTTGCAGTTTTTACCGGCCTGGAATGGCGGGCGCCGGCGCGCTTTGCAAATTCTGCCGCCAGACAGGAATGCTTCTTGCGCGAACCGCATCGTGTACATGCCGCCCATCCATAGCCGAACGGCAAATGAAGGAGCATCGTCATGCCCGAACGAGACCGTGAACCGAATCGACTTCCGAGCCGGTGGCCGCTGCAGGCGGCCGCCGTCGTCATCGTATTGTGCAGTGCCGCAGCCGTCTCGCCGGCTTCGGCTGCCCCACCCGTAGCCGATACGCCGCTGGCCCCGACACCGCCCAGGCCCGCCAAGCCGCCCGCTACATCGCTGTCCACCGACGACCTGCGCTTTGTGGACGAGGCGCAGATGACCAGTCACCTGGAAATCTCGGCCAGCGAAATGGCCCTGGAAGTATCGAAGGACCCAAAGGTCCACGCGTTCGCGCGCCAGATGGTGGAAGACCACAAGGAGGCACTGGGCGCCTTGCGCGGCATCGCCGCCGACAAGGGCATCACGCCACAGGAGCGCGTGCCCGAGGCACCCGAACTGACGCGGCTGAAGTCTCTCAAGGCCGGGGAATTCGACCAGGCCTATATCCGGACCATTGGGATCGATGCGCACGAGCAGGCCGTGCTGCTATTCCAGAACCAGGCTACGCGCGGCAAGGACCCCGCCCTGCGCGCCTTTGCCGCACGCATGCTGCCTGCGCTGCGCGAGCATTTGAAGCAGGCCCGCACGATGGATCAGCGCGTGACGGCCAACCGCTGATCCTCATCGGCCAGCAGCGCATTACACCGCCCCACGCTCCTGACGCGGCCGCGCGGCAATGACCTGCGGATCGTTCTCGTCGTCGCCGTCGGCCAGCACTGCCTCGCGCGCCTTGTCCTCGCCGCCGCTATCCGTGCGTTCCGGCTCCAGCCCATCGTCGTGATGCGGCACCTTCGGCGCGGTGGATGCCTTGGACGGCCGGGCCGGCACGGCGGGGCCGGTACGGGCCTCGGTGACCATCTCGCGCAACCAGCCCAGCAGCAGCCTGGTGTACGCGCGCTGGCTGTCCTCGCTGTTCAGCCCGTGGTCGGCGCCTTTGAGCACCCGATACGTGATCGAACTGGCCTGGATGCAGGCATCGACGTAGCTCAGCACCGCCGTGTGCGGCACGATATTGTCGTGCTGCGATTCCACCACGAGCACATCGCCCTTGAAGTTCGTGCAGGCGCGCAGCGCCCGATTGGTATCGGCGGCCACCACCTTGCGGCGATAGGCCACCAGGTCCTGGTCGCGGTGCAGCTGCCGTTTGGGCGATTCCCAGCCTTCGTCCATGTACAGCGCCGGGGCGCGAAACGCGAGCCAGCGCACCGGCCTGAGTTCGCACAGCACGGCGGCCAGATAGCCGCCGTAGCTGCTGCCCACTACCGCGATGGCATTGCGGTCCACCTCGGGATGGCGCACCAGCATGTCGTAGGCGGCCAGCACGTCGGCCAGGTTGCGCATGCGGCTGACGGTCTCGTACTGTGCCGACGTGCCAGCATGGCCGGTCAGGTCGAAGGTCATGCAGACCGCGCCCAGCCCCGCCACTTCGCGGGCCCGGGCCAGATACTGCTGCTGGCTGCCGCCCCAGCCGTGCACGAACAGCACGCCGGGCAGCTTGGTGGCGGGCGAGATCACGGTGCCCGCGATCATTCCGCCTTCGGTATGGATCTGTATCGATTCTTCATGAGTGGCCATCGGAAACGGACTCCAGTCTTGCGTATTTGGTCAGTGCGCCGACACTGCGGTCTTCTCCCTGGAAATAGACGTCCGCATCCTCCGGCACGGTTGCGTCCTCGCCATAGATCTCCCGCGTGCTCGCCGTGGCACGCACGCATTGCGGATCGTCGCGAAAGGCGGTCAGCGCCGCCAGTTCCGCGCCCGTGGCGCCGCCGACGCGCCACGACTGTTCCAGCACGCCCAGCCGTGGCTGGCCGTTGTCGCGGCCGAACGCCACGTCGTAGTTGCAGCGCGACATCAGGGACCCCGGAAAACAATCGATGGCCGCCGCGTGATAGGCCATCGCCGCAGTGACCGCGTCGTGCAGGCGTACCTCCAGCGGATGCGCCAGCAGGTCTTCCAGCGTGCCACGCACCACACGCAGCGTGGACCCGCCGTAGACCTTGCGGCCGGTGTTGTCGGGTGTCAGGTCCTGCGTGCCGCAATAGCTGGCGCACAGGTCGCCAACCTGGATCTGCCCCACGCTGAAAGTGATCACATCGTCGAGATTGCGCTCCAGCACCAATCCCTCGCGCTTCACGCGCGCTACATCCATTCCCTGCAGCGCCCGGTCCAGTTCCGCCACGTTCGCCACCACCTGCTGGCCCAGGCCGCCAATCCCGCAGGGCTCCTTGACCCGCACCTTGCCATCGCGCAGCATTGCCCGGCCGGCGCGGCTGGCATCATCGAGCGAGAACGCGGTAAAGCCGGGCAATACATGCCCGCGTATGCGCGCGGCAAACGCCTCGTTCCAGCCTTCAGGCGCTGCAGCGTCAGGCGCCACCAGCCCGTGCGAGATCGCCTTGGTGGCGATGAACGCATGCGGCACCACGCCGCCAAGCAGGTCGTCCAGCCCGGCGATGCCAAGCTGGCGCGCGCTGTCGACGCCCGTCAGCGTATCGGCCGGCACGAAGTAAAGCCTGCCTTCCTGCGGCCGGTGCGTGGCCGCGTCGTAGCTGCCGGCGAATGTGAAGCCGGCCAGCTTCGCCACGCGCTGGGCGATGCCCTTGAGCGTGGCGCCCTGGTGGCTGTCCGGGTCATCGCAATCGGCGCGGCCATATACCACCACGCGTACATCGCGTTGCCGCGGATCGGGGGCCGGGGCGGCTTCCATGGCCGCCGCGGTAGCTGCTGCATCGGGAGTCACTGGGGTTGCCAAGTCGGGCTCCTCTGCGGCCCAGGCCGCGTCGTCGTTTCAGCGTGTCAGGTCCAGTCGTCGCCTGTCATGATCGAGGCTACGCCGCGTTTGGCGCCCGACGGTCATCCCGCGGCTTGCGGCGCGCGTGCTGCACGCGGATCTTTTCGGCGTGATTCTCGTTGGCTTCGTCGATCGAGTGGCTGCACTTGACGTCGCCTTCCTTGTCCGCCAACTCGGCCAGGCGGCGGTAGAACTCCACCAGCTGGCGCAATTCCTCCTCGTCCAGATCCTCGATCGCCACCAGGTGGTTGCTGGCCTCGCGGTGCGAAGCCAGCAGCTCGTTGAGCTTCAGGTGAACCGCGATGGCGTCCTTGTTCTGGCTTTGCTGGATCAGGAACACCATCAGGAAGGTGACGATGGTGGTGCCGGTATTGATGACGAGCTGCCAGGTTTCCGAATAGCCGAAGATGGGACCGGTGACCGCCCAGGCCAACACAACGAAGACGGCCAGCGCGAACGCCAGCGGCGAGCCGGCCTGCCGGGTCGCGGCGCCGGCAAAGTGGTCGAACAGTTGAAGAAGACGATTCGTGGGGCGGTGTTGCATGAAATGCTCCCGTGGCAAGCAGGACTGTCTACATTGTAGGGAGCGCCCCAATGCAGTTTCAGTCGGTGGCGTCCTACAAGGATGTCATCCGGCACCGTGACATGTCGTTTTTACAAGCAACGATCCGGAGCCCGGGGCGCCCCGGTGGGCATGGCGATTGCGTCTCACCGGCATTCCGGGCGCGGCTTTGCCGCCGCGCGCCATCACTTACCAGACGAGGACTGCCATGATGCAAACGGAAAGCGAAGCTCCACGCCGTACCAGCCCCGATGACGAAGACGAACTGTTGCGCGAGCGCGTGGGCACCTGTATCGCGGAATTCTGCGGCGGCGACATGCCCGACGGCGTGGCGGTGCATGTGGTGGAGCGCCGCGTGACGATCACGGGCCAGGTGGAGGACATCGATATCGCCCAGCGCATCGAAAAGGCCGCCTCGACGCCGCCGGGCATCCTGGGCGTGTCCAACCAGCTGACCACGCGCGTCCCACCGCCGCGCGAAGCCCCCGGCCAGCCGCCGCAGGCCACCGGCATGCGCGCCGACCCGGCGGAAAAGCCGCCGGGCCAGATCAATCACAAGGTGTAGCCACGAATGCGGCCCCGCCCCGTGCAAAGGGGCGGAGCCGCGCAAGCGTGTGGGAAAGGCCGACGCTGGCCGATGCGGGCCGATGCGGGCCGATGCGGGCCAATACGGGCCGCGCCGGGCCAAACGCGTCGCCCGGCCCGACCGGCCGCCCCCTCAGGCCCAGGGGTCGTATCGATCCTTCTCCCAATACGGCGAAATGCCGTAGTACTCGTGGATGCTGGTGGCCCATTGCGAATTTGCCATGGTGGGCCAGTGCTCCTTGTCGAAGCCGGGCGCGGCCTTGATGCGTTCCTTTTCCACCCCCAGCACGAAGCATTTGCGGCGCGTGTCCAGCGTCAGGGCCGACCACGGCAGCGCATGCAGCTTTTCGCCAATGCCCAGGAAGCCGCCCATCGCCAGTACCGCATAGGCGATACGGCCGCCCAGCACGTCGAGCATGATGTGGTCGATGGTCCCGATCTCCTCGCCGGACGGGTCCACCACCTTGTTGCCTTCCAGCGTATCGGACGCCATCACGAACGGCCCGCATCCGGCCGTGGTCTGATCGACGTCGCCAATGATTGATGCACCGCGCGGCGGCGTACCGGCGGGCGTGCTCTGCGGGTCCATGGGCTTCATGAGCGGTTCCTCCAAGGGTGGAAAGTTGAACTGCAGGATCAAAGGTAGCCGAACCTGGCGGCTGAAGTTGGTCGATACCTCATCTTCCCGCCGGCACCGGCGGCGCCAGCGGATCAAAATCCTCCCAACGGCCGTCGCGCCATTCGCCCTCGGCGCGTTCCACATCGCGCGCACCGCCACGGCGCAGTTCGGTGGCAACCAGCGACGTGTTGGCATCGCTGACATGAGCCGCCAGCAGTACGCCCGCGTGCCGCACCGGCCCCGTGCCGCGAGCAGTGCCCGCCAGTGCGCCCATCAGCGAACCGGCGTAGGCGCCCACCCCGGTGGCAAAGGCCATCACCAGCACCAGCACCCAGGGTTGCAGCGATGCGGCAGCAAACCAGGCGTGGGCGGCGGCCACCAGGCAAACCCCGACGGCAAAGCCCGCCACGGCGCCAATCAGGATGCCCCGTCCGGCGCCGGGCCCGGCATGGCGCGCGCCGGGATCCACGGCCTCGTCGCCGCCTATCGGGAAGGTGGCGTGCTGGCCTGGCGGATTCACATAGAACATGGTCAGATCGTCCTGCCTGACGCCCTTGGCCATCAAACGTGATGCAGCAGTCTCGGCGCGGGCAAACGTTTCGAATCGTCCTGCGATGATCGTAGACATCCTGAGGCTCCGTTCAAGGCATGTTGCAGTGCACTGGTGTGCAGGCGATCACATTTTAATCGCCGGGGGGGAACTGCCTCTAGCGCTTCTTGTCGCTGCGGTCGCTCACGCCCGTACGGTGGGCGGCGGCCTTTTCGCCAGCCGGCTGGTGTTCGCTGCCCTTCTTCAGTTTCCAGTCCACGTCGTCGCGGCGGGTAGCGGTCTGGCGCTCGGCATGCTCGGCGGCGCCCGGCGAGATCGGGTCGCTGGCCGGAAAAGTCATGTCGAGCGATTCGTCCACGGCCGCCTGGTAGGTTTTGCCGGCCTTGTCGGACTTGCCAGACTTGTCCTTGCCGGCCTTGTCCGTTGACTGCGTCGACGGCTTGGCCGACGGCTTGTGTGAACCCTTCGAGGCATGAGCGTGTGACATGGCATCTCTCCTGATCGGAATCGAGTTCGGGTCCCCTGTCTGCGGGGCTCCGTTCGTCAACGATGCAAACGCCGGGCCAGCGCGAACACCTCGCGCATTACCGCTGCCAGGCACGCCCAGCGCCGCGTCATGTCAGGTGCAGCCGGAAGATGGGTTGGCGATGGCGCTGCAGATTGTGCGCCATGCGGTAAAAAATGCTCAGGCGGGGCGTGCGGTGTGCTGGCGCGGAAAGCGCACGGCAATGCAGACGGTGACGTTATCGGTATCGCCGCAATTCTCGTTTTCGGCCGTCAGCATGGCGCCCTGCAGTTCCACCATGCGGCGGGTCAGCAGCAGCGCAGTGCTCTGCCGCGGCGTGTGGCCGCCACTGGCAGGCACCCGGCGGCCAAAGAAGTCGCTCAGCGCGGCCAGCCGGCCTTCGCCTCGCGTTCGCTCCACGGGCGGACTTTCGGTAATGCGGAACTTGACGTAGTCGGGCTCGGCGCTCAGGTACACCCGCACCGAGCCGCCTGCTGCGGCGCGCCAGATGCAGTGAACCAGCAGATGCCTGAGCAGGGGACCGATGCGCAAGGCATCGCCGGGCACCACGAAGCCTGTGCCTGCGCTGTCCTGGATGTCCAGGGTCGCCAGGATAACGCCGCGCGCTTCGGCGGCAGCCCGCTTGTCCTCGATCGCCAGCCCGGCCAGCACGCGCAGGTCGGTCTCTTCCCACGATGGGCTGCGCTCGTCGGCCAGCAGGCGCACGCCTTCTTCCATTTCCTCGATCAGCGCCAGTTGCTGCTGCATGCCCGAGCGCATGCCGTCCAGTGCGCGTTGCGCCGGCGCCGCCAGCGAATCGATCGAGCGATCCAGCACATAGCTCCAGCTCTGGATGGCATTGAGCGACGACCGCAAGTCATGCGCGGCCTGCTCGATCAACGCGCCCACCTCGCCAATGCTGCGCACGGCGGCCGAAGCGTCGTCTGGGGCACCCCCGCCAGCGGAAGGCGGCACGGCAGAGGAAGGAATGCGTGGAGCGTCAGTCATGTTGGGCCATGGGGATCGGCAAACAGTTCGGAAACCGTCATTGGTTTCCACCCACGCAAGAACCATGCGCTGGGCATCGCCAGCTCATCTTGCGCGCCACGCCGCATGCGTCCGGAGCCCTGCCCGCCATTCTCATCAGGCGGCAGGAGGGCTGGCGTCGCCGCCGCGTGATGCCCGCAGCCATTCAGGCAGTTCGCCCTTGGCTGCATAGTCCTCCAGCCGGTTGTACAAAGTCTTCAAACTGATACCCAGAATTTCCGCCGCGTGTTTCTTCACACCGGCGCATTGCTCCAGCGTGGCAAAGATCAGCTGGCGATCGGCCTCGGCCAGCGACATGCCCACGGGCACCGACACCACAGCCGTGCCGGTGCTGGGCGCGGCGGCCACCTGCAGCGGGATCTGGACCTCGGTGATGACATCCTGATCCGCCATGATGTATGCGCGCTGCACGAAATTGCGCAATTCGCGCACGTTGCCGGGCCACGAATGCATGCGCAGGCTTTCCAGCACGGCGGCCGAAAACCGGCGCTGCGTACCCTGCTCGGCGTTCAGCTGTTCCAGCATGGTATTGCCGATCTGCACCACGTCCTCACCGCGTGCGCGCAGCGGCGGAAGCTCGATCGGGAACACGTTGAGCCGGTGATACAGGTCGGCGCGCAGCTTGCCTTCGGCCACGGCTTCCTCGGGGTTGCGATTGGTGGCGGCCAGCACGCGCACGTCGGCATGGTTCTCGCGGTTGGTCCCCACGCGCATGAACGTGCCGGTTTCCAGCACGCGCAGCAGTTTCACCTGCAGCTCCAGCGGCATCTCGGTGATTTCATCGAGGAACAGCGTGCCGCCGTCGGCGCGTTCGAAATAGCCCTTGTGCTGACGATCCGCACCCGTAAAGCTGCCCCGTTCGTGACCGAACATCTCCGTCTCGATCAGCGTGGGCGAGATGGCGCCGCAGTTGACCGCCAGGAACGGCTGCCGGCGGCGCGCGGACAGTTCATGCACGGTCTGGGCGGCCAGTTCCTTGCCGGTGCCGCTTTCCCCGATGAGCAGCACGGTGGCCTCGGTGGGCCCCACCTTGCTGAGCTGGTCGTAGACAACCTGCATCGCCTCCGAACTGCCCAGCAGCCGGCCAAAGCGTCCATAACGGCGCAGTTCACCGCGCAGCGAATGCACTTCGGCACGCAGTTCGCTGGTGGTGGCAATGCGCTTGAGTACGGTCTGCAGCCGCGTGACATTGATAGGCTTGACCAGGTAGTCGGTGGCGCCCAGGCGCAGGGCCTCGACAGCCGATTCCACGCTGGCATAGCCGGTGGTCAGGATCACCTCGACCCCGGCGGAGCCAACCTCGTCGAACAGCTCCATGCCATTTCCGTCCGGCAGCCGCAGGTCGGCCAGGATGGCATCGGGCATGCGCCAGCCGATCTGCAGGCGCGCCTCGCGCAGGCTGTTGGCGCTGGCCGACGAAAAGCCTTCGATCGCGACAATCTCCGCCAGCGCCGCGCAGGCGTTTTCGTCGTCGTCAACGATCAGGATATGTGGCATAGGAGAGTCGGGTGGCGTCGTATGACCGGCGTCTGGTTGTCTGGGCCCGCAGGTGGCGGCTGGTTTGCCAGGGCGCATGCGGACGGCACACGCCTGAGGATAGGCTGAAGTGTAATGACAGTCCCCTGGCCATTATGCCGGTGTCCGTCTGACACGCCTGTAGGGCCATGCCGCGACAGCGTTTCAGGCGGTAGCCACCCGGCGCCTGAACAGATAGCATGATAGACATCTTCCACCAATCCGACGCGCCTGCGCGTACCGGCCGCCCCCGAATTCTGTCAACGCGCCGGACAGCAGGCCCCCTCGCCGCCCGTGTCAACCACTGCCACGCTCCCTTCCGGACGCCCCGCCGCGCCGCCCCGCCCAGCGGGACGCCGCGCCGCACCTGCGCAGGTCTCGCTGCTCTGGGAAAGCACTTCGCCTGCCATGCAGCGCCTGCTCGGCCAGTTGAACCGCGTGGCAGCCACCGACGTCACCATGCTTGCCGTGGGCGAAAGCGGCAGCGGCAAGGAAGTGGTGGCGCGCGCGGTGCATGAGCGCAGCAGCCGCAGGAGCGGGCCCTTTGTCGCGGTCAACTGCGGCGCCATCGCGCCCACGCTGATCGAGTCGGAGCTGTTCGGCCACGAGAAAGGCGGCTTCACCGGCGCACTGGAACAGAAGGCCGGCTATTTCGAGCAGGCCCAGGCCGGCACGCTGTTCCTGGACGAAGTCACGGAAATGCCGCTGGAGATGCAGATCAAGCTGCTGCGCGTGCTGGAAAGCCGGTCTTTCCATCGCGTGGGCGGGGACGCCCCGCTGATCAGCGACGTCCGCATCCTGGCCGCCACCAACCGCGATCCTATGGATGCCGTGCGCGGCGGCCAGCTGCGCGAAGACCTGCTGTACCGGCTGGCCGTCTTCCCGCTGCATATCCCGCCGTTGCGCGAGCGCCCCGAAGACATCATTCCGCTGGCGCGCCATTTCCTGGACGAGTTCAACGCGATGGAACAGACCGAAAAGTCTTTCTCGCCCGGCTCGCTGGAACGGCTGGTGCGCTACGACTGGCCCGGCAACGTGCGCGAACTGAAGAACTCCATCTACCGCGCCTACATCCTGGCCGACCGTCAGGTGGAGATCGGCAACCCGGGCCTCGCCAGCCAGCCGCCCCGCCCCACCACGGTCGACGGCGTGGTCAGCGTGCGCGTAGGCACCACGCTGGCCGATACGCAGCGCGAGATCATCCTGGCCACGCTGGCCAGGTACGACGGCGACAAGCGCCAGGCCGCCAAGGCGCTAGGCATCAGCCTCAAGACGCTGTACAACCGCCTCGACGTCTATCGGGCCAGCTGACCGCCCCCGCCCAGCCACGCTCACCCCGCGCGGCATCGGCAAGATCGTTCCCCGCATCATCGCCCGAGTCGCCCGAGCCCCTTTCGGGTGTCCTGAATGCATGCATTCCGACCAGCGGGCATTCCTGCGCCTGCGCCCTTTTGACCCTGTATTTCTTACATAGCTGACCGGGCAGACGCGCGGCCTGGTCTGCGCGCCATCCCTTGCTGCACCGCACTTCCGGCCCGATGCCGCGATGCGTGCCGGCGCTGGCATGCCGTCTGCATGTCCTTATGGAATTGACATGACGCGCGCCCGCCTGCCCTACGGGCGCCCCACGGCCAGAGGACGTGTGACGTGCGCATTTGCCAAATCAACCTGACGGAATCGCGGGCACTGGACAACGACGCACTGGTGCGCGCTGCCAGGCTTGGATTCGACCATATCCTGCTGGCCGGCTGGTCGGCCTCCCACTCACGGCCCGACGCCTTGCAAGCCGCGTTCGAAGCCTGCCGCAAGCATGGCCTGGCACCGCTGCTGGACCTGGCGCTCGACCGCCTCCCCAGTGACACCGCGGCCATGCACGACGGCTGGGTCGATCATGCGCGGCCCGCCGGCAGCCCCGATGCCACGGACAACCATCTGCCCGGCGTGCGCGTGCGCTGGTTCGACGACGCCACGGCCAGCCAGTTGCTGGCCTGGTGGACGGCGCAGCTGGGCGATGCCCTCGCCATCGGCGCGGCGGGCTTCTGCTGCAGGGCACCATCGCGCGTAGCGGGGCGGCATTGGACCGAACTGATCGAGACGCTGCAGCGCAATAACGGCGCCGGCCCGGCCGGCAAGCCGCTGTTCCTGGCCTGGACGCCCGGCACCACGCCACAGCAACTCGACGACCTGTCTGCCGCACCGTTCGACGGCGCCTTTTCGTCGTTGCCGTGGTGGGACTACCGCAGCGCCTGGCTGACCGAGGAAATCGCCCGCCTGCGCCGCTTCGGCCGCGTACTGGCAGCGCCCGCGCTGGCGCCGGACGGCGTTGACGTGCTGGCCGCACGGCGGGCGCTGTGGACGGCAGCCGCCATCGGCGATGGCTGGATGGTACCGGCGGGGTACGAGACGGGCGCGGCCGCCGCACATGCCGCCGCGCCCGATACCTCGCCCGGCGCACAGGCTGACGGCCATCCCGACGATATCGTCGACGCGCCTTACGACCTGACCCATGAACTGATGCAGGCCAACGCCTGGCTGGCTGGCCGCGACGACGAGCCCGCCGTGGCGGTGCGCCAGGTCAGCGGCCCGGATGCCCCGCTGACCGTGCTGGCGCGCGTGCCGCGCCATCTTGCCAACGGCGCCGCCGGCGAGCGCGCACTGACGGTGGTGCTGAACCCATGCCCCGTGCAGCCGGCGTCGTTCGGCGTCGACCGGGTGCTGAGCGGACTGCCGCAACCATCGGCCACGCTGACGCCCGTGGACGGCGGCCCGGGCGGCACGCTCGAAGATGGCCTCGACAAGCTGAGCCCCTGCAGCACCATCACGCTGCCGCCGGCCGATATCCGTCTGTTCGAAGCGGTCCCGGCTCCCGTCGTCACCACCAACGGGCGCAAGGACGCCCGCAAGTCATCCGACCGCGCCGCCGATCGGGCGCTGGCCGCCGCGATGGAAGCCCCGCGCGTAGCCATCGAAAACCTCGCGCCCAGCACCGACAACGGCCGCTTTGCCGTGCGCCGCACCGTGGGCGAACGCGTGGAAGTCAGCGCCGATATCTGGATGGACGGTCATGACAAGCTGGCTGCCGCCGTCCTGTGGCGCGGCCCCGGAGAGCAGGCGTGGCGCGCCGCGCCGATGGTCCATATCGTCAACGACCGCTGGCGCGGCAGTTTCCCGATGGTGGCCCTGGGCCGCCATGAATTCACCGTCGAGGCCTGGCGCGATACATTCGCCAGCTGGCTCGACGAGGTGGGCAAGAAACGCAAGGCCGGCGTCGACATCAAGCTGGAGATCGAGGAAGGCGCGCGACTGGTGGCAGCCACGCTTGATACGCCGGACGGCGCAGCCATCTCCGACGCCAGCGCGATCCTGGCCGACCTGTCGGCCGCAGCCGATGACGCGTTGCGCCTGGAAATCCTGCTGTCGCCGCGCACCGAGACGGCCATGCGCGCGGCCATGGAAACGCCGGCCGGCCGCCCGTTCGCGAGCCGCTACCCGACCATCATGCCAATCGAGGCTGACCGCCTGGCCGGCCGCTTTGCCAGCTGGTACGAACTGTTCCCGCGCTCCGAGAGTGGCGATGTGAACCGCCACGGTACCTTCGATGACGTGATCCGCCGCCTGCCCGCCATTCGCGCGATGGGCTTCGACGTGCTGTATTTTCCGCCGATCCATCCCATCGGCCAGGCGCACCGCAAGGGCAAGAACAACAGCCTGAAGGCCGAACCTGGCGACGTGGGCAGCCCGTATGCCATCGGCAGCCCCGAGGGCGGGCACGACGCGATCCATCCACAACTGGGCACGCTGGAGGACTTCCAGCGCCTGCGCCGGGCCGCGGCCGACATGGGAATCGAACTGGCGCTGGACTTCGCCATCCAGTGTTCGCCCGACCATCCCTGGCTGCGCGAGCACCCCGAATGGTTCTCGCACCGTCCGGACGGCACGCTGCGCTATGCCGAAAACCCGCCCAAGAAGTACGAGGATATCGTCAACGTCGACTTCTACGCGGCGCCACCGGGCGGCCAGCAGCTCTGGCAGGCGCTGCGTGACGTGGTCATGTTCTGGGCCGACCAGGGCGTACGCATTTTCCGCGTGGACAATCCGCATACCAAGCCCCTGCCGTTCTGGGAATGGATGATCGCGGACGTGCGCGCGAAGCATCCGGACACCCTGTTCCTGGCCGAGGCCTTCACCCGGCCCAAGATGATGGCGCGGCTGGCAAAGCTGGGCTTCTCGCAGTCGTACACGTACTTCACCTGGCGCAACACCAAGGCCGAGCTGATCGAGTACATGACCGAGCTGACACAGAGCCCGCTGCGCGAGTTCTATCGCCCGCATTTCTTCGTCAACACGCCGGACATCAACCCGTTCTTCCTGCACGAAGGCGGGCGCCCGGCGTTCCTGATCCGCGCCGCGCTGGCAACGCTGCTGTCGGGCCTCTGGGGCATGTACAACGGTTTCGAGGTCTGCGAAAGCGCGCCGCTGATCCTGAACGGCGTGGAACGCGAGGAATACCTCGACTCCGAGAAATATGAACTGCGCGTGCGCGACTGGCATGCGCCGGGCAACATCGTGGCCGAGATCTCGCGGCTGAACCAGATCCGCGCGAACCACCCGGCGCTGCAGAGCCACCTGGGCCTGCGCTTCTATCACGCCAGCGACGACGCCGTGCTGTATTTCGCGCGCTTTGTGCCCACCGGGGCCGAGCACGCCGGCGCGTTCGGCGACGACGTACTGCTGGCCGCCATCAGCCTGGACCCGCGCGCGCCGCGCGAGACCGAAATCGAACTGCCGCTCTGGGAATGGGGCCTGCCGGACAACGCCGCGCTGGACGCCGAAGACCAGATGTTCGGCACCCGCTTCACCTGGCACGGCAAGCGCCAGCGCATCCGCCTGAACCCGCGCGACTTGCCATTCTCGCTCTGGCATGTCAGGCCCCAACAACAACCTGGAGACACGGCATGAAGCGACTCTCCGAGCGCGCCAACGCCGCACTGCTCAACGCCGATCCGCTCTGGTACAAGGACGCGGTGATCTACCAGCTGCACATCAAGTCATTCTACGACGCCAACGGCGACGGTGTGGGCGATTTCGCCGGCCTGCACGCCAAGCTCGACTATCTGGTCAGCCTGGGCGTCGACACGGTCTGGCTGCTGCCGTTCTACCCGTCGCCACGCCGCGACGACGGCTATGACATTGCCGACTACCGCAATGTCCATCCCGACTACGGCTCGCTGGCCGAGGCCAGGCGCTTCGTGTCGGCGGCACACGCCCGGGGCCTGCGCGTGATCACCGAACTGGTCATCAACCATACGTCGGACCAGCATCCGTGGTTCCAGCGCGCACGCCGCGCCAAGCCCGGGTCCGCCGCCCGCAACTACTACGTATGGTCCGACAACGACCAGAAATACACCGGCACCCGCATCATCTTCTGCGATACCGAAAAATCCAACTGGAGCTGGGACGCCGAGGCCGGCGCGTATTTCTGGCACCGCTTCTACTCGCACCAGCCGGACCTCAACTTCGACAATCCGCAGGTGCTCAACGAGGTGCTGTCGGTCATGCGCTTCTGGCTCGACATCGGTATCGATGGCCTGCGGCTCGATGCCGTGCCCTATCTGGTGGAACGCGAAGGCACCAGCAACGAGAATCTGCCCGAGACGCACGAGGTGATCCGCAAGATCCGCCGCCACCTGGACGAACGGTATCCGGGCCGGATGCTGCTGGCCGAGGCCAACATGTGGCCCGAAGACGCCCAGCAGTACTTTGGCGGCGCCAGTGGCGGCGGCACGGCCGACACCACGGGCGCCGCCAGCCCCGACGGCGGCATCGAAGGCGACGAATGCCACATGTCGTTCCACTTCCCGCTGATGCCGCGCATGTACATGGCCATCGCCCGCGAAGACCGGTTCCCGATCACCGACATCATGCGGCAGACCCCCGAGGTGCCGCCGAACTGCCAGTGGGCGATCTTCCTGCGCAACCACGACGAACTGACGCTGGAAATGGTGACCAGCAGCGAGCGCGACTACCTGTGGGAAGTCTACGCATCGGATCGCCGCGCCCGCATCAATCTCGGCATCCGCCGCCGGCTGGCCCCGCTGATGGAACGCGACCGCCGCCGCATCGAACTGATGAACAGCCTGCTGTTCTCGATGCCGGGCACGCCCGTGATCTATTACGGCGACGAAATCGGCATGGGCGACAACATCCACCTGGGCGACCGTGACGGCGTGCGCACGCCGATGCAGTGGTCACCCGACCGCAACGGCGGCTTCTCGCACGCCGACCCGGAACGGCTGGTGCTGCCGCCCCTGCAGGGCCCGCTGTACGGCTTCGAGGCCGTCAACGTCGAAGCGCAGACGCGCGACCCGCATTCGCTGCTGAACTGGATGCGCCGCATGCTGGCGCTGCGCCGTCAGCACCGCGCATTCGGCCGGGGCACGCTGCGCTTCCTGTTTCCGGGCAACCGCAAGATCCTGGCGTACCTGCGCGAGTACGACGGCGAGCACATCCTGTGCGTCGCCAACCTGTCGCGCGCGCCGCAGGCCGTGGAACTGGACCTGTCCCAGTTCCACGGCCGCGTGCCCGTGGAAATGCTCGGCGCCACGCCGTTCCCGGCCATCGGCCAGCTTACGTACCTGTTGACGCTGCCGCCGTATGGCTTCTACTGGTTCGTGCTCAGCGAGGACGCGCAGCCGCCGTCGTGGCACGTCAACGCGCCGGAGCAGATGGTGGATCAGGTCACGCTGGTACTGCAGAATATTGGCGGCCGCTCCGAGCTGACCGACTCGGCCCGCCGCGCACTGACCACCGAAGTCCTGCCCAACTATCTGGCGCGGCGCCGCTGGTTTGCCTCCAAGGGAGAACGCATCGAACGCGTGACCGTCGCCTACGCCTGGCCCGTGGCCCGCGTGGGCACCAGCGAGGAAGTCTGGCACTGCGAGGTGGAGGTATCGCTACCGGGCCGTACCGAGTGCTACCAGCTGCCGGTGGCACTGCTATGGGACCGCGAAAACACCGACGGCATGTCGCAGCTGATGACCGGCCTGTCGATGGCCCGCATCCGGCGCGGCTCCCGCGTGGGCGTGGCGACGGACGGCTTCGTGGTCGAGTCCTACGCCCGCGCCGTGGTGCAGTCGCTGCGCGACGCCGTCAGCGCCGAGACGCCGCACGGGACCATCCGCTACCTGGCCGAGCCCGGCCTGGCCGAAGCCCCGCTCGAAGCCGAACCGGTGCAGTGGATGTCGGCCGAACAGTCGAACAGTTCGCTCGCGTTCGGCAACACAGGCGTGCTGAAGCTGGTGCGACGCGTGGCCGGCGGCATCCACCCCGAGGCCGAGATGACGCGCTACCTGACCAGCCATGGCTATACGCATTCGGCGCCGCTGCTGGGCGAAGTCGTGCGCACCGGCGCGGATGGCACGCCGCATACGCTGATGCTGCTGCAGGGCTACATCCTGAACCAGGGCGATGGCTGGGACTGGACCCTCGATTACCTGGGCCGGTCAATCGACGACGCCCTGCCCGCCACCGAGACCGACAACGAGGACGAGTTCGGCGAAGCCATGGCCGGATACGCCACGATGGTCGGCACGCTGGGCCGGCGCCTGGCCCAACTGCACGCAGTGCTGGCGCAGCCGACCGATGACGACGCGTTTGCGCCGGTGGCGGCCACCGAGGCGCAGGCCACGGAATGGGCCGAGGAAGCGCTGCGGTCGCTCGAAGAGGCGCTGGGCCTGCTCGAAGCGCGCCGGGGCAATGCCTCGGGGGCCTTCGCGCGCGACATCGACACGCTGCTGGCCGCGCGTGACAAGCTGCCGCATCTGGTGGCACGCCTGGCTGCCGCCGCGCCCGGCAGCCTGCAGACGCGCATTCACGGCGACTTCCACCTGGGCCAGGTACTGATCGCGCAGAACGACACCTACCTGGTGGACTTCGAAGGCGAGCCGCGCCAGCCACTGGCCTTCCGCCGGCGCAAGACGTCGCCACTGCGCGACGTGGCCGGGCTTTTGCGATCGATCGACTATGCTGCCGCCACGGTAGGCACCGACCGGCAGGAGCGCACGCACGCCACGCTGCCACCCGCCCAGGCCGAACGTCGCGCCGCGTTGCTGGACCGCTTCCGCACCACGGCCGGCGACGCATTCCTGAACTGCTACCAGCAGGCCATGGCGGCTGCGCCGCAGCCCTGGGCCGATACCGGCCAGCTGCAACCACTGCTTGACCTGTTCCTGCTGGAACGTGCGGCGTATGAAGTGGGCTACGAGGCGGCCAACCGCGTGGCATGGATCGACCTGCCGGCCAGTGGCCTGGCACGCCTGGTCCGCAAGCTGCTGGGAGACGACGATGTCCATGAATGATGCCGCCACGCTCGATGCGCCCGCGCCGACATTGCCAGGACCGGTCATCGACGCACTGCGCGAGGCCCGTCTGGCCGATCCGTTCGGCGTACTCGGCCCACAGCGCGACGAACACGGCGCCGTGGTGCGCGCCATCGTGCCCGGCGCGGCGGCCATACAGCTGACCGGCGCCGATGGCGAGTTTCTGGCCGACATGACGCGGCTGCACGCCGACGGCGTGTTTGCCGGGCGCCTGCCCGGCTTCAAAGGCCGGCAACCCACCGCCCCCGACTACCGGCTGCGCATCCGCTGGCCCGACGGCAGCGAGCAGATCGCCGCCGACCCGTATGCGTTCGGCCTGCTGCTGGGCGAACTGGACCTGCACCTGTTCAACGAGGGCCGCCATCTGGAACTGGGCAAGTGCCTGGGTGCGCAATGCCTGACCATCGACGGTGAACCGGGGGTCCGGTTTGCCGTGTGGGCGCCCAATGCGCGCCGCGTGTCCGTGATTGGCGATTTCAATGGCTGGAACCCGGCACGGCACCCCATGCGGCTGCGCCACGGCGCGGGCGTCTGGGAACTGTTCGTGCCGCAGGGCATGGGCGTCGGGCCCGGCAGCCGCTACAAGTACGACATGACCGGCCCGCATGGCGAGGCGCTGCCCGACAAGGCCGATCCGGTGGCGCAAGCCACCGAACTGCCGCCGGCCACGGCGTCGGTGGTGGCCTGCGCGGGGCATGCCGCGCCGCCGTTCCGCTGGAACGATGCCGCATGGATGGAACAGCGCGCGAAGACCGATCCGTACGCCGCGCCGATGTCGGTCTACGAGTTGCACGTGATGTCCTGGCAGCGTGACGCCAACGACAGCGGCCGGGGCTGGGACATCCTGGCCGAGCGGCTGGTGCCCTATATCCGCGACCTTGGCTTCACGCATATCGAACTGCTGCCCATCACGGAACACCCGTTCGGGGGATCGTGGGGCTACCAGCCGCTGTCGCTGTTCGCGCCCACGGCCCGCCTGGGGTCGCCGGAACAGTTCGCATCGTTTGTCGACCGCTGCCACCAGGCCGGCATCGGCGTGATCCTGGACTGGGTGCCCGCGCACTTTCCGACCGATCCGCACGGGCTGGCGATGTTCGACGGCACCGCGCTATACGAACACCAGGACCCGCGCGAGGGCTATCACCAGGACTGGAATACGCTGATCTACAACCTGGGCCGCAACGAGGTGCGTGGCTTCCTGCTGGCCAATGCCGTGCACTGGCTCGAACATTTCCATGCCGACGCGCTGCGCGTGGACGCGGTGGCTTCGATGCTCTATCGCGACTACAGCCGCGAAGCGGGCCAGTGGGTGCCCAACCGCTTTGGCGGCCGCGAGAACCTGGAGTCGGTGGCGTTCCTGCGCGAGATGAACACGGTGGTGCGCGAGCGCTGCCCGGGCGCGCTGACCATCGCCGAGGAATCCACGGCGTGGCCCGGCGTCACCGCCAGCGTGGAATCGGGCGGACTGGGCTTCAGTTTCAAGTGGAACATGGGCTGGATGCACGACACGCTGCGCTACCTGGGCCACGAGCCGATCCACCGCCCGTGGCACCACGGCGACATGACATTCGGCATGGTCTACGCGTGGTCCGAGGCGTTCGTGCTGCCGCTGTCGCATGACGAGGTGGTGCATGGCAAGGGATCGATGATCGGCAAGGCGCCCGGTGACGACTGGCAGCGCTTTGCCAACCTGCGCGCGTACTACGGCTTCATGTGGACGCATCCGGGCAAGAAGCTGCTGTTCATGGGCGGCGAATTCGCACAATGGCGCGAATGGAACCACGACGACGAACTGGACTGGGCGCTGCTAGACCAGCCCGCCCACCGGGGCGTGCACTCGCTGGTGCGCGACCTGAACCGCCTTTACCGCGACCTGCCGGCACTGCACGCGATGGACCACCGGCCCGAAGGCTTCCAGTGGATCGTGGGCGACGACCAGCAGAACAGCGTGTTTGCGTACCTGCGGCGCGCCGGGCCCGATAGCCAGGACGTGGTGCTGGCCGTCGTCAACATGACGCCGGTGCCGCGCATCGGCTACCGCCTGGGCGTGCCGTTCGCCGGGACGTGGGAGGAGTGCCTGAATACCGATGCCGAAATCTACGGCGGCAGCAACATGGGCAACGGCGGGTGCGTGCAGGCCGACGCGACGCCATCGCACGGCCAGCCCGCGTCGTTCTCGCTGACCCTGCCGCCACTTGCCACGCTGATCCTGCGGTACGCACCGGAGCATGCTGCCTGACGCCTGAAGCCGGGGCCACTGCCAGCAGTACGCGCCGTCACGACACACATAACCAGAACAACGAGGAGCTTCACGCATGGCGAGCCTTACCGTTGATCGCCTGCTGCCCGGCAAGCCGTATCCGCTTGGCGCCCACTGGGACGGACTCGGCGTCAACTTCGCGGTGTTTTCCGCGAACGCCAGCCGCATCGACCTGTGCCTGTTCTCGCCGAACGGGCGCAAGGAGGTGCAGCGGCTGGCGCTGCCCGAGTGCACCGATGAAATCTGGCATGGCTACCTGCCGCACGCGCAGCCCGGCCAGCAATACGGCTTTCGTGCATTCGGCCCGTACGAACCCACGCGCGGGCACCGCTTCAACCCGCACAAGCTGCTGCTGGACCCGTACGCCCGTGCGTTGAGCGGGCCCGTGCGCTGGTCCGACGCGCTGTTCGGCTACCGTCTCAACAGCCCGCGCGCCGACCTCACGCCCGATCGCCGCGACAGCGCGCCGACCATGCCGAAGGCCGTGGTCATCGACGAGAGCTTCAACTGGGGCGACGACCGGCCGCCACGCCAGCCATGGACCACGACCTCGATCTACGAGGTGCATGTCCGGGGCGCATCCATGCTGCGCGAAGACCTGCTGCCGCAGTACCGTGGCACCTTTGCCGCATTGGCGGACCCGCGCCTTGTCGAGCATCTGCTCCAGATGGGCGTCACGGCGATCGAACTGCTGCCCATCCATGCGTTCCTGCAGGACCGCTTCCTGGTGGAGCGCGGGCTGCGCAACTACTGGGGCTACAACACGCTCGCGTTCTTTGCCCCCGAGCCGCTGTACCTGTCCGGCCGCCAGCACCACGAGGTGAAGATCGCGATCCGGCGGCTGCATGCGGCCGGCATCGAGGTGATACTGGACGTGGTCTACAACCACACCTGCGAAGGCAACGAACTGGGGCCCACGATGTCCTGGCGCGGGCTGGACAACGCCAGCTACTACCGCCTGATGCCCGGCGACGAGCGCCACTACATCAACGACACCGGCTGCGGCAACACGCTGAACCTGTCGCACCCGCGCGTGCTGCAGATGGTGATGGACTCGCTGCGCTACTGGGTGGAGGTGTTCCACGTGGATGGCTTCCGCTTCGACCTTGGCAGCACGCTGGGCCGCGAAAGCAACGGCTTCGACCCGGGATCGGGCTTCTTCGACGCGATCCTGCAAGACCCGGTGCTGTCGCGCGTCAAGCTGATTTCCGAGCCCTGGGACCTGGGCCCCGGCGGCTACCAGGTGGGCAATCATCCGCCGGGCTTTGCCGAATGGAACGACAAGTTCCGCGACAACGTTCGCCGCTTCTGGCGCGGCGACGCGGGACAGCGCGGCGAACTGGCCGCGCGGCTGACCGGCTCGGCCGACCTGTTCGACCACCGCCACCGCAAGCCGTGGGCCAGCGTCAACTTCATCACCGCGCACGACGGTTTCACGCTGGCCGATGTGGTCAGCTATGCGCACAAGCACAACGAGGCCAATCACGAAGACAACCGCGACGGCAACGACGACAACGCCAGCGCCAACTGGAGCCCGGACGGCAGCGTCGAGGGCCCCACCGACGACGAGGCCGTGCTGGAAACACGCGGCCGCGTGGCACGCGCCATGATGGCGACGCTGCTGCTGTCGCAAGGCACGCCGATGATCACGGCCGGCGACGAATGGTGCCGCAGCCAGCAAGGCAACAACAACGCCTACTGCCAGGACAACGAGCTGTCATGGCTGAACTGGGACGATGCCGCCCATTCCTCCAACGCGCCGATGCGCCGCGTGGTCAGCCGCCTGCTGGCACTGCGCAGGCAGTTGCCGGTGCTGACCGAGAACCGCTTTGTCCACGGCCGCTCGCAGCCGGCCCCGGGCCTGGCCGATATCGCCTGGTTCGGGCCCGACGGCAATGAATTGACCAGCGAGCAGTGGAGCAATCCTGAAGACCGTACGCTGGCGCTGCGCCGTGCCACGCACTGCCCGCAGGAAGAAGTGGAGGTGATCGTGCTGTGCCTGAACGCCAGCCACGAGGACGTGGTGTTCCGTATGCCGGCGCCCGGCGAGGACTGGCACCTCCTGTTCGACAGCACCGCGCCTGACCTGGAAGACGAACCCGTGACGCTCGATGACGAGGGCCGTCCGGCGTACAGGGTGACCGCGCACGGGCTGGCGTTGCTGGCCGCCGCCGTTCCCAAGGACGAGGACCCGTCGCGATGAGCGAAGATGATCCGCTCCGGCTGCTGGCCGCACGCGCCGGGTTGCAGGTGCGCTGGCGCGACGCATGGAACCAGCCGCAGACGCTCTCGCCGGACGCCCTGCGCACGGTGCTGACGGCGCTGGATCTGCCCTGCGGCACGCCCGGCGAGTGCGAGGCTTCGCGCGCCCGGCTTGCGGCCGACGATGGCGCGCACGCGCTGCCGCCGCTGATCACCGCCGACCAGGGCAAGCCCGCGGCCGTGCCATGGGCGCACGCGCTGGCCCAGCGCCCCTATCGCCTGGAATGCGAGGACGGTACGATCGTCGAGGGCATCGCCCGGCGTGCCGGCGACGGCACGATGGAAATCGAACCGGTATCGCAATGGGGCTACCACCATCTGCTGCTGGGCGACGTGGAGACCACGCTCGCGGTAGCGCCGCCACGCTGCTTCGGCATGGCCGACGCGCTGGCGGCATCGCCGCGCCCGGTACTGACAAGCAAGCCATGGGGGCTGTCGGTGCAGTTGTACGGACTGCGGCGCGGCGCCGACACGGGACTGGGCGACCTGACCACGCTGGCGCTGACGGCGGAAGCTGCGGCACGTGCCGGCGCCGATGCCATCGGTATCAATCCGCTGCACGCGGGATTTCCGGCGCTGCCGGAGCGTTTCAGCCCGTACTCGCCGTCCAGCCGCATCTTCTTCAACCCGCTCTATGCAGACCCGGCGGGCGTATTCGGCCAGGGCGCCGTGGACCGCGGCGTGGCTGTGCTTGGCATTGGCGCGGCGCTGGCCGAAGCCGAGCGCCGCACCGAGATCGACTGGCCGGCCATCTCCACCTTGCGGCTGCAACTGCTGCACTGGCTCTGGCAGCATCACGACACCCTGCTTCCCGCCACGCAGAAACAGGCGTTCGCCGCGTTCCGCGCGCGCGGTGGCAAGGCGCTGCTGGCCCATGCGACCTTCGAGGCCATCCAGGCGGAGCGGCTGGCCGCCGCCACTGACAGCGACGCCGCCCGCGACGCGGCCGACTGGCGGCGCTGGCCCGCCACGCTGCGCGGCCCCGATGGGGCAGCGGCCGTGGGCATGGCGACCACCGCAGCCGACGCCATCGGCTATCACGCATTCCTGCAATGGCTGGCCGCCCACGGCCTGGAAGATGCCCAGCGGCGGGCCCGTGCGGCCGGCATGGCCGTTGGCGTGATTGCGGACCTTGCCGTCGGTACCGACCCCGGCGGCAGCCACGCATGGACGCGCCAGGCCGAGATCCTGAACGGCTTCCACGCGGGCGCGCCGCCCGACCTGTACAACCCGCTGGGACAGGACTGGGGCGTGGCCGTATTCTCGCCGCGCGGCCTGCGCCGCCACGGCTATGCCGCCTTTATCGAGATGCTGCGCGCCAACCTGGCCCATGCCGGCGGCCTGCGCATCGACCATGTGCTGGGGCTGGCGCGCATGTGGCTGGTGCCCGGAGGCGCGCCCGCCCG
>NZ_BBQI01000127.1 GCF_001652915.1 Cupriavidus sp. D384
CGGCACCGCGCGATCATCATCGGCGAAAACCTCGGCACGGTGCCCGAAACGCTCGACACCGCGCTGGCCGCGCGCGGTGTGCTGGGCATCGACGTGCTGTGGTTCGTGCGCGAAAAAGAGGACGAGCAAGTGCAAGGTGGTGAGATGGCCGTCGATGCGGGGGCCGCCACGCCAGCCTCGCCCCCCGCGCAGGCACCCAGCGAAACGCCTGCCGCGGCCGAGCCGCTGAGCGCCGCGTTCCTGCCGCCAGAGCGCTGGCCGGCGCTGGCCGTTGCCACCACGACCACGCACGACCTGCCGACCATTGCGGGCTGGTGGGCGGGCCGCGATATTGCCTGGCGCGCGCGGCTGCATCAGCTGGGCGCCAACGAAACCGAGGCCGGGTTGATGGCGCTGCGTGCCGCCGAACGCGGCGCGCTGTGGCAAGCCATGTGCGAAGGGGGCGTGGCTCACGGCGCGGCACCGGCGGCCGATGCCGCGCCGGTGGAAACCGTGCTGCGCTGGCTGCACCGCGCCGGTACCCCGCTGCGGCTGGTGCCCGTGGAAGACCTGCTGGCGCTGCGCGAACAGCCGAACCTGCCCGGCACGATTTCCGGCCATCCGAACTGGCAACGCCGGCTGGACGCCGATCCGCACGGCCTGTTCGCGCATCCCGACGTAGCGCGGCGGGTCGCTGCCCTGCGCGATGGCGGGAACCAGTCCGACGATGACGACGGAGATGGCGATGCGTGACGCTTCAGGGCGCGTGCAGATCCGCCAGCGCCCGGCACAGCGCTTCCACGGTCAGCGGCTTGACCAGGTGCGCGTCGAATCCTGCCGCCTCGGTGCGCCGCCGGTCGTCGGGCGAACTGCGTCCAGTCAGCGCAAAGACGCGCAGGCCCACGCCGGTCTGGCGCAGTGCGTCGAGCACCTCGTAGCCGCTCATGTCGGGCATCTCCAGATCCAGCAGCACCACGTCCGGCGCGAAGCTGCGCACCGCTTCCACGGCGTGCATGCCCGTATAGACCGGCTGCGCATGGTGGCCCAGCACGGTCAGCAACTCGGCCATGCTGTCGGCCGAATCGGCGCTGTCGTCGACGATCAGGATGCGCTGGCCTGCGCACTGGGCCGTGCCCGGACGCGGCACGCTGGCACCGTCCATCTGCACTTCGGGCAGCATGACCGTGAATGTGCTGCCATGGCCTTCGCCCGCGCTGCTGGCCTGGATGGCGCCGCCATGCGCCTCGATCACGGCCCTTGCCAGGGCCAGGCCCACACCCAGCCCGGATCGGGCGGTCTCGTCGCCCTCCTGCGCAAACAGGTTGAAGATGCGGTCCAGCGCCTCCGGTGCGATGCCGCGTCCGGTATCGCCAATCGTGGTGACCACGTTGCCGGCGTCCGCGCGCACGCGTACCGTCACCGTGCCGCCCCGCGGCGTGTACTTGGTGGCGTTGCTGAGCAGGTTCGACAGCACTTGTTCCAGCCGCGCCGCATCGCCGTTGACGAAGACCGGGTCCGCCGGCATCGCCACCTCGAACGTCTGGCTGGCACCGTCCAGCGCGGGACGCATTGCCTCGATGGCGGTGGTGACCACCTCGTTGTAGAGAATCGGCACCGGCTGCACCTTGAGCTTGCCCGATGTCACACGGCCCACATCCATCAGATCGGTGACCAGCCGCGTCAGCAACTGCAATTGCCGGCCGATGATCTCTGCGCAATGGCGGATGCGGACGTCGGCCACCGGCGTAAGCCGGATCACATCCACGGCATTGCGGATCGGCGCCAGCGGATTGCGCAGCTCGTGGGCCAGGATGGCCAGGAAAGACTGCACGCGCCGCCCCGCGCTTTCCAGGTCGGCCAGGCGGGCCGCGTCGGTGACATCGCGGGCAGTCCACAGCACGCCGGATACACCCTGGTCGGCATTGCGCAGCAGCACCTGCCGCACGTGGCACCGCACCAGCGTGCCGTCGTGGCGCTGCAGCCGTTGTTCGCCGGACCACGCGCCGCTGGCCCGCACGGCCTCAAGCAAGCCAGGGGCCTCGACCGCGCCGTTGCCGGGCGCCATGCCGGAAAACGCGTCCCGCGCCAGATCGGGCCGGGGATGCAGCAGCTCCAGCGGTTGGCCCACCGCCTCCTGCGCCGTGTATCCGAACAGTGCCTGTGCGCCGGCATTCCAGCTGCGGATGTGCCCTTCGGCGCCAAGTTCGCAGATGGCGCAGTCGTCGAGCGTGTCGAGCAGTTCGCGCCAGCGCGCCTCCACCACCCTGGCGTGCTCCTCTGCGGCGTACTGGATGGTGATGTCGCGGTAGACCACGGCAAAGCCGCCCGGCCCGCCATCGCGGCCACCGTCGCGCCCGGGCAGCGCAACGATCACCACGCTGGCGTAGAACACGCTGCCGTCGCGCCGCACGCGCCAGCCCTTGTCCTCGGCCCGCCCGTGCATGCGCGCCGTTGCCAGCAACTGGTCGGCCGTGGCCGCGCCGTCGTCGGACTCCGCGGGATGAAAACGCGACAGCGGGCAGCCATCCACTTCGTCGGCGGTGTACAGCAGCACCCGCCGCGCGGCCTCGGTCCAGGCCCTGACACGGCCATCCCCCGACAGCGCGAAGATCGCGGTGTCGTCGACCGCATCGAGCGCATCGAGCAATGCGGAACCCGGCAGGTCCATGGCTACGCTCCCTCCTTTCTCGTTACAGCTGCCTTTCTTGGCGGCAGTCAAGGCACCCGTGACACCCGGCGATGGCCGGGGAGGATGCGCGGTTTCCATCATGGGCACGGCCTGTCACGCCACGCCCCATCCAGGTTGACGAATGGTGTTTGCAAAAACTACAACGGGATGACGAAAGCGCTAGCCGTGTTCGCGTGCCGACCTGCTGACCGACGGTGGCGGCGGATGCTTGTCCGGCAGGTTGCGGGCGGGCTGGTCCCCTTTTTCCTTGTTGTGATCGGGGCTCTGGTCAGGCCGACGATCCGGCCGGCGCACGGGGTCATGGGGGATATGGGTAGCCATGGCGCGTCTCGCAGTGGTTTGCAGGATGGGAAGGCCCTCTACGCTGCAGTTTTCATACCAGCACCGGGACTAGTGCTTCCCGGGTGCCGCCTGATTTCTTTTCTAGCCTGAAACAAGCAGGAAGTCTCTATCCACGATGATCTGTCCAGGAGTCAAGTGATGACCGATGCATCCCGGCTGCGGCCAGCCTCTTCCGATGCAACCCGCGGCAACCAGACCGCCACGACAAGCGCCCCCGAGCAGGCCGACGATACACGTACCGCCATGTCCAGCGCCACCATCCGGCGCGCGTTCCTGGACCACGTGTTCTACACCCAGGGCAAGCTGCCCGGCCATGCCAGCGGCAACGATCTCTACCAGGCGCTGGCGCACACGGTGCGCGACCGTCTGGTACAGCGCTGGATCAGCACCGCCGAGACCTACCAGACCCAGCCGTCGCGCACAGTCGCCTACCTTTCCGCCGAATTCCTGATGGGGCCGCACCTGGGCAACAACCTCGTCAACCTGGGCATCGTCGACGAGGTGCGCGCGGCCATGACCACGCTGGACCTCGACCTGGACGACATCCTGTCGCATGAAGAGGAACCGGGCCTGGGCAACGGCGGCCTGGGCCGGCTGGCCGCCTGCTTCATGGATTCGCTGGCGACGCTGGAAATCCCCGCGCTGGGCTACGGCATCCGCTACGAGTATGGCATCTTCCACCAGAACATCATCGACGGCCAGCAGGTGGAAACCACCGACACCTGGCTGCGCCACGGCAACCCGTGGGAAATCCAGCGTTCCGAGTGGGCGGTACAGGTGCGGCTGGGCGGCCACACCGAGCACTACACCGACGACCGGGGCCGCTACCGCGTGCGCTGGGTACCCGACAAGACCGTGGTGGGTGTGCCGTTCGATTCGCCGATCCTGGGCTACCGGGTCAACACGGTGAATACGCTGCGCCTGTGGCGTGCCGAGGCCACCGAGGCGTTCGACTTCCATACCTTCAACCGGGGCGATTACCTGGGCGCGGTCAGCAAGAAGGTCACCTCTGAAAACCTGACCAAGGTGCTGTACCCGAACGACGAAACCCAGCAGGGCAAGGAACTGCGGCTGGAGCAGCAGTACTTCTTCGTGGCGTGCTCGCTGCAGGACATGCTGCGGCTGCTGGCGTCGCACGGCATCCCGGTGTCCCGCTTCCACGAGAAGTTCGCCGTGCAGCTCAACGATACGCATCCCGCCGTGGGCATTGCCGAACTGATGCGGCTGCTGGTGGACGACCACGACCTGAGCTGGGACGATGCCTGGCACATCACCCGCAACGCCTTTGCCTACACCAACCACACGCTGCTGCCCGAAGCACTGGAACAGTGGCCGCTGGAACTGTTCCGGCGCGTTCTGCCCCGTCATCTGGAGATCATCTACGAGATCAACGCGCGCTTTCTGGACGAGGTGCGGATCCGTTTCTACGGCGACGAGTCGCGGCTGGCGCGGCTGTCGCTGGTCAACGAGCAAGGGGGGCGCTACGTGCGCATGGCGGGCCTGGCCTGCGTGGGCAGCCATGCCATCAACGGCGTGGCCGATCTGCATTCGCGCCTGATGCGCGAGGACGTGCTGCAGGACTTCCACGCCATGTGGCCCGAGAAGTTCACCAGCATCACCAATGGCGTCACGCCCCGGCGCTGGCTGGCGCTGTCCAACCCGCGCCTGACCCGCCTTGTCTGCGACGCCATCGGCGATGGCTGGATCAAGGATCTGGACCAGCTGCAGGCGCTGGAGCCGTACGCCGACGATGCCGGATTCCGGGCCCAGTGGCAGGCCGTGCGGCGCGACAACAAGCGCGACCTGGCGCAGTTGATCCGCGACACCACGGGCGTGGTGGTCGACCCGGCGTCGATGTTCGACGTGATGGTCAAGCGCATCCACGAATACAAGCGCCAGCACCTGGCGGTGCTGCACATCATCGCGCTGTACCATCAGATCAAGTCCGATCCGCGCGCCGATATCCCGCCGCGCACCTTCCTGTTCGCGGGCAAGGCCGCGCCGGGCTATCACTACGCCAAGCTGATGATCCGCTTCATCACGTCGGTGGCGGACGTGGTCAACCGCGACCCGCACGTGCGCGACCGGCTCAAGGTGGTCTTCCTGCCGAACTTCAATGTGACCTACGGGCAGAAGATCTACCCCGCGGCCGACCTGTCCGAGCAGATCTCGCTGGCAGGCAAGGAGGCCTCGGGCACCGGCAACATGAAGTTCGCCATGAACGGCGCCATCACCATCGGCACCATGGACGGCGCCAATATCGAACTGCGCGACGCCATCGGCACGGACAACTTCTTTCCGTTCGGGCTCAATGCGTCGGAGGTCTATGCGCTGCGGGCGGCCGGCTACCATCCGTCCACGTACTACGAGTCAAGCCCCGAACTGCGCGCGGTGGTGGACCTGATCCAGCACGGCTTCTTTTCCAAGGGCGATGCGGCCGTCTTCCGCCCGCTGTTCGACGGGCTGCTGCAGCACGACCCGTACATGCTGATGGCCGACTTCGCGTCGTACCTGCAGTGCCAGCGCGATGTCTCGGCCGCCTATGCCGACCAGGCCCGCTGGCAGCGCATGTCGGTGCTGTCCACCGCGCGTTCGGGCCGCTTCTCGTCGGATCGGGCCATCCGCGAATACTGCGAGCGCGTCTGGCACGTGGACCCCGTTCCCGTGTGCCTGCTGCGGCGGTCGAGCGGCCAGGTCCAGGGGCCGCGCCGGACCGGCGACGCCATCGGCGGCTTCAGCGAGCGCTGCCAGTAGCCACCCGCAGTAGCGCTGCCGCCACATTGCGGGCGGGCCGCCCCATCGTTTGCAGATTGGTGGGTGTCCGGCCCGCGCGCGGCAGTTTCTACAACGGCAGCGGCACCTTATACATCGCCGTTGCCAGCGCGATGCCCTGCCGGGGCAGCCGCCTCAGGCGTCACGCGGCGCGCCGGCCGCTGCCCGGGCTGGCACAAAGTTCGCATTGCAGTTCTTCTGCGTCCTGCAGCGCCCCTATGTGCGGCGCCACACGGACAGTCCAGTACATCCCACCGGAACGGCAAATCAGCGGGAGTCTCTCCTTGAACGCGAACACCTTGTTTGTGGCGGCAGAAGCCCAGCCCCTGGCCAAGACTGGCGGGCTGGCCGACGTGGTAGGCGGACTGGCGCAGGCACTGCTGCAGCGCGGCGCCGATGTCACGATCCTGATGCCCGGCTACCCGCGCGCCATAGCGGCCGCCCGTGACGTGCGCAGCCTTGGCGCCATCCGTTTGCCGATGACCCTGCCGCCCGGACACAGCCCGGCGCGGCTGCTGCAAGGCCTGATGCCGGACAGCGGCGTGCGCGTGGTCTTCCTGGACTGCCCGTCGCTCTACGACCGCCCGGGATCGCTGTACGTTGACGCCACCGGCCGTGACTTCTGCGACAACGCCCAGCGCTTTGCCGCGCTGGCGCATGCGGCCACGGCCATCGCGGCAGGCGAGACGCCGCTGCCCGTGCCAGGCCTGGTGCATGCGCACGACTGGCACACCGCGCTGACACCGCTGCTGATGCGCGCGCGCGGCCTGGACATCCCCACCGTCTGCACGATTCACAACCTCGCCTTCCAGGGCGTATTTCCGATGGCTGCGGCCGGGCCGCTGGGGCTGCCCGCGCAATCGCTGACGCCGGACGGCATCGAGTTCTGGGGCAAGATCAATTTCCTGAAGGCCGGCATCCGCTATGCCGACCGCGTCACCACGGTCAGCCATACCTATGCGCGCGAAATCCTGACACCGCACTTCGGTCACGGGCTGGACGGCCTGCTGGCGCATCGGGCCGCCGTGCTGGGCGCGATCCCGAACGGTGTCGATACCGACGCCTGGTCGCCTGGCACCGACCGCCTGCTGCCGCAGCGCTATGACGCCCGCAACCTGACCGGCAAGCGCGCCTGCAAGGCCGCGCTGCAGGCGCGCCACGGGCTGCCCGTGGACGCCGATCGCCCGGTGATTGCCATGGGCAGCCGCCTGACCCACCAGAAGATGGCCGACGTGGCACTCCACGCCATTGCCCACGCACTTGCGACGCACGCCGACGCGCAATTCGTGGTGCTGGGCTGCGGCGATCTGACGCTGGAGGCCGCGTACAACGCATTGGCGCAGCGGCATCCGCAGCGCGTGGGCGTGGCGATCGGCTATCGCGAGGAAGATGCGCACCTGCTGCATGCGGGCGCCGACATGCTGCTGCACGGCAGCCGCTTCGAGCCGTTCGGCCTGACGCCGGTCTATGCCATGCGCTATGGCACCGTGCCGATCGTGTCGCGCGTGGGTGGCCTGGCCGACACCGTGCGCGACGTGGGCGACGGCGCCGCGCCGGCCGCGCGCGCCAACGGCATCGTTTTCGACGGCGAATCCGCCGAGGCAATGTGCGCCGCCATGGCCCGTGGACTAGGATGGTATGGCCGCCAGCGCCACTGGCGCAGCCTGCAGCGTACCGGCATGCAGACCGACTTTGGCTGGGAAGGCCCGGCGCGCCAGTACCTGGCCTTGTACGGTGCGCTGGCGCCGGCCCTGGCGCACGTGCCTGCAGTGGTTGCCGCGCCCGTGGCAGCAGTGCCGGTGGCACGGCCCGCACGCGCCGGCCGCCGTCCGGCAGTGGTCCCCGAAGCACCGGCGCTGTCGCCCGCCGATGCCGGCGCGGCCGCGACGCCCGCCTGACCGGCGTCGCCCCTGGCGCCAGACTGGATGTGCGATTGCCTGCACGAAGGTAGCCTCCGATGATGACTGCTTCGCCTGCCCTGCCCCCCGGTGACAGCCGGCCAATCCGTCCGAACTGGCAGACGCTCGGCGCCGATGCCCGCCTGCTGCCCTGCGGCGACGAAGCCGAAAAATCCTGGTTCGGCCCGGTTCGCCTGGCAGACGGCCGCGTGCGCTTTCGCCTGTGGGCACCCGACGCCGCCGGGCAGGGTCATGCGGTACGGCTCGAAGTGGCCGGCATGGCGCCGGTCGTGATGATGGAAGGCAAGGACGGCTGGTTCGAGACCGTGGTGCCCTGCTGCCACGGCGTGCGCTACTGGTTCCGGCTGGACGACGGCACCATCGTGCCCGACCCGGCTTCGCGCCTGCAGGCCGACGACGTGCACGGTGCCAGCGTGCTGTGCCTGCCCGAAAAAGGCGCCGCCTACACCTGGCAGCACACGGAATGGCGCGGCCGGCCCTGGCACGAAGCCGTGATCTACGAACTTCATGTCGGCCTGTCCGGCGGCTACACGGGTGTGATCTCAGACCTGCACCGCCTGGCGGCCCTGGGCTTCACGGCCATCGAACTGATGCCGCTGTCCGAGTTTCCCGGGGCCCGCAACTGGGGCTACGACGGCGTGCTGCCGTTCGCGCCCGAGCGCAGCTATGGCTCGCCGGACGAATTGCGCGCATTGATCGACGCCGCCCATGGGCTGGGCATGATGGTATTGCTCGACGTGGTCTACAACCACTTCGGGCCCGAGGGCAACCACCTTCACCAGTACGCCAGCGCCTTCTTCCGCACCGACCGGCAAACCCCGTGGGGTCCGGCCATCGACTTCCGCCGCGCGGAAGTGCGCCGCTTCTTTGGCGAGAACGCGCGCTACTGGCTGGAATCGTTCCGCTTCGACGGCTTGCGGCTCGACGCCGTGCACGCCATCGAGGACGAAGGGTGGCTGCCCCAGCTGGCCCACGAACTGCGCACATGCCTGCCCGACCGGCATGTGCACCTGGTGCTCGAAAACGATCACAACGATGTGGCGCTGATCCAGGCCGGCTACGACGCGCAATGGAATGACGACGCCCACCACGCGCTGCACGTGCTGCTGACGGACGAGCACGACGGGTACTACCGCGAATACCACGCCGAGGTGCCCGGCTCTGCAGGCGCCACGCCGCCGCATGCCACCGGCACGCCCGCGCTGCATCACCTGGCGCGCGTGCTGGGCGAAGGCTTCGCGTGGCAGGGCGAGGTATCGCCGCACCGCAGCGGCGACGAAAACGGCCCGCTGCAGGGCCGCGAGGTACGGCGCGGACAGCCAAGCACGGCGTTGCCGCCCACGGCCTTCGTCATGTTCCTGCAAAACCACGACCAGACCGGCAACCGCGCGTTCGGCGAACGCCTGACCACGCTGGCCGACCCCGACGCACTGCGCGCGGCGGTGGCGCTGCAGTTGCTCTGCCCGCAGATCCCGCTGGTGTTCATGGGCGAGGAACATGGGGCACGCACGCCGTTCCTCTATTTCACCGATCATCCGCCCGAACTGGCCCAGGCGGTGCGCGACGGCAGGCGGCGCGAATTCGCCGCATCGTCGGCCTTTCGCGACGACGCCCATGCGGCGCGCATCGCCGATCCCAATGCACCCGGGACGTTCGATGCCTCGCGCCCGGTCTGCGACGATACCGAGGGCGATTGCCGCGCGTGGAACCACTACTACGGCGAACTGCTGTCGATCCGCCGCAACGAGATCATGCCAAGGCTGCGCCATTGCCAGCCCGATGGCGTCACGCCACTGGCCGACCGCGCACTGGTGGCACGCTGGCGCCTGGGCGACGGCAGCCGGCTGTCGATCTGGCTGAACCTTGGCGCCGGGCCCGTGGAAGCAGACTGCGCCGGCGGCCGGATGCTGCATGCCAGCCAGTCCGGCGCCATTGCATCGCTCAACGCCGGGATCCTTACCGAACGCTGCTGCGTCGCCTGCCTGCATCCAGCCTGACACTGCCATGACGCCACCCGCCGACGTGAATCACGCCGATCTCGATCATGCAGGCGTGCCCCGCGCCACGGCGCGGCTGCAATTGCATGCCGGCCTTACCTTTGCCGACGCCGCCGCGCTGGTGCCGTATTACGCCGGCCTCGGCATCAGCCACCTGTATCTGTCGCCGATCACCGAAGCGCGCCCCGGGTCCACCCACGGCTACGACGTCACCGATTGCACGCAGGTCAGCACGGCGCTGGGCGGCGAGCCCGGCCTCGTGGCGCTTGCCACCCAGGCGCGCGAAGCGGGCCTGGGCATCGTGCTCGATATCGTGCCCAACCACATGGCCGCCGATGCCACGCACAACGCATGGTGGCGCGATGTGCTGGCGCAGGGCGAACGCAGCGCGTATGCGCATTACTTCGATATCGACTGGCAACCGCACGACCCCGTGCTGCGCGGCAAGGTGCTGCTGCCGATACTGGGCGATGCCTACTGGCAAACGCTGGAGTCGGGCACGCTCACGGTGCAGCGCGGCGGCGACGGCCAACCGGCGCTGCGCTATGGCGACCACGATCTGCCGCTGAATCTGCCGCCGGGCATGGCGGACGGGGCTGCCCTGCCCGCCACGCCCACCGATATGCAGGCACTGAACGCGCTGCTCGAACACCAGCATTACCGGCTGGCGTGGTGGCGCACCGGGGCCGCCATGCTGAACTGGCGCCGCTTTTTCGAGATCACGGAACTGGTGGGCGTGCGGCAGGAATGCGACGACGTATTCGAGGCCACGCACGCCCTGCCATTCCGGCTGTATCGCGAGGGATGGATCGACGGCCTGCGCATCGACCATGTGGATGGCCTGGCCGATCCGGCCGGCTATTGCCGCCGCGTGCGCGAACGGCTGGACGCCCTGCGGCCGGGCCGGCCCGCTGCGCTGGCGCTCGCGCATCCATGGCTGGTCATCGAGAAGATCCTGGGCGAACACGAGCCACTGCCGCGCGACTGGCAGGTCGACGGCACCACGGGCTACGACTTCATGGACCAGGCAGGCGCCCCGCCGCCCCACCCGCCCCGC
>NZ_BBQI01000128.1 GCF_001652915.1 Cupriavidus sp. D384
CACGGCGCGGGCCGGCTGAACATGCTCTGGCTGCAGATCAGCGGCGACGACCGCACGTTTGCCGAACAGGTGCATGCCGGACGGCGTCGCGTGCTGGCCCGCCATCTGGTCACCGAAGTCGAATCGCTTTGCGCGCGGCTGCTGGCGCGGGCACGCAGCGACGTCGCCACGCGAGACCTGTCACCGCACGCGCTGCACCACGCGCTCACGGCGTTCATGACGGCCATCCCCGTGTACCGCAGCTACTACGTGGCGGATGACGATGGGCGGGACGCCACCTTTGACAACGACATGGTGTCGGCCGCCGCCGATGCCGCGCGCCGCCACCTGGCACCCGACGAATCGGCCGCGCTCGATTTCATCGTGTCGGCCTTGCGCGCCGACGCCCGGCCCGACAGCCCGGCGGGGCAACTTCGCGCGAAGCTCCAGCAGCTGATGCCGGCGCTGGCCGCCAAATCCACCGAGGACACGGCGTTCTATCGCTATGGACGGCTGCTGTCCCGCAACGAGGTGGGCAGCGACCCCGGCACGCTTGCCATGGCAGCCGAACGCTTTCACGAACGGATGCAGGCGCGCGCCGAAGCGTGGCCTCATGCGATGCTGGCGGTGTCCACCCACGACCACAAGCGCGGCGAGGACGCGCGCATGCGGCTGGCGGTGCTGAGCGAGCTGCCCGAGGCATGGGCCGAGGCGGTGGCCGGCTGGGAACGGCAACTGGCGCCACTGCTGGTGGCGTCGCCCAGGGGCCCCGACGGCATCGACCGGCTGATGCTGTACCAGACGCTGGTGGGCGCGTGGCCGGCCGATCCGCGCGCGCTGGCGTCCGAGGACGGCCAGCGGGCATTTGTCGAACGGATCCTGGCCTGGCAACGCAAGGCCATTCGCGAGGCCAAGCGCTACGGCAGCTGGACCCATCCCGATACCGAATATGAAAATGCCTGCGAGGCGTTCCTGCCCGCCATGGGCATCGGTGGCGCCGACAGTGTGCTGGAAAGCATCGGCGCCTTTGCCGCGCGCATCGGCACGGCCGCGGCGTTGAACAGCCTGGCGCAGACGCTGCTGCAGCTGACCGCGCCCGGCGTGCCGGATCGCTACCAGGGCAATGAAACCTGGGATTTCAGCCTGGTCGATCCCGACAACCGGCGCGCGCCTGACTACGCGCGGCTGCAGGCACAACTGGAATGCCGCGCAGGCTGGCCGCACTGGCTCGCGCACTGGCGCGATGGCCGCATCAAGCAGCAGCTGATCCGCAGTGTGCTGGCGGTGCGCCGCGAGCACCCCGCGCTGTTTGCGCAGGGCACCTACCGGCCGGTGTCCGCCAGCGGCGATCTGGCCGGGTCCGTGCTGGCGTTCTCGCGCCAGTGCGGCCAGGCCGAAGCCTTGGTGGCCGTAACCCGGCTTGCGGCACGCCAAGTGGATCCGTCCGAACCGCGCATTCCGCCGCATTGCTGGCACGATACCGGCCTGCATACCGGCGACGGTGACAGCCATGGCAATGGCAATGGCGGCTGGGTCGACATGCTGACCGGCCATGCCGTGACATCGCACGCGGGATGGCTGCGCGCCAAGGACGTGTTTGCCACGCTGCCCGTGGCGCTGCTGATGCGCCGGTGATGCCTAGCCCTTCAACGCAGCCGCCAGCTGCGTGGCAGCCTCGTCGTCGGTACGCTCGAAGCGCAGCGGCGTGACCGACACCGCGCCACGCCCCACCACCATGGCTTCTGCGTCATCCACATCGGGCCGGGGGCCGCGCGAGAACTGCAGCCAGTGGTAGGGAATGCCGCGCGGGTCCACGTGCGCGCGCACATCGATGGCCTTGACCAGCCCCATGCCCTGGCGCGACACCACCAGCGGGCCGGCCTGCTCCGGCTCGACATCGGGAAAATTCACGTTCAGGCAGGCCCCGTCGGTCCAGCCCGCCGCCAGCAGGCGACGGATCACATCGGGCGCCAGCGTCCGCGAGGTCTGCCACTTCACCGCGTTGCGATCGGTGAAGACCTGGCTGAGCGCGATGGAACGGATGCCGAGCAACATGCCGGTCATGGCGGCCCCGACCGTGCCGGAGAACACCGTTTCCAGCCCCAGGTTGCCACCCCGGTTGATGCCGGACAGCACCAGGTCGGGCGGCGCGTCGCGCATGAGATGGCGCGCGGCCATCACCACGCAGTCACCCGGGGTGCCGCTGATGCCAAACCGGCGCGGCCCATGCTCGGCCACGCGCAGCGGCGCATGCAGGCTGATCGAGTGCGACGTGCCGCTCTGGTCGTGATTGGGGGCCACGATCCAGACCTCCCGGGCCAGCGTGGCGGCCACCTGCTCCAGCACGGCAAGCCCTGGCGCCTCGATGCCATCGTCATTGGTCAGCAGCACGCGGTCGACTACGAAATCGGACATGAATGAAACCTTGGGTGGACGATTGAACGGGCCCTTACTGTATCCCAAGCCGTGGGCATGCCGGTGACCTGCCGCCAGCCGGCTGCGGGGGCGTCACACGCCTGATTCGTCTGAACATCGGCCAAGGAAAAAAAAGCCCGCATCACCGGATGCGGGCTTTGTCATTGCAGGGATCTCCTGCCAGTTCGCCTTAATGCAGGCGATGCGCGTCGCTGTCGAGCGCCCGCTCCGCCGCGTCGCCGGTCACGCCGCGGTAGTAGAGGTGGACGCCGATTGCCAGCGAATCGTGACGGATTTCATGCAGGGCGCGCCATGCCTGCACGGGATCCCTGAAGACCAGGTAATGCGCCTCGCGTTCTACCAGCGTGGCTACCTCGTGCAGCCCGTGGTTGCGCAATGCGCCGACCAGGTGATCGAGACTGCGATGCGTGCGCGCATCGGTACGCGGATAGAGCATATGCAGCACGGCAACCGGCGAAGCAGCCGGTTGGGCGGTAAAGGCGGCAACGATGTCCTGATGGTGGATGGCCGTGACGGCGTCGTCGCTGGCCTGCGTGCGGAAGGACTGAAGTCCTGCGTCGAGGGTCGTGTTGTTCATCTCAGCACCTCCTGGTCAAAATCTGAACGACAGTGGTGCAAAGATAGGGGATATTTGACGCGCCGCAATACGCATTTCACGCAACAGTGAATTCCACCTGTTCCGCCGAACGGAACGCAAGCCAGGATGTCCATGGATCGCATTTCTTTCCGGCAGCTTTCCCCGGGCTTTCATTTTCCTTTCGGCGTGCGGCGCGATATGCGCCCGCATATCCATACGCGATCTTCTTCGTTTGCGCCGTGTCGCGCGCGCCCTACGATTTCGTCTTTGCCCGGTTGTGAAGATTGGGAAGTTCGCCGCAGCAGCCGGCGTCAGGCGCTGGCCAGCCCGCGCTGCAACGCCGTTTTGAGCATCGAGAAGACATGTCGTGCCACAGGATTGACCGCATTGGGACGCGCCCACAGGTAGTACGTGACATCGGGCAGCCGTGGCAGGCCATCGCTTTCGCCCAGGATGCGCATGTCGGCCTGCAGCAAATCGATGCTGCGGGCCGTGATCCCCAGCCCGCCGCGCAACGCTGCCTTGATACCGATCAGGCTCGGGGCCAGATAGGCGATGCGCCATGGCACGCCGGCCTGCGTGAGCGCCTCCAGCGACAGCTTGCGGAACAGGCTCGGCTCGTCGGCCAGGATCAGCGGCACCGGCGTCCCCCGTTCGTAGACGAAGTCGGCCGCGCAGACCCAGATGGTTGGCGTGGTGCGCAGCACGATGCCTTCGAGCGCGCTGTCCTCGCGCGTGGAAACCGTCAGGTCGATCTCGCCGCGCCGCAACGACTCCATCAGGAACGGACTGCGGCCGACATGGATTTCGAGCCGCAAGGCGGGCGACGACCGCGCGATATGCGACAGCAGCACCGGCAGGATGGTATCGGCCACGTCATGCGGTGCACCAATGCGCAGCGAGCCGGTCAGGTCGCCTTCGCGCAGCACCCGCAGCGCCTCGTCGTTGGTGCTGAGCAGTTGCCGGGCGTATTCGAGCAGCTTCTTGCCATGCCGCGTGAACTGCTTGCTGCGCCCCTGGCGCTCGAACAGCGGCAGGTCCAGTTGCTCTTCCAGCCGCTGCATCTGCTGGGTGACCGCCGACTGCGTGCGCTGCACGGCCTCGGCCGCCGCCCCGAAGGTATCGTGATCGGCAATGGCAACCAGCGTGCGCAGCAGGTCGAGGTCAAGGTTTCGCATTCATTAGCAGCGCTAATGGATTTTCGTCGCGCATTAAGTGGTTTTCAGGACAGGTGTTCATTACAGTGAAACACGAAGCACCGTTCTACCCCCGAAAAACAGAGATTGCAAGGATTGATCGCACCATGTCCCTCGCAGCACAGCGCCAGTCCGCCGTTGGCGACACCATCGAATCCATTAGAAACATTGTAGACAAGGGCGGCGTTACCCGCGCCAGCCTGGCCGAAGTGCTCCCCCTCGTGGAAGAACTGGCGGCCCGGTCCGAACTGTGGAATGAAGCCGACTATCCGCCGCCCGAGGCCAACGAGCGCCAGGCGCGCTACCTGATCGCCGAAGATCCGAACCAGACCTACGCGCTGTACCTGAACGTGATGCGCCCCGGCAAGCGCATTCCGCCGCATAACCACACCACCTGGGCCTGCGTGGCCGGCGTCAGCGGCGTGGAATTCAACGACGTCTACGTGCGCACCGACGACGGCAGCCAGCCCGACGTGGGCACGCTCGAACATTCGCACACGGTGGAAGTGGGCCCGCGCAACGGCATCGCCCTGCTGCCTGACGACATCCATGCCGTGGAAATCCGTGGCGACGCCGTCATCCGCCACCTGCACATGTACGGCCGCGCGCTGGAAACACTGACGGAACGGCTGACGTTCGACCTCGAGACCGGACGCTGCCAGATCATGAACGTGGGCGTACAGACCCGCCGCTAGACCACAGCCTGACCGGGGCCGCTGCGCGCCCCGCCGACTCCCGAGATCCAGACCGATTCCTCGCTGCTGCAGCGAGGACGGCCCCCTTATTGCCCAAATTTCATGACCCAGCCCACCTACACCGCCGTCGACGCCGTCACCCTGAAGGGCTGGCTGCACGATGCCGACGAAATCGCGCTGTTCGATGTACGCGAGCACGGCCAGTATGGCGAGGGCCATCCGTTCTATGCCGTGCCGATGCCCTACAGCCGGCTGGAACTCGATATCGGCCGCCTGGCCCCGCGCACCGATGCGCGCATCGTGCTGGCCGATGACGGCGACGGCGTGGCGCAGGCCGCGGCCACGGCGCTGGCATCGCTTGGCTATACCCGCGTGTTCGTGCTCGACGGCGGCATGCCGGCCTGGCGCGCCGCCGGCTACACGCTGTTTGCAGGCGTGAACGTCCCGTCGAAGACCTTTGGCGAACTGGCCGAGCACCACTACCGCACGCCGCGCGTCACCGCGCAGGAACTGGCCGCAATGCAGGCCGGCCCGCAGGCGCCCGTGGTACTCGACGGACGCCCCGCCAGCGAATTCCGCAAGATGAATATCCCGGGCGCGATCTGCTGCCCCAACGGCGAACTCGCCTATCGGCTGCGCGACCTGGTGCCCGACAGCACCACCCCCATCGTCATCAATTGCGCGGGCCGCACGCGCAGCATCATCGGGGCCCAGTCGCTGATCAACTTCGGCGTCACCAACCCGGTCTACGCGCTCGAAAACGGCACGCAGGGCTGGTACCTGAACGATTTCACGCTCGAACACGGCGGCACCGCGCGCTATCCGGACAACGGCCTGCCGCAGCAAATCGACACCGCCCGCAACGCCGCCCAGGCGCTGACGCAGCGCTTCAACGTGCCGCACATCGACGCCGCGCAGGCCAGCGCCTGGCTGGCCGACACGGCACGCACCACGTTCCTGTGCGACGTGCGCACCGCCGAGGAATTCGCCGTCCAGACGCTGCCCGGCGCGCAGCACACGCCCGGCGGCCAGCTGATGCAGGCCACCGACCAGTATGTCGGCATCCGCCGCGCGCGACTGGTGCTGTTCGATGCCGAAGGCGTGCGCGCCACCGTGGTAGCCAGCTGGCTGCGCCAGATGGGCCACGACGCCGTGGTGCTGGACGGCGGCCTGCAGGCTGGCCTGGCTGCCGGCGTGCGCGCGGCCCGGGGGCCGGCGCATGAAGGGACCGCGCTGCCGGCCGTATCCGCCGCGCAACTGGTGGCGGGGCTGGAAGCGAAGTCGATGCTGGCGCTGGACCTGCGCGGCAGCATGGCTTACCGCGCCGGGCACGTCGCCGGCGCGCGCTGGTCCACCCGGGCACGCCTGGCGCAGGACCTGCGCGGCGTGCCGCACGACACGACGCTCGTGCTGATCGGCGATGCCGATGGCGACGACCCCGCCGGACTGGCCGCGGCGGATCTGCGCGCGCTGGGCTACCGCGACCTGCGCCGGTTGCAGGGCGGATTCCCGGCCTGGCGCGATGCCGGTCATGCCGTGCGCCAGGGCGCCGACACGCTGCCCGACGCGCACTGCATCGACTACCTGTTTTTCGTGCATGACCGCCACGACGGCAACAAGGCCGCCGCGCGCCAGTACCTGGCCTGGGAAACCGGCCTGATCGCCCAGCTCGACGCGCAGGAACTGGCCACGTTCCGCTTCCCGCACGCCGGCTGATCACCCCGAGCCACCCCACTATCCACCTGCCAAAGAAGAACGAGGTCGCCCCCATGTCCCGTCCGATGTCATCTCGCCTGTCGTCACGTCTTGCGCAGTACCTGGTTGCCGCTTCCACTATCACGCTGTCCGCCGCCGCCCCGGCGCAGCAGCCCGTGGCGCCAGTCAACGGATTTCCGTCGCAGCCGCTGCGGATCGTGTCGCCGTTCCCCGCCGGCGGCGGCAACGATGCCGTGACCCGCGTGGTGGCCACGCGCCTGTCACAGGTGCTGGGCCAGAGCGCCGTAACCGACAACCGCGGCGGCGCGGGCGGCAACATCGGCACGCGCTACGTGGCCGAAGCCAAGCCCGACGGCTATACGGTGCTGACCTCGCAGGTATCGATCATGGCGGTCAACCCCACCTTGTACCGCGCGCCGGGCTTCGATCCGGTCAGGCAATTCATCCCGGTCACGCAGATCAACGCCGCGCCGCTGGCTATCGTGGTATCTGCCAACGCCCCGTGGAAGACGTTCGAGGAACTCGCCACGCAGGCCAAGGCGCAGCCGAACAGGATCACGTTTGCCACGCCCGGCAACGGCACGCTGTCGCACCTGGTGGGCGTGGTGCTCGACAAGGACAGCCATGTGTCGCTCCAGCATGTGCCCTACAAGGGCGCGGGTCCGGCCATCAACGACCTGCTCGGCGGGCAGGTCGACGTGCTGATCACGTCGACGTCGTCGGTGTCCGGTTTCATCCAGACCGGCCGCATGCGTGCGCTGGCCGTCACCAGCCCGCGCCGTCTCGGGGTATTCACCAAGGTGCCAACGCTTGAAGAACTGGGCTATCGCAATGCACGCTTCGAGGACTGGTACGGTTTCTTCGTACCGGCCGGCACGTCGCCGGAACGCGTTGCGCTGCTGAACCGCGCCATCGTGCAGGTGCTGCAGATGCCTGACGTGGTGAAAACCATCAACGAAGGCGGCAGCGACGTGGTCGCCAACAGCTCCGAGGCTTTTGCCGCCCAGATGCAGCAGGACATTGCCCGCTGGTCGCAGATCGTCAAGCTGTCCGGCGCGCACGTGGACTGATGCAGGCACGCGCCTTGCGACACCCTCATACAACATGCGCCAACCCACAGGCCAGCCAATGACGAAAACGCTCTCCACACGCCTTGCCCATGCCGGACGCACCGCGTCCGTGCCCGGCGGACAGCCGGTCAACCCGCCCGTGGTGCGTGCCAGCACCGTGCTGTTCGACTCCGTCGCGCAGCAGCGCGAGATGCGCGCCCGGCGCGACACCGAGCGGCTGTTCACCTACGGCGCGCGCGGCAACCCCACCAACTTCGCGCTCGAAGACATGGTGACCACGCTCGAAGGCGGCTATCGCACGCGGCTGTTTCCATCGGGGCTGGCCGCCGCCGCCATGACGATCCTGGCCTACGTGCGCCCCGGCCAGCACGTGCTGCTGCCCGATTGCGTCTACGAGCCGGTACGCAACCTCGCCAATGGGTTCCTGCGCCAGCACGGCATCGCGGCCGACTTCTATGCTGCCGATGGTTCGGACCTGGACGCGAAGCTGCGCCCCGAGACGCGCCTGGTCTATGTGGAAGCGCCCGGCTCGCTGGCCTATGAAATGTGCGACCTGCCCGCACTGGCCGCGCGCGCCCATGCGCACGGCGCGCTCGTGGCGGCGGACAACACATGGGGCTCGGGCATGCTGTACCGCCCGCTGACGCTTGGCGCCGATATCTCGCTGATGGCCGCCACCAAGTACCTGGGCGGCCATTCCGACGTCATGATGGGCACGGTCTGCACCACCGAGGCTGCGTGGCAGCCGCTGGCAACCATGGCCGATGCCTTCGGCATGACCGTCAGCCCCGACGATGCCTATCTGGTGCAGCGCGGCATCCGCTCGCTCGGTGCGCGCCTGGCGCAGCACCAGGCCAGCGCGCTGGCCGTGGCGCAGTGGCTGCTCGACCGCCCCGAGGTGGCCGACGTCTTCTGCCCCGCCCTGCCGCACGACCCCAATCACGCGCTGTGGCAGCGCGACTGCCATGGCACCAACGGCCTGCTGTCGTTCACGCTGCGCTCGCAGGCGCCGGTCGCGCCTGAAAGCTTTGTCGACAGCCTGCAGCTGTTCGGCATCGGCGCCTCGTGGGGCGGCTTCGAAAGCCTGGCCGTACTGGCCGACATGCGGCGGGCGCGCAGCATCACGGACTGGTCGCGGCACGGCACCGTGATCCGCCTGCATATCGGCCTGGAAGCCGTGCCCGACCTGCTGGCGGACCTGGACCAGGCGTTCGCCGCCATTGCCCATCTCGACTCGACAGAAAAGGACACTTTCCATGCCCATCATCGGTGACTGGCTGCGCCAGCAATCCGGCCCCGCGCGCACCAGCGGCCAGTTGCCCGTTGGCTCGATGGCCTCGGGCATGTCCGTCACGCTGCCCTACGTGGCGGTGCGCGGTGCGCAGCCGGGCCGCACGCTCTGGCTGCACGGCCAGGTGCATGGCGACGAGATCAACGGCATGGTGGCGGCCCTGCGCTTCGCGCGCAGCCTGGACCCCGCCACCATGCGCGGCAACGTGGTGGTGACGCCCACGGGTAATCCTCAGGCGCTCGACGCACGGCGCAAGCGCAATCCGTATGACGAACTGGACCTGGACCAGACCTATCCGGGCAATGCCGGCGGCCTGGTATCCGAACGGCTGGCCCATGCATTGATGAGCGAGGTGCGCGGCGTGGCCGACGTGCTCATCAACCTGCATACGATGAATCCGCTGTTCGATGCACGCCCCTACACGGTCTACAAGGTCCACCCGGGCAGCAGCGTGACCGAGGCCGATGTGCTGGCCGCCATGGCGCCGTTTCACCCGCACGTGGCCTGCCAGCAGGACGTGGGCGGCAAGGGCGAGCTGCCCGGCAATATCGCCGGCGCGCTCGACTACCAGTGCCTGGCCGCCGGGGTCTGCGCGTTCATGCTCGAACTGGGCAGCGGCAGCCGCTTCGAGGCCGACAATATCGCCGTGGCCGAGACCGGCTTCCACACGCTGGCCGTGCAGATGGGCATTCTCGACGGCCCCCCGGCCACGCCCGCCGCGACCACGCTGCGCCGCGTGACCCGGCGCGGCTGGATTACCGCCGATGACGGCGGCCTGTTCATTCCCGCCGCACGCGCTGGCGACAAGGTCGGCGAAGGCGCATCGATTGGCGACACGCTCAAGCTCGACGCCTCGCTCACGCCCGTCAGGCCGCTCACGCGCGACGGCGTGCTGATCGGCCTGCGCAGCGACCCCGTGGTCCATACCGGCGAACGCCTGGCGTTCGTAGCGTGGGAATGGGACACGGTATCGATCTGAACCTGTCGATCCGGCATGACAACGGCCTGCCCTCTCCCCCCGCCCCTCTCCCGTGAACGGGAGAGGGGAGAAAACCAGGGGCGCGAATGCTCCCGTTCGCTCCCCGCTCCCGCCTGCGGAACGGAACAGCAAGCCCACGTCGGCCCGACTGCTCCCGGTTTGCTCCCCGCTCCCGCCTGCGGGAGAGGGGCCGGGGGAGAGGGCGAGCGCCACAACGCCTTACCAAGCCTCAAGCAAGACCATCGGAGCCTCACCATGTTTGCCCGCCGCGCCCTCGTTTTCAGCCTCGCCCTACTGACACCCCTGGCCCACGCGGCCTGGCCCGATTCGTCGAAACCGATCCGCGTGGTGGTCGGCTTCCCGCCCGGGGGCGGTGCCGACGCGCTGGCGCGTGCCATTGCCCCGGCGCTGTCGGACCAGCTCAAGGCCAACGTCATCATCGACAACCGGCCCGGCGCGGGCGGCCTGATCGCCACGGACCTGGTCGCCAAGTCCGCGCCCGATGGCTACACGCTCTATATCGCCACCCCGGGATCGTTCACGATCTGGCCGAACCTGCGCAAGCTCGCCTACGACCCGCAGAAGGATTTCGCGCCGGTCAGCGTGCTGGTGACCATGCCCAACGTGCTGGTGACCGGAGCCGACACGCCCTACAAGGACGTGCAGGGCCTGCTGGCGGCCGTGCGCAGCGCGAACGGCAAGTTCTCGTACGCGTCGGGCGGCAACGGCACGATCGGCCAGATCGCGGCCGAGCAGTTCAAGATGCTGGCCGGCGTACAGATGCAGCATGTCCCGTACAAGGGCACCACCCCGGCGCTCACCGACGTGATGGGCGGCGTGGTGCCGATCACGTTCTCCGATCCGTCGGCCAAGCCGCTGATTGCCTCGGGCAACCTGCGTGTGCTGGCAGTGACCACCGCCAAGCGCTCGCCGCAGTTTCCCGGCGTGCCGACCGTGGCCGAGGCCGGCGTGCCGGGCTACGACGTCACCAACTGGTACGGCCTCGTGGCACCGGCCGGTACCCCGCCCGAAGTCGTCACGCAGCTGAACAAGGCGCTGGTCAAGGTCATGGCCGACCCGGACATCCGCCACCGCCTGGCCGTATCGGGCATGGATGCCACCTCCGACACGCCGCAGCAGTTCGCCAAACTGCTCGATAGCGAACGCGCCAAGTGGGGCAACCTGATCCGCAAGGCCGGCATCCAGGGCGACTGATACCGTGACCGTCCGCCGCTACCCGCAACTGGCGCACTGGGGCGCTTTCACGGCCGTCGTCGACGATGGCAGGCTGATCCGTTGCGAACCGTTCGCGGCCGATCCGAACCCGTCGCCGCTGCTCGATTCGATCGTGCCGATGGTCTACTCGCCCACGCGCATCCGCACGCCGATGGTGCGGCGCGGCTGGCTGGCGCAGCGCGAGGCCAGCGACGGCCATGCGCGTGGCCGCGACGATTTCGTCGAGGTTTCGTGGGACGTGGCGCTCGACCTGGTGGCCGGCGAGATCCAGCGCGTGCGCGCCGAACACGGCCCGTCCGGCGTGTTCGGCGGCTCCTACGGCTGGTCGTCGGCCGGCCGGCTGCATCATGCACGCTCGCTGATCCGCCGCTTTCATTTCACCGGCGGCGGTTGCGTCGACCAGGTTGGCAACTACAGCTGGGGCACCGCGCAGTTCCTGCTGCCGCACGTGATCGGTACCGACCGGCCCCTGACGGGTCGTGTCACCGCCTGGCCCAGCCTGATCGCCAACACCGGGGTCTTTGTCGCGTTCGGCGGACTGGCGCTGAAGAATGGCCAGGTGTCGTCGGGCGGCGCGGCCGAGCATACGCAGGAACAGTGGCTGCGCAAGCTGGCGGCCAGCGGCGCCACGGTCATCAATATCAGCCCCACGCGCGACGATTGCCCCGAATTCCTCGGCGCCGAATGGGTTCCGATCCGGCCAAACACCGATGTGGCACTGATGCTGGCGCTGGCCTACGAATTACGCCGCACCGGCGCGCATGACACCGCGTTCCTGCAGTCGCACTGCAGCGGCTGGGCCGAACTGGAAGCCTACCTGCTGGGCAGCGCCGATGGCGAGCCGAAGACGCCCGCCTGGGCGGCTGCCATCACCGGCATTCCGGCGGCGCGCATCGCGCAACTGGCCGCCCAGCTGGCAGGCAAGCGCAGCTACATCACCTGCAGCTTCGCGGTGCAGCGCCAGCATCGTGGCGAACAGCCGTACTGGATGGCCATTGCGCTGGCTGCCATGCTGGGGCAGATCGGCCTGCCGGGCGGCGGTTTCGGCTTCGGGCACGGATCGATGAATGGCGTGGGCAACCCGCGCGTTGCCACGCCGGGACCGGAAATGCCGGTTGGCCGCAATCCCGCCAACCTCGACATCCCCTGCGCACGGCTGTCGGACATGCTGCTGAATCCGGGCACCGCCTACCGGTTCAAGGGCGAAACGCGGCACTACCCCGACATCAGGCTGGTCCACTGGGCCGGCGGCAACCCCTTCCATCACCATCAGCAGCTTGCGCGGCTGCGCCAGGCGTGGGCGCGCCCGCAGACGGTGATCGTGCAGGACATCTGCTGGACGGCCACCGCGCGCCATGCCGATATCGTGCTGCCGGTGACCACCGCGCTCGAACGCAACGATATCGGCGGCTCGTCACGCGACCGCTACGTGCTGGCGATGCACCAGGCCATCGCGCCATTGCATCAGGCCCGCAGCGACCTCGATATCTTCGGCGACCTGTCCGACCGCCTGGGCTATCGCGACGCCTTCACCGAAGGCCGCGACGAACGTGGCTGGATCGCGTCGATCTACGCGCGCTGCCGCGACGCCCAGGCACGCGCGGGCATCGAACTGCCGTCGTTCGACCAGTTCTGGCGCAGCGGCCACGTGGCCCTGCCCGCGCCCACCGAGGATTTCGTGCTGTTCGACGATTTCCGGCGCGATCCGCAGGCCCACCCGCTGCGCACACCGAGCGGACGCATCGAGCTTGCCAGCCCCACCCTTGGCGCGCTGTCCGACGACTGCGGCACCCATCCGAACTGGCAGCCGCCCGTGGAATGGCTGGGCGCGGCCGAAGCCCAGCGCCACCCGCTGCACCTCGTATCGGTGCAGCCCGCCGACCGGCTCCACAGCCAGCTTGATGCAGCCCCGCTGGCCCAGTCGGGCAAGGTGGCCGGCGCGGAGCGGATCACGCTGCATCCGGCCGACGCGGCCGCGCGCGGCCTGCATCCGGGCATGCGGGTGCGCGTGCACAATGCGCGTGGCGCGATTGCCGCAGGGCTGGCGGTGAGCGACGGCGTGGCACCCGGCGTGGCGATGATCGCCACCGGCGCCTGGTACGACCCCGATGCCGACGGCGTGGACCGCGCCGGCGCCGCCAACACGCTGACGCTGGACATCGGCACATCGGACCTGACCCAGGGGCCGAACGCGATGAGCTGCCTGGTGGAGGTGACGCGGGAGACATAGGCCGCCGCCGCCCCGCCCGTCACTCGCGCCGCCTCGGCGTCGTTGGCGACAGGTTCCCGTCGGTTCGGCACCTGCCCCTGGCACGTGCCTTCGACGTGGCTTATACCTGTCACATCGCAACGACACGCAAAGACGAGGACAGAGCCATGCGGCATATGCATCCCCCCTTCCCCAACGCCAACGCCAGCGCCGACGACGCCCAGGCCTGGGCCTACTGGCGAGCCCGCCGCATGGTGCGCGCGCTGCGTGGCTGGTATATCCACCTGCTGATCTACGTGGTGGTGAACAGCTGGCTGTGGCTGCGCGTCTTCTATTTCCCGTCGCCGTCTTGGTCGCACTACGCCACCACGGGCTGGCCGTGGCCGCTGACCACCACGCTGGCGTGGGGGCTGGGACTGGGTGTGCATGGCATCCTGGTCTGGACGCGCCTGTCGCGCTGGGGTCGCGACTGGGAGACACGCAAGATCCAGGAATTCATGAACCGGCAGCAGTGACCGGCGGCCCCCGCACCCCGGGGGCCTACATCTGCCTGAACTTGTGCACGTAGGCGCGCGATACCGGCAGTTCGGTGTCGCTGCCGCGCATCCGCACGAACAGGCGCCCCGAATCGTCGCGCCGGGTGCCGGCCACGTGTTCCATGTTGACGATGGTCGAGCGGTGCACCTGCCAGAAGACGGCGGGGTCCAGCCCGTCGATCAGTTCCTGCAGCGGTGTGCGGATCAGGTGTTCGCCGTCCTGCGTGTGTACCACCACGTATTTGTCATCACTCTGGAAATACAGCACGTCCTGGATCGGCACATGGCTGGTGGTATTGCCCCGGCTCGCGCGCACCCAGCGTAGCGGCCCGGCGCCTTCCGCGCGCGGCTGGCCGCGCGTCAGCTGGCCCAGCAACTGCGCCAGTTCGGGCAGCGGGGCCGACTCCCGAAACGCCTTGCGCAGCCGTTCGATGGTGCGGCCCAACCGCTCGTCGGTGACCGGCTTGACCAGATAGTCGACGGCGGCACGCTCGAATGCGTCCAGCGCGAACTCGTCGTAGGCGGTGACAAACACCAGGCGCGTGTCGGTCTCGATGCCCTGCGCCACTTCCAGCCCCGACAGGCCCGGCATCTTGATATCGAGAAAGGCCACGGCCGGCGCCAGCCGGGCGATGGCCTCGGCTGCTTCCAGGCCGTTGGCGGCCTCTGCCACGATGTCCAGTTCGGGCCACAGCCGGGCCAGCTTGCCGCGCAGGTGCGCACGCAGGTGTTCCTCGTCGTCGGCAATCAACGCGGTGGGCTTCATGCGGGGTCTCCGTTCCGGAAGGCGCGTGGCAGCGGGATGTCGATCAGCACGGCGGTGCCGGGCGAGCGGTCTTCGATACGGACGTGCGCGTCGCCGTCATACAGCACCGTCAGCCGCTCGCGCAGGTTGGACAGCCCCACCCCGGCGTTGCCGCCCGGCCTGAAGCCCATGCCGTCGTCCTCGATCGTCGCCAGCATGCGCGGCCCGCGCCGCTCCAGCCGCACCAGCAGGCGGCCGCCCTCCACCTTCGGCTCCAGACCGTGCTTGACGGCATTCTCCACCACGGGCTGCAGCAGCATTGGCGACAGCGGCACGGTGTCCAGCGATGCATCGACGTCCACCGTGTACTGCAGGCGCTCGCCCATGCGGATCTTGATCAGCGCCAGATAGTCGCGCAGCAGCGTGGCCTCCTGTGCCACGGTGCCCTGCGTGGCGCGGCTGGCCGCCAGCGATGCCCGCAAATACGCGATGAAGTGTTCGAGCATCAGCGTGGCTTTCTGCGGCGCGGGCTCGATCAGGCTCACCACGTTGGCGAGCGTGTTGAACAGGAAGTGCGGCTCGATCTGGGCCTGCAGCAGCCGCATCTGGGCTTCCACCAGCTGCTTTTCGGTGGATAGCGTGCGCACCTGGTCGCGCGCCATGAACTCGGCAATCTTGCGCGCTTCCCAGCCCCGGCCCAGCAGGCCGACCCGGCTCCAGGTCATGATGCCGTGCACGGCCAGGCCCATGCCCCAGCCCATCAGCGGCGCGCGCACCCACGGCCGCTCGGGCGACATCACCAGGTTGATGACGATCAGCAGCGCGTTGACCCCCACGTAGAGCATCGCGTGCATGTAGAAGAAGCGCAGCGCCCGTACGCGGCGGCGCGCGTCCTGATAGGCGCGCTGGTCGGCGGGGGTACGCCAGAGGTCTGGATCGACGGAACGCAAGGTGGAATCCCGGGCGGGCGTGGAGTTGCCGCGAGATTACCACCGGCCCGGCAACGCCAACACGGGAAAAGCGCGGATCGACAGGAATCCGGCGCCGCGCGTCGGCACGCGGCGCCAGTTGCAGGCCACGCCAGCGATCCGCCCCGGGCTACCGCGGAAAAACCGGGTGCAGCGGCAGCTTTGGATCAAGCCGCACGCCAAAGCGCGGCGCGTCCGGCGCGCGACGTGGCGACGGCATTCGTCGGCCACCTGCAGGTGCGGGCCCGGTCGAACCCAGGGCTGCCCAGGAAGCCCAGGCTGCCTGCTAGCGGGCAGCCTGGCGGCCGAAGCGGCGCGGATCGTACGGCGCGGGGTCCACGTACGGCGTTTCGCGGTCGAACAGTTCGCCCAGCAGCCGCGCCGTGGCCGGCCCCAGCGTCAGGCCCTGATGGCCGTGACCGAAGTGGAACCACAGGTTGGCATGGCGCGGCGCACGCCCCACCACCGGGCGCATGTCGGCGATGCAGGGGCGCGCGCCCATCCACGGCTGCGCCTCCACCGGCTGGCCCAGACGCACCAGATCGCCAGCCAGCATTTCGGCGCGCACCGACTGCACCGGCGTGGGCGGCGATTCATGATGCGCGAACTCGGCGCCCGTGGTCAGGCGCAGGCCCTGGCGCATCGGCGCCAGCAGGATGCCGTTTTCGGCGTCCAGCAGCGGCCTGTCCGGCATGGCGCCCACCTGATAGTGGCGGTGGTAGCCGCGCTTGACGAACAACGGCAACCGGTATTCCAGCCGGCGCGTCAGCCCCGCGGCCCAGGGTCCCAGCGCGATCACCGCATGCTCGGCCTCCACGGCGCCGTCGCGCGTGCGCACGGTCCAGCCGCTCCCCGACTGGCGCAGCGTATCGGCATCGCCTTGCAGGAACACCCCGCCCTCGCGTTCGAACAGGGCCGCGTAGCGCGCCACCAGTTCGCCGGGGTCGCTGACCGTCCACGGGTCCTGCCAATGCACCGCACCCGCCATCGGGCGTTGCAGCACCGGCTCGGCGGCGGCCAGCGCCGCGCTGTCCAGAATCGCGTGCCGCAGGTCGTGCGCGGCCGCCACGGTGTTGGCCTCCTTTGCCGCCGCGTCGAACGCGGCCGGGGTCCGGTACGCTTCAAGCCAGCCCGACTTGCGGACCAGGTCCTGCGCACCGGCGCGCTCGATCAGCGGCGCGTGTTCGTCGATGCAGTGGCGAATCAGCGCCGCGTACGCGCTGACCGTCGCCATGTAACGTTCCGGCGCCGATGCGTGCCAGTACCGCGCCAGCGAAGGCACCAGCGACGGCAGCGCGCGCAGGTGGTAATGCACGTCGTTGCCGCGCCGGGCCGCCACGCGCAGGATGGCCTGCCAGGCGCGCGGAAACGCGTACGGCTGCACCGCCTCGCGCTGGATGATGCCGGCGTTGCCGTACGAGGTCTCGCGACCCGGCGCCTTGCGGTCGATCAGGCACACGGCATGGCCGCGCTGTTGCAGCGCCAGCGCCGTGGCAACGCCGACGATGCCGGCGCCCAGCACAACGACTTCGGTCTGGCGGGACGTTCTGGAAGCTTCTGTCATAAGGTCTTGCTTGCGGATTTGGCGGTCTTGCGCGTGCGGGCGCCCTTGCCGGCGCTGCGGGAGCTGCCGGTGCCGCCATTGGTGTCGTTGGTGTCGTTGGTGTCGTTTGTATCGGTATTGCGGTGTGCCATGTCGATCTCGCGGGCCGTCTCGCGCAGGCACTCGGACAATTCGGCCACGCTCGGCGGCAGCCGGCGGTCGCGCAGCGTGATGATGCCCACCGGCGGCAGATCCACTGCCACGGCCATGCCCAGCACATGGAAGCGCCCTTCGGCCTGCAACTGGCGGCCCACCGAGCCCGCGACAAAGCCCACCGCCTGCCGCTGCGCCACGAACGTGGTGACGGCCAGGTACGACGACGACTCGATCACATCGGCCGGAGGCTGCTGTCCATGGCGAATGAACGCCTGCTCGATCTTGACCCGCAGCGACGCCCATGGCGGCGGCAGCACCAGCGGATGCCGGGCCAGGTCGGCCCAGTCCGCGCTGGCCTGGCGCGACAGCGGGTGGCCGGCGGCCACGATGGCCACCATCGGGTCCTCGTAGAGCGCATCGGTAATCAGGTCGGGCGCCGCATAGGCGGGCTCCAGGCGGCCGACGATCACGTCAAGCTCCGACAGCCGCAGGCGCGGCAGCAGGTGTGTGAGGTCGCCCTCCTCGACCAGCACCGTCGCGCGCGGCGAGCGGTCCTTGAGGCGCGTCACCGCCTGGGCCAGCAGCACGGGCAGCGTCGCGCTCATCGACCCCACGCGCACCCGGCCCGCCGCGCCGCTGGCCACGGCCTCGATCTCGTCGCGCGTCACGTCGTACTGGGCCAGCACGGCGCGCGCAAAGCGCACCAGCGATTCACCGGCCGGCGTGGGCTCCGTGCCGCGCGTGGAACGCGTGAACAGGGTCAGGCCCAGCATCTTCTCCACTTCGGCCAGCACCTTGGAAACCGCCGGCTGGCTGACCGACAGGAATTCGGCCGTGCGCCCCAGATGGCGAAATTCGTCCAGCGCCACCAGCAGTTGCAGGTGGCGAAGCTTGATATTGGAGCGGAAGGCCCGGTCGATATGCGCCATGGCAGCGAGTCTACCTAACCGGAAGGTTATGAAGCAATGCCAATTTTCTATTGGATGGTTATGTTCGGCGCGCCCACAATCGCTGCCAGAGCGGGTTGGCATCGAAGCCGGTCCGCGACCTAAAACAAGATCGGAGACATCCCCATGACGCAAGGTCTTCCCGCCAGCCTTTCGCGCCGCCGGCTTCTGCTGGGCAGCGCCGCCACCGCCGCCGTTGCCGCCACCGGCACGGCCAGCCTGCTTGTGCCGCGCATTGCACGTGCCGCCGGCGAATATCCCGACCGCCCCATCACGTTCATCTGCCCGTGGCCGGTGGGCGGCACGGCCGACCAGTCGATGCGGGCCCTGTGCCAGGTGGCGTCCGGGATTCTCAAGCAGTCGATCGTGGTGGAAAACCGCGCCGGGGCGTCGGGCATGATCGGCACCAAGGCGCTGGCCCGCGCCAACCCCGATGGCTACACCATCGGCCAGATCCCCATTTCGGTCACGCGGTTCTCGCAGCTGGGCATGCTGCAGCTGGACCCGCGCACCGAACTGACCTACCTGGCGCGCACTTCGGGCCAGACCTTCGGCATCGCCGTGCCGGCCGGCTCGCGCTTCAAGACGCTGGCCGACGTGGTGGCCGAGGCCAAGGCCCATCCGGGAAAGATCACCTATGCGCATGCCGGCATCGGCGGCGCCACGCACGTGGGCATGGAACAGTTCGCGCTGGCCGCCGGCGTGAAGTTCAACGCCATTGCCTACAAGGGCGGCTCGCAGGCGCTGCAGGACGTGCTTGCCAACCAGGTGGACCTGCTGGCCGATTCCAGCTCGTGGGCCCCGCATGTGGAAGCCGGCAAGCTGCGCCTGCTGGCTACGTGGGGCGAGCAGCGCACGCCGCGCTTCAAGGACACGCCCACGCTCAAGGAGCTGGGCTACAACGTCGTGGTCGAGGCGCCCAACGGCATCGGCGCGCCCAAGGGCCTGCCGCCGGAGATCGAGAAGAAGCTGCGCGATGCATTCCGCGCCGCCGTGTCCAGCGCCGAATTCAAGACCGTGGCCGCGCGCATCGACGCGCCCATCATGTATCTGGACGGCCCCGACTACAAGAAGTACGTCGCCGAGGTCTACAGCCAGGAAACGCAGCTGATCCAGCGCCTGAAGCTCAAGGAAATGCTCGCGCAGAGCTAACCCGCCCCAGTATCTGTCAATCGTGACCCTGAATCCCGTCATTCGCCTGCACGCCAACGACAACGTCCTGATCGCCCGCGGCGACCTGACGTTGGGCCAGCACCTGGAAGAGCTGGGCGTGCGCGTGCGCGCCCAGGTGCCCGCCGGACACAAGATCGCCGCCCGTGCAATTGCACGCGGCGAGCAGGTCAAGAAGTACGACACCGTGATCGGCGTGGCCGAGCGCGACATCGCCGCCGGCGAGCACGTGCACAGCCACAACCTCCGGCTCGTGGATTTCTATCGCGATCCGGCCTTCGGGGCCGATGTCCGCCCCGTGGACTACGTGCCCGAAAGCGAGCGGGCCAGGTTCATGGGCTACGTGCGGCCCGACGGCCGCGTGGGCACGCGCAACTTCGTCGGCATCCTGTCGTCGGTGAACTGCTCGGCCACGGTGATCAAGCACATCGCCGCGCACTTCACGAAGGATCGGCTGGCCGCCTATCCCAATGTCGATGGCGTGGTGGCGTTCGCGCAGAGCAGCGGCTGCGGCATGTCGTCGCCGAGCGAGCACTTCGATCTCCTGCGCCGCACCATCGCCGGCTATGCCCGGCATCCGAACCTGGCCGGCGTGCTGATCGTGGGCCTGGGCTGCGAGCGCAACCAGGTGGCGTCGCTGGTGGAATCGCAGGGGCTGGTCCCCGGCGAGAACCTGCATACGCTGGTGATGCAGGACACGGGCGGCACGCGCGCCACGATCGAGGCCGGCATCCGCGCCATCGAGGCCATGCTGCCGGCCGCCAATGCGTTCCAGCGCCAGCCCGTGAGCGCCAGCCATATCAAGATCGGCCTCGAATGCGGCGGCTCGGACGGCTTTTCCGGCATCACGGCCAACCCCGCGCTGGGCGCGGCCATGGATATCCTGGTGCGCCATGGCGGCACCGCGATCCTGTCGGAAACCCCGGAAATCCACGGCGTCGAATACATGCTCACGCGCCGCGCGGTAACGCCCGAGGTGGGCCAGAAGCTGCTGGACCGCCTGGCCTGGTGGGAGCGCTACACCGCCGGGCACAACGCGCAGTTCAACGGCGTGGTGGGCCACGGCAACCAGCAGGGCGGCCTGGCAAATATCTTCGAAAAGTCGCTGGGCTCGGCCATGAAGGGCGGCACCACGCCGCTGCAGGCCGTGTACGAGTACGCGGAACCGATCGACCGCGCCGGCTTTGTCTTCATGGATTCCCCCGGCTACGACCCGGTGGCCGCCACCGGCCAGATCGCCAGCGGTGCCAACCTGATCTGCTTCACCACGGGACGCGGCTCGATGTTTGGCTCCAAGCCGGCCCCAACGATCAAGCTGGCTTCGAATTCGCCGATGTTCCGCCGGCTTGAAGAAGACATGGACATCAACTGCGGCCTGGTGCTCGATGGCGAACTGAGCGTGGCCCAGATGGGCGAGCGGATCTTCGAACACATCCTGCGCGCCGCCTCCGGCGAGCCCACCAAGAGCGAACTGCTCGGGCTGGGCGACCATGAATTCGTGCCCTGGCATGTGGGGATCGTGAGCTAGGTCCTTCGCATACCAGACGCTTGCCCTCTCCCCCGGGGCCCCTCGCCCGCAAGACGGGAGAGTGGCGGGGAAGCGAGCCAGCCTTTCAACATCCGACCACTCAAGCGCATGCTGACCACCCTCACCGACCCTACCCTGCTGCGTTCGCAGAACTTTATCGACCAGCAGTGGTGCGACAGCCGGGCCCGCCTGGAAGTGACCGACCCCGCCACCGGCCTGGTGATCGCCGACGTGCCGGACAGCGATGCCACCGATGCCCGGCGCGCCGCCGATGCCGCCGCCGCGGCCTTTCCGGCCTGGAGCCGCCGCACCGCGCGCGACCGCGCCCAGATCATCAAGCGCTGGCATGCGCTGATCCTGGCCAACGAGCAGGACCTGGCCCGCATCATCTCCGCCGAGCAGGGCAAGCCGATGCACGAGAGCGTGGGCGAAGTGCGCTACGGGGCGTCGTATGTGGAGTGGTTCGCCGAGGAAGCCACGCGCATCTGCGGCGACGTGGTGGCCGAGGCCGTGCCGGGCCGCAAGATGATCGTGCTGAAGGAGCCGGTGGGCGTGGTGGCCGCCATCACACCCTGGAACTTCCCGCTGGCGATGATCGCCCGCAAGATCGCCCCGGCGCTGGCCGCCGGCTGCACCGTGGTGGCCAAGCCCGCCGAAGACACCCCGCTGACCGCGCTGGCACTGGTCCGCCTGGCCGAACGCGCAGGCCTGCCGCAAGGCGTGCTGAACATCGTCACGGCATCGCGCGCCAACACCCCGGCCGTGGTCGATGCATGGCTGGCCGATGCGCGCGTGCGCAAGATCACGTTCACCGGCTCCACGCCGGTCGGCAAGCACCTGGCCCGGGAATCGGCCGGCACGCTCAAGAAGCTGTCGCTGGAACTGGGCGGCAACGCCCCGTTCATCGTGTTCGACGATGCCAACCTCGACGCCGCCGTCGAAGGCCTGATGGCCGCCAAGTTCCGCAATGGCGGCCAGACCTGCGTGTGCCCGAACCGCGTCTACGTGCAGGCCGGCGTCCACGACGCCTTTGTCGAGAAGCTGGCCGCCCGCGTGGGCGCGCTGCATGTAGGCCCCGCCACCGAGGCCGCCGCCCAGATCGGCCCGATGATCAACGCCCGCGCCGTCGACAAGATCGACCGCCATGTGTGCGATGCCGTGGACCAGGGCGCCCGCGTGGTGGTGGGCGGGGAACGCGTGCGCACCGGCGACGGCCCGCACTACTACGCCCCGACCGTGCTGGTCGGCGCCACGCCCGTGATGGCGCTGGCGCATGAGGAAACGTTCGGCCCGGTGGCGCCGGTGTTCCGCTTCACCCACGAGGACGAGGTGATCCGCGACGCCAACGACACGCCGTTCGGGCTGGCCGCCTACTTCTACTCCAACGACGTGCGCCGCATCTGGCGCGTGGCGCAGGCACTGGAAACCGGCATCGTAGGCATCAACGAAGGCGCCCTGGCGTCCGAGGCGGCGCCGTTCGGCGGCGTCAAGGAATCGGGCTACGGCCGCGAGGGATCGCGCCATGGGCTTGACGATTACATGCATACCAAGTATCTGTGCCAGGGCCAGTTGAACTGACAACGCCCATCGAACCCCGTTCGACACCCCGGACCGACAGGAGACACCCCATGCCCGCCCACAACCCGTTCAAGGCCGCCCTGGCCGCCCGCCAGGCCCAGATCGGACTCTGGATGTCCGCCGCCACGCCCTACCTGGCCGAAGTCAGCGCCACGGCCGGCTTCGACTGGCTGCTGGTCGACGGCGAACACGCGCCCAACGACGTGCGCTCGATCCTGCAGACGCTGCAGGTGCTGGCCCCGTACCGCTCGCAGCCGGTGGTGCGCGCCGTATCGGGCGAGACCGCGCTGATCAAGCAATTGCTGGATATCGGCGCCCGCACCCTGCTGATTCCGATGGTGGATACCGCCGAGCAGGCCGCCGCGCTGGTGCGCGCCACGCGCTATCCGCCGTTCGGCGTGCGCGGCGTGGGCAGCGCCGTGGGGCGTGTGTCGCAATGGAGCGCCCGCAAGGACTACCTGGCCGTGGCCGACGACGAGGTCTGCCTGCTGGTGCAGGCCGAGACCGTGACCGCCATGCAGAACCTGGAAGCGATCTGCGCCGTCGACGGCGTGGATGGCGTGTTCATCGGCCCGGCCGACCTGGCCGCGTCGATGGGCCATCGCGGCAACCCGGGACACCCCGAAGTGCAGGCGCAGATCGAAGCCGCCATGCGCACGATCATCGCCAGCGGCAAGGCCGCCGGCACGCTGACTTCAGACAACACGCTCGCGCGTCGATATCTGGATCTGGGCTGCACCTTCGTGGCCACCGGCGTCGACGTGCTGGTCTACGCCAACGCGGCGCGCAACCTCGCCGCCGAATTCCTGCCGGAGCGCGCCCAACAGGTGTCCGCGCCCGGTGCCGCCTACTGAGTATCGAAGATGTCCTCGCTGCCTTCCCAAGCCCTGCCCTCCCAAGCCGACCTGCTGCAGGCCATGCTGGTCATCGTCGGTCCCAACGGCTGCCTGACCGCCGACGCCGACACCGAGCCGTTCGTCACCGACTACCGCCGCATCTATCGCGGCAAGTCGCCGCTGGTGGTCATGCCCGCCACCACGGAACAGGTCAGCCAGGTGATGGCCTGGTGCCATGAACACAACGTGCCCGTGGTGCCGCAGGGCGGCAATACGTCGCTGATGGGCGGCGCGGTGCCCGACGACAGCGGCACGGCCGTGGTGATCAGCCTGAAGAAGATGAACCGCGTGCTGGCGATCGACACGATCAACGACACGATGACCGTGGAAGCTGGCGTGACGCTGTCCGGCGCGCGCGCGGCGGCCGACGACGCCCGGCGCCTGTTCCCGCTGCGCATCGGCTCGGAGGGCTCGTGCCAGATCGGCGGCAACCTGTCGACCAACGCGGGCGGCACGGCGGTGCTGCGCTACGGCAACATGCGCGACCTGGTGCTGGGCATCGAGGTGGTGTTGCCCGACGGGCGCATTTTTTCGTCGCTCAAGGGCCTGCGCAAGGACAACACCGGCTACGACCTCAAGCACCTGTTCATCGGTGCCGAAGGCACGCTCGGCATCATCACCGGCGCAGTGCTGAAGCTGATGCCCCAGCCGCGCTCGACCGCCGTGGCGTTCGTGGCCGTGGACGGCCCCGAGGCCGCCGTCAAGCTGCTGGGCGAGGCCCGTGCCGTGTCCGGCGGCGCGGTCACCGCGTTCGAGCTGATTTCGGCCCCCGCGCTGGACCTGGTGCTCGAATACCTGGGCGACGTGCCGTCGCCGCTGCAGGGCCGGCATGACTGGATGGTGTTGATCGAACTGACGTCGGGCACCGACGAGCAAACGCTCAACGGCACGTTGATGGAGATCCTGGAATCGGGCCTGGGCAACGGCTGGGTGGTGGATGCCGCCGTGGCGGCGAGCCTGGCCGACGTGCAGCAGTTCTGGCGCATCCGTGAGGAGATCTCGGATGCCCAGACCCGCACCGGCGGCAGCATCAAGTGCGATATCTCGGTGCCGGTGTCGCGCATCGCGCAGTTCATCGGCAAGGCGTCGGCCGAGGTGCTGGCGCTGGAGCCGGCCACGCGCATGGTGATCTACGGCCATATGGGCGACGGCAACGTCCACTTCAACCCGCTGCGCCCGAAGGACCGAGACGCCAGGGAATTCCTGGCCCAGTGGTACAAGCCCGTGTCGGATCTGGTCGATGGGCTGGCCCATGCCGAAAACGGCTCGATCTCGGCCGAGCACGGCATCGGCATCGCCAAGCGCGACGACCTGGGCCGCTACAAGTCGCCCGTGGAGCTGGAACTGATGTGGCAGGTCAAGCGCGCGCTGGATCCGAAGAACCTGCTGAATCCGGGCCGGGTGCTGCCACCGATCGCCGGGCCCGCTGACTGATCCGGTAGGGAACAGATCATTCCCTGCCCGCGATGAATGGGGCTGACATGAGAAAAGCGGAGCCGCAGCCCCGCTTCTCGTGTCATCTGGCGCCGCCCGCCAGGGGCGGCCCCGCCCTGCGCCGGATGCAGGCCTAGCGCGGGTTCTTCTTCATGTCTTCCTTGGTGTCGCCGTAGGCGGCCTGGGTGCGGCCTGCCACCTGTTGGGCCTTGCCCTTCATTTCCGTGGAAGTCTTGCCTGTCACCTTGCCGGCCAGTTCCTTGGCCTTGCCCTTGGCCTCGTTCATGCGGCCCTTCACCTGGTCCTTGTTCATGATCGCACTCTCCTGATGGGTAGGTTCGTAGGGCGTCCGCGGCTGCGTCCAGGCCCGGCTGGCGGGCGCTGGCGCGCAGGCAACGGCGCTACTGGACAGTGTAGAAAGCGCAGGGGACCCGTCGTGTAGGACTTGGCCGCAACAGGCTGTCGGACGGTGCCAATGCGCCCTGCGGTGGCCTCCCCGGCATGCCCTTGCGCTCGCCGGGCGGCCAGCGAAAATGAATGCGGGCGACTTCCTGCGCCACTTAATCCGCCATTCATCGATTCGCGATACGCTTGCAGCACTTCGCCTTCAATTCGTATCGCCCCCGCTCCCGCCATATGGACGGCCAACTGCATATTCAAGACCTGACCGGCCACGGCCGCGGCCCCTATACATTCGACGTGACGGGCGGCAAGTGCACGGTACTGTCAGGGTCCTCGGGCAGCGGCAAGAGCCTGCTGCTGCGCATGATTGCCGACCTGGACCCCAGTGACGGCACCGTACGCATCGGCAGCACGCCGCGCGAGGCGCTGAGCGGGCCGGCCTGGCGCCGCGAAGTGACCTATGTGGCGGCCGAATCGGGCTGGTGGGCCGACGACGTGCTCAGCCATTTCGACGAACCCGGCCTGGCCGGTACCCCTGACCACCCCGATACCCGGCTCGCCCGCCTGGCGCGGCAAGTCGGCCTGCGCGACGACATCCTCGCCGCGCGCGTCAGCCATCTTTCCACCGGAGAACGGCAGCGGCTGGCGCTGCTGCGGGCCATTGTCCGCCGTCCGCGCTTCCTGCTGCTCGACGAGCCCACCTCCGCGCTCGATCACGACACCACGCTGGCCGTGGAAGCCGTGCTGCGCGAAGTCATGGCCGAAGGCGTGGGGCTGCTGGTCGTCTCCCATAACACCGGCCAGGCCGCGCGCCTGCAGCACGCGCACTGGCGCCTGTGCCCGGGCGGACTGGAGCCCGTGCACCCATGAATCCGATCCTGCTGACAACCGGTGACCTGACCCTGGCCAGCCTGCTGATCGTGGCGGGGGCGGCGCTGTCCGTGGCCATGTCGCTGGGCATCCATCGCGCCCTGCTCTGGGCTGCGGCCCGCATGGTGGTGCAGCTGATGCTGGTGGGCCTGGTGCTGCGCACCGTCTTTGCGCTGTCGTCGCCCTGGCTCACACTGCTGGTGGTGACGGCGATGGTCTTCGCCGCCGCGCGCGAGGCCGGCAGCCGGCTGGAGCGCCGCTTTGCCCCGCGCTGGCAGATGGCGATCGGACTGGCGTCGGTCAGCGCGCCAACGCTGGTCATCACGGTGCTGGCCCTGGTCACTGCGCTGCGTCCCTCGCCGTGGTACGACGCGCGCCACGCCATTCCGCTGGCCGGCATCATCCTGGGCAACGCCATGAACGCGGCCAGCCTGACGCTGCATGCCACGCTGAACGCCGCGTGGCATCAGCGGCAGGCCATCGAGGCCAGGCTGGCACTGGGCGACGACCGCCATGCCGCGCTGCGTCCGATTCTGCGGCAAGCGGTGCGCGGTGGACTGTTGCCGACGATCAATACGATGGCGGCGGCCGGCATCATCACGCTGCCGGGCATCATGACCGGCCAGATCCTGGCCGGGATGGACGCGATGGACGCTGCCCGCTATCAAATCCTGCTGATGTTCCTGCTGGCCGGCGGCAGCATGCTGGCCGTGGTGATGGCCGGCTGGCTGGCCGTCTGGCGCCTGACCGACGAGCGGCACCGCCTGCGCCTGGACCGGCTGCACGCACGCTGAGCACCCTTCTGCACCCTTCTGCACCATCACCCAGGCATCGCCTGAACCACGAAACCGCTCGCGCCAGTGCGAGCGGCATCGCCAAATTTCTCGCGGCATCGGCGCCGGACGTCGCCATCCTCCCCTGCCCGCTCAACTGCAACAGCAATAACACGATCGGCATGGCAATTCGTCGAACTGCCATGCCACGACACGTTCCCTTTCACTCGCCTCATCTCAAGTGAGAAAAATCCCACTCGGAGTGACGAAGAAGCGAGCTAAATCAAAGCTGAAAAATCCATGCCTTCCGATCATGGCGGACTCTTTCCCAACCTGGAGAACAAGGCATGAAAATCAAACTGGCAGTGGCGGCTGCAACCACGGTGTTTGCCGTGGGCGCGCAGGCGCAATCGAGCGTGACGCTGTACGGCGTTGTCGATGCTGGCGTGGAATACCTGAACCGGACCGCCGGCGACCACAGCAACGTTCGCATGCAGTCCGGCAACGGCATCACCACCGGCTCCTGGTGGGGCCTGCGCGGCACGGAAGACCTGGGTGGCAGCCTCAAGGGCGTCTTTGTGCTGGAGAGTGGATTCAACCTGGACACCGGCAAATCGGCCGATAGCCGTCTCTTCAATCGGCAGGCGTTCGTTGGGCTGCAGAGCCGGTACGGCGCCCTGTTGCTGGGCCGCCAGCAGACGCCGATCTACGACTTCACGCTGGCGTTCGACCCGATGGCCGACACCTCGCAGTATTCGATCGTCAATCTCGACCCCTTCATGGCGAGCCGGGCCGACAACGCCATCCAGTACAAGGGCACGTTCGGCGGGCTGACGGCGGCTGCGCTGTACAGCTTCGGCTACGACAACAGCAACGCGTTCGGCATCGGCAGCGGCGAAGTGCCCGGCAACTACAAGAAGGGCCGCGAGTATGCCGCCAGCCTGCGTTACACAACAGGCCCGTTCGACATCGGCGCGGTCTATGACCTGCGCCAGCCCGACACCCGCGTGAAGGACCAGCGTGCATCGGTGGCGGCCAGCTATGCATTCGGCCCGACCAAGGTCTTTGCCGGCTATCGCTGGGAAAACGCCAGCGGCGCTGGCGCAGCCCTCAAGCACAACAATGTCTACTGGCTCGGCCTTGGCTACCAGGCCACGCCGGCCCTGATGCTCAAGGGCGCGGTGTACTACAACGACTGGGCCGGCACCAGTGCCGACCCGATGGTCTTCGTCGCCACGGCCGACTACTCCTTTTCCAAGCGCACCAGCACCTACCTGGATCTGGGCTACGCATGGAACCGCAGCAGCAAGGGCGTTTCGTCGCGCGCCAGCCTGAGCAGCGACAACATCCGGGCGGGCGACAGCCAGTTCGGCGCGATGGTGGGGGTACGCCACCGCTTCTGATCCCTCCGCAGCAAGACACTTTCCAAATTTGCCCGGCCATGTGCCGGGCTTTTTTTGTCGATGGCCCCGGCGTGTTCCGCGTAGCGGAAGCCCCGCACCGCACTGGCGCCGCGGATGCTACGCTGCCGCGACCTCCCACTCCGTCAGCGACCATGACCGCCCCGACGCCCCCGACCTTCGAAACGCTCCAGTACGCCGTCCAGCACGGCATCGCCACCATTACGCTGCACCGGCCCGAGAAGATGAACGCCTTCACGCATCAGATGTGCGAAGAGCTGATCGCCGCCTTCGACGCGACCGACAGCGACGACGCGGTACGCGCCGTCGTCGTGACCGGCAGCGGCCGCGCATTCTGCGCAGGCGCCGACCTGTCCGGCGGGGGCGCCACCTTCGACTACGAGAAACGCTACGGCACGACCGGCGTGAAGCGCGACGGTGGCGGCCGCGTCGCACTGCGTATCTTCCGCAGCCTCAAGCCGGTCATCGGCGCCGTGAACGGCGCGGCGGTTGGCGTAGGGGTCACCATGCAGTTGCCGATGGACATCCGCATCGCCTCGACCGACGCAAAGTTCGGCCTCGTGTTCGCGCGGCGCGGCATCACGCCGGAGGCAGCGTCGTCATGGTTCCTGTCTCGCGTGGTGGGCATTTCGACCGCCCTCGAATGGTGTTTTTCGGGCCGCGTGTTCAGCGCGCAGGAAGCGCATGAACGCGGTCTGGTGCGCTCGCTCCATGCCCCCGGAGACCTGCTTCCCGCTGCCTACGCCATCGCCCGGGAGATTGCCGACAACGCCGCGCCCGTCTCGGTCGCCATGGCGCGGCAGATGATCTGGCGCATGTCCGGTGCGGCGCATCCCATGGACGCCCACAAGCTGGACAGCCGCGCCATCCAGTCGCGCGGCCAGTCGGACGACGCGCGCGAAGGCATCGCGAGCTTCCTCGAAAAGCGCCCCGCCCACTTCCCCAACCGCGTCTCCGACCAGTTGCCGGATTTCTTCGACTGGCAGGGGGAGCCGGACTTCGAGTAAGGCCCGAGGGGCATCAGGGCCGATCTCGTGTATAACGGCCGATGCCCCACTCCACTACCAAGGTCCCCATGAAACCATCCCGCCTCGCCCTTGCCGCGCTGCTGTTGTGCGGCGCCCCGCTGTCCTTCGCCGCCGACGCCAACCCCAAGGTCCTGTCCGCCGCCGAGCACTACAGTGGCGACGCGCTGCAACTGCTGGAACGGCTGGTCAACATCGACTCGGGCACCGGAAACGAGGCAGGACTGAGCCAGGTCGGCACCATCGTCGCCGATGAACTGCGCAAGGCGGGTGCCAGCGTGGAGACGGTTCCGGCGACGCCGGCGGTGGGCAACAACATCCTCGCCACGTGGAAGGGCACCGGCAAGACCCGCATCCTGCTGATGGCCCACATGGACACCGTCTTCAAGGATGGCACTGCCCGCGCCAAGCCGTTCTATATCAAGGACAAGCGCGCCTACGGCCCCGGCGTGATGGACGACAAGGGTGGCATCGTCGCGGGGTTGTACGCGATGAAGATTCTCCAGCAGCTCGATTTCAAACAGTACGGCCAGGTCACGCTGCTGCTCAACACCAACGAGGAAACGGGTTCCAAGGGCACGCGCGCGCTGATCGAGCGCGAGGCGAAGCAGCATGACGTGACCCTCAATCTCGAACCGGGCCGGCCCGCCGACGGACTGGTGGTCTGGCGCAAGGGCAGCGGCACGGCGGAGATCGACGTGAAGGGCAAGGCTGCCCATGCGGGCGTTGCGCCCGAGTCCGGCCGCAACGCTGCCACCGAACTGGCGCACCAGGTGCTGCAACTGGGCAAGCTCGGCGACAGCGCCAGGCAGACGACCTTCAACATCACCGTGCTCAAGGCTGGCGGCGCCACCAACGTGATCCCCGATCAGGCCACCGCCTACGCGGACCTGCGCGTGGCAGTGCCGGAGGAATTCGACCGCGTGGAGCGAGACATGGCGCGCGTGTCGGCCAACAAGCTGGTGCCCGATACGGAGGTGAAGACGTCGCTGGTACGCGGTTTTCCCCCGATGCCGCGCAATGCGGCGTCGGACCAGCTGGCGGCCAGGGCGCAAGCCATCTATGGCGAAATCGGGCGCAAGCTCACGCTGGAGGGCAGCGGCGGCGCCGCCGACTCAAGCCTGTCGGCTGGCGTCGGCACGCCCACGCTCGACGGCTTCGGCATCGTGGGCGGCGGCATTCATACGCCAGAGGAGTACGCCGAAGTCGAAAGCGTGGTGCCCCGGCTCTATCTGCTGTCGCGGATGATCATGGAACTGGCCGCCAGCAAGTAACGGCACCGCCCGCAACTCAGCGCCGGCCGCCGGCCAGCTTGCGTGCGTCGGGATGCCCGCGCAGCCGCCACATCGCAATACACCCAAGCGCCGGGCCGATGGCAAGCATGCCGAAGCCGGCGCGCCAGCCTAGCCAGTCGACCACGTCGGGCACCAGGTGAATGCTTGCCAGCGTCAGCAGGAAGCCCGCGCAGGTCTGCGCGGTCAGCAGCGTGCCGATCGATGACGGCTCGGCCAGTTCGGTGACGCTGGCCGAGAACTGCGCGGAATCGGCAATGACCGACACGCCCCAGACCAGGGCCACCGTCACCAGCACCGCCATCGGGGCGGTATCGAGCCAGCCCATCAGCGCCGCGCAGCATGCGCTGATGGCCATGGCGCCGATGGTGACGGCCGTGCGGCCCACGCGATCGGCCAGCCATCCGCCCAGCCAGGCGCCCAGCGCGCCGATGGCAATCGCGGCGAACGTCAGCAGTTCTGCCCGGCCCCGCGCATCGGCCATGCCGCGTGCGGCAAACGTCTGCTGCAGAAACAGCGCCAGCCACGCCCACATCGCATAAAGCTCCCACATATGGCCCAGGTAGCCCAGGTTGGCCAGGCGCACCGCCGGCTGGCGCCACGCCTGCGCGATCTTGGCGGGATCGATGCGGGCAGCCTTTCTGAGATTGGGACCAATCGCGGCCATGCCGATCAGCAGCGCCGCGCCGGCCGCACACGCCGCCGCCACCGCGTAGATCGTGCGCCAGTCGGGGCCGCCCGCGGCGGGCGCCAGCCAGGCCGCCACCAGATGCGGACTCGCCGATCCCAGCGTCAGCGCCCCCACCAGCAACCCGATCAGCAGGCCCAGGTCAGCCCGCGCCCATGTTGCCGCCAGACGCATGCCCACCGGGTAGACGCCCGCCATGCACATGCCCGTGATAAAGCGCAACGCCACCACCGCCCCGCCCGTGGGTGCGATAAAGGCAAGCGTGCCCGTCGCCAGCGCGGCCACCAGGGCCGAGCCGGCGAACAGGCGACGCAGGTCGTAGCGATCGGGCAGCGACAGCAGGGCCGACATCAGCGTGCCGGCCACGAAGCCGAACTGCACGGCACTGGTCAGCAGCGCCTCGTCGAATGCGGAGATCGTTCCGGTGCGCTTGATCAGTGCCACGGCGGTGCTGGCGGAAAACCAGACGCCCATCGCGGCGACCTCGGCCAGCAGCAGGATGGCGATCGAAAACAGCTTGCCGCGCTGGCGCTGCTGCACCGGCGCGGCCGTGGAGGTGGGTGCCGGCATCTCAGGCGGCCGTCGGGTGTGCGACGGTGCCCACCGGATGGAAATCGCGCCCGAAGTAGATCAGGCCCGCCCGTCCGCTGGCGCTGTGCGCGGCCTTCACGGCGCAGAAGAACACCGTATGCGTGCCCACCTCGGTCACCGACGTGATCTCGCAATCGAGCGCGCTGATGGCGCCATGCAGCACCGGCGCGCCCGTGACCAGTTGCATCCACTCGGCACAGGCAAAGCGTTCGTCGAGCGACAGGTCCTTGTCGGCGAAGCGCATGGCAACGTCGCGCTGCTCGGCGGCGAGTACGTTCACGCAGAGCCGCCCGTTCTGGCGGATGGCAGCGTTGTTGCGGCTGGACCGGTTGATGCAGACCAGCAAGGTGGGCGGATCGTCGGTCACCGGGCAGACGGCCGACGCCGTACAGCCGGCCAGCCCGGCCTCGCCGTCCGTGGTGATGACGTTGACGGCGGCACCCAGGCCTGCCATCGCGTCGCGAAAGGTTGTCTTGTCTACCATGATGCTTCTGTCGTTACCGGTTGGCACCGGTTCCGCGATATTGCGCCGCCGTGTGGGTAGCTGGCAAGCGTGCCGTGCCAAACAGCCTGTCGCGATAGGTGCCCGGCTGGTATGCCGTCTTGTAGGCGCCGCGCTCCTGCAGCAGCGGCACCACCAGGTCGATCACGTCCTCGAAGCACTCCGGCACCACCGTGCGCGACAGGTTGAAGCCGTCCACGCCGGTTTCCTCGCTCCACGCCATCAGCAGGTCGGCCACATGCTCTGCCGAACCCACCCACGGCGGCTGGCGGCTGCCCAACACCATCTGTTCGAGCAGCTTGCGGCGCGTCCATTGCGGGCCGGCGCTGCGCGTCATGGCCTCCACGTTCGACACGATGGCCTGGCTCTTGCCGGTATCGATCGGCTCGTCCAGGTCGTAGCGCGCAAAGTCGATGCCCAGTGACGCCGCCGCATGCACCAGCGCCGCCTCGGAACTGACGTAGCGCCGATACTCCTCGAATTTCTCGCGTGCCTCGGCACCGGTGCGGCCCACCACCAGCGTCGCGCCCAGGAACACCTTCACGTCACCGGCCTGCCGGCCCAGTTGCACGGCCTGCGCGCGGATATCGTCGACGATCTCCTTCACGCCTTCCTTCTTCTGGCCGTTGACGAACACGCACTCGGCGTGCGTGGCGGCAAAGCGGCGGCCACGCGTCGACGACCCGGCCTGGTACAGCACCGGCGTGCGCTGCGGCGACGGCGCGCACAGGTGCATGGCATCCACCTTGTACTGCGGGCCGTGATGATGGATCACGCGCACTTTTCCCGGGTCGGCATAGACGCCGGCCGTGCGGTCGGCCACCACGGCATCGTCGTCCCAGCTGCCTTCCCAGAGCTTGTAGACCAGCGCCATGTACTCGTCGGCCAGGTCATAGCGGTCGTCGTGCGCCACCTGGCCGTCGATGCCGATGGCCCGCGCCGCGCTGTCCAGGTAGCCGGTGACGATGTTCCAGCCGATCCGCCCGCCGGTCAGGTGGTCAAGCGTGGACATGCGGCGCGCAAACAGGAACGGCTGCTCGTAGGTGAGATTGGCGGTAACGCCAAAGCCCAGGTGCTGTGTCACGGCCGCCATGGCCGGTATCACCAGCGTCGGGTCGTTGACCGGCACTTGCACCGCGCCGCGCAACGCTGCGTCGGGGCTGGCGCCATAGACGTCGTAGACGCCCACCACATCGGCAAAGAAAATGCCGTCGAACAGGCCGCGCTCCAGCATTCTGGCGTAGTCCATCCAGTACTGAAGCTCGGCATAGCGGTGCGACTGGTCGCGCGGGTGGGTCCACATGCCCTGCTGGATGTGGCCGACACAATGCATGTCGAAGGCGTTCAGGCGAATTTCACGCGGCATGGGGGCGGCTCCGGGGTGACATGGCGAGTCTGGTTTTCATCCACTATAGTGGACAAAAGAGCATCATCGTAAGGATTTCGAGATACGCGTTAACCCTCGCCCCGTGATACCGATCCTATAATCCGCCGTTGGGTTGCCCCCCCCTCTCCTGCAAGTGGGAGAGGGACGAAAACAATCTTCATTGCCTCGCCACCATGAGCCGCCTGCCTGACGATCCCACCACCGCCATTTCCGCCCGCGTGCGCATCGAGCGCGAATCGCGCGGCTGGTCGCTGGCGGAACTGGCAGATCGATCCGGGGTATCCAAGGCGATGATCAGCAAGATCGAACGTGGCGAGGCCAGCCCCACGGCCACCGTGCTGGGGCGCCTGTCGGGGGCCTTCGGGCTGCAATTGTCGATGCTGCTGGCGCTGGCCGAACAGGCCGGTGAACGCCTGAGCCGGGCCGCCGAGCAGCCGGTGTGGCAGGACCCCGAAACGGGCTACACGCGCCGCGCGGTGTCGCCGCGCAATGGCGGCATGCTGGAACTGGTGGAAGTCACGCTGCCCGGACACGCGCGGGTGTCCTACCCGTCGTCGGCCTTCACGTTCCAGCACCAGCAGATCTGGGTGCTCGACGGCACGCTGGTCTTCGAGGAAGGTGAACTCGCGCACACGCTGGCCGCAGGCGACTGTCTGCAGCTTGGGCCGCCCGCGCCCTGCACCTTTATCAACCCCGGCCCGGACGCCTGCGTCTACGTGGTGGCGCTGGTGCGCCGCTGATCAGGGCTGGTCGGCGTCGATCCACACGCGCGTGGACGCCCCGGCGCGCGTCAGGCGCATCTGGTAGGTATAGCGCTCCGGATGGTAGAGACCCACCAGGAACTGCACCGGGCGGCCGTTTGCGTCGGATGCCACGCGCGACACGCGCAGCAACGGCACGCCCGGCGCGATGCGGAAGATGCGCGCCACGTCCAGGTCGGCCACGGCAGCGCCCAGCGTCTGTTCGGCCGATACCACCTCGATGCCGTGCTGCTCCAGCGCCACGAGCATCGGTGTGTCCTGCAGCGTATGGCGGTCCAGCGCGCCGGCCAGGTCGTCGGGCACGAACACTTCGGTATAGGAAATTGGCTGCGCCTTGAACTTGCGCACCCGTACCACCTTGAGCACGGGCGCGGCGGGCGGCAGGGCCAGCGCGGCGCTGACGGCGGGCGGCGCCGCCATGCGCTTCCATTCCAGCACCTGCACGCGCGTACGCATGCTGACGCTGACGATGTTGTCGAGCAGGCCGCCTCGCACGGTCTGTACGGCGGCCTCGGGCTGCGCCACGTTGCGCGCAGTCGGCACAGTGCCCTTGCCGCGCAGCCGCATCACCAGCCCTTCTTCCTGCAGCCGCGCCAGCGCCGATCGCACCGTGACGCGCGCCACGCCGAATTCCTCGGCCAGCTGGCGTTCGCCGGGCAGCGGCAGGCCCGTTGCGTAGTGACCGCCGCGAATGCGCTCGCGCAGGATCAGGCGAACCTGCTGGAAGCGCGGCAGCGAGGTCAGCGGGGCATGGGCATCAAACATCGGAGAGGCGGCAAACAGGCAGCGTGGGCCGGGAAATAAGGGGCGATGCCACCACGGTACGCGTGCCGCCCCGGTCAGGCAAGCACGCGGTGCGCCGCGTTACTCGTACTGCTTGCCCAGCGCCAGCATCTCCGGCGTGCCGATCACGCCGTTGAGCGCCTGGAAGGACAGCATCTTGTCCAGGTACGGCGTGGTGGTGCCGTTGGCGTGCAGGCTCGCCAGGTAGTCGCGCAGCGCAAAGCTCAGCGCCCGCACGGTGCCACCCGGGAAAATCACGATGCGGAAGCCGATTTCCTCCAGCTCGCCCGCCGGCAGCACGGGCGTCTTGCCGCCTTCCACCATATTGGCGAGCAGTGGCGCACGCTTGCCCAGGCGGGCGATGGCCGCGGTCATGTCCTCGCGGCTGCGCAGCGCTTCCACGAACAGCACATCGGCGCCAGCCTCGGCATACTGCTCGGCACGCGCCAGCGCCGCTTCCATGCCCTCCACGGCCACGGCGTCGGTGCGGGCGATGATCAACGTGTTTTCGTCGCGGCGCGCATCGCAGGCCGCGCGGATCTTGCCCGCCATCTCGGCGGCGCTGATCACGGTCTTGCCGTCCAGATGGCCGCAGCGCTTTGGCATCGACTGGTCTTCGAGCTGGATGGCCGTGGCGCCGGCGCGCTCCAGCACGCGTACGGTCTGCACCACGTTCAGCGCGTTGCCAAAGCCGGTATCGGCATCCACGATCAGCGGTAGCGTCGGGCAGCGCTCGCGGATATTGCGCGTGACCGAGGCCACGTCTTCCAGCGACAGGAAGCCGATATCGGGCCGCCCCAGCCGCGTGTAGGCGATGCTGGCGCCGGACAGGTAGGCGGCCTGGAAGCCGGCCTGTTCGACCAGCAGGGCCGAAAACGCGTCGTAGACGCCCGGAGCGGTCACGATGCCGGTGCCTTGCAGGCGTTGCTTCAGCGTCATTGCAGTCATTGCACTTCCTCGTTCACGGAAAGTTGGCCCGACGCGATCCGGCGCGCCAGGTGCGGGACCAGTCCGCCATCGCGGATCATGGCCACCAGATGCGGGGGCACCGGCTCGCATTGCAGCGCCGGTGCGTTCTCGATATGGACCTGGGCCGAGTCGATCTCGCACCCGACGCGCAGGCCGGGCGTCACCGGCGGCAGCGCCGGGCAGGTCAGCAGCGGCAGGCCAAGATTGAAGCCATTGCGATAGAACAGCCCGGCGAACGACGGCGCGACGACCGCCACCACGCCCAGATGGCGCAAGACTTCCACCGCCTGCTCGCGCGACGACCCCGCGCCGAAGTTGCGCCCGCCGAAAACGATGTCGCCGGGGCGCACCTGCGCCGCGAACGAAGGGTCCACGGCTTCCATGCAATGGCGCGCAATCTCGTCGATGCCGAACTTCATATAGGCGCCCGGCGCCAGCAGGTCGGTGTTGATATCGTCACCGAACACCCAGGCCCGGCCGGAGAATTGACTCATGCCAGCACCTCCCGCGGATCGGCAATGCGGCCGGCGATGGCCGAAGCGGCCACCGTGTAGGGCGAGCCGAGATAGACCTGCGACGATGCAGCGCCCATGCGTCCCTTGAAATTGCGCGCCGTGGCGCTGATCACCACGGTGTCTTCGCCAAACCGGTGCTCGCCGTAGCCCGCGCATGCGCCGCAGGCATTGGGCAGCAGTTCGGCGCCGGCGTCGGTCAGCGCTGCCAGCGTGCCCTCCTGCGCGGCGCGCTGCTGGTCGGCGGCACTGGCCGGCGCCACCAGCAGACGCGTGCCGCTTGCCACGCGCTTGCCGCGCAGTACCTGCGCCGCCATGCGCAGGTCATCCAGCTTGGCGCCGGTACATGCGCCGATATAGGCGATGTCGATACCCACGCCGCCGAACGCATCCACATCGTCGGCATTGGCCGGCGTGTGCGGGCGCGACACCTGCGGCGCCAGCGTTGCCGCGTCGAAGTCATGCACGGCCAGGCACGCTGCGTCGGCATCGGACTGCCAGCTGTCGATATCGATGGCATCTGCCGGCGCACCGGCAGCCAGCAGCCAATCGCGCGTGGTGGCGTCGGGCGCGATGAGCCCCACCTGCCCGCCCAGTTCGGCGGTCATGTTCGACAGCGTCATGCGCTCCTGCATCGACAGGGCTGCCACGGCGTCGCCGGTATATTCCACGGCCTGGTACTGCCCGCCGTCCATGCCGAAGCGCGTGCACATGCGCAGCATCATGTCCTTGGCCGAAACGCCGGCACCCAGGCGGCCGTGCCAGCGCATGCGGATGGTCTGCGGCACGCGCACCCAGATCTCGCCGGTGACCAGCACACCAAGCATCTCGGTGGCCCCGATGCCGAACATGTACGCACCGAACGCGCCGCCGGTGGACGAATGGCTGTCGCCACCCACCGCGAACATGCCCGGGCGCAGATAGCCCTTCTGCGGCACCACCACGTGGCAGATGCCTTCCATGTCGTGAAAACGCGCCACGCCTTCGTCGCGTGCCCAGTCGCGTGCGATCTGCACGATCCTGCGGCTGTCGGCGTCATGCGCGGGCACGTAGTGGTCGGTCACCAGCACCACCTTGCCCGGGTCCCACACCTTCGCGCCAAGCTTCTCAAGCATGGGCTTCACACGACGCGGACCACTGGAGTCGTGCATCATCGCCAGATCCACGCGACACGTGACAATCTCGCCGGGCGCCACGCCGGCCCGGCCTGCGGCCCTGGCCAACAGCTTCTGCGCCAATGTCTGGCCCATCATTGCTATTCCTTACTCCACTTTGGTACCGGACGCCTGGATCACCTTCGCCCAGTGCTGGATATCGCTGCGCACGAACGCGCCGAACGCCTGCGGCGTCATGCTGACGGCCGTGGCCGCCTCGGTTTCCATGCGCTTCTTGTAGGCCGGGTCCTCGACGGCCACCTTCACCGCGCGATAGAGCTGGTCGGTCACCGGCGAGGGCAGCCTGGCCGGACCGAACAGGCCGAACCACGCCGACGACTCGAAGCCCTTCACGGTCTGGCCGATCGGGGGCACGCCCGGGAACTGCGGCAGCGCTTCCTTGCTGCTGACGCCCAGGAACTTCAGCGTGCCCGACTTCAGGTGCGGCAGCACGTTCACGGTGCTGGCGAACATCAGGTCCACGGTGTTGTTGCCCAGCACATCGGTCAGCGCCGGGTTGGTGCCCTTGTACGGGACGTTCACGATGTCGGTGCCCGTGGCCAGCTTGAACTGCTCGCTTGCCAGATGCAGCGACGAGCCCTGCGCGCCAATCGCGAACGTGAGCTTGCCGGGATTCTTCTTCGCGTACTCGATCAGGCCCGCGGTGTTGTCGAACGGCACGCCCTTGCGGGCCACCAGCACGCTGGGCACGCGCGCCACCATCGTGATCGGCGTGAAGTCCTTGACCGGATCGAACGGCAGGTTCTTGTAGAGCGACGCGTTGATGGTATGGCCCGTGAAGCTCATCAGCAGCGTGCTGCCGTCCGGGGTGGCGCGTGCCACGTACTGCGCGGCGATATTGCCGCCGGCACCGGGGCGGTTGTCCACCACCACCGTGCGGTGCAGCGTGTCGCCCAGCGAGCGGGCAATCAGACGCGCCAGCGCGTCGGTGGTGCCGCCGGCCGGGCTGCCCACCACGATGGTGATGGGCTTGTCCTGGGCCGCCGCATACTGCACCGGGGCCAATCCTGCAAACATGGCCAGCGTCGCGCCGGCCACGAGCTTTCTTCGACTGATCAACATCTGTGTCTCCGCCTCTGTGTACTTCCTGTGGGGTTCAGGCGGACTCTATGCCCCCCGGCCGGGTCACTCAATGGAACCAGCTGGTCCTATCCACGGGACCAGTCGGCGCGGCAGTTGTGCAGACATTGTCGGCTTCGCCTGGCTGGCAGCCAGGTGCATGCCGCGCCGGCGGCATCCGAAAGCGCGCCATGGTACACAGACATGGCACAAGGCAATGCAACGGATCGTAAAGGCGCAACGAGAAGGCGCTGTCGCGGCATGCCGGGTTTTCCCGGTTGACACTGCCGGCCCGAAGCCATACATTGGCCGGGCAGATTCAGATACGAGACCATCTGTAGGATGGTCTCATAGCGTGTGCAGTTTGCTGCGGCCTCTTACAGAACTACAAAAAGGAGACCGCCGTGCAACCCACTGCCATCAAGATCCGTGGCATCGACGATGTCATCGCCTTCATAGATTCCTGTCCTGGCATTCGCGGCCGCGCCGGCGTCATCTGGTGGCTGGCCCTCGGCGGACTGTTTCTCGACGCCTTCTCCAATTCCGCACTCAGCGCCGGCCTCGGGCCGATGACGCGCAACCTGCAGCTCGAACCTGCGCAGGTGGCACTGCTTACGTCGTTCGCCTCGTGGGTCGCCATCGCCTTCAATCCCATCGGCGGCTGGATGGCCGACCGCTGGGGCCGGGTCAGGCCGCTGATCCTGGCGAAGGTGTTCGCCGTCACGGGCGCCCTGATCGTGGTATTCGCCCCCGATTTCAACGCAATCCTGGTGGGCCGGTTCTTTGTCGGCGCCGCGTATGGCATCGACTTCGCCATTGCCATGGCGGTGCTGGCCGAATTCACGCCGGTCAAGTTGAAGAGCCGCCTCAACACCTGGCAGGGCATGTGGTACACCGCCGTCTGCCTGAACCTGGTGCTGGCGCTGCTGTTCTACTCGTGGAACGTGGGCGATGCGATCTGGCGCTACTCGGTGGCGGCCACCGCCGTGTTCGGCGTCGGCATCCTGCTGCTGCAGGTGCTGTTCCTGGTGGAAAGCCCCACGTGGCTGGCCCGCAAGGAGCGCCTGGAAGCCGCCGCGCAAGCCATGACGCGCATCTACGGCCGCCCGTTCGTGGCCGCGTCGCCGTCCGAGCGCATTCCCGTCACCAACCTGGCGCGCCGCGGCCTGGCTAACGTACTGCTGATCTTCCGTGGCATCTACCTGCCGCGCACCATTCTGGCGGCCACCGTGCAGATCGGCCAGTCGATCCAGTATTTCGGCATCGGCTGGTACCTGCCCCTGATCAGCGCCGCGCTGTTCGGCAAGGATTTTGTCTACGCGACGATTGGCGCGCTGGTGTTCAATGTCTGCGGCATCTTTGGCGGCTTCCTGTCGCCGGCCATCGCGCGCAAGCTCGGCCTGCGCCGCGCATCGGCGTTTGGTTTCGCGGCCGTGTTCGTGATGCTGCTGATCCTGGGGCTGTTCAACGGCAAGATGCCCACGTGGGTGGCGGTCGTGGTGCCGTCGCTGTTCATCCTGTTCCACTCCGGCGGCCCCGGCGCCAATGGCAAGAGCCTGTCATCACTGTCGTTCCGCAGCGAGTTGCGTGCTGGCGCCAATGGCGTGATCGGCGCGCTGGGCGCCATCGGCGCCGCGCTGGGCCTGCTCGTCTTCCCGCTGTTCCGCGCCCGCTACGGGCTCGAAACCACTTTCCTGATCCTTTCCGTCGTGCCGCTGATAGCCAGCATCATCTGCTTCGTGATTCGCTGGGACCCGACGCGCACGTCCATCCATCCCGATAACGAGGCCAATGCGCCGCAGTTCCGTGGCGATACGCGCGACGGCGCTGGCTTCATGCATCCCGCCACCGAGAAGTAAGTCATGCAAAACAGGAACGTCATCCTCGCCATCGACGAGGGCACGTCCGGCACGCGGGCCGCGGTCGTGGCCGCTGATGGTCATGTGTCCTGCCTGGCCTATACGCCACTGCAGGTCGATTCGCCCCGCCCCGGCGTGGTGGAGCAGGACGCCAACGTGCTGCTGGAAAAGACGCTCGACGTCTGCCGCGACACGCTCGCGCAGGCCAGCCGTGAAGGCCTGCGCGTGGTGGCGCTGGCCGTAGCCACGCAGCGCGCCACGGGCGTGCTGTGGGACACGCAGACCGGCCGCGCGCTGGTGCCGGCCATGGTCTGGCAGGACACCCGCTATGCCGCCGACCTGGACCAGCTTGCCGGCGAATGGGACCCGCGCCTGCGCACCCGCGTGGGCCGGCCATCCGGCGTGCGTTCCCCCTACCTGTGGGCCGCCCGGCACCTGCGCGACACGCCGGCCGTGGCCGCAGCCTGGCGCGCCCGCCGGCTGGCCTTTGGCACGGTCGACAGCTGGCTGCTGTGGCATCTGTCCACGCAGCGCGCCTGCGTGACCACGCCCACCAACGCCACATCGTGCAGCGCCTATGTACTGGGCGAGCACCGCTACCTGACCGAATGGGTCGAGGCGCTCGACTTCCCGCCCGAACTGCTGCCCGAACTACGCCAGGACGCCGACGACTTCGGCCGCACGCGCGCCGACCTGCTTGGCATCGACGTGCCGATCCTGGCCTGCGCCGGCGACCAGCTGGCCGGCGCGGTCGGGCTGGGCTGCCTCGATGCCGGCCAGTCGATGTGCCTGCACGGCACCGGCAGCTTCGTCGACCTGGTGCTGGGCCCAAGCCTGCCCGCCCGCAGCGGCCAGTCCGACAGCACGCTGACCATGACCGCGCGGCGGTGCCAGGACGTGTCGCATTTTTCGGTCGAGACATTCGTCGCCACCACCGGCTCGGCACTGAACTGGGTCTGCGACAAGCTGCACTGGTTCGACAACGCAAAACAGATCAGCGCGCTGGCCGCCACCGTGCCGTCGTCGCGTGGCGTCACCTTCATTCCGGCGCTGACCGGGCTGCGCGTGCCGCAGATGCAGCCCGAGGCGCGCGCCGCGCTGAATGGCGTGTCGATGGCGACCACGCAGGCCGAGATTGCCCACGCCATCCTGGAAGGTATCGCGCATTCGGTGGCCTCGTGCATCGACGCCAACCGCGAGATCGCCGGCATTCCGGTGACCGAGCTTGTCGTGGGCGGCGGGCTGTCGGGCAGCGACACGCTGCTGCAGATGCAGGCAGACCTGACCGGCCTGCCGATCCATCGCATGCAGGAAACCGACCGCGCCAGCCTGCGTGGCATTGCGTGGCTGGCCGGTGCGTCCGGCCTGCTGTGGGACTCGCTCGACCAGGCGCGCACCACGAACGAGCCCGATGCGGTGTTCACCCCGCGTGTGGGCGCCGACGAGCGCGCCGGGCGGCGTGCGCTGTGGCATGCCCGCGTGGCATCCGAACTCAACCATGTGCAGGCATTTGCCACGCACTGACCTGCCAGGAGAAGCAAGCAACATGATGGTCCTGCCATCCCGCGGTGCCAACCGCGAACGCGCCGCCATGACGCGCACCGAGCCGCTGCGGCTGGTGCGCGCCGAACAACTCGACCGCCTGGCGTCCGATACCTTCGACATCCTGATCGTCGGCGGTGGCGTCACCGGGGCCTACGCTGCGCTGGACGCTGCATTGCGCGGGTATCGCGTGGCGCTGGTCGAAAAGAGCGATTTCGCCTCGGGCACGTCGTCGAAGTCGTCGAAGATGGTTCATGGCGGCCTGCGCTATATCGAGCAGGGCAACCTGGGCCTGGTGCGCCACTCGCTGCTGGAACGCCAGCGGCTGCGGCGCAACGCGCGGCACCTGGTGCAGCGGCTGCCGTTCCTGTTCCCGGTCATGGAGCGCGACGGCGTCTTCGACCAGCGGCTGGCAAAGGCCTTCGAAGGCCTGCTGTGGACGTACGACCTGGCCGGCGGCTGGCGCGAGGGCATCCTGCACCAGAAGCTCACCAAGGCCGAGGTGCTGTCGCACTGCCCCACCTTCAACGAGGAACACCTGAAGGGTGGCTTCCTGTATTTCGATGCCCGGGTGGACGACGCACGCCTGACGCTGAATATCGCCCGTACGGCGGCATTCCACGGCGCGGCCGTCGCCAATCACGCGCGCGTGGCCGATATCACGCGCGATGCGCACGGCAAGGTGGACGGGGCCATCGTGCAGGCCGACGGCCGCGAGATCCGCGTGCGCGCCGGCGTGGTCGTCATGGCTACCGGCGTGTGGCTGCGCGACTGGACGGGGCGCAGGAAGGGCGAGGACAAGACGCTCCATATCCGCCCGGCCAAGGGCGTGCACGTGGCCATTCCCTGGCTCAAGATTCGCAACGACTGCACCGTCACGATCCCCGTGCCGGGCCGCAGCCGCCGCGCCACCATCACCCGCTGGGGCAACGTGTCGTACCTGGGCACCACCGACGAGGACTACGACGGCGACCTCGACAACGTGATGTGCACGCGGCAGGAGCTGGACTTCCTGCTGGAAGGCGCGCGGTCGGCGCTCAGGACCGACCTGCAGCCCGAAGACGTGGTGGGCAGCATTGCCGGCTGCCGGCCACTGGTGGCGCCGCCCGGCGGCAAGACGCTGGAAATCAAGCGCAACCACGAGATCCACGTGGCGGGTGATGGCCTGGTCACGATCGTGGGCGGCAAGCTGACCACATCGCGCCATATGGCCGAACAGACCATCGACGCCGCGCAGCAGGTGATCGGCAGGCGCGCCCGATGCCGGACGAAATCGGCCTACCTGCTGGGCGCGGCCGGCTACGACCCGCAGGCCATCGTGGCATCGGGCGGCATGTCGGCGCACCTGGGCGAGCGCTATGGCACCGAGTCGCGCTTTGTCAGCGACATCCTGCAGGCCGACCCGGCCCTGGCGCGGCCCATCGTCGACGGGCTGCCGCATACCGAAGCCGAAATCGTCTACGCCGTGCGCCACGAACTGGCCGGCACGGTTGACGACGTCCTTTCGCGCCGCATCCGCGCCCGCCTGATGGCGCGCGATGCGTCCGCGCAGGCCGCGCCCCGCGTGGCCCAGATCCTCCAGGCCGAGCTCGGGTTGTCCGCGCAGGCCGTCGCGCAGCAGGTCAGCGATTACCTGGCCGCTGTCGCCCTCGAAAAATCCGTCCTTATGGGAGAAGCAGCATGATCAGCAAGGAAGCCATCAAGCGCGGTTACAACCGCGGCAACTACCTCGTGGGCCAGCACACGCCGCCCCACTTCGCGGCAAGCATCACCGCAACGCCGGACGCCCCGGGCCTGCAGCGCGATGCGGTCGTCATCGACGGTGCCACCGTCGACGCGCTGCGCCGTGCCGCAGACGAAGTGCTGACGTCCACCGGCGACGTCGTGAAATGGACCCGCGACTGGTGGGCCGGATCGATGATGACCGAGACCGGCGGCAAGCCCGCCACACCGCGCGGCGTGATCGTGCGCGCATCCACCGTGGAGCAGATCCAGGCCGTGATGCGCATCGCGCATGCCGGCGCAATTCCGGTGACCGTGTCCGCCGGCCGCAGCAACGTGACCGGTGCCGCCCTGCCGGTGCGTGGCGGCATCGTGCTCGACGTCTGCGAGCTGAACCGCTTCCTGGCGTTCGACAAGCCAAGCCAGATCGTCGAGGTGGAAGCGGGCATGTTCGGCGACGTGTTCGAGCAGATCATCCAGCACGAACACGGCATGACGATGGGCCACTGGCCGTCGTCGTACGCCATCAGCACCGTGGGCGGCTGGGTGGCCTGCCGCGGCGCGGGCCAGCTGTCCACGCGCTACGGCAAGATCGAGGACATGGTGGTGGGCATGGACGTGGTGCTGGCCGATGGCAGCCTGGTCACCGTGGGCGGCTATCCGCGTGCGGCACTGGGGCCGGACCTGATGCAGATGTTCGTCGGCTCCGAAGGCACGCTGGGCGTGATCGTGCGGGTGCGCCTGAAACTGCACCGCCTGCCCGACTACGGCAGCGCCATTGCCTATGGCTTCAAGACCTTCGCCATCGGGCTCGAAGCCTGCCGCCAGATCATGCAGCGTGGCGCCAACCCGGCCGCGCTGCGCCTGTACGACGAACTGGAAAGCGGCGTGCAGTTCGGGCTGCCCGATACCAACGTGCTGCTGGTGGCCGACGAAGGCGCGCAGGAGATGGTCGATGCCGTGATCGCCATCAGCGAGCGCACCTGCGCCGAGCTGGGCGACAAGCTCGATGGCGATGCCATCTTCGAACGCTGGCTCGATACGCGCTACCTGACCGGCAAGAGTGCCGAGGGCTTCAAGCGCAGCCCCGGCTTTGTGGCCGACACGCTGGAAATGGCCGGCCCGTGGAGCGACCTGGCCGCGATCTACACCGATGTGGTGGCGGCCATCAACGCCGTGCCGGGCACGCTGGCCGGATCGGCGCACCAGTCGCATGCCTATGTCGACGGGGCCTGCCTGTACTTCTCGCTGCGCGGCGACGTGGCCGTGGAAGACCGCCAGAAGTGGTATCGCGCCGCGTGGGATGCCGCCAACGCGGTGCTGATCCAATACAATGCCGCGTTGAGCCATCATCACGGCATCGGCCTGTTGCGCGCGCCGTACATGGCACCGTCGCTCGATACGGCGTTTCCGGTGCTGGTGGCGGTCAAGCGGGCGCTCGATCCGCAAAACATCCTCAATCCCGGCAAGCTCGGCCTTTCGGACGCGCTGACCCACGAAGCCACGAAGTAAGCCCATGGACAGGTCTCTCGGCGCCCGCCTGACGCGACACCCGGTAATCGCCACGCTCTACGGCGTGGAACAGGTCGAAGCCTTCATCGACAGCGAGGCGGAAGTCTCGATCGTGGCCAACGTGGAGCTGCGTCGCCTGCAGCCCGTGATTGCCATGCTGACGAAGGCCGGCAAGTATGTGATCGTCAATATCGACAGTTGCGAAGGGCTGTCGCAGGACAAGGGCGGCGTCGAGTACCTGGCCGACATCGGCGTGACCAGCCTGGTCTCGACCCGCGTGGCTACCATCCAGCGCGCCAACCGCGCCGGCATGGTGACCATGCAGAAGGTCTTCGTGACCGACCGCTCCACCTGGCCGCGCAGCGTCAAGGCGCTGGAACAAAGCGATCCGAACCTGGTGCAGCTGATGCCCGCGCCGATGCTGTCGCACCTGCCCGAGGCCGACCGCAAGGCGCTGCCGCCCATCGTCACGTCGGGCTTCGTGTGCAACCAGGACGATATCCGCAGCGCCATCGCGCATGGCGCGGTGGCGATCTCCACCAGCGACCGCAAGCTCTGGAACCTGGAAGCGAAGGCGCTCAGGGGTTAGCGGGTGGCTGGCGCCGCGACCCTTTTGGCCGCGCCGCCCAAGCCGACGAGATCGCCGACGTGGTGGTGTACCTGGCGTCGGCGCGCGCTTCGTACCTGAGCGGCGTGGTGGTGGATGCCGAAGGAGGCGCGCGGTACATGTGAGGCCTCCACCGGCGCTTAGTCGATCGTCGCGCCCGACGCCTTCACCACCTTGCCCCATTTGTCGATTTCGTGGGCGACGAACCTGCCCGTGTCCGGCGGCGAGGTCCATGTGGCGGCAAACCCCTGCGTGGCAAAGCGCGTGCGTACATCGTCCTGCGTCAGCACGGCCTTCAACGCCTCGCCAAGCTTGTCGACCACGGCAGCGGGCGTGCCGGCCGGCACCAGCAGCGCGTTCCACGCGGTGGCCTCGTAGCCGGGCAGGCCGGCCTGCGCCACGGTGGGGATATCGGGTGCCGCCGGAGAGCGCGCGGCGCCGGTCACGGCCAGTGCGCGCAGCTTGCCGTCCCGCACGAACGGCATGGCTGACAGCATCGTGTCGAACATCACCGTGGCCTGCCCCGCCATGACGTCGGTCAGCGCGGGCGCGCTGCCCTTGTAGGGCACGTGGGTCATGCGGATACCGGCCATGCTGTCGAACAGCTCCGCCGACAGATGGGTGGACTGCCCGTTGCCAGAACTGGCGAACGTGACCTTGCCCGGATTCGCCTTCGCCATCGCGATCAGTTCGGCTACGTTGCTGGCCGGGGTGGACGGTGCGGTCACCAGCACCAGCGGGCCGCTGGTCAGCATCGACACCGGCGCGAAGTCGGTACGCGTGTTGTAGCCAGGCTTGGCAAACAGCGTCATGTTGATGGCGTGCGCGGTGGTTGCCACCAGCATCGTGTAGCCGTCTGGCGCCGACTTGGCGACGGCATCGGCGCCGATATTGCCGCCGGCGCCGGGGCGGTTGTCGACGACGATGGGCTGGCCCAGCCGCTCCGACAGTTTCTGCCCCACCACCCGCGCCACGATATCGGTGGGCCCGCCAGGCGGATAGGGCACCACCATGCGGATCGGCTTGTTCGGCCACGCCTGCGCCTGGGCGGCGGGCACAGCGGCCAGCATCGGGACGGACAGCACGGACAAGGACAGCAACAGCTTGCGGACGGGGGTCATGCGCGCTCCTGGATCGCCAAGGTTTTGCAGAGTGAAACTTGCGAAACAGCCATGCCATCAGGCTTATAGGCGCCGTCCCGGTGCCGTGTCACTTTGCAGCGCATCAAAGTTTTACGGGCTGAAACCCGCCCCCCTCCCCGCCCCTGCCAGCGCGCACGACCGCCCAAAGCAAAAACGCCGCGCGCCCCGTCTGGCGGGGCGCGCGGCGTCGTATGCACAACCGGGCCGGCAGGCCCGGAAGATCAGTCGTCGAGCAGCGACAGGTCGCGCACGGCGCCCTTGTCGGCCGACATCACCAGCTTGGCGTAGGCCTTGAGCGCAGCCGACACCTTGCGCGGACGCGCCTTGGCCGGCTTCCAGCCACGGGCATCCTGCTCGGCGCGGCGGGTAGCCAGTTCCTCGTCCGACACCAGCACATCGATCGTGCGGTTGGGGATGTCGATGCGGATCTTGTCGCCATCGCGCACCAGGCCGATGGCGCCACCGGCTGCCGCCTCAGGCGAGCAGTGACCAATCGACAGGCCCGACGTACCACCCGAGAAGCGGCCGTCCGTCAGCAGCGCGCACGCCTTGCCCAGGCCCTTGGACTTGATGTAGCTGGTCGGGTACAGCATTTCCTGCATGCCCGGGCCGCCCTTCGGGCCTTCGTAGCGCACGATCACCACGTCGCCGGCCTTGACCTTGTCGTTGAGGATGTTCTCGACCGCCTCGTCCTGCGACTCTGTCACGTGGGCCGTGCCCTCGAACACCAGGATGCTCTCGTCCACGCCCGCGGTCTTCACCACGCAGCCGTCCAGCGCGATATTGCCGGTCAGCACGGCCAGGCCGCCTTCCTTCGAGAACGCGTGCTCATACGAGCGGATGCAGCCCTCGGCGCGATCCAGGTCCAGGCTCGGCCAGCGCGTGTTCTGGCTGAACGCCACCTGCGAGGGGATGCCCGCCGGACCAGCCATGTAGAACGTGCGTACGGCCTCGTCCTGCGTGCGGACGATGTCCCACTGGTCCAGCGCGTCCTTCAGCGTGGGCGTATGCACGGTCGGCACGTCGGTGTGCAGCTTGCCGGCGCGGTCCAGTTCGCCCAGGATGGCCATGATGCCGCCGGCGCGGTGCACATCCTCGATGTGGTACTTGTTGGTGTTCGGGGCCACCTTGCACAGCTGCGGCACCACGCGCGACATGCGGTCGATGTCGGTCATCGTGAAGTCGATCTCGGCTTCACGGGCAATCGCCAGCAGGTGCAGGATGGTGTTGGTGGAACCGCCCATGGCGATGTCCAGCGTCATGGCGTTCTCGAACGCCTTGAAGCCCACCGAACGCGGCAGCACGCGCTCGTCGTTCTGCTCGTAGTACATGCGGGCCAGGTCGACAATACGCTGGCCGGCGCGCCTGAACAGCTGCTCGCGGTCGGCGTGCGTGGCGACCACGGTGCCGTTGCCGGGCAGCGACAGGCCCAGCGCCTCGGTCAGGCAGTTCATCGAGTTGGCCGTGAACATGCCCGAGCACGAACCGCACGTGGGGCATGCCGAACGCTCGACCTGCGCCACTTCCTCATCCGAATACGACTGGTCGGCGGCCATCACCATGGCATCCACCAGGTCGAGCTTCTTCAGTTCGATGGTCTTGGTCACCGGGTTGGCCAGGCGCGTCTTGCCGGCTTCCATCGGGCCGCCCGAGACGAAAATCACGGGGATGTTCAGGCGCATCGCGGCCATCAGCATGCCCGGGGTGATCTTGTCGCAGTTCGAGATGCACACCATGGCATCGGCGCAGTGCGCATTGACCATGTATTCCACGGAATCCGCGATGATGTCGCGGCTTGGCAGCGAATACAGCATGCCGTCGTGGCCCATGGCGATACCGTCGTCGACGGCGATGGTGTTGAATTCCTTCGCCACGCCGCCGGCGGCTTCGATCTCGCGTGCGACGAGCTGGCCCAGGTCCTTCAGGTGCACGTGGCCCGGCACGAACTGGGTGAACGAGTTGACCACCGCGATGATCGGCTTCTGGAAGTCTTCGTCTTTCATGCCGGTGGCGCGCCACAGCGAGCGCGCACCCGCCATGTTGCGGCCGGCGGTAGAGGTCTTGGAACGGTATGTGGGCATTGTGGGTGCTTGGAAATTACGCAAACGCAGCGGCCCACGGGGGGATCGACAGGGCCTGGACAAACCCGTGCGGGCGGCCTTGTGAGCCGGGCGCCGGGCAAAGCTGGGGATTATCCCACAGCCCTCACCCGGTCTGGGTACCTGACCGCGGCTACAACGGCGGCAGGCGCCGCTTCACCGGCTGCGACTTGACGATGGCCGAACTGGTCTCGGCCATCTCCGTGATCTGCTCCAGGATATGGTCCAGGTGCTCGATGGATCGCAAATACAGCCGCCCGATAAAGCAGTCGTCGCCGGTGACCTTGTCGCATTCGGCGAATTCGGGGATGGCCTCGATCAGCTTCTGCACCGCCTGGAGCTTGCCGGGCAACGGCTTGATGCGGACGATGGCCTGCATCGAAAACCCCAGCGTGCGCGGCTCCACATCGACCGTGAAGCCGCGGATCACGCCACGGTCCTCAAGCCGGCGCAGCCGTTCCGATGCCCCGGGGGACGACAAACCCACCTGCTCGGCCAGCGCCTTGACCGGCATGCGGGCGTCCTGCTGCAGCAGGGTCAGGATGCGGCGGTCGGTATCGTCGAGTGACATAAGGTATTTCCGGAAAACTGCCTTACAAAAAACAAAAGAAAAGGCGAATCGCCTGCATTTTCGACTGTGGATTATAGGCCACAGCCCTTAAACTGCAACCCTCATTTGCCAAGGCGCAATCACAGGGAACAGGAGACGGCCGTGGACGACAGAACGCGGGGCATGCTGGAAATGGTGGCGGCGATGGTGATCTCGGGCACCATCGGCTGGCTGGTGGTGATATCGGGCCGACCGGTCACGCAGGTGGTGTTCTGGCGCTGCGCCTTCGGCGCGCTGGTGCTGGTGCCGGTCTGCCTGGCGCGCGGCTACCTGCGGCCGGGCGGCATCACGCTGCGCCAGGGGCTGCTGGCCGTGGCCGGCGGGGTCGCCATCGTCGCCAACTGGCTGTTGCTGTTCTCGGCTTATGAAGGCGCCTCGATCTCCATTGCCACGGCGGTGTACAACACGCAGCCGTTCATGCTGGTGGGCCTGGGTGCGCTGTTCCTGGGCGAGCGTCTCACCGTGGCAAAAGTCGCCTGGCTGCTGCTGGCGTTCGCGGGCATGCTGCTGATCGTGCAGGGCAAGCCCGGCGCGGGCGCCGCGCACGGCAACTACCTGCTGGGGATCGCGCTGGCACTGGGCGCGGCGTTCTTCTACGCACTGGCCGCGCTGATCGCCAAGCGGCTCAAGGGCGTGCCGCCGCACCTGATCGCGCTGATCCACGTGCTGGTCGGCACCGTCATGCTGCTGCCGATGGCGTTGCGCGCCGACCTGCCGGCCGGCGCCCTGCCCTGGGCCACGCTGGCGACCATGGGCTTCGTCCATACCGGCCTGATGTACATCCTGCTGTACGGCGCGATCCAGAAGCTGCCCACGCACCTGACAGGCGCCCTGTCGTTCATTTATCCTATCGTGGCCATTCTGGTTGACCGGCTGGCTTTCGGGCATCACCTGCACCTGTCGCAAATCGGCGGGGCGGCGCTGATCCTGCTGGCTGCCGCGGGCATGACGCTGGGATGGCCCTGGCGCGGAACGCTGCCGTGGGGGGAACGCAAACCCTCCGCCTGACGGCGGCCCGCGCCCCGACTTCAACCCAACACGGAGGCGCGGTGATGCAGGAGACGCAAGGGATGTCCCGGGATCGGCTGGACCGGATCGGACGCTTTATCGACGAAACCTATATCGCCACCGGCAAGCTGCCGGGCGCGCTGGTGCAGGTCTGGCGGCGCGGCGAACTGGCGCTGAACACCGTATTGGGCCAGGCCGACCGCGAGCGGCAGGTGCCGCTGGCCGAGGATTCCATCTTCCGCATCTATTCGATGACCAAGCCGATCACGTCGGTCGCCATCATGATGCTGGTGGAGGAATGCAGGATCGCCCTCGACGACCCCGTCAGCAAGTACATTCCGGCCTGGGAAAACCTGGGCGTATTCGCGGGCGGCTTCATGGAGGGCTTCCAGACCCGCCCGCCCGCACGGCCGATGCAGGTGGTGGACCTGCTGCGTCATACCTCGGGCCTGACATACGGCTTCCAGCAGAACAGCAACGTCGACGCGGCCTACCGCAAGCTGAAGATCGGCGAACTGGCCACCGAAGGCACGCTCGACGACATGATCGGCAAGCTTGCCACGCTGCCGCTGGAATTCTCGCCCGGCGAGGCCTGGAATTACTCGGTGGCGACCGATGTGCTGGGCTATCTGGTCGGCAAGATCAGCGGCATGCCGTTCGACGCCTTCCTGAAGCAGCGAATATTCGATCCGCTTGGCATGGTCGATACCGGCTTCCACGTGCCCGCGCAAAAGGCCGCGCGGTTCTGCGCCTGCTACGCGGTGGGCGCACTCGGCTCCAAGGTCATCACGCCACGCGGCCCGATGCTGCAGGACGATCCGCAGACCAGCCCCTACCTGCAACCGCCCGCATTCCTGTCGGGCGGCGGCGGCCTGGTGTCGACGGCTGCCGACTACATGCGCTTTGCCCGCATGCTGCTGAACGGCGGCGAACTCGATGGGGTGCGCCTGCTTGGGCCCAAGACGCTGGCACTGATGACCGCCAACCATCTGCCCGGCGGAGTCGACCTGCCGCGCCTGTCACGCTCGATGTTCAGCGAGGCCACCTATGAGGGCGTGGGCTTCGGCCTGGGCTTTGCCACCACCATCGCGCCGGCCAGCACGTTGATTCCGGGCAGCGCCGGCGACATGTTCTGGGGCGGCGCGGCCAGCACGTTCTTCTGGGTCGACCCCAAGGAAGACCTGATCGGACTGTTCCTCACGCAACTGCTGCCGTCGTCGGCCTACCCGGTGCGCCGCCAGTTGCGCACGATGGTCTACAGCGCAATCACGGAGCCGGGCCCGGCGCCGCGCTAGCCCTGCCGTCCGCGCCGGGGCAGCCTGGCGCGGGCGCGAGTAAAATGCAGGCACGTGAACCCGCAACGGACCAGACCGAACATGAAGCTCCGCACGACGATCCTCACGATGTCGGTGGCCGCCATGACGGCCATCAGCCCCCTGGCGCATGCCAGTGTGTCGTCAGACGCACACGCCTTCAAGGAAGGCGTCAAGGAAGCAGGCAAGAAGACCGGCCACGCGGTGGCCGATGTGGCCCGCACGATTGGCCACGGCGCCAAGGAGGCCGGCATCACCATCGGCCATGGCGCACGGGACGCCGGCCACGCGGTGGCGGATACCACCAAACGCGGCTACCAGGCAACCAAGCAGGCCATCAAGGGCGACGACAAGAGCGAAGATTGAGGCGGCCTGGACTGCCGCCACCCTGCCGCACATGCGTACAATGCGCGGCTTAACCAATTGGAAAGCTGTCCGTGAAGAAAACCGACCTGGAAAAGAACAAGGGCCTCAAGATCAACAACAGTCTGAAGCAGGCCGGTGCCAACCGGGCAGGCCTGGCGCCCAAGTCGCAACGCCAGCAGGGCACCGGCAAGAACGGCCTGCTCGGCAAACTGCTCGGCAAGGCCGTGCCGCAGGAAAAGTCCGAGGACTGACAACGTCCGGCCAGATGGGTCCGGCCGGGCCATCCGGCTTCAGGCGCGGGCTGCTTTCGTACTGCGATGCAGTTCCAGCGCCACGCCACCCAGCGTGACGGTGCTGCTGCGCCGCGCTCACCAGGCGGCCCCGGCCGGCATCGCCCGCGCCACCGGGCAGCTCGGGTCGATGGCCCGGCACAGCGCATAGAGGTCACGCACGATCACATGCGGCGCCTGGCTGCTGCGGGCCCAGCGTGCGGCCTCGGCATCGCCCGAGCGCACCACCCACGCGGCCTGGACACCGGCCGCGATTGCACCCACCACATCCAGATCCGCATCGTCGCCGACGTGCAGCATCCGTTCGGGCCTGCATCCGGCCAGTTCGGCGGCAGCATGGAAGATCGCGGCATCGGGCTTGGCGCAGCCCGCGCTCTCGGGATTCAGTGCCGCATGAAAGAAGTGATGGCCGCCCGTCACGTGAAGGCTGGCGTTGCCGTTGGACACTGCCACCAGCGGAAAGCGGGCACTGAGCCATTCCAGCGCCGGAAACGCGTCTTCGAAGAAATCCACGCGCTGGCGCGCGGCAAAGAACACGTCGTAGGCCGCCTCGGCCAGTTGCGGGTCCTCGTCCGACAGTTCCAGAAGCATGCGGATCGACCCGAGCCGCAGTTCGCGCAGGCTGTGCGACAGGTCGGGCCGCTCGGCCTGGAAACGCGTGCGCAGTTCGCCCAGCACCTGCGGCGACGTCAACAGCCCCGATGTGCGCGGCGCCTGAGCCAGCAGCCAGTCGTGCAAGGTCTGCTCGGCCCGGATGACGGCGGGGGTGAAGGGCCACAGGGTATCGTCGAGATCGAGGGAAATGGCCGCGAGGTTGGCCAGAGGCTGTTGCATGAGGACGGAAGGCACGGAATTGGGGAATCGGTACGAATTTTGCCAGTGTTCGGCCCGCTCCGTGCAACGCGCGGCGGCTGGTCTGCAACGCGTAGCAGGACGAATCGGCCGTGCGGTGTGGCAGCCGCCGCTACAGTTCCGACATCCCGAAGCGCCGCAGCGCCTCCAGATCCGTCACACGGATGGTCTGGTACGACAGCCCGACCATGCCTTCGGCTTCGAGCCGCCGCAGCGCCTGATTCACGCGCTGGCGCGACAGCCCCGTGAGCAGGCCGATTTCCTCCTGCGACAATTCCAGCACCGCCGCGGTCTTCGGATAGAGCGCCGGGTGGAACAGCTGGGCAATGGCCTGCGCCACGCGGGCATCGGCGCCCAGCAGGCGGTCGTTCTGCACCATGGCGATGAACTGCCCCATGCGCTCGTTGAGCTGGCGCACCACGTAGCCCGCGAACGGCAGGCTGTCGGCCAGCAGCGTATTGAAGACCTTTTCCTCCACCAGCAGCACGCGCGATTCGCGGATGGCGATCACGTCATAGCGCCGGTCCTCGCGCTTGATGACGCTACCCTCGCCACACCAGCCGCCGGCCGGCACGCCGCAGAACGTGCAACCGCGCCCGTCCGGCGTGTAGACCGCCAGCTTGATCAGGCCCGCATCCACGCCGATCCAGTGGCGCGAGTATTCGCCGCGCCGCGCGATATAGCTGTCGGGCGCGAACGTGCGCACCACCGTACCGGAGGCGGCCAGCGCCTGGTGCGCCGGCGCCAGCGCGCGATACCAGTCGTGTTGTTCAAGCGCTTCGTGAACGTTCATGAGCCTGCGGTAACGGTTACCCAATCGAATCTGACGCGAAACTTACGCCAACTGGGCGCAAGATGCTGCAATGTCGCGGTTGGGGCAGCTCTGTCGCCTGGGCGACAGAGTCAGCCCGCGCGCAATGATAGCGTGGCCCCGACAACACAACGCGAATCCACCAGGATCCAGACAGGAGACACGCATCATGCCGACCGACTACGACACCGGGCTGGCCCGCAACGCCGCCAACTTCGTGCCGCTCACCCCGCTCGACTTTATCGCCCGCGCGGCCGAGGTCTACGGCCAGCGCCTGGCCATCGTGCATGGGCCGGTACGCCAGAACTGGCGTGACACCTATGCGCGCTGCCGCCGGGTGGCCAGTGCGCTGGCGCGTGCCGGCGTTGGCAAGGGCGACACCGTCGCCGCGCTGCTGCCCAATACGCCGGCCATGATCGAGGCCCATTTCGGTGTGCCGATGTCCGGCGCGGTGCTCAATGCGCTGAACATCCGCCTGGACGCCGCCAATCTGGTCTTCATGCTGCGCCATGGCGAGGCGCGCGTGCTGCTGGCCGACACCGAGTTCGCCGATGTGGCCCGCCAGCTTGCACGCGAGGTGCAGGGGCTCAAGGTGATCGCGGTCCATGACGCGCTGGGCCCCGAGCCCGACGCACCGTTTGGCGACACCGACTACGAGACATTCCTGGCCGGCGGCGACCCCGCCTACGACTGGCAGATGCCCGCCGACGAATGGGACGCCATCGCGCTGAACTACACGTCGGGCACCACGGGCGACCCCAAGGGCGTGGTCTACCACCACCGTGGCGCGGCCATGAACGCGGTGTCCAACATCCTGGAATGGGACATGGCGAAGCATCCGGTCTACCTGTGGACCCTGCCGCTGTTCCATTGCAATGGCTGGTGCTTTGCGTGGACCGTGGCGGCCCGCGCTGGCGTGAACGTCTGCCTGCGCAAGTTCGACCCCAAGCTGGTTTTCGACCTGATGCGCGACGAAGGCGTGACCCACTACTGCGCCGCGCCCATCGTCCATACCGCGCTGGTCAGTGCCCCGGCCACCTGGCGCGAAGGCTTGCGCGGGCCGGTGCGCGGCATGGTGGCGGGTGCGCCGCCACCGGCCGCGGTGCTGGCGCAGATGGAGCAGATGGGCTTCGAGCTGTCGCACGTCTACGGCCTCACCGAGGTCTACGGCCCGGCCGCCGCCTGCGCCGAGCAGGACGAGTGGCGCAACGTGTCGATGGAAGAACGTGCCGTGCTGAAGGCCCGCCAGGGGGTGCGCTACCACCTGCAGTCAGGCGTGGCCGTGCTGGACCCCGACACGATGCAGCCCGTGCCGCGCGACGGCGAGACCATCGGCGAGATCATGTTCCGCGGCAACATCTGCATGAAGGGCTACCTGAAGAACGACCGCGCCACGCGCGATGCCTTCGCCGGCGGCTGGTTCCATACCGGCGACCTCGGCGTATGCATGCCCGACGGCTACATCAAGATCAAGGACCGCAGCAAGGACATCATCATCTCGGGCGGCGAGAATATCTCCAGCGTCGAGGTCGAGGACGCAATCTACCGCCATCCGGCCGTGATGGCCGCCGCCGTGGTGGCGCAGCCCGACGCCAAGTGGGGCGAGACGCCCTGTGCCTTCGTCGAACTCAAGGACGGCGCCAGCGCCACGGCCGAGGAAATCATCGCCCACTGCCGCACGCTGCTGGCCGGCTTCAAGGTGCCCAAGGCCGTGTACTTCGGGCCGCTGCCCAAGACATCGACCGGCAAGATCCAGAAGTTCGAACTGCGGCGCCAGCTGCAGTCGGCCGCCGCCATCGACGTCTGACGCGGCTCGCGAAGCAGTGCCCCGCCGCGCTCATCGCCCCGGCGGCGGGGTCTCCACCTTGCGCCCCGCCATGTGGTGCAGATAGGCCAGCAGATCCTTGAGTTCGGCGTCGGACAGCGTTTTTTCGTCGATGGATGACATCTTCGAGCCCGGCCACCAGCGCAGCGCCTGCGGGTTGCGGATCAGCTTCGACAGCTTGTCGTCGCCCAGATACTCCACCGGGTTATAGGGCACGTTCAGGTCGGGCCCCAGGTTGGCGTCGCCGGCGCGGTTCATCGAATGGCACGAGAAACAGACACGCTGGAAGGCGGCAAAGCCCCGCATGACCGGGCCGTCGGCGGGCTCGCCCTCGGCCGGCCGGATTGCCGCGAAGCGCTCGGCAGCCGTGCCGCCCAGATCGATGCGTGCGATGGACCAGGTCCACAGGCTTTCGGTGATGCGTACCGGCGCGTCGGCCTGTTTCGCGGATTTCGGTACGGTCCAGATCAATCGGAACGGGCCGATATCCTGCCCTTTCAGCTTCGGCCACGGCTTTGCCGGGTTCTCGACCGCCAGCCAGGCGCGCGGGCCGTCGGCGCGGTCTGCCAGCAGCAGGCCCAGCGGCAGATGCGAGACGTAGCCGTCGGTGGCGGCCGTGGTGGCGCTGCCATCCGGCGACGCCGGCAGCCCGGCCAGCAGCGCCGCCATCGGGATGGCCTTGAACGTCATGCGGCGCTTGTAGTTGTCGTCGTCAACCGTAACGCTGGTCAGCCGCCGGTCCTTCAGCAGCGCATCGCGGGTCAGGGTCTTCTGCTGGGCGCCGGCCGTGATGGTCAGCGTGACGGGGGCATCCGCGGCCTGCGCCGGGACGGCGCCAATCAGGGCCAGGGTACAGCCGATGGCCGCGGCGGCCCTTGTGAGCCAGGGGGTCATGTTCTTGTCTCCTCGTGCGGGAGTGGGGTTGTTATCGGGGCGGGCGCCACAGCCGTAACCCTAATCGATGCCGGTGACCGCCCGCAATCATGCCCCGGCCCCCCCACGCGCGCGCCCGGTTCGCCCACTATCCACAGCGCCGAACAATCAATTAGCAATCTAATCATTGCATTCCATAACAACATGGATGTACGATGTCCGACTTATTTCCAGTCGTCAGACGAATCAGGGGTACAGAACAAAGATTCGCGTGGGGACAGCGCCTGGCTTGCCATAGGACCCCACATGTCAACGCCCCCGTTTTCACGTCGCGCCTTTCTGAAAGCGACGGCCGTCGCCGTCCCCGTTGCCGCCATTCCGCTGCATGAGCTCCGCGCCAAGGGGCTCGAAGACGTTCATCTGCAGCACTACAAGCCCGTTTTCTTTACTGCCGCCGAGTGGGCCTTCGTGCTGGCTGCCTGCGACCGGCTGATCCCGGCCGAGGGCAACGGCCCCGGCGCGCTGGAAACCAACGTGCCGGTCTTCATCGACCAGCAACTGCACGATGGCCTGGGCGCCGACATCTACCTGCAGGGCCCGCACGACCCCAAGGCGCCGGCCACGCTCGGTTTCCAGCTGCCGTACGCACCGCAGGACATCTACCGCCACGGCATCCGGCTGGCCCAGCAGGCCGCCCATGCGCAGCACGGCAAGCCGTTCGAACGCCTTGCCGCCGCGCAGCAGGACGCGTTCCTGACCGCGCTGCAGAAGAACGGCGTGGATTTTGCCGCGCTGGGCGAGGCTTCGCTCAAGGCATCGCAGTTCTTCTCGCAACTGCTTGGCGATACCAAGAACGGCTACCTGGCCGACCCCAAGTACGGCGGCAACAAGGACATGAAGGCCTGGGTTGCCATCGGCTTCCCCGGCGCGCGCGGCCAGTACGTCGAATGGGTGGACCAGCACAACGTGAAATACCCGTTGGGCCCGGTCAGCCTCAGCGGCAAGCGCGCCTGACCGGCCCGCCCTGCCCGCTTACTACCCGTTTTCCGCTTCACTGCGTCCGATTTTCACGCCCGACCCCGCACGCGCTGCGCGTGGCGGTGTCGTGCGTCCAGAACCAGAACAATTCATGCCCCACATCACCAACGACGACGTTGACGTCGTCATCGTCGGCCTTGGCTGGGCCGGATCGCTGATGGCGATCGAACTGGCCCAGGCCGGCCTGAAGGTGCGCGCGCTCGAACGCGGCCCCGACCGTCCGCCCGAGGACTTCGCCTACCCCAAGCCCGCCGACCAGTACGCCTATGCCACGCGCAACAAGGTGTTCGCCACCCCGCGCGACGCCGCACTGACCGTGCGCTACAACCGCGACCAGGCCGCGCTGCCCACGCGCAAGTGGGGCGCCTTTGCGCCCGGCACCGGCGTGGGCGGCTCGGGCCTGCACTGGACCGGCGTGCTGATCCGCCCCACCCCGACCGACATCAAGCTCAAGACGTACGCGGACCAGGCCTACAAGCGCGGCACGCTCGACCCCGAGATGCGCGTCAAGGACTTCCCGTTCACGTGGGACGAGATCGAGCCGTACTACGACTTCTTCGAAAAGGTCTGCGGCCTGTCCGGCACCACCGGCAACCTGCGCGGCCACGTGCAGCCCGGCGGCGACCCCTTCGAAGGCCCGCGTTCGAATCCGTATCCGCTGCCCGCGCTGCAGGACACGCTGAACTGCTCGATGTTCTCCGGCGCGGCCCGCAAGCTGGGCTACCACCCGTTCCCGAACCCGTCGGCGAATGTGTCGCAGGCATGGACCAATCCGTACGGCGCCCAGCTCGCCCCGTGCAACTACTGCGGCTACTGCAGCAAGTACCCCTGCCTGAACTACTCGAAGGCGTCGCCGCAGACCACCATCCTCGATGTGGTCAAGCGCATGCCGAACTTCTCGTATCGCGTGAACGCCAACGTGATCCGCGTGGACCTGCATGCCGACCGCAAGACCGCGCGCGGCGTGACCTATATCGACGAGCACGGCAAGGAAGTCTTCCAGCCGGCGAAGATCGTCGTGCTGTCGAGCTTCCAGTTTGCCAACGTGCGCCTGATGCTGCTGTCCGGCATCGGCAAACCCTATGACCCGGTGTCCGAATCGGGCACGGTCGGCCGCAACTACGCGTTCCTGAGCAACGGCGGCGCCACGCTGTTCTTCAAGGACAAGCACTTCAACCCGTTTGCCACGGCTGGCGCCACGGGCGAGATGTTCAACGACATCTCGCCGGGCAATTTCGATGGTCCGTCGCTGGGCTTCATCGGCGGCGCCAAGATCCACAGCTCGCAGGCCACCGGCGCGCCCATCGGCACGTCGCTGCCGCCCGGCACGCCCGCATGGGGCAAGGGCTGGAAGGAAGCGATGGTGGACTGGTACGGCCGCTCGATGAAGATCAGCATCACCACCACCTGCATGTCGTACCGCGGCCACTACCTGGACCTCGACCCGAACTACCGCGATCCGTGGGGCCAGCCGCTACTGCGCATGACGTTCGACTGGCGCCAGAACGAACTGAAGCTGCAGCGCTACCTGCGCGACATCGTGCTGAACATCTCGAAGGAGCTGAAGCCCGACGCGATGTCGGAGAGCTTCCTGGCGCTGGATTCGCACTGGGACATCACCAAGTACGTGTCCACCCACAACGTGGGCGGCGCGATCATGGGTGCGTCGCCGCGCGATTCGGCGCTGAACCGCTACCTGCAGTCGTGGGATGTGCACAACGTGTTCGTGCCCGGCGGCAACGCGTTCCCGCAGAACTTCCAGGCCAACCCGACGGCCACCATCGGCGCCATCACGCTGATGGCCGCCGATGCCATCAAGAAGCAGTACCTCAAGAACCCGGGGCCCCTGGTACAAGCCTGAGCACGACGACAATGAACATCCTCAAGTCATTCCTCATTGCCGCCACCTTCGGCACGGCCGCGGCGTCTGCCGCGCAGGCGGCCACGGACCCGGCGCTGATCCAGCGCGGCGCCTACCTGGCCCGCGTGGGCGACTGCATGGCCTGCCACAGCGCGCCGGGCAAGCCCGAGTACAGCGGCGGCCTGCCAATCGACAGCGGCCACGGCATCATCTACTCGACCAACATCACGCCGGACAGGCAGCGCGGTATCGGCGCCTATACCGAGAAGCAGTTCGCCGACGCGGTGCGCCGTGGCGTGCGCGCCGATGGCACGCACCTGTACCCGGCCATGCCGTATCCGAACTACGCCAGGGTCACGGATGCAGATATCCACGCGCTCTACGCGTTCTTCATGAGCGGCGTGAAGCCCAGCAATGTGCAGCCGCCGCAGACCAGCATGGACTTCCCGTTCAACCTGCGCTGGGGCATGGCGGTCTGGAACCTGGTGTTTGCCTCGGACAAGCCGTTCCAGCCGCAGCCGAAGTGGAACGACCAGGTCCGGCTGGGCGCCTATCTGGTGGAAGGCCTGGGCCACTGCAGCAGCTGCCATACGCCGCGCGGCGTCGCCATGAACGAAAAGGCGGATTCCAGCGCCGACGCGCAGTACCTGGCGGGCGGCGACCTGAACGGCTGGCCCGTGCCGTCGCTGCGCGGCATGCCGCACTGGACCAGCCAGGACATCGTCGACTACCTGCTGACCGGCCGTAACCGCACGGCCGCGGTGGCAGGCGAGATGACGCAGGTGGTGGCGCACAGCACGTCGCATATGCGCACGACCGACCTGGACGCGATTGCCGCCTACCTGAAGAGCCTGCCGCCCGTGCCCGGCAAGTCGCCGACGGTGAAGCCGCAAGGCGGCACGGCCACCATCCGCAAGCTGACGGCCGCCAAGGACCTGACGCTGGGCGAACGGCTCTACCTGGACAACTGCGCGGCCTGCCACTTCGTCACGGGCAAGGGTGCCACGCGAGTGTTCCCGCAGCTTGACGGCGCCACCGTGATCAACGCCGACAGCCCGGCCGCGCTGGTCAACGTGATCCTGGCCGGCGCCGCCACGCCGTCCACGGCCAAAGCACCATCGGTGCTGGTCATGCCGGGCTTTGCGCATCGCATGAACGATGCCGAAGTCGCCGAACTGGCCACGTTCCTGCGTCAGGGCTGGAACAACCGCGCCGCGCCCGTCACCGAGCGCAATGTAAAGGCGGTGCGCGCAACGCTGACCACCGCGCACTGAGGGGTCATGCTCTCCTCTCCGGCCTGCGGGAGAGGAGAGCAACCACACTTCCCCTACGCCGCCCCCAGCCGGAACACCGCCACCGAGGCCGCCAGCCGCTGGGCCTGCTCGTCCAGCGCACCGGCCGCTGCGGCGGCCTGCTCCACCAGCGCGGCGTTCTGTTGCGTCACCTCGTCCATCTGCGTGACGGCCACGTTCACCTGGTCGATACCGCTGCTCTGCTCGGCCGCCGCCGCGGCGATCTCGTTCATGATGTCGCTGACACGTGCGATGGCGGTCACGATCTCGCCCATCGTCGCACCCGAGCGCTCCACCAGCCCCGCGCCCGATTCCACGCGATTGGCCGATAGTTCGATCAGTCCCTTGATTTCCTTGGCGGCGCCGGCGCTGCGCTGTGCCAGCGACCGGACCTCCGACGCCACCACGGCAAAGCCACGTCCCTGCTCGCCCGCGCGTGCCGCTTCCACGGCCGCGTTGAGGGCCAGGATGTTGGTCTGGAACGCAATGCTCTCGATAACGCCGACGATATCGCCAATCTTCTGCGAATCGGCCACGATATGCTGCATGGTGTCCACCACCTGCTGCGTCAGTTCGCCACCCTGAGCGGCCAGGCCCGATGCACCTCTTTCTGACGGTCTGTCGCCTGCCTGCGCCGCGGGTTATCGGACTGACCTATTCCGGATGACGGACGCGGCGACCGAAACTTGAGGCCAACTGGTCACCTCGGCCTGCAGCGGCCTGGAGAACACGGCATGAAATCCCGTCAACGCATCGCAAGTGGCGCCCTTCTGCCGGGATGCTGGCTGGCGGTGGGCATGCCGGGCGCCGACGCAGCGGCGCTGCCGGCACCGACGCTGACGCACCGGGCCACCCTGGGGCAAAAGAAATGCTTGCACTTTGCGAAAGTCGTCTATAGAATTCGCGCCTTCGCTAGGCTCGTAGCTCAGCTGGTTAGAGCACCACCTTGACATGGTGGGGGTCGTTGGTTCGAGTCCAATCGAGCCTACCAACGCACAAACAGGAACGGACGGTCGCCATTACGGCACCGTCCGTTTTTGCATTCCAGACCCAACGGAGCACTTCATGATCCAGCCGAGCCCGGTATTCAAGGACAACCTCGCCCAACTGCCCGCCATCGACGGTATCGCCCGCATCGACCTGGTCGACGCCAAGGGCGCCGTGGTGGCCAGCATCGAGAACGTGCAGGGCAAGCAAGGCTCGCTGGCCGTGTACCACTACCTGCAGCACGCATTCGGCAAGCTCGACGCCCAGGCCGCCGAGCATGGCCTGGCCGTCTTTGCGGAACACACCGCCGATGCACGCAACCGCCCGGGCGCCCATCCGAATGTCGACCGCCTGCTGGCTATCGCCAACGGCGGCGACGCGCTGCAGATCCAGGTCGTCGCCAACGCCTGAGCGGCCTGCCGTCCGTCACCGAACGGAGTAGAGTGACCGGGGGGATCGGGCCCGCCCACGTCGACTGGGCCCCGCCTTTTCACCTGGAGGGCGACATGGACGACACCACCCTTGTCACCGTCACCGTGCAGGACAACGGCCCCTTGCGCATCAAGGGGCCCGTCCGGATCGTGACCCCGGCCGGCGCGGCCTTCGTTGTCGAAGGCGATCAGGTCTGGCTGTGCCAATGCGGCCACTCCGCCACCAAGCCTTTCTGCGACGGATCGCACAAGCGCATGGGCTTTTCGAGTACGCCGCAGCCGCAGTCCTGACGGCGCCCTTACGACGCTCTTCCGACGCCCCGCCTCCGCTCCGCAATACGCCACACAAAAGCAAACGGCCCCCTGGTTCACAGGGGGCCGTTTCTTCTTTGCGCGAAACTCAGTGCGCGGTCGCTTCGCCTGCACCGATGCCCGTCTCCGAGCGCAGTTCCTGCGCCTCGAACCCGGCCTTGTCCAGCAGGGAACGGCGCGACTTGTCGGTCACCGAGAACAGCCAGATGCCAAAGAAGCCGATCGTCATGGAGAACAGCGCCGGCGACGTATAGGGGAACGGCGCGCTCTTGAAGTGGAACACGTCCACCCAGACCGCCTGCGACAGCACGGTCAGCACCACCGCCGACACCAGCCCCAGGAAGCCGCCCACCATCGCACCGCGCGTGGTGCAGCCCTTCCACAGCACCGACAGGAACAGCACCGGGAAGTTGGCCGACGCCGCCACGGCAAACGCCAGCGACACCATGAACGCGATGTTCTGTTTCTCGAACACGATACCCAGGACCACGGCGATGATGCCCAGCACGATCGTCGTGAGCTTCGACACGCGCAGTTCCTCGGCGCTGGTGGCCTTGCCGTGCTTGAAGACCGTCTGGTAGAGATCATGCGACACGGCCGATGCACCGGCCAGCGTCAGGCCCGCCACCACCGCCAGGATGGTCGCGAACGCCACCGCCGAGATAAAGCCCAGGAACACGTTGCCACCCACCGCGCTGGCCAGGTGAACGGCCGCCATGTTCACGCCACCCAGCAGCTTGCCGCTGCCATCCTGGAAGCTGGCGTTGGTGCTCACCAGCACGATGGCGCCAAAGCCGATGATGAATGTGAGGATGTAGAAGTAGCCGATCCAGGTGGTGGCCCAGAACACCGACTTGCGGGCTTCCTTGGCGTTCGGCACGGTGAAGAAGCGCATCAGGATGTGCGGCAGCCCGGCGGTACCGAACATCAGCGCAATGCCGAACGAGATGGCCGAGATGGGGTCCTTGATGAAGTTGCCCGGGGCCATGATCGAGTCTTTCTTCGCATGCACTTCCACGGCCTTGGCGAACAGCTGCTCGGGGCTGAAGTGATACTGGGCCAGCACCATGAAGGCCATGAACGACGCGCCGCCCAGCAGCAGGCAGGCCTTGATGATCTGCACCCACGTGGTGGCGGTCATGCCGCCGAACAGCACGTAGATCATCATCAGCGCGCCCACGATGACCACGGCCACCCAGTATTCCAGCCCGAACAGCAGCTTGATGAGCTGGCCCGCGCCCACCATCTGGGCGATCAGGTAGAAGGCCACCACCACCAGCGTGCCCGACGCCGCAAAGGCACGGATCGGCGCCTGCTTGAAGCGGTACGCGGCCACATCGGCAAAGGTGAAGCGGCCCAGGTTGCGCAGCCGCTCGGCCAGCAGGAACGTGATGATCGGCCACCCGACCAGGAAGCCGATCGAATAGATCAGGCCGTCATAGCCATTGGTGTAGACCGCCGCCGAAATACCCAGGAACGACGCCGCCGACATGAAGTCGCCGGCAATCGCCAGACCGTTCTGGAAACCCGTGATGCCGCCGCCGGTATAGAACGTGGCCGCCGACTTGGTCTTCTTGGCTGCCCACTTGGTGATGAACAGCGTGCCGATGACAAACACCACGAACATGCCGATGGCGGTCCAGTTGGTGGGCTGCTTTACGGCCTGACCCAGGTCGCCACCGGCCGCGAACGCGTTGGCGGACAGCAGCATGGCCGCGCCAAGTGCGGCGCCGAATGCGTGACGGGTTTTCATGCAACCTCCTGCTTGATGCGGTCGGTCAGGTCGTCATAGACGCGGTTGGCATGGCGCACGTACAGCCCGGTAATCACGACGGTAAAGAGAATCACGAACAGCCCGATCGGCATGCCCCAGGTCATCACGCCCTGGCTCACGCGGGTCGCCAGCAGCTCCTTGTCGAAGGCGATCAGCAGCACGTAGCCGTAGTAGACCACCAGCATCACGGCCGTCAGCAGCCAGCCCAGCCGGCCGCGCCGTCGCACCAGCTCCTGATACTGCCGGCTGGCCTTCAGTTTCTCGATCAGATCCTCTTGCATCCTTGTCTCCTGCGCATCTGCTGCACGTCTTTGCTGCATTTATTAGCGTGTGCCACACGGGTGTCTCCCACATGGCATGGTGACAAGGTAATGCGCGCCCCTTACCCGGTTCTTACACGGTGCCGTTGGCGATGCGGGGGTAAACGCCTAGCCGGTACATCACATGGCATCCGGGCGGCACCTGCGTGCCTTGCGGATGGCCCCGGATTTGTATAGGCTCTCAACTGCGATACAACTTATCCGAGTTAAGACTCGTCGGGCGAACCCATCATGTCGTTTATCAGCACCGGGGTCGAGTACGGCCTGCACTGCCTGCTCTACCTGACCCGCTCCCATGCCGCCGTGCAGGAAGCCAGCGTCCGTGACCTGGCCGAACTGCAGGGCATCCCCGTGGACTACGTTGCCAAGCTGTTCACCAAGCTGGCAAGGGCCGAGCTTGTGGTGGCCACCGAGGGTATCCGGGGCGGATTTCGGCTGGCACGGCCGGCCGAGCGGATCTCGGTGCATGACGTGGTGCTCGCCATCGACGGTGACAAGCCGCTGTTCGACTGCCGCGAGATCCGCAGCCGCTGCGCGGTGTTCGAGGAGGCGCCGCCGGCCTGGGCCACGCGCGGCGTGTGTTCGATCCACGCCGTGATGCAGACGGCCGAGCGGGCCATGCGAAACGAACTCAAGCAGCAGACCCTGGCCGACCTGGCGCAGCGTACGGTCGACAAGGCACCTGCCAGCTTCGGGCCGCAAGTGGTGCATTGGCTCACCGACCGTGCGGCCAATCGGCGCGGCGACAAGGAAGAAGCCGCACCGGCCAGGGGGCGCAAGCGCGGCTGAACGCCCGCGGCAGTCCGCGGCAACAAACAGCAAAGGGCGATCAACATGATCGCCCTTCCTTCTTCCATGGCGCGGCGCTCGCGGCGCCACGCATTACCCAAAGCCCTACGCCACGACAATGCGAAGCGGGTCTGCCGACGCCAGCGCTTCGGCGCGGTTCGCGCTGGGCGGATAGATCCACTCGGTGTTGATCTTCGTCTTCAGCGCCTTGGCTTCCGCGCCCGTCAGCTTGACCTGACGATCCCAGCCCTCGGTATAGACCGCGCCCCACGGGCCCAGGTCCAGGCAGGTCACGTATTTCGGCTGGCTATACGGAATCTGCGCCTGGCCCAGCAGGTCGGCCGCCACGTTGTGCCCTGCCGAGCGGCCCAGGTTCATCGCGTGCTGGCACGACATCATGGCGAAGTTGCCCGCGTCGTCCACTGCGGCATAGGCGACATCGCCGGTGGCGTAGACGGTATCGACGCCCTTGACGCGCAAATGGCTGTCCACGTGGAGCCGGCCAAAGCTGTCGCGCTCGGCGGGAATCTGCGCGGTCAGCGCGCTGGCGCGTGCGCCGGCCGTCCAGATGACGGTGGCAGCGTCAATGCGCTCGCCGCTTTCCAGCGTCACGCCTTGCGCGTCCACCGCCGCCACGCCCGAACCGAGCTTCCACGTCACACCGAGTTCACCCAGCGCCTGTGTGATGACGGGGCGTGGGCCGGCACCCAGATCCGGGCCAATGTCGCTGTTGCGCTCCACCACGATCACGCGCACATCGGCGCCCTCACCGAATACTTCACGCAGCCGCGCGGGCATCTCGGCCGCGGTCTCGATGCCAGTGAAGCCTCCCCCTGCCACCACCACCGTGTTGCGCGCGGCGCTGGCCGGGCGCTGCGCCAGCGCCGCGATATGCGCCTCCAGCTTTGCCGCATCGGCGATCTGGTCGACGTTGAATGCATGCGTATCGAGCCCCGGGATTTGCGGGCGGAACAGCCGGCTGCCGGCAGCCAGCACCAGACGGTCATAGCCAAGGATCTGGTCGGACGACCCTGCGCCCACACCCTGTACGTGCACCTGCCGGCCCTCCACATCGATGCGCTCCACCACACCCTGCACAAAGCGCACCCCAACCGTCTTGAAGATCTCCTGCAGCGGCGCCTTCATGCCAGCGGGGTTCTGCTCGTAGAGACGCGGCCGCACGTGCAACTCCGGCGCGGGAGCCACCAGCGCGATCTCCACGTCGGTACGGCCCACCTGGTCAAGCAGGCGGGCGGCCGCCAGTGCACTCCACATGCCGGCAAAGCCGGCGCCAATCACAAGAATACGTTTCGACATCTTCAGACTCCTGGGCAACGCCCTTATTCCGTTCCACGGTGTTCGACGGCCAGTCCGGCGGCTACGACGGCAATGTGCTGGCACCCGGCGCCTGGCTAACTACGATTCTATGAGTCGTAGTTTTAAATCTGCAAGGTGTTTTTCAAAGACCCGGCCAGATGTCAGGGCATTCGCGCACCCGCTTGCATCAGCCTCGACCGACGATTAGCATTACTACGACTCATCTAGTCGTAGTTTTTGAACCATGGAGCACATCATGAAGCAGGTCAACTGGGCAGGAATCCTGGGTGTGGCAGCCGTGCTGGCCGCCGGCATTGCCGCGTGGGCGGCGCAGGACGAAAGCGCGCGTGCGGTGCAATCCGTCACGCCGTCGCTGGTGGCGGGACGTGACCTGACGGGGGTGTCTGCGCCTCCGGGGCGGACGCTTGGCACCGGCGACGAGGGCGATGCCAGCCAGGCGTCGGGGCCGCCGCGCAAGTCGATCCGTTCGCAGGCATGACGCGCGGCGGCGTGGCAAGCGCCGTTCAGCGCATCTTGCCCAGGATCGCCTTCATCTCGTCTTCGGTAAACGCGCGCAGCGTCTGCGTGTGAACGTTGCCCTGCGAGCCAATCGACAGGCCGAAGGCGGTCACGGATGCGTCGTCCTGCGCTTCCAGCGTCAGGATCACGTCATATTTTCCGAGCGTCCAGAACACGTCATTCACCTTCACGCCGAATTGCGGCGCCATTTCGCGCACGGCTGCCGCGCGTTTGGTGGTGTCCTTGACAGTACGAACGCCCTGGTCTGTAAAGCTTGCGAGCACGATATATCGGGTCATGGCAAATCTCCGACAGGATGGGACAGCGCCGTCAGCGCACTGACGGCGGCTCATGGCTTCGGAGCGTGACCCGGCAGGTGCGCGCGCGGGGCACACCGGCCTGATTGGCGGGAACAGGGACGCGTACACCTTGCAGGCGACACGCCGGGGAGTGTGAGCAACCTCGCATCCATGCAAGGAGCGAGCCACTGGCGGATCCACGCAGGCTGGCGGGGCGCGACGGCCATCCGCACGCGCAATTCCGCTCGGGGCGTTGCAGGCTTGAAACAGTCAGTGAGTTGGCGTGCGTACCGGGCCGGGGCACGCCTTGAGTCCTAGCCACATCACGCCGATGACGATATTCACCGGGACGCTGAGCACGCCCGGCACATAGAAGCAGGCCGACAGCACGGGCGCGCGCATCAGTACCTCGACGGCTCCGCCCAGCCCGTACAACAGCACGCCGCACCATAGCCAGCGCCGCATATAGGTCAGCAGCCAGTGCGCGCGCGACTGGTTGAAGCGCCAGGCCGCCGTGCGCGCGATCAGGTCGCCCCGGCTGGCGTCCTTGAACATCCAGTCGAAAAAGAAGTACCGATACAGCAGGGTGCGAAAGGCAAGCTCTTGCATGATGGTGGTGGGCCAGCTCCGGCCATATCGCGCAAAGACCGTGCCCACGCCGCTTCCGGCGCCGGGACTTTCACTACTGTAGGCGCTCAAGGCGCACGAGGCAGGTTTTTCACGCGCGCCATGGCACCGGCGGCGGGCATGCACCGGACCGATGCATCGCGCGTCGAAGCGCGTTGAAGCGTCTCGCGGATCACTATGACGCGTAGTGCGCCGCCATGAAATCGATGAAGGCCCGTGCCCGGGGTGCCAGGTGCCGGGTCTGGGGATAGAGCGCGTAGTAGTGGCTGGCGCCCGCGTGATACTGCGGCAGCACACGTACCAGGCCGCCGCGTGCCAGTTCGCTGCGCGCCGTACGCTCGGTGAACGCCGCGATGCCCGCGCCGGCCAGCGCCGCCGCGTACAGCGCGGTAATCGCATCGGCAGCCAGCGCGCCGCGCACGGTCACGCGTTCGGTGCGGCCCGCCGTATCGGTCAGTTGCCAGGTATCGGGCGCTGCCGCGAATGCCAGCAACTGGTGTTGGACCAGATCGCCGGCGTTGACCGGCAGGCCATGTGTTGCCAGATAGGCGGGAGATGCCACCAGGACCGTATCGGACCCGGCCAGCCGTTTCGCCATCAGGCTGCTGTCGGCCAGCGGCGCGCTGCTGATGCGCAGCGCCACATCGAATCGCTCGGCCACCAGGTCCACGAACTGGTCGCTGCACGACAGTTCGAGCCTGATCTCGGGATAGCGCGCGCGGAACGCGGGCAGCCAGTCCTGCAGTTCGAGCGTGCCAATCGCCAGCGGCACCGTCACGCGCAACGGCCCTGACAACTGCGCGCCCTCCCCCGTCATCGCCGCGTTCATGGCATCGATGCGCGCCAGGATGTCGGCGCAATGGCGGTGGTAGCGTTCGCCCGCATCCGTCAGCGCAAAGCGACGCGTATTGCGATTCAGCAGTTGCACACCCATGCTGGCCTCAAGCTGCTTGAGCTGGCGGGACACCGTGGAGTGCGACAGGTCGAGCCGCTCCGCCGCCGCCGAAAATCCCCGGGCCTCGACGATGGCGCGAAAGACGCGCATGGCAAACAGCTGGTCCATGGAAATGCCGTCCCCAAAAAGCAGAAAACGCCCCGGCGGGGCGTTTCGACAGTATCAGCGCAGTGGCAGATGCGTGATGGCCGCAGTGGTCATCACATCGCCGAAGGTGTCTTCGATCTCGGCAAGCGCGGCTTCGTGCAGCGCGTCGTTGCCGATCGAGCGGCCGTCGGCACGCGTGATATCGCGCGTGGCCGAGGCGTCGGATGCTACCACAACGTGATAGCCAAGCGGCACCGCGTCGCGGGCGGCGCCAGCCACGCATGCATGGGTCATCAGCCCCGCCACCACGATGGTCTTCACGCCCATCGCCTTGAGCCGGCGGTCCAGGTCCGTGCTGGCAAACACGCTCACGGTTTCCTTGCGCAGCACCACGTCCTGCTGGCGCGGCACCATGCCCGGCTGGAAGCCCACCGTCTCGCCATCCACGGCAAACACGGCGGCGCCGGCTGGCGCCACATGCTGGATCTGGAAGACCGGGATCTGATGGCGATCGGCAAACGCAAGCAGGCGCTGCGCGTTGTCCATGGCACGCTGGCCATCGGGAATCGGCATCCGGCCGGAGAAATACTCCTTCTGGAAATCGATGATGACCAGCGCCGTCGTGCGGGGATCGAGATGCTCTACGGGCTTGGCACCCAGCATCGCACGGATGCCGGGATGCGGATTGTCTTGCGCCGCGTGGACGGCGCCGCTGGCGGATGCCGCGAGCGACAGGCTCACTGTGGCCACACGGAAGCAACGCAACAGGTTCAGGGTCATGACAGGCTCCTCGACGAAATGAGGCGCCAGTCTAGGTTTGCCCGGGTGACCTGTTCAACGCCATGCGCCGCACAGCATTTGTGCGGCGCATGCACAGGCGCGCCGGGCGCCGACTGCCACGGAATCAGCTGTCCGCCGGATCAGGCGCCATCGAGGTAGATGTTGCGCCGGCCCAGGCGACTGCCGAGGGCGTCGGGCGGAAGACTCATGCTGGCGGGGTCGACGGCGGCCGGCGCAGGCGCCATGGTCGCGGAGCCCGGCGCAGGCGGCACGCCCATCTGCACGGTTTCCATCGAACCCTGTGCGTAGGGATTGGCGGCGGGCTGCTGCTGCGCGACGTCAACCGGTGCGGCGGGTGCGGAAGTCGCGGAAGGTGCGGCGTAGCCTGCGGGAGCCGCGGGGGCGTAGCCAGCGGACGCGGCAGGGGCGACAGGAGCGGCCTGGGTGGCGGTCATCGGCTGGGCCTGCTGGACGGGAGCGACCTGCTGCGCGAGCAGCGGGTACGACGCGATCAGTGCGCCAGTCATCAACAGGGATTTCGCCAGATGTTGCTTCATTCGTGTACCTCCAGAAAAGCCTACAGACTTGGGAAAGGTCACTGTAGCGTCGAGGCACCTGACAAAGTGTTCCGTTTTGCAACTGTCATTTACGAGGCTTGCGGCCGACATTCATGCGCGGTATTTACGCGCGCGTGCATCGGCCGCCACCTGCCGCACTGCCACACTGCCGCGTATCCCGATCACGGCGGCGTGATCACTGTCACACGCAGGAACGTTGCAGGAATCTCGGTGACATCGGGCTTGCCGCTCTGGTTCTGCGCGTTGAACAGCGCCTCCAGCTCGCGCTGCAGGTCGTCACGCTTGCCGTTCGCCTCGGCGGCGGCAAACGCGTTCATGGTCGGGCCGTAGTAGTCGCGAAAGGTCGCCAGGAAGTCGGACGGCTTGCCCGCATACCGGAAGACGTAGGTGTCCCTGTCGAAGCCGATGTTCTCCGGCGGCACGCCCGCGGCGCCGAAGCGCTCGGTCACGATGATTTCGTGGCCCCACAGCATGGGACTGATAAAGCCTTCCGGCGGTGGCGGGGAATAGCTCATGCTGATCTTCAGCACCTGCGCGACCAGCGTCGGATCGTTCGGAATCCAGTTGCCCATCACGATGCGCCCGCCCGGGCGGGTCACGCGCACCATCTCGCTGGCCACATCCGCCGGTTTGGGCGCAAACATGGCGCCAAACATGCTGACGACCAGGTCGAAGGTATGGTCGGGCAGGCCGGTCAATGCGCAGGCATCGCCCTCCTGGAAGCGAAGATTCCCCAGGCCCGCTTCCTGCGCGCGGCGGTTACCGGCGGCCACCAGGTTGCTGGCGATGTCGACGCCCAGGACATCGGCCCCACGCTTTGCCTCCGGCAGTGCGGTGGTGCCGTCACCGCAACCGAGATCCAGCACCTTCATCCCCGGCGTCACGCCCAGGCGTTCCACCAGTTCGTCGCCGCTCTCGCGCATGGTCGCCGCCAGTCGCGTGAAGTCGCCCTTTTCCCATAGCGCCTTGTTCGGATTCATTTGCTTCCCCCTTGTTGCCATGTCGTTGACTTGTTGTGCATGCCGACTGTGTCGACACACGGCACCCGCGTTGCGGGTTATGGTTTTGTAGTGCATGGCCCCAAAGTGGGCAATGGGACCGAAGCCCCACGCGGCGCACGCGCCACCCGGACGCCAGCCGGCCTATCGCACCGGCAGATTCGCGCGTGCGTAGACATCGGACAGTGCGGTACGGCCGGCCTGGTAGGTCTGCAACGCCCAGTCCGCGTATAGCGCCGCCGCCAGACTGCTTCGCTGCGGCCAGCGCACCACGCCGGCCGCCAGCGCGCCGGCGCGGGTGCCGGACTCCAGTGCAAAGCGCAGCCCGTCGCCCGAAGCCGGATCGAGGTAGCCAGCCGCATCGCCACAGACGAAGAAGCCCGCGCCCGCCGCCTGACGCAGATGCCGCCAGCGGCGGCACTCGCGCCAGACCCTGCCTACGGGCCGCATGCCGGTGGGCCATGCCACCGGGGCCTCGCGCGTGCTGCAGAGCGCCGTCCAGATGCAGCCTTGCGGCGTCGCGTGCCGCCATAGCCATCCATCGGCACCGATGACGAACTCGGAACCGGGATGACTGGCCTGCCCGGCATCCAGCGCGCCAAAGCCGCGCTGCAGCCACCATGGCCGCGAGTCGATCCCTTCGGCCAGGCCCAGGCTGCGACGCAACCACCCGTTGACGCCGGTGGCGTCGATCACGAGTTGGGCGCCACGGGCGGCGGTGTCGGCGCCGTCACCGGATCTGCGCTCAACGCCCACCAGGCGACCACCCTCGATACGCGGCCATAGCCTGGCCGCCGCCAACGATCGGTAGTCGACCCCGGCGCGCACCGCCGCCTCGCGCAGCCCGCCATCGAGCCGGGCGCGATCCACGGCACGGCCCCGTTGTGTATGAACGGCGGGGCCGGGCCCGGCGTGGTCGAGCCAGATGTCGGCCCGGGTCATTAATCCGGGCGCGACAGACGCCAGCAGACGTAACGCCGCCGCCGACGCGCATTCGGGCACCGCGCGGGTACGGCCGCTGCCCACCATCGTTACCGGGCACCCTGCCCTGGCTGCCGCGATGGCCGCTGCGCAGCCTGCGGGACCGTCGCCGACCACCAGCACGCCACGGGCAGTCATGATCGGTCAGTACAAGGCCAGCGCTTCCGGCCCGGGCGCGCGGCGCCGCACCGCGCCAATCAGCCCTGCCGGGGTGGCATCGCACTGCAGCGCCTCGGCATAAGGCACCCGCAACCGGCCCGGCGCATGCTGGCGCGGCACGGCGCTGGCATCGGCGGGCAGCACGAACAGGAAACGATAGACGGTGTCGTGGACACTCCCCGGGGCCGCATCGAGCCGGCGCGCCGACACCAGCCACAAGCGCGTGTGCGACGGCACCTCGCCGTTGTCGCACGCGGCCACCGCGTGACGCAGTGCGCCAATCCGCCGGATCAGCTCGGCGGAATCGACATGCTCGAACGCGCCAAACAGCATCTGCCCGCGCAATGCGTTGGCAACGTAGTCCGAACGCTGGATGTCGGCATAGTCGACCTCGCCCGCGGGCGTCAGGTAAGGGCCGTACTCGCCGTCCCAGCCGGGCCGGGCCGCCGCGCCAGCTGCCAGCGGGTGTGACGGGTGGTAGCCCAGTTCATCGTCGAGCATCGGCAGCGCGGTGGGCGCGTCGGCGCGATTGAAGGTGCGCGACGCGTCCGGGCTCAACGCCGGCCAGAAGCTGTTCGATGCCGCGCACAGCTTGATGTCCTCCACAAACGGGCTGCCCAGGCCGAATGTGGCAAGGTAGATGCCGCCCCATCCGCCGGCATAGGTCACGTCCCAGCCCGGCGCGAACACGCTCGACGACGCGTCGGACAGGAACGACACCATGCGCGGCACGTGCACGCCGTCGGCCTCGGGCGCCTGGCCGCGTGGCGCCAGGCTGAACGACACCGGCATGGTGGTCTCGCCGGACGGAAACGCGCGTGCCGCGCTGAACGGGTCCATGTGCATCGGATTGGCCGCCAGCCGCTCGGCGCTGAGCGACAGCGGCGACCCGCTGCGAAACTGCGACTTCGGATCGATCTTCTGCTCGCTGAACCAGCGCTGCAACTCCGCCTGGTCGGCATAGGGATAGAAGTCCGGCGCGGCCACCACGGAATAGGCCGGAAACACGTGCCTGCCGGGCCATTGCGCCACGCGCGCGCTGACCACCCCTTCCGCGCAGTGATCCAGGAACAGCTGCGCGTGATAGCCGCCGTGCTTCACGTCGGCCAGGAACCGGTCGCGATCCGCCGGCTCCGCGCACATGTCGCGATAGGCAGCGTCGGCATCGTGCCAGCGATGACGGATATTGATGTACTCGGGCGCGTTGCGCGGCTCCGGATAGCGCAGGAAGGCCGGCGCGAAATGCGGGATATAGCGCTCGCGCAACGCGTTGATGCCTTCCAGGAACAGCTTGAACAGGTCAGAGAAGATGCGCTGGGTCGTGAAGCGCCGGTTGACCACCGGCACCACGCGCCATTGCGCCGGCACCCGGAACCCCCGCACCTTGAAATGCTCGGGCGTCAGCGGCTCGATCAGCGGCAGCGCGCCCGGCATCAGCCACACGGAATCGCCCTTGCGCACCAGCGCGATTGGCGGTGCCGTGGACCCGGGCAACTGCGAAGGGCCCGGGGCGGCGTCCGGAAAGCGCCACGATTGCGAATACGGCGGATCGGCCAGCACGGCCCTGGGTTCGGGCTTCACGCCCCAGCGCGCCTGCACGGCGCGCCGCAGCTTGTCACCCACATGATGGTGACCAAATTCCAGCGTCAGGTCCGCCCCGGGCACGCAGCCGCTGCCGAACAGCTTGCGTACGGGCACCAGGAATTCGCGCTCCGCGTCGCCCTCGCGCTCGCCTTCGATCAGGCTCAGCGCACCGGCGCCGCGCGTCCTGCGCACCAGGAACGCCGCGTAATGCGCAGGCTGTACGCGTACATGCTCGGGATGCCCTGTCACCGTCGGCACATGGCTGCGCGTGCGCGCGTCGTAGCTCGGCTCGGTGTCGCCATTGCGCGCAATGCCGAGCCGCGAGAACACCAGGTCGGCATGCTGCTGGTGTCCGGTGCGACGCGCCGGCCGGTACTGGCAGGCCAGCACCGCGATATCGAGCGATGCCCAGTCGTCGGGCAGTGGGGCGCGGGAATAGATGTAGTTCTCAAGCAGGTCCAGATCGGCCAGCTCCATCCCCGTATCCAGCGCCGGACACTCGGCCAGCGCCAGCATGTGATAGAGCAGGCTGCGCGCCGGGTCGCCAGGTTCCACGGCGCGCTGCGTGGCACGGCTCAGTCCGGCCACGCGCGGGTCCGACCAGTCGATCGGCAAGGGACGTTCGAGGATGGCGGCGGTCTCGTCCGCCGACTGCACCGTGGCAAGGTCCAGGCCGTGCCGCAGCAGCGCCTGTTTCCATGGGGTCGACAATCGCAGCACCCAGGCATGCATGGCTTCGACAGGCATCGCGCACCTCCCCCGGACAACCGGCGGCGCGCGCCCGCATCCGCCAGGGCACGCGCTTCCATCGGATTTCAATCCGAATTCCATCGCTTTTATTTCTGCCGGGCATGTCTTGGCCTTTAGGCCTAGACATGCCAGCGCCGCCTCGCGATGGCGGGCGACATTGACTAATATAGGTGATCGCGGCAGCAATCGAATCGGGGCTCGCGCGCTTGCGATTGCCATTGCCATTGCGACCAGGGGCGACCGGGGGCCATGTCATGCTGACTCGCAGAACCTTTCTACTCGGCGGTGCGGCGGCGGGCGCGCTGGTGGTGGGATGGACATTGCTGCGGCCCGAGGACCGTCTCGACACCGCGCTGCCGCCCCCCGCCAACACTGGCGATGCGCGGCTGAACGGCTGGGTCGTGATCGATGCCGACAACCGCGTGACCATCGTCATGAGCAAGGCCGAGATGGGCCAGGGCGTGCATACCGGTGCCGCGATGCTGCTGGCCGAGGAACTCGACGCCGACTGGTCGCAGGTGCGCGTGGCGCAGTCCGCCGTCGATCCGCTCTACATCAACCACGAGAACCTGCCGCGCAGCCTGCCGTTCCGGCCCGACGACGATGGCGCCCTGGCCCATATCAGCGAATACCTGGCCCGGCGCAGCGCACGTCTGCTTGGGTCGATGGTGACCGGCGGGTCGACCAGCATCGCCGACCTGTGGCAGCCGATGCGCGAGGCGGGCGCGTCCGCGCGGGCCATGCTGTGCGGCGCCGCCGCACGCCGCTGGGATGTATCCGCGGAACAGTGCCAGGCCCGATCCGGACGCGTGTTCCACGCGGCATCGGGGCGTTCGGCCAGTTTCGGCGAACTGGCGGCCGATGCCCGCGAGTTGCCACACCCCGCGCATCCCGCGCTCAAGGACCCAAAGACGTTCACGCTGATCGGCAAGCGTCTGGGCCGTATCGAAGCGAAGTCCAAGCTGGATGGCACCGCACGCTTCGGCATCGACGCGCTGCCCGATCGCCTGCTCTATGCGAGCGTGCTGATGTGCCCGACCCTGGGCGGTACCGCGCGCAAGTTCGATGCAAACAAGGTGATGCACAAGATCGGCGTAAAGGGGTTCTATCCGGTCGATGCGTACCACGGCGGCACGGGCGGCGTGGCGGTCATCGCCGAGAATCCGTTCATCGCCATGCGGGCGCTGTGCGAGCTGCCGGTCGAATGGGATCACGGACCCGCCGCCGGCCTGAACACCGACGACGTGCGTGCCGCACTGACCCGCGCGCTGGAAGGCAGCGATGGCGGCCATGCGTTCTACCACGTCGGCGATGCCCCGGCAGCGCTGAAGCGCGGCAAGATGCTGGAGATGCGCTACGAGGTGCCGTACCTGGCCCACGGCGCGCTGGAACCGGTCAACTGCACGGTGCAGGTGGAGGGCCGCAAGGCCCAGGTATGGGTGTCCACGCAGGTGCCGATGGCCGCGCGCAAGGCGGTCGCCAATGTGCTGGGCCTGGGCGCCGACGATGTCGAGATCCACCAGTTGCTGCTGGGCGGCGCGTTCGGGAGGCGGCTGGAGATCGACTTCATCGTGCAGGCGGCCGACATCGCGCGGCACGCATCGCCCAACCCGGTGCAGACCATCTGGTCGCGCCCGCAGGACATGACGCACGACTTCTACCGGCCGGCCTGCATGGCCGACTGCCGTGGCGCGCTGGACCCGGACGGCAAGCTGATCGCATGGGAAAGCACCTCGGCCAGCCAGTCGATTGCCGAACAGGCGCTGCCGCGCGCGTTCGGCAAGCCGCGCTTCCTGACGCGGCTGCTGCCCGACGCCACCATGGCCGAGGGAGCGTTCGACCAGCCCTACGAGTGCCCCAACCTGCTGGTGCGCCACCATCGGGTGGAGCTGCCCGTGCCCGTTGGCTACTGGCGGTCGGTGGGCCATTCGCACCAGGCGTTCTTTGTCGAGTGCTTTCTCGACGAAATGGCGGCGGCGGCGGGCAAGGACCCGCTCGCGTTCCGGCTCGAACTGCTCAGGCAGCCTGCCCACCAGCGCCACGTGCGCGTGCTGGAAACCCTGCGCGAACGCGCGGCGTGGCGCGGGCCTGCGCAATGGAAGGACCGCGACGACGTGGTGTTCGCGCGCGGCATGGCGATGCACGAATCGTTCGGCAGCGTGGTGGCGCAGGTGGCCGAGGTGACCAGGGATGGCGCCCCCGGCGGCGATGGCTTTCGCGTGACGCGGGTGGTCTGCGTGGTGGATTGCGGCCGCGCCATCAACCCGAACCTGGTGGAACAGCAGATGGAAAGCGGCATCGTGTTCGGGTTGTCCGCCGCGTTGCAGCAGGCCATCACGTTGCGCAACGGGCAGGTGCAGCAGCACTACTTCAGCGACTATCCGCTGGTGGACATGCAGACCTGCCCGACCATCGAGACGTATGTGCTGGACAGCGACGCACCGCCGGAAGGCGTGGGCGAAACCGCCACCCCGCCCGTCGCGCCAGCCGTGGCAAACGCCTTGTTCGCGCTGACCGGCAAGCGCCATCGCAGGCTGCCGCTGCAGGCCGCACCTGCCGTACCGGAGGGCAATGATCCATGGTGTCAGTCCGTCTCAACGGCAAGACCGTAGACCTGAAGTCCGCAACCGACACGCCGCTGCTCTGGGCCCTGCGCTGCGAGCAGCGCCTGACCGGCACCAAGTTCGGTTGCGGCATCGGCGTGTGCGGCGCCTGCACGGTCTTGCTTGACAACCGTGCCACCCCGTCCTGCCAGCTACTGCTGAAAGACCTGCGCGGCGTGCGCATCACCACGATCGAAGGCCTGCAGGGACCGGTGGCGCAGGCGCTGCGCGCGGCGTGGATCGAATTCGATGTGGTGCAGTGCGGCTACTGCCAGAGTGCGCAGCTGATTGCCGCCGCGGCGCTGCTGGCCCGCTGCCCGGTGCCGACAGACTTGCAGATCGATATGGCGATGCGCGACATCGCCTGCCGTTGTGGCACCTTCCCGCGTATCCGCAAGGCCATCCACAAGGCCGCCGCGGCCGTGTGCCGGCGCGGCTGAGACGGCTGGCGCGGTCGAAGCCTCAGCGGCCGCGCCGCGCGTTGGCCACGCGGGCCGCCGGCTCGGCCGACTCCGCCAGCGTGAGTTCCACCACGCGCAGCACTTCCCGGGCCGTATTCTCGGAATGCTCGCGCAGGATGCCTGCCAGGCGCGGACGCCCCGGTTCGTGCAGCGCAGCCATGATGGCCTCGTGCTCTTCGTGCGATTCCTGCCAGCGCATCAGGTCGGCGTTGGCCGCGCCCCGCGCGCGATGCACCTTGCTCATCAGCGTGGCATAGATGCCCGACAGCACGGCGTTGTCGGCGCTGTCGACAATGAGCTGGTGGATTTCCTGGTTGATGCGGAAGTAATCGGTGCGACGGCCCGAATCGTGCGCGGCAATCATGGCCTGGTGCTTGCGTTCGATCTTTGCCAGCGCCGCGTCGTTGATCCGTTGCGCGGCCAGATCGCCCGCGTGGGCTTCCAGCCCGTGCAGCGTTTCGAACGTGGCGCGCAGTTCGTCGAGGTCGAGCGGCGCCACGCGATAGCCGATGTACTGGCGATGCAGCACCAGCCCTTCTGCCACCAGCACCTTGAGCGCCTCGCGCAACGGCGTCTTCGATACGTCGAAAGCGTCGCAAAACGCCTTCTCGTCGATACGCACGCCCGGCGGAAGCTCGCCCTCCTGAATCATCGTGCGCAGCCGGGCCGCGATTTCGGCGGACATGCCCAGTGTGCGCAGGCGGGCTGTTTTGGGGAGAACTTGTGTCACGAACGTCACCAGGATAGGGAATCTGCACCAGTCCGAAGATTATCACACCCAGATTGGTACTTACCCTACATCTATATAAATCAACGACTTACACGCGTTGTAATTACAGATTACGTATCCTATACTCCGTCACAGTTGCGCGACACCCAAACACAAACGCCTCGAAAACGCAGCACCCAAGGAGCAAGGAGACCCCCGTCATGTCAACCACTAGCCAGGCCGCCACGATGACGGCCACGCGCAGCAGCGTCCGCTGGAAGATCTTCCTGATGATGCTGTTCCTCATCGCCATCAACTACATCGACCGCGCATCGCTGTCGGTGGCGATGCCGCTGATTGCCAAGGAATTCGACCTCAGTCCCACCATGCAAGGCATGATCCTGAGCGCGTTCTTCTGGACCTACGCGCTGATGCAGGTGCCGGGTGGCATGCTGGCCGACAAGTACAAGCCGCGCATCGTGATTGCCTGCGCCACCGTGTTCTGGGGCGCGTTCCAGGCCCTGGCCGCCGTCTGCACCAGCACCACGGCCCTGCTGCTGACCCGCCTGGGCCTGGGCGCCGCAGAAGCCCCGATCTACCCGGCCGGCGGCAAGCTCAACGCGATCTGGATGACCCAGAACGAACGCGGCCGCGGCGCCACGCTGCTCGACGGCGGTGCTCCGCTGGGCGCGGCGCTCGGCGCCATCATCATCACGTGGCTCATCTCGTCGCTCGGTTCGTGGCGCCTGGCCTTCGTGGTGGCCGGCGTCGGCACCGTCATCGCCGGTGTCGTGGCCTGGTGGTACATCCGCAATTCGCCGCGCGAACACGCCGGCGTCAATGAACTGGAGGCGCGCTATCTCGAGGAAGCCCACGCCAGCGAGCACCGTGCCGAGCCGGCCAACCTGTCGGGCCGCTCGCTCGACTTCTTCAAGTACCGCTCGGTCTGGTGCATGGCGATTGGCTGGATGTGCTTCAACACCGTCTTCTACGGCCTGCTGACCTGGATGCCTAACTACCTGAACAAGGTGCACGGCTTCGACATCAAGGCCATGGGCGGCGCCAGCTTCATCATCTTCTTCTGCGGCTTTATCGGCGAACTGATCGGCGGCTGGATTGCCGACAAGTGGAAGGAAGCCGGGGGCCGGCCCAACGTGGTGATGCGCACGCTGTTCGGCATTGCCGCCGTGGTGGCAACGGTCTCGATCTTCTCGGTGGCCTACGTGAGCAACCCGGTGGTGGTGGTGGCCCTGCTGTCGTCCACACTGTTCTTCCTGCGCTGGTGCGGCCTGTTCTGGTGCATCCCGTCGATCCTGGGCACCCGCAACAAGATTGGTTTCCTGGGCGGCGTGATGAACCTGGGCGGCAATGTCGGCGGCATCAGCGTGCCGATCATCGTCGGCATGATCGTGCAGTACACCGGCTCGTACTTCCTGGCGCTGATGTTCTTCGCGGCTGCCGGCGTGGGCCTGCTGCTGGCGTCCACGGCCATCGACTACGAAACGAAGATCCCGGTCTGACAATGACCGCTGGAGATATCCCGCCTCCAGCGGCAAACCAGAACAATAAAACCAATATCAAACCCGAGGCATCGCGCCCAGACGGTGCCCGACAACTCTTGAGAACCAACCATGAGCAAGCAGATTCGCCTTGGCATGCTGACGCCTTCCTCCAACACCGCACTGGAACCCATTACCAGCGCCATGGTCAGCGGCCTGCCCAACGTCAGCGCGCACTTTTCGCGCTTTACCGTGACGGAGATTTCGCTGCGTGACCAGGCGCTGGGCCAGTTCGACCTGGAGAAGATCCTGGGCGCGGCCCGGCTGCTGGCCGATGCCCGCGTGGACGTCATCGCGTGGAACGGCACGTCGTCGGGCTGGCTTGGCTTCGATCGCGACCAGGCGCTGTGCAAGCAGATCACCGAGGCCACCGGTATCCCGGCCACCACCTCGGTGCTGGCGCTGAACGAAATCCTGGAAAAGACCGGCGCCCGCCGCGTCGGCCTGGCCACGCCCTACCTGCACGATGTGCAGCAGCGCATCATCGCCAACTACCAGCGCAGCGGCTTCGACTGCTCCGCCGAACGCCATCTGGAACTGCATGTGAACTACAGCTTTGCGGAAGTCGAGGAAGACACCATCCGCAAGATGGTGCGCGATCTGGCCGGCGAAAACGTGCAGGCCATCACCACGTTCTGCACCAACCTGCGCGCGGCGCACCTGGCCGAGGAACTGGAGGCCGAGACCGGCATCCCGCTGTACGACACGATCTCCACCGTGGTGTGGAAGTCGCTGCGCCTGGCGGGCGTGGACACCAGCGCCCTGAAGGGCTGGGGCCGCCTGTTCCGCGAAGTCGAGTAACGGAAAGCATCGGAGAGGGATGACCATGCCTGCAGACAACAATCTTGACCTGGTGATTCGCAATGCCGACGTGGTCACCGCTTCCGATCGCTTTCGCTGCGACATCGGCGTACGCGGCGGCAAGATCGTGGCACTGGGCCACGGCCTGCCCGCCGCGCAGCAGGAAGTCGACGCCACGGGCCTGCTGGCCCTGCCCGGCGGCGTCGACGGCCACTGCCATCTGGACCAGCCCATGCCAGACGGCATGCGCATGGCCGACGACTTTTTCACCGGTACCCGCGCAGCGGTATGCGGCGGCACCACCACGGTGATCCCGTTCGCCGCGCAGGAAAAAGGCGCCTCGCTCAAGGCCGCCGTGGCCGACTATCACCGCCGCGCCGACGGCCGCGCCGTGATCGACTACGCGTTTCATCTGATCGTGGCCGACCCCACCCCTGCCGTATTGCAGGACGAACTGCCGTCGCTGATCCGCCAGGGCTACAGCTCGTTCAAGGTTTACATGACCTATGACGACCTGAAGCTGTCCGACCGCGAGATGCTCGAAGTGCTGGATGTCGCGCGCCAGAACCAGGCCCTGGTGATGGTGCATGCCGAGAATGCCGACTGCATCTCGTGGCTGACCGACAAGCTGACCGGCGAGGGCCGCATCGCGCCGCGCTTCCACGGACTGGCCCGCCCGGCCGTGGTCGAGCGCGAGGCCACGCACCGCGCCATCTCGTTCGCCGAGCTGGTCGACGTGCCGATCCTGATCGTGCATGTCTCCGGCAAGGAAGCCATCGAGCAGATCCGCTGGGCCCAGGGCCGCGGCCTGAAGATCCTGGCCGAGACCTGCCCGCAGTACCTGTACCTGACCGCCGAAGACATGGGCCTGCCCGGCGATGACGGCTACGAAGGCGCCAAGTGCATCTGCAGCCCGCCGCCGCGTGACCCGGAAAACCAGGCCGCCGTCTGGCGCGCGCTGGAAAACGGCGTGTTCAGCGTGTTCTCGTCGGACCATGCGCCGTTCAACTACGACGACCCGGAAGGCAAGAAGCTCGGCGGCGTGGCCCAGCCGTTCGACCATGTCCCCAACGGGGTGCCGGGCATCGAGACGCGCCTGCCGCTGCTGTTCGACGGGGTAATGCGCGGCAAGCTGTCGCTGCACCAGTTCGTCGAGTTGACCTCCTACCGCCCCGCCAGGATCTACGGCCTCTACCCGCGCAAGGGCACCATTGCCGTGGGCGCCGATGCCGACATCGTGCTCTGGGACCCATCGCGCCGTGTGCGCATCGCCAACAGCAACCTGCACCATGCGGTCGACTACACGCCGTACGAGGGCATCGAAGTCACCGGCTGGCCGATGACCACGTTCTCGCGCGGCGAGATGATCGTGCGCAACGGCGAGTACCTGGAGCCGGCCGCCGGCCGCGGCAGGTTCCTGGAAGCGGGACAACCCGAACTGTGATTCCCATGAACCTCCTGATCGTCAATCCCAACATCAGCGCGTCGGTCACCGACCTGATCCATGCAGAGGCCCGGCGCACCGCATCGCCGGACACGCGCATCGCCATGGCAACGGCCAGCTTCGGCGTGGCCTATATCGAAACCCGCTTCGAGGCGCTGGTGGGTGGCTACGCCACCGCGTGCGCGGCCGCCGAGCATGCCGGCACGTTCGACGGCCTGATCGTCGCCGCGTTTGGCGACCCCGGCCTGGCGGGACTCAAGGAACTGTTCGACGTGCCGGTGGTTGGCATGACCGAGGCCGCGCTGGCCAGCGCCTGCCTGCTGGGGCAGCGCTTCTCGATCATCGCGATCTCGCACCGCATCGAGGCGTGGTATCGCGAATGCGTGGCCGCGAACGGCCTGACGTCGCGGCTCGCCAGCGTCCGCTCGCTGCAATCGCCGCTGCGCGATATCGGCAGCGTGCAAGAGGACCACGCAGCCCGGCTTGAAGAGCTGAGCCTGCAGGCCGTGCGCGAAGACGGGGCCGACGTGATCATCGTCGCTGGCGCCCCGCTGGCCGGCCTGGCGCGCTCGTTGCAGGGCCGCATTCCGGTGCCGGTGGTCGACGGCGTCAGCAGCGCCGTGCGGCATTGCGAATCGCTGGTGGCGCTGCGCCCCGGCGGCGCACGCGAAGGCAGCTTTGCGCGGCCGCCACAGAAGACCCATGCAGGCCTGCCGCCTGCCGTGGCGCGCCTGCTGGCCTGAACCCGTCGCCAGCCTGCCTGACGATTCAACGCCTGACCGCGCCGTGCCAGTCAGGCGTTTGTCTTTTTTCGGGCGGGCTACACGCCATTCGTCAACGCAGGTCGGGAAAGTCTTCCTCCCAGTATTCGCCCGGCATGCGCGATGACTGATCCTCGCGCTCCATCTCGCGGCGGCGAAGTTCCACCCGCCGGATGACCGAGCGCCGGCCAGGCAAAGTCCCGGTACGCACGGTCGTAGTCCGTGCGGTGCTGCAACAGAAAATCCCTTGCTGCGATAAACGCTCCGGCTCCTGACGCAGCATCCTTCATCCTTGTCTCCTTGTTATGGCACTGCAGGTGCATTCCAGTATAGTCACCGGATTGCCTCCGGGAGCCGGCACGTCATGGCCGGAACGGGGCGCTACAGGAGACAGCAGCATGAAGATGGAAGCCTTTGCATTCGGCACCACCAACTGGGCAGAGGTCGAGCGGACCGAGCATCCCGGGGAAACCGGCACGGCCTGGTGGCGCACGCGGTATTTCGGTGAAAAGCCCGATCAGATCCGCGTGCGGATGGTGGAATACTCGCCCGGCTATCTGGCGGACCACTGGTGCCAGAAGGGACACATCCTCTTCTGCCTGGACGGCGAGCTGGAAACAACGCTGGAAGATGGGCGCAAGTTTGTGCTGACGCCCGGCACGAGCTATCAGGTCGGGGACAATGCCGAGCCCCACCAGTCCTATACGCGGATCGGCGCCAGGCTGTTTATCGTCGACTGATGACGAGGAGCCCGGCCTGACGCCGGGCTGCCCCGCACTCAAGGCGCCTCGAAGCGCGACTGCTCGTGCAGTTCCAGCCGCAGCTTCTGCTGCGCCTCCAGCGCATTGACCAGCGCGGCGCGCGCCGCCAGCGTGGTTTCGGCCAGGCCGCGGCGCACCACCAGCAACTGACCGATGCCGATCTCGCCCGCCGAATAGGCGCGCGCCGCGCGATCCGCGGCGCTCTGGTCCAGCGTCAACGCCGTCTGCTGGGCGCGCGCAGCCTGTTCCAGCCCGGTCACCGTCCTGGCGAGCACATCGAACTCGGCTCCTGCGGCCTGTTCCACGGCGGCACGGCGTCGCGCGGCGGCTTCGGCGTCAGCCGCCGTTGCCAGCGCGACGGATCGCCGATGCGCGGACCCCAGCGGCATCGAGATCGACAAGCCCGCAATGCGCTCCGCCCCACCCCGCTCCACCGTCACGAACGCGCCGACGGTCGGATCGGGCTTGCGCTCCAGATCTGAACGCCGTGCGGCACGGCTGGCTACCGCTTCATCCGCAATTGCCAGCCGCACGGCATGGCTGACATCGAGATAACGGACCCGGGCGCCCTCTCCCAGCAAGTCGCCTGCAGCGGCTGGCAGCAGCGTGGCAACCGGCGCGTCCGAGGGCATCACAGCTGGCAGGCCCAGCGCCGGAAAGCGCGCGCGCAGTTCCGCCTCCGCTGCGCCCTGGGTGGCCCGGGCAGCGGCCAATGCCGCTTCGGCGCGCGCCTGTTCGGCCTGGACGATTTCCAGGTCCATCGGCGCGGCATCGCTGGCACGCACACGCTTGCCGGTGGACGCCACCAGGTCGCCGGCAAGCGCCGCGCTGCGCGCCATGGCAGCAGATGACTGCCGCGCGCGCAGCACGTTGAACCACAGCACAAGCATCTGCTTCGATGTCTCGTGCTGTGCATCGTCCAGCGCGATATCACCCTGGTCGATGGTGGCATCGGCCAGCGCCGCATCCGCGTCGGATTTGCCCCACAGGCGCAGCGGCCGTTCGATGGCGACCTGGCCCTCGGCGAAGTTGTCGGACGGGTCGCGCACATGGCGGCGCTGCCCCGTGGCGCGCACCACGAACTCGGCCGTGCCAGCGCGAATGCCGCCGGCACGCGCACTGGCGCTGTCGCGGCGCGCCCGGGCTGCGGCCACGTCCGGCGCGGTGTCCAGTGCGGCACGAACGGACGCCACCGTCGGCAGGTAGCTGTCTTCCGTCATGGCAGGGATGTTCGATGTCCGGGCTTCCGCCGCGCAGAGGCCGGACGTCCACAGGCTGGCGGCCAGTCCGGCGCACAGTGTCAATTTCAGGTCTGTTGTGTTCATTGTTCCTGCCCTCCCGCTGCCACCACCTGCGCTTGAATATTGCTGGCGCGCTTCGGCATGCCGAAGCGCTCGAACAGCAGTGGCAACAGCAGCAGCGTCAGCGCGGTGGAAGTGACCAGTCCGCCCGACACCACGATCGCCAGCGGACGCTGGATCTCCGAACCCGGCCCACTGGCAAGCAGCAGCGGAATCATGCCCAGCGCGGTGATGCAGGCCGTCATCAGCACGGGGCGCAGGCGGTCCCTGACACCACGCTGCACCGCCGCCGCGATATCGAGCCCCTCCTCCAGCAGCGCATTGAAGTGCGACACCAGCACCACGCCGTTGAGCACCGCAATGCCCAGCAGCGCGATAAAGCCGACCGACGCCGGCACCGACAGGTACTCGCCCGAAATCCGCAGCGCGGCAATGCCGCCCACCAGCGCGAACGGGATATTGCCGATCACCAGCAGTGCCTGCCGCACCGAGCGGAACGTCAGCATCAGCAGCAGGAAGATGGCGCCCAGCGCCAGCGGCACCACCAACCCCAGCCGTGCGGCGGCGCGCTGCTGGTTCTCGAACTGACCGCCCCAGACGATGCGCAGGTCCCTGGGCATGCCGGGCAACGCGCCCACGGCCGCACGCGCGTCCTCGACAAACCCGGTCAGGTCACGCCCGTCGACGTTCACCTGCACGATGCCGAAGCGCGCGCCGTTCTCGTGGTTGATACGTACCGGCCCGTCCACGCGGCGTACCTCGGCCAGCGACGTCAGCGGCCAGGTCTTGCCGTCGGGCGCCGTTACCATCAGGCTGGTGAAGCTCTCCGGCGTCTGCCGCAGCGCATCGCTGCCGCGCAGCAGCAGCGGAGTGCGCACCACCCCTTCGGGCACGATGCCGATGCGCTCGCCTTCCACCTGCGCACGCAGCAGCGCCTGCAGCGCGTCGCTGGTCAGGCCGGCCCGGCCCAGCGCGGCCCGGTCCACGGCCAGCGTCAGGTACTGCACGCCGTCATTGCTGGCGGCAATGACTTCGGCGGCGCCGGGCACCTTGCGCATCCGCTCGGCAATCGCGGCAGACGCATGGTTGATGGCCGCCAGGTCGTTGCCGAACACCTTGATCGCCACGTCGCCGCGCGTGCCGGTCATCATCTCCGAGATCCGCATCTCGATCGGCTGGGTAAAGCTGTACATCACGCCGGGAAACCGCTCCATGACCTTGCGGATATCGGCGGCGATATCTTCTTTCGTGCCCCGCCATTGGGACTTCGGCTTCAGCACCAGGAACGCGTCGGTCTCGTTCAGGCCCATCGGATCGAGACCCAGGTCGTCAGACCCCATGCGTGCGACGATCGAGCGGATCTCGGGCACTTCCTTGAGCAGTGCCGCCTGCACGCGGCGGTCGATGTCGAGCGATGTCTCCAGCGACACCGACGGCGCACGCTGCATCTGCACGATCAGGTCGCCCTCGTCCATCGACGGCATGAACGTCTTGCCCACCGACGCATAGAGCGCCACCGCCAGCAGCAGTGCCGCCCCGGCCAGGCCGAACACCACGCGGGCGCGCCGCTGGCTCCAGGCCTGCAGCCGGTCGAAGCGCGCCGACACCCAGCGCATCAGCAACGGTGCATGCTCGTCATGCGCGCGCAGCAGCAGCGACGCCAGCGCCGGCACCACGGTCAGCGCAATCACCACGGAAGCGCCCAGTGCCAGCACGATGGTCAGCGCCACGGGTCCGAACAGCTTGCCCTCCAGCCCTTCGAGCGACAGCAGCGGCAGGAACACGATGGCGATGATCGACACGCCCGCCAGCATCGGCACGGCCACGCTGGACACGGCGTGCCGGATGATGGCCGGACGCAGCGCCGCATCGGTGTGCCGCGCGCTGGCCCGTGCCAGCCCCGATTCGATGTTCTCGACCACCACCACGGCTGCATCGACCAGCATGCCCAGCGCAATGGCAAGGCCGCCCAGGCTCATGAGGTTGGCCGTCAGGCCCACGTAGCGCATCATCAGGAACGTGGCGAGCAGCGACAGCGGCAGCGTGGCCGCCACCACCAGTGCCGCCCGCAGGCCGCCCAGGAACAGGTACAGCGTGACGATCACCAGCAGGCTGGCCTCCACCAGCGCGCGCACCACCGTATTCGCCGCCCGGGACACCAGTTCGCCCCGGTCGTAGAACACCTTCGTGGTCATGCCCTTGGGCAGGCTCGGCGCCAGTTCGTCGAGCTTGTCCTGCACGGCCTTGACCACCTTGGACGCATCGGCGCCGCGCAAGGCCAGCACCAGGCCCTGCACCGCCTCGCCCTTGCCGTCCATCGACACCGCACCGTTGCGCGTGGTGGCGCCCAGGCGCACGGTCGCCACGTCGGCCACGGTCACCTGGGCCAGCTGCGTCCTGTCGTCGCCAGCCGGCACGACGATGCGCCGCAGGTCTTCCAGGCCCCGCACGCCGCCTTCCACGCGCACCACCCAGGTTTCGTCGCCCTGCTCCACGCGGCCCGCGCCGTCGTTGCGGTTGTTACTCTCCAGCGCGTGCCGCAACTGCTCCAGCGTCACGCCGCGCGCGCGCAGCCGGGCCGGATCGGGGATCACCTCGTAGCTGCGGACTTCGCCGCCCAGCGCGTTGACATCGGCCACGCCGCTGACCGTGCGCAGCGCCGGGCGAATCACCCAGTCCAGCACCTGGCGGCGCTCGGCCAGCGTATGGGTGTCGCTTTCGAGCGTGAACATGAACATCTCGCCCAGCGGCGTGGTGATCGGCGCCAGGCCGCCCACCGCGTTGTCGGGCAGGTCACGCATCAGGCCGGACAGCCGCTCGGTGACCTGCTGCCGGGCCCAATATGGGTCCACGCCCTCCTCGAAGTCGACCGTCACGTCGCTAAGCCCGTACTTCGACACCGATCGCACGATGGTCTTCTGCGGAATGCCCAGCAGTTCCTGCTCGATTGGCGTGGATACGCGCTGTTCCACCTCCTCGGGCGTCATGCCGGGGATCTTGAGGATGACCTTGACCTGCGTCGGGGCGATATCGGGGAAGGCATCGATGGGCAGGTTGGCATAGGCCCACGCGCCCGCGAACGCCAGCACGGCGGCCGCGATCAGCACCAGCACGCGCTGTCGCAAGGCAATATCAACGATCCTGGCCAGCATCATTGGCCTCCGACCAGCATGCCCTTGAGCGCGCCGATGCCCGTCACGGCCACCCGGGCGTTGGCCGGCAACGCGCCACGCACCGTGGCAAAGGCATCGTCGGTGGCATCGACCGTCACTGGGTGGTAGACCACACCGTCCTTGACCGCCACGAATACCCCGGCCTTGCCCTGCGTGTAGGTCAGCGCAGCCACCGGCACGCGCAGGCGCACGCCGGACTGGCTTGCCGCGCCCGATCCCAGATGGACGACCACGCCAACGCTCTCGCCCGCCTGCAGGCTGCCGCGCGTATCCAGCGTGGCGCGGATGCGCACCGCGCCAGTGCCGTCGCTGGACGGCACCACGCCGGCCACCTTGCCGGCCGCGCCACGCTGGCGCACTTCCACGCGCTCGCCGCCACGGATCGTTGGCACGTCACGGCCCACCAGCAGGTCGAGTTCCAGGGCATCGGGATCGACGATGCGGAACAGCGGCGCTGACGCATCGACGCGTGTACCCGGCACCGCGTGGATCTCGGCAATCAGCCCGTCGCGGCCCGCCACCATGCGCGCTTCGCCACGCGGGCCCACGCCGATGCCGGCCGCCGCCATTTCGGCCTCGCGTGCCCGCACCGCCGCGGCGGCTTCGCGCGCACGCGCCTGGGTGGTCTCCCAGCGGCTGCCGGCGATGATGCCGTCGTCATGCAGCTGGCGGTCGCGCTTGAGCGCCAGCTGGGCCAGTTCGGCCTGCGAGCGGGCCTCGGCCAGCGCACGGCTGGCTTCGAACATCTGCGGGCTGGCAAACAACGCCAGCGGCTGGCCCTTCTTCACGGACTGGCCGATGGCGACCAGCACCTGCGACACCATGCCCGGATACGGCGCGGCCACCACGAACTGCGCGTCCGGACGCAGCACCACACGCGCTGTGGTGCCGATCTCGATATGCGCGGCGTTCTCGGCGGCCGCGAAGCGGATACCCAGTGCCTGGGCCTGGGCGGCGCTGAGCGGCAGCGTACGTGCCTGGACGGGGGCGATACAGGTCAGCGCCGAAACCGCAAACGCGGTCAGCGCCAGACGACGACGGAAAGACATTCCTGACTCCGAAACAATGCGAGTGAAAGCCGCACGCCGCCTTCAAGTTTGCAGGCGTGCAGGGACACCGGTCAGCCCGGTGGGGGCGCGGTCAGGAATACAGAGGGGGGGCGTGTGCGGGCGGCGGGTGGCTGCTGCCGCCACGCCAGCGCAGCCGGTGTGGGATGGCGGCGCGTACCAGTGGCCAGGCCACCCATGCGGCCAGCACCAGCAGCACGGCGCACAGGGCCAGCAGGGCCTCGATCATCGACGGATCGACATCGAGCCCCGGCCCGGCGTGGCTCAGGCCTTTTTCGACATCGATCGAGAACGGCTCGTCATCGGCGTGGGGCACGGCCTGGGCGGCGGAAGCGGCCGGTGCAGCTGCGTCGGCACCAGCCTGGGCCTTGCGCTCGTCGAGCACGATCCGGAACAGACCCGGCATCGGGATATCCAGATGGAAACCGGTCTGGTGCGGCGTGCCCATGTGGGCATGCAGCAGCGGACCCAGGCACTGGATCACGATCAGGATTGTCAGGAAGCCAAATCTGGCGAAAGGTAAAAGGCGCCCCATGGCGGTTCGAATGACAAGGTTGGGGCTGGCGGAGTTCGCGACCAATGACTCTATCGTCCAGTGCCAGCCCCGGCTGGTGGACGTAAAGTCAAAGGTCTCGCGAAACGGGCTTCGATCGCCGAAACCGGTTGCCGGCGCCATGGCTTGTCTGGCCAAGTATGTTGACGACGGCGCCCCCGTGGTTGGAGGCAGGCTACTCCCCTAAGACGGAGCGAATGCTAGCACGGCTTGCGTGGCACTGCCACCGCGCCGCAGGCCGGCCCATCCGCCCCATCCGGCTGATTTCCCGACCAACCGGTAATCGCACAAGCCGCGGTTGCGAGGCAGCAAATCGTCTTGTAGACGTTTCTTTAAAGTTGTATCTTGAATGCATGTTTAAGAGAGACGGCTCGGCCACCCGGCTCTCCTGGATCCCAGCAATCGCAACGCTCATCACATCGGAGCCATCATGCAAGCCCCCACCCACACGCCGGCAGACCTGGACGTTCATCACAATGTCTCGGGCTTCTCGGACCGCGTCGCCCTGGCCATCACCATGACGCTGCGCTTCTTTGCCGACACCTTCTTTGCCAAGCGCTATGGCAACCGTGCCATCGTGCTGGAAACCGTGGCCGCCGTGCCGGGCATGGTCGGCGGCATGCTGGTGCACCTGCGCTGCCTGCGCTGGATGGTGGCCGACGAAGGCTGGATCCGGACGCTGCTGGACGAAGCCGAGAACGAGCGCATGCATCTGATGACGTTCATCCAGATCGCCAGGCCCAACTGGTTCGAGCGCGTGGTGATCCTGCTGGTGCAGGCGGTCTTCTTCGTGGCCTACTTTGTCCTGTACCTGGTGTCGGCTCGCACGGCGCACCGTCTGGTGGGGTACTTCGAGGAACAGGCGGTCATCAGCTACACCCTCTACCTGGCTGAAATCGATGCGGGCCGCGTGGAAAACGTTCCCGCCCCGGCCCTGGCCATCGAATACTGGAACCTGCCTGCCGACGCCCGGCTGCGTGACGTCGTCCTGGCCGTACGCGCCGATGAAGTGGGCCACCGCGACGTGAACCACGGCTTTGCCAACGCCCTGACCAGCGGCGAAACCATCAGCCAGGCCGTATAAGCGATATCAAGCGCTTCGCCGCAAGACCGGAAAGCCCGCCTCAGGCGGGCTTTTTGCTGGTCATCGCGCAGGAGTGGTCGGGCCTGGCGCCTGCCGGGGCCTTGCGCGTTGCAGCCCAGAACACCAGTGCCGCGACGCTCACCGCCGCGCCCAGCGCGCATACGGCACGCCATCCGCCCGCCGCATATGCGGCAGTAGTGCCGATGGCGCCCAGCCCGCTGCCCACGGCATAGAACAGCATATACATGCCGATAAGCCGGCCCGGCGCATCGGGGCGTGTCCGCACGATCATGCTCTGGCTGGTAACGTGCAGCGCCTGCCCGGCGGCATCCAGCAGCACGATTCCCACGGCCAGTATCCACAGCGACGTGTGCAGTTGCGCGAGCGGCCACCATGAAAGGATCAGCAGTGCCAGCGCCACCACGGTCGTGCGCTGTCCATGTCCGCCATCCACCCACTTGCCGGCCCGCGCAGCAGCCAGCGCACCCACCACGCCCACCAGCCCGAACGCGCCGATGGCCGTATGCGGCAGCGAGTAGGGCGGCGCGCTCAGCGGCAGCACCAGCGCGCTCCAGAAAATATTCAGCGCGGCGAACATCAGCAGCGCCAGCATGCCCCTGACCCGCAGCGTGCGCTCGTGGCGCAGCAGCGCGAACATCGACAGGATCAGTTGCGGGTAGCCCACGCGCGCGTGCGGCGGCGCAAGCCGTGGCAGGCGCGTCCACAGCAGCACGCCCATGACAAGCATCAGCAGCGCCGCCAAAAGGTAGACCCAGCGCCACCCCGCAACGTCGCTGACCGCACCGGCAAACACCCGCGCTGTCAGCAGCCCCACGAACACGCCGCTCTGGGCCGCCCCGACCACCCGCCCCTGCTCGTGCGCCGACGCCGCGCTGGCGGCATAGGCCAACAGGCCCTGCGTCATCGCCGTACCCAGCAGGCCCACCGCCAGCATGCCCCCGAACAGCGCCGGCAGCGTCCGCGCCGTGGCAACCGCCACCAGTGCAACCAGCAAAGCCACCAGCTGGGCGCGCATCAGCCGGCGCCTGTCGACGAGATCGCCCAATGGCACGACAAACAGCAGCGCCAGCGCACTGCCCACCTGGGTCATCGCCACCACGCTGCCCACCACTGCCTGGTCAATCCGGAAATCGGCCGCCAATGCGTCGAGCAACGGCTGGCCGTAGTAGACATTCGCCACGCTGAACCCGGCCGATGCCGCAAACAGGGTGACCAGGCCCCTGGCCATGCCCGGCCCGCGCGGCAGCGCCCCCTTCTCGATGCGTGATCCTTCCGGCTGTCCATCCGATGTCATGGCGTCCTCATCTAGTTTCAAAATAAAACCAGTTGAATGCTAGGGCAACCAGTTTTAAAATGCAACCGGACCCTCCCGTACCCCTGCCTCATGCCAACGTCCGCGACACCCTCGACACGCACCACCCCGCAGCAGTCCGAAACCTGCCCGGTTGCCAGGTCTCTCGATGTGGTGGGCGACCGCTGGTCGCTGCTGATCGTGCGCGACGCCTTCGACGGCGTGCGTCGCTTCAGCGATTTCCAGCGCGGCCTGGGCATGGCGCGGAACATCCTGGCCGACCGCCTGCACAAGCTGGTGGAAGCCGGCGTGCTGGAATTGCAGGCCGCGTCTGACGGTTCGGCCTACCAGGAGTACGTGCTGACCGCAGCGGGAGAAAGGCTGTTTCCGGTGGTGGTGGCCCTGCGCCAGTGGGGCGAGCGGCACCGGTTCGGGGCCGGCGAGCGCCACTCCACGCTGGTCGACAGGCGCACCGGCAAGCCCGTGCCGCCCATGCAGCCGCTGGCGAAGGACGGCACCGCCATCCGGCCTGCCGATACCGAAGTCCGCAAGCTCAAACAGGACATCGGCCCGGATCGGACCGGCGTATGATCGAGGACATCGCCCTGACTGGCGGAATGCCCCCAATGACCGACCGCCCTCACCTGTCCCCCAAACTGCATCTGACCGCCACGCATGGCTTTGCGCTGCATAACAGCCGGCAGCCCGCGTTCCGGCGCGAGTGGCACGAGCATGACTGCGGCATGCTGCTGTGGCCACGCCAGGGCCGGCTCAAGACGGTATGGGATGCCCCTGGGAAGGCTTCGGAGCCAGCGGCGGCGGTGGCGGGTTCACGCCAGGCCGCCACGCTGGTGCGCGGGGCCGCAGTGCTGCTGCCGGCGTCAACCTCGCACCTGACGGCGTCCGAGCATCGACAGCAGCAGCACGGCGAACTCTATCTGCCGCCTGACCGCATGCCCGCCCTGCGCTATGGCGCGATCCACCTCGACGGGCCCACGGTTGCCATGCTTGAAGCGTTGCTGGCGCCCAACCTGTCCACCGCGAGCGCGTCGTGGCTGGTGCGCGCCATCGTCGAGCAGATCGTCACGAGCCGGCCAATGGCGCTGCCGGACGAGCCCGCGTCGATGGCCCACCGCATGGTGCGGCGTTTCACGCAGGCGCTGGAATGCGACCAGCCGCTGCCATCGATCGATGCCGTTGCCAGCGAACTTGGTGTCGCGATACGTCAGTTGCAGCGCGCATGCCAGATCGAGTACGGCACCACGCCCGTGGCGATCCGGCGGCGCGTGCTGGCGGGCCACGCCAAGGCGCTGATCGCAGCCGGCCATTCGCCAGCCAGCGTCAGCGTGCAGCTTGGCTTTGCTTCCAGCGGCCATTTGCACCGGCTGTTGCGCGAGGTTCAGGAGCAGGCGTAGGCGCCCCTGCTCACGCGTTGCCGACGATCGCTTCAACCTCGATCTCGGTCCAGGCGCAGTCCGGCAGGCTCGACACGCCCAGCGCGCTGCGGGCAGGCAGCGGCTGATCGGGAAACGCCACGCGCAGCACGGCCGATGCCGCATCGAGCACCGCCGGATGGCGGGCGAAGGTGTCCGTGGCGCGGATAAATCCACGCAGGCGCACCACCTGGACAACGCGCGACAGTTCGCCGCCGCATGCTTGCCGCAGCGCCGCCAACGCGTTCAGCATCGACACCTCCGCTGCTTGCCGGGCCGGTGCCAGGTCGTCATCGGTGCGGCACTGTCCGGACATCGCCACGCCATCGCGCCGGCAGACCTGGCCGGAAATCGACACCCATTGCGCATTGCCAGCCGGTACTGCGCAGAACGGCGCGTAGTGGCCCCGAGGCGCCGACACCGGCGGCAGCGCCAGGCCCGCGGCAGCCAGCCGTGCTTCCGGCGTATCCGGCATGGACGGCCTGCCCTCTGCCGTCACCGTCATTGCCCACCCCAGGCCGTCTCGCCACTGAGCCAGCAACCGCCCGCCGCGCCCTGGTCGTCGAAGCGCGGCGCAACCAGGATTTCAGACGGGCTGCCCATGGCATCGCCCTGCCAGACTGCGATGGACGCCTGGGAGCCGCCGCCCAGGTATCCGGCACCCGCCAGGTAACCCCACAGTGCGGCCGCGGCGATGCCGGTGGCGGCATCCTCCGGATAGCCCGACGACTTGGGAAACTGCCGCGCATGCACGATACGCCGGCCATCCGCTTTCGTGGCGCCCAGCGCGTATGGGTACAGCCCCGTGGAACCGATCGACTCGCACAATGCCTGCATGGTGGAGAAATCGGGCTGCAGGTCATCGAGCATTGCCACCGACGGCAGTGCCACCAGCGTTTTTACGCGGCTGGTGGCGGCGTTGGTCATCGTCCATGCGCCTGCCGGCAAGCGCAGCTGCGCCGCCACGCGGGCACTGGCCTGCGCGTCGAGCCGCTGCGTGCGCACCGCCGGCTGCGAGATCCACGCGCGTTGCAGGGTATCGTCCCAGCGGGCATGCACCACACCGCTCATCGTTTCGATGCTTGCGGTCGGGGTCGTCCATTGCCCCCATTGCCGCAGCGCCCACAGCGTGCCGACAGTGGCGTGGCCGCACATTTCCATCTCGTGCTGCGGGACGAAGAAGCGGATGCGCCAGTCGCAGCCGATGGTGCTGGGCAGCACGAAGGCGGACTCATGGCCGTGCTTCGCGGCAACCGCCTGCATGTCGGCGGCATCCATGCCCTGTGCATCGGCAACCAGCGGCACCGGGTTTCCGCCCCGGCCATCACGCACGAACACGTGGATCAGATTCACTTCACTCACCCGTGGCTCCTACCGATCGTGCAATCGCTCCCCAATAGGGAATGTCCTTCTGCACCGCGGCCTGCAGCGCGGCGGGCGTGCCTGGCCGGGCCGTGACGCCCTTGGCGGCAAGATCCTCCGCCACGGCCTTGTCACCCAGCACCTTGTTCAGTGCGGCATTGAAGCGCTCCACCACGGGCGCCGGCGTGCCCTTGGGGAAGGCAATGCCGTACCACAGCTGCTGCTCGAAGCCCGGCACGCCCTGGCTGGCGAAGGTCGGCACATCGGCCAGCAGCGGCGTGGGCGCCGTGGTGGCAATGGCGGTGATCTTGTGCGCCTTGATGTACGGCGCCAGGCCCACCGGGTTGTCGAACATGATCTGCACCTGGCCGCCGATCAGGTCAGTGTAGGCCGGGGATGCGCCGCGATACGGCACGTGTACCAGCGGCACGCCGGCCAGTTTCTGGAACTGCTCGCCCATCAGGTGCGATACGGTGCCAACGCCCACCGAGCCGAAGCTGAGCTGCGTCTTGTCGGCCTTGAGCCGGGCCAGCAACGCCTTGACATTGGTCGACTGCAACTGGTTGTTGACGGCCAGCACGTACGGCGAGGTGCCGATGAATCCGGCATAGCTGAAATCCTTGGCCGGGTGGTAAGCCAGCTTGGGATAGATCGCCACGCTGACCGCGTGCGTGCTGGTGGTGACCACACCGGCGGTGTAGCCGTCGGCCGGGGCGCGTGCCACGAAAGCCGAGCCCAAAGTGCCGCCCGCCCCGCTGCGGTTGTCGATCACCACCGGCTGGCCCAGTTCGCGCTGCAGCAGGGGCTGGATCGACCGCACCACCAGGTCGGTGCCGCCGCCAGCCGGGAACGGGACGACGATCACAACGGGCCTGGCCGGCCAGGTCTCGGCATGCACGGCCCCGAAACAGAGTCCGGCCGCAATGGCCAGCAGGGCGCGGCACGCGGCACGCGATGGATGGGACAGGATTGACACGGGATTCCTCCTTGTGGACGTGCAAGGAGTCTAGGCACGCGGCGCGCGGGATTCGAACCGGAATGCGACGCGCGCCGATCCGAAATACGTCCGCCGATCGTGCCGCCCTCCGGGGCCTGCACGCAAAAAAGGGCACCCTTCCGGATGCCCCTTCTTCGTCAGCACATGCAGCGCGCGATCAGAACTTGTGGCGAATGCCCATCAGCACGCCGGTCTGGTTCTTGCCAGCCACCGTGGTACCGAAGCCGCCGGTGCCCAGGTCCGAACCGTCCTTGTTGCGGGTGTAGGCCAGGTTCAGGTACACATCGGTACGCTTCGAGAACGAATAGTCGGCCGAGACGATAAACAGCCACGGATCGGCGCCCGAGTTGCGGAAGTCCTGGTAGTACGCCGCGCCGGTGAGCGACCATGCCGCGGTGATATCCCACTGCGCGCCAGCCCAGTACAGGTTGGTGGTCTGCGACGCCGGCTGCGTCATGAAGCGGGCGTAGCGGTAGCCCAGGTACGACTTGACCGAGCCAAACTGGTACGTGCCCGACACCGCGGCCTTGCGCGTCTTGTCCTGGTCGGTAGCAACGGTGTTGCCATTCACCTCGTCGTAGACCACGGCGATTGCCAGCGGGCCGCTTTCATAGGCCAGGCTGCCGCCAAACTCGCGGCCGACCTTGTAGTTGCCCGGCACTTCGCCGTTGACGCCGGACGTGCCGTCCGCACCCGCGCTGTACATCAGCTTGGCGCTGACCGGGCCGAACTTGCCGGCGTACTTGATCGAGTTGTCGGCGCGCGACTGGAAGGCGCCGTCCTGCGCGCCAATCGAGTAGCGCGTCGAGATGCCCATCGGGTCGAACTGCACGCCGAAGTCATACATCGCCGTCGTATGACGGCCGAGCGTCAGCGTGCCATAGGCGTTGCTCAGGCCGATCCATGCCTGCCGGCCGAACAGCCGGTTGTTCTGGGTGCTCTTGCCATCGTCGACCGAGAAGCCGCTTTCCAGCGCAAACACCGCACGCAGGCCGCCGCCAAGATCTTCGGCGCCGCGCAGGCCCCAGCGCGACCCCGACAGGTTGCCCGACTGCATGCGGACCACGGAGTTGTTACCGGCGCCCAGATGGTTTGCGTATTCCACGCCAACGTCCGCCACACCGTACAGCGTTACCGAAGTCTGCGCGAACGCGCCCCCGGCGGTCAGGCCTGCAACGGCGGCCGCCATCCATACTGCTTTCTTCTTCATGACTCTGAGGTCTCCCCTCTCGTTGGAAAATCTTCGTCGGCCTGGCGATGCCGGCCTGTGTCCTCCCTGCGCTGCCGCCACCCCATGTCCGCGGCCATGCCACCCTCGTATGCAACTCGATGCATATCGAAGTGGCTTCATATGTATTAATACCGAAACAATACCTCATGTAGTGACGTATGTATCACCAATTCAGGGTTATCCCCGATAAACTGGCAGCAAGACGCCGGCCGGCTGAACCGCCGGATGCGCAACAAGTCGCGGGCCGCACCGCACCGGCAGGCGCGCATCATCGCCGCATGAGCGGGTGAGGTTCCGCCAATCCCGCTCCGCCCAACCCGATTCCGCCAACCTATCGCGCTTTTCGGACAACATGCCATCGGGCGGCCTGTGCACCACCTGCGCGCCGCAACCGGCCGCTATCCTGCAAATGAACCCCGGGCGCAACGCGCCACGGACACGCAATAGATAGCACCAGGTAGCAATGGGTAGCAGCGATGAAACACTCTTGCGAAGCGGTCACTGGTCCAGTTGCAGTCGTGCCGGGTGGCCGCGAATGAAGCCCGGCAGACACCCCGCGCCCCCCATACTGCGCCGGCTGGGCATGGCCGCCGCAATGCTTGCCGCAGTGCTTGCCGCGATGGCGGGCGTGACTGCCCTGCTGGCGTATTGGCCGCATGTGCCCGCGCCCGTATCGCCGGCGACTGGCGCGCCCGCCGATGTGGTCGTGCAGCCCGGCCCGGGCGGCGTCGACCAGGCCGATGCCCTGCAGGCCGCACTCGATAATCTGCAACCGGGACAGCGGCTCGTGCTCGCCCCCGGCAGCTATCTGGTCGGCCGCGTGCTGGCGGTGCGCCGCGAGCAGGTCGCGGTATCGGGCTACGACGCCACGCTGGTCGCGTCCAATCCGGATCAGCAGGCCATCCGGATCACCGGGGCAAATTCAACGCTGGTGGGCGTGACGCTCAAGGGCACAGGCACGCAGCGGCTCGAATCCGCCACGTCGGCCAAGGTAATCGTCGACGGTACGGGCATCCAGGTGCTGGATGTGACCATCGAAGGCGGCGCCAGCGCGGGCATCTTTGTGTCGCGCGGCATTGGCATCGCCCTGGTTGGCGACAGGATCAGCGGCACGCTGGCCGATGGCATCCACATCACGGGCGGCTCGCAGGACGTGCTGGTTCAGAATTCGTCCGTGACCGCCACCGGCGACGACATGGTGGGCATCGTCAGCTACCAGCGCGACAACGCGCAGACCCGGAACATCTATGTCACAAGCAACTACCTGGCTGGCAATGCCTGGGGACGCGGCGTGGCCGTCGTCGGAGGTGCCGATGTCACCGTCGCCGGCAACTGGATCGAGGGCGTGCAGAAGGCGGCCGCCGTGATGGTCGCGCAGGAAGACGGCTATCGCACCGCCGATGCCACCAATGTGCTGATCGCCAGCAACACGATCGCCGATGACCAGAACGCCACGGAGCCCGGCAACAACCGCATGGCAACGGGGCATGCAGCCATCGACATCAATACCGGCAGCGGCAGCGTGACGCGCGTGCAGGTAACCGGCAACCAGGTTACGCGCACGCGCTTCGACGGCTATCGCGCGCAGGGCAATATCTGCCAGGCCGACATCAGCAACAACCGCTTTGCGGCCATCGGCGGCGCGGCCATCGCGCTGCAGTATCGCAATTGCACGGCGGACCAGTTCACCTGCGGCACCAATACGCTCGATGGCGCACTCCTGCCGCGACCGTCAGGATGCTCCGGCGCGGGATCGATCCAGGCCGCCGGCGCGGACGCGAGCCGCCTCCCTCAAGTGCGGACTTATCTGCGGCGCGCGCAGTAATACCGGCCAGGCCCCTGCGGGCCTGGCAACGCACGCCGTTGCGGCACGGGCTGCCCATGCCGGCTCACCTGACGCGTGGCGATTCCGCCAGCAGCCGCTGCAGGTACTTGCCGTAATGGCTCTTGCCCAGCGGCGCGGCCAGCCGTGCCACCTGTTCCTCGTCGATCCAGCGACGCCGGTAGGCAATTTCCTCGGGACACGCCACCATCAGGCCCTGCCGCTTCTGCAGCGTCGCCACCATCTGCGCGGCATCGATCAGCGAATCGTGCGTGCCGGTATCGAACCACGCGAAGCCGCGTCCCATGATGTCGACGGCCAGCTTGCCCGCATCCAGGTAGCGGGCGTTGACCTCGGTGATCTCCAGTTCGCCACGTGCCGACGGGCGGATATCGGCGGCAATATCGCAAACACGGTTGTCATAGAAGTAAAGCCCCGTCACCGCATAGTTCGATCGCGGCTGCGCCGGCTTTTCCTCGATCGACAGCGCCCGAAAGTCTTCATCGAATTCCACCACGCCGTAGCGCTCGGGATCGTGCACGTGATACGCGAACACGGTGGCGCCGTCCTCGCGACGGCTGGAGCGGGCCAGCATGCGGGCCAGGTCATGCCCGTAGTAGATGTTGTCGCCCAGGATCAGCGCCGAAGGATCGCGCCCCACAAAATCACGGCCGATGATGAACGCCTGCGCCAGGCCATCCGGCGACGGCTGTTCCGCATACTGCAGGTTCAGCCCCCACTGCCGGCCATCGCCAAGCAAGGCGGCAAAGCGCGGGGTGTCCTGCGGCGTGGAGATGACCAGCACGTCGCGGATGCCGGCCACCATCAGCGTGGAGAGCGGGTAGTAGATCATCGGCTTGTCATAGACCGGCAGCAGCTGCTTGGAGACGCAGTGCGTGACCGGATAGAGCCGCGTGCCGGAACCTCCGGCGAGAATGATGCCTTTGCGCGTCATGCCTGCATCTCCTTGGCAGTGGGGGATTCCTGGGCAACCGGTGTAGGGGTGGGCGCCGGAGCCAGGGCGCCGGCCGTGATCTCGCGCCGGTAGCAAACATAGAAGGCGATGGCGCCAGCGGCCTCGGTGATCAGCACCGATATCACCGTGCCCCTGGCGCCCATATGCATCACGAACGGCACCGCGTAGATCAGGTGCATGACCGTCACCGCAGCATAGATATTCCGCACGGCGCGGTGCCGGCCCGACGCCATCAGGCCGAGATTGCCGAAGATGAAGGCCACGCTGGTCAGCGGCAGCAGCACGCCTTCCAGCCGCAGCAGCAGGATGGTGTCGTGGAACGGCTCGCCCAGCCACATGCGGATGCCGACGCCGGCAAACAGCTCCACCGCCACGAACATCGTGCCCGAACAGGCAAAGACAACCACCATCGCGCGCCGCATCAGCGCACGGGCCGCTGGCGGGTCGGTGACGTTGTATTGGCTGATGCGCGGATAGAACGCCGTGCCGATGACCGTAAAGATCGTCTGCCCGGCAATGCGGATCTTGTCGGCCATCGAGAACTGCCCCACCGCTACCGGACCGTGGAAATAGTTCAGCAGGATCGCGTTGAAGTTCACGTAGAAGCTGACCAGCACCAGCGACAGGAACATCGGGAAGCCTTCGCGCAGCGATGCCATGGCCGCTGCCGCCGGCACCCTGACCAGCGCGGCCAGTCGCCTGCGCCACACGCCCCAAAGCGCCGCGACGGCCAGGATCAGCGTGCCGACGCTGATGCCCAGCGCAGCCAGCGCGGCGTCGCCGGGCGATCGCACCCATGCCACCACGCAGGCCAGACTGATGGCCTTGGACGCGAAGTTCGGCAATACCAGCACCTTCATCCGTTCCAGGCCCTGGTAGAGCCAGATCGGCGTCACGGCGTTCGCCACCACGCCCACAAACGCCGCGGCCAGGATGGCCCTGTGTTCGCGCAGGTCCGGCGCCCACCACAACGCGCCAGCCAGCAGTAACGCCGCCCCCAGCGTGAGCAGCAGCTTGGCCGCCATCGTCGCCGAAAACACCGCCGCGACAGCGGCCGGATCATCGCGCCTGAGCGATACCAGCCGTGTGGCCGACAGATTGTGGCCGTAGTCGGTCAGCAGGATCAGGTACTGCGCCAGCGCCTGGCAGTAGGCCAGCACCCCGAACTCGCGCACGCCGAGCTTGTGGCCGAGGAAAGGCAACAGCACCAGGGGAAACAGATAGTTGCCGCCCTGGATCAGCAGCAGATAGGTGGCGGTGGAGCGTATGGATGGCGGCATCGGGCGTGAGCCTTGGGTTCAGCGTGGACCGGCGACCGGCAGGTTCGGGCGGCCGTACAGCGAGCGCGCGCCCGCAGGCGCCGTGCTGGCGGCCGGCCGCCCCAGGCACCGGAACACCAGCCACAGCAGCGCCAGCGGCACGAAGTTGCGGCCGCTGAACAGGTTCGGCACACGCAGGATCTCCATCAGCGACACCAGCAGCACGGCATGGGCACAGCACCAGAATCCGTTGCCGCCGCGCCATCCCGCGTAGCTGCGGCCCAGCAGCCATCCCATCAGCGCGGCTTCCAGCAGCGCGAACCCGCCCCACTCGTAGAAATGCACGAAGATGCCCGACGGGTTGTTGAACTCCGGATCGCCGAAGGTGTTGAGAAACATGCTGTACCCATCGTCCGCGCCGACCAGCGGGCGGAAGCTCTCGCCGATGATCGGAAACCGGATCAGCCAGTCGAACGTGAACGTCGGCGCCCCGGTGCCCCATCCCATGATCGTCAGCAGGCCCGCACCGTTGTTGATGGCCGTCGAGTAGTACAGGCCCAGCCGTTCCAGCGCGAAATCGAAGATGTTGTCGTAGATGTTGACGTAGTACGTTTCCCACGACCGGTTGTATTCGTTCGCGATAAAGAAGCCGATCAGCGGCGGGACGGCGGCAAACGGCCCGAGTGCCAGCAGCGCCGCGCGCAGCGACCCGCGCGGTGGCCGCAGGCGGAAGCGCGCCATCATCAGGGCCCAGGGCAACACCACTTCCACCAGCGCCAGCCGCTCCGCAAAAATGAAACTGCGCAACAACGTCAGCACGAACAGCACGCCCAGGTAGGCGTGGTAACGGGTCAGGCCGCGCGGCGGGGTGCGGAAGATGACGAAGTACAGGGGCACATAGGCCACCGACGCCTGGGTCAGCGTACTGATGCCCACCACGCGCCCTTTCAGCTCAAGCACGTCATAGGTACTGGCGGACCCGTTCAAATAGGAAAGCAGCACCGCCGGCCGGGCGATCACGCCGCCCATCATCACCACGTAGCCGATGCAGGCCAGCCAGAACAGCGCATCGAGCACCAGCGGAGACAGCGCCACCGGTGCGTCGGCGTCGCGCGGGGCCAGCACACGCTCCCCCGTCGCACCGGCTGCAATCGCAAGCAGGAACAGCGCACCGGCCATCGCATAGGTGCCGTTGAAGTAGATATGGTCGATGGCCTTCTGGTCACCCAGCAGCTCCAGCGAAACGAGCCCGTACAGCGGCAGGATGAAGCACAGGAGCAAACGCGCGGGATCGTCCCACCAGTAGCCGTCGTACGCGTTACGGACGCCGGGCATCGTCATCGGCGCGCTCAGTTCGATGCCACCACCAGCGGTTCGGCCACCGGCAGGCCCGGTGCCGAAGGTGCCGAAGCTACCGCAGGCGGCGCGGCAAACGCATCCCGCGTCATGGCCGCATGCACCAGTGCCCGGAACTCCCGCCGGAACCGCTCTGGCGAGAACTGCAGCGCATTGCGGCGGCACGCCGCCGGCTGGAATGGTCCGCTTTCCTCGAACCGGCAAACCGCGCGAACGATATCCTCGACGGTCTGGCGCGGAAAGAACACGCCAGTGCGCAGATCGCGGTCACGGCTGTCGATGACCGTCTCGCGGGCCCCGCCCTGCCCCAGCGCAATCACCGGTGTACCGCAGGCCTGGGCCTCCACGGCGACGATCCCGAAATCCTCCTCCGCCGCAAACACGAAGGCCCTGGCGCGCTGCATGTGCGCCACCAGCACCTCGGCAGGCTGGTACCCCAGGATACGCACATTAGGGGTCGCCATCTCGCGGATGCGGTCCAGGTCCGGGCCGTCGCCAATCACCACCAGCTGCTTGTCGGGCATTGCCGCGAATGCCTCCACGATCAGGCTCACCCGCTTGTAGGGCACCAGCCGCGATGCCGTCAGGAAGAAGTCCTCGCGCTGCTCGCAGAGGCTGAACTGGTCGATATCGACGGGCGGATAGACCACGGCCGAATCGCGCCCGTAGACCTTGCGGATGCGCCGCGCCACATAGGCGGAATTGGCGACGAACACGTCCACGCCATGCGCGGTGCGATGGTCCCACATCCGCATGTAGTGCAGGATCACGCGCGCCAGCCAGCTTTTCAGGCCGCGCGTCAGCTTCGACTCGTTCAGGTACTGATGCTGCAGGTCCCATGCATAGCGGATCGGGGAATGGACGTAGCTGACATGCAACTGCCCGGGCCCGGTGATCACCCCCTTGGCAACCGCGTGGCTCGACGAGATCACGAGGTCGTAGGCCGACAGGTCCAGTTGCTCGACGGCCAGTGGCATCAGCGGCAGGTATGACCGGAACGACTTGCGCGCGCGGGGCAGCTTCTGGATGAAGGTGGTCGTCGCATGCTTGCCCTGCAGCGCGCCACGCTGTGCGTCGGGAAAGAAATCGACCACGCTGAACAGGTCGGCCTGGGGCCATATCTTCAGGATCTGTTCAAGTACCCGCTCGGAACCGGCATATGTGGCAAGCCATTCGTGGACGACGGCGACCTTGCCGAAGGCGGCGTCATCGGTGTCGTGCCGGGGGTTCATCGTTGTGGAAGGCATGGAGATATCTCGCCAAGTAGCCGCGCGGCGGTGTCGCGCCAGGAATACCGTTGCACATGGGCGTAGCCGCGCTGCCGCATTGCGTCGCGCAACGTGCCGTCCTGCATCACATGCGTAAGCAGCTCGCCGAACTCGGCCGGGCTGGTCGGCCGGAAATAGAGCGCGGCGGTGCCACACGCCTCGCGCACCGAAGGCAGGTTCGACGCCAGCACCGGACAGCCCAGCGTCATGGCCTCCACGGGCGGCAGGCCGTAGCCTTCATACAGCGAAGGGAAGACAAAACAGGCGGCATCGCGGAACAGTGCCTTCAGGTCGGCATCGTCGACATAGCCAAGCCGCGTGACCGGCGCCGCATCCTCGTTGTTCAGCGGGCGGAACACGCTTGCCGATCCGCCAACGATCACCACGTCGTAGTCGGCCCCATGCAGCATGCCCACGGCCTCCACCACCAGCCGGAAGTTCTTGTGATAGCTGGCGCTGCTGACCGCCAGCACATAGGGCCGATCCGACAGCCCGAACTTGCGCCGTATACCGGTCACCTCCGGCAGGCGCAGCATATGGTCGCCACTGAGGGGCAGCACCCCGATCTTCCGGCCCGGGATGCGATAGGCGTCCGCAATTTCCCGGCGCGAGAACTCCGATACGGTCAGCACCCTGCGTGCCACACGCCCGACCCACGGCGCCATGACCCGATACCACGAGCGGAACGCGCGCGAATACGCCTGCGGCACGCGCACCGGCGCCGCGTCGTGCATCACTGTCACTTGGTTCCGATACAGCAACGGCGCCGCGTTGCACAGGTTCAGCAACAGCGCCCCACGCGCCGCCAGTGGCAGGCTGACCTGCTCCCAAAGCTGGCCGCTACGGCGCCCGATGGCATGCCCCGCCGTACGCACGCGCAGGTGGGGGAACGCGTCCGGATCGACTTCCACGCCTGGCGGCACCAGCAGTTCGAACGACAGACCGGCCGTGGTGCGGTCGTTGTCGGCCACCAGCCGGTCGATGGCGCGCACTACCTCGTGTGCAAAGCGGTCGACACCGGTGGCGCGCCGCCCCAGGAACCGCCCATTGATCGCAATGGTCTCTGGCATCGCGTGCGCTCCTAGTGGCCGGCCCGCGCAAGCGGGTTGGCGATGTACCGCACCACACGGTTGCTGAACGACGCCACTGGCAACAGGCAAAGCGTGGTCAGGCATCCCACCGCCACCTTCTTGCGCAGGCTCCAGAATGGGTTGGCGACGATGGTGTGGAAATACCGCCCCGATTCATGCTGGAACCAGTGCCACCGGCGCGCCAGTGTGGCGCCGTACATGTGCTGCGCGAAGCGGGCCTTCTCCACGGAAAAATCGAGCACGACCGGCGACAGGTCGATGCCGAGCCGATCCCTGGCAAGCTCGCGCAGGATCTGCCAGCGCCGTGCCGACTGCCGGGCGCCGGCCATCGCGTCCTCGGCATTGGCGAGCGACAGGCCGCTGGCCTGCGCGTCGCCGCGCGTGTGCCGATGCACCCGGTAGCCACCCAGGGCCACCTCGACCGCGCCGACGTCGCCCAGCAGCGCCACGCCGTAGATGGCGTAGAAATCCGCGCCATGCATGTTGTCGGCCCCCACCGGCACCGGAAAGATGCGGCGCAGCGCATCCACACGATACGCATTGCCCGAGCCGGGTGGCGACGGATACAGCCATCCGGCACGCAGCATCTGCCCGCAACCGTCGGCGCGAATCGACTGCGGCACCTGGACGCCGGTGGCCGCACCATCGGCCGTCATGACATCGAGCCGGTACTGCACCTTGACCGGGTCGCCCTTGGCGAATTCCGCCAGCACCGTGGCAGCGGCTTCGGGATACAGCGTGTCGTCGGCATCCAGAAAGAGCACGTACGGCGTGCGGACACGTTCGAGCGCATGGTTATATGCGGCTACCTGCCCGCCGTTCTGCTGGAACACCGCTTCCACGCGGACGCCATAGCCCTCGATGATCGCGCGGGAGCCATCGGTGGAGCCGTCGTCGATCACCATGACATGCACGGGTGTGAACTGTCCCAGCGCCGAATCGATGGCGCCCGCCACATACTGCGCATAGTTGTAGTTGGCAATCACGACGGTGAGCGCGGGCGATGCGGTGGGGTCCGGCATGGTGGCCTCCGAGACGAGTGGACGCTACAGCGAGTAGTCGGCGTGGAAGCCCAGCCGGCTGGCCTCGCCGTCGGCAATCGCGCGCTCCAGCAGCCGCAGCCGGGCGCCGGCGTTGCGGCGTTTGCCATACAGGCGCAGCAGCCGCAGGAACACGAAGCGGTTGAGCCGGTACATCAGCCCGGACGTGGACCAGTGGTTGCGATCGAACCAGGCCTGGTTGCGGCTGCTGTAGTAGGCGCGGAAATCGGAACCGCTCAGCAGCATGCATTCGAAGTGATTCTTCCAGTTGCGCTTGACGTTCCAGGAGCCTTCCAGGTCTTCGAGCCGCGCGGCCGTTACCAGTGCGATACATCCGCCACGCGCCGTCAGCCGCCATGTGTACTCGGTATCGTCGGCGTACAGCACCAGCTCGGGCTCCGGCAGCCCCAGGTCCACGTACATCTCGCGATGACCCAGCAGGCCGCCGTACGGCGCGAACGGCAGATGCACCACATCGGGAATCGCGTCGGGCCGCGGCCTTCCCCACGGCGTACGCCGCCAGATCTTGTACGGGATGCGCCCCACGTGAAAGCCGAAGTAGCTCGACCTCGGCGGCATCGCCAGGCCCACCGGCACGCCCGCAGCGATGTCGCCCTGGTGATCCGGACGGAACCCGAGCACCGCCGCGCGGCGGCGGCCCTGCTTGCGCGTGAGCAGGTCCAGTTGATGGCAGAGCACGTCGAGCGCGCCCTCGCATGGCGCGTTGTCGTCGTCCATCAGCCATATGTAGTCGGTGGTATCGCGTTCCAGCGCGCGGGCAATGCCCACCGCATAGCCGTTGGCCGACCCCGTATTGGCGGCCAGCCGAACGATGGTGAGGCGCCTGCCCCAGGCAGCCTCCAGCGGTGACAGATCGGCGGTGGCATTGTTGCTGACGACGATGGCGTGCGACACGCCTTCGCGCTCGAAACTGCGCCGCAGCAGCTCGGCACAGTAGTGCAGGCGGTCGCCGTAGGTGACGGTCACCAGCGTGATGCGCTTGTGGTGCAGGTGCGCCATGTCGGTTCTCCGTGTCAGGCTGGCGTGCCAGGATGGCCTTCGGCGGCGCCGTAGGCGTAGCTGTAGCGATGCAATGCGCCGGTGAAGTCGTTGAAGATCACGCCGCGCACCGCGACACTGGCCTGGGCCAGCCGCCGCGTGCTTTCATCGATCTGCTCGACCGTGGTCACCCGGTGGCGCGCCACCATGAACACCGTGCCGGCAAGGCGTCCAAGGACCAGCGCATCGGCAACCGGCAGCAGCGGCGGGCCGTCGAGCACCACCATGTCGTATTGCGCGGCCACCCGCTGGACCAGCGCCGACAGCGCGGGCTGCAGCAGCAGTTCACTGGGGCCGGCGGTGAGCGCGCCAGTCGACAGGAAGTCCAGTCCGTGCGCCACATCACGCCGGATCGCGTCACCGGCTTCGCAGGTGCCGGCCAGCACCTCCGCCAGGCCGGGGCCGCGATCCACCCGGAAGCGCTTGTGCAGCACGCCATTACGCAGGTCGGCATCGATCAGCAGCACGCGCCGGCTCGACGCACCGGCCAGCGTCGCCAGGTTCGCCGCCACGAACGACTTGCCCACGCCGGCAGTGGGCCCCGTGATCAGCACCACGCGGTTGGGCGCATCGCTGAGCGCAAAATGCAGCGTCGTCCGCACCGCGCGCAGGCTTTCGATGGCCGCATCGGGCAGTTGCGCGTGGCCGCCGCGCAGGTGGGTCCGCGCCGTGCCCAGCGGCCCGGTCAGGCGGCTGCGCGGCACCGTCGCGTAGACGGGAATGCCCGTGGCAATCTCGATCTCCTCGCGATCCTGCACCGTGCCCACGATACGGCGGCGCGCCATCGCCAGCACGATGCCCGCCAGCAGTCCCGTCAGCAGTGACCCCGCCACAGCCACGCCGCGCCGGGGCTTGATCGGTGTCTCGGGCGGGGTGGCCGGATCGATAAGCCGCACGTTTGCCACCTTGCCGGCCCGTACCAGCGTCAGCTGCTGGCGCGCGTTCAGCCGGTTCGTGTACAGCTCCGTATCCACCTGCATGTCGCGCTGCAGTTGCAGCACCTTCTGCTCGATCAGCGGCAACTGGCGCGTCCGTCCCTGCACGACGGACAACGCGGCCTGTGCCTCGCGCAACTGGCCGTCGATGGCCAGCAATGCCGGGTGCTTCTCGGTGTACTGCGTCAACAGTTCCTCGCGCTTCTGGCGCAGATCCACGAGCCGCGTCTCGGCCTCCACACTTTGCTGCAGCAGCGCCCGGGCCTCCTGGCTGGTATCAACGGTACCCTGCTGGGCGCGAAAGGCGTTGTAGCGGCTTTCGGATTCCCCCAGCTGCTTCTTCAGTTGCGGCAACTGCTCGTCCAGGAAACGGATCGACTTGTCCGCTTCCTCTGACCGGCGGCGCACGTTCTGGTCGACATACTCCCGGCCGATCTCGTTGAGGATGCGCGACGCCTGCGCCGGATCGACACTGTCCAGCGATACGCCGATGATGTTCGACTGCTTGCCGCGTTCACCAATCGCCAGTGTTTTTTGCAGCCATTCGGTGGTGGCGGTCTCGGAGTAGCGCTTCAGCGTGAAGCTGGCGCCAGGCTGCCCGTCCGCCGTGCGTACCAGCAGCGCCAGCGGCCCGCGCGGCGTATCGGCGCGCAGCAGCATGCCGACGCGGCCCTGCAGCGACACCACCGGGGCGCCGAACGTTGACGACAACTCCAGGGTGAGGGCGCCGTGCTCGCCCAGCGTGAGCGTGAATGGCTGGCCCTGATAGGCCGCGGGCACGTCGAAGGTGGTGACGTCGATACGTTCCTTGCCGTAGACGTGGCCGCCAATCGGACGCGAATAGCCTTCGGCGCGCTCGGCCAGCCACCAGCCGATCACGGGCAGGTAGCGCGGCGTGACGTCGAGATGAAGCCGGAGCGCTTCCACCGCACGCGATACCACCATGCGCGAACTGAGGACCTGGATCTCGGACGTGGTGTCCGGCTTGATCTCGGGCGTGAGCTTTGGGTCCCCTGACGTGGAACGGTTCTCGATGGTGCTCGGCTCCACCTGGATCAGCATGTCCGAGCGGTAGACCGGGCGCGTGAACACGGCATAGGCAATGCCGGCCAGCAGACAGGCCGAAGTCGTGCACACGATCAGCCAGCGGCTAGCCGCCAGCGTCGTCAGCGGGTTCATGGCACGCACCGCCGGGCGGGACGCAGGCTCATATGCCGGATTTGCCAGGTACGAGGTGTTCATGACCGAGTGTCTCCAGGAATTCCGGGGCCTAAGGCGCCAGCGCCCGGCTTGCCGTGGCGGTCTGCGCTGTCGGCAGGAGCAGGTTGACCACCCGGCTCCAGCGCACGAGCGACGATGTGTCGACAAACACCACGTCGTTCGCCTGCAGTGCAAACCCGTCGGCCAGTGCCATCGCCGAAGGGGTGCTGGCATCCAGATGGAAAACCCTGGGCTGCGTGCCGCCGTTGCCGCGCACCACATACACCTGCTGCGCATCGCCCGAGTACTGGCTCACGCCGCCCGCATCGCCCAGCGCCTGGTTCAGGCTCAGCTTGCCGTTGTTCATCGTCAGCGCGGCGTTGCGTGCCACCTCGCCAATCACGTAGACCTTGCTGTCGTTCGCGGCATAGACACGCACGAGATCGCCATCGCGCAGCAGGATGTCAGACGGGTTCGCGCCTTTGGCGATCAGGTCTGGCAGGCTCACGCGCGCCGTCTGCTCGCCGCGCGTGACGGCAATCCAGGATCGATCCGCCGCCGCGCTGAACCCGCCGGCCCGGTTGATGGCCTCTGGCAGCGTCATCGGCACGTCGTTGATGATCTGCAGGCCGGCCTGCTGCACGGCGCCGTCCATGTACACGCGCTTGCTGCGATACGCCTGGATGCGCAGCGTCACCTGTGGATTGCGCACGTACTCGGCCAGCCGCTGCGTGAGCCGGTCGCGCGCTTCGGCCTCGGTAAGGCCCGCAACCGGCACCATGCCGACAAAGGCGTACTGGACATTGCCGCGCGCGTCGACGGTGTACCCCGTGACCACGGCATTCGACCCCGATGTATCGACGCCGCTGGTCACCTGCAGCGCAGGCAGGTTCAGTTCGGGATGCCCCCAGACCACGATGCTGAGCACATCGCCGGGGCCCAGCACATAGGGCCGTGGCTTGTCGAACAGCGCGCGCACCTCGGGGGCGACCCCGTCGGGTTGCGCCGCGCGCTGCGACGCCAGCAGCGCGCTGTCGATCTCCACCAGGCTGTCGCGCGACACCGACTGCACGCCCTGCATCGGCGGCAGGCTGGTTACCGGCGCGGCGGACTGCGCCGACTCCTGGCCCGGCTGGGGCGCCGGCGTGGTGGCCTTGTACGTCATGCCGGGCGCCATGGCGCAACCGCCCAGGAAGTGCAGTACCACGCCCCAGAGCAGGACGGCAGCCAGGCGCTTGCGCCAGGGCAGGTCAGTATGCGCCACGACCATGGATCACCACGCCGATTGTCTTGAACAGGATCACGATGTCGCCGGCAAAGGTCCAGTTGCGGACGTAGGCCACATCGAGCGTCACACGCTGGTCGTAGTCGGCATCGTTGCGCCCGCTGACCTGCCAGAGCCCGGTGATGCCGGGCAGCACGCGCAGGTAGTACGACACCGAATCCCCGTAGCGTTCCAGTTCCTTCTCCATCACCGGGCGCGGCCCCACCAGGCTCATGTCGCCGCGCACCACGTTCCATAGCTGCGGCAGCTCGTCGATACTGGTCTTGCGGATAAAGCGCCCCAGCGCCGTGACGCGCACATCGTTGCGCAGCTTGAAATCCTTCTCCCATTCGGCGCGTGCCGCCGGATCGTTGGCGAGCAGTTCCTTGAGCACCGCGTCGGCGTTGCGCACCATCGACCGAAACTTGAGGCAGCGGAATTTGCGGCCATCCATTCCGACCCGGGTATGTCCGAACACGCTCGGGCCGCCGTCGCGCATCACGAGCAGCGCCACCGTCAGCATCAGCGGCGACAGCAGGAGCAGCAGCACCAGCGCCGCGCCGACATCGAACGCGCGCTTGGCGGCATGGCCGTAGGCGCCGGCGTAACGTTGGCCGGCTTGTCTTGCCGGTGCGAAGCCATCGGCCAGGCCCGGCGACAACGCCGGCGATGCGGCGGTAAAGCGCGCGGGCAGGATGCCCGATCTGGCAAGCAGTGACTTGATGAAGCGCATGGCGCCTTCTCCCGTAAGCCCAAGGGTGGACGATGGCGCGGTACTCAGGCGCAGCGCCCGTAGGTATCGGCGATGCGGACGATGTCGTCCTCGCCCAGGTAGGCGCCCGATTGCACCTCGATGACTTCGAGCGGCAGCTTCCCGGGGTTTTCCAGCCGGTGCGTGACACCAATCGGGATATAGGTCGACTCGTTCTCGCTCAGCAGGAACTGCTCTTCGCCACGCGTGACGCGCGCCGTGCCCCGCACCACGGTCCAGTGCTCGGCGCGGTGGTGGTGCAGCTGCAGCGACAGCGATGCCCCCGGGTGCACGACGATGTGCTTGACCTGAAAGCGCTCGCCCTGATCGAGCGAGTCGTAGCACCCCCACGGCCGCTGCACCTTGCGATGGTTCTCGGCCTCGCTGCCCTGCTGCCTGGCAAGCCGTTCCACCAGCCCCTTGACGCCCTGCACCTGGGAGCGATCCACCACCAGCACGGCATCGGGCGTTTCCACGACGATCAGGTTGGTGGTGCCCACGCACGCCACCAGCCGGCCGTCGGCGTGGACATAGCACGAAGTGGCGCCTTCGTACATCACCCGGCCGCGCGCGGCATTGCCGTCGTCGTCCTTGTCGATGGCATCCCACACCGCGTCCCATGAGCCCAGGTCCGACCAGCCTGCCACCAACGGCACCACCACGCCCTGCACGCCGTCGGTGCGCGCCAGGTGCTCCATGACGGCGTAGTCGATCGAGTCGGACGGAATGGCCGCGAACGCCGTGGCATCGGGGTGGAAGTACGGGCCGTCCTGACGGCCCTGCCCGAAGGCACCGGCGCATGCCGCGTACATGTCTGGCTGCAGGCGCTGCAGCGTGGCCAGCCAGGTGCTGGCGCGCACGACGAAGATGCCGCTGTTCCACCAGTACTCGCCAGACGCCACGTACTGCTGCGCAAGCTCGGTGGCAGGCTTTTCGACAAAGCTGTCGATGGTGCGCGCCACATCGCCCAGCGCCGCGCCGATGCGGATGTAGCCGTAGCCGGTATCCGCTCGGGTGGGCGGCACGCCAAGCGTCACGATGGCGCCCTGCTCCGCGAACCCGGCAGCATGCGCAATGGCGTAGCCGAATGCCTCGGTGTCGGCGATGACATGGTCGGCCGGCATGACCACGAGGATGCCGTCCTCTCCCTGCGCGGTCGCCAGCAGCGCAGCCAGTGTCAGGGCCGGCGCCGTGTTGCGCCCGGCGGGCTCGACCACGATCTGTGCCTCGGTGCCGGACGCCGCAAGTTGCTGCGCGGTCATGAACCGGTGCGGCTCGCCACACACGATGATCGCGGCGGCGTCGGCGTGACGACCATCGCGCAGCACCGCCATGCGCCGCACCGTGGACTGCAGCAGCGAATCGCGCCCAATCACATCGATCAGCTGCTTCGGATAGTGCTTGCGGGACAGCGGCCAAAGCCGTGTACCCGAGCCCCCCGCCAGCACCACGGGGCGGATCCGCAGCACGCTCTGGACATCGCCAGACGTGACGGCGGCATGGGAAGGGAGATCAGCGGGGGCAGTGATAGGCATCCTGGGCTCCTGTTCGGGCAGCGCGAACGGCACGAAACCGTTTTGCTGCACCGAAGCATAGATGCGCAAAAATGCATCAATTACCCGATGTCCGATAATGCAGAGGATTTGACCGATGCAACTTGAAAACCGGTTTGAAAACGTATTTCCGGTGATACAAGACCATTATGTCATCACACCGCCTTGCATTTATGCGTGCACGATTCCCGTCCACGGTGCGGGAATGCCCCGCAATGCAGCGAGGTACCATCCGCCTTGCACAACGGCAGTGAAACCGCTGATTTACCTGATATTTTTATCATATCCACATACAGAAGCAGACAAACGCGGCGTAACAATTACCAGAACTGATTCATTTCTGATAATCGCATTGCGCCGCATGGCGCATTTTTGAGTTGATTTTCAATGCCACCCGCGTCAATCGGCCAACATCACGTAAAAATCAGACACACGGCATTGTGCGTCGCCGCAAATTGGATATGATGCAATGCAATAGATTCGCCTTTGAATCGCCTTCGCAAGGGATGGACACGCCATGGATCACCTTGTCGAGATGCCTGTGCCGACCCGCCCCCCGGGGCCTTTTACCTTCGCCGGACATGCCCACACGCAACGCATTGGCCTGCTGTTGTTCGATGGGTGCTCGCTCCTGACCGCAGGCATCATCGCCGAGGCGTTCCGCGTGGCCAACGAGCTTGAACTGCAGCGCAACGGCCGGCCGTTCTACCAGTTGTCATTGCTGTCGTACCGCGGCGGCAACATTGCGTGCTCGTCGTCGGTGCGCATCTGGACGCAGGGGCTCGATGCAGCGGGCCAGCGAGGCTTTGGGGCCGTGTTCATCGCCTGCAGCGAGCGCGAACCCGCAAGCGAGCGCGATGCCCGCGTGTCCAGCGCCATCATGGAAGTCAGCGCATCGGCGCTGGAGCGCAGTACGCGGGGCCGCGAGCGGCTGGCGCCCCGGGTGTCGCGTGCGGAAGCCACCAGCGGCCAGGAAGGGTACGCCGGGGCGTCCGCGTCGGTCTTCTGGTGCCGGGGCGGCGCGGACCAGGCGCCCGAAGTCATGCCGTCGGCCATCGACATGGCGCTCGCCCAGATCGAGGCAGACCTGGGCCCCGAGGTGGCCGGCGAGGTGGCCCGGCAACTCGATCCGCGCCGCGAGACGATGCCCGAGATCGACGCTTACGACATCGACGACACGCCCGACCTGTCGACGGCCACGGCAAACAAGATCCTGGCCTCGGCGCGCTGGATCGCCGAGCACTACATGGAGCCCATCTCGGTTGCCGACGCCGCGCGCTTTGCCGCGATGAGCGAGCGCAACTACCTGCGCCGCTTCAAGTTCACGATCGGCGTGACGCCGTCGGAATACCTGTTGCAGACGCGGCTGGACATGATTTGCCAGTTGCTGGTCAAGACAACGCTGCCGGTGGACAAGATTGCCCGGCGCTGCGGCATGGGCAACGGCGACCGGCTCGGCAAGATCTTCCGCAAGCGGTTTGCATTGTCGCCCACCGAGTATCGGAACCAGGGGCCGGCGAGCCCGGGGTCGGATCCCACCGCAACCTGAGGAGTGCTGAGCATGCGTAACGAATTGCTTGACCTGGCCAAACTCGACTGGATGGCGCGCGAACTCGCCGAGCCTTACAAGTCCGCCCCGCCGTTCCCGCATGCCTGTATCGACGACTTCCTGGACCCGGACATCTACCGCGAAGCCAGCGACGCTTTCCCGAGCCGGAAGGAAGGCAGCTGGTTCAAGTACCAGTCGGCTGCCGAGAACCTCAAGCTTCAGATCCAGGATTTCTACGCCATTCCGCCCGCGCTGCGCGCCTTGATCGTCGAACTGAACGGCCCCGGCTTCATCCGTTTCCTGGAGACGCTGACCGGCGTGCGCGGGCTGGTGCCCGATCCCCACCTGCATGGCGGCGGGCTGCACCAGACGCTGCCCGGCGGGCATCTGGGCCTGCATATCGACTACAACTATCACCTTGAATGGCAGCTCGACCGGCGGGTAAACGTCCTGCTCTACCTGAACGACACCTGGGAGGACAGCTGGGCCGGCCATCTGCAACTGTGGGACGAGAGCGTGCAGCATTGCGTGCAGAAGATCGCGCCCATCGGCAACCGGCTGGTTGTCTTCAGCACGAACGAATGTTCCTGGCACGGGCACCCCGTGCCGCTGGCCTGTCCCCAGGGCGTCACGCGGCGTTCGATCGCGCTTTACTACTATTCGAACGGCCGCCCCGAGGACGAGGTGGCCGACGTTCACACGACCCGCTTCCAGGCGGCACCCGGCGCCCGCTTTCCATTGACAGCACGTGACATCCTGACCGGCATTACCCCGCCTTACGCCAAGGCGCTGGCGCGGCGCATCGTAGGCCGCTGACCGGCACGAGGGGCTCAAACATGTCATCCATACTCGTCACCGGTGGCGCGGGCTTCATCGGTGCCAACTTCGTGCTCGACTGGCTGCGACGTCCGGCTGCCGATCCCGCCGAGGCCGACCGCGTCATCAACGTCGACAAGCTCACCTATGCCGGAAACCGGCACAGCCTGGGCGAACTCGATGGCGACGCACGCCACATCTTCGTCCAGGCCGACATCGGCGATCGGGCGGCGATGGACAACCTGCTGGCCCGGTACCATCCGCGCGCGGTCATCCACTTTGCGGCGGAAAGCCATGTCGACCGGTCCATCCGGGGGCCGGCGGCCTTCATCGATACCAACATCGGCGGGACCTATACGCTGCTGGAAGCCGTGCGCGGCTACTGGAGCGCCTTGCCCGACGCCGAACAGGCGCGCTTCCGCTTCCTGCACGTGTCCACCGACGAGGTGTTCGGTTCCCTGGGGCCCGCCGACGCGCCGTTCTCCGAGACCACCAGCTACGCGCCAAACAGCCCCTACTCGGCGTCGAAGGCGGCCTCCGACCATCTCGTGCGCGCCTGGCACCACACCTATGGGCTGCCCGTCCTGACGACAAACTGCTCGAACAACTACGGCCCGTACCAGTTTCCGGAAAAACTGGTGCCGCTGATGATCGCCAGCGCACTGGCGGGACAGCCGCTGCCGGTGTACGGCGACGGCGCGAACGTGCGCGACTGGCTCTACGTAGGCGACCACTGCGCGGCGATTCGCGAAGTGCTGACGCGCGGGCGAGTCGGCGACACCTACAACGTGGGGGGCTGGAACGAGAAAACGAACCTCGAAGTCGTCCACGCGCTGTGCGACCAGCTCGACGCGCTGCAACCGCGCACCGCCGGCTCCTATCGCGAACAGATCCGCTTCGTGAAGGACCGCCCCGGCCACGACCGCCGCTACGCAATCGATGCCCGCAAGCTCGAAAGCGAACTGGGCTGGCGCCCCACCGAAACCTTCGAAACCGGCCTGGCCAGGACAGTCGCCTGGTACCTCAACAACCAGCCATGGGTGCGTGCCGTCATGTCGGGCGAATACCGCAAATGGGTGGAGACGCAATATGCTGCGTGACAACCCTTGGGGCGCTCCATGACCATGACCCTGATCCGCACCGCGATTCCCGATGTCCTGATCTTCGAGCCCAAGGTTTTTGGCGACGAGCGGGGCTTCTTTTTCGAGAGCTTCAACGGCATCGAGTTTGAAGCCGCCACCGGGTTGAAGCGCCATTTCGTCCAGGACAATCACTCGCGGTCGGCCCGCAATGTCCTGCGCGGGCTGCATTATCAGATCCGGCATCCGCAAGGCAAGCTAGTGCGCGTGGTGTCGGGCGAGGTATTCGACGTGGCCGTGGATCTGCGCAGCAGTTCGCCGACGTTCGGACAGTGGGTGGGCGAGGTGTTGTCCGCCGAGAACAAGCGTCAGCTATGGATTCCGGAAGGCTTCGCGCACGGCTTTCTCGTGCTGTCCGATTATGCGGAGTTCGTCTACAAGACCACGGACACCTGGTATCCGGAGCACGAGCGCTCGCTGCTCTGGAGCGACGCGCAAATCGGCATCGCCTGGCCGATTGCCGGAGCGCCCGTGCTGGCCGCCAAGGACGCGGCGGGCCGCACGCTCGACGAAGCCGAGAGGTTTGCCTAGCGGGCCGGGTACGCCATGGCGTACTTCGCCCGGCGCAGGGATGTCGTCACGCGGGCATCGAGCGACGCAGGCACGCCGCGCACGTCGGCTTCCCCATACCCATATGCCGAATGGATCGTTTGGCCGCAAGCGCGACGCGGTTAGACTGGCGCCCCCTCTTTTGCATTAGAAGCATCTTCATGGCTTTCCCGATTCCCTCTCGCGTCGCACTGGCCTTCACATTTGGCGTGGCGGCCGCTGCGTCCGCCGGCTCCGCCGTCGCGGATACCTATCCGAGCCGTCCGATTCGCCTGGTGGCACCGTTTCCGGCGGGAGGCGCCACCGACGTGCTGGCGCGGCTGCTGGGCAAGCAGATGGGCGAGCGGCTGGGACAGCCCGTCGTTGTGGAAAACAAGGCCGGTGCCGGCACGATCGTGGGGGCCAGCTATGTGGCAAAGGCGGCGCCGGACGGCTATACGCTGCTGCTCACCGCGGGCACCACGACATTCACGATCAACCCGGCGCTGCAGAACAACCTGCCGTATGACCCCGTGAAGAGCTTCGAGCCAATCGGCTTTGCCACGCGCCTGCCCCTTGTGCTGCTTGCCAATCCGAAGGCACAGATCGGTGACCTGAAGCAGCTGATCGCCAAGGCCAGGGCCGAGCCCGGCAAGTACAGCTATGGATCGTTCGGCGAAGGCAGCACCGCGCATTTCGCAGGCGAACTGATGTGGTACAACGCCGGCATCAAGCTGGTGCACGTGCCATACAAGGGCAGCGCGCCGGCCATGAACGACCTGATCGGCGGCCAGATTCCGCTGGCCATCGATACCGTGACGGCCGCCGCGCCGCAGATCAAGGCGGGCAAGGTGAAGGCACTGGCGGTGACCACGGCGCGACGCTCGGCGCAACTGCCCGACGTGCCGACGGCGGCAGAAGCAGGCATCGCCGGCGTGGACGTCGATGCCTGGTCGGTACTGGCGGCGCCGCGCGGATTGCCGGCCGACGTGAAGCAGAAGCTGACGAAGGCCCTGGCCGATACCCTTGCCGATCCCACCGTGCGCCGACACCTGATCGAAGCCGGCTTCGAGCCGCGTTATGGCACCCCGGCCCAGGCAGAGGCCCAGATCGAGACCGAACTGCCGAAGATGCGCGCCATCGCCCGACGCGCGGGCATCAGCAGCCAGTAACGCTGCATATTTCCCGGGGCCGCGCCGGATGGCGGCGCTGACCCGGGCTGCCTGGCCCGCCTGGCGGGCGTGTCAGGAATTGCCGTCTTCGTCCCGCGAATCGCGGAAGTGCTGCTGCACGAGCCTGGCGGCGGCCTCCCAGAGCCCCGGGGCACCAAGCTCGATGGCCGGCCCGTAGCGGGCGACCACCTGCGCTTCGTCCAGCCCGGGCGCTATCCATGTCCCGCCGCCCGTGGCGACGTTGTGAAGCAGCGGCTGGAAGCGGTCCAGCGCCTTGGCGAACTTCGCGTCGTCGCTTTCCCCCGCCTCAAACTCCGTCCATAGCTGGTGAAATTCCTCGGCCTGCGATGCCGGCAGCAATGAAAAGATGCGCTGGGCGGCCCGCTGCTCGCGCTCGGCCTGGTCGGCATGCAGCGACGGATCATGGAGCGGCGTGTCGCCGGCATCGATCTCCACGATATCGTGGAGCAGCAGCATCTTCACGACGCGCACCACGTCAACGGGCGCCGCGGCATGCTCCGACAGCACCAGCGCGTACATCGCCAGATGCCAGGAGTGCTCGGCACTGTTTTCGCGACGCGACCGGTCAATCAGCGGCGACATCCGCACAACGCCCTTGAGCCGGTCGATTTCCCGAAGAAACGCCAGCTGACGTTCGAGGCTGGAAAGGTTCACGGCGATGTCCCGTCCGGTTCGTCTTCAAGCAGGTGTCCGTAGGCGTCGATCTCCTTCTGGGTTCGCGCCTCGCTCGCGGCGATCCTGTCGGCCGTGATTTCACCGTCCACGAACTCGACCGACACTCTCCGTACACGCGAATCCTTGTCGACAATGCCCTGCAGCACCTTGTCGAACAGCTTCTCTCCGGCCCGGAGACCCAGCGCCTGCGGCACCAGCACCTTGACCAGCAGGATTTCGTTGTCGCCGGAATCCTTTGCCACCTCGGCGATGGCGGTCCTCAGATAGCCCTTGAGCTTGAGAACACTGAGATTGCCGGGGATCGCCACGTGCGATACCCGAATCCGTTTCTTGTCCATTCGTCACTGCCTGACTGTCATTTCAACGCGCCGAATATAACGTACGGCGGCCCAGGCGCGGGGCTCCGCCGGCGGGCGGCATCTTCATTAAGCATTCTTAACGGAAGATGCGGACGAGAATCATTATCATTCGGCTCTCATTTGTCATGACCGGATTGGCAGATCGCCGGTTCCGCCCCCGAATGCGTCTGAAAACCCTTGCCGTCGTTGCCGGCACCCTCCTTTGCGCAGCGCCGCAGACACGAGCCCAGCAGGCCGGCTCCGGCGATCCGCTTCCGACTGTCGTCGTCACCGGCACCCGAAGCGAGAAGACGCTGGACGAAACCCCGATCCGCACGGAAGTGGTGGATCGCCAGGAAATCGAGCGCACCCATGCACGCACGCTCAAGGACGCACTGGAGAACGTGCCCGGCCTGCAGCTGCGCGAGATCCACGGCAAGTCCGGTTACGAAGTGACCCTCCAGGGCATGACCAGCGACCAGGTGCTGATCCTGATCGATGGCCTGCCGATCTCGGCCAGCACGGGCTCCACCGTCGATGTCTCGCAATACCTGCTGACCGAGGTCGACCACGTGGAGGTGGTCAAGGGTGCCAGTTCCGCGCAGTACGGCAGTTCGGCGATGGGCGGCGTCATCAATGTGATTACGCGCCCGATTGCCAAGGGGTTCTCGGGTGCCGTCACGGCCGATGCCGGCAGCTATGGCGCGCAGAATGCCGACGGCTCGCCCGGCGCCTTGCACGGCAACGTCCGGCTGGAAGGGGGCACCGAGCGGATCCGGGCCCGCATCAGCGCCGACGCGCTCGACAACAAGGGCTTTGCCGTCGACCCCGACGGCTGGACGCGTCACGGCGACAAGATCAGGCGTGAACAGTACGCGGGACGGCTCGAATGGCTGCCCAGCCAGGCTGGCAACTTCTGGTTCGACGCCAGCGCCTATCGCGAGACCGACGAACAGCGCTACCAGTACTACGCGCCGCCCAACTATGTGCCGCAGCGCAAGACCGAGGACATCGACCGCAACCGGTACACCTATGGCGGCCAATGGCGTTTCGACAACGGCTTGCGGGCCCGGCTGGCCGGCGTGCATGAAACCTACGACAGCACGTCCCGCGAATACTCGAACAGTTTCCAGACATCGGTTCGCAACTCGGCACAGCAGACCGATCACGTTTCGGCCCAGTTCGACCTGCCAGCCTGGTATCGGCAGCTCTGGCAGTTTGGCGGCGACTTCCATCGCGAAACCCTCGACCAGTCGGTCAACGGCACGTCGGAACTGGCCGGCACCGGCAGCGCCGAGCGCCAGGCGGGCGAGCTCTACCTGCAGAACGACATCCTCTTCAACGACACGTGGGAAATGATCGTTGGCCTGCGCGGCCAGCACGATTCCGACTTCGGCAGCCACTTCGCGCCCAAGGTGGGCGTGCGCGCCAACCTGCTGTCGAACGACACGTGGAAGGGCGTGCTGCGCGCCAACTACGGCCAGGGCTATCGCGTACCGAACCTCAAGGAACGCCACTACCTGTTCGACCACAGCTCGCTGGGCTACATCGTGCTGGGCAACCCGAACCTCAAGCCCGAATCGTCGAACAGCTTCCAGCTGGGCGGCCAGCTGAGCTGGCGCGACCGCGTGACGCTCGATGCCAATCTCTTCTACAACCGCGTGACGGACCTGATCCAGACCGACATGACCAACTTCACCATGGTCAACGGCATCGCGGTCTACACCTACCGCAACGTGGCACGGGCCAGAACGCAGGGCATCGAGACGTCGCTGCGCTGGCGCGCGACCAACCAGCTGAACCTGACCACGGCCTATACGTTCACCGACACCGAGGATCTCGACACGGGCCTTGAGCTGACCCGCCGGCCGCGCCACATGGGCCGCGTTGGCGCCGACTGGCGCGTCTTCCCCTCGACGGAGCTTTCGGCCCGTGCGCGCTTCCAGAGCAGCGAACTGACCGATTCGGCCACCGGCGCCCGCTCGCCGGGCTGGGGCACGCTCGACCTGGTGCTGAACCAGAAGATCGGCCGCAACGTGACCGCTTTCGCCGGCGTGAACAACCTGTTCAACCGTCAGCGTGATTTTGCGAATGCCAGTGACTTCGGGCCCGTGGCGGGGCGCTTTATCTACCTGGGCGCGCGGTTCAACGTCGACGTCGCCCGCTAACGAGAAATCAAACGGGGAAGCACTCATCATGATCCACGAGACTCTTGCACTGCATCGCCGCCCGCTGGGCGCCCTCGGCGCAGCCGCGCTGGCACTGATGCTGGCGGCATGCGGCGGCGGCGATGGCGGTGGCACGACCACGACCGGCAGCACCAGCGGTGGCACCAGCGGCGGCAGCACGGGCGGCGGGACAGGCACCACGCCCGCCTCCACCTCGGCATTCACGCAGACGGCCGAATGGACCTTCGCGCTGCCGGCGGCCGGCAACTCGCTGTGCTATGACTTCAACAGCAAGGCCGAGACCGCCTGCACGGGCACCGCCTGGGACCTGAAGATCAAGACCGATACCGGCGGCCGCACGGCCAAGCTGTGGACCAACAGCGGCACCAGCGGCACCGGCACCGGTGGCGCCTTCGGCAGCCCGTTCGACCATACCTGGACCGCGCTGGCGGGCTGGAAGAACGCAACCATCGATCCGGTCAACGGCGCCCTGCCGGCCACGGTGTTCCTGAAGGACTCGGCCAGCGGCGTGTTCGCCAGCACCAATGACATCGGCTCGGCCGTGTTCGAATATGGCGTGACCGGCGCGGCCACCGATCACCTGCTGTATCCCACGTTCCGTACCTTCGTGGTCACCACCAACAGCGCGCTGGCTGACACCACGGGCACGTCAGCGGCACCGGTCTTCGCACTGCAGGTCACCGGTTACTACGGCGGCACGGGCGGCACCACGTCCGGCTATCCGAGCTTCCGCTTTGTCGACCGCAGCGCGCCAGGCAACGTCTACACCGCCCAGGTCAATGCATCGGCAGACTGGGTCTACTACGACCTGATCAACCGCACCGAAACCACGGCCTCGGGCACCTGGCATATCGCGTTCAACCGCTACAACGTCAAGCTGAACGGCGGCGAGTCGGGCACCGGCACGGTGGCAGGCTTCCTCGGCAAGACGCCGGCCGGCTTCTACGATGGGTCAAACAAGCCGGTGGCGTCGGCATTCACCAGCGCCACCAACGTCAGCACCACGCTGGCCGACCTGACCGCTGCCGACATGAGCCTGCCCACGGCTGCCGCACAGTGGTTGAAGGACTCGACCGCCTCGGTGCTGAACCCCACCTACACCGGCGCCTATCCGAACCCGCTCAACTACGGCTGGTACTCGTACTTCCCGACTGCTGCGGCTGCTGCGGCCAACGGCCTGCCGGCGGTGGCGCACCTGATCAGCGCCAACCCCGACGCGGGCGGCCTGATTCGCGGCGGCGAAGGTGCCACGTATGCGCGCTTCCACCTGACGAAGATCGTCTACGCCGATCCGAACTCGAACAGCAGCCAGCAGACCTGGACCATCAACTTCGACGTCCAGCCCTGATCCGGCCCGACTGAACGAGCGACTGCCCGCGACAACCAGCCACCCGCACGAATATGGAACAACAATGCATCGAGACGCTGCGCCAACGCCATCAGGCATTGGTGGAAGCCCACCCGAAACTACGCATCCGCGACCGCGCCCAGCGTCTTGGCGCAAGCGAGGCCGAACTGGTCGCGGCAGGATGCGGCGTGGCCGTGCGACAGCTTGGCGGCACGGCGCAGCAGTTGTTCCGTGATCTCGGCACGCTCGGCACGGTGATGGCGTTGTCGCGCAACGACCATGCCGTGCACGAGCGGCATGGTCAATACCAGGGCATCGAGGCTGACGGCCCCGTCGGCATCGTGCTCGGGCCCGATATCGACCTGCGCATGTTCTTCGGCAACTGGCGGTACTCCTACGCCGTGACCGAGAGCGGCCGCGACAGCCTGCAGTTCTTCGACAAGGCGGGCGAGGCGGTGCACAAGGTCTATCGCACCGAAGCAACCGATGCCACGGCATGGCAGGCTTATGTCGACCGCCATGCCGTGGCGACGGATACACCGATCACCGTCGAGCCGATCGTGGCAGCCGCCGATGCGGAAGCCCCTGCGGACGCCGACGCCTTGCGTGCCCACTGGCTTGGGCTCAAGGACACGCATGACTTCTTTGCGATGCTGCGCCAGCACAAGGTGTCGCGCCTGGGCGCCCTGCGCGCGGCCGGCAATGACCTGGCCCAGCAGGTCGGCAATACGGCGGTCGAGACCGTGCTCGGCCGCGCCGCCGAATCCGCGCTGCCGATCATGTGCTTTGTCGCCAACCGGGGCATCGTGCAGATCCACACCGGCCCGGTCCACAAGCTGGTGCGCACCGGGCCATGGTTCAACGTGCTCGATGCATCGTTCAACCTGCATCTGAATACCGACGCCGTGGCATCGAGCTGGGTTGTCAACAAACCCACGGTCGATGGCTGGGTGACGTCGCTGGAGCTATACAGCGCCAGCGGCGAGCTGATCGTGCAGTTCTTTGGCGAGCGCAAGCCGGGCAAACCGGAACTGGGCGCCTGGCGCGCACTGCTGCAATCGCTCTGCCCGGTGGCACTGGCCGCCTGAACGTTTTCCGGAGTTGTCGATGAAACTGCTGCGCTCTGCGCTGTTGTCCCTGCTGTGCGCGGCAGGTCTGGCCCATGCTGCACCGCCCGCCCGCGTGGTCGGCCTGGGCGGCGCGGTCACCGAAATCATTTACGCGCTGGACGCGGAGAAGACACTGGTCGGTTCCGATTCGTCGAGCATCTACCCTGCTGCCGCGCTGAAGCTGCCCAAGGTGGGCTACTACCGCGCGGTTTCCGTCGAAGGGCTCGCCAGCCTGCGGCCAGACCTGGTGCTGGCGGCCGACCAGGCCGGCCCGCCCCAGGCGATGGAACAGATCCGCAAACTGGGCAGCAAGGTGGTAATGCTGCCTTCGGCCCCCACGCTCGCGGCGTTGGAACAGCGCATTCTCGGCACCGCCACGGCGCTGGAAATCCCGGAGCGCGGACGCACGCTGGTCGACCGCCTGCACACCGAACTGCGCGCAATCCGGCCGGTCAGCCAGCCGGTGCGCGTGCTGATCGTCAGCAGTCATACCGGCAAGATGCAGGGAATGGGCACCGACACCGCCGGCGATGCCATGCTGACGCTGGCGGGTGGCACCAACGTGCTGGCCGGCCAGACCGGATTCAAGCCGTTTTCGGCCGAGGCGGCGGCGGCCCTGAAGCCGGACGTGATCGTGACCACGACGATGTCGGTGAGCGCCAGCGGCAGCACCGATGCGTTCCTGGCGCAGCCCGGCCTCAATGCCACCCCCGCCGCCCGCAACCGGCGCATCGTCGTCATGGATGATCTTCTGCTGCTGGGCTTTGGCCCCCGGCTGCCGGAAGCGCTTCGCCTGTTGCAGACGGGCCTCGCCACACCGCAAACGGCGGCCCGCTGATGCGCGGTCACCGAATGGGCATCTTCACCGCGCTGTGCGTGATGCTGGTGCTGGCCGCCCTGTGGACCGCCTCAAGTGGCGCGCTGCCGATTCCGCGCGGCCGCCTGCTGCCGTTGCTGTGGTCGCAAGCTGCGCACGGCGACGACGCGATGTGGCGCAACGTGCTGATCGAAGTACGGCTACCGCGCATCGTGCTGGCAATCACGGTAGGCGCCGCGCTGGCGCTCTCCGGTGCGGTCATGCAGGCACTGTTCCGCAATCCGCTGGCCGAACCGGGCCTGATCGGCATATCGCTGGGCGGCGCGGCAGGCGCTGTGGCAGCCATCGTGCTGGGCGCAGAGGGGCTGGCGGGCATCGCACCCGCCGCGTTTGCCGGCAGCCTTGCGGCAACGTCATTTGCCTACCGGCTCGGCGCGCGGCGCGGGGGCATGGCCAACCTGCTGCTGGCGGGAATCGCCATCAACGCCATCTGTGCCGCCATCGTCGGCTTCTTCACCTACCAGGCCAGCGACGTGCAGCTTCGCAACCTCACGTTCTGGAACATGGGCAGCCTCGCCGGGGCCACGTGGCCGATGCTGGCGTGGCTCGTGCCACTGGTCGGCGTGCTGTGCGCGCTGCTGCTGCGCGATTGGCGCGCCATGAATGCCCTGCTGCTGGGCGAGCGCGAAGCCCAGCACCTTGGCTTTGACCTCAAGCGGCTGCGTCGCCGGTTGATCGTGCTGACCGCCCTGCTGGTCGGTCCCATCGTCGCCGTTACCGGCACGATCGCATTCGTCGGACTCGTCGTGCCGCACCTGGTGCGCATGGCGCTGGGCGCAGACCACCGCTGGCTGTTGCCGAATACGCTGGCCGGCGGCGCAATCGCGATGACACTGGCCGACTGGCTTTCGCGCATGGTGGTGATTCCGGCCGAACTGCCGATCGGCATCGTGACGAGCCTGGTGGGCGGCCCCTTCCTGCTGTGGATGCTGACGCGAAAAGGAGCATGACGTGCTGGTTGCAAGCCATCTCAACTGCAGCCGTGGCCGCAGGCAGGTGCTGTCCGGCATCGATCTCAGTCTGATTGCTGGCGAAGTGCTCGGCATCCTCGGTGCAAACGGCGCGGGCAAGAGCACACTGCTGGGCGCGCTGGCCGGCGAGATCGCGGTCCCGGCTGCAGCGATATCGCTGAACGGGCATGACCTGGCCGACTGGCCCGTCAACGCCCTGGCCAGGACACGCGCGGTGCTGCCGCAGTCTCCTGGGCTGCACTTCGATCTCGACGTGACTGAAGTGGTCGCCATGGGTGGGTATCCGTTCCCGGAACTCGATCGCCCTGCCCTGGCCGCCCTGATGCAGCGCGCGCTCGGTCTGGCCGATGTGACCCACTTGGCTCATCGCGACTACCAGAGCCTGTCCGGCGGCGAACAACAGCGTGTGCAGTTTGCCCGCACGCTGGTGCAGACGCTGGCCTGCCGCGCCCCGGATAGCTACCGCGCTTTGCTGCTTGACGAGCCGATCTCGAGCCTGGACCCGCGCCATCAACTGCTGCTGCTCGACAGCGTCAGTACATTGAGCCGAACCGACGGCCTGGCCGTGCTCGTAGTGCTGCATGACGTCAACCTTGCCGCCCGCTGGTGCGACCGGCTACTGCTGCTGGAGAACGGCCGCACCGTGGCATGCGGCACACCCGCCGAAGTGCTGACAGAGGCCAACCTGGCAAGCGTCTATGGCATACCGGCCAGGGTCATGCCATCGCCCGTCCACGCGGGCGTGCCTTTTGTCGTCTTCGGATGACGCTGGCCGCCAGACGCCGCTTGCCGTCATTGCCCGAGCCGCCACCCTGACCCGGAGTTTTCGCATGACATCGTTCCTGCCGCAGATCCTGCAAAACGCACTCGCGCCCGCGCCGGGTTCACTGCGGCTTGCAGCGTTGGTGCTGACGCCCGCGCTGCTCTGGGTTGCGTTGTCCGACCTGCTGTATCGCCGCATCGGCAATCGTCCGGTCCTGGCGCTGCTCGTCTTGTGGCTGACTCAGCTTGCGTGGATATGCGTGCCTGGCGGGCAGGCGCCCGCGTGGCCGGAGATCGCCCGCAGCAGCGCCGCGGCGGCAATCGTGCTGGTGGCGGGTTATGCCCTGTTTGCCATGCGATGGGCCGGAGCGGGCGACGTCAAGCTGATGGCGGTACTTTGCCTCTGGCTGGGGCGCGAGGTTGCGATGTTCCTGCTGGTCACCTCCCTGGCTGGCGGCGCGCTGGCCTTGTGCATGCCGGTCCTGCGCAGGATCGAGCTGACTGCAGCACGGTGTATCCGACGGCTTGGCGCATGGCTGCCCGTGGCGGTACCCACGCCGATGGCGCTGCAGGGGCATTCATCGCCTGGCATTCCCTATGGCGTCGCGATTGCCGCCGGCGCGGTGTTCGTGTTGTTCCGGCACTGACCGTCATGGATCGGCCCCGCCCGCCTTCCCGCCTGCCTTCCCGCTTACACTCCCGCCCACACCCGCGTCTGGCGGCCCGGGGCGCGCTTGCCGTCGAAGCCGCCTTTGCGCTGCCCGTGATCATCGCCGGCGCGATGATGTTCATCGAACTGGGCAATATCGGACTGACTATCGCCATGGGTGGCACGGCACTGGAACGCGCCATCCATCCATTGCACGCCGGAGCCGTCAATGTGACCACGCCCGGACAGATGGAAGCGCGCGTGCGGCTTGGCATGGCTGCCGCATCGCATCGCCTGCTCGATGACGCCGATATCGCCGCCGTTGCCGTCGAACGCTTTACATCCCTCGATGCGGTGGGCGCGGGCAGCACGCGCCGTGGCGGGAGCACCGCCAGCCGTACGGTGCCGGCGTGGCGCATTACGGTGGAAATCCGCAAGGACTTCATCACTCCGCTGCCGCGCCTGCTGGGCACGGGTGGCACGGCCTTCCGTTATCAGTATCAGCAGTGGCTCGACAACCTACCGGCGCCCACAACCAACATGAAGCAAGATTAACGTGTCATTGGCAACGCGATCACGTAAAAAGAAAGTCAGCACGCAGGCGTGCCCGTCATACGGCAACGCCGCTGATTCCACATTCGATTTCCGGAAGCATCCACGATGACCATCACCGAAGCGCACCCTTCGCTTTCTTCCCGGCTCAAGCATGAAACCGCCGCCCAGCACGAGCGCATGCACGGGCTCATGGACGCGGCCAAGCCGTTTGCCAGCCGCGAAGGCTATGCGCGCTTTGTCGCCGCGCAGTACCTGTTCCAGCGCGATATCGAGCATCTTTTTGCGGACCCGGCGGTGCGCGCCGCCGTGCCGGACATCGACGGCCGGGGCCGTGCCGCTGCATCGCAAGCCGATCTCGCGGACCTGTCATGGTCCGTACCAGAGGGCGATATCGCCAGTCGTGGCGTAGCCATGCCCGAGGCGCTGGGCTGGCTCTATGTCTCCGAAGGCTCGACGCTGGGCGCGGCATTCCTGTTCAAGGCCGCCAAGGAAGAACTGGGGCTGTCGGCCGAATTCGGCGCCCGCAACCTGGCGGCCTACCCTGAAGGACGCGCCATCGCATGGCGCAATTTCGTCGCGGCACTGGACAGCGACGCCGTGCCCGCGCACACGCACGACGCCGTGATCGCCGGCGCCAATGCCGCGTATGACCGTTTCGGGCAATTGCTTGCCGACATGTTCGAAACCGCTTGAACCTGCCACCTGGGGCCGCCGGGCGCGCGCTACGGATAGCGAGGATCGCTACGTCTTGAGCGCGTCCTTGAAGCCGGTCCTGTCGCTCCAATGGCGACGGTCCAGCAACAGCACGGCCAGCAGTCCATCGGGGGCGTTCTCCTCCAGCGAAAGCTGGGCGCCATGCAGCCTGGCGATGGCATTGACCAGCGCCAGGCCGAGCCCGCTGCCCGATTGCTGGGTCCCGCCCGATGTCCTGCCCGACGTTGCACCCGACGTTGCACCCAGACGCCGGAACCGCTCCACGGCCTGGCCGCGCAGCCCTGCCGGAATCCCCGGGCCGTGGTCGGCCACGCCCAGCGCCAGCCCATCGCCACGGCGGCGTGCCAGCAGCTGCAGCGACTTGCCCTGCGGCGCGTACTTGATGGCGTTTTCGAGCAGGTTCGACAACGCCTGGAACAGCAGCGCGCGGTCGCCGTACAGTGCGCGCCCCGGCTCCGCCTCGATGTGCAGTGCCATCCCGGACATCGACACCAGCGGTGCATAGTATTCGGCCAGGTCGTCCAGCAGCGCGCGCGCGTCGAACCATTCGAACGCATGCTCGCAGCGCCCGGCCTCCACCTCACCGATGCGCAGCACCGCACGGACCATGCGCTGGATGCGCTCTCCTTCCTCAAGCGCACCGAGCACATCTTCGCGCATGGGGTCGTCAACCTTTTCTGCCAGATTTGCCAGGCGGTTGTGCATGCGCGTCAACGGCGTACGCAGTTCGTGGGCCAGATGGCTGCTCACGCTCTTGACCTCTTCCATGAGCCGGTTCACCCGATCGAGCACGTGGTTGATGTCCTGCCCCAGCAGGTCGAATTCATCGCCACCGCGCCGGCACGGCACCATCGCATCGCGCTCGCCCGTCACGTAGCGGCGCAGCGCACTGCGGATGCGGTCCACCCGGCGCATGCTTTGCACGCTGGTATAGAGCCCGATCGCAAGGCTCGTCAGCAAGACCGCGAACAGTCCCGCCCCGGCCACCAGCGGAATCACGCGCAACCGCTCGCGCATCGGCAGGATGTCGTATCCACTGAAAAACACGCCGCCGTCGGCCAGCGGCACCTGCACACCGAACAGCTGCGCCAGCCTGGCGCTGGTGTCGCCCACCGTGACATTGCGCCACTGCAGATCGCACGGCGGTGTGCATTGCAGCGCGGTCCTGACCTTCGCGTCGCCAAACAGCAGCCCGCCCGAGGGCGACAGCACAAGCGACTTGCTGCCTTCGCGCTCGCGGCTGTCGTCCTGGGCCAGCGCCATGGCAAGCTCCCTGGCATCGGCAAAATGGTGCCGGTGTTCCTGCGTGCGCACGTCGGCCAGTACCATGTCGCGCACGTGACTGTGCAGCAGCACGTCGATCTGGTGCGCGCTCAGCAGCACTGACCCGATGGCGACCAGCAAGAAGAGGAACGCGACCAGCGAGGCATGGCGGAAGGTGCGGGTCTCCAGCAGGTGGGCAACGCGCTCAGCCCAGGACATAGCCGACCGCACGCACCGTACGCAGCAGCGACCGCGGAAAATTGCGGTCGATCTTGCTGCGCAGCTTCGAAACATGAACGTCGATCAGATTCGTCTGCGGATCGAACTGGTAGCCCCAGACCTTCTCCAGCAGCATGGCACGCGTGACGGTGCGGCCGGCATGGGTGGCCAGCACCTGCAGCAACGCGAATTCCTTTTCGGTGAGATCGATCGGCCGCCCGCCCCGCGACACGCGGCGCTCGCGCCAGTCGATGCAGAGGTCCTCGAGCCGCGTGATCCAGTCTGCGTCGTTCGGCAGGGCACGCCACTTGGCCAGCCCCTCCAGGCGCAGCAGCAGTTCTGTGAAATCGAAAGGCTTGCCGAGATAATCGCCCGCGCCGGCGCGCAGCCCTTCTACGCGGTCGCTGGGCTGGTCCACGGCGGACAGCACCATGACGGGCGGATGCGGATGATCGGCCAGCGCCCGCAGCACGCCGATGCCATCGATGCCCGGCAGCATCCGGTCCAGCAGTACGGCGTCGAACGCTTCGTCCCGGATGAGTTCGAGCGCGTGCTCGCCCGTGTCTGTCAGGCGGCAGTCATGTCCCTTCTGCTGCAGCTTGGTGCTTAGCCAATGCCGCACCCGCGGATCGTCTTCCACGATCAGAACACGCATGACAGTCTTCTCCCCTTACCCAAGATCACCCGCCCGTCGACCCTTCTTCCACCCGGACTATTTGATATTTGTACCGGTTTGCTCTCATTCTACATGAGACGCATTCTCATTTGAGAAGAATTTTTCAGGCCAGTCCACACGACAGGGTCAGCCGGATTGGCCCCCGGGCAACGGCCCCGGACCAGGTAACCAGCCGGGGGCGTTTTGCGACGAAATAGGCATTATTGGCGAATTTTGGGGCAGCAAGGATTAACTTTGCTTAACGGCTGCGGCCGTCCCATGTGCAGATCGTTGCCGTCGCCCCCAACCGTCAGTACGGCGGGTTGACCACCACGTACTGCCCGCTCTGCGGCAGGTACCACGTCGTGCCGCATTGCTGATAGACCATGCCGCCGTAGTTGACCGGTACGCAGTTCGGCGGGATGGTCCGGGTCATCGAGCCAATAACAGCCGAGGTCATTGCCACCGTCGCCGTGACGGCGGCGGCCGTGGCCACCGGATGGTAGTCGTTGTCCCACCCGCCACCGCAACAGCCATTGTTGTTGACGGTCACGTTTGTATTGCGGTTGACATTGACGTTGCTACTGCTGTTCACGTTGTTGACGCTGGTGCTGCGCACGTTGTTGGTCCGGGTATCTGCGCGTGCGTTGTTCACCTGCGTCGTCTGCCGCGCCGCGGCCGCGTTGGCACCGCCGCCCGCGCGCGCGCCGGCCTGCGCGCCACCACCTGCGCCCGCCCCTGCCCGCGCATACGCAGATGGCGTCCAGGCGGGCATCGAGAGGAGCAGCGAGGCCAGGATCACTGCGAATTGCTTGCCGTGTACTTGTCTCATGGCCGTGCTCCCCTATTGCGGCTGACTTTTCCCGTTCTGCTGCGACGGCTGGGTCTTCAGCGGAACGAATTCGGCCTTCTTCGCGCCAGCTGGCGGCGAGAATGCGAAAGCGGATTCCTTGAACTTCGGATGCAGATTCCACTTGTAGTGGGTCACCGATTGCGGACGGGCCTCGTCCGCACGATTGGTAATCACCAGCTTGCGCGGCAGCGGCTTGCCGCCGGTGGCAATCCAGATCTGCCAGTCGATCTGGCCCTGGCGGAAGGCATAGTGGTCGCACACGTCACCGCCGATGATGTCCTGTCCGGCATACAGGGCTGACTCGATATTGTCGGTGGGCGCAGCGGAAGTGCCCCACATGAAGAGATCGGCGGACGGCAGTTCCACACCGTACCGCGCCCGCAGCCTGTCGACCAGAGCGCCCAGATTTTCGCTGAAGTCCGCCTGCGAGTAGTACTTCTGGTCGGGGTAGTACATCGTCACCGTTTTGCCGTCGTACATCAGGTCCCGCTGTGACCGCGCAGATCGCATCTGGGCGCGCAGCTTGTTGGGCCGAAGCACGTCGAGGTCCGACGTCGCGGTGTGCTGGAGTTTCTCGCCGTCGGCCAGTACGCGTTCGCCGGACAGTTCGATGAAGACTTCGAACTGTTTCAATGTCTGCAGATAGGCCCCCATCTCCTTGAGCGCCTGGATCGAAGCGGGATCTACCGCCTTGGCGTCGGCAGATGGGGGAGGCGATGCCGCGGGCGAGGCCGCCGCAGGGGGGCTCGGTGGTGGGCGCGACGCCGTGGGTGGCGCGCTGCTGCAGGCGGCCAGCGAGGCAACGAGCAAGGTCAGGACCGGTGTGCGTGCCATGGTGAACTCCGATAGGACGTTAGGGAGTGCCAGCAAGGAAATATGCGTTCGTCGCCCCGGCGCTCAGCCGCGGCGCATCGGCATGCTCTCTGATTGTTGACGCTGCAGGGCGGCCCCTGGCAAAAGCCAGAGAGGGGGCCCGTTGCACGTAGCGGCTGGTGAGCCACACCGGGAGCGGGTGAGCGTAATGGCGAGAATTGGCGACCAGACGAACAGGTCGAGGAACGGAGGGAATAACGTCAAGCAGGCAATCGCCGACACCGCGATCCAGGCCGCCTGAATCAGCACGTCGAGAAACTCTCGGGACAGGATTTTCCCAGTAGCGGCCGCAGGCAACATGGTTTGTCTCCGTTCTTCTTAGTTGCCGAACTCTGCGCAACAGCGCCACTTCATTCTAGTGCGTGTTATCCCGTCCGGTGCCATTGCATGCGCCGACTTTCTTGCGTCCTGATACTCACGCAATTGACGGCCGTGCCACGCCTGTTATCTCGGCGGTTTATTAAATGGAAAGGGCATGCCGGCAACGGCCAGCGATAGGCCCGTAGGCGAAAAATGACGATTCCTGCATGACGCCGGCGATAAGGCGCCCTGACCGACCTTCAGTCGAGCCGGAATCCCCAGGACATTGCAAGTGCTGCGTGAATCACAAAATAATCGCCAGCGCCCTACCCATCACCGGCTTCAAGATCGAATATTCAATTGGCGGCTCAAGTTTCAGGCCAGCCTGCCGTAAGCGTCCGTACTACCATTGGCCTATCGAAAGCGCCCTTGCCGACCTTTATAGTGGTCTGCCGGCTCGATTGCGCCAGAGGCACGACATACGCAACAAGAATATGTGGGGTCGATATGCTGAGATTTGCGACGATTATCTTGCTTTCGATGTTGGGCTCGGCTGCAGCGAATGCCGCGCAGGACGCAGGCAGTCGGCCGCAGATTCTGAGTACCGAACGCGGAATCAGCGATGGCCAGCGCGACGCAACTGTATTGCACACGCCGCCGCCCAGCCGGGCCGGTGTCATCGCGACACCCCCAAACTCGCCCACCTATGATCAGCAGGTCAACGGATCTGCACCGTACCCATATATCGTCGCGCCATATATCCAGGTACCTGGCTATACGCCGCAACCGAGTCCTCCGCGCCCCGTACCCCACGGCCGATAGATCGCGACAAACCGGAGGCGGGACAACCTCCGGGCCACCTCCCTTCCCGGGCCGGGAAGGAGCATTCGTCGGCCACGACTACGCGAGCATCAGGTTCAGGTTTTGAATCGCTGCACCGGACGCGCCCTTCCCAAGATTATCGAAAACCGCCGACAGCAGGACCTGCCCGTGCTCCTTGCTGGGAAATACGCCAAGGCGCAGGTCGTTCGTCCCGTTTAGCGCCTGCGGATCCAGATGTTTCAAGGCGCCAGACTCCTGCAGCGGCAGCACATGGACGTGCTCCGCCCCGGCATAGTGGCGCGCGAGGCAGTCTTGCAACGTGGCGCCATTCACCCCGGGCGCCAGCAGCCGCAACGCCAGCGGCACCGTCAGCACGATGCCCTGGCGGAACGCACCGTATGCCGGCACGAAAATGGGCGGCTGCGAGAGCCCGGCGTGCTGCTGGATCTCCGGCGTGTGCTTGTGTGCGAGTTCCAGGCCGTAGACCTGAAATGAAGGCGCGTTGACGGCGCCGGGCCCCTCATATTCCTCCACGCCCGCGCGACCGCGTCCGGAGTAGCCGGATACCGCATGAATGCTGATGGGGTAGTCGCCCGGTATGAGCCCGGCCTGCACCAACGGCCGCAGCAGGCCAATCGCACCGGTCGGATAGCAGCCGGGGTTGGTCACGCGACGCGCGTTTGCAATGCGCTCCGCCTGGCCCGGCGTCATCTCCGGCAAGCCGTAAGTCCAGTCCGGGTGCGTACGGTGAGCGGAGCTTGCGTCGATCACGCGAACCGCGGGATTGACAATGGTGGACACGGCCTCGCGCGCGGCGGCGTCCGGCAGGCAAAGGATGGCGATGTCGCAGGCATTGATGGCTTCCGCGCGGCGCCCCAGATCTTTGCGCTCCGCAGCCGCAAGCGTCATCAGCCTGATATCGGTCCGGTTACGCAGCCGTTCGTGGATGAGCAGCCCGGTGGTGCCCTGGTCGCCATCGATGAAAACAACAGGAGAGCTCATACGTGGAATACCCCGCTGAATTTGCGTTGCAAGAAAGAGAACGAGCTCCTATGTTCCTCGTATCGCTACAATAGAGAAAGTTGAATTTCATAACACTAATGTTCAGTTTTCCTGAATCTGGGGGAGGACATGCGAGAGATCAGCCTGGATCGCCTGCGCACGCTGGTTGCCATTGCAGACCGGGGGTCGTTCGCCGACGCGGCGCGCGCCCTGCATCTGGCGCCGCCAACGGTCAGCCTCCATATCGCCGAACTCGAAGACCGCATCGGGGCTCAACTCCTGTCGCGCAAACGCGGACATGTCAGGCCGTCGGCAATCGGAGAAGTGCTGGTGGAGCGTGCGCGCCGGCTGCTGGCCGATGCCGAGCAGGCCTTGGACGATATCCAACGCCAGGTGCAGGGGCTTGAAGGGCGCGTGCGGCTTGGTGCGTCAACCGGCGCGCTGGCGCACCTGTTGCCGCAGGCGCTTGAGGGGTTGCGCCAGCACCATCCCGCTATCGACATCCAGGTTGCAGTGCTGACCTCGCAGGAAACGCTGTCCCGACTGGCGGATGGGACGCTGGACATAGGGTTGGTCGCCCTGCCCCAGCCCCCGGTGGCCGGACTCGTGATCAAGCCCTGGAGGCGCGACCCCGTGATGGCCTTTGTGCCGGCGCATTGGCAGTGCCCCGCCCGCGTCACGCCGGAATGGCTGGCTTCCCAGCCGCTCATTCTCAATGACGCCACCACGCGTCTTTCGCGCCTGACTACGGAGTGGTTCGCGACCGCGGGGCATCACCCCGCGCCTCGCATCGAACTCAACTACAACGACGCGATCAAGAGCCTGGTCGCGGCAGGTTACGGCGCCGCGCTGCTGCCTCACGAAGAGACCGCCCCCTCGCCCGACAACCGCATTGTCATGCGACCGCTAAGCCCGGCGTTGTGGCGCCGGCTCGGCATTGCGCATCGCGCGGGTTACGTCGAGCGCGCCACGCAACACGTACTGGATATGTTGCGGAATCTGCGACTGGCGTAGACATCGCCCGCGGCAATTGCGCGGCATACGCATCGCTGATGGACCAGTCGTGGCGATGCGCCTGACCGGAGGAAGATCCGGCCAGGCGCATCGCGGAAATTACTGCCTGGCTCCGCCCTTGTTGATGGACTGCATCACCGCTTCGGTCATCTGGTCGATCGTGAAGCTGGCCGGCCTCTGGCTGGGCGGATAGTCCTTGAACGTCTGGAGGAATGGTCCGACGCGCGACGATGCATAGCTGATCAGGTACGCGTTCTTTGCCGTCCAGTCGTAGTATTGATCGGAAACGATGTCCGCCCGTTCATAGGGATCCATGCGCAGGTTGAACGCCTTCGGCACGCGCAAGCATGTGAAGGGGTTGGCCCACACTTCGAAACCGCCGGGGTGCCGTTGCTCGCAGAAGACGAACTTCCAGTTGTTGTGCCGCATCGCCACCAGTACTCCATCGTCGTTGAAGTAGAAGAAGTCCTGGCGAGGGCCGGTGTTGGTCTGCCCGGTCAGATACGGAAGGAAGTTATAGCCGTCAAGGTGCACCTTGAATGACTTTCCGCCGATGCTGGCGCCCTTCAGCAACCGTTCCTTGATGTCGGTATCGCCGGCTGCGGCAAGCAAGGTCGGGAACCAGTCGAGCCCGGAGATCATGGTCGTCGACACGGTACCGGGCTTGATCCGGCCGGGCCACCGGATCAGTGCCGGAACGCGGAACGCACCTTCCCAGTTGGTATCCTTCTCGCTTCTAAATGGCGTGGTCGCAGCGTCCGGCCATGACCACTGATTGGGGCCGTTGTCCGTCGTGTAGATGACGATCGTGTTGTCGGTAACCTTCAGATCGTCGAGCGATTTGAGCAGCTTGCCGACATCTCCGTCGTGCTCGAGCATGCCGTCGGCGTATTCATTGCCCGGCATGCCGCTCTGGCCTTGCATGGACTCGCGCACATGCGTGAAGGCATGCATGCGCGTCGTATTCATCCACACGAAGAACGGCTTGTCAGCCTTGACCTGCTTTTCCATGAAGCCAATCGCGGCCGCGGTGGTTTCGTCGTCGATCGTCTCCATCCGCTTCCGGTTCAGAGGGCCGGTATCGTCAATCTTGCCGTCTGCGAACGAATGGAGAACGCCGCGCGGGCCGTTCGCCTTGACCCAGGCCGTGTCGTTCTTCGGGTAATAGGGGCGCTCAGGTTCCTCTTCCGCATTCAGGTGGTAGAGGTTGCCGAAGAACTCGTCGAAGCCGTGTGCGGTCGGCAGGTATTCGTTGCGGTCGCCAAGGTGGTTCTTGCCGAATTGCCCTGTCGCGTAGCCCAGCGGCTTGAGCGCCTGGGCAATGGTCACGTTCTGCGACTGCAAGCCAATGGCAGAGCCGGGGATGCCAACCTTCAGCAAGCCCGTGCGCAAGCCAACTTCACCGGTGATGAAAGTGGAGCGGCCCGCTGTACAACTGTTCTCGCCGTAGTAGTCGGTGAGCATCATCCCTTCGGTGGCAATACGGTCGATATTGGGCGTGCGGTAGCCGACCACGCCGTGGCTGTACGCACTGATGTTGGTCTGCCCGATGTCATCCCCGAAAATGACCAGGATGTTCGGCTTCTTGCCAGACGACGAAGTCGCCGCCAACGCTGGCGCAGAAGCGGCATCCACCGGCGCATTGGCCGCGACCGGCGGATTGGCCGGGGCTGGCACCGGCGTGGCCGCGCTGGAATCCGGGGCCGTGGCGGGCGCCTGCGCCGCTGGCTGCTGCGCCTTTGGTGGCTCCTCCTTCTTGCCGCAGCCCGTGATCGTGAGCACCGCTGCCATGGTGGCCAGCATCAACAGGCTGCTGCCTCCTCTTTTCACCATACCTTCCTTGCCTCGATGCATTTCCCGCCTCCGTTCATTGCCTACCGTCGGTTTGTTGATGCTCTCATCGTCTGTTGCACAACAGCATTGTGGTCATTGCGCCGCACGAGCGCGGCGCTGGGTAGCACTGTGACAGTGCCCTCCCCGGCCCGCGGGGACGGAAAGCCGGCGCGCCGCGCGCGTGACTCTCCCTCCGCAATGCACGAAGCGCGCGGAATGCACCTTGAGGCTATCGTTGCAGAAGAAAACGCGAAGCGGAATTGAGAATTTTCTGGCCGAGATGTTAGTGATCTTTGAATTGCGAGACGTGACTCTGGCCACTGTGGAGGCGGATGGGGCTGCAGCGTCGTGCCCGTCGCGGTGCCACCGCTGACCACAAGCTTGTCCGAAGCCGAGCCATCTGTACTGAGCGCGGTATTCAAGGCGATAACGCCACCAGCCCCACTGTAGTTCTGGACAGTCAGCGTCTTGAATCCCCCTGCGCCCGGAGACGCGAAAGCGATCAGGCTGGCGTTGTTCGATACGTTGGTCAGGTTCGAGTTCGCCGTGAGGTTCCACGTACTGCCGTTCGACAAATTCAGCGTTGACGTACTGGTCGTGTCCGTCATCGCAGCACCTGTCAGCCTGGAAGCATCTCTGGTGCGGATTCAACGGGTCGATGCAACACTAGACACTCATGGGGCTGCTTCTTGTTGACACCGGGTATCAAGCCTCGGGGTGACCCGTGCCCAGATTGCCCAAATCAGACCCGCGGCCAGACCCGGACTTGTCCCCACAATAGGGGACGCGCGGATCTTTCCCGCTTGCTAGACTCGCTCGCCAGCATCCAAGACCGAGGCACGGCGGGTTCCACCGCGATGGGCGAGCCGAACGTTCACCAGATTCGGGGTCGGCTACTTATGCCCCACTCTGGTGGGGCTCGTCGGTTCTGCACGACATTTGACATTTTTGGCGCATCGATACATGTAACAGATTCGTTACATGTCGTATGATCTGCGGCGATTCATTGTCGTGAACGTCGCGCCTTGCGCGTCCGACCCTCTACATAGATCCATGATCCGATATAAGACCAAGGCCGCCCGCCACCTGACGGCGCTCGCCATTTGTTCCGCCCTGCTGCTCTCGGCATGTGGAGGCAACACGGACCCCATCACCGCTTCGCCCCAGCCAAGCGGTGCGCCTGCCGGCGCCAAGGTCGTGCTCGACAAAGAATCGATCGCTCCGACGGGCGGCGACACCGTCGTCGTATATGCCAAGATCCTCGGGCCAGACGGTAACGAACTGAAGGGCTACGACGTGTCCTGGGAATCGAGCAATCCGGACGTGGCGAAGGTCCTATCGGCATCCAATCTCGCGCCATCAGCCTCGATATTTGGCGCCCCCGCGACTGTCGGCTACTACGCGACCGTAGTGATCGGCGATGCGGGCGGCTCGGCCACGCTGACTGCTTCCCTGTCTCGGGCCGATGGGTCCATCTATAAGCAGACGCTCGTTATTTCAGCCATCCCGAAACCGACGACACCGACAACGCCCACCCCGCCGAAGACCTACACGCTCTCGATCTCGCCGAGCGGTTTCACGCTTGCCGCCGGCGCTGCCGCCCAGAACGCTACGGCCGTCGTTGCCCGCTCCGACGGCGCGAACGGTATCGCCGATCTGACGAACTGGACCTGGAAGGTAGACGACACGACGAACTTCAAGGCTGTTGTCGCATCCGATGGAATTTCTTCGACGATCGAGTCGGCACCTGGCGCTACGCCGGTCGCCGCAACAGGCAAGCTGACGGCCTGCGCGGATACGCCCGCCGGCGACCATCTCTGCGCGAATGCCTCGCTTTCCCGCCCGCAACTTCCGCTGCCAACGGTAACCTTTGACAAGGCTTCGCTCGACGTCAAGCCGGGGCGGACTGCCTACGTGCAGGCAACTCTGACGGATCAGCCCGGCCAGACCGCTTCGCTGGCACCGTATGCGACTTACACATGGTCCTTCGATGACAGTAACCTAGCCTCCGCGGTGTTCGGCGCCAACGCTGGCAGCGGTGGCGTCTCCGCAAGCGCAAGCGCACTGAATGCATGGACAGGATCACTGTGGCTCACTGTGACCTACCCTGACGGCCGCTACGTAAGCACCTCGATTCCCGTCTCCTCGTCAGGCCCTTGGAGCCAGATCAGCGTGGGCGCAGGCAGGTCCGCACGCGCGATTGTCGTCGATGGCGACAAAAGCTATCTCCTCTCGGCGGACACGGTGAGTGCTTACGTCGAACGACAGCTCACCGCCTTTGGCTCGCTCGAAAAGATTTTCAGCGCCAGCATACCCCCGGGCGCCTTTAACCTCTTTATTACAGAGGAGAAGTCCAGGCTTGTAGTCGAACTGGCCAATGGATATCTCGGGTCCTTCCCCGTCGGCGGAGCAAACGACATGCCGTTGTTCTCCGACTTTCTTTGCGGCGCAGGGGCCGCTCGTCGCTCGTACGCCACGACGGCCGACACCAACCTCGCCGGCGTTTCGTGGTGCCCGGACGACCCGATTGCCAATAACTACGCGACGGGCTTGGGCTTTGGCACTATCTGGAAAGCCCTACCGAACCCCTCCGACTCCATCATTGGGGCGAGGGTCTTCCCGGATGGGACGTACGCGCTGGCGACAGCCGGAGGCAGCGTCACCGGCGGTGTGATGCAACCCTTAGGTATGGAAGCTTTCAACTCGACCATCTCGGCAGGCCGCTTCGCCGGGGCAGTCATGCCTTCTGCAATCAACCCGACTGCAAGCAACGCAAAGTTCTTCGCCTCGCGCGTAGAACCCTACGTCTTTGCCTGGCAGGGCTCGACGCTGTTGTCGCCCAGTTTCCTGCAGCTCTACCCTGTGCCCGCCAAGGAAATCCAGGCCGACGACACGTTCGTTTTCTCGTTGCATACCCTCTCGAGGGACCTATTTTCCTTCTCAGCGGGAAGCATGATCGCCTACGACGTAGGCCACCCGCCTTCCGCGACGGCCACGAACGTTACGCGATTCTCCTCGACGCATTCGATGGTGAATGGCAACGCCAAGGCAAGAATTGGCGCCGTCTACAACGACGGATCCGTCTGGGTGTTCGACCAGCCCTGATACGCTAGCAGCGCTACGTTGGATCTGCATGGATCTGGCGGCGCGAATGCATTCACCGCATTGCCTTCGGTGAACGCCGTGCGCGCGGGAACGACGCCCTAAGGCAGGAATCCATGTTGTGGCTGCAGGCTCTGCATGGATTCACCTCCGATTCGTTTCGATCGCGACGACGGCGCTTGGACTCGCCAGTTTCAAGACGGACGCACTACGGCGTGAGAAGCACACCCACTTCAATTTGCTGGTTCTGGTCGAATGCGATGGCCGATATCTGGCCGTTGTTGTTGATGCCGGTTGCGCGCAGGATCGTGAAACCCGGCGTGCCGAGGCTCAGATCGGCATGAAAGCCACCATGCGCCGGGTCAATCAGAAAACCGCGCTCGTTCGAAGTCGAAACAATGGCACTCGGAGAGCCAATACTCCCCACGATGGCGCCGGCGTCGTTGATTCCCAAGGCCCGGCAAATGACCGGAATCGGAACGGTGGCCGCCGGCGGCGGGATGCGAAAGAAGGTCGCGCGCGGATTCAGGGGCGGGACCACTGCGGGATGAACGCCGTCAAACGAGGCGCCCACGACGTCCTTGTTGACATTGAGGTCGGCCGTGATGGAATGGCGCAGCGTTGGTCCAAGACCACCTGGCAGGGCCTGCAGCAGCGTGATGAAGGGAATTGCCGGCCCCAGAATGTTATTCAGCAGAAAGGCCTGGGCGACGATGCCCGTGGCATCGTCAATGGCCGCATCCAGGGCGATGTCGCCGTTGTCGTTGAGTGCGCTTGCACTGCCGGGTCTTGGCAAGAAGACCGGTCTGAGGTTCAAGGGTACGAACACATCCAGATCGCGCATGGCCAACGGAATGCCTACCGCCGTGCCATCGAGGAAGAACGGGTGCTCGAGCCCCGGGGCCACTTCCGAGTCACCGACAATATGGCCCGCATTGTTGATGTCATTGGCCCTGCTGCTGCCGAAGAACGTATTGGCGGGAAACCCGAGCGGAGGCGTCGGCAACAACGTTCCCAAGTCCTTTGGCGCTGTTGCCGCATTGGCCCAGAGCACGGCGCGCGTGCCCTGCGTGGTGCTAGCGGGATTGAAGGCATTGTCGAATACGATCGCGTCGCATTGCCCCACGATAGCGCCGGCGTTGTTGACGCGGAGCGCCACGCCCTTGCCGGCACTGGTCGGCAAGGCTTGGAGCTGCCGTCCCCCGCCCCCGGGTGAAAAGACCCAGGGAAAATCGCCATCCACGTCTCCCACGACGACCCCGCCGTCGTTGAGCCCGAACGCACGCGAGGTTCTGCCGTCCGGCGAGATCTTCGTCACCGTAAACGAAAAGTGCCCTGGCATATCAACTCCTTTGTCTTGCGTCGCGGGATCGCGACTGCAGGCCCGCCGGCCGTGAACGGGTACCCGGGCGCCCGACTCGGCTACGGGACGGGAATACTGGACACGCCGCCGAGACGATCCAGCGGATCGACGAATGCCACCATCAGGGTCAGCCCTGCCGCGACGTCGCCCGGCGCGGGAATTTGCGTGGTGAGACTTCCGCCTTCGATACTGGGCCAGGCACCCTCCAGGACGACGCCGCCGGCGTTGCGTATCGGCTCGATTGGGCCATCGGCCCACTTCGTCCACGCCGCCAGCCTGAAGCGGCCGACGGCTAGCTTGTGCGCCCGGGGCGGGTCATCCACCTGAATCTGCAATACGAGCGTGTCGGGCGATGGGCCGGGCTGCCGTGCGACATGCATCGCCGCGACGTCCGGCGCCGCCGGCGCGGCTTGTGGCACGTGCATGACCGTGCGTGGGGCCGATGGCGAACTCTTTGGCCTGGGTTGATCCTGCCTACCGGAGGGGGCCACCGGCACGATCTCGCTCGCCACTTCGTCATAAGCAGCTGGCAGCCGTCGTTCAGGCGGCATGCGCCACTCCGCCCAATACACGTAGCGCACATAGGGCTCCAGCCCACGCCCCGCGTTGTCGTCGGAAAACGAGGCAACGTAGTGGCCCGTGGCAGCCGCCCGGACCATCGCGACGGGAATGCCCACCTGTCGCGCGTATATGGGGTCGGGCACCCCGGCAACCGCACGCCGGATGAATGCCACGGGTGGCTGCGTGCCCCGCTGGCCCGGGTGGAATAGCCCTGGCTCGTCGCGCTTCAATATCACTTCGTCCACCGCGTCGGTGGAAACCGTGAGCGATACCTTGCCCGTCTGCTGGTCGATGTCAGCATCCAGCCTGGGCGCGGCCGGCCGGCGGCTTTCGGGCACTGCAACCGCGACGATGCCGCACTTGCCAAAGTCCGCTTCCTCGCCATCCGATCCGAGCGGCACCACACGCACGAACTGCACCGTCTCAAGGCTGCGTGGCAGATGGATGGACAGCCCGGCGCCCCCGCCTTGCGCAACCACTGGCGGGTCCGTGAGTAGCCGGAAACGCTTCTTGACGCCTTCCAGGTGGGCCCCTTTCACCGCCACCAGGCCGCGGGACGTGGCCCCCGGCGGATCCTCCCCAAGCTCTGCTTCGGTGATTTGCATCGCCGCCTGGTCAGCAAGATAGACCCGGTACCGCGAGCCATCCGTCGCGTTCCAACGCAGCTTCAGCTCCACCTCGGGTGCCGGACCGGGTTCGCTCGACCAGAACAGCCCCACGCCGGTTTTCAGCAACGTGGGCGACCTGAAGTTCCGGACTTCGAATGCCGCGCGTGCCACCGCTGACTTGTTGCCTTGCGTATCGGCGTACTGCCCCAGCAGGGAGAAGGTGGTGATGCCGTCCGCGATTGGCGGAATCGGGAGCGTGTGCTCGATGGTACCGGGGATGGACACGTCGATCGGTGGATCGTCCAGGGTGCCGATGCCAAGCTGGATCGTAGCAATGTCGAAGGCGCCGGCAGGCAGGTCGTCAAGCCGTGGGACGACTGTCGCGCTCCCTGCGTGTTCCATCTGCGAAGGCGAGAAGCCATCGGGCTCGGGAAGCCGCGCGGGCACGGCAATCCTGACACTGACCACGCCGGGCGACGTGCCCGGCAGGATGTCTCCGGCGAGTCTTTCAACGTGGAAGCGCAATACGGGTTCTGGCGGCTGCACACGCGGGGGGGGCGCTGTGGAAAAGAAGGCCGCCTTTTCCGGGAAGCGGCCAAAGAAATCCGAACCCCATACCGCGAACGCTGTCGGGTTGGTGTCTGCGTCGATGTCGTGATCCGTTTCCAATGCCTGCGGTTCCAGGCTGGAAAAGTTCCCGCCTGTCTCGTTGATGCGCGGGCTCGCGTCGCGCTCCTTGCCGAAGAGGCGCGGCGCGGCGCGCGTCAACCCGTCCAGCCGATCGTTGCGCGACACCCATTGCTGGTCTTCAAGCCTTGCCAACGCACACTGGGACACCAGCGGAAGGTCCTCGAACGCAAAGCTCGCCCGGTAAAGGCGACTGGGCTGGGTATCACGCAAGCCTTGCCAGCGCACCTGGAAGATCTGCGGGGAAGGGACGGCCGGAGGCAGCCAGGGTGGCACCGGATCAATCATCAGCATCAGCGGTGCGATGACCAGACCGTTCCCCATCACCCGAGTCGCCATCTTTTCCACGGCGAGGCCGTAGTCGGCACCGGTCGCAGTACTGAGCGTCCGGGCATAGACCTTGACGAAATTACTGGTTGGCGTGTGGCCCCTGATGGCCGACAGGTCCAGCCCGTACTGCGAGAACTCATCGACCGACACGGCGAACAGCCCGAACAATGCCAGCGTCGACCAGCGATTGCCCGGGAGCGAGTCGATACGGTCGGCAAGGCCCAGGTACCGTGCAACGCCGGGATCGGCTGCCGCAAGCTGCAGCGTGCCCAGCCGGTCCAGCTCGACGTGCTGCGGCCGGTCCCCGGCGGGGGTGGTGCCGATGGCTAGCATGCGCTCCCGTTGTTCCCAGGGTGGTGGCTTTTTGGTGCTGACCAGCCGCTCGATCAGCGCGTCGAAGCCGCCCTCCACATGCAGCGAGCGTAGCGAGGCGATGACACGCTCGATTTCATCGCCGGCCGAAACGCTTTCGAGGTTGCCAAACGGGCGGTCCATCGGATTCATGCGCAACGGCGCACCGCGCTCCACCCTGAGCATCCCCGCCTCACGATCCTGGATGCCCAGGTACCAGGGAAAATCGCCCTTGATCGGCAATGCCAGCGTCGCCAGGATCGATTCGCGGTCGAACTGCAGTTCCTCGACAATGGCCAGGGGAATCATCCGCTGGATGATGCGCAAGGTTCCCGCCCCCCAAACCTTCAGCTTGTGGAAAAGCGGTCCTGAAAATACGAACGGACCCTGATCGCGCACGCAGATGGTGCGGCCGTGCTGATCAAGCATCGCCGCCGCTTTGATGGTGCCTGCGCCCTCGTCGATCTCGATAGAGGACGTCATGAGGTTTGGCGGGTCCGACAGCAGCAATGTGACCTCGAGGACGCCATCGTCACCAAATTGCGAAGGCGTTGGCTGGCCCTTCGAGTCCTGCGTGAAAAGCCTGCACGCGCGTCGCTCGCCCTGGAGATCCAGTCCCCTGACGATCAGCGGGCCGACCGGAAAGCTCGCGCCCAGGCCGGAAAAAACCCGCAGATGCGTGCCCGCCTGCAGGTCCTTGTCGCCGTCCGGCTGCACGGCGAAGGAGAACGCCGAAAGTACTTCGGACGGTGCTCGGATCGATGGCATCAAGGGTCCTCCGCAAAGCCGGGTGCCTCCGGCAACATCACCCTGGCCACGTGTTGCTGCCTGGACCGGAGCACGAGGAATGCCTGCTGCGGCGGTGCCGGTACCGCAAAAGGCGACGACGTCAGAAACAGCAGCCGGGAACCTGAACGATCGCGCCGGCGAATGTCGAACGCCACCGGCGGCCCGCCTTCGAGCGTCAGCGCCGCGCCGTCGAACGCCAGCCGTCCCGTCCGGTGGATGGGCTCGGGCGACTCCAGCATCAAGCCGGCAAAGTGCCAGGCGCCCATCTGGTGCCGTATCCAGATGCGGCTTTGCCGTGGCGCTTCCGCGACCGGCCAGCCGTCCAGACCGAGGCTGGTAAGCGCACTCTGGAAGGCCTGGTCATCGTCATCGATCACCGCGCCGCCACCAATGACCGCGCCGACAACCGCAAGGTCACCGGCCAGTACGTCCTTGGGTGGCATGGCCACCGGTGCGATCACCTGCCAACCCAGAGATGAAAGCATGTCTTCCGGCGTGCGCCACCGAGACGTCTTGAACGTGACGCCGGGCAGGCGCCCCGTCGGGTTGCCATCCACATTGGCCGTGACATAGACCTCATACCAGGCCTCTGGATCGAGCGTGGTGGCGGCGGTTGCCGTGGCGCCCGGCAAGGGTTGCGCGCACGGCGCGGCAATGATTGCGTCGAACCTGACCTGGTCGACTGGCGACAGGAATTCCCGCAGCTTGCCGAAGCTCCAGACCGGCGCCAGCAGGATTGGCCGCGCATGCGGCTCGCCTGGTCTGTCAATGCGCCTCACCGCGGTCGAGACGGCAAAACCGTAGCTATTGGCAAGGGCCGGTACGTGGCTTTGCGTGAAGTGAGCCGCGATGGGGTCGTCGCGAAATCGGCATTGTTCACTCTGGCCCGGTTCGTAGCCAGCGAGGTAGCGCTCCAGCATCTGCGGCACGAACACGTTCTGCCGCTTGAAGAGAAAGTCTGCGAAGCCCTTCTTGCCGCTGACGAGCTGCACGCTTTCCTGCTTCCTGGCCGTGCCGAAGAACAGTTGCCGCAGTGTCGGCGTGTTCGCCCCGGCCGTGCCCGGCGGCTGGTAGCTCGCCTGATCCAGGCGTGAGTCCGCGGGCGTATTCTGCCCCGCATCGTACCGTTCGCCAGACCACAGCATGTCGATGTCGAGCCGGTAGATGCGCCCGGGCTGGAGAATGGTTCGTCGGTGCAGTTCCAGCGGCAGCATCGTCAGCTTCGGGCCGTCTTGCCTGGCCCGGCTCAACTGTTCGGCAAGGTCGTCGATGGCGGCGCGCGCCTGGGCAGCGGCCTCGGCGGCGACGCTCGACATGCCGCGCAGGCCAAGCACCGCGATCGTGGCACTGATTGGCCAGTCGACGATCACTCGATTTGTCGCCAAGGCGCCGGGCTGTGCAAAGCTGAAAACGTCGCGATCGTCCACCGTGCCAAGAAACTTGGGACCTTCCCAGGTGGCGCCCGTGGCACTCTTTACCGAGACGCCTGCGAACCGGTTCCCATGCTCGAATATGCGGCGGTCTCCAGACATCACAAGCAGACCTTGCGTGATGGTTTCGGGCAGGTCCAGGTGCAGGCGCTGTTCGACGAACGTGCCGGATTCCATCAGTTCCGCGAGTTTCAGGTCGGGGGGCACCCCAAGCGTCGGCGCGACAATGGCGCCGTCGAAGCTCCGCTCAAGCCCCAGGTCTTGCGGCGCTTCGAATCTCACCAGCCGCGCGGCGCTCAATGAGAAACCGGGATGCGTGCCATAAGCGCGGTCGAGCGGTGTCTCGTTGCCGTTCTCGTTTATTCCGAAGTGATGCATCTCGGCTTCGACCCGGCTCCATAGCGGGTCGTTGCCGGACGGTGACTGCGGCAAGTGGTAGCCGCCGGTCAGTCGCCGCGCCAGGTAGCCGATGGCCCACGCCGGGCGTGCCTCCGGGCGGGCCGTGCAGAAGTCGGTGGTGGTGCCGATCGGGTTGCCAATGTCCTTGCCGGCATCTGCGCGACGGTTGACCCACAGGTCCCCCACCGTGCTGAACAGCAGCAGCTCCGTGGCGTCCGTCGCGCCGCGCGGCACCTGCCAGCGCGCCGGCAACCGTGTGCCGACCCGCGTGCCGCCCACCCGGGGATCGACCTCGTCGGTGACATCGAACAACGCCACGTCCTTGAGCTGCCACCAGTAGCGCAGCAGTTCCGACCCGATGCGTTTGCCGGCGTATGGCTTGCCCGGGCCATTTACGCCGAAGAACTGGTCATCTGCACCGGGTAGCACGTCCGGGGCGAATGCGAATGGGATGGAGATCAGCACATCCGGCCAGACGCGAACCTCGTCGGTGACGTTCTCCGGGTCCTCGACAAGGTGGCCGATGACACGATAGCTGTCGTCGGTCAGCACCGGAGTCGACCCGACCCGCCGCCGCTCGTTCTGGAATGACTCGTACCTGTCGAGCGGGTGTTGATCCGCGGGCGGCAGGAACGGCTTTGCTTCATCGCCGCCGAAGGTGATGGTCACCGAACCCTCGATATCGAAGAAGAAGAGCTCGATACGGCCGGTGACACGAACCCATAGATAGACGTCGTCCGCCACGGCAATGAACTTCGCGTCGGCGCTTACGCCAAGCGCGAACGGCCCCAGGTGCAGTGCCCCGTTGGCCCCGCCCAGACCGGCAAAGGTCAGCGGGCTGGGCACGAGCAGCAGATCCAGGCCCAGATAGAGTTGCGCCCAGGCGATGGGCCGCAGCCCGAAATTCTGATGAACCGAAAATCCGACGGCGATGACAAAGCCGTGGTCGTAGTCGATGAACGGCGCCTGCACGGGCCAGCGCAGGATGCCCTTGCCGCGAACCATCAGGTATGCGTCGGCGCCGAATCCGAGGATGTCCGGCAATACCTTGAGCGACACGGGGCCGATCTTGCGACCCTGCCCGTCGTAGCCGTCGGCACCCAGATAGGTGTACCAGTCGCTCGTATCGCCCGCCACGGGATAGTGGCCAACCAGCGGCAGCCGGATCTCCAGCAACGGCTTGAAATCGATCGAGCCGATCACCGCAAAATCCACGGCGCGCGCATCGACCCCGATAAAGCCCAGGCAACTCACGCCGCGAACCGGCGGGAAACTTGGATCGGTGATTTTCGGCCGTGGACGCATCACGCTGCCATTGAGCGCGCCACGCACCGAGACGTCGGGGACGGTGATCAGGATCTCGGCCTTCGCCCCGAAGGTGAAGCCAAGATCGGGCAACGTGCCCACCGCGGCACCGATGCCGAACAACATGTTGCCCGCGGCCACGGTGAAGTCTTCCGCATGCTCATGGCGCCACTGCAGTTGCCGCAGCACCGGATCGCCTTCGCCGCTCAGCTTGGGCCGGGCGGCCACACCGAACATCCCGGAGACACCAAACAGCCCGAGTCCGGAGTTGGCCAGTGGCAGCGGTGCCGGCAACTCCGCCGCGAGCGCCAGGAACACCATTGGATCGCTGTAGATCACCGTTGCGTCGGCATTGAACTGGATCGGCACGATTGCCGCGGCAATGTGTGCCTCGAAACCGCCCGGAATCAGATGCAACGCTCCCCGGCCCGCGATCACGCCCGGCAGGTCGATGCCCACGGCAATACCGGTGAGGGTGACGACAGGATGCCCATCCTTGAGCGTGCCCCGTATGGTGACGCCCGAGACCTTGACCGGCCCCAGGTTGAGCCGGAAGCGCAGGTCAACCTCGATCCAGGCCGACCCTCGGCCCGACCGGCTGCCGACAACGTCGAACAATTGTTCGAAGCCATCGAGTTGCCAGGCGCCGGGATTCTCGATTTCCATCTCAGCCCGGTCGTAGTCGAGATCGAACATGCCGAGCCCTGACTTGCGCATGTCGATCGTCATCGCGACGCGACGCACCCGGATGCGCATGGGCTGGTCGGGCACCATGCTGACTGACAGCCCTCCGCCTGGCACGCCGAGCGCCGTGACGCGAACGGCCACCGAGTAATCGAGGTTCAGCGAGATCCGTTCGCCGACTGGCAGACCATGCCCCGTGGACTCGATTTCGGCACCGTGCAGCACGAAGCGGCTGGCTGGCTCGAACAACGACGACAGGGCTGCGCCGGCCGCGGCGATGGCCGCCAAGTGGTACTTGCCGCCATCGTTCTGAACGTCACCATTGGCAATCAGTGAGGTCGCCATCGCCGCCGCCGTGTTGAACACCTTGGCGGGCGCCAACGCCCCGGCATTGTCATCGGTCTGTACCATGACCAGCCCCGCCGGACCCTGCGACGAAAGCCCCAGCGTCATCCGCATATTGCCCGGGTCGTTGGCCGGATCGCGCGCGAACGTAGCCGTCACGCGAACCGGTTCGCCGGCCAGGAAGGTGAGATCCCCCAACTGTTCGAGTGGCACGGACCGGCCGTTGAGAGGCAGGTCCATGCTGGCCGAAATCAACGTTGGGACCAGTCCCGAGAATCCCCTGGCGGTTGGATCAATGCATTCGATCCGGATGCTGAAGCCTGGTCGCGCCGAGGCTTGCTCGATCGCCGCCTTTGGCGGCACCTTGGTTTCCATCACAAGCTGGATGCCACCGGGGCCGGTGGGAATGGCCAGGTATCCCTTGATCGGCTGCCCGCCAAAAAAGGGCACGTCGCGAGGCAGGTAGAAGTCCAGTTGCCGCGCCAGTATCCCGCGCCAGGTCTTGTTGTCCGCGTCGATGTGATCGAGTGGAGGAGACAGTGCGGGCGCGCCGCTCCCAGGGCCAGCATGTTCCTGGCTGTCGTCGATGACCAGGGCGGGACAGTGAAAGCCGATGCTGGTGTCGCCAAACACCACCGCCGGCGTGTCGAAGCCGACTGTCACGATCCCTTCGGTGGAGTCGGTGTCCGGCGTAAAGCGGAGGCTGGCTGGCTTCTCGGGGGTGCCCTGGATCAGCAGTGAAGGTGCCAATTGCGAGCCTGCTTCTTCCGCCCGGCTGACCAGCACGGCCGGTTTCCCCGTGGAGGTGAGGCTCGCTTCGCCGGTGGCGGCATCGGTCACGATGTTGGCGCCCGTGAAGGCAAATCCGGGGAGCCGCTCGACGAACTTGAAGACGGCGTGCACGCGATCTTCTTCGGAGAGGATCAGCCAGAACCAGAACGATGTTGGATTCTGCTCGGGCTCAAGCTTCAGCTTGAACGGTATCTTGCCCAACTGCTCAGTCGGCAGCGCCAGATGAAAATCGAATCCGGGGATAGGGCTCTTGTTCTGGTCGAGGTCGATTTCGACTTCGCCCTTGAAAATGCCGCCGCCCAGTGGGGTGGGCGCGGGGTTGGGATTGAGAATCGACAGGAGCAGGTCGATTTCGCTGGGCAACACGACGTGATCCAGCACGCGCGCTTGCTGCAGGAACGCCCTTACCGACATGGCTGGCTCCGGGATACGCGGTTACTGACACGGACGCCACCGGTTGACGGATGCCGGCGGCCAACGGCCGGGCGTCCGGAACTGCGGAACGGGAAGGCATGGATCGCGCGCACGGCAGGACACCGCGTCCCACGCGCGCCAGAGATGACGTCGCCTGATGTCGTGCCCTGTTTCATCGCAGGCGCCCCTCGGCAGCTTGTTATTTTTCATCTTGCACGAGGCGCACGCGCGGGCGGGCCACAGGCAATGAGTGGAGCGTAGAGGAGCGCAACAAAAACGCAAATGCATGCCGCTTTCGACAGATCTGCACCAAGTTTTTATGGCGTTCGTCAGTCCGGCATTGTTGTCATACCGTCATCACGAACGGCTCCATAGGTGGATCTGACTTCACCGGAATGGGGTGATCGCCAAGAGATGTGTAGCGGTTATAACGTAGTTGAAGACTACGTTGCGGCGTACGACGCTCCGCATGAACGCCGCGCCCTCCCCTGCCACCGCTGAATGGCAGGCCAAGGCTCCTTGTTGTGGGAAAGGAAGGGGAATTGATGAAACCCCTGCGGCGCATATTGGCGCGGCTAGGGGCCGGTCTCCGGGTACCCGCCGCCGACTGCCACAATCTGACGCGGACATAATGGCGGAATCAGAATCGATATCCCAGACCGGCCAGGAACACGTCGGTGTCGCGGTCATATCCGGTGACGGTCCGGTTCCAAGACACGCGTGCAAGCCATCGTTGGCTGATTCGGTAGCTGGCGGACATCGTCAGCAGCCCGGACCAGCGTGAGGGGTCGCTCGTAACACTGCGGCCGCGCTCGCTAAGGTCGATCGCATAGTACGGGCCGGCGCCTACTCCAAGCGTGAGCGCATCATTGAAGAACGCCCGTTCCAGCCATAGCTGCGCGGCCACGCCGTTGCGGCGCAGCGCCGAGTTCTCACCTTCGTTGATATAGCTCACGGTGCCTGACACATAGCGGGCCAGACCACGACGGTACTCGACAGCTTTGGCGAACGAGGATTCGGAGTCGAACGTATTCACGATGGTCTGCCCCAGGAACACGGTGATCTCGTTCTGCGTGACGTTGTCCAACCGGGACGGGGGTGGCACCACAGGCCCGCCACGGTCGCCCCGGTCGAGCTGGTAGCCCACGCCGATCAAAAACGTATTCGTCTTGATGCTCGACGGCGTTTGCGTACGGTTGTACCGCGCCTGCACCATCCAAGGACCGCCGTTGACGTACCACGTGGCCGCCACGCTGGCCAGCAGGCCCCAGCCGTGATGATTGTCGGAGCCGCCATCGTCGTTGCGGTCCGTGGTATCGAAATACCGATAGGGGCCCGCGCCGATGGCGAGATTGAATCTGCGGTCGGCAAATGGGTAGCGCCACCAGAGCTGGACGCTGTGCCCATCACGATGATGATTCGTGACATGCCCCTCGTTCAGGTACGAGAACGAGGCGTACCAGTTCTCCGCCAGATTGTGCTGGTAGCTGTAGGTGTAGCCGTAGCTTGTTTCTCCACCCGCGTCGGTGCGTTGCAGGCCACCCAGAATGAGGGCTTCCTGGGCGTGCACCGAACCGATCCATGCTGCAGCGCTCATCAGCAGCAAGGCCGGCATGCGCAGGCGCCGCGACAGTGTCATAGGGGTCAGGAAGGACATCGGGTATGGCCGGCAGTGGGGCTGGGTCAACTTAGCAACTTGGGCCTGTGCTTGCCAGTGGCCCAAAGGGCAATAGCAGCGTGAAGCTGAGATGGTGCGCACCCAATGGCCGAGACGGTCGCGAGCCGCCGATTGAGCCTGGCCTGGCCTGGTCGATGAATGATTGCCGGCGACCGGGTCCGGCCAGAAGGCGACGTCCGATGCGAGCGGAACCGCCGATCTGCTACACACTGATTGAGATGACTCTCGGTGCGCGATAGGTTGATACGTGCTTGCTACTCTTCAGTCTTCCCAGTCGGAAGGCAATGCCTAGAAGCACGTTTTTGCCGTGTCGTAGAGGCTCAACAATACGGTCCTATGCGGGGACGACGTCGCCCAAAACGGTGAAGGAGGCATGTCCGATAGTACGATTTTGTCGGTGCCTGCGACCCACCTGAAGTCAATGTAGGTCGTATCGCCACCCTTCAGTTGCGCCGTTTCTACCTTGACGTCGGGTTGACCGTACTGCGCAATCAACAAGGCCATCTGGTTCGGATACTCAGTATCTGGATCAAGACCAATTGATGACGTAATCACTTTTCTCTTGCACACAGTGAAACTACCGTCCATATATTCCTTCGTACGGTCGTGAAATATCGCCTTGTAACTGGAGGAGTCATCACTGTATGGAAGCACTTCATATCCTCGAGCTCGAAGAAAGCTCGCCGCGACGTCCAGGTTCTCACCAAGGATTGAATGGACCTGAACTTGTGCCTGGGCAGTGCCGAACGCTACCGTCAGCAGCAGAGTTTTCAGCGCCTTGAGCATTTTGTAGACGTTTCTCGTGAAATCCATGGTTTAAATTCGCCTTTCCTGCTACGGCATCGGTCCGAGGCTGACCGGGACCGGACTATTTACTAGCCTCACAGATTATCGGTGACCTGACCATTGTCAGTCATCATTTTCTACGGCCGGGTGAAAAGAGAGGAGAGAACGGAAGTCGTCCTGCTTGCGATGTTGTCTGGATGTTGAACGACCGCTTCTGGCAAATCTGAAGGACTGTTCAGGGTCGCTAGGCGCCGTCTAGGTAGCGGGCGGCCGTGGCGGGCCCTCTGTCGAATCATCGTTCGCGGCAGAAGGAGGGTGGTGCTGCATCGCCCGCTCCAGGTCGAGCCGATTGACCAACCTTTGTCGCTTGAAGTTCAGCGGTACCGTATGGAGTCTCGGCGGCTCGCCACCGAAGGTGCGGGAAGGCGCGCCGTGCCGCTCGCGAAGCTTCTCGGCCGCCAACGTCGGTAGCCTGACGGTGAGTCAGGTATGTAATGTATCAGCGATCGTTACGAGGGGGAAATCCCCACGCCGGCGGGCGTGGGGACGCGCGTCAGAACGGCGCGGTGAACGTCAGGCGCACGCCTTGCTGCAGCCCGCTCATGCCGAACAGCACGTTGTAGTCGAGGCCGAACGTCAGCATCTTGGTCCGCAGCTTGGCCCCGAGCCCGACCTGGATGCGATCGCGGCCGAACGGTGTGCCGTAGACCGTGTATGCGGGTCCCGCGCTGGCCAGGTCGGCATACGCGAGGTTGGCCGCGCTCTGGCCTTCGAAGTCGTGCTGGTACTCGACGCGCGCGAACGGTAGGAAGATGCCGTAGCGCGTTTCCTTCGCGAACTCCGTACGCAGGCCCAGCGCGCCGGACACGGTGGTCACGGTCTGCCCGAAGTACGTGAGGGCACCGAGGCCCGCGCCCGACTCCGAGAACGGATCGAGCTTGCTCTCCGCGACCAGCATCCGCGCGTACGGCGAGAACAGCCACGTGTCGGTCCGGTACTCGTAACCCGTGGACAGCGAGGCGAACAGCTGATGGCCGTCGCGCTGGCCATTCGCGAACGCGGCTTCGTCGGTTACCCAGCGGCGCGAGTCGAAGCGCAGCAGGCCCGCGCCCGCCACGCCATCGATAAAGTACGACGGCGTGGGGCGGTAGCTGCCGTACAGCGCAACGCTGTAGGCATCGGCACTGCTGTGCGTGCCCGACGAGCCGATATCGGTGCCATCGCGCCCGTAACCGAAGCCCGCGCCGACCGTGATCTTTTCGGATACGCGGTAATCGGCGCCCACCGTCACGCCGCCCGTGGTGAAGCGGAAGCCCGAGCGCTGCGTGCCGATATTGGCGAAGCCGAAGTCCACACTGCCCGCGGTCCAGAACGCGAGCCGCGCGTCGTCGGGGTTCGGTCCCGTGGCGTCCGCGCCGGGAAGATCGGGCGCACCGGAGAGGCCCGCGAGTCCATCGGGCGAGCCCGGCAGCGCGGCCAGCAGCGTCCCCGTGGCCAGCCTGCCGAGACCGCCTTCGGCCGTGCCGCTGCCCGCATTGCCCGCCGCGGCGCTGTCCGCCGATCCCGACGTACCCGATGCGCTCGTCGTACCCGCCGCAAGACCGCTCGTGCCGAACGCGCTGCCGCCCGATCCGCGGTTGTTGCGGCTCGTGGTCTGCGTGGACACGCCACGCTGGCAGGCATCGCGCGCGGACAGGCTCTGCAGGTCCTGGCATTGCTGCTGTGCGTTGCCCTGCGCGGAAGGCATCACGATGGTGAGGTTGTTCGTGAAGGCCGCGCGCCCATTGGCATGCAGACGTTCCAGACGCTGGTTGTAGTTCGCGATCTGCGCCGTCGCGAAACGCCGCGCGGCCTGGATCTGCGCGTTGATCAGGCCCGAGACATCGGGGTCCGTCGAGGGATCGCGCCGCGGTGCCACCGAGATCTGCAGCGCGGCCGGCGAGGAGGTCGCCGAGGCGTTGCTGATCGTGTAGGTGATGACCGCCGTGCCCGCGAACGCGGCCGCCGGCGTGTACGTGACGGTATAGGTCTGGCCCGCCGACAACTGCCTGGCCGAGCCTTCCGCGGAGGCCGATTCGGTCTGCTTGGGCGCGGCCGCGGCGAGCACGGCCGTGCCGGCATTGGACGGCGACACCGAGATGATCGCCGCGCCGGTGAACGGACCGCCCGTCGCGCCTTCCGTGAGGTCGATGACCACTTCCTTGCCCGACGCCGTGATGGCCTGGCGTTGCGCGATCGGAATCGGCACCGGCGTCACCGTGATGCTCACCAGCACCGGTGCCGATGCCCCCGCGGCATTGAGCAGCGCGTAGCTGAAGGTCACCACGCCCGCGCTCGATGCCGCCGGCGTGTAGATGATATTGAGTCCCTCGACCCGCGCCGTGCCCGTGGCCGGCGGCGAGACGATGGACACGCCCGTGAACGGCCCATTGGTCGCGTTGGCGGCGGCCGCGATCGTGACCGGCGCGTTGGAACCCGTCGTGGCCGAAACCGGCGGGGCGGTAGGCACGGTCTGCGTCGTGTTCAGCGTGAAGTTGCGCGTCGCGCTGAACGGTGCGCCCGTGCCGGTGCTGCTGTCGGTCGCCTTGATCGCGAATGTGCTCGTGCCCATTGCCGTCGGCGTGCCGGTGATCGCCCCGGTGCTCGCATTGAGCGACAACCCGGCCGGCAGCGTGCCGGACGATACCGAGTACGCGTAGGGCCCGATGCCGCCGCTGGCCGTCATCGTCTGGTTGTAGGCGATGCCCACGGCCGGGTCGGGCAGCGTGGCCGGATTCAGGGCGATGGTCGGCGCGCCGATCGTGAACGTATAAATCTGCGTGTTGCTGTAAGGACCCGATCCGGTCGAGCTGTCCGTCGCACGGACCGTGAAGCTGTAGCTGCCCGCCGCACTTGTGCTCCCGGAGATGACGCCGCCCGGACTCAGCACGAGCCCCACCGGCAGCGTGCCGCCGCTGACCGAGAACGTATAGGGCGCCACGCCGCCGCTCGCGGTAACCGTCTGCGAATAGGCCGTACCGATCGTCGGAGCCGGCAGCGTCGCGGGCGCGATGGCGATCGTCGGCGCGCCGACGGTGAGCGTGTAGGCCTGTGCGCCGACGGCGGGTCCGCCACCCGTGGTGCTGTCCGTCGCCTGCACCGTGAAGTTGAACGTGCCGCCCGCGGTGGGCGTGCCGGACAACACCCCGCCGGTGCTCAGCGACAGTCCAGCGGGCAGCGCGCCCGCGGAGATCGCATACGTGTACGGGGCAATGCCGCCAGCCGCCGTGACGGTCTGGCTATAGCCGACGCCCACGGACGGGTTCGTCAGAGAGCCCGGGCTGATGGTCACGCCGCCCGCCACGACGACCAGCGTGTAGTTGCGGGTCACTGCGTATGGCGCGCCGGTACCGGTGGTGAAATCTGTTGCGGAGACCGAGATCGGGTACGACCCCGTGGCCGTCGGCGTGCCCGACAACACCCCGGCGGTGTTCATCGACATGCCTGCCGGCAGCGTGCCTGTCATCGCGAACGTGTACGGCGCGGTGCCGCCGGATCCGGTGAAGGTCTGGCTGTATGCGGTGCCCGCGACGCCGTTGCCGAGGGAGCCCGGTGCGAGGCCCAGCGCGGGCGCGGAGACCGTAAGCGAGTAGGACTGGTCGCCGGTGAACCCGTTGTTGTCGGCCGCGCGGATCGAGAAGTTGAACGTGCCGACCGCCGTCGGCGTGCCGGACAACTGGCCGCTGCCATTCAGCGTCATGCCCGGTGGCAGCGCGCCGCTGGAGACGACGAAGGAGTAAGGCGCCGTGCCGCCGCTTGCGGTCACCGTCTGGGTGTTCGACACGCCAGCCTGCGGATTCGTCAGCGAGGGCGGCGAGACGATGACCGTGGGCGTCGTGACCGTCAGCGCGTAGCTGTTCGTGATGCTGAAGCTGCCGCCGCCGGTGCTGTCGGTGGCCCTGATATTGAACGACACGGTGCCTGCCGAGGTCGGCGTACCGGACAGGACGCCCGTGGCCGTATTGAAGGTCATGCCTGACGGCATCGTGCCGCCCGTCACGCTCAGCGAAAACGAATAGGGCGATGTGCCGCCCGACGGCGAGAACGTCTGCGAGAAGGCGACGCCGACGGCCCCCGCCATCGGGCCGGGGGCAGGCGACATCGACAGCGTCGGCGCCGCGACGTTCAGCGTCAGCGTACCGCTCGTCACGGAGAACGGACCGACCCCGGTGCTGCTGTCGGTGACCGTGACCTGGAACGTAAAGCTGCCGATGGCCCGCGGCGTGCCCGTGATGGACCCGTTCGTGTTCAGCACGAGCCCGCTCGGCAAGGCGCCCGAGGCGATCGTGTACCTGTAGGGTGTCGCGCCGCCACTGGCACCGGCGACACCGCCGCTGTAGGCGACACCGGCCGTGGCCATCGTCGGACTGGGCGGTGCGTACGTGATCGTCGCCGTGCCCACGGTGATCGACACGGTGGCGGGGCTCGATATGCCCGACCCGTTGCTGGCCGTATAGATAAAGCTGTCCGGGCCCGCGTAACCGGTGTTCGGTTGATAGGTGACGTTGGTACCCGAGACGATGAGCGTGCCATGGCTCGCGGGACTGATCAGATTGATCTGCGTCGGGGCACCGCCCGACAGCGCGAGCGTGATCGGGTTGGCGCCGCTGTTGTACGCCACGCTGGCGGACGACGACGAAGCAATCGGGGGATTGGCGGCGATGTAGGTGAACTTCGCGCCTGCATTGATGGCACTGGTACCGCTCGGCGTGGTGACGCGCACGTCGACCGTGCCGGCCGCGCCGGAAGGCGTGGTGGCCGTGATGGTGCTGGCATTGACGATGGACAGCGCCGAGGCATTGACACCACCGACAGTCACGCTCGTGGCCCCGGTGAAGTTCGTGCCCGTCACCGTGATCGCCGTGCCGCCGGCCGACGCGCCGGAGTTCGGCGAGACGTTGGTTACGGTTGGCGCGCTCGCGCCGGCCGGCACGATGAAGTTGACCACGCCGTTGGGAATCCAGGGTCCACCGGCCGTGTTCTGCGTGTAAAAGGTACCACTGTCGGTGCCGACGAAGCCGGCCGGCGGGTAGTAGACGAAGCCCGACTGGATCTTGCCGGGGTTCGAGCTGCCCGGAATCGTGCCACTAAAGATATAGAGCCTGCCGCCATTGGTGGTCACCACGTAAGTGTCTTCGGAACCATTGTTGGCAAATCCCGCCGTGCCGTCCGCGATGCCCCAGTACGCGCCCTCGCCGAGCCCGTTGTCGCAGGTGGCGTTATCGGTCGTGCTGAACTCGTAGATCGTTTTCGCGGGCGATGCCTGCGCGCTGACGTTGACCGTGCACGGCTTGGCAAATACCTGAGGGGCGAAGACGGCGAGCCATAAAGCAAGCGCGCCCATGAGGAAGCGGCGGACGACAAGCATCTTGTCCGCGTAAGTGACTGGCGTGACCAACCCGATTCTCCCGACGATCCGCTCGCAGGCGGATTTAAACAAATTACAGACCTGTTATTTGTGAAATGTCTGCGCGATGGCAGCGGCGGAATTGTTTGTCTCCGCTTACAGGTCGGAAACATGGTGGAAAACTGCTACCGAAGCACGCGAAACAGCGGTATGACCCCTCCAAAGCATGGGAAGATAACTGCAAACGTGGGATTTAGTCGACATCTTATTTGCCGTAAATGACAAAAACAACATACGATTCCTTTGCGCGCCGTATGGCGTGATGCATCATATGATGCACATCAGATATTAAGGAAGCTGAGATCTGATGCGCACTTTGAGTGCCGCTCGCAGACGTGGTGTGCCGTGCTGGCGCTTCTATCCGCTCGAGGTCTGACCAGGGAACTGCGGTGCCCCCAGAAGACGACGCCGCACGGCAATGTGCTACCGCCTGCATCGCTTTCTATTCCGGCGATTGGAAGAGTCCTAGCCCAATGGCCCAGAAGGGGTCGGTCAGAGACCAATGGTTGGTGTCGCCACAGGCAAGGTGCTGCAGGTGCCCCTGACCTGAAAGAACCCGTTGCCAAGCGACGCAATCTTCGTGTTGAACTTGGCGGTTACCGTTGCTGGTGGTTGCGTCGGGCTGTTCGAATCCGCCGCCACAGAGACCAGCGCACGACTGGTGGCCGGATGCTCATCATCCCCATTGCACGCGTTTAACAGGGTCAGGCAAAGCATGGCCGCCCACCACGCTCGGAATGAATTGGTTGTCACGTTTCTTCCTGTGCGGGCTGCCTCTCGATCTTGGCAGGCATCCGCGCGACGCTGGTGGTTCACGATGCTGAGGCATTAGCGTCGGACCCGGTACAGAGTGATTCGGGATACCGCATGTCCGGAGACAGGCAGGGTGACGCGTTGAAACAGGAAATGTACTTGGCCGTTGCATAGGAGCAAATACGGCAAGTGCCGTATGCCTCAGGAGTACGCCGGCAACAATGGCGATGGGACTAACGCGCCCTTGGCCTACGGCGAACCGCCGAGGACGGACCGGTTCCGGCCAGGAGCGGACAGTCGGTTAAGCTCCTACGTTTGGTTCACCTGCCGACAGAGGGAAATGAATGTCACTCAAGGAAAAGCTTGCAGACTTCGCCGGCGCTCTCACAAGCGCCACATATGCTCCCGACGAGTATCCACTGTCTGAGTACGTGAACTACCAAAGCAACATGGCAGATCTGCAGGGGCTCTGGTTGGAAATCCGCCAACAACTGACGCATGATGTAGAGGCCGCGGCGTTCATTGATGAGAAGCTGGCCGAGATGCTCAGGGAGTTTGATGCCGGCCGCAAAGCCGAGGGCCGCAGGGCAGTCTTGGCAATTTACAACCTGAAAGTTGAGCGACTTAGATAGCAGGTGAGTGACTGCCTTGGGTCGCGCCCGGCCTGCCTGTGAACGTGGATCGACGATCGGGTCCGGGCCAGAAGCGGACGTTCTCAGCTTATGGCGGCGCCCGCCTTGGGGGTCGACATCCAGCTAGCCTTGGTAGCGCAGATGAATCAGGGGGTAAGGTCGTCCCTGTGAATCCACCTCCGAACGCCCAGTTTCAACGAATCCCATACGTTGATAGAAGCCAACAGCTTGGGAGTTCTGCACATTGACGTCTGTACTCAACTCCCCATGCAGCGACAACCCATACTGCAACAGTTGGCGGCCGATGCCGGTGCCACGGACATCTGGATCGATGAACAGTGCCTCCATATGTGTCCCATCGATCAGCATGAAGCCATAGGGCTCGTCATTTTCATCGACAGCAACTGTCACTGACGCATGGGGCAGAAAACCACACACTTCGGCATCAATGGCCTTTCGGTCTTCGACACTGAGAAAATGATGGGTGGCATCCACGGAACGACGCCAAAGGTTGACTAGAGCGATGCCATCTTCAGGACGCGATGGGCGGAGTCTGTACATAGAAACCTTCAAGGCAGTTCAGATTTGTGTGAAGTATATCTACACCACAGAGTCGGCCCACGTACGGAAGGCGTCGAATGTCCGCTGCGGGTCGGTCAGAGACCGATGGTCATGACAGCCGGCACTCGGTGGGCCGAGTCCGGCCAGAAGCCGCCACTCGACACGTTCGGCCACATTGCACACAAACCAAGCATGAGTACGTGCACCGTCCCCCAATCCTTGGCGCAGCGCCGGCAGACGTTATGATGGCGAGCAATTTCTACGGCCAGCTAAGACGAGAATAAGTCCAAAGGAGTAGCGAATGGGTTTCCGGCTGCAATTTGCATCAGATATTCAACGAGACGGACTCGGGCTCGAGTTACTAAACAAAAGTGGAGAGGTTGTTGCTGAAGTCTTCCGAAGGGATGCTAACAACTCGTTGGAGGTCTCCCTATTCGATGACAGCTTACCTTTCGTTGAGATCGAGCGTTTGCTAAAAACCGCGCGGACCGACCTTGGCGCATTTGAGGATGGAACTGCATTACCTTCTCCACTGGCTTAGCCCAGCGTGGTGACTGCGTGCGAAATCTCTTCTCGCTCGGCAAGCGTCAAAGCGAGCCTGGAGCGACGTCGTGGCGTTGGCTGTATCCCGCCAGTCCTCCCGAGAATTCCTTGTACTGCGGAGTGGTAGCGATCAAACAGTCTGGCAATCTGCGCAAGCGTGTCACCTTTACGCCACCGCTCCCACATTAGTGCCTTCTGAGTCTCGGTGTAGTAAATCCTGCGCCTTTGTTTCATTTGCAACACCTCCACTGCCTACGCAGCGTCTAGTGTTGCATCGACCCATTGAATCCACGATTGCTTAGCGACCGTCACGGCCGTAGATGTAAGCCCCGCCAGATTGTTCGCCATGGACGGCATGCGGTGGATTCATCTTATGCAACTCTCCTGCATTTAGGTCAGCGGAAGCCCGTCTCTCACCGTGCCGGTTTTCGAAGGATCGCGCGACTCTGGAAATGGCTGACCGTACGACAGTGAGCAAAGCCTGGACAGCATCATCTTTAATTGCTGTTTAGCCCGGCTGTCCTCCGGCACGCCCGTCAACCAGGTGGCGCTCGATCTCGGATATGACAGCCCCAGCGCATTCTCGACGATGTCCCGCAAGGCGCTGGGCGCGCCGCCATCGTCGTTTCTCCACGCAGCGCGCTAACGCCGCACCAACGAACGGTGCGGCGGGCGTTTTGTGCGGGATGTTGCGGCCGGTTTACTTCGCCGACATGACCTTGAAGCTGGTCATCAGGTTGCGGTAGTCGGGGATATGGTTGGCGAATAGCGTGCCGAGCCCTTCGATGTCGTTGCGCCAGTCGCGGTGCAGCTCGCAGGCCACGCCGAACCACGTCATCATCTGGGCGCCCGCATGGGCCATGCGATGCCACGCCGCGTCGCGCGTGATCGGATCGAACGTGCCCGATGCATCGCCTACGACGAACACGTCGAAGCCTTCGGCCAGGGCCGACAGCGCCGGAAAGGCAACGCAGACCTCGGTGACCACGCCGGCGATGATCAATTGCTTCTTTCCGGTGGCCTTGACCGCCTTCACGAAGTCTTCGTTGTCCCAGGCGTTGATCTGACCGGGACGCGGAATATATGGCGCTTCCGGAAACTGGGCCTTCAGCTCGGGCACAAGCGGGCCGTTGGGGCCCGTCTCGAAGCTGGTGGTCAGGATGGTCGGCAGCTTGAAGTACTTGGCCAGGTCGGCCAGCGCCAGGACATTGTTCTTGAACTTGTCCGGGTCGATATCGCGCACCAGCGAAAGCAGACCCGCCTGGTGGTCCACCAGCAGTACGGCTGCGTCATTCTTGTCCAGGCGCTTGTAGGACGTTGTCATGGCTATCTCCTTGCACGGATGGGGTCACGCGTCTCGCAGACGCGTTGTTGGAAGCGTCGGCCGCTCCGGCGTCATCGCGATGACGGCACCGGAACGTGGAGCCATCATAGGTTCGCGGAAACCGGCGCAGTAGTGCCGTAAGATGCCGTCTGTGTTCTATGGGAGGAACAGTCATGGACGACCTCAACGACTTCTACTACTTCGTCAAGGTGGTCGACCATGGCGGATTCACCCAGGCGGGTCTGGCGCTGGGGGCGCCCAAGTCAAAGCTCAGCCGGCGCATCGCTGCGCTGGAGGCCCGGTATGGCGTCAGGCTGCTGCAGCGATCGACGCGACACTTCTCGGTCACCGAGACCGGGCGCGAATTCTACGAACGCTGTATCGGCGTGCTGGTAGAGGCCGAAGCGGCGCGCGAGGTCATGGAGCGCGAGCGTTCCGAGCCGCAGGGCATCGTGCGCATGACCTGCCCGACGACGTTGCTCGAATACCGCGTGGCCGGACTGGTCGCGCAGTTCATGCTGGCCTATCCGAAGGTACAGGTGCATCTGGAGGCCACCAACCGCCGCGTGGACGTGATAGGCGAACGCCTGGACCTGGCGCTGCGCGTGCGCTTTCCGCCGTTGGAAAACAGCGACCTGGTGATGCGCGTGCTGTCGGAGAGCCACCAGCGTCTGGTGGCGTGCCCCGCACTGATGGAAGGCCGCGCACCGCTACGCAATCCCGCTGAGCTGGCAGGCATGCCCAGCCTCGACTGGGGCCCGCCGCGCAGCCACGTCTGGCAACTGATCGGCCCGGAAGGACAATCGGCCGAAGTCCGGCACCAGCCCCGTTACGTCACCGACGACATGAGCGCGCTGCGCAAGGCGGCGCAGACCGGCGTCGGCATCGTACAGTTGCCTTGCATGGTGGTGGAGGGTGACTTGCGCAACGGCACGCTGATCGACGTGCTGCCCGGCTGGGCGCCAAGAGGCGGCATCATCCACGCGGTATTTCCGTCGCGCCGGGGGTTGATGCCGAACGTGCGCCTGCTGATCGACTACTTCGCCACCCACATCTACAAGGAATAGTGGCTCACCGCCAGGGCCAGCGTGAAATGGGTGGACACGCCCGGCGCGATGCCCCCCCCGGGGCGAACAAGCCGCCGAAACGTGCCGGGGCGCCTCGCCACAAGCGAACGATGCCCGCTACTCAGGAAGAAGCCATGTCCGCGGGCACTGAGCCGGCCCACCAAGGCAAGGTTGAATCCACGGCCGCGACAGACAAATTGCGAGGGCAACTATTTCGGCCAGGACCTGCGAGACGCGACCATTGGATGCGAGGCGCCTCGCCATTCGCGCAAATGCACTCCTGGGATGCCCTAGGTGTAACGGGACCGACGGGGGAGGTATTCCGTCGACCATTTTTCCTTTCGCGGCACGAAAGCTAACCCATTCGCACGCCCCACGACGCCGAGACCCGGACCTGTCCGTCTCCACCTGCCGCCTCGGCGGTTATGACCTCCACGGAAGCTCCCCCGATAGCCGATTCTAGCGACGCCGCAACGCACCGCTACCCGACTGGAAAGGGGGTTTCGGCGTACGTCAGCGCACAGACATGCGGCACCGCCTTGGCCTGTGCAGCACCGCTAAGCGGCGTTCCGCGCCGTCGACCTAGAGGCCAATCTTGCCGTGCTTTGGCGAGTGGTCGTGCGGACGTCCGGCACGGTATTGCCGCGCACCACATATTCATTGATGTCGACACGGCGCTCCGGCTGCGCATCGGCGTTGCCCTGCGCCTGCACGGGGACGGCCGGCTCCGGCGTGGCCCCGTCGGCCTGTGCCAGCGCCATCCCGGGTACTCCCGGTGCTCCCAGTCCAATCACCCCCGGGCACCCGACCCGCCAACGCGACGATGGTTAGTTGAAAAATATTGAACAACACGTGCGCGAGTTGCGCGGTTGTGTCCGAGCACCAATGCTTATAGTTCAGCACACACGGCGCCGAACCGAGAAGGATGACGGTGGCGGAATATCAAACAAACTGAACTATATTGCGCCGGACGTCTTGGCGCCTTTTGGAGAAAGAACACATGCCGGCGATCAGCGATTCCCAACGTCCCGACACTTCCGCCGCGAGCATCTGGGCGCAATGTCGCGCCGCGGTGCTGTTGACGATAGTCGGCGGTGCGATCGACACCATCGGTTTTATCGCGCTGCTCGGCTTCTTTACCGCCCACGTCACCGGCAACCTGGTGCTCGCCGGCGCAGCCTTTGTGAAGGGCGGCGCAGGGCTGTGGATCAAGCTCGGCGCGATTCCGCTGTTTATCGCCACCGTGATGGTTGCCAAGATCTGGATCGATCGCTGCAGCCAGACGCACAAGACGCTGGGCTGGCTGTTCGTGGCCGAGGCGATATTCCTGCTGGGATTTATGGGCGTGGGGCTGTATTTCTATCCGTTCAGCGACCCGAACGCCGTCGAGCTCGCGTTGGCCGGTGGTCTGGGCCTGATGGCGCTGGCGATCCGCAATACCTCGAGCAAGACGCTGACCAAGAGCATCAGCCCCAGCACAATGATGACCGGCAACACGACGCAATTCGGCATCGATCTGTCGAGCTACCTTCGCGCACCGACCCGCGAACATCGGGTGGCTGTCCTGAAAAGCGGCAGCATCGTGCTCGGCTTCGTGCTGGGTGCTTTCCTCGGTGCCGTGCTCTATATGCAGATCGGTTTCTGGAGCGTGCTGCCGTTTGTCGTGATCATCGCGTATCTGGCCAGCCTGTCCTTCCGCAATCAGTTCGTGTGAGCGCGTTCATGACTATCAACAAAAGCCGGCTCGAATCGTTCAGTGATGGTGTGATTGGCGTGAGCCTGACGCTGATGCTCTATCAGATCCAGTTTCCAACGGAATTCAACTGGAATGGGCTGCGTTCGGAAGCCCCTCATTTCTTTGGCTACGTGCTGAGCTTCATTTACGTCGGCATTTACTGGAACAACCATCACCACCTGTTCCAGCTGGTGCGCGGCATCAACGGCAAGGTGATGTGGGCGAATCTGCATCTGTTGTTCTGGCTGACGATGATCCCGATCACCACCACCTGGACGGGCAAATCGGATTTCTCGGCGATTCCGACGGCACTCTACGCCTTCGTACTGTTCATGTGCGCGATCGCCTATTGGATTCTGGAGCGCGTCATCATCGCAACGGAGGGAAAGGATTCTTCCCTCGCGGGCACCATCGGCAAAGATCTGAAGGGCAAGCTGTCGCTGGTCGTGTATGCGTTGACAGTTGGCGTGAGTTTTTTCAGCACCACCGCCGCAACACTCATGCTGATTGCAATGGCGGCATTCTGGTTCTTCCCCGATTCGCGGATCGAGAAATATCTCCTGCTGCATTGATCTGAACCCCGCAAGTCTTTGCCGGCGCTCACGACGATGCGGATCACTCGGACCAGGCTCACCTGCGACAGCCCGCCACACCCGGCACCCCGCGCACGCTTCTGCTTTTTGTTTTAAACTTTCACAAACTTCTGAAAATTCAAAACAGACAATGCAGCTCTCGCCCCTGGTCCAGCGCTTTGTCCTCCACTTCGGTGAGATGGGCAGCCGCTGGGGGATCAACCGTACGGTTGGTCAGATCTATGCCCTGCTCTTCACCGCCGCGCGCCCCCTGAACGCCGACGAGATCGCCGAATCACTCGGGTTCTCGCGCTCCAATGTCAGTATCGGGCTCAAGGAACTGGAGTCCTGGAATCTGGTGAAGCTGTCGCACCAGCCCGGCGACCGCCGCGAGTATTTCTCCGCGCCTGACGATGTATGGGCGATCTTCCGCACGCTGGCCGAGGAACGCCGCCGGCGCGAGATCGATCCCACACTGTCGATGCTGCGCGAAGTCCAGCTGGAAACGCCGCTGTCTGACGAAGACCGGCATGCGCAGGCCCGCATGAAAGAGATGTACGGGCTGATCCTGCTGGTTACCACGTGGTTTGGCGACATGCAGAAACTCGACGTCGCCACCCTCGAAAAACTGATGCGCCTGGGCTCGCGCGTCACCAAGCTGCTGGACGTCAAGGACCGCCTTACCTCTGCCATCGGCATGGGCGGCGCCGCGAAGGACAAGACCGGCAAGGCCGACCAGGCCCCGGCCAAGTCTGCCGGCAGCAAAACCCCCGCAAAGTCTGCCCGCCCCCGCAAGGAGTAACCCGTGTTTTCAAGTGTCGATCCGGTGATACTGGCGCGCATCCAGTTCGCCGCGAATATCACGTTCCATATCCTGTTTCCCACCATCAGCATCTCGCTGGCGTGGGTGCTGCTGTTCTTCAAGCTGCGCTACAACAAGACCGGCGACGAAAGCTGGATGGACGCCTACCGCGTCTGGGTGAAGATCTTCGCGCTGACGTTCGCGCTGGGCGTGGTCAGCGGCATCACCATGAGCTTCCAGTTCGGCACCAACTGGCCCGGCTACATGGAGACCGTGGGCAATATCGCCGGCCCGCTGCTGGCCTATGAAGTGCTGACGGCGTTCTTCCTCGAAGCCACCTTTCTGGGCATCATGCTGTTCGGCATGCGGCGCGTGGGCAATCGCATGCATACCATTGCCACCCTGCTCGTGGCCGGTGGCACCACGCTGTCGGCATTCTGGATCCTGGCGCTGAACTCGTGGATGCAAACCCCGGCCGGCTTCGAGATGATCGATGGCCGTGCGCATGTCACCAGCTGGTTCGAAGTCATCTTCAATCCGTCGTTCCCCTACCGGCTCGTGCACATGCTGCTGGCGTCGGGGCTGACCGTGGCCTTCCTGCTGGCGGGCATCTCGGCGTATCGCTGGCTGCGCCAGGACCGCGGTCGCGAGGTCATGCATTCGCTGCGCACCGGCGTGACGCTGGCGGCGTTGCTGATTCCGCTGCAGATCGTGGCGGGCGACCTGCACGGCCTGAACACGCTGCATCACCAGCCGGCCAAGATCGCGGCCATGGAAGGCATCTGGAAGACCGAGAAAGGCGCGCCGGCCGTGCTGTTCGGCCTGCCCAACGCCGCCACGCAGTCGAACGATTTCGAGATCGCGATCCCGAAGCTTGCATCGATCTACCTGACCCACAAGGCCGATGGCGAGATCAAGGGCATCGACGCCTTTGCCGACCGCCATCCGCCCGTGGCGCCGCTGTTCTTCGCCTTCCGCATCATGGTGGGTGTGGGCCTGCTGATGCTGGCCGTGTCTTGGCTGGGCACCTGGCAGATCCGCAGGCAGGGGGCGCCGTCGCCATGGCTGGCGCGTGTGCTGGTGGCGATGACCTTCTCCGGCTGGATCGCGCTGGTGGCGGGCTGGTATGTCACCGAGATCGGCCGCCAGCCCTATCTGGTCTACGGCGTGCTGACCACCGCGCAGGCCGCATCCAAGGTGCCGGCCGCGATGATCGGCAGCACGCTGGCGATGTACCTGTCGCTCTATCTGCTGCTGATCGTGGCCTATATCTCCGTGGTGTTCCACCTGGCCCGCAAGGCGGGCAAAACCGGCGCGGCCGGGCCGGCCGCCGGCACGCCGCAACCCGTTATCGGCCAACCCAGGAGCGCGCAATGAACCCGGCCACGATTCACGACCTGACCCAGCCGGCCGGCTGGCTGCCGCTGGTGTTCCTGGCGCTGATGGGCCTGTCGATGCTGATCTACGTGATCCTCGACGGCTACGACCTGGGCGTGGGCGTACTGCTGCGCCACGCCGATGACGCCGACAAGGACACCATGATCGCGTCGATCGGCCCGTTCTGGGACGCCAACGAAACCTGGCTGGTGCTCGGTGTGGGGCTGCTGCTGACGGCGTTTCCGCTGGCGCACGGCGTCATCCTGACCAACCTGTACCTGCCCGTGGCGTTGATGCTGGCGGGCCTGATCATCCGCGGCGTGGCGTTCGACTTCCGCGTCAAGGCGCGCGATCCGCACAAGCCGTGGTGGAACTTTGCGTTCTATGCGGGCTCGCTGCTCGCCAGCTTCTCGCAGGGGCTGATGCTGGGGCTATATATCACCGGCTTCCGCTACGACCTGCCCAACCTGCTGTTTGCCGTGGCCGTGGGGCTGTGCCTGGTGGCCGGCTACTGCCTGCTGGGCGCCACGTGGCTGATCATGAAGACCACGGGCAGCCTGCAACTGCGCGCCATCTACTGGGCCCGGCGCAGCCTGTGGCTTACGGCGGCCGGCGTGGCGGCGATCTCGGTGGTCACGCCGATGGTCAGCACGCGTATTTTCGACAAGTGGTTTGCGCTGCCGAACATCATCATGCTGGCACCGATCCCGTTGCTGACGATGGGCCTGTTCGTGGTCATCGAGCGGTTCCTGCGGCGCATGCGCAATCTGCACGCCAGCGGCAACGACCGCTGGTGCTGGCTGCCGTTCGCGGGCACGGCCGTGATCTTCCTGCTGGCATTCAACGGCCTCGCCTACAGCCTTTTCCCGTACCTGGTGGTGGATCGCATCGACATCTGGCAGGCGGCCAGCGCACCGGAATCGCTGATGGTGATCCTGCTGGGCGCCGCGGTGGTCCTGCCTACCATCCTGGGCTATACGGCCTATGCGTACCGCGTGTTCTGGGGCAAGGCCACCGACCTGCGCTACGACTGACGGGGCATCCGCCGCGATCAGTCGCAACGGCAAGCCGCCCCGGCGGGTGTATGCTGGCGACAGCCAGACAACACCCGCTTTTTCGTTTCGTACCTTGTCCGCCTCGCCCGACCCCACCCACCGTGCGCCTGCGGGCGCCACCACCGGCCCGCTGATGCGCCGCCTGCGCAGTCACGCCGGCGATCAGGTTCGCGCGCTCACGCGCAGCAATTCCGGGCTGACCCTCGACTACGACAATCCGCCCGGCGACCCCGGCCTGTTCGGCCCGGACGCCGTCTGCTGGCGCGTGCACGCCGATTTTCCGGCGATGCTGGCCGGCGGTGTCAGCGCCCTGCTGCTGCAGGCACTGCATCCGCGCGCGCTGGCTGGCGTCTGGGACCATTCCACGTTTCGCACCGACATGCAGGGCCGCCTGGGCCGTACCGCGCAGTTCATCGTCGGCACCACCTATGGCAGCCGGGCCGACGCGATGCGGCTGATCGAACGGGTGCGGCGCATCCATGCGTCGATCCAGGGCACCGCACCCGATGGGCAGCCGTATGCCGCCGATAACCCCGACCTGCTGACGTGGGTGCATGTGGCAGAGGTATCGAGCTTCATGGCCGGATACCTGCGCTACGTGGGCCCGCTTTCCGTGGCGGAACAGGACCGCTATTTCGAGGAAGAAGCCACCGTGGCGGCGTTGCTGGGCGCACCCGCAGTGCCACGCTCGCGCGCGCAGGTCGATGCCTATCTGGAAGCGCAGCGGCCCGGCCTGGTGAACAGCGATCGCACAAAAGAGGTGGTGCGGCTGATCATGGCGATGCCGGTGGCGAATCCGTTGCTGGTGCCGGCCGTGCGGACCATGGCCGATGCGGGCGTAGCGCTGCTGCCGCCCTGGGCGCGCCGGATGCTCGACCTGCACCGGCCATCGCTGCGCCGCTCGCTGGCACTGGCCGGCATGCGCGGACTGGCGCCGACGCTACGCTGGGCGCTGGGGCCGGGGCTGGCTGCCCGCGCCCGACGGCGCGTACAGGCACAGCCCGCCGGCTGATTACTCCGATTACTCTGCCGTGGCCGCCGCCTTGGCTGCGGCGGCAGGGCTGCCGCGCAGCGTCGTTTCCTTCAGGCGGGCCACAAAGAACGGCGCGATCAGCGACACTGCCGCGCTCATCAGGAACAGCACGCGGAAGGCGCGTTCGGCGGCCAAGCGTACCGCAGCGGCGTCACCCTGGTCGCCGCCCGACATCGCCCGGCGGAACATGCTCATCAGCACATCCTCGCCGCCGCTCATGTCTGACACGGCCACGCCGCTGTGACGCAGCAGCGCGATCAGCACCGTGGTGAGAACGGCCACGCCCACGGCGCCGCCCAGCAGCCGCGAGAACGCGGTCAACGCCGTGGCGATGCCCACCTGCTGCGGCGGCACGGAGTTCTGCGTTGCCACCAGCCCGCTGGGCAGTTGCAGGCCAATCGACAGGCCCAGCACGATCATCACCAGCGCCGCCAGCGTCACCGATTGCGGCGGTGTAAAGGCCAGCGCCACGATCGCCACGGGCGCCACCAGGCAGCCGGTCATCTGCAGCGGCTTGTAGCGGCCGCTCCATGACATCAGCCGGCCGGAGATATAGGCACCGAACGGAATCGCCAGCGTCAGCGGCACCAGCCGCAGCGCAGCGGTGTCGGCATGCGCGCCGCCCACCACCTGAAAGCGCAGCGGCAGCAGCACCGACATCGCGATCAGCTGGAAGAAGCACAGGAACAGCGTCAGGCAGCAGATAGCCACGGTGGGCACGCCCAGCATGCCAAGCGGAATCACCGGATCGGAGGCGCGGCGCTCCTGCCATACGAACACCACCAGCCCGATCAGGCCCGCCGCCAGCAGGCCGATGGTCTGCGGCTCCAGCGGAGAATGCCCCTGCCCCAGACGGGTCAGGAACACCAGCACTCCGGACAGGCCACCGCCGAACAGCAGCGCGCCAAAGTAGTCGATCTTGTGCTTGCGGCCGCTGACCGGCAGGTGGCGCAGCGCGCGCCGCACTACAACCAGCGCAATCAGCGACAGCGGAATGTTGATCCAGAAAATCCAGCGCCACGACAGGAAGTGCGCCAGGTAGCCGCCAATCACCGGCCCCGCCATGCTGGCCACGGCCCATACGCCGCTGACATAGCCCTGGTACTTGCCACGTTCGCGCAGCGGCACCACGTCGGCGATAGTGGCCTGCGACACCGAGATCAGTCCGCCGCCGCCCAGGCCCTGCAGGATGCGGGCGATGATCAGCATCGGCATGGTCGTAGCCAGCGCGCAGGCGATCGATGCCAGCAGGAACAGGATGATCGAGAACGTCAGCACCGAGCGGCGCCCGAGCACGTCGGACAGCTTGCCGTAGATCGGCGTCACCACCGTCGAGGCCACCAGGTAGGCGGAAATCACCCAGGCCATGTCCTCGAAGCCATTGAGCTGCAGCGCGATGTCGGGCAGCACCACGGCCACGATCGACTGTTCGAGCGCGCCTAGCAGGATGGCGAGCATCAGGCCAAAGATGACCTGCATGACAGGAACGTCAGCCGGAGGGGCGTCGGGGGAAAGCCGGGATGAGGGCGCTGCGGACATGGTGTGGCCTGGCTGGCAGATGAAGGCCCGAACGGGCTTCGCTGCTCTTTTGTCGGGTGAAGGAGAGCGGCTATTTTAGGCGACTGCTGAAGACCGCGCTTGTCGATTCCCTTTCAACGCTGCCTTCCTGGCCTTGTTTCGACGCCAAAAAGCGACACTGTCATCACTTTATCGGCAATTATCCACAGCAGGCACGTACTGCCTGGCGCAACCAGCGATGGGCGGGATCGGTCTCGCGCCGCGCATGCCAGACCTGCTGGAACGGCACGCGCGGCAGCGTCACCGGGGGTTCGAAGGCCCGCAGCGCCGGCTGCGCGGGTGCGCCGGACAGCGTCCGCGCGGCCACGGTCAGGATCAGGTCGGTGCCGGCCACCACGTCGAGCGCCGCGCTCCAGTGCGGCAGCACAACCGCCACATGGCGGTCCAGGCCCGCTGCCGCCAGGGCCACATCGATATCGCTTGGCGCATCGAGCCGCATCGCCACCAGCACGTGGGGGCGCGCCAGCCACGCCTCGCGCGCCAGGTCACCGTCTGCGGGCAGCGTGGCGCGGTCTCCCACGCTGGTGTAGTGGTCCTCGAACAGCAGGTCGGCGCCGATATCGCGCGGCAGATGCGGAAACACGCCCAGCGCGAGGTCGATCTCGCCATCGGCCAGCTTTGCCAGCATGGCTTCGCGGCTGGCCTGCACCGCGGCCAGATCGATGCCGGGCGCCTCGTGGCGCAGCCGGCGCACCAGCGACGGCAGGATGATGCGCGCGCCGTAGTCCGACAACGCCACGCGGAAGGTGCGCCGGGCCTGCGCCGGATCGAAGGCGGAGACCCGCAGCAGGCCGTTGAGCTGGCTCAGTGCGTCTTCCAGCGGCGGCAGCAGTTCGCACGCACGCGTGGTCAGCACCAGGCCGGCATCGCCCCGCACCAGCAGGGGGTCGTCGAAAAGATCGCGCAACTGCGCCAGCGCGTGGCTGACCGCCGGCTGGCTCTTGTGCAGCCGCACGGCCGCGCGCGTGACGTGCTGCTCCGTCAGCAGCGCGTGCAGCGTCAGCAGCAGGTTCATGTCGAGGCGGCGCAGGTCATCCATGCGGCGAATGTCTCAGGTAAGGATTGCGAATTTCCCTGGCGGCCGCGGCGCGGGCACCATGGGGCTTCGTTCTTGAACCGGAGACTTTACATGACGGCACCCCTGGCCACGCCGCTGGCATCTACCTGGATGCCGATAGGCATCGCGCTGCTTGCGGGCGCCATGATCCCGTTCCAGGCTGGCACCAATGCCACGCTGGGCCGGTCGCTGGGCCATCCGCTGTGGGCCACGGTGCTGTCGCTGCTGCTGAGTTTGCTGGTGGTGCTGCCGGTGCTGTGGTGGATGCGCACACCACCGCCGGCACTGGCCGGTGCCCTGCACGGGCCATGGTGGCAGTGGATCGGCGGCGTGTTCGGCGTGATCTACATCACTGCCGCATTGGTGCTGGCGCCCCGGGTGGGCGCCGCGAACTTCATCGTCGGCGTGGTGGCCGGCCAGATGCTGGCCTCGCTGCTGATCGATCAACTGGGGCTGGTGGGCCTGCCCAGCCGGCCCGCCACGTGGATGCGCGTGGCCGGCGTGGGACTGGTGCTGGCCGGGATGGCAGTCATGCAATGGCAACCATCCGGTACGGCAGCACAGGCGGGCGGCTCCACTCCCGATGCCGCCCCGCTACGCAATCACCAGGGTTAGAACGTCTCCCAGTCGCCGGTATCGGCCGTCGCCGGTGCCGGTGCGGCGGCAGGACGACGACGAGCCGGCGTGCCCAGCACGGGTTCCTTGCGCTGATGCATGACCGGCGAGCGCGCCGCGGTTGGCTTGGCCGCCTGGCGCGACAGCACGGGCTCGGCCTTGGGATTGCGCTGCACGGGCGGGCGGGCTGCGGCGGGCACGGCAGCGACCCGCGACGTGGCCGGGGTCCGGGCCGGGACCGGGACCGGGGCCGATGCGGCCGGCGCCGGCTTGGCGGGCTTCCTGGCGGGATTGGCGGAATTGCGGGTCCTGGCATGCGTTGCCGGCTCGGCGGCGGGCGCGGGCAGCGCCCGGGCTGGCTTTGCGGCGATGGCGCGCGCGGGACTGACGGCTGCTGCCATCGTCACGCGCGGCGTCGCTGGACGCCCGGCGCGTTCAGCGGCGGCAATGCCGCCCTGCCCCAGGTCGAAACGCGCCACTTCGGTCACCAGGCCACCGGCCTGCTGCATCAGGCTTTCGGCAGCGGCGCTGGCCTCTTCCACCAGCGCGGCGTTCTGCTGCGTCACCGTTTCCATTTGTGTGATGGCAAGGCTGACCTGTTCGATGCCGGCGGTCTGCTCTTCGCTGGCCGACGAGATCTCGCCCATGATGTCCGTCACGCGGCGCACTGCGGTCACGATATCGTCCATCGTCTTGCCGGCCACTTCCACCTGCCTGGCGCCGTCCTGCACCTGGCGCACCGATCCATTGATCAGTTCGCCGATTTCCTTGGCCGCCGACGACGACCGCTGCGCCAGGCTGCGGACTTCGGCCGCCACCACGCTGAAGCCGCGGCCCTGCTCACCGGCGCGAGCCGCTTCCACGGCAGCATTCAGCGCCAGGATATTGGTCTGGAATGCGATGCCCTCGATCACGCCGATGATTTCCGATACGCGAGCCGACGACTTCGAAATGCCGTCCATCGTATCCACCACGCTGCGCACCGCGCGGCCGCCTTCGGTAGCCACGTCCGACGCGTTGACGGCAAGCTGGTTGGCCTGCCGCGCATTCTCGGCATTCTGGCGCACCGTCGACGTCAGTTGCTCCATCGATGCCGCCGTCTGCTCCAGCGAGGCTGCCTGCTCTTCGGTACGCTGCGACAGATCGGTGTTGCCGCTGGCGATTTCGCGAGCGGCGGTATCGATCGAACCGGCCGCCTGCTGGATGCCGCGCACCAGCGTGCCCAACTGGCCAAAGGCGCGCTCCAGCGCACCCAGCATGCGACCCATTTCGTCCTGGCTGCGCACCTGGATCGCATGGCCGAGCTGACCCTGCGCCAGTGCTTCGGCTGCATCCAGCGCCTGGTGCGCAGGTCGCGTCACCGAGCGCGCCAGCCCCATGCCCAGCAGCGCGGCAATGACGGCAGCCACCGCCGACATGCCGATCAGCACGTTGCGCGTGAATACATACTGCGCCGACGCCTCGTCGACGGCTGCCATCGCCATCTTGCGGCCCAGTTCGGCAGCGCCATCAAGCCTTTCGAAGTACGCCGCCTGGGCCGCCGGCAGCGTCACCACCAGCCCGGCACGGGCGCCGTCGAAGGCGCCGCCGCGCAGTTGCTGCATGACCAGGTCAAGCTGGCCGTTGTAGTTGGCGCGCACCTGCATCAATTCCTCGAACCGTGCCCTGGAATCGGCGCTTGGTGATGCGCGCATCACCTTGCCAAGCGCTTCGAGCGTGGCGCTGACCTGTTCGCGGATCTTGCCGATCTTCTCGGCATTCTGCTCAGCCAGTGCCGGGTCCTCGGTCAGGGCAGCATCGCGCACCAGAATGCCGATCGTCAGCACCTGTTCCTTCGCCAGTTTCAGATCCATCACGCGCAGCAGCCGTTGTTCCACGGCCTGATGCATCGCATCGTTCATAGTGCCCAGCGCCCTGACGCCCACTATGGCGACCACGGCCAGCAACAGCACCACCACGGCAAATGCCAGCGACATCCGCGCGCCGATACCCAATTTCCGCAAGCCCATCTGTTCGTACCTTTCGTCTGTCCGGTTGTATTTGTACGAGCTGCATTCGCCCGAAGAGGGGCGTCGCACGGCCGGGTAACGGCAGGGCGCACAACGCACTTGAGCGAATAAATGAAATGGGGGGGAAAGTCGCTGCTCTTCCACAAATTGAGGGGGCAGCGCATGGCGTCTAATCTGCTCCACGCACTTCGATCCCGCCGCAAATGGGTGGGCGAGGCAGTCGCCGGCAACGGCGGATGGCAGCGAAGGACGCGGGCTCAAAAAAAAGAAGCCCACGCGCGGGGTGCTCGTAGGCTTTCAGGACTGCATAGCAGGGACCGGCTGTACCCGGGCCCCGAACCGCGAATATAAACCTGCTTACATGAGGTGTAAATCGCGCTTCTATCAGGGATTTCCCTGATAGCGGGTGTAACGCGTAGCGCACTCGTATGCCAAAAGTGACGGGCGAAGTCACTTTTATACTTATCGATGAATTACGGACGCTTCCCGGAAACCTTTAGCTGGCGCGGGTTGTGGCGGTGTCGCCGGTCTTTTCGTTCCGCGATGTGACGGTAAGTGCTACACGAATCACAAAAAGGCATCAACGGAATAAATAGAGCAATCCCTCTAGGCCCAGCCCCGCAGGGGGTTCGTCAACGCTTGTAAAACTTTGTTACTCTCCCGCCTGAAGTATTCCCCTTCTCTCCTGGCAGAGACGACCAAACCGGGCAGCCGGGCAGCGTTCTTCACTTTTCTGAAACGCCTGTCCGCTGCAATCATGTCGTCATGTCCCTGCACCGGCTCCGAGAGCGAATGTTTCAATTCTCGCCGCAATCAGGCTGCACCGGACGTCACTTTTAGTGCGACGTCGCGCAAAGTGCCTGATCATCGGACCGTTGTCAGCCGCCAGAACCCTCGCGGGCTCTTCCGGAGAAGTTGTGAAGAAGGAAATCAAGGCTCCCAGACCCAGCAGAAAGCTGCAGCAGTTGCAGTTCGCCGCGCACAGCGCCAGCCGTGCCGCGGTGGTCGTGCATCTGTCGAATGGCACACGCCTCAGCGGCATCGTGCTGGCGTCGGACAATTACATGATCCTGCTCGGGCGTACGGCCGAGGATCCCACCCCGACGCTGATCTACAAGCGCGCCATCACCGTGGTGACGCCCGCGCACGCGTCCACCGACACCGTGGCGATGCTGGACGCCGACGCGTCGCCGGATTTCGTGCGCATCTTCATTCCGCGCACCCGCAAGCGCCGCTGAGCCCCCCGGGCCGGCGGGCCGGGCCACCAGTTGGCCGCCTGCCATGCCGCGTCCATATCCATATATATAGAGGGCCACAACGGTCGGGATTGCCCAGCGTGCATCCGCCATACACCAGATCGGGCTACGCCCGCAACTCGCGCAAAAGTCACTCTAAAGTCTTCCCACCCACGGTCGATAACCTTTGCAACGGAGGCACTCTACGCCCTGCACTGCAGGCAGCCAACGTTACGGCACCCGCCGGAATGCCTAAAACATTGCAAATAGGAGTCGTACCATGGCGCAAGTCATCAACACCAACATTCTGTCGCTGCAAACGCAGAGCAACCTGAACACGTCGCAATCGTCGCTGAACAGCGCGATCCAACGTCTGTCGTCGGGCCTGCGCATCAACAGCGCCAAGGACGATGCTGCTGGTCAAGCCATCGCCAACCGTTTCACCGCCAACATCAAGGGCCTGACGCAAGCTTCGCGTAACGCCAACGACGGTATCTCGATCGCTCAAACGACCGAAGGCGCGCTGAGCGAAGTCAACAACAACCTGCAACGTGTCCGTGAACTGTCGGTGCAAGCCGCCAACGGCACGAACTCGTCGTCGGACCTGAAGTCGATCCAGGACGAAATCAAGCAACGTCTGTCGGAAATCGACCGCGTGTCGGCTCAGACCCAGTTCAACGGCGTGAAGGTCCTGGCCAAGGATCAAAACATGTCGATCCAGGTTGGTGCCAACGACAGCGAAACGATTTCGATCGCCCTGAAGCAAATCACGTCGAAGACCCTGGGCGTTGCCGGCTTCAGCGTTGCTGGCCCGCAAGGCGCCACCGCTTCGATCGGTTCGGCTGCTGCTCAAACTGCCCTGGGTTCGGCTACGCCGGTGACCGCTGCTTCGGCAGCGGGTATCGCCAACGCCGACATCCAGCGCGCTCTGGGCCTGAACACCTCGGCTGCCGTGAACTCGCAGTCCGTGGTTGCTGACTCGAACGGCAACTGGTTCGTGCAAGTGAGCATGACCGGCCTGACCGCCGCCGACGACGCAGCTCTGTCGTCGAAGGGCTTCGCCGGCAACGGTACCGCCACGTCCGCCACGATGTTCATCGCCGTCAAGCCGAGCGACGCTTCGGTGTCGGGTTCGACCGCCGGCTTCACGCTGACCGGTTCGTCGCTGCAAGCTTCGGACTTCCAGCAAGCTGCCACGACCAACCCGCTGGCCACGCTGGACAAGGCCCTGGCAACGGTTGACAACCTGCGCTCGAGCCTGGGTGCTGTGCAAAACCGCTTCGAGTCGACGATCAACAACCTGAGCACGACGGTGAACAACCTGTCGGCCTCGCGTTCGCGCATCGAAGACGCTGACTACGCAACGGAAGTGTCGAACATGACCCGCGCGCAGATCCTGCAACAAGCTGGTACGTCGGTTCTGTCGCAAGCGAACCAGACCACGCAAAACGTGCTGTCGCTGCTGCGTTAATCGCCGCGCCGCAAGAAACCGGGCCGCAAGGCCCGGTTTTTTTGCCGGAGTGTTTTGCAGGCAGACCACTGCCTGCAAAGCATTTCAACCGTAGTGTTCTTCCTGCCCTACTGGACGGAGCTGACCATGGCATCCACTCAACCCGTTTCCATGCCGGCGGCACGCATTTCCGCCGAACCCGCGGCCGTTGGCCCGGCACCCTCCGTGCCGGCCCTGGCCGCTGCCGCCGTTCGTCCGGCGGCTGCCGCCCAGAACATGGATGCCCATGCCGGCTCGGGCGATACGCCGCCCAGCATGACGGCGGCGGTCGAGGAGCTGGTCGACGTGCTCAAGACCACGTCGATCGGCCTGCGGTTCGAGATCGACGACACCACCCACCGCGTGATTACCAAGGTTGTGGACAAGGAAACCGGCGAGCTGATCCGCCAGTTGCCGAGCGAGGAGGTGCTGCGCTTTGCGCGCGCCATCGACAAGCTCCAGGGGCTGTTCGTCAGCCACGCCGTCTGATTCACCGCAAGCCCAATCAGTTGAAGCGATAACAACAGGTAGAAAAACATGTCCGGAATCTCCTCCATCGGCATCGGCTCCAATCTCCAGCTGCAGGACCTGCTCGACAAGATCCAAACGAACGAGAACACCGCGCTCGACCAGATCAACACCGAGGCCACCAGCTACCAGTCGCAGCTGAGCGGCTACGGCACCATCAAGAGCGTGCTGGACGCCTACTCGGCCGCCGCCAAGACGCTGGCCACCGCGTCGACGTTCGGCGCCGTGAAGGCAACGGTGGGCAACAGCAGCGTGCTCTCCGCCGCCACCAGCACCACCGCCGTGGCGGGCAGCTACAGTATCAACGTGACCTCTCTGGCCCAGGCCCAGAGCCTGGTGTCGAAGCAGGTGGCAGACCAGACCGCCGCAGTCGGCGCGGGCACCATCACGATCGACTTCGGCGCCGACCTGGCCACCGGCGGCACGCCGACCAGCACCAAGACCGTGACGATCGGCTCGGACACGTCGCTGCAAGGTATCCGCGACTCGATCAACAAGGCCGGCATCGGCGTGACGGCCAGCATCATCAATGACGGCAGCGGCACGCCCTACCGCCTGGTGCTGACGTCGGACAAGACGGGCACGCAGTCGCAGATGCGCGTTTCGGCCGACAACAGCGCCGTGAACGACATCGTAGGCTACGATCCGGCCCTGGCCACGCAGCCGAGCGGCATGCAGGAGAAGGTCAAGGCCGCCGACGCCGCGCTGACCATCAACGGCATCGACATCACCAGCCAGAGCAACACCGTGGCCGAAGCCGCCCAGGGCGTGACCCTGACGCTGACGGGCACCGGCACCACCAGCATGAGCGTGACGCGCGACGACGCGTCGATCAAGAATGCCGTGCAGGGCTTTGTCACCGCCTACAACAACGTGCTGACGGCCGCCAAGACGCTGACGGCCTTCGACACCACCTCCGGCACCAAGGGCGCCCTGAACGGCGACAGCACGCTGCGCAACATCCAGACGCAGATGCGCGCGATGCTGACCACCCCGATGTCCGACGGCAAGGGCGGCATGGTCACGCTGTCCGACATGGGCGTCGAATTCAGCCTCGACAGCTCGAACTCGGGTTCGCTGAAGGTCAACGACGACAAGCTGACGAAGGCCATCGCCAACAACCTGACCGGCATGACCGCCTTCTTCTCGGGCACCAACGGCGCGTCGGGCATGGGCAAGACCGTCACCGACTACATCGACGGCCTGAACGCCACCGGCGGCGCGCTCAGCGCGGCCACCGACAGCCTGACGACGACGCTGAAGGACCTGGAAACCAAGTACAGCGCAACGCAGGACCGCATCACCGCCACCATGGACCGCTACCGCGCCCAGTTCACGCAGCTGGATCTGGCAGTTTCGCAAATGAACCAGACCAGCAGCTACCTGACGCAGCAGTTCGCGGCCCTGACGTCCAGCAGCAAGTAAGAATCGGAGTATCGCCATGTTCGCGCGCCAAGGTATCAACGCCTATGCCCAGGTTGGTGTCCAGACCGGAGTGATGAGTGCCAGTCCGCACAAGCTGATCGTGATGCTGTACGACGGCGCGCGGTCGGCCATCGCCCGGGCGAAGTTCCATCTGGAAAACGGCGAGCTGGAAGCGCGCGGCAATGCGATCTCCAAGGCCATCAACATCATCGACAACGGCCTGCGCGCGGTGCTGGACCACGAGGCCGGCGGGGAAGTCTCCGCCAACCTCGAATCGCTGTATGAATACATGACGCGTCGCCTAATGCTGGCCAACCTGCGCAGCGACGCCGACATGCTGTCCGAAGTGGACGCCCTGCTCGAGAACCTTGCCTCGGCATGGGCCGCCATCGATCCGGCCGCACCCGCAGACGCCACGCCGGCAGACCCGGCGGCGGCATCGACACCTGTTTTGCAGGACAACTGATGATGTTCGCCATGTCCCCCATCGTTCGCAGCTACGAAGAGCTCCTGGTGCTCTCCGAGCAGATGCTCGACGCCGCACGCGCGTCGAACTGGGATGCGCTGACCGATCTGCAGAAGGTCTATATGGCCGAAGTGGATCGCCTGCGCCAGCTCGACCACAGCACGCCGTTCACCGATAACGAGCGCCTGCGCCGCTTCCAGCTGCTGGAACGCATCCTGGCCTACGACGCCCGCATCCGCGACCTGACCATGCCGCGCCTGGCCGAACTGGGCGCCCTGCTCAACAATTCGCGCCGCAAGCTCGAACTCTCCGCAACCTACGGCGCCATCTGATCGCGCGCCCTCCGGCTGACGGAGAGAGCGGCGCGACGCGTATCGCATCCGCTCCCATCGCTGACACGCGTCCATGACCGGCATCCAGATTCCTTCCAGCCTGATTCCGCATCAGGCCCCGGACCCGCAGCTATCGCGTCCCGCGCTGGCCATCGACAAGCTCGCGGCGCTGATGCCGGTGCAGGACGTGTCGCAAGGCGACGTGCAGTCGTCCACCGGCGAAACCGTCCAGGCCCGCCAGCCCAACGCGCTGACGCCGGGCGGTGCCGATCCGCGCCTGGCCGGCCAGACCACTTCCACGCGCGAAACGCTGAGCTTTGCCGCCAAGGCGATCCTGGACCTGTTCGAGGCCGGCGACGCCGCGCCCGCGCGGCCGAACTCGCCGCTGCTGGCCGCATCGCCATCGGGCCAGCCTGGCGCGGCGCAGGATCTTGCCAGTGCGCTGGCACGCTTTGTCGACCAGAGCGGGCTGTTCTATGAATCGCATCTGACGCAATGGGTGATGGGCCAGCGCCCGTTGTCCACGCTGCTGCAGGAACCGCAGGCCGCGCTGCGCAATCCGGCCCAGACCCAGGCTTCGCCGCCGCAGGGCCAGCCAGCTCCGGCCGCGCCGGCGCCTGCCGCCCTGCTGCCATATGGCGGCCCCGCGGCACCCAGCGCACTGCCGCCGCCCAGCGCAACGATCCTGGCCGAACTGACGCGGCCGGTCATCTACCCGCTATCCACCGGCGTGCCGGTCCAGGGCGCACACGCCCAGCCGCATGCCGGCAACACCGCGCAAAACCCGGCCAATGCCGCCACGGCACCGCAGACCCCGCAGAGCCCCGCCGCCGAGCAGCGCCTGGCCGCGCATGCGTCCGCCGCCGCGCATGCCTATCAGGTGACCGCCGAGATTTCGCATCAGGGCCATCACATCGCCCAGGCCCAGCATGCGGCTATCGTCGCCAGCTGGAACGCGCCGGACGGCACCGGACCGGCCCAGGCGCAGCCCAACGCGGGCCCGCCGATCCATCCGTCCAGCGAGGGCGTCGTGCGCCAGCAGCTCGAACTGCTGGCCTCGCAGCAATTCCGCGCCACGATCGACGCCTGGCCGGGCATGCCCGTGGATTGGGAAATCACGCGCGAGCATGGCCGCGAGGCCGGCGGCGGCTCGGCCGAACCGGCCACCTGGAGCACGCGCCTGCGCCTGAACCTGCCTGCGCTAGGCAGCGTGGATGCCGTGCTGACACTTGGCGCGCAGGGGCTCGAGGCCCGCTTCGTCGCGACCGGTTCCGATGCCGCCGCGCGCCTGATCCAGGGCCGCGCGGATTTCCGCACCCAGCTGGAGGCGCGCGGCATCTCGCTGCTGAACATGAACGTGTCGACGCAGGACACCCCGTCGACGCCCACTGTCATCGCCCTGCCAGCATGAGCGACCACCCGTCCGATCGCGGCGCCGCCGTCGCCCTCTCCTACCAGACCAACGACAACGCGCCGCGCGTGGTCGCCAAGGGCTACGGCATGTCCGCCGAGGCCATCATCACGCGCGCCCGCGATGCCGGCGTCTACGTGCATGGGTCGCCGGCGCTGGTCAACCTGCTGATGCAGGTGGACCTGGACAGCCAGATCCCGCCGCAGCTGTACGTCGCCGTGGCCGAACTGCTGGCGTGGCTGCACCGGATGGACGGATCGGATGGCGTATCCGAAGGCGCATCCGAAGGCGTGCCGGCCCTGCGCTAAAGCCCCTCCCCGCGCAAGCCGGGGCGCCGCAAACGGCACCCCTGCCGCGCCCGGCTTGAAATAGCGCCAATTTCGGCCCGTGTTCCGGCCGCTGGCGCAGAACGTCCCTTGTTACTGTGCAGGCATCGATCAGACCGTCCGTTTCGCACGGGCCGACATCGCGCCTTCGCACACAACGCCATGAACAAGAACGTTTCAATGGGTCCCGCGCAGCGGATGATCCAGCACGCCTGGAATGCCTACAACGCCAACAAGTATGCGGAAGCCCTGAAGCACGCGCGCGCGGCAAAACGCATCGCCGGGACGATGCCCGATGGCTATTACCTCGAATCGTTGGCGCTGTCCGGCCTGAACCACAACGAAGAGGCGCTGCGGCTGGCCGAAGCCGGCGTGCGCCGCTTTCCGAACCATTCGGGCTTCCTGGGCCTGTGCGGCGCACTCGAAGTCCAGCTCGAAAACTACGACAAGGGCATCCCGCTGCTGAAGCGCAGCCTGGAACTGCAGCCCGGCTCCGCTCACCTCTGGCAGACCCTTGGCACCGCCAGTTTCTACAACGGCGACTACTACCAGGCCCGCCTGGCAGGCGAAAAGGCCGTGGCGATGCTGCCGAACGATCCCATTGCCATTGGCAACTATGCATCGGCATTGCGCGAATCGGGCAGCACGATCGAATCCATCCCGGTCTTCCGCCGCGCCTGCGCGCTCGATCCAACGCAGCGCGTGAACCGGTCCAACCTGCTGTTCTCGCTGCTCTATGACGAGACCATCGGCGCCGATGAACTCCGCCGCGAGGCCATGGACTGGGCCCGGACGCTCGCCCGCACGAAGATCGACGGACCGGCATTGCAGCCCAGCGAAGGCCAGCGCATCCGTATTGGCATCCTGTCGAACGACTTGCGCCGCCACGCCTGCGCCTATTTCCTGATCCCGCTGATCGCCAACCTGGACCGCACCCGCTTCGAGGTGCATCTGTTCTCGCTGTCGAACATCAACGACAGCATCACGAAGAAGATCCGCGTCTACGCCGAAGGCTTCCACAACCTGTACAAGATGTCCGAAGCCGACGTCGTCAAGGCAGTGCGTGCCCAGCGCTGCGACGTGATGATCGACCTTGGCGGCTATACAGGCGCGTCGCCGCTGACCTACATGGTGCAGCGCCTGGCGCCGAAGCAGCTGACCTGGCTCGGCTACCCCGGCACCACGGGCATGGAGCAGATCGAGTACCGCGTGACGGACTGGACCGCCGACCCCGAAGGCTTCGACCACAACTACACCGAAAAGCTGCTGCGCGCGCCGGTGTTCAGCGCGTTCCATCCGATCGTCACCAACCCGCTGATGATCTACGACGCCCGCTATCGCGTGCAGCCCACGCCGGCGCTGGCCAATGGCTACATCACCTTCGGCTCGTGCAACACCATCGCCAAGCTCGGCCCCAAGACCATGCGGCTGTGGAGCGCAGTGCTGGCGCGCTGCCCGAACGCCCGGATGCTGGTGGAGGCAGCCGGCTGCGAACAGCAAAGCGTGCGCGAGATGCTGTTCGAGCGCATGGCTGCCTACGGTATCGACACCTCGCGCGTGGAACTGATCGCACGGGACGGCAAGAACCAGTACGTGACCTACCACCGGATCGACATCGCACTCGACACCGCGCCGGTCACGGGCGGCACCACGACCTGCGACGCCATCTGGATGGGCGTGCCCGTGGTGAGCTTCGCGGGCGACACGTTCCACCAGCGCGTGTCGGCCCCGTTCCTGCACGCCGCCGGCCTGGACGAACTGATCTGCGACTCCGAGGAACGCTACGTGGAAGTGGCATGCGCGCTGGCTGCCGACGTGCAGCAGCTCGACAACATCCGCCAATCGATCCGCCCACGCGCTGAAAGCAGCGAAATGTTCGATGCGCCGCGCTTCGCCGCATGGTTCGAGGACCAGCTGGCCGAGATGTGCGGCGAGACCAAGCCGGTGGCGGCACGCACCGAGCCGCGCCAGTCGGGCATCTTCTTCAACGGCCAGTGGTATCCGGCCGAAACGCTGCTGATGTCGGTGGCCGCTCACATCCACCTGGGCGAATGGCAGGCCGTGCACAACGTGCTGGAAAACCTGACGTCGACCTGGTATCGCCACTGGGCGGTGGCCTATGGCCTGGCCGAGTACAAGTACCACAACGGCGCCCCGGACACCGCGATCGAATTGCTGGTGGAAGCCATCGGCATGCGCCCCTACGCGCTGCCGCTGTACCGCAAGCTGGCGGCCTGGCTCGACGAGCAGCAGCTCGACAAGTCCGGCCTGGCGGCGCTGCTGGAAGAGCAGTTCGGCCTGACGCTTGCCACGCTCGAAGCCTCGCCCCCGCCCAACGCCTTCGAAGTGCTCGGCATTTCGCTGGATCTGCCCATCACCGAACCCGCCACCGAAGAAGCAGAGGTAACCGCATGAAAGCCGTCATCCTGGCCGGTGGCCTTGGCACCCGGATCTCCGAAGAATCGCATCTGCGGCCGAAGCCGATGATCGAGATCGGCGGCAAGCCGATCCTGTGGCACATCATGAAGATGTACTCGGCGCATGGCGTCAACGAGTTCGTGATCTGCCTGGGCTACAAGGGCTACGTCATCAAGGAATACTTCGCCAACTACTTCCTGCACATGTCCGACGTGACGTTCGACATGCGCGAGAACCGCATGGCGGTGCATCACCGCAAGGCCGAGCCGTGGAGCGTGACGCTGGTGGACACCGGCGAGGATTCGATGACCGGCGGCCGCCTGCGCCGCGTACGCGAATACCTGACGCCGGGCGAGGCATTCTGCTTTACCTACGGCGACGGCGTGTCCGACATCGACATCAGCCGCGAGATTGCCTTCCACCGCTCGCACGGCCGGCGCGCCACCGTGGCCGCCGTGCAGCCGCCGGGCCGCTATGGCGCGCTTGAACGTGGCGACAACGAGCTGGTCAGCGGCTTTACCGAAAAGCCGCGCGGCGACGGCGCCTGGATCAACGGCGGCTTCTTCGTGCTGCAGCCCGAGGTGATCGACCTGGTCGAGGACGACAGCATGTCGTGGGAAGAAGCCCCCATGCGCGAACTGGCCCGCAGCGGCCAGATGGCCGCCTTCGAACACACCGGCTTCTGGCAGCCGATGGACACGCTGCGCGAGAAGAACCTGCTGGAAGACCTGTGGCAATCGGGCAAGGCACCGTGGAAAATCTGGTAACGAACGGCAATCCCGACAGCGTGTTCGCGGCCTATCGCGGCCGGCGCGTCTTTGTCACGGGCCACACCGGATTCAAGGGCGCCTGGCTGGCGTTGCTGCTGGCGCGCTTCGACGCGCAGGTCAGCGGCTACGCGCTGGCGCCAAACACCGAACCGAGCCTGTTCGATGCCGCCGGCGTGCGGTCGGCGCTGGTACGCCATACCGTGGCCGATATCCGTGATGCCGCCACGCTGGCGCAGGCCATGCAGGACGCGCAGCCGGAAATCGTGCTGCACCTGGCGGCGCAACCGCTGGTGCGCGCCAGCTATCGCGATCCGGCCCAGACGTGGTCCACCAACGTCATGGGCACCGTCAACGTGCTTGACGCGGTGCGCGCATGCCCGTCGGTGCGCGCCGTGATCGTGGTCACGACCGACAAGTGCTACGACAACAAGGAATGGCTCTGGGGCTATCGCGAAACCGATCCGCTCGGCGGCCATGACCCCTACAGCGCCAGCAAGGCCGGCACCGAACTGGTGGCCGCCAGCTATCGCAAGTCGTTCCTGGCCGGGCGCGGCGTGCTGCTTGCCACTGCGCGCGCGGGCAACGTGATCGGCGGCGGCGACTGGTCCGAAGACCGCCTGATCCCCGACGCCGCGCGCGCGGCCGCCGCCGGACGCACGCTGGAGATCCGCAGCCCGCAGGCCACGCGCCCATGGCAGCACGTGCTGGAAGCGCTGCACGGCTACCTGCGCCTGGGCAGCCGCCTGCTCGATGGCGACGCCGCGCTGGCCGACGCCTTCAATTTCGGCCCCGAGCCGCGCGACAACCTGCCGGTGGCGACCGTGCTGGCCGGCTTGCAGTCGCACTGGCCCGAACTCGACTGGAAACACTGCCCCCCGCCGGGCGCCGCGCCACACGAGGCGCGCAACCTGTATCTCGACGCCGCACGCGCCCGCACGGAGCTGGGCTGGACACCGCGCTGGACGCTGCAAGAGGCGCTGGCCGCCACGGCCAGCTGGTATCGCACCGTCCAGATGGACCCCACCCAGGCGCGCGCCATCACTGAACGACAAATCGGGCAATTCTGCGCATGACCGCTCAACTCAACGCTCACCCCGCGAACTGCCGCGCCTGTGGCGCGCCGCTGACCCACACGATGGTGGACCTTGGCCTGTCGCCGGTCTCCAATGCCTTCATCAAGCCCGAGAACATTGCGCACGGCGAGATGTTCTACCCGCTGCATGCAATGGTCTGCGACAGCTGCTGGCTGGTGCAACTGCGCGATGCCACGCCGGCCGAGACGCACTTCCACGACGACTACGTGTACTTCTCGTCGTTCTCGACGTCGTGGCTCGACCACGCACGCCGCTATGTGGAGTCGATGACCGCGCGCTTCGGGCTGGGACGGCAAAGCCGCGTGATGGAAATCGCCAGCAACGACGGCTACCTGCTGCAGTACTTCCACCAGAACGGCGTGCCATGCCTGGGCATCGAGCCGTCGGCCAACACCGGGGCCGCCGCGCGCGCCAAGGGCATCGACAGCCGAGAGCTGTTCTTCGGCGAGCGCACCGCGCGCGCCCTGAGCGTGGAAGGCTGGCAGGTGGACCTGCTGCTGGGCAACAACGTGCTGGCCCACGTGCCCGACATCAATGACTTCGTCGGCGGCATGCCGCTGGTGCTGAAGCCCGAAGGCGTGGTGACGCTGGAATTCCCGCACCTGCTGCGCCTGCTGGAACAGAACCAGTTCGACACGCTGTACCACGAGCACTATTCGTACCTGTCTCTGACGGCGCTGGTGCCGATCCTGGCGCGCGCCGGCCTGCGCGTGTTCGACATCGAGCACCTGCCCACGCACGGCGGCAGCCTGCGCCTGTTTGCCTGCCACCAGAATGCGAAGCACGCCACCACGGCGGCCGTGCAAGCCTGCCTGGACGAGGAAACACGTGGCGGGCTGAACGCCACGGCGCGCTATACCGCGTTTGCCGAAGGCGTGCGCCGGGCCCGCATCGACCTGCTGGCCTTCCTCATCGACGCCCGCCGCCAGGGCAAGCGGGTGGCCGCCTACGGCGCCGCCGCCAAGGGCAACACGCTGCTGAACTACTGCGGCATCGATGCCGACCTGGTGGAGTACGTGGTGGACCGCAATCCGGCGAAGCAGGACAAGCTGCTGCCCGGCTCGCGCATCCCGGTGCATGCGCCCGAGGTCATCGACAGCCGCAAGCCCGACTATCTGCTGATCCTGCCCTGGAACATCAAGGACGAGGTGATGGAGCAGATGGCCGGCATCCGCGCCTGGGGCGGCCGCTTCGTGGTCGCCATCCCCGAAACCGTGGTGCTGCCGTGATTTTCACGCCCGCCCGCATTGCCGGTGCCTGGATCGTCGACCCCGAACCGCTGGCCGACGAGCGCGGTTTCTTTGCGCGTACGGTTTGCGTGGAGTCGTTTGCGGCGCACGGCATCGATGCACGCTTCGTGCAGCAGAGCGTGTCGCGCAACACGCGCGCGGGCATCCTGCGCGGCATGCATTTCCAGCACGGCGCGCATGCCGAGGACAAGCTCGTGCGCGTGACCACCGGTGCGGTCCATGACGTGATCCTGGACCTGCGCCCCGAATCGCCCACGTACCTGCAATGGCAGGCCCTGGTGCTCGATGCCGATGCGCAGCGGGCCATCTTTATTCCGAAAGGCGTGGCGCATGGCTTTCAGACCCTGTCGCCGCTGTCCGAGGTGTTTTACCAGATGACGGTGCCGTTCGCTCCCGGCAGCAGTGCCGGCTTGCGCTGGGACGACCCCGCCATCGGCATTGACTGGCCCGGCTGCGCGGATCGATTGATCTCCGCAAAGGACCTGGCCTTGCCCACGCTGGCCGAGCTGGCCGCGCAATCCAAACTTCACCCTGAAAACTGACTATCCCAAGCGGAGCCACCCATGACGACTGAACATTTGCAGAAGCTTTCCGACGCGTTGCGCACGGTGGGCGGCAGCGCCGCCGCCCGAGACAAGGTCATTGCCCTGTGCAAGAGCATCGAGCAGGACCTTAACGCCTATGAAGGCAGCGTGCGCGACGACATCACCGGCCCCATCGTCGATGCGATGTACAACGATGGTTCGCGCCTGCGCAAGACGCTGGCCGATGGTACGGTCTTCGAATTCCTTTACCGCACCAAGATCGCCCGCGACTTCCTGATGAGCAGCCCGGCCGCTCCCGACCACGTCTGGGAACCGCAGACCACCAAGCTGCTGGTCAAGCTGTGCGAGCACGGCGGCAATGCCGTGGTGGGTGGCGCCTACTTCGGCGACCAGGTGATCCTGATGGCCCGCCAGCTGGCCCGTGCCGGCGGCACCTGCCACGCGTTCGAGCCCAATGCCGACCAGCTGGGCATGCTGCGCAACAACGCCGAACTGAACAAGGTGGAGAACATCCGCAGCTGGCGCCTGGGCCTGTGGTCGGACAGCACCACGCAACTGCGCCTGGAAGGCCACGACTCGTTCGCCCACGCCGTGCACAGCACCGGCCCCGCCGGCGACGACAGCTTCAACACGGTGACGATCGACGACTACTGCGCCCAGCAGAACCTGGACAAGCTCAGCCTGATCATGCTCGACATCGAAGGCGCCGAGCTGAACGTGTTCAAGGGCGCCGCGAAGCAACTGGCGCGTCCGGCCGGCGAGGCGCCGAACCTCGTGTTCGAAGTGCACCGCCACTACGTGGACTGGAGCCGCGGCCTGGAGAACGCCGAGATCATCCAGCTGCTCAAGGGCTATGGCTACCACGTCTACGCCGTGCGCGACTTCAATTCGAACGTCGACATGCAGGGCCGTCCGGTGGAACTGGTGCCCGTGGACAACGTGTACCTGGAAGGCCCGGCACACGGCTTCAACATGGTCGCCGTAAAGGACCCCGCACTGCTGCAAGGCCAGGGCTTTGCCGTCGTGCCGGGCGTCAGCCCCAAGCTGCTGTGGCACCGCGACCCGGCGCTGCACCACCCGGCCAACTGAGGATCGCAATGCGCTGTACGGTAATTGGCGGCGCCGGTTTTGTCGGCAGTCGCCTGGCCGACACGCTGCGGCGTGCCGGGCATGAGGTCTGGGTGCCGGCGCGCGGCGACCGCGCGCTGCTCACCCGCGACCTGGGACACGTCTACTACTGCGCGGGGCTTACCGCCGACTACGCCGCACGGCCGTACGACACGGTGACCGCGCATGTCACGTTGCTGGCCGACGTGCTGCGCGCCAACCGCTACGAACACCTGGTGTACCTGTCATCGACCCGGCTCTACGACACGTCGCAGCTGCCCGTGGGCGACGAGGCCGCGGCCCTGACGCTGCAGCCTGCCAATCCGCGTGCGCTGTATGACTTCTCGAAGGGGCTCGGCGAGAACCTGTGCCTGACCGTGGCAGCTGGCCGCACCGCCGTGGCACGCCTGTCGTGCGTGTTCGACTGGGCACCCGAATCGCCGGGCTTCCTGTCCGAATGGCTGATGCGCGCCGCCACCGAGCGCGCGTTCCGGCTCGACAGCGACGCCGGCTTCGTGCGCGACTATATCCATCTCGATGATGTGGTCGACGCACTGGTCGCCATGTCCACGCGGAAGGCCGGCGGGATCTTCAACGTCGCCAGCGGCGAGAACGTCTCGAACGGTGATCTGGCCGAGGTGTTCAACACGGCCGGCTGGGACATCAATCTGGCCCGCAGCTCGCCCGTGCAGCGGGCAGCCGAATGCAGCACGGCGGCACTGCGCGCGCTGGGCGTGGCACCGCGCGACGTGCGATCGGTGGTGGCTGGCTATCTGGAGGGCGTTCGCCCATGGAACTGATCGGACAGACCCGCGATTCGCTGGCCGCCTACACCTGTGCCCAGGTAGCCAACCTGGTGCCGGACGGCCGCGGCGACGCCCTATTGCCCGTGGTGTCGCGCCATATCGACGAAGCCCTGGCCCGTACCGGCCGGTGCATCGACGCCGTGCGCATGTGGCGCCCCGGGCAGTTCAACTACCTGCATTCGTCGCAGTATTGCCAGTACCTGTATTACCTGGCGAATACGATCTGGCGCAACGAGCGCAACGGCGAGGCGTGCACGAAGCTGTTCCTGCTCAACAAGGCCCTCAACGCCATCGACCTCTTCTACGAGATCGAGATGCCCGAGGTGTTCCTTATCGGGCACTCGGTGGGCATCGTGCTGGCCAAGGCCACCTACGGCAACTACCTGGTGCTGTACCAGAACTCCACGGTCGGCAAGAACCATGGTGTCGCGCCCGTCATTGGCGACGGCGTGGTGATGTACCCGAACACGGCCATCATCGGCCGCAGCCACGTGCGCGACAACTCGGTGGTGGCGCAGGGCGTCAGCGTGCTCAATCGCGAAACGCCGGGCAACTGCCTGGTCTATGCCGGCCAGGCTGGCGACCTGGTCTGCAAGCCGTCCGGGGAACGCGCGGCGGAGGAGTACTTCCGCGTCTGAGCCCGGTCGTCGCAGCCGGAAACAGATAGCAGATAGCAAAAAGGCCATGCCGCTTTACGCGGGCATGGCCTTTTTGCCGTGGCGCGCCGCAGCGCGCCAGACGCGAACCGGGTGTCAGACCGGCATGTTCATCATTTCCTGATAGGCCGCCGCCAGGCGGTTGCGCACCTGCACGGTGGTCTGGAAGGAAATGTTGGCCTTCTGCATGTCGATCATCACGTCGTTGAGCGACACGCCGGGCTTGCCCACTTCGAAAGCCTCGGCCTGGCCGTAGGCGCGTTCCTGGGTGGCGTTCAGGCGTTGCAGCGAGCGTTGCAGTTCGCCGGCAAAGCCAGCCGTGGCGGCCGAAGCCGCCTGGGACGAGGTGGTTCCGCCGCCAGCTACCTGCGCCAGGCCGCGCAGTTGCTGGAGCATGCCCTCGATGGAAGAAATGGTCATGGCACGTACAGGTTGGTCAGTCGGGACAGGATTAATGTGACGAAAACAATACACGCCATCCTGTTTCAGCCCTCGCACTGTACTGGCGGCCCGTCTTTGTCCAAAGGCTGAAATCGGCTGGAAAACATCGCCTATTCAGCCGATTGTTCAGCGCCCGTCTGCCCGATCATCGCTACCGTGCCGGATCTGGCGGATCGACGGGTTCTTGTCTCGCCGCCAGAGTCCATGGAATTCAACTATCGCGGGGAGTGCGCGTGTTTTTTCAGCAGCGTAAAGTGAGCCGTGCCGAGATGATTAACGGCAGCGAAGGCCAGAGTGGTAAGGGCAGGGAATGCCCGGCCAAGCCGGAGACGTGCGCATGAACGCGGCCGCCACCCTGCCGAACGGCGCGGCCCTGGTCGAGAAGCTCAAGGGCAATCCGCGCCTGCCCATGATGCTGGGCGGCGCGGCACTGGTTGCCGCCATTGCCGTGGGCGTCATGTGGTCGCGCCAGCCGGACTACAAGGTGCTGTACACCAACCTGTCCGAGCGCGACGGCGGTGCAGTGATCCAGTCACTGCAGCAGATGAACGTGCCGTACAAGTTCGCCGAAGGCGGCGGCGCCGTCATGGTGCCGTCCGACAAGGTTGCCGAGACGCGTCTGCGCCTGGCCAGCCAGGGCCTGCCCAAGAGCGGTACCACGGGCATGGAACTGATGGACAACCAGAAGTTCGGCATCAGCCAGTTTGCCGAACAGGTGAACTACCAGCGTGGCCTGGAAGGCGAGCTGGCACGGTCGATCGAGTCGATCGGCGCGGTGCAGTCGGCCCGTGTCCACCTGGCCATCCCCAAGCCCACGCTGTTCGTGCGCGAGCGCCAGAAGCCCACCGCTTCGGTGGTGCTGCAGCTCTACCCGGGCCGCGCGGTCGATGAAGGCCAGGTGGCCGCCATCACGCACCTGGTGTCGTCGAGCGTGCCCGAACTGACGCCGAAATCGATCTCCATCGTCGACCAGCAGGGCAACCTGCTGTCTGGCAGCAACGACCGTTCGATGGACGCCACCCAGCTCAAGTTCGTGCAGCAGGTGGAACAGAGCTACGTCAAGCGCGTGGAATCGATCCTGGCCCCGATCCTGGGCAAGGAAAACGTCCATGCCCAGGTTACGGCCGATGTCGACTTCTCGTCGGTGGAACATACCGACGAAAGCTTCAAGCCGAACCAGGACCCGACCAAGGCCGCGATCCGCAGCCAGCAGACCAGCGAATCGAACCAGCAGGGTGGTTCGGCCGTGGGTGGCGTGCCCGGCGCGCTGTCCAACCAGCCGCCCGCCGCCGCCGTGGCCCCGGTGACCACGCCGCAGCCGCCGCGCCAGCCCGGCCAGCCGAACCCGCCGGCCCAGGCCCAGCCCAACCAGGCCACGCAGACCGCCGAGAAGACCGGCCCGAGCAGCAACCGCCGCGACGCCACCACCAACTACGAGCTCGACCGCAGCGTGCGCCACGTGCAGCAGGCGCCGGGCGGCGTGAAGCGCCTGTCGGTGGCCGTGGTGGTGAACTACCGCAGCAAGGTCGACGCCAAGGGCAAGCCGGTCACCGAGGCGTTGTCCGCCAAGGAACTGGCCCAGATCGAGAACCTGACCAAGGAAGCGATGGGCTTCTCGGCCGAACGCGGCGATTCGCTCAACGTGGTCAACAGCCCGTTCACGTCCGACAGCAAGACGGAACCGGAACTGCCGCTGTGGAAGCAACCGCAGATGATCGACCTGGCGAAGACCGGCGTTGGCTACCTGCTGCTTGCCCTGCTGGCCGTGTTCCTGTGGTTCAAGGTGGCCCGTCCGGTGCTGCGCAAGTACACCGCACCGGCTCTGCCCGCCACCACCGATACCACGGAAGCCACCGCAGCCGAAGCCGTGCTGCCGCCGCCGGAAGAGGAAACCAATCCGGAAGTGCTGCGCCTGGCCGCGAAATATGAAAGCGATCTCGCCCTGGTGCGTGACGCCGCGCAACGCGACCCGCGCCTGGTCGCCAGCGTAATCAAGACCTGGATGGCAAATGACGAAGGCTAACGCTAGCAAGGGAGCGGCCGAGAAGGGCCTGCAGAAGAGCGCCATCCTGATGATGGCGGTGGGCGAGGATTCGGCCGCCGAGGTGTTCAAGCACCTGTCGCCGCGCGAAGTGCAGCAGCTGGGCTCCGCCATGGCAAACCTGTCGGCCGTGACCCGCGAGGAAATGGCCGAGGTGCTGGCCGAATTCCGCGGCGAGACCGAGCAGTACCTGGCGCTGAACGTCGATTCCAGCTCGTTCATCAAGAGCGTGCTGAACAAGGCGCTGGGCGAGGAGCGCGCGCTGTCGGTGATCGAGGACATCCTGGAGTCGCGCGATCCGGGCGGTGGCATCGATTCGCTGAACTGGATGGAAGCCAACACGGTGGCGGAACTGATCAAGGACGAGCATCCGCAGATCATCGCCACGATCCTGATCCACCTGGACCGCCAGAAGTCGTCCGAAGTGCTGGGCTTCTTCACCGAACGCCTGCGCAACGACGTGGTGCTGCGTATCGCCACGTTCGGCGGCGTGCAGCCGGGCGCGCTGCAGGAACTGACCGACGTGCTGACCAAGCTGCTGGCAGGCCAGAGCCTGAAGCGCAGCCGCATGGGCGGTGTCCGCACGGCGGCCGAGATCATCAACCTGATGAGCACGGCCCACGAGGAAGCGGTCATCGACGGCGTGCGCACGCACGACGCCGACCTGGCACAGAAGATCATCGACGAGATGTTCCTGTTCGAGAACCTGCTGGAAGTGGACGACCGCGGCATCCAGCGCGTGCTCAAGGAAGTGGCGACCGAATCGCTCATCGTCGCGCTCAAGGGCGCGCAGCAGGAACTGCGCGACAAGTTCATCCGCAACATGTCGACGCGTGCCGGCGAAATGCTGCGCGAGGACCTGGACGCCCTGGGTCCGGTGCGTGTGTCGCAGGTCGAGGCCGAACAGAAGGCCATCCTGCAGGTGGTGAGACGCCTGGCCGAGGCGGGCGAAATCCAGATTGGCGGAGGCGACGATGCCTACGTTTGAACGCGGCTTTGCCGCAGGCCGCGGCCCGGGCCGCGGCGATCCCGGATTCTTCGGCGCGCCTGGCGCGGCGCAGGGCCCGGACAAGCTTTCCGGCGGCCTGTCGGGCGGCCTGTCGGGTGGTCTCTCCGGCGGGCTCACCAATGTCCACCGCAGCGACGAAGGCTTTCAGGGTTTCGAGCCGCCCGTGCGCTCCAGCATGGGCGGCGACGCCTGGAAGCGCTGGCAGCCCGAATCGCTCGATCCGCGCGATGCCCTGAAGAAGGTGCTGGCCGCGCAGTTGCCGGTCGAACCTCCGCCCCCGCCCCCGATCGACTTTGCCGCGCTGGACGCGATGCGCGACGGCGCCCGCAAGGAAGGCTACGCTCAGGGCTACACCCAGGGCCAGACCCAGGGTTACGGCGACGGCCACCGCGAAGGCTATGCCCGCGGCCTGGAATCGGCCCGCAGCGAAGCCGCGCGCCTGCAGGAACTGGCCGGCAACTTCCGCGACGCGCTGGGCCGTGTCGATACGGAAATCTCCGATGCGCTGATTTCCCTGGCGCTCGACGTGGCGCGCCAGCTGGTGCGCAAGACGATGGAAATCGATCCGGCCGCGCTGGTTCCGGCCGCACGTGAACTGATCAACGCCGAGCCGCCGCTGTCCGGCGCGCCCTGCCTGCTGCTCAACCCCGAAGACGTGACGCTGGTGGAAACCCACCTGAAGGGCGAACTCGAAGCCGCCGGGTGGACGCTGCGCGCCGATGCCGCCGTGGCACGCGGCGGCTGCATCGCCAGCGCTGCCAGCGGAGAACTGGACGGCTCGCTGGCAACGCGCTGGGAGCGCGTGATCAAGGCCCTGGGCCGCAACGATCCGTGGGAGCCCCCGCATGCATGAACCCCAGGCCACGGCGCCCGGCGCCACTTCCGGCGCAGCCCATACCGGCCGCTGGCGCGACGCGCTGGCTACCGCCTCGTCGAACATCGCCGAGATCGACAGCAAGCGCGCCTGCGGCCGCCTGACGCGTGCCGCTGGCCTGGTGCTCGAAGCCGTGGGCCTGCGCATGCCCGTGGGCAGTGACTGCCTGATCGAACTGCCGGGCGGCCAGCATTCGCATGGCGGCCCGCGCACCGCCGAAGCCGAAGTGGTGGGCTTTGGCGCCGACCGGCTCTACCTGATGCCGCAATCGGACGTGGCCGGCCTGGTGCCGGGCGCCCGCGTCTATCCGCTGGAACCGTCGCCGCTGCCCAAGGGCGTGAGCGCACCGCGCGAGCCCGGTTCGAAGCGCCTGCCCGTGGGCGATGGCCTGCTCGGACGCGTGCTGGACGCAGCCGGACGTCCGCTTGACGGACTTGGTCCGATCACCGCCGCCAGCGAAGTGCCGCTCTCGGGCGCGCAGATCAACCCGCTGATGCGCGCCCCGATCGAAACGGTGCTCGATACCGGCGTGCGCGCCATCAACGGCATGCTGACCGTTGGCCGTGGGCAGCGCATGGGTCTGTTCGCAGGCTCCGGCGTGGGCAAGTCCGTGCTGCTGGGCATGATGGCCCGATACACCAACGCCGACGTGATCGTGGTGGGCCTGATCGGCGAACGCGGCCGCGAAGTAAAGGAATTCATCGAGAACATTCTCGGCGAGGAAGGCGGCAAGCGGTCGGTGGTGGTGGCCGCGCCGGCCGACTGCTCGCCGCTGCTGCGCATGCAGGGCGCCGCCTACGCGACGCGCCTGGCAGAGTATTTCCGCGACAAGGGCCAGCACGTGCTGCTGATCATGGACTCGCTGACCCGTTATGCGATGGCCCAGCGCGAGATTGCGCTGGCGATCGGCGAGCCGCCCGCCACCAAGGGTTATCCGCCTTCGGTCTTCGCCAAGCTGCCCACGCTGGTGGAGCGCACCGGCAACGGGCCGGAGGGCGGCGGCTCGATCACCGCCTTCTACACCGTGCTGACCGAAGGCGACGACCAGCAGGACCCGATTGCCGATTCGGCACGCGCCATTCTCGACGGCCACATCGTGCTGTCGCGCAGTCTTGCCGAAGCCGGCCACTATCCGGCCATCGACGTGGAAGCGTCGATCAGCCGTGCCATGACCGCCTTGATCGAACCGCCGCAGTTCGCCTCCGTACGGCGATTCAAGCAGTTGATGTCGCGCTACCAGCGCAATCGCGACCTGATCAGCGTGGGCGCCTACGTGCCCGGCAACGATCCGGAGCTGGACCTCGCGATCCGCCTGCATCCGCGCATGGAGGCATTCCTGCAGCAGGACATCCACGAGCGCGCCGACTACGAGGCGTCGATTGCCCAGCTGCACGCGACCATCGGAGCAAACTACCATGGCTAAGACTTCGCCGCTGAACACGCTGGCCGACCTCGCCCAGGACAACACCGACAAGGCCGCCCGCGAACTGGGCCGCCTGCAGGGCCTGCGGACACAGGCCGAGCAGCAGCTCCATGCGCTGACCGAGTACCGCCACGAGTACCGGGCGCGCATGCAGGCCATTGCCGCCGAAGGCATGACGTCCAGCCGCTGGCAGGATTTCTCGCGCTTTCTCGACTCGCTGGACCATGCCATCCGCCAGCAGACCGCCGCGCTGGACAAGGCCGAGGCCGACCTGCTGGCCGGCCGTGCCAACTGGCAACAGCAGAAGCGCCGGCAGAACTCTTTCGACACGCTGATCACGCGCGCCGAAGTGCGCGAACAACAGATCGCCACGCGCCGCGAACAGCGCGCCAACGACGAATACGCGGCCCGCATTGCCCGCCAGCCGGCGAGCGGCCACAACTGACCTGCCAAAGACCACAATGATCGATATCAGCCAGATCGTCGGCAACGCCGCCGCAGCCCTCGGCAACCTCAAGACGCCGGATACGGGCAAGGGCGGCGACGCCAATCCGTTCCAGGACGCACTGTCGCGCGCCCGCCAGGATGGCCAGCAGTCCGCACCGGCCGCCGCGCAGGTGAAGGTACCGGCCAAGGACAGCAAGCAGGCCGACGCATCGAAGGACAGTGCCGCGCAAAAGCCGCAGCAGCCCGCCGCCAACAACGCGCTGCCGCAGAAGGACACCGGCAAGGTTGCCGCGAAGCCGGGCACGAAATCCGATGACGCACAGGACGGCAAGACCGACGACACCGCATCGGGCGACGCCGCCGCCGCTGCCGCTGCGCTGGCCGCCGCTGCGCTGCTGACGCAGCCCCCGGCCCCGCAGGCGCCCGCCGCCGGCAGCACGGCCGGCATCGATGCCGGCGCGATCAATGGCCTGCCGGCACTGCCGTCCGGCCAGGGCGCGGCCGCCGCAGCCGCTGCAACGGCCGCCGCCACGGCCACCACGGCAGCCGATCCGGCCGCCGATGCCGCAGCCCTGCAGGCGCAGGCCGACGCCAAGCTGCCAGCCGCCACCGTCGACATCGCCGCAAAGGGCACCACCGCGAGCCCGACCGATACGCTGGCGCTGATCGCCCAGCAACGCGCCGCGCTGCAGAACAACGCCCCGACCACGGCGGACAAGATCGCCGCCACGGTCGCGGCGCCGGCCCAGGCCGCCGCGCAGGACGCACGCGGCCAGGGTGCCGGCCAGCAGCATGCCAACCTGGGCCATCAGAACCAGCCCGCCCTGGCGCCGGCCGACAACACTCAAGGCAACCAGCCGGCGCAGGCGCCGGTCACGCCGTTCGCCGCCGCACAGGCCAGCGCACGCACCGGTGAAGGCGTGGACACAGGCGCCACCAACGCCAGCAGCGCGGCCACCATGGCATCGGCACTCGCCGCGCAAACGCCGGCGCAGGCTGCTCAGGCCAATGCCGCCGCAGCCGCCGCGCGCCCGGTCATCGCCCCGAATGTCGGCGACAGCCAGTGGTCGCAGGCGCTGGGCCAGCAGATGGTGCGCCTGTCGACCCAGGGCAACCAGACCGCCGAACTCGACCTGAATCCGCCCAACCTGGGCCCGCTGAAGGTGGTGCTGAACGTGGTCAACGATCAGGCCCAGGCACAGTTCGTATCGCCGCACCAGGCCGTACGCGCCGCCGTGGAAGCCGCGCTGCCGCACCTGCGCACGTCGATGGCCGAAGCAGGCATCCAGCTGGGCCAGACCTCGGTGGGCGCCGACAGCTTTGCGCAGGCCAACTCGGGCGGCCAGCAACAGCAGCAGCAACGCCAGGCCGGCAACGGGGGCAGCTTCGGCCAGTCCACCGGCTTCGGCAACGATACGGCGGCACCGGCCGCCCCTGCCACGCCGCGCGCACCGCGCACGCTGGCACGTGGCGAGGTGGATACGTTCGCCTGACGTCACAGGCCTTTCCGCCCCCGGAAAGCCCGCCCTCTCTCCCGCCTTGCGGGATGGACGGCGGGCTTTTTTCATGCTGGCGACCCGGAACTAAAGCGCGCAAGGCGCGGTCATTTGAGCGACGATATGGTTACCTCGCGTCAACCTGACCCGTCCACTCCGCTGCCCACTCCACCGTTCACACCTCCGGCCATTGACCATGCCCAGCTCTCGCCCGTCCCGCGTTCGCCCCCTCCTGCTCGCCGCCCTCGCGCTGACCGCCACCCTGGCCCCGCTGGCCCACGCGGCCGAGCCGGCCGATAGCGGGCCCGCCTACGGCCCGGAGCTGGAAGGGTTCGACTACCCCTATCCGGTCCAGCGCTACAAGTTCTCGTCCCAGGGCCAGCCCATCGAGATGGCCTTCATGGACGTCAAACCCGAGAAGCCGAACGGCCGCGCCGTGGTGCTGCTGCATGGCAAGAACTTCTGCGGCGCCACCTGGCAGGAAACCATCCGCCAGCTCAGCAGCGCGGGCTACCGCGTGGTGGCGCCGGACCAGGTGGGCTTCTGCAAGTCGACCAAGCCCGCGCACTACCAGTACACGTTCCAGCAACTGGCTCGCAACACGCATGACCTGCTGTCGTCGATCGGCATTCGCGATGTCACCGTGATGGGCCACTCCACGGGCGGCATGCTCGCCATGCGCTACGCGCTGATGTATCCGCAGGAGACCAGGCAGCTGGTGCTGGTGAACCCGATCGGGCTCGAGGACTGGAAGGCCAAGGGCGTGCCATCACTCTCGGTGGACCAGTGGTACGCGCGCGAGCTGAACACCACGGCCGACCGCATCCGCAACTACGAGAAGTCCACCTACTACGTGAACCAGTGGAAGCCGGAATACGAGCCTTGGGTGCAGATGCTGGCCGGCATGTACCGCGGCCCGGGCAAGCAGATCGTGGCATGGAATTCCGCCCTGCTCTACGACATGATCTACACCCAGCCCGTGGTCTACGAGATGGGCGCCATCCAGGCGCCTACGCTGCTGATGATTGGCGACAAGGACACCACGGCCATCGGCAAGGACGCCGCCCCGGCCGACGTGCAGCCGAAGCTGGGCCGCTATCCGGAACTGGCAAAGGCCACGGCAAAGGCCATCCCGAACACGACACTGGTGGAATTCCCCGAAATGGGCCACGCGCCGCAGATGCAGGACCCGGCGGCATTTCACAAGGCGTTGCTGGAGGGAATGGGGAAGGCGCAAATACGCTAAATTGAGGGCGTTCTCCGCCCTGATGTGCGGCCGCCATGACTTTCGACCTCTTCGACGCCCTTCCTGCCGATCCCGATACGCCGCCTGCCGTCGAGCCGCTGGCGCCGGGTGCTGTCGTCCTGCGCGGTTTTGCGCGCGATATGGGGCCTGCGCTGCTGCAGGCGGTGGCCGAAGTCAGCGCCGGCTCACCGTTCCGGCACCTGATCACGCCGGGAGGGCTGCGGATGTCGGTGGCGATGACCAATTGCGGCGAGCGGGGGTGGGTGTCCGATCGCACCGGCTATCGCTATGACCCGCTCGATCCCGATACAGGGCGGCCCTGGCCGGGCATGCCCGGCGCCTTCAGCAAGCTGGCGCTGGACGCCGCCGACGCTGCCGGCTACCCCGGTTTCGCACCCGACGCGTGCCTGATCAACCGGTACCTGCCCGGCACGCGGCTTTCCCTGCATCAGGATCGCGATGAACTGGATCTGCGCGCGCCGATCGTGTCGGTGTCGCTGGGCCTGCCTGCCATCTTTCTCTGGGGTGGCCTGCGCAGGGCGGATCGTCCGGCCAGGGTGCGGCTGGCGCATGGCGACGTGGTGGTCTGGGGCGGCCCGTCGCGGCTGGTATTCCACGGCATTGCGCCGCTGGCCGCAGGTGATCACGCACTTACCGGCAGCGAGCGCATCAACCTGACCTTCCGCAAGACACGCTGACCAGCGCGCGGCAGTTGCCTGCTTCAGCAGACAACCATACGATAGCGGCTCAGCACATTTGCTCATAAAACAGGATCGGCGCCTCATGCGACCGGCCCCGCTCGCGAGACAGATCCAAGATGTCAGCCACACCCGGCCGCGCCGAAGCACGTCCCGAAACCACACCCCCGACGCCCCCGTCACCCCCTTCGCCCCCCAAACCCGCGCCACTGGCGGGCCGCCCCGCCGATTCGATCCCTGCCGCGCCGCTG
>NZ_BBQI01000129.1 GCF_001652915.1 Cupriavidus sp. D384
GTGCCGCGCTGCTGATCGGCGCCTGCGTCAGCGCCGTCTGGATCGCCGGCAGCGCCCTGCATGCCCCGCCCGCGCTGATCTGGGCCGGCGCGCTGGTACTGTCCACGGTTTCCTGCTGGGCCGTCGGCGTGCTGCCGGAGCCCACGGCCACGCTGCTGTTCTTCCTGTCCGCCGTGGTCTTCCATATCGCGCCGCCAACGGTGGTGTTCTCCGGATTCACGTCGACGGCATGGTGGCTGATGTTCGGCGGCGCCGTGACTGGCGTGGCCCTGCGCAGCACCGGCCTGGCGCTGCGGCTGGCGGACATCATCTTCCACAAGCGGGTGGGCACTTACCCCCAGGTGATCACCACGGTGGCGCTGAGCGCGGTGGGTCTGGCGTTCCTGATGCCCTCCACCACGGGCCGCGTGCTGCTGCTGATGCCGATCGTGCTGGCGCTGGCCGACCGGCTGGGCTTTGCCGCCGGATCGAACGGCCGCATCGGCATGGTGATGACCGTCGCCGCGGCCAGCTACATGCCGCCCACCACCATCCTGCCGGCCAATATCCCGAATAGCGTGCTGCTGGGTGCGGCCAGTTCGCTCTATCACATCAACCTCAGCTACGGCAGCTACCTGCTGCTGCATTTCCCGGTGCTGGGCGCGCTGAAGACCGTGGTGCTGATCTGGGTGATCTGCAAGCTGTTTCCGGAAAACGGCCCGATGCCGGCCCAGCCGCCCGCCATGCAGACCGCGATGGGTGCGCAGGAGCGCGTGCTGGCCGTCATCCTGGCGCTGGCGGTGGCCGGGTTCGCCACCGATGCGTGGCATGGCATCTCGCCGGCCTGGATTTCGCTGGCCGCGTGCATCGTCTGCCTGCTGCCCGGTATCGGCCTGGTGTCGCCCAAGGCGCTGACCGAGCAGGTTCACCTGGTGCCGCTGATCTACGTGGCCGGCTTTCTGGGGCTCGGGGCGGTGGTGGAATCCACGGGGCTGGGCAGCGCCATCAGTGCCGGGCTGCTGCATGTGCTGCCGCTGACGCCGGGCCATACGGCGGCCAACGTGGGCACCATCGGGGCCATGGGCGCGGTACTGGGCATGATGTCGACGCTGCCCGCGCTGCCCGCCGTGCTCACGCCGCTGGCACGCGACCTGGCCAATGCCACGGGGCTGCCGCTGGAATCGGTGCTGATGCTGCAGGTGCCGGTGTTCTCGACGGTGTTCTTCCCCTACCAGTCACCGCCGATCGTGATCGCGATGCAGCTTGGCGGCGTGGGCTTGCGCCACGGCACACGGCTTTGCCTGACCATGGCGGCCATCACGCTCGTGGTGCTGCTGCCGCTGGATTACTTCTGGTGGAAGCTGCTGGGCTACCTGCCCTGACTGGCCGGACGCGGCACAGGCTGCCGCGCGCCGGGCTACCAATCGAGCTTCTCCAGCAACGCATCGCGCACGGCACGCGGCTCGATGTGCAGATCCATGTCGTAGGCTCCCAGCAGCGCCAGCAACTGCGCCACGCTGATGGTCTCCGGATTCAGTTCCATATGGGAGATGCGGCTCTGGCTGATGGCCAGCCGTGCGGCGGCGTCGGCCTGGGTCAGGCCGGCGATCTTGCGCGCGCCCTGGAGCACCTGCCCCAGTTGATCGCTGCTGGTAATGGTGACTCTGGCGGACATCTCGGTCTACCCGGCAGTAAATACATCTGGAATCTATCAATTTCCACCAGCAATTGACAAATTCTTCGTCATTGACGAATGCGCGGATGGCGTCATTACCCATGGGGTGGGTAGATGGCGGGCTGGCCGTTGCCAAAAACAAACGCCCCGGCCAAATCCGGCCTGGCGGGCGGGAGCGTCAGCGCAGGTAATCGCGGAAGCGCGAGCGGATTTCCTCGACGTTGGCAAGCGTGCCGGTCAGGTGGTCACGCAGCGCGGTCTCGGCCGCGGCCAGATTGCCATCGGCAATCGCGTCGACAATCGCCGTATGGTCGCGCAGCACCGCGTTGGCCTTGCCCGGAATGGGCAGGTGCAGCCGGCGCAAGCGGTCCAGATGCCCGCTCTGGCGGCGTACCAGCCCGAACAGGTCGGGCACGGCGGCGGCCTCGTAGAGCTGCCGATGGAAATACTGGTCGTTGGCGGTGAACTCGGCCAGATCGTCGAGTTCGAGCATCCGCTGCTGGCGCGCCACCGTGGCGCGCAGGCGTTCCACCAGAGCCGGATCGGGCGCGCCCGCCAGGGTCCGGACGATTTCCACCTCCACCGAGCGGCGCAGGAAATGCGCCTGCCGCGCCAACGCCACATCGATACGGCTGACGCGGGTGGCGTGCTGCGGAAACACATCGACCAGCCCCTCTTCGGCCAGCCGCATCAGCGCATCGCGCACGGGCGTCTGGCTGATGCCGTACTGCAGCGCCAGTTCGGGGCGCGACAGCACCGTGCCCGGCGGCAGCGCCATCGAGATGATCTGGTCCCGCATATGCTCGAACACCTGCGGCGCCGCCTGGCGCGTACGGTCGAACTGGAACTGCGCGGAAGGGTTGGGTAGCGTGGCGGCCATGCGTAAATGACTGGAATGTTCGGCGCGATTCTAGCCGAAGCGCCGCGGAAATCCCCGCGTTGACGTACTAATATATTAGTGCTTTAATTCCCAAAACCCCAGTCGTCGTACAACTAGGCGACTGGCAGGATTCAAAGGTGGAGACAACGATGACGGCACAAAAAAAGACGCCGGACCAGCTGCGCAGCGCGCGCTGGTTCGCGCCCGACGACCTGCGCTCGTCCGGGCATCGCTCGCGGATCATGCAGATGGGCTACGCACCCGATGAATGGATGGGCAAGCCGCTCGTCGCCATCATCAACACGTGGTCCGACATCAACCCCTGCCACTCGCACTTCAAACAGCGCGTGGAAGACGTGAAGCGCGGCATCCTGCAGGCCGGTGGCTTTCCCGTGGAGCTACCGGCCATTTCCTTGTCCGAAAGCTCGGTCAAGCCGACCACCATGCTCTATCGGAACCTGCTCGCCATCGAGACCGAGGAGCTGATCCGTTCGCATCCGATCGACGGCGCCGTGCTGATGGGCGGCTGCGACAAGACCACGCCTGGCCTGCTGATGGGCGCCACCAGCGCTGGCGTGCCGGCCATCTACGTGCCCGCCGGCCCGATGCTGCGTGGCAACTACAAGGGCCAGGTTCTTGGCTCTGGCTCCGACGCCTGGAAGTTCTGGGACGAGCGCCGCGCCGGCAATATCAGCAAGACCGAGTGGATCGGCATCGAGGGCGGCATTGCGCGCAGCCACGGCACCTGCATGACGATGGGCACGGCCAGCACCATGACCGCGATTGCCGAGGCCATCGGCATGACGCTGCCCGGTGCCTCGTCGATTCCGGCGGCCGACGCCAACCACATCCGCATGTGTTCCGAAGCAGGCCGGCGCATCGTCGGCATGGTCTGGGAAGACCTGACGCCAAAGCGCATCCAGACACGCGAGTCGTTCGAAAACGCGATTGCGGTAGCCATGGCGATGGGCTGCTCCACCAACGCCATCATCCATGTGATTGCGATGGCGCGTCGCGCCGGCCATGACATCGGCCTGGACGACTTCGACCGCATGAGCCGCCATGTACCCGTGATCGCCAACATCCGGCCCAGCGGCGACAAATACCTGATGGAGGACTTCTTCTACGCCGGGGGCCTGCCGGCGCTGATGAACCGCATCGGCGACAAGCTCCATCTCGACACGCCCACCGTCACGGGTCGCACGCTGGGCGAGAACATTGCCGGCGCCGAAGTCCACAACGACGACGTGATCCGCACCTGCGAGAACGCGCTGTACCAGGAAGGCGCACTGGCCGTGCTGCGCGGCAATATCGCGCCCGACGGCTGCGTGATCAAGCCCAGCGCCTGCGAGAAGCGCTTCTTCAAACATACCGGCCCGGCGCTGGTGTTCGACGACTATCCGTCGATGAAGGCCGCCGTCGAGAACGAGAACCTCGATGTCACGGCCGACCACATCCTGATCCTGCGCAACGCCGGCCCGCAGGGCGGCCCCGGCATGCCGGAGTGGGGCATGCTGCCGATTCCGAAAAAACTCGTGAAACAGGGCGTGCGCGACATGCTGCGCATGTCAGACGCGCGCATGAGCGGCACCAGCTATGGCGCCTGCATCCTGCACGTGGCGCCCGAGGCCTACATCGGCGGGCCGTTCGCGCTGGTGAAGACGGGCGACCTGATTTCGGTCGACATCGACCGGCGCAGCATCCACCTGGAGGTGTCCGACGAAGAACTGGCCGCGCGGCGCGCCGCATGGACGCCGCTGCCCCCGCGCTATGCGCGCGGCTACGGCTACATGTTCTCGCGCCACGTTCGCCAGGCCAACGACGGCTGCGACTTCGACTTCCTGCAAACCGACTTCGGCGAGCCCGTGGGCGAACCGAGCATCTACTGAGGCTACCCCCATGACCCCGCTCAGTTCCAGCCTGCGCAACGCGCTGAAGACCGTCAGCACCGCCACGATCTGTACCGCGCTGTTCAAGCGCGGCCTGCGCAACCAGTTCATCCAGGACGTGCGCCCGCTCAACCCTGACGCCGGCACGATGGTCGGCGAAGCATTCACGCTGCGCTATATCCCGGCCCGCGAAGACCTGAACCCCATCACCGTGTTCCAGGACCCGAACCATCCGCAGCGCCAGGCCATCGAGCAGTGCCCGCCCGGTGCCGTGCTGGTGATCGACAGCCGCAAGGACGCCCGTGCCGCATCGGCCGGATCGATCCTGGTCACGCGGCTGATGCAGCGCGGCGGCGCGGGCATCGTCACCGATGGCGGCTTCCGCGATTCGCCCGAGATCGCGCAGATGGCAATGCCCGCCTACCACCATCGTCCGTCGGCTCCCACCAACCTGACGCTGCACCAGGCGCTGGAATTCAACGTGCCGATCGGCTGCGGCGACGTGGCGGTGTTTCCGGGCGACGTGATGGTGGGCGATGCCGAAGGCGTGGTCGTCATTCCCTGGCACATCGCCGAGGAGATTGCCGCCGAAGCCGTGGAAATGACCGCGTTCGAAGACTTCGTGACCGAGGAAGTACGCAACGGCCGCTCGATCATCGGGCTCTATCCGCCAACCACCGAACAGGCGCGCGCGGATTTCGCCGCGTGGCGCAAGGCCAAGGGACGCTGACGCGATCGGCCCAGACCCACCTGCCTATAACAATTCCGGAGACAAACCCATGTTGAAGATTGCCCGCATCGCCGCCGCGGCCCTGGCCGTGACCGCTGCCTTTGGCGCCCACGCCCAGGGCGAATGGCCGACCAGGCCCGTTACCATCATCGTGCCGTTCACGCCCGGCGGCGGCACCGACATCGGCACGCGGCTCGTGGCACAGCGGCTGTCGCAGATCTGGAGCCAGCCGGTGGTGGTGGACAACCGCCCTGGCGCGGCCGGCAATGTCGGCCTGGAACTGACCGCGCGCGCCAAGCCCGATGGCTACACGCTGGTGGCTGGCAATGTCGGCACGCAGTCGATCAACCCGTTCCTGTACAAGAAGCTCAACTACAAGCCGGACAGCTTCGTGCCCGTGACGATGATGGCCGAGCTGCCGTTCGCGCTGGTGGTCACGCCGGGCCTGCCCGCCAAAACACCGAAGGAACTGGTGGCGCTGGCCAAGGCCAAGCCCGGCAAGCTCACGTTCGCCAGCTCGGGCACAGGCGGCTCGCCGCACCTGTCTGGCGAGATCTTCAAGGCCGCCACCGGCACCGACATGCTGCACGTGCCCTACAAGGGCGGCGGCGCGGCCATGACCGACCTGATGGCCGGAAACGTCGACATGCTGTTCGCGTCGATCCTGGAAACCACCGGCCACGTGAAGGCCGGCAAGCTGCGTGCGCTGGCCGTGACCGGCAGTGTGCGCTCGCCGTCGATGCCGGATGTGCCCACGCTGGCCGAGGCCGGCATCCAGAACGCCGAGTCCGGCTCGTGGGTGGGCCTGCTGGCGCCCGCCGGCACGCCGAAAGACATCGTCGACAAGATCGCGGCCGACGTGAAGAAGGTGGTCGCCATGCCCGAGGTCAAGAAGCAACTGATCGAACAGGGTGCGATTCCGGTAGGCAGCACGCCGCAGCAGTTTGCCGAGACCATCGCCAACGACCGCAAGCGTTACGCAAGGATCATCGCCGATAATCACCTGAGCGCCGACTGATCGCGCGCCCGGACATTTCCATAACAAAAGGACTCTTCTCGCATGAAACCCCGCCTCCTGCAGCATGGCCGGCTCCCGGAACAGACCGAAGCCCGTCTGGCCGAGCATTTCGACGTGCATCCCCTCTGGGCCGAAGGCGACCCCGCCGCGTATCTGGCGCAGCACGGTGGCGAGTTCGTGGCGATGACCACGCGCGCCGCCACCGGCGTTGACGCCGCGATGCTTGCCACGCTGCCGAACCTGCGCGTGATCTCCAGCTTTGGCGTCGGCCTGGACAAGCTGGACCTGGACACTGCCCGCGCGCGGGGCATTGCCGTGGGCTACACGCCCGACGTGCTCAACGACTGCGTGGCCGATACCGCGTTTGCGCTGCTGATGGACGCGGCGCGCCAGGTCAGCGCCGCCGACCGCCATGTGCGCCGTGGCGACTGGCTCAAGGGCCCGTATCCGCTGACCACGCGTGTCAGCGGCAAGCGTCTGGGCATCGTCGGCATGGGCCGCATCGGCCGGGTCATCGCCAAACGATCCACCGGCTTCGACATGGAAGTGCGCTACTTCGGCCGCAAGGCGCAGGATGGCGTGCCCCACGGCTTCGAGCCGTCGCTGCAGGCACTGGCCGAATGGGCCGACTTCCTGGTGATCGCGGCATCGGGCGGCCCCGAGACGCGCCACCTGGTGTCTGCCGATGTGCTGAAGGCGCTGGGTCCGCAGGGCTACCTGATCAATATCGCGCGCGGCACCGTGGTCGACGAAGCGGCGCTGGTCGATGCCCTGACGCACAAGCGTATTGCCGGTGCCGGCCTGGACGTGTTCGAGCATGAGCCGAAGGTGCCCGAAGCGCTGTTCGGCCTGGATAACGTCGTGCTGCTGCCGCACGTTGCCAGCGGCACGCACGAGACCCGCGCGGCAATGGCCGGGCTGGTGTTCGACAACCTGGAGAGCTTCTTCGCCACCGGCGCGGTCCTGAAGTCGGCCATCTGAGGCGCGGCAGCCCGGCGGCTGCCGTCAAAAAAGCGTAGCCGGGTCGACACAGAGCGGAAATACTGCCGCCCACGGCCCGGCGCTACACTGGACATCTCATTTCCTGATGGAAGATGCGATGTCCGCAAATTCTTCGCAGCCGCCATCCACCTCGCGCCGCCGGCATCTGCTGGCCGCCCTCGGCGGCGCCGGACTGGTCACGCTGTCGCGCCCGGCATCTGCCGGCGCGCAGGCCTTGCCCACCGCCACCCCGCTCCCGTTGACGGCACAGACCACCGAGGGGCCGTTCTACTTCGATGCAGGCAAGGTCCGCCAGGACATTACCGAGGGACAGTCGGGCGTGCCGCTCGATATCCGCTTTACGGTGGTCGATGTGCACGGCCGGCCCATGGCCGGCAAGCGCGTGGATCTGTGGCACTGCAACGCCGCGGGCGTGTACTCGGGCTATGCCGGCCAGTTCGACGATCACGGCCAGCGGGTGTCCACCAAAGGCCAGACCTACCTGCGCGGCAGCCAGCCTGTGGGCGCCGATGGCGTGGCCGCGTTCCGCACCATCTATCCGGGCTGGTATGAAGGCCGCGCCACGCACCTGCACATGAAGGTGATCGACGGGCGCCGCACGCTGCTGACCACGCAGTGCTTTCTGCCCGATGCGCTCAACGAGTACCTGTACACGCAGCTGCCGGCCTACCGCCGCAAGCGGCTGCGCGAGACGCTGAACAGCAACGACGGCATCGCGCTGCGGGCCGGCGACACGGTATTTGGCGCCGTGCGCGAGGCAAAGGACCGCTATATCGCCACGCTGATGCTGGTGGTGGACCCGGCAGTGACGGCGCCCCGCGAATCGTTCCCGCCCGGCCCGCCGGGATCGCCGGGATCACCGGGATCAGCAGATGGCCCCCCGATGGGATCTCCCCCCGGATCTCCGCCGGGCCACGGCCCGCATGCGGCGCTGGACGGCGACGCGCGCGTGGCCGCCATGGTGCCAGGCATCAAGTCCTAGCAGCCCCGGCCGCTTCAGCGGCCTGCTGGCACCGTGCCGTCGTCGGGCATGTCCAGCTCGATCACCAGCCCGCCTGGCAGCGATACAAAAATCTGCAGCGTGTTGTCCGCCGGCACGCGGGCCACGCGGAACGGCCACGGGCCGTCACGCAATTGGGTGATGACCGGCGCCGCCGGCCCGTCGCTGCGAAACGCGATATGGCCCAGCTGCAGTGCGCCCGACCCCGCATCGAGCCCGGTGTCGTCCACGGCGTGGATCACGGCCTGATCGCCGGCATATAGCCACGCGCCCGGAAACGGGAACGGCGGCCGGTAGCCCGGCTGCAGGCCCATGACGCCGCCAAAGAAGTCTTCCAGCACCTTGTGACTGCCGGCGGAGAGGTTCAGGTGGTCGAAGCGCCAGGTCGGGCGCGCCGCGTCGGTATCTTTCATGGTGGCTCCTGTGAATCCGTGGCATGTCGGGCTTGCGCCACTGCGACGACGCTCCCCAACCCTCCATCGGGATGAATTCGGGCGTAGGCGAATATCCCTTACCCTGTGGTCAGGGCCATGTTGCCGCTGGGGCAGCCCCCGCCATGTCGTCGTTGGAAATTGCAAAAACAGTCTCAAAGTATCAGACATGAGCGGCCATTGTTAGCTATGCTCCCCAGAGCAGGCGCGTGATTTTGTGGTGCAGCAACGCAAGACCCCACTCCAGGTATCAGGCAACAACTGTCAACACTGTCAAATCCGGTTTGTGAATGGGACGGCGCGCACAGCGCCGTGGGCGCCCTCCGCGGCGCACTCTCCTGAGGGCTCCCGATGCAGCGCAGCTGGTTCCTGGTTGTGACGATCGCGCTGGCGACGATGGCCACGCTGTTCCCGGTGGGGATCGGCGTGTTCATGGCCCAGCTCGAAGCCAGCCGGCGCGAATCCGAGCAATTGAGCGTGTTCGCCGACGCGGCCGTCACGCGCGCCGAAACGGTCATGACCCAGGCACTCAACGCGCTGCAGGACCTGGAATCGCTGCGCGAGGACCCCTGCTCGTCATCGCATCTGGTGGAGATGCGGCGCATCACCTATACCTATCGCCATATCCAGGACGCCGGCGCCTACCGGGGCGGCAAGCGGCTGTGCTCGGCCCTGCTGGGCGCCGTGCAGGCCGACCAGTTCATCCTGCCGCCGCCCGACTGGCGCACGCCCGACGGCCTGGACTACTGGTTCGACCAGCCCAACCCGTTTGCCGCGCCACGCCGCTCGATGCTGCTGGGTCGCAATGGCAGTTATGTCGGGCTCGACCCGCAGACCTTTGTCGACGTGGTGGACCGCGAATCGCGCATGCTGGCCGCCGTGCAGACCGACGCCGGACGCATCTTCGCGGCGTCGCAGGGTGCGAATCTTGCGCGGCTGCAACGCGCCTATGCCGATCACGCCTACGGATCGGGCGGCGATGCCGCGAGCGACGACGACGCGTCGATCGTCCTGCGCAAGTCGCGCACGATGCCGCTGGCGGTGGTGGTGCTGGCGCCGCGTGCGGCGCTGCTGACCAACTGGAAGGCGCTGCTGGTCGGGGGCCTGGGGGTTGGCCTGGCGGCCGGCGTGCCGCTAGGCCTCCTGGTCTGGCGCCGCGCCACGCGCCGCTTCAGCCTGGAAGGCGAGTTGCGCGGGGCGGTGCGGCGCCACGAGATGGCCGTCCACTACCAGCCCATCGTCTCGCTGGCCGACAACCAGTGCGTGGGCGTCGAGGCGCTGGTCCGCTGGCGCCGGCACGGCCGGCTGGTGCGCCCCAACCTGTTCATCCCGATGGCGGAGAACGCCGGCCTGATCCAGCAGATCACCGACCAGGTGCTCGATATCGTGCTGGCCGAGCTTGGCACGCTGCTGCGCCGGCATCCGTCGTTCTACGTATCGATCAATGTCGGCGCCGAAGACCTGAAGAGCCGCCGCTTCCTGGGTGTGCTGACCGCGCGCCTGCGCGGCACCGGCATTTCGCCCGACCAGATCCGCATCGAGGCCACCGAGCGCGGCTTCCTGGAACCGGACGTGGCGCGCGACACGATCCAGGCATTCCGCGACGCGGGCCATCCGGTCTATATCGACGACTTCGGCACGGGGTACTCCAGCCTGTCGTACCTGCAGAGCTTCAAGGTCGACGCGCTGAAGATCGACAAGTCCTTTGTCGACACCATCGGCCAGGAGGCCGCGTCGAGCACCGTGGCGCCGCACATCATCGCCATGGCGCAGTCGCTGGGGCTGCAACTGGTGGCCGAAGGCATCGAGGACCGTGCCCAGGCCGATTTCCTGCGGGCGCAGGGCGTGGACTACGGCCAGGGCTGGCTGTTCGGCCGCCCGGTGCCGGCGGTGGAACTGGCGCAGGTGCTGGCGCGCGGCGTGGCCCCTGCGGCGGCCTAGACGCTAGAATCGGCAGACCATACCAATAACGATCGAGCCCCCTTCATGTCCCTGCCTGCCCTTTTCCTGACTGCCGCCGGCGTTGGCCTGGCCGTTGCCGCGCCGGTCGGCCCGATGGGGATGCTGTGCATTCGCCGCACCCTGACCGATGGCCCGCGCGCCGGGTTGTCGATCGGCTTTGGCATTGCCTGTGGCGATGCCGCGTATGGCCTGGTGGCCGCGCTGGGGCTGGTGGGGGTGTCGCAATTCATGCTGGCCTACGACAAGCCGCTGCATGTCGCCGCCGGTTTGTTCCTGCTCTACCTGGGACTGCGCACGTTCTTCCAGAAACCGACCGAACAGGTAGCCACGTTGCGCGGCAACGGGTCGGGGCTGCGTGCATTCGCCAGCGCCTTCCTGCTGACGCTGACCAACCCGCAGACCATCATCATGTTTGCCGCGTTGTTCGCCACGCTGGCGCCGCGCGGGCCGTTCTCGACGACCATCGCCATGACCACGGTGCTGGGGGTGTTCTGTGGATCGATCGCCTGGTGGTGCGTGCTGGTGGCGATGGTCACGGGGGCGCGCCATGCGCTGGGCACGCGACTGCGCCAGTGGATCGACAGGGTGGTCGGGCTGGCGCTGGCGGCGTTCGGGGTATCGGAAATCCGCCGCGCGATGTAAGGGCGCGGCGGCGGCCCCAGATTCGGGCCCCAGACTCGGCCGGATCCGGCTTATTCGGCCTTTGCGCCAGAATCCTTCGCCACCTTGGTCCACTTGGTGGTTTCGGTCTTGATGAAGCCCGCCAGCTGTTGCGGCGTCATGTCGCCGGCGGTCACGCCCTGTTCGTCGAATCGCTTCTGCACGTCGGGCTGCTTCAGCACCCTGGCGAGTTCGGCGCTCATGCGCTGGCGGACTGCCTCGGGCGTGCCATGCGGGGCCATCAGCGCGTACCAGGTGGTCACTTCGTAGCCAGGCACGCCGCTTTCCGCCACGGTCGGCACGCCCGGATAGGCGGCCGAGCGCTTGGCAGACGTCACCGCCAGCGCCTTGACCTTGCCGCTCTTGATATGCGGATTGGCCGACGGGCTGGTCTCGATCGCCATCTGGATCTGGCCCGCGATCAGGTCGGTCATCATCGGCGCGCCGCCCTTGTAGGGCACGTGCGCGATATCGGTGCCCGTGGACGCGCGGAACAGCTCGCCCGACAGGTGCTCGGTGCTGCCGATACCGGCCGAACCGTAGTTGACCTTGCCCGGATTGGCCTTGATATAGGCCACCAGTTCCTGCACGTTTTTGGCCGGAATCGACTGGTTCACGATCAGCACGTTCGGCGTCAGCGCCACCATGCCGATCGGTTCAAGGTCTTTCTGGAAGTCGTAGGGCAGCGTCTTGTAGATGCCGGGCGCCATCGTGTGCGCCACCGTCGCCAGCAGGAACGTGTAGCCGTCAGGATTGGCGCGCGCCACCAGCGCCCCGCCGATCGTGCCGCCGGCGCCGGGCCGGTTGTCGACCACCACCGGCTGGCCCAGCGCCTCGCCCAGCCGCTGGCCTACGGCACGCCCGATGATGTCGGTGGTGCCACCCGACGCGAACGGGACGACCAGCGTGATCGGCTTGGACGGCCATGCATCGGCGGCCAAGGCAGCAGTGGTAAAAGAGGCCGGGATGGCGGCAGCCAGGGCCATGGTGCCGAGCGCCTTCAGCGCGATGCGGCGCGGCATGCGTGGGATCATGCGAGTCTCCTGCGGGAATCGTTGGAATCGTTCGAATTCCCCGACTCTACGGGGCGTGCGTCGTGTGCGCCAGCCCCGACCCGGCAGACGGTGTTCAGGATTTGTGAAGGGTAGCCCCGGGCCACCGGCCTGCCGTCACCAGTTCGCGCGCCACCTGCTCCAGCACGCTGCGCGCCGCAAGCCCTGCGGGAGACAGTTCGTCGTCTGACAGGCTCACCAGCATGTTGGGGCGGCTCACCCCGGCATCGACAATCTCGATCAGCGTCAGCGGGTCGCCCAGATGGCGTGCCACGGCCGCGCCCGGCTGGATGGTGGCGCCGATACCGGCGCGCACGGCATCCATCAGCATCGCCAGGCCATCGATTTCGGCGACCACATTCAGTGGCCGCTGGTTGCGTGCAGATGCCGCATTGAGTACCGCGCGCAGCCCGTGGGCGCCGCTTGGCAGGATAAGCGGCAGGTCGCCGATGGCGTCCAGGTGCATTGTCTTCGCGTCCGGAAGGCCCGGCTGGTCCGGCCGGGCAATCACGAACAGGCGCTCTTCCAGCAGCGGCATGCTGCTCCAGCGCTGTCCCGGCTCCAGCTGGAACAGCACGGCAAGGTCGAGCTGCCGCGCCCCGATCATCGTCGCCAGGGCGCCGGAGAGGCTTTCCACCAGATGCATGCGGATATCGGGATAGCGGTCGCGCATCGCCAGCATGAACGCCGGCCCCAGCACGGCCAGCGTGCTGGGCGCCATGCCCACGCTGACATGGCCCGACAGCCGTGCCGTACGCGCCGCATGCGCCGCATCGTCGGCGTGGCGCAGTGCCAGCTGCGCCTGGCGCCAGAACGCCAGCCCGGCATCGGTAGGCACCACACCCGTGGACGTGCGCTGCAGCAGCCGTGTGGACAACTCGCTCTCCAGGCGACTGATCTGCTGGCTCAGCGCAGACGTGACCACGCCCAGCCGCTGGGCCGCCTGCCCCATGCTGCCAAGCTCCACCACGTGTACGAAGTAGCGCAGTTGCCGCAGTTCCATTTCCCCTCCCGGTCACGATCCGCCTGAATCTTCAGCCCGTATTGTGCCTGTGGCGCAACGGCATGTGCCATGTGACCCGGCAAGATGTGACGCCAGCTACGCGCGCCCGAATGCTTCGCGCAGTTTCTTCTTGGCCCGTTGCAGCGTGGCGCGCCGCGCTTCGGGCAGGTTGCGGCCGGCCCGGTTGATGTAGAAGTTCAGCATGGACATTGCGGACTGATACGGTGTGCCCTTGCGGCGCCGGCTGTGCGTGGCCGATTGTTTCAACGACTTCGCAATGGTTTCCGGCGAGTCCGACTTGAACACGTCGGGTTGCAGATCCATCGCGTCGCTGCTGTCCGTCACGCGCTGCGACCAGCGGCGTGCCTTGCGGCGCGACTTGCCGCTATGCGGCCGATGGCGCGTGGTCTTTGCCGGTGTTTTCGATGACTGGGCTGTCTTTGTCATGACGCATGGCTCCTGCACGATAGGTGCCCAGACCCAGCGACTTCCGTGCCACCCATGCATCGTGAATCGCGAAGGACACGGGACAACTGCCGGTTGACCGGGGGTCCGTCATGGATGACGATGTGGTGGTCGCCCCCAGGGGATGCCGTGGTGCCTGCACGAGAAGCCGGCAGCACCCCGCCCAGTCACCCGTTCAATCGACTGGCACATCCCGCGCTTGCAGCACGCTTGCATCACCTATCGCACTGCACTTTTCTTACTGGTTTACAACCTGGAGCCTTCCAGCATGCAAAGCCAATCCACGACTCCCTGGGCCATGTGGCCATTCCAGCCGTTCGCGTTTCCGCCGGCGGCCTTCCAGCCGTTTGCCACGTTCGACACCAAGCTGCTTGAGAACTGGCAGAAGATGATGGGCCTGAATGCCGACTTCTCGCGATCGATCGTCGAGGAAACCCAGTTCGACTGGGCATCGTGCTTCCTGCCCCAAGACCCCGAGGAGCTGTATGCGCGGCAGTGGACCAACCAGATGCCGATGATGTCGATTCCGATGCACTACATGAACGCCATGCTGGAGCTTGGCGCGGCCACCCAGCGTGCCTGGGCGGACGCCTGGGGCCACTGGCTCGGCATCCCCGTGCTGCTGCCGGCGATGCCCGTGATGCCCGACGTGACGGCAGTCGCCACGCCCGATGGCGATGTGGTCGACGTGCCGGCCGTTCATGTGCGCGAGACGTCGCGCGAGCGCAAGGAAAAGTCCCACTAGCACCTCCGGCAAACGTGCCGGCACCGGCATACCGTGTGCCGGCACGTTTCAGCGTCAGGGACTATCCTTGCAGAGACAGCAAACCCAGGCTTGCGTCATGCCGCCTGCCCGATGGCTTGATGGGCGCACTCGGGCGGGCCCCTGAATCGCGCCCCAATCTGGCGAGGCTCCCATGAGCAAGACAGTAATTTCCAGCCTGATCGTCGCGGCGGCAGCCATTGCCATGGCACCGCTGGCGCACGCGCAGAACAAGCAGTTCGATCCCTATTCGCAGGGAGCAAAGGCCGGCAAGGCCGATCCGTACACCGACGGCGCCAAGGCCGGCAAGTTCGATCCCTATACCGATGGCGCGAACAAGTCGACCCGCACTGACCTGGCACCATCGGCCAAGGCCGATCCGTACACCGACGGCGCCAAGTCGGACAAGTACAACCCCTATACCGATGGCGCACGCGTAGGCAAACCCGATCCGTACACCGACGGCGCCAAGACCAGCAAGCCCGATCCTTATACCGACGGCGCGAAGTCGAAGTAACGTCGAACCCGCGGGTTCGATCCGCCCGGCACGGCCGCAAGGCTGCGCCGGGCGTTTTGTTGTCTGCTCGTCGGTCCCTTCGGTCCCTTCAGTCGCGTCAGTCCGACGCCGCGCGCGCCGGTGCACCGTCCTTCAGCCAGGGCAGAAAGCCATGCAGGAAGCGCGACGCGGCGGGCATGAAATAGCTGCCGTGGTGATAGCAAGGATCGAGCGTGGTAACGATCCGCCGGCCGGGACCACTAGCCGCGTCGTCATAGAGCACTGACTGCCCGTCGACGGTATTCACCACCGACACCGCGCCCGGCGGCGTCACCAGATCGCCATGCCGGTGCCAGGTGGCATCGGTCAGGCTGATCCGTTCGAACAGGCCGTGACCCGCGTCGCCCACGCGCAGGCCTGAGTCGGCACCCGGTTCGCGCCACCACCAGAAATTGACTTCCCCCGGGCGCCACTGCACGTCGTCCAGCCAGAGATCGGCCCGGCTTTCGCCGAGGGCCACGACGAGCTTGCCCGCCGCCAGAAAGTCTGCAATGGCATCGCGTGCGGCAATCAGGTCTACCGGGTTCTGCCGGCTGGCAACGTAAAGGCAATCGACCTGTGCCAGGTCTGCGCGCGCCAGCGCCGGCGCATGGATGTTGTCATCGAAATACCGGCGCAGCGCCGGGTCGTTGAAGGTTGCGTGATGGTAATAAGTGCCACCGTCCACGAAAGCGATACGCATGCGCTACTCCCCTTGATTGCCGGGCAGCGCTGGCGCGCCGGCTTCGATCCAGTCCAACAGCTGCGGGCCAATGCGCGCCGCGCTGCTCGCATCGTCGAGATACATCCAGCAGGTGTTGCCGCCATGCATCAGGATCTGGCCGCCCGCGGGCCGCTGCCACACCCAGTCCAGGGGCGAGCCGTCCTCTTGCAGGCGATGCAGTACCACGGCACCCGGCGGCGCCGGATTGGCGCCCCGGCCATAGAAGCCGGCCACGGCGCGCCGGAAACTCAGGTCGTCGCAAGACACCCCGTCGAACACCGGATGCGCATGCACCCGCTCGACGATCAGGTCCTTGACGCTGCGCCCCGCCGCCACGCGATAGGGCGCCAGTTCGTCAAAGATCGGATAGACCAGATGACCGTTGAACACCAGCGTGCCGCCAGCGTCCAGATGCGTGCGCAGCACGGCGCGGTGGTCCATCAACGTGCGTTGATCGATATGCGCTTCGATCAGGATGGCTCGCCGGCCCAGGAAGTCGGCGTCGCAAAGGTTGCGCAGCGAGCGGGACACCATGCCGCGCGCCTGCAGCAGCGCGGTGAACGCCGGCAGCTCATGAGAGATGGCACGGACGTGCAGGACATTGTTCATAGCGATGATTCCTGAATCTCCATCAGCGGTTTTGAAAATACCGGCACAGCCGTGCCAGCGTCGGGAAGTCCTTTCAGCCGCACGCGGCGCACCGGCACGCGGTACAGGCGTGACAAGGCGGCCTCGTCCATGATCTGGTCGGGCGGCCCGAAGGCGTGCGTGCCATCGGCGAACAGCAGCGACGCATGGCTGGCGAACTCCAGCGCATGCTGGGGCGCATGCGTGCTGAACACGACCGTCATGCCGTCGGCGGCGAGTTCGGCCAGCAGTTGCAGCGTCAGCGCCTGGTTGTGCCAGTCCATGGCCGCGCAGGGCTCGTCCAGCAGCAGCACATCCGCATTGGCCGCCAGCGCGCGCGCCAGTACGATCAACTGGCGCTCGCCGCCCGACAGCGAGAGAAAGGTGCGCCCTGCCAGATGCGTGGCCTCTACCCGCGCAAGCGCGTCGCGGGCGGCGGCATAGTCGGCACGGCCCGGTGCCCGCAGCAGCGAAACGCCACCGGCGCGGCCCAGCAGCACCATCTCCAGCACGCTCATGGGCAAGGCCGGATGCACTTCCTGCGGCACGAAACCCATGCGGCCCACCCGCCCAACCTGTCCGACGGACGGCGCCAGCTGGCCGGCAAGGATCTTCAGCAGCGTCGACTTGCCCGCCCCATTGGCGCCCATCAACGCGCACAGCGCGCCGCGGGGCAGCTGCAGGCGCACGTCACGCAGCACGGTGTGCGCGCCATAGCAATGGCCGATGCCATCGCCCTGCAAAACGATGTCAGCCATTGGCGGCGCCTCCGAGCCTGCGGATCAGGAGGGCAAACACCGGTGCCCCCAGCAGGGCAGTCAATGCCCCCAGCGGAATTTCCATCTGCGTAAGCGTGCGCGCCAGCGTGTCGACAAGAATCAGGTAACCCGCACCGGCCAGCACGGTATGGAGCAGGAAGCGCCGGTGGTCGCCGCCGCAGCTCATGCGCACCAGGTGCGGCACCACCAGCCCAACCCAGCCCACCACGCCACATACGGCCACGCTGGACGCCGTGATGACGCCAACCGCCAGCAGCGCCAGCACCCGCACGCGCGCCACCGGCACGCCCAGGCTGCGCGCATCGGCCTCGCCAACCGCCAGCGCCATCAGATGAAAGCGCAGTCCATACAGCAGCAACAGGCCCAGTCCGATACATGGCAACGCCAGCAGCAGCCGTGGATAGTCGGCGGCCGCAAGGCTGCCCATCAGCCAGAAGATGATGGCCGGCAGCTGGTTCTGCGGATCGGCCATCAGCTTGATCAGCGACACGCCGGAGGCAAACACCGCATTGACCACAATGCCCGCCAGTACCAGCAGCACCGTGCCACCGCCGTGCGCTGCCTGCCCATGGCGTGCGCCCGCGAGCCAGTACACCGCGAACAGCGACAACATGCCCCACAGCAGCGCGCTGGCAACCAGCGGCCAGCCGTCGCCGACAATCAGCAACGCCAGCACGCCGCCAAACGCCGCGCCCGACGACACGCCCAGCAGTTGCGGCTCGGCCAGCGGATTGCGGAACAGCGCCTGAAGCGCCGCACCGGCACCGGCCAGCCCGGCACCCACCAGCGCCGCCAGCAGCACGCGCGGCAGGCGCACGCCTTGCACCACGCTCTCCTGCATCGGGCTCCAGTCGCCCTGGCCCAGCAGCGGGGCCGACAGAATGCGCAGCACCGTGCCGGGATCGATCGCGTAGCGGCCCGCAGCCAACGCAAACAAGGCGATGAGTGGCAGTGCCGCCAGCAGCAGCACAGTGGCAAGCGGACGGGTCGGCGTCATGGCTTCCCTCCCGCCCCGAACAGCACCCGGTAGTGCGCACTGGCGCCGTTGGCATCCAGCTTCAGCAGGTCGTCGGTATCGCGCTCGCTCAGGCGATAGTCGTAGAGCATGCGGTAGGCCTCGGCGATACGTGGCCGCACGCCCGGCTCGGCCCGTTGCGGATGGAACAGGCTGAACAGCCAGTCCAGCGTCAACGGGGTTTCCTGGCTGGGCGGGTCCCATCGAAATCCGCCGTGCGGATAGCTGTAGATGCGGCGCTCGCGCACTGCCGCCAGGCCACGAAGCCGCACGTCGGCGTACAGGTCGGCCGGTGCCAGCCCCGGCTCGAAGTTGTTGAGCAGCACGATCTGCGGGTCCCACGCCAGCAACTGCTCGACATCCACCTGGGCAAAGCCCGCGACACCGGCCGCAACATTGACGCCGCCTGCCAGGCGGATATCGCCGTCCATGCTGGTGCCCTTGCCGGCCGCGCGCAGGCCAGACCGCGCCCGTTGCAGGTAGAGCACGCGCGGGCGCTCCGCCGCCGGCATCGCGGCAGCACGTTTGGCGATGGCCTCGCGGGTGGTCTCGAACCAGCGCGCCAGGCTTTCGCCCCGCTCGGCCTTGCCCAGGCCCGCGCCAACCAGCCGCAGCCAGCCGGCGGCCACGCTGCTGTCGCCGTAGCGCAGCGTGATCACCGGCAGGCCGATGTCACGGATCGGGCGAACAATGTCGTCGCCACGATCGCCCCACTGGAACACCAGGTCTGCCTTTGCGGCCGCCAGCGCCTCGACGTTGGGCACGAACCCCTCCCCGGCGATCTGGGCCGGCATGCGCGCCGCGTCGGGAAACATGCGTCCGAGCATGCCCAGTTCGAAGTCGGCCCGACTGGCCGCGTGCATACCCACCAGCCGGCTGGCACCGCCATCCACCGCCATGACCATCGAGGCGATCGGAATCGGGATCGCCGCCACGCGCTCCACGCGGGCCGGGATGGCAACGCGGCGTCCGGTCTGGTCCTCGACCTCGGTCGCACTGACGGCTGGCGCCGTCGACAACAGGAAAAGGGGCGCCAGCAGCAGGGCCGGCCATCCGGATGTCAGGCCGCGCATCAGTACACCGCCGTCAGCTTGAGCACCACGGCCCTGCCGGGCTCCACCAGCGGATTGCCCACCAGCGTGTTCGGATAGGAAAGGTTTTCCGTCACCGTGGGATTGCGCCCCACCTGGTTGAACACGTTTTCCACGCCTGCCAGCAACTTCCAGTCGCGCCATCCATCGCCGAGCACGCGGTTCACATCGAGCCCGAAGAACAGGTCGACCATGGCGTAACCGGCCGTCCGGCGCTCCTGCGTCGCATCGATCTGGCTCTTGGCCTTGAATGCGCGCACCACGCTCTCGCCATACCATCCAGCCCCCTCGTAGCGCAGCGACGCGTTGGCGGTGAGCGGCGCGACGTACGGCAGCGGCTGGCCGTTCACGTCGTTGCGGGCATGGGTATAGGCTGCCGACGCGCCCACGCTCCAGCGCGGGGTGACCTGCGTGCGTCCCTCGACCTCGACACCCTTGATGGTGGCCTTGCCAATGTTCTGGCGTTGGTACAGGTTGGCGCCGATCCGTTGCAGCGTGATCAGGTCCGTGTACTTGCTCTGGTACGCGGTCAGCCGCGTCCATCCGCGTTCGCCGAACCAGCGCACGCCCACTTCGGCTGTCAGGTTGGTCTCGGGCTTCAGGTCCGGCGACGGCAGCGTGGGCTGGGTGCCGGCGATGCTGGAGATCGTCAGGTTCATGCCGGACGGTGCGCGGAAGCCCCGGCTCAGGTTGCCCACCAGCTGCCAGTTGGGCACGAACTCGTAGATCGCCCCGATGCCACCGGTCACGGCATAGTGGCGTGGGTGGGTCTTGTCGGCGTAGGCCTGGGTCAGCCTGGCGGCTTCGCCTGCATAGCTGTCGCCAATTCGGATATCTACGATGTCACCGCGCAGCGAGCCGGAAAGCGTCCATTTTTCGCTGATATGCCAGTTGTCATTGACGAACAGCCCCACGTTGGTCTGGTCGGCGCTGCGCTCCATCTGGCGCCATCCGGTGTCCGCCACCAGCGCGCCGGTGCTGTTTCGGTACCGCTGCACGCTGTTCACGCGGCCATCGAAGCTCTCGTTGAAGAAATCGCCACCAAAACTGAGGGAATGCTCGCCCAGCTGCTTCATGGCGGTCAGATGGCCACCCCACACAGTGGGCGTGTAGACCTTGATGTGGTTGTAGGCGGTGACCGCCGGCGAAGTGCTGTTGCGCTGGTAGATATCGGTATCGAAATCGCGCACGTAGAGACTGGCATCCACGCTGTCGGCCACGGCGCCGAAGTTGCGGCCCTGATAGGCCACGCGCACGTTGCGCTCGATGATCGGGTCCTCGCGCACGCTGAGCCACGGCTCGCCGGGGGCCGCACCCAGTCCGCCGGCCCGCTTGCTGACCACGCGTGCATAGCGCCCCGACAGCTCCCAGCGCGAATCGGCGTTGGGCCGGAATCCCACGGCAAGGTCCGCGCCCGTCGAGCTGAAACCGCTGTTGAGGGCATCGCCGATCGGCGTGGCATAGTCACCGGCGTCGCGGTGGTTGATACCGAACATCACGTCGAAGCCGTTGCCGCCGCCCAGCAGTTCGACGCGCCCCCCCACCATGTTGTTCACGCTGTTCCATTCCAGCGCGCGCAGCTTTGGCTGCAGCGTGAAGGGCTGGTCGGGGTCCACCCTGGCGCGCCGCGTCACGACGTTGACCACCCCGTTCAGGGCGTCGGAGCCATACAGCGCTGACGCCGGCCCGCGGATCACCTCGATACGCTCGATCGCGTTGGGATCGATCATGTTGTATTCGAGCGTGGTGCGGCCGCGATAGCGGTCACCGTCGATAGCCATGATCGAGCGGCCGGAATTGGAGTTGAAGCCGCGCATCACGATCTGTCCGCCCAACCCGCCGGTACGCGCGAATGCGATGCCCGGCACGTCCGCCAGCAGCCCCTGGATGCCGCCGCTGCCCACGCGCTCGCGCACCTGTTCGCCGGTGATGACGGTGACCGCGCGCGGCGTTTCCTCAACGGTACTGGCCGTGCGCGTGGCGCTGACTGTCACACTTTCCAGCTCATGGACCTGCCCGGCCACCGATGCCACCCCCAGGCACGGCCACCCCAGCGCCAAGACCCCACCCGTCGAGCCAATCAGCCAGATTCGCCGGCAGGACGCAAATTTACGAACCACGATGTTTTCCCCGATCAAGGATCACCCGCTTGCGAGGGTGATCTATCTATTGCAAATGATTATCATTTGCGAATTATTCGTGAGTGGGGTCGAATCACCAATGAGAAATGTCAAGACAGCCAGCGCGGGGATGGCCGAAGCACGGGCGATGTTGTCCACCCATCCGGTGCTGCATCCGCACGCCGTGAGCGAGCACCTGCTGGCGCGGGCATCGATCCGCCATCTGCAAAAAGGGGAGTACGTGTTCCGGCAGGACCAGCCGGCCGACTACTGGTACGTGGTGGTGCAGGGACGCGTCGACACGCTGCGCATGGGCATCGACGGAGAAGACCGGATCATTCACCACGTGCAGGCGGGCCAGTTGCTGGCGGCCATCGTGATGTTCCTGCAACAGCCCCGGTATCCCGTGGAAGCCCGCGCGGCCGTGGACAGCACGCTATGCCGGATCACGCGGGCAGCCCTCCATCGGGCGTGCCTGGATTACCCGGCCCTCGCCATGGGTATGCTGCAACTGGCCGCCCAGACGGTGACGCTGCGCATCGACGATGTCGATACCCTGGCCAGCACCACCGCCCAGCAGCGCCTGGCCGCCTATCTGCTGCGGCTCGGCACGGTGGACGGGCCGCATGTGGAGCTGCCGGTGAGCCAGCGGCAACTGGCGGCCAGGCTGGGCGTGCGCGCCGAGACGCTGAACCGGCTGCTGTCCGAATGGCAACGGCTGGGCTACCTTGCCGGGAAGGGCCGGCACTGGCATGTCGTGGCCCGCGCGGCGCTGGAAGCGCTGGCACACGGCACGCGCGACCGGTGACGGCGAGCCGCGGCGCGCGACGCGCAAAAGAAAAAACCCCGCGGGCGCTTGCACGCCTGCGGGGTTCATCGGCCTTCGGTCTGTTCCCCGCGCGTTGTGGCCGCGGGGGAACGCTGACGCTTACATCGACACCGTGTCGGCCACGTCCTTGAAGTCTTCGATCTGGTCGAAGTTCATGTACTTGTAGATCTTGTCGCCGTTGGCGGTGAGCACGCCCATGTCGGCCATGTACTCTTCCTTGTTCGGGATACGGCCAAGGCGCGAGCAGATGGCGGCCAGTTCGGCCGAACCCAGGTACACGTTGGTGTTCTTGCCCAGACGGTTCGGGAAGTTACGCGTCGACGTGGACATCACCGTGGCGCCTTCGCGCACCTGTGCCTGGTTACCCATGCACAGCGAGCAGCCCGGCATTTCGGTACGTGCACCGGCAGTGCCGAACACGCCGTAGTGGCCTTCCTCGGTCAGCTGCTTCTGATCCATCTTGGTCGGCGGGGCGACCCACAGCTTCACGGGGATGTCGCGCTTGCCTTCCAGCAGCTTCGACGCGGCACGGAAGTGACCGATGTTGGTCATGCACGAACCGATGAACACTTCGTCGATCTTGGCGCCAGCCACGTCCGACAGCGTCTTCACGTCGTCCGGATCGTTCGGGCAGGCCACGATCGGCTCATGCACGTCGGCCAGGTCGATCTCGATCACGGCGGCGTACTCGGCGTCGGCATCCGGTGCCAGCAGCTTCGGATCGGCCAGCCATGCTTCCATGGCCTTGATACGGCGCTGCAGGCTGCGCGGGTCCTGGTAGCCCTCGGCGATCATCCACTTCAGCAGCGTGATGTTGCTGTTGATGTATTCGATGATCGGTTCCTTGTTCAGGTGCACCGAGCAACCGGCGGCCGAACGTTCTGCCGAGGCGTCCGACAGTTCGAATGCCTGTTCAACCTTCAGGTCGGGCAGGCCTTCGATTTCGAGGATACGGCCCGAGAAGATGTTCTGCTTGCCTTGCTTGGCCACGGTCAGCAGGCCTTGCTTGATCGCGTACAGCGGAATGGCGTTGACCAGGTCGCGCAGCGTCACGCCGGGCTGCATCTTGCCCTTGAAGCGGACCAGCACCGATTCCGGCATGTCCAGCGGCATCACGCCGGTAGCGGCGGCAAAGGCGACCAGGCCCGAACCGGCCGGGAAGCTGATGCCGATCGGGAAGCGGGTGTGCGAATCGCCGCCGGTGCCCACGGTGTCGGGCAGCAGCATGCGGTTCAGCCACGAGTGGATCACGCCGTCGCCCGGACGCAGCGAGATGCCGCCACGGGTGCTGATGAACTGCGGCAGCGTGTGGTGCGTCTTCACGTCAACCGGCTTCGGATACGCGGCGGTGTGGCAGAAGGACTGCATCACCAGGTCGGCCGAGAAGCCCAGGCAGGCCAGGTCCTTCAGCTCGTCGCGCGTCATCGGGCCGGTGGTGTCCTGCGAGCCCACCGAGGTCATCTTCGGTTCGCAGTACGTACCCGGGCGGATGCCCTTGCCTTCGGCCAGGCCGCAGGCGCGGCCAACCATCTTCTGGGCCAGCGTGAAACCCTTGCCGGTGTCGACCGGGTTCTGCGGCAGGCGGAACAGCGTCGACGGGGCCAGGCCCAGTGCTTCGCGGGCCTTGGCGGTCAGGCCACGGCCGATGATCAGCGGAATACGGCCACCGGCGCGCACTTCGTCGAACAGCACGTCCGACTTGACCTTGAATTCGGCGATCACGGCGCCGTTCTTCAGGGCCTTGCCTTCATACGGGCGCAGTTCCACGACATCGCCCATTTCCATCTGCGACACGTCGAGTTCGATCGGCAGGGCGCCGGCGTCTTCCATCGTGTTGTAGAAGATCGGGGCGATCTTGCTGCCCAGGCACACGCCGCCAAAGCGCTTGTTCGGCACGAAGGGAATGTCTTCGCCCGTGAACCACAGCACCGAGTTGGTGGCCGACTTGCGGCTCGAACCCGTACCGACCACGTCACCGACGTAGGCCACCAGGTTGCCCTTCTCTTTCAGCGATTCGATGAATGCCACCGGGCCGCGCTTGCCGTCTTCTTCCGGCTGGAACGCCGCGCCTTCGCGCTTGTTCTTCAGCATGGCCAGCGCGTGCATCGGGATGTCCGGGCGCGTGGTGGCGTCGGGGGCCGGCGACAGGTCGTCGGTGTTGGTCTCGCCCGGCACCTTGAAAACGGTGATCGTCAGCGATTGCGGCAGTTCCGGGCGGCTCGTGAACCACTCGGCGTCGGCCCAGCTCTGCAGCACAGCCTTGGCGTTGGCGTTGCCCTTGTCGGCCTTTTCCTTCACATCGTGGAAGGCGTCGAACATCAGCAGCGTCTTCTTCAGCGCGTCGCCGGCCACGGTGCCCACTTCGGCATCGTCCAGCAGTTCGATCAGCGGCGAGATGTTGTAGCCGCCCAGCATCGTGCCGAGCAGTTCGGTGGCGCGGGCGCGCGAGATCAGTGCGGTCTTTTCCGAACCCAGGGCCACGGCGGCCAGGTACGAAGCCTTGACCTTGGCAGCGTCGTCCACGCCAGCCGGCACGCGGTACGTAATCAGGTCCACCAGGGTCTGCTCTTCACCCGCCGGCGGGTTCTTGATCAGTTCGATCAGCTCGGCCGTCTGCTTGGCGGTCAGCGGCAGAGGAGGAATGCCAAGCGCAGCGCGTTCGGCGACATGGGCGCGATAGGTATCAAGCATGGGAACCTGCTGTTAATAGGGTTGTAACGGGGTACTGCCTTGTCTCTTGTGGGCCGGCGGCGCAATACCGCCAGCGGCCGCGTGATTGTAATCCGAAGTCTGCCAGAGATCAAATGTCTTATATCTTATATAAGAGTTAAATTGAGTGAAATACGACGTGACAAGGGCTGGCGGGTGAGGGAGTGTTGCAAAGCTGCAGATTAGGACTGATCCCGCCCCAAGCAAAGCCGTATTGCATCGCCCGGCAAAAAGATGCGCATAGATTACATTTTCGTCAGGATCGACGATGACTCCGGCACGTATGTCTTAAGTTCCGCGCCCCGCTATCGTTAACCAGCGTAGCAGGCGCAAATGGCGCGCCAATGCGCCCCTGCGCCCGATGCCCGCTGGCTCAAACGGCCAAGCTAAGCGGGTTTCCCCCTTTTTATCGGCCCTTTGCTTACCTGCGATTCAGGAAGAATGGCAGGCATTCCGACACAGGCATCTCATGGCGAACACGCTTTCCCCCTCCCAGACTGGCGGCACTTCGAGCAAGCGCGGCCGACTGCTGCTGATTGGCGGCGGCGTGCTGGTAGTGGTGCTGGCTGCTGGCGGCTTTTTCCTGGGCAGCATCCTTAGCAGCAATCATCAGCCGGCTGCACCGGCTGCCCCGGTGGTGCCGCCGCCGATCTTCGTGCCGCTGGATGCGTTCACCGTCAACCTCAAGAGCGAGGACGGCGACCGCTTCCTGCACACCGGCCTGTCGCTGAAGGTGGCGGATGCCGACACCCAGGGACGTCTGGCGCAGTACCAGCCGGAGGCACGCAGCCGCATCCTGCTGCTGCTCTCGGCACGCCAGCCGGCCGATCTGGCCACGGTGGAAGGCAAGCGCAAGCTGGCCCAGGACATTCAGGCGGCGATCAGCCAGCCGTTTGCCCCGGGTCTGCCGCCGCAGAAGATCCTGGATGTCTTGTTTACTTCGTTCGTGGTGCAGTAACACTGCTGTCCGCACCGCGAACCCTGAGCCAAACCGATAGATATGAAACTGCCCGCCGAACTTCTTTCCTGCCGTCGCGTAAAGCGCGACGTCTGAAGCCGGACATGGACCGTTTCATCCTCACAGCCGTTCACGGGGCAGGACACTAGATGGCCTACGACAAGTTCCTCTCGCAGGACGAGGTAGACGAACTACTGAAAGGCGTATCCGGCGAAGCCGATACGCCCACGGCCAACGTACCGGTCGTCGAAGAAGGCGGCGTGCGGCCGTACAACCTGGCCAACCAGGAGCGCGTCGTCCGCGGCCGCCTGCACACGCTCGAAATCATCAACGAGCGTTTCGCCCGGGCACTGCGTACCGCGCTGTTCAACTTTATCCGCCGCGGCGCCGACATCTCGGTAGGCACGGTCAGGATCGAGAAGTACGGCGACTTCGTGCGCAACCTGCCGGTGCCGACCAACCTGAACCTGGTTCACATGAAGCCGCTGCGGGGTACCGCGCTGTTCGTGTACGACCCGAACCTGATCTTCCTGGTGGTCGACAACCTGTTCGGCGGCGACGGCCGCTTCCACACCCGTGTGGAAGGCCGCGACTTCACCCAGACCGAGCAGCGCATCATCCGCCGCATGCTCGACCTGACGCTGAACAGCTACAGCCAGGCCTGGCGTACCGTGCATCCGATCGAGTTCGACTATGTCCGCTCGGAGATGCACACCAAGTTCGCCAACGTGGCCGGCCCGAACGATGCCGTGGTCACCACCGCGTTCCATATCGAACTGGGCGCCGTGGGCGGGCAACTGCATATCTGTATCCCCTTCTCGATGATCGAGCCGCTGCGCGATCTGCTGATGAATCCGCTGCAGGACGAAGTCGAGGTGGACAAGCGCTGGCTCGGCCAGCTTTCCAACCAGCTGCGTGCCGCCGAAGTGGAACTGGTGGCCGAATTCACGCACCTGCGCAGCACCGTGGCCGAAGTACTGGCCATGCGCGAAGGTGACGTGCTGCCGATCGAACTGCCGGAGAAGATCTTCGGCAAGGTCGACGGCGTGCCCGTCATGCAGTGCGGTTTCGGCACGATGAACGGCCAGTACGCACTGCGCGTGGAACGAATGATCAATTACCAAGACAGCGATCCCAACAAGGAAACCGATCATGACTGACGGCACTCAGGACAAGCCGGTCGATCCGATGGACGATTGGGCCAGCGCCCTGGCGGAGCAGACCAGCGTCGAACAGGCTGCGCCCGCTGCCGAAGCGGCCGCCACCACGGCGCCGGCAGCCCCGGCCATGCCGACCGCCACGCCCGCGGCTTCCACCGTGTTCCCGCCCCTGGCACAGGACGCACCGAGCGGCTTCCACAACGATATCGGGATGATTCTCGATATCCCCGTGCAGCTGACCGTGGAACTGGGCCGCACCAAGGTACCCATCAAGAACCTGCTGCAACTGGCGCAGGGCTCGGTGGTGGAACTCGACGGCCTGGCCGGCGAACCGATGGACGTGCTCGTGAACGGCTACCTGATCGCCCAGGGCGAAGTGGTGGTGGTGAACGACAAGTTCGGCATTCGACTGACGGACATCATCACGCCGTCCGAACGTATCCGGAAGCTCAACAAATGACAGCCGCCTCGCGCCGGTCAGCAGCTGCCGTGCGCATTGCCTCGGGCATGGTCCTCCCGGGCCTTGCCGCGACCGGTGCGCAGGCCGCTGATGCCGCGCCCGGCACTGCCCAGGCGGCCAACCCCGCCAGCAGTGCCACCGCCAGCCACTCGTTCGCCGGCAACGCGCCGGCGATCAGCAGCGGCGGCAGCCTGGCCCAGGCGGGCCTTGGCCTCTTCGCGGTCATCGCGCTGATCCTGGGCATGGCCTGGGTCGCGCGCCGCGTGGGCCTGGTTCGCCACGGCGCCGGCACCGCATCGATCAAGGTCGTGAACAGCCTGGCGCTGGGCACGCGCCAGAAGGTCGTGACCGTGGAAGTGGGCGATACCTGGCTCGTGCTCGGTGTCTCGCCCAACGAAATCCGCCCGCTCCATACGCTTCCGGCCCAGCCGGACAGCGGCGCGCCCACCGGTTCGTCCCCCACCCCGCCGATGCAGGGCGGTTTTGGCGAACGCCTGATGCGCGCCATGCAGGAAAACCTCAAGAAATGAACACGCCGCGTGCCGCCGCTGTCCAGCGGCAACCCGTGAAGCCCTTCGTGCGTCCGTCGCGCGTGGCGGCCGCCCTGCTGGCCCTGCTGCCGCTGGCGCTGTGGCTCGCGCCCGACGCCGCGCTGGCGCAGTCGCTGCCGGGCGTGACCAGCCGTGCCGCCGCAGGTGGCGGCCAGGTCTGGTCGCTGTCGATCCAGACGCTGGTCCTGCTCACGTCGCTGTCGTTCCTGCCGGCGGCCATGCTGATGATGACCGGCTTCACGCGCATCATCATCGTACTGGGCCTGCTGCGCAGCGCGCTGGGCACGGCATCGTCGCCGCCCAACCAGGTGCTGGTGGGCCTGTCGCTGTTCCTGACGTTCTTCGTGATGTCGCCGGTACTCGACAAGGTCTACACCGACGCCTACAAGCCGCTGTCCGAAAACCGCATCAGCCTGGAAACTGCCGCGCAGCGCGCCGCGGTCCCGGTGCGTGGCTTCATGCTGCGCCAGACGCGCGAGAAGGACCTGGCGCTGTTCGCCCAGATGGCCAAGACGCCGGAAATGCAGGGCCCGGACGATGTGCCGTTCTCGGTGCTGGTGCCGGCCTTCGTCACCAGCGAGCTGAAGACCGCGTTCCAGATCGGCTTCACGATCTTTATTCCTTTCCTGATCATCGACCTCGTCGTCGCCAGCGTGCTGATGGCGATGGGCATGATGATGGTGCCACCCGCCACCATTTCGCTGCCGTTCAAGCTGATGCTGTTCGTGCTGGTCGATGGCTGGCAACTGCTGCTGGGGTCCCTGGCGCAGAGCTTCATGAATTGACGGGAGCCCGAGATGACACCCGAGATGGTCATGACGATCGCCACGCAGGCGATGAAGATGACGCTGATGCTGTCCGCCCCGCTGCTGCTGGTGGCGCTGGCGGCCGGTCTGGTGGTGAGCCTGTTCCAGGCCGCCACGCAGATCAATGAAATGACGCTGACGTTCATTCCCAAGCTGGTCGCACTGTTCGTGACGATGGTGCTGGTCGGTCCGTGGATGATCAACACGTTCGTCGACTACATGCGCGAAGTGTTCCAGGGCATTCCGGCCCTGGCGCACTGACCCTTCCCTTCCCCGCAGGACCCAGGCACCGTGTTCGAGGTCACCACCGACCAGATGTACGGGTGGATCGCCGCCTTCCTCTGGCCGATGTTCCGGCTGATGGCGCTGATCGCGACCGCGCCCCTGTTCGGCGAATCGACCATTCCGCGCCGCGCCAAGATCCTGCTGGCCGCCGCGCTGTCGACCATCGTGTCGCCCACGATCGGCAACATCCCCACCGCACCGATCTATTCGTACGAAGGCCTGCTGGTCGTCATGAACGAAGTGGGCATCGGCGTCGCCATGGGCTTCACGATGCGGCTGATCTTTGCCGCCGTGCAGATGGCTGGCGAAGTCATCGGCCTGCAGATGGGCCTGTCGTTCGCGGCGTTCTACGACCGCTCGTCGGGCGGGCAGACGATGGTGCTGTCGCGCTTCCTGAATATCGTTGCCACGCTGATGTTCCTGTCGCTGGACGGACACCTGATGATGCTGGCCGCCCTGGTGGACAGCTTCCAGGGCGTGCCGATTGCCGGCGTGCCGCTGTCCGGCCACGGCTGGGGCGTGGTGGCCCGGGCCGGATCGATGGTCTTTGCCTCCAGCACGCTGCTGGCGCTGCCGATGATCGCCGCGCTGCTGACGCTGAACCTGGCCATGGGTATCCTGAACCGCGCCTCGCCGCAGTTGTCGATCTTCGCGGTGGGCTTCCCGGTGACCCTGCTTGGCGGCATGCTCGTGATGTCGCTGTGCATGCCGGAGATGGGTGTCTACATGCAGCACCTGGTCGACACCGGCCTGCAGACCGCTGCCCAGGTACTCGACCAGCTCGCACCCTGATCCCCGGCCCGCGCTACCGCGTCACGGCAGCGCGCCAACCTGCCTGAGTACCGCGCGGGCAATTTCCTGACGCTTCGCACCCACTTCTGGACGCGGCATGTCCAGGTTCATCGCGAATACGTAGGTATCGTCGCCGCGCGTGACCCAGCCCACCCACCAGCCCACATCGACCTTGCCCGCCGTGGCCCAGCCAGTCTTGGCGCGCAGCGTATAGGACGGCGTGCTTTCGATGGTCAGGATGTCGTCAAGCGCCGCGAAGCTGTGCTCGGAGATCAGCGGCACCTTGTGCGCGGCGGCGTTGCGCAGGAAATCGACCTGCTGGTACGTGGTGATCTGCAGGTGGCCGTTGAGCCAGAAGCGGTCCACCGGCCCGTCGACATCGGCATTGCCGAAACGGGCGGCGCCCAGGTACTTGCGGTACTGCGCGGTGCCTACGCGGCGCGCCAGCGCCTGGTAGGCCGGCACGCACGAGTTCTTCAGGGCCACGCGCAACGCCACGTCGCCGTTGCATACCTCGGGCAGGATCGGCTTGCCATGCTGCAGCCACACCTTGCCGTCCCATGGCAGCTTGTCGTTGTCGACATCGGCCACGGCGCCGGTCTCCAGGCCAATCAGCGAATTGAAGATCTTGAAGGTCGACGCCGGCGAGTACGCCGTGGCCGCGCGCTTCGGGTTGTACGTCAGCATGCGCTGCTGGCGCACGTCGTAGACCACCATCGTGCCGTCGACGCCTGCGGCATCGAACAGCGGCCTGGCATCGATGGGAACTTCGGCGGCATGCAGGGTCGTGGCCGCGCAGGCCAGCAGCAGCGGCATCAGGAAAAGTCGGGCAAGTCTGTTTCGCATATCAACACGCTATGAGTTTTGTGGTTATCGGGGTTGTCGTCATGCAGACGGCTGGCAATCCAGGCCCGGATCGTGGTGCGGAGCATAGGCGCAGTCCCGCAAGTCTCCAACCGGCGTAGCTGTAACACGCGTAACATGACGGCCATGCCCGCCCCCGCATCGTCCCGCACCATCGTCCAAGTCGACCTGTCCGACCCCTGCCGGGTTGGCGAACACGCCGCACGCTACCAGTCCGTCTGGCTGCTGGCGCGCATCTGGCTGGCCGCCTCGCGCGATCACGAGGACCTGGGCGCGGCAGCGGTGCGCGCCCGATTTGCCGATGCCGCCAACGTGCGCATGATCGTGTCGCGCGCATTCGGCGATTTCGCGCGGTGGGGCATACCCGTGGGCTGGGGCCATGACAAGGGCATGGGCATTTCCGCGCTGCGCGCCGACGGCCGCAGCCGCGGGCCGTTCTGGATGTCGGCCGCCACGGCGGGCAGGGTTCGCTTCAGCGCGCATGGCAAGCCGCTGGGGGCTGCGGGCGTGGCGCGGTGGCTGGGCCGGGTGCCGGCCGGCGACACCGCACCGGCACCCGACGCCGGCAGCGAGGGCTTGCAATATGTGATGCGGGACATGGCCTTCTGGCGCCATCTCACGCAAGCCATGCGCGGCGCGCAGGATGGCTTTGCTGGCGTGCTCGACCACGGCGTGGCGGAGTCGTTCCGGGCGGCGCAGCGCACCGCTGCCGACGACTTCCAGCAGGCATTGTCGCTGCTGAAGGAAAGCCTGGCCTGGCGCCGCAGCGACCGCCTGGACAAGAGCCGCGCGGCGCTGCGGCGCTTCGAACGGATCGTGGTGGCCGGCGGCGTCAATGCAGCGCTGCCCACGTTCGCTGCCATGGCGCATGTGGTGCGCGGCTGGGAGCACTACGCAAGGGGCGAACTCGATGCGGCGCAACGCGAACTGGCGCGCCTGTCGGGCGATGCCGAACTGCGTCCCGTCGTTCGCTATAACCCGCGCATCCGCTTCGAGACGCTGAACCTCGAAGCGCTGGTCCACAAGAGCATCGCGCTGCGGCCGGACGATCCAGACCGGCCAGCGGGTGCACAGGCCAGCCCATCGCAGCGCCAGGAGGCCGCGCGCCTGGCACTCGATGCGTTTGCCGGCGCGTTGCAGGCCGCCTACGAGGCCGATTCGGTCGACGCGGTGCAACACGCGGCGGCCAATATCGGCTGGTCGCTTTGGTTGTTCTGGCTGTACCGGCTGGTCGATGTGGCGCGCGACATGGCGCCTGGCGACGTGCAACGCCAGGCCATGCGCTGGCTGGGCCTGTCGGAGTGGATCTGCGACCGGTTCGGCGTGGGCGGGGGATCGGCGTGGAACACGATCTTCCTGCTGCGCGTGGCGCGCGGCAGCGTCAGCGCCGGCCCGCCGGCATCTCTGGCTGCGTTCCGCGCCCGCCAGCCGCTGAGCGTGGCGGCAGCCATCGACGCGCTGCGGCCGTTTCACGCCCCTTTTGCGCCGGCCAAGGGCTTTGTGCGCTGGTCGTCCGTGGCGGCCTTTGCCCTGGAAGAACACGACACCGGCCGCGTGGCCTACAACGCGCTGCAACTGGCAAACCTGCTGCTGGAATCCGCCTGGTACCTGACCCACGAACAGGGTGCAACCGCGCAGGCCTACGACGCCATGGAGCGGCTGGCAACGCAACTCGGCGCACTGCGTGCCGCCGAACGCGGCTTCTTCCATTCGGAAATCCGCGCCTTCCCGCCCGAACTGCGGGCCGCCGCCGCCGAGGCCGCCGCGTGGCAACGCCGACCGCGAAGACAGACATGACCACCACGAACTTCACGTATCGCCATCCGAATCTCGGCATCGACTGTCGCTAAATCCAGGTGCGCCACACGTCAATCCGATCCGGCGGAACGTTGTGCCGCGCAAATCCACCTGGGGACGGCGATTTGTCGAAGCTCCGCGGCCCCGTTGTCACCCCGACCTCCCCGGGCATTGAAATCCTTGCAGCAACCCCGTTGTCCATGGATTGGCAAGGCTCCCGGTATTGACGTCGAGCCTGGCCTTGCGGCCATCGAAATCGTACTCGGCAATGAAGTGGCTGGCGGTGGCCGACCCGGCGAGCGTGCCCTTGGCTATCACACGCATCAGTGCCCACGGGCCGTTGGCGGTCAGCGTCGATGTATCCGGGCGGACGCGCGGGCTGGCGGTGATTCCTGCACCCTGTCCACCGCGCGGGCCAGGCCAGGTCACCTTGAGCGGGATGACCGGGCCATGTACGTAGCGTTGGCTCTGCCCGTCGAAATCCATGTTTAGCTCGACAATCCCGGGATCGAGCTCCACCACCTTCAGGTCCACCTTCCAGGCCATCTTCCTTGCGCCCGGGTCCCGGAAAAACACCTCGCGGATTTCCCTGGCGCGCTGGAATGGCACCAGACTGGGCCCCGCGACCGGTGGCACGTCCGGCGCTGTGAGCTTGTAGCGCCAAGGGGAGATGGTGGTATCGACATGCGGGGCCAGTACCTTCTGGAAGAAGTCGTCCAGCACACCGCCCGTGGCGAAGACCCGGGCGAAGTCTTCCGGATCGACATCCTGCATCGAACCCGGCGTGAACGGATACTTGCCATCGATCGCACTGCGACAGCTTTCGCCAATCACGGCATCCATCTGTGCGATCAGGATGTCGCCAATTCCCTTGTTCACGTCGCGGGTGCCCTGCACCACCAGATCGGCCAGCACGGCCTTGAACGGCGCCGGCAGCTTGGCGGCCTCCATGCGCAATTGCGCTCCGGCGTCGGCGGGTGGCGGCAGATTCCGGGTATTCAAGGCGTTGTTGGCGACCACCAGGCTGGTGTAGTAGGCGTTGACCATGCCCGCGATTGCATCCAGCGCCGGCTTGCCCGCACTTGTCTGGGCGCCGGGGGCCGCCACATCGGCCTGACCGGTGACGACCTCACGTAGCGCGGCAAAGCGGCTATCGACCAGTTCCCGCTCCTGGCGCGCTTCGGCACGCGCGCTCAGGGGCTTGATCCTGTCCGACTGCTTGTCGAGCGCCGACAGCGCCTTCTGGGTGAGGGACTTGTCGTCGGATTCAACCGGGCGGCTCAGCGAGGTTTCCTGCACAGCGACCCGGCCGAGCCTTGCCAACGGCGAATCCGGCGCAGCGAAGTTGCGCAGAATTTCCAGATCGAAGGCGAGGTTATTGCCGGTGACCGTACGAATATCGGCGAGAAACGTCTCCCAACGTCCGGCATACTCGTTCAGGTAGAGGCGCCGAATCTCCCGCGTCAGGGGATCGTTGCCGCTCAGCTTGCCTGCGGCCTCATCAGGCGTTTTTTTTTGAGCACCGACACCGGCGCCCCGGCCCATGACCCAGGCATCAATGGCCTGGGCCTTGCCAACGAACTCCGGTAGGCGCGCGTTGAACAGGTCGTGGTAGCCGGCGTAGGTAAAGAGCCCGGGAATACCACGCTCCAAAGGTTCGCCGCTGGCGCGCGTAAAGACGGTGCCCGCCTGAGGCCCTACCGCGCGGACAAGCGTGAAATCCTGCGGCGCCTCTTCCGCCATGGCTGCCTTGGCCCGATCATACAAGCGCTCGATCGACGTATTGCGGTCAAGGAACTCCCGTGCCGAGCGGATCAGCGCCTCATTCTTTGCATAGGGCGACAGCACGGGCCGCGTGCTATCCAGCAGGCTGTCCAGGTGCTCCAGCACCGCCACCCGACCACCGAAGGCATCGGCCCCGTTACCGGTAGCCCAGTCGCTTTGCACCCAACTGCGTACGTCGGACGCGTTGAACTTGTCCTTGTCGTGCAACATCAGATAGACCCGCAGGGTGTCGTAGGTCTGCTTGGCGTCGCGTGCATTCACCGCAGCCGCCAGCACCGACTCAACCCGCCGCACCAGGTAAGGTACCAGGAGGGTGTCCTGCAGCATGGTGTGGGTGACGATCGCGGCATCCAGGACTGGCGGCGCGCTGTACAGACCGTAGCGCCAACCCATCGACGGATCGGCGGGATTCAGCCAGCCAATGCCAGGCAGGTCACGCGAGGCAGTCAGCACCTCGGGCATCGCATCCGGCAGCGGCTTCCTGTAGAACGCCGTGACCGTGGCGGCCAACGTCTTGGCTTTTGCCTGTACGACGTCCAGATAGCTGTTGTTCTGGCCGAAGCTTGTGTAGAGCGCCCCGGCCAACCACAGGAAAATCACCAATGCCACGGCGTGGCCGAGCATGCGCAGAAGCCGAAAGCGGAACTCCCAGCGCAGGTTGGGCTTCACCAGGTGCGCCTCTGGCACGACGATGCGTTGGAAGACATCCTGCAGGAAGTAGCTCCGGCTTGCGGTTGTCCCATTCGCGGCAGTACCGGGCACCTGAAGACCAGACGTAGCGTAGCGACGCACTTGCCGTATCACAGTGCCTGCATCCCCGACAACCGCCTCCCCAGTTTGTGCCGCGCTGGTGAAATACACGCCACGCAACATGGCATTGCGCTGCGTGTCGTCATAGCGCGAGTCCAGGAAAATTTGCTCGAGCATTGCCACGAGTGGCTCGGTGACGCTGCCGAGTTCATCCTGCAACGCATAAAGCGCCTTGCGCCGGCTCGGATCAAACTCCTCGTACAGTCGGCCACCGAGCCCATTCTCCAGCCGTTTTACCAACGCACGCATCTCATCGCGGCACTGCGCGGTCATGTCTGGTGGAAGCTGCCCGCGACGTTGCTTGCCCGCAACCGGCAACGTGAAGCCCCAGGGCTGGGCCCGCCCTTCGCTGCTCAGGCACTGGAAATAGCCGGTAAAGCCCGCCAGTTGGTCGAGCTTGGTCACCAACACGTAGACCGGGAACTGGATACCCAATTCTTCACGCAGCTCGACCAATCGCGCCCGAATCCTTGCGGCTTCAGCAACCCGATCCTCAACGCTGTGCCGCAGCAGGTCCCCCACGCTGATCGTTACCAGTGCCCCGTTGATCGGCGCGCGCGCGCGGTGCTTGCGCAACAGGCCGAGAAACCCCTTCCATTCGGCTGGATCGAGGGCAGAACCCGATTCCTGCGCAGTAAGGCGGCCCGCCGTGTCGATCAGGACGGCATCGTTCGTGAACCACCAGTCGGTCTGCCCGGTGCTCTGGCGCGCCCGCGATGCCGCACTCATCTGCTCGGCAATCGGGAATTGCAGTCCCGCATTCAGCAGCGCTGTCGTCTTGCCGGCCCCCGGCACGCCGATCATCATGTACCAGGGAAGCTCATAGAGATAGCGCCGACCCTCGAACAGCCGGCCGATCCGGCTGCCCGTGCGCATACCCTTGAGCTGCCGCAGCGCGGTCTGCAGCGCCGTATCCATCCTGGCGATCTCGTCCTTGCCGATAACCTCAGGTCGTTCCCCACCAAAATTCAGCAGGCTTCTGACGAACGTCTCGTCCGCTCGGGCGCGCCGCCAAAGCAGATACAAGAGATACACGACAAACAGCAGAACGATCGCCGAGATCAGCAAGATGCGGATCGAAGCTGGCTCCAACGGTTGGCGAGATCCGATCGCAAGCAGCGGGCCCGCATGCCATATCAGCAGGCAAAGTGCGGCGACCCCAATCGTGGAGACCGGCCAGCCAAGTAGCCAGAACAGCGTCAGCACGAGCAGCAGCACAATAACCGCGACACGCACCCCAACGCCTGCCAGCGGATACATGCCACCCACGCCGAGCAGCGGGCCAATAAACCAGACGGCGCCCGCAACCAGGAGCACGGCGACCAGTGCGAGCGTCTGCCTGGAAAGCAGCACCGCCCCAAATCGTTTCAGAAATGCCATCCCTTGACCCCCAGTTACTGCGTGACGACAATTTCTACCCGGCGATTCTTCGCACGGGCAGCCGGCGTCCTGTTATCGGTCAGCGGCTCGGTGTCACCCTTGCCGATCGCTTCCAGCCGACCCTTGGCAACGCCCTTGCCAGCGAGATACTCGGTCACAGTCGCCGCGCGCTCTTCGGATAGCGCCTGATTGGAGGGATACCTGGCAGTCCTGATCGGAACGTTGTCGCTATGGCCGATTACCGTGACCCGCCCCGTCACCTTGTTGATTTCCGCGGCAACCGTGTCCAGCAACGGCAGGATCCTGGTGCTGACTTCAGCCTGACCTCCCCCGAACATATCGTCGCCCCGGAAGGTAACTGCGCTGCGCACGGCGTCCTCCTGGACGCTGACGACTCCACGCGCGATCTCGTCCTTGAGCAGTTCGGCCAGGCGCATGGTCTTGGGCGGCTCCGCCGGCGCAGCCTTGCCAATCGCGAGGATCTGCTGTTCCAGGTCATGCGTGCGGAGCAGCAACTGATATTTGTACCAGGCGAAAAGTCCGAAGACTGCAAGCGCCAGCACCGACCACGTGACCCAGACCGGCACCGTGCGCGGCAGGCTCAATCGCCCGGGCTCTGCACCCCGCCAATGAGGCGACAGCTCGAGCGGCACACTTTCGCGTGCGCCGCTGATCAGGTCCAACAATCGCTGCCGGATTGCATCGAGCTGGCGGTGGCCATCGGCGTGGCCAGCGTAGCGTCCGCGGAAGCCGAGTGACAGGATGTGGTAGATGACCTCGATCACATCCATATGTTCGTTGGGCGACTCGACCAGCCGGCCGAGCAAGTGAAACACCCGTTCACCACCATCATTCTCGCCATGCAGCTGAATCAGCAGGCTGTTCTTTGCCCACGTGTGCTGGCCCCATGGCATGCCGTTGGCGGCTTCGTCCAGCGCCGTGCAGAGGCTGTACCGCGCTGCGAGCACGTGCTCGCGACGGATATTTGCGCGTTCACAGACGGACTGGAAATCCCCCGCTTCCAGGACCAGAAACTCCTTCAGCAATTCGCCCTGCGCGGGTTGCAAGTCCACGGGCATATCGGCCAGCGTCCGCAACAACGGACGCGCCGCGGCGAGCAACGGATTGGCGCTCTGGCCAATTTCCGCAACACGTTGTTCGATCGGCTTGCGCGCAAGCGTTGGAACGATCTTTTCTTCGGCAGCCGCCGGCTGTGACGTTCCGCTGGGGGGCGCATCGGGAAACGCCTCCATCCAGGGGCTCGCTCCAGCGTCAGGCGCAGCCGCACCAGGTTCGGGAGTGTCGAGCATCATTGCCGTACCCCCCACAATTCCATGCGCAACTCTGGGAAGCTACCTGCCACATGCAGTGCCAAACCGCCGTACCGCTCCACCTGTTCCCATAGCGGGTGTTGCTGAGACAATTCAAAGTAGACGAACCCGGCGTTGAACGGGATTTGTCGTGGGGGAACAGGTAGCGCCAGCAGCGGAATCCCGGGAAGGTGGGATCGGATCAGGTCCGCCAGGCGCTCGGATGGCCCCACCTTGGTTTGTGCGGGAAACTGCTGCTGCAGCACATCCGATGGGATCTGTGCGGTAACGGCCAATACAAAGGTGGCAAAGCGATCGATCTCGTTCGGATCGAGCACCGCGAGGCGTACACCGTGCGCTTGATCCTTGATCTCGATGCGCTGCGCAGCGCGCTCCAGGACCACATTGAGCAAGAAGCGCAGATCGTCGACCAAGGGTTTCAGACAAAGATGGGGCGCGTCGTGCCGATAGGCGGCATGCTCGGCCGGGCGGCGCGTCTGGGTACGCACGAAAGTCGACAACTCGCCGGATAACGCCGCCAGATGCACGTATAGCACTTCGGGCGAAGCGGACTTGATGGCCAGCAGGTGCGTCAGAATCGGCTCATATCGGTTCAGCAACTGAAGAATAAGATATTCCGACACCTCTGCGGCGTCGCCGCCCCGCATGTTCGCCGCCGAAAGGCGTTCCGCCATCGCCTCGGCGCGTAGATGCAGCAGCCCGTGAATCTCGGTAAGCCAGGTGTGAAGCAACGCACTGGCCGTGTACACATTGACTGGCGGAATCATGGCTGCATCCAGGCGGGCGCTGCCATCCGCGCGAATCTCGGTGACCTTGGTGAGCGGCAGCCCGAGCCAGGATTCCGACAGCTCTTTCTCTGGCAAAAGCCGAAGGCGCAAATCCGCCAGTTGCACCAGCTTGGGTCCCTGCGCGATCGAGTTGGCGTCCAGCAATTCCTGCTCGAAGGCACGGTACCGTGCCAGCGAATCCGTGGCACCCTCGAAGTTGGTTTCCTCCGCATTTGGCGTGCGAATCGGCACCGCCAGATAAATGATCTGGTTCAGGTGTTCGTGCTGAAGCGCAAGCGGCGCCGGCAGCGCGGCATGTGCCGGCGCATCGAACGGCGTGCCATCCTGGAAAACGCCCGCCATGCCCGACACGACCAGCTTGCCCAATGAAAGCGCCTCGGCATCGATCGCGAAATGATGAAATCCCCAGAAAAACGGACTTAATGCAGCGCTACGCTTATGCGCGTAATGTTCCAGATAGCGCTCCTGCTGCTGAAAGAGTTGCGGGCGCAAGAACAGTCCCTCGCTCCAGACGACCTTGTTATACCAGCTCATGGATTCAGTCAGGTTTAGAAATGGTGATGGACTGCTGGTCCAATGAGACTTGCAGTTTGATCTTGCGCGCCGGGATCGCGGCGCGATACCAGGCGGCCTCGGGTGCAGGCGGCAGCTTGTAGACGGCTCTCCACGTGGCCTTCCCGAGTTCCCGGTACCCCACCAGGAAACCTAGCGCCTGGGTATCAGGATTGAGTTTGCGCGCGATATCGCGGGACTCGCCGGGACGCAGGACAAACTCGTCGCGCACCAGCAAGTCCTGCATCAGCAATGTCTTGTCGGACTTGTCGAGCGTGAAATAGTCTGCGTTCTCAAAGGCTTGCTCCGTCTTGAGTTCATAAATGCGGACCATGACGGGCGACGCCCTTCCTTTGTGATCAGGATTGACGGTGTCTTTGGCCGTCATCGCCAGGTCAAGCTTCATCTGCTCTGTCCTGGCGGGTGTCGTGGAGCATCCGGTGAGCGCCATCCCCACGCAGAACGCCCCGGCCAAGTACGCCGGGACACGATGCCTTCGATGTCCCAGGCCTCGCCCCATGAGCCTCTCAAATGCATTCGCCATCGGTTCCATTGAGCTTGGAAATCAGGGAGCAACCGTTCGTGGTCAGCATGCCGTGTACGACTTGCGGCCGGCCATTTGACAGCGTGGAACTGTGCACGCCATCGACGATCACACATCTTTTTTCACAATGCATGCGCGCCCCCTTGAAGGTATAGGTGCGACCGCCGTCGGACGTATCCTGAGCAGAGCCCTCCTCCACCACGGCGCCGCAACTTGCTTCGTCGCCCTGGCAGACATAGCCAAGTATTTGCATACAAATCTCACTTCGGTGATCGTATGAACCTGCCGCTTCAGCGGCAGATGCTCTCGCAAGACGGTAAGGAATTCGAATTACGCATCTCCTTGCCTGCTGGCACTGTCGTCCTGCAGACGCACGAGGTCCGGCTCGATGACTGTCGGCCGGGCTGCCTGAATGTCGCGGGTATTCTTCTGCACCGCAATGGCACCGAACAGCGCGAGAGCAAAGGACGTTCCATAAAAACCCTTCTCGCTCAGTGCCAGCGTTGCATTGAACAACCCAATGCAAAGCAGCAGTACAGCGATAATCACGGAAAGCCAGCTCAGGCCGTAATAGATCCCTGTTACAGGAATACCCTCCAGCTTGTCACGCACACTCTTCTGGACAGAAACTGCAGCGAACAGGCCATAGACCAGCACGGTAAAGTAGTAGCCTCGTTCGTTCAGTAGCAAATCGGAATTAAGCAGCCCTATCAGGAAGGACAGAGCGCCGGCAAACAGCGCCGCCCAGGATGCTGAGACAAAGGCGAAAGACGGTTGTTGCGAGTTGTGGTGCATGGTCATGGATACTCGTCGTGAATCGAATTGCGCCATTCGGCGCGTTGCGTTTGCCCGTGCTCTGGTCTTTGTTACAGGCGCGGGATCGGAATGCTGGAAGGTGTGACCTTCTCGAGTGCGCGTTTGCCCTGTGTCGCCGCCGAATCCAGTATCGGAGCGGCGCCCTGTGCAGCGGCATTTGCCGCGGCATCGATCGCCGCGTTTCGCGCGGCCTGCACCTGCTTCCCTACGGCATCGGCAACGTCGCCTATGGCAGTCTCCCCGCGCGATTGAATACCGAGATGACGCACGCGCGTATCGTTGCCAATGAAAAAGGTACGAGCCCAGCCGTAGCCGCCAGGTGCATATTCGTGGAAGTGCGGTACCCGAAACCACGCGCGGCTGTCATGAATGTAGTCATCGAACAGCTTGATCGCAGCCTTTTCCTGGATTGCAAAGCGGTCCACATTGACCGCGGAAGTCCACTTGCGCAGATAGCCCACCATTTCAGGAGCGGCCTCCAGCACCACATCGTCCGAGGGCGAGTAGTCGCTCATTGCTGCTGTCACTAGGCCAATTTTCGACTTCACCAGCGCGACTCGCATAGAATCCGATGCGGGACGATTCTGGCGCACGATATAAAGGCGCGAAGCCGAGTTTGTGGCAGAACGTGTAAAGGCTGCCCGGGGGATGGTGAGCGTTATCAGAGCGGCCGCACTGGAGACAAATTCCAGCCATTCCATAAGACTCACTGGTATTTTCTCGGCTTGCCAAATATCATTCTGATCAGGTTGCAGCGATGCCAGAAGGAGCCGGAAGTCCTCCGCCCCTTCCAGCAGGTCAGTTTGGTCATTGGTGACGATCTCACCGGCGCCTTCTCCTGGCCTGACGCGCTCCGGCGGCTTGCCAGCAACCTGTGCATAGAGAAATTCCTCGCGACGTTTGATCTCAAGCTGCTTGGCATCGATCTTTGCCTGCGTTGCCTTCATCTTCTCTGCGCTCGCCAGCATGACCGGGATGTCACCCTCATTTCCGGCGCTTCCCACTTCCGCTGCAGCAAGGCTCCACTCTCGCTGCAGTTGCTGCGCCTCGCGTTGAAGGCGCGACAGGACTGCATCCTGTTTTTTCGCCTTCTCATGCAACTGCTCGACCTGATTCGGCGTCAGCTTGTCCTGCCTGCCCGGTTGGCATGACTTGAAAAACGGCTGGTTCGTGACATAGCTCCCTGCTCCGACACGCGCACGCAGGGTTCGCCACATAAGATTCTGGCGCATGCCAAATTCCATGGCGTCTTCCACCGTACTGATCGGAATGACCTTGTCCAACCACGCATTGAATGCCTGGACAACCTCCGGTGTGATACGGAAATCCCGCACCAATGCAGTACGCTCTTTGATCCCGTCTTGCAGCAGGAGCGGGACTCCCGCCTTCAGCGCCTCGATGTACATGTCATGCAATGGGATCTGGCTGAGTTTGTCGTCATCGCCCAGACGCGCCTTGCCTTGCTCCCGAGCAACATAGCCGCCACCCACATCGGAATGCACACCGGGATAAGCGACTTCGAGAAGCCTTGCAACACCTTGCGCATAGCTGTTCCCCATGCGCACAGTGTCCAGCGGAAAACTCATGCGCTGCTCATGGATGGAAAAGAAGTGCACGCAGCGTTTGACCGACGTGGGAATGTTCAATCCGCCGCCCTTCGCCCATGCGTAATGGCCATCGAAGGTGTCCCACGGGATAACGCCATTGATAGAGTCCGGCGGCCCCACCGATGCCACGGTATCGAACAGACCGACGAAATTGACTTCATAGGGGATGCTGCCGACGAGCTTTCCACCCGGCGCCCAGTCCGTCAGAAGTTTGTTCACAAAGACGCGCGCCGCCGCGGCACCACGTGAAAAGCCGAATACGTTGATCCAGACCTTCTTGATGACGCGGTTCCGCTGGGCATCGTCCTTGCGGTTCTGCTGCGCGGTAGCAAGGACACTCTCGCGTTTCTTCAAATCGGGCGAGGATCTGCCGGCGTCGAGCGCTTCGCAGATTCTGCGTGCTTCAGGATCCCCCATCAGCGGCGCTTCATTCGCCCCCTTAATCGACTCGTACATTGCCATGAGCACCCGCGTGTAACCCCACGCGCACCGTTTGGCGAATCCTTTGGCGAATCCCTTCCCCCACTTTCCGTAAATTTCTTCGCCCAACTCCGGGAAAGGCGTACCGACACCCGCTATGTAGAACTTGAACATGTCCTGTTCCGGACGGTCGATCGCGGCGCCGAAAAGCCGCGCCACGTTGGTGTGCGACTGATCGTTCGAGTCACGCCACGGATTCTTCTCATCGTCGTTGTTGTTGGTGCCATCAAAGAAGAGACTGACGTGCAGCGTCCGCTCGCAACTGCATTGTGGATCCGCTACCTTGCCGCAGCCAAGCCCATAGGCATTGGGTCCTTCCGGCAAGCGGCCAGCATTCGTCTCCGGCATCCTTGCCGGCCAGCGCAGTACGCTCATCTTGCTTTTCCTTCTGGACAATCCGCCGATGCTTGAGAGGCATCGTGCTTGCAGCCGCGCGCTGCCGCTTCGCGCTGCAATAGTTGAGCGAGGAGCGCCTCCGCTTCGGCCGCATTGGCTTCAACTGCCTCCGCCAGTCGCCTCTGCTCCGCCGCCTGGCGGCGGAGTTCCGTCGCTTCGCCGCCAGCCGCTGAGAGCGCCTCCTCTTCGAGCGCCTTCGCCATGCGGCGGCGCTCCGTCGCCGTTCCCTCCGCATTTTTGCGCCGCCTCTCCGCCGCTTTGCGCTCCGCTTCCTCGTCCACCACCCCTTGCGCCACGTATGGGTCGTCGTCAGTAGGCCGGGCGCTTATGCTGTTACGCCCATTGGCGTTCCCATCTCGCACCATCACCTTCACCCGATCCCCCGGCAGGAAGATCGCCCACATTCCAGCCGTTTCTCTCGCGTACTGCGGAATGCGCGCTTCCGCCACGTAGTGAACGCCCGGCGTCTTGCCATCCGACATCTTTTCCGCTTCCCACCGGATCGTTACCTTCATGTCGGGCTTCCAGACCTCCGGGATGCCGATGCAGCAGGTCTCGGCTCCTCCGCCAGCGGGGCCATCCTGACCCTTTTCGACTAGCCAGATATTGGGGCCTCCGCCGCGCATGCCGTTCTCTCCGGTGATGCCGAAGCGGACGATGTAGTTCGGGGTGTAGTTCAGCCCTCTCACGCCGCCCGGATTCACGACGGGCGGCAGCTCATACTGCGCGTCATTTGTCACCGGTGCGGGTGATGCGCTCATCGACCCGCCATCCGAACAGCCAGCCACGTGGAACAACGCAAGCGATATCACCAATGCTGCCCAGCACTTCACGGGTGCTCTCCTGCTGTCCACCTTGCCGCGGCCGATTCCATAGGCTTTAGGTCCTTCCGGCAAGCGACCAGCATCCGTTTCCGGCATCCTTGCCGGCCAGCGTAGTACGCTCATCTTGCTTTTCCTTCCGGACAATCCGCCGATGCTTGAGAGGCATAGCGCTTGCAACGGCGCGCTGCCGCTTCGCGCTCCAATAGTTGAGCGAGGAGCGCCTCCGCTTCGGCCGCATTCGCTTCGACCACAT
>NZ_BBQI01000130.1 GCF_001652915.1 Cupriavidus sp. D384
ACCGTTCCCTGCGCATTCTTGCGGCGTCTCTCCGCCGCTTTGCGCTCCGCTTCCTCGTCCACCACCCCTTGCGCCACGTATGGGTCGTCGTCAGTAGGCCGGGCGCTTATGCTGTTACGCCCATTGGCGTTCCCATCTCGCACCATCACCTTCACCCGATCCCCCGGCAGGAAGATTGCCCACATTCCGCCCGTTTCCCTCGCGTACTGCGGAATGCGGGCCTCCGCCACGTAGTGAACGCCCGGCGTCTTGCCGTCCATCACCTTTGCCGCTTCCCACCGGATCGTTACCTTCATGTCGGGCTTCCAGACCTCCGGGATACCAATGCAGCAGGTCTCGGCTCCTCCGCCAGCGGGGCCATCCTGATCCTCCTCGACTCGCCAGATATTGGGGCCTCCGCCGCGCATGCCGTTCTCTCCGGTGATGCCGAAGCGGGCGATGTAGCTCGGGGTGTAGTTCAGCCCGCTCACGCCGCCCGGATTCACGACGGGCGGCAGCTCATACTGCGCGTCATTTGTCACCGGTGCGGGTGATGTGCTCATCGACCCGCCATCCGAACAGCCAGCCAAGTGGAACAACGCAAGCGATATCACCAATGCTGCCAAGCACTTCACGGGTGCTCTCCTGCTGTCCACCTTGCCGCGGCCGAGTCCATAGGCTTCAGGTCCTTCCGGCAAGCGGCCAGCATTCGTCTCCGGCATCCTTGCCGGCCAGCGCAGTACGCTCATCTTGCTTTTCCTTCCGGACAATCCGCCGAGGCTTGAGAGGCATCGTGCTTGCAACGGCGCGCTGCCGCTTCGCGCTCCAATAGTTGAGCGAGGAGCGCCTCCGCTTCGGCCGCATTCGCTTCGACCACATCTGCCTGCCGTCGCTCCTCCACCGCTTCGCGGCGCAGTTCCGTCGCTCGATCTCCGGTTTCTTCCATCGCCTCCGCCTCGCGTTGCTTCGCGATGCGGCGACGCGCCGTCGCCGTTCCCTCCGCATTTTTGCGCCGCCTCTCCGCCGCTTTGCGCTCCGCTTCCTCGTCCACCACCCCTTGCGCCACGTATGGGTCGTCGTCAGTAGGACGGGCGTCCAAGCTGTTACGCCCATTGGCGTTCCCATCTCGCACCATCACCTTCACCCGATCCCCCGGCAGGAAGATTGCCCACATTCCAGCCGTTTCCCTCGCGTACTGCGGAATGCGCGCTTCCGCCATGTAGTGAACGCCCGGCGTCTTGCCGTCCATCACCTTTGCCGCTTCCCACCGGATCGTTACCTTCATGTCGGGCTTCCAGACCTCCGGGATGCCGATGCAGCAGGTCTCGGCTCCTCCGCCAGCGGGACCATCCTGACCCTCCTCGACTCGCCAGATATTGGGGCCTCCGCCGCGCATGCCGTTCTCTCCGGTGATGCCGAAGCGGGCGATGTAGCTCGGGGTGTAGTTCAGCCCGCTCACGCCGCCCGGATTCACGACGGGCGGCAGCTCATACTGCGCGTCATTTGTCACCGGTGCGGGTGATGCGCTCATCGACCCGCCATCCGAACAGCCAGCCAACTGGAACAACGCAAGCGACACTGCCAAAGTTCCAAAACATTTCATTGATGCCATCCTGTCGGATGCAGTCCGCTGTCGTCCGCAAGCTGGCTGCGAACCGGACATTGCCCTGTCCACTTCCTTGGCTCGTCGGCGACGAACGGGACTTGAAGGGTGTCGACCACTTCGAAATTTGCCATCTCATTCGCCTCGCCCTGCGCTACATATGAATCGACATTGCTCACCTTAAGAGTTCAAGCAGCTTGGGCGTCATGGCACCGTAGATTAGGAAGAAATAGCGAATCATCTTCCGTACTAACACTGAATCGAAGTAGCTACCAAACAGCGGTCCAAGTGCGCCGAAGAAGAACGCCGGCACGAGGAATACGGCCCCATTGATCAATACCACGTAGCCGACACCGTATATCGTGGGATCTTGTGCGCCAATTGCCGAGACAACGAGTAGCGCAACAGCACTCAGTGCTCCTGCCTTCAGGCTTTCCATCACCAACGCATTTCCCAGACGATGCGCCGTGTCCCCATCGGTTTGGCCCATTGAATTGGACTCAATTCCCTCCCGATGTAGCAACTTCCACAACGCGATACACAGACCAGAGACCCAAAATGCAGGAGCAGATGGCGCCGATAGCGAGGCATTTATAAAAATAAAGAGCACATCTTTTAGAGTGAAGATTCCATACACCCCAATGCCAAGCGCGACGAGAATGGCGCAAAACACGATGGCCAGAACGATCACTATGACAACTGCGGCTCCGCGCAGGAAGTCTTTCGTGAATAACAGGGCTGTCCTTGAGTAGATCGACTTAGGACGGAACAAGCGTAGTAGAAGTCGCTGCACCGACAACAGCAACAATGCACCCATTCCAGCGCTCATTGGAATGAGCGCCAACAGCATGGCAAGGTATTCGCCAATCTCAAGACTTGGATCGATGCGGCTCCTTGGGATCGTCGTGTTCAGCCAGAACCAAATGCTACATGCCGTTCCCAACACCGCACCGAACGTGACCGATTTCAATACAGCCTTCGCCTCAGCACTAGTCTTCATTGGGCGCTTGAGGTTAGCTATTGCGCTCACAATTCGTCCAATGTTCATCACGCGCCAGGCCTCCCACTTCGATCTTCCTTGTTGTTCAATTCATCCCCTCGACCCGTTTCGAGCCCTTCCCATACGTATCCAGGTAGCGCATCGATATGGTCACCGAGCAGGCGACCCGACCGCACTCTCGCTTCCAGGGCAGCACGAACCTCCGGATGCTGGTCAAAATCCAAACCGTATCGGTAGCTCAGTTCGCAATACCTCAGGCGACACATCGGTTCGGTGAGTCCCCAGGTGGCAACCCGCTGATACCGCGGCAGGAAATTCTCGAAACGCGTCACGTACGGGCCGCTGCCGTCGACGATGCCGCGTTCGATCAGGCTGAACAACATCTGGTCTGGCTCGCAGTGCGCAATCAAGTAGTCCAGTTGCTTCTGGTCCAGCTTGATATCCGCCGGGGCACTAAGCACAGCCGCGTATTGCGCGCCGCCATTGATTCCATTCCATCTCCGCGAGTGTCCGCGGTACTTCCATTGGTAGAGCGGTGCGGTCAGCTTCCCGGCAACCTCTGGGCCAAATATGTTCAGAAACACGGCGAGGTTGCGAGGATCGAAGTAGCGCACCAGCGACGACAGCTTGTCGCCAAGGTCGGCGACAAGAAACTGCTGGAGATGGACGGCTAGCGCATCGATGCCGGCATCACTCAGGATCAGGGAGATACACGGCATCTTCTGGTCCAGATCGTCCAGCTTTGTCATCCACGCCGAGTGGGGGTCCCCCACGCGTGCCAGGAACAGCGAAGCATCTCCCGCCGATTCCTCCGGCATTCCGGCATAGACGTTGCGGTACTCCGGAGCCTGCCGAACCAGTTGAGCGACGGCAGCAGGGAACTGCGCACCGTCGGCGAGTACATAAAGGGGCATCGTTGATGTCATGGTGTCTGTCGCGGCCTCAACGCATCAGTAGCGCCGCATTACTCTTGGCCGCCTTGAGCAGACACTCAACACAGACCGACTTTGTCTCGAACTCCACCGGCATGCTGCGGGGCACCGACTTCGCTTTTCTCGCCGCATGGATCGTGTGGCCGCCCGGGGTGTACTCGTTGATGTCACCGTTGAGCACAATGGCGCTGCCGCCACCCGCGAGGCGCAGTTCCTCCTCGGCGCTGATCTCGATTCGCTTCCCCTTCAGGGTGATCTTCAGCTTCGCCAGCAGGTTGATCGAATCCTTGAGCGCGCGAATATCGATGTCACCAGACGCGGCCATCAGCCTGATTCCGGCCTCATAAACAAACACCCGCCATGCCTTGCGCACATTGGCGAAAAGGCCGCCCCCGGTTGTCATGGAGATGTGTTGGCCGGCAGTCAAGGCCGCGTGCCCCCCACTGCGAATATGGGCGGAACCCGGTGTAGTCTGGATAATTCCTGTGGGGCTGGTGAGAACCAGATGAGGTGAGGTCATCTCTTTAAGGCGCCCTTCCCCCTTCATCGCATCGGCCTGCTGCGCGAGAACCTGCGACACGTCAGTGGGCTCCCCATCGTGGGCCTCGACTGTCCTGGCTGCATCGATAAGTTGATCGGCCTCGCGGGCGCCCTCCCTCAGCCCGTCCACCACGGCGCCCATGCTCAGTGCGTAGTCATCGCCGGACGGACGCTCATAGGTACTGATGAGCATGCCCAGGCTGGCGCGCAATGCCCCCCACGCGTCCGTGCGCAACTCAAAGCCCTCTCCTCGCTTGTCCGTGCGACCCGCGTTGGCCGGGATATCGACAATATGACCCAGCGCCAGCTCCGACGCCCGATAGTCGGAACCGATCTGCGCTTGCGGTTGGCCAGGCGTATCGTCCGCGATCACCTTGTTCGCGCGACCTCCGCCTTTTCCTTTGCCGTCGGCGAATTCACGACTGCGAAAGCCTGATAGTGCCTGTTGGTGAGGCAGCGCCCACGGCGGCATATTGCGCTGGTTCGGCGCGCGCCCTACGATCAGCGGGCAGTCCGGATCGCCGTTCAGGAAGGCGACAATGACTTCCTGGCCAATGCGTGGGATGTGCATGGCGCCGAACTGATCGCCAGACCAGCCATTGACGACGCGAATCCACGGGGAGGAATTTTCATCGTACTTCCCGTAGCGATCCCATTCGAATTGAATGATCACGTTGCCGTGGTCGTTGCACCAGATTTCCTGGTTCTTTGGCCCGGTCACTATCGCCCGCTGCAGGCCGGCCACGCGCGGCTTGCCGACCGTAAGTGGTGGACGGAAAACCTCGTCAGTCGGATGGCCCTCGAAGGCAACCTGGCACGCAAACTGCTGCCTGCTACCGGATTCAACGCCCACATCTTCCAGATCCAGCGTTGCGCCGGTCACGAGATACTCGCGATTCATCGCGGGGTTGTCGTGATTGCTGACCATGTAGGTGCAGCCCGCCGCAACGCCGCGCAAGGCCCCGACGCCTCGCACGCGCCGGCCAGACGCGCGGCGCTCTTCCATGCGGACTCTCGCCCGCGTGGCCCCAACAGACGGATCGGTAAAGTCGCCCGGGTATTCATAGCGATCAAGATCCGCAAATCCAGTATCGCGGGGCTGGCTGTTACTGGTGGTCAGATCTGCGCGAGGCTTTCGATGATCATAATCATTCAGCGTCACCTTTCCCGTACGCAAGCGGTTGACCGGATCGAAGCGGATCAGATGCTCCTGGTCGATCTTGAATCCGCGCGGGTAGAGGGGCAGCGTGTGATATGCCTCGCTGGTGAACTTGCGATAGGCTCCCGATTCAGAGGCCAGAATCAGCCGATGATGGCCGCCGTCATGCTCGAAGAAATAGGTAATGCCATACTCTTCTGTCAGACGCTGGATGAAGTGAGCGTCAGTCTCGCCGTGCTGCACTTCCCAGACCAGCTTCGGATAAACCGATGTGTCCAGCCGTTTCTCCACCGAGAAAGGATAATCTGCGAGGACCTCATCCAGAATCTCGATGACCGTCTTCTTCTGGAAAGACTTGAAGTCCGAGGTCCGCGTCGCGAGCCAAAGCCACGGACGCAAGGTGAAGCGATACAGCCGGTTATCGGCAACGCCACCCACATACTCGACTTCCGCTATGACTCCGGTGATCTCCCGGTGTCCGGCGCCAATCCCTCCTGGCAAACCTGTGCCCATGCCATCGAGTTCAATAGTGATGGTCATTTCGCGTCCGATCATTTCATCGGGGTCTGCTTCGGCCAGGAACTGTTCCGCAGCCGGCGAGACGGCACGCAACTCCACCTTGTAGGTAAATAGTTCGCTCAGTGCTTCATGACCTGATAGCCGTACAAACTCCAACTGCGGCTGTCCCAACAGGTCGGGAATTGCCGCACTGGAAACGCTGACGGTTCGAGGCCGGCCGCCGGCCGGACTTGCCAGATTGTTTAGCGCACTCATGAGATCAACTCCCAGTCATTGGGCAGACGTAATGCGTGGACCGGAACCAGAAATTTCTGTCCGCGCTGGACATGTCGGCCCCCGCCGGTCACGCTGATGCCACCAACGGGGACACTCATGACAATCAGGCTTCCTTGTTGCCCTTGATGTCGTAGCCAGCGGTCACTGCACCGCCGCTGCCGCCCTGTGCGTTCTGCACGACGTACTCCTGCTTGACCTTGGAGAACGACAGCGCAACCGTCTCGCGCATGCGCACTTCGTCCTCGATCGATCCCTTCGGTGCAACCTTGGTCACGACCACGTCGCTCATGGTGAGCTTGAGGTATTCGAGCGGGTTTCCGCCAGCCTTTCGCACCACCAGCACCGCCTCGTTGATGTGCTTGCCAGTCAGGCAATACTTCATCAGGTTGGGCGATGCACGATCGATGAAATGCTCGAACGACAAGTCCGAAACCGTTGCCTTGCCGGCGCCACCACCGCTTCCCGCGTGCATGGTCGACTGTTGTTCGATGCTCCAATCCCAGGCCAGTACTTCGATTTCATTCTTGTGCGACGAATCCTGGGACTCGCCGTCGATGCCGTTGATCTTCAGGAAGATGTCCTGCGCCATTGCAATGCTCCTTTTCGTTCAGGTAAGTGCAGAAATACGCCGCAGAAATGCCCGCCCCGGGAAACCGCGAGGCGGCGGCGCTTGCCGGGGAACTACCGGTTTGATAGCGGGGTGAAAATGCTCAGGCTGCGTCCTTGACCGACGGCAGCCGTGCGACCAGGCGCAGCGACACGGTCAGGCCTTCCAGCTGGAAGTGCGGACGCAGGAAGAACTTGGCGTTGTAGTAGCCGGGATTGCCCTCGAGTTCCTCGACCACGACTTCAGCGGCGGCCAGCGGGCGACGCGCCTTGGTCTCCTGCGAGGAATTTGCCGGATCCGCATCGACGTAGTTCATGATCCATTCGTTCAGCCAGCGCTGCATGTCTTCGCGCTCCTTGAACGCACCGATCTTGTCGCGCACGATGCACTTGAGGTAATGCGCGAAACGTGAGCAGGCAAAGAGATACGGAAGGCGCGCAGAAAGGTTGGCGTTGGCCGTGGCGTCCGCATCGTAGTATTCGGCCGGCTTTTGCAGCGACTGAGCCCCAATGAAGGCGGCATAGTCGGTGTTCTTGCGATGCACGAGAGAGATAAAGCCATTCTTCGACAGTTCGGCTTCGCGACGATCCGATATCGCAATCTCGGTCGGACACTTCATATCCACGCCACCGTCGTCGGTCGGGAAGCTGTGGCACGGCAGGTTTTCCACGACCCCACCGCTTTCCACGCCGCGGATCAACGTACACCACCCGTACAGCTTGAACGAGCGGTTGATGTTGACCGCCATGGCATACGCGGCGTTGCTCCACACGTACTTGCGGTGATCGGCGCCGTCGGTATCTTCCTCGAAGTCGAACTCGTCGACCGGGTTGGTCTGGATGCCATATGGCAGGCGCGACAGGTAGCGCGGCATGGCCAGACCCACGTAGCGCGCGTCTTCGGAGTTCCGCAGGCTGTTCCACGGCGCGTACTCCAGATTCTGGAAGATTTTGGAGAGGTCGCGCGGATTGGCCAATTCCTGCCAGGAATCCATCTGGAGCACGGACGGCGAGGCGCCTGCGATGAACGGCGCGTGTGCCGCTGCGGAGATCTTGGCTAGCGATCCAAGCAGTTCGACGTCCGGCGGGGTGTGGTCGAAGTAATAGTCCGCGACCAGGCAGCCATACGGCTCGCCGCCCAGTTGGCCGTACTCCTCTTCGTAGACGCGCTTGAAAAACGGGCTCTGGTCCCAGCCAATACCCTTGTAGCGTCGCAGCGTACGGCGCAACTCTTCCTTGGACACATCCATCACCCGGATTCGCAGCTTGTCATCTGTCTCGGTGTTCGAAACCAGGTGATGCAGGCCACGCCACGCGGATTCCAGCTTCTGGAAGTCCGCGTGGTGCAGGATCAGGTTGATCTGCTCGGACAGCTTCCTGTCGATGGCACCGATGATGGCTTCGATACTCTTGTACGCATCGTCGCTCATCGTAAAGGTCGACGCCAGGGCCTGCTCGGCCAGCGTCTTGACGGCCAGATCGACAGCTTCGCGAGCCTGGTCGGTCTTCGGGGAAAACTCACGATTGATGAGCAACGCAAAGTCGGAATGCTCATCCGTCGCGGCGGTCTGTTGTTTCTGTTGTTGTGCGGAAGCCATGGATTGCCCTATCGATGGATTGGATCAGGAAAGCGCTGAATCGCTTCAGCCGCCACAGTCAGGATTGGGCTGCCCCCTCGTCGCTCTCGGCAACCTGAGGCTTCGACGCCTTGGCAAGCGCCTGTAGCAAAGCGGGGTCCTGCAGCAGCCGGTTGATCAGCGATTCGGCGCCCGACTTGCCATCCATGTAGGTTTGCAGGTTTGCAAGCTGCGTGCGGGCTTCCAGCATCTGCCTGAGCGCATCCACCTTGCCGGCGACCGCGGCCGGCGAGAAGTCCTCGATGCTCTCGAAGGTCATGTCGACCATCAACTGGCCCTCGCCCGTCAGAGTGTTAGGCACGGCGAACGCCGCGCGCGGCTTCATCGCCTTCATGCGTTCATCGAAATTGTCGATGTCGATCTCGAGGAACTTGCGATCGGCCACCGCTGGCAGCGGCTCGGCGGGCTTGCCGGACAGGTCGGCCAGCACCCCCATCACAAATGGCAGTTCGATACGCTTTTCCGAACCGTAGACCTCGACGTCGTACTCGATCTGCACGCGTGGCGCACGATTACGAGCGATGAATTTTTGCGAACTGTTCACAACAGACATGAATCTCCTCAACGGGCTGGATGGACGTGCCGTGCGGCGTCAGGCCGCTTTGGCCTCGGAAATCTCTGGCCCGATGGCATCGGGGCCGGCAATGTATTCGGTGAGATAGGTGAGCGCGCGGGTCTTGTCGTCAGTCAAAGCGATCTCGATTGCGGCGATCTGGCGTTTTTCCGAAAGCGCGGACAGCCAGCGTCTGGCCAGTTGGGGCTGGATGACCTGTTCGATGAAGCTGATCAGTTGCCGCGCGCCGGTTTCCCCGACAGGACAGCGCTCGACGATGTGTGACACGACACCGTCGCTGTAGGTCAACCCGATGTCGTGCTGGTCGCGCATGCGCGCCACGACCCGGTCCAGGTGCAGACGAACGATCCTTCCGAGGTTCTCCGACGCGAGCGGGAAATACGGGACCACCACCAGACGCCCAAGGAATGCGGCAGGAAACACCTTGCGCAACGCCGGCATAAGGGCATCGCGCAGCGCAGCGGGCTCCGGCGCCACCGCCGGGTCTTCGCAAAATCTGGTCAGCAGGCCCGCGCCGCAATTGCTGGTGAGCAGCAGGATCGTGTTCCGGAAGTCGATGTAGCGACCTTCTCCGTCTTCCATGTACCCCTTGTCGAAGACCTGATAGAAGATTTCGTGCACATCCGGATGCGCCTTCTCTACCTCGTCGAGCAGCACCACGCTGTAGGGACGACGACGCACTGCCTCGGTCAGCACGCCTCCCTCGCCATATCCAACGTAGCCGGGAGGCGCACCCTTGAGGGTCGAGACGGTATGGGATTCCTGGAACTCGGAAAGGTTGATGGTGATGAGATTCTGCTCGCCGCCATAGAGCGTCTCGGCCAGCGCCAGCGCCGTTTCCGTCTTTCCCACACCCGAGGGCCCCACCAGAAGAAAGACGCCAACCGGCTTGTTGGGATCGGTCACCTGCGCACGTGCGGTCTGGATGCGTTCACCAAGTTGATCCAGGGCGTGATCCTGTCCGATGACCCGCCCGCCGAGCGTCTGCGGCAGGGCCATCACCGTGGCGACCTCGTCGGCAACCATGCGGTTGACAGGAATTCCAGTCCAGTCAGCCACGATCGCCGCCACCACAGCTTCATCCACTTCGGTATGAACCAGCGGTGCATCGCCTTGCGCGGCCCGCAGCGTGGCTTCGAGATCGCCCAGTACCGCGCGCTTCGAACCATTGATGTGCTCCGTTTGCGAATCTGCAATCGCGCGCCGATGCTCAAGAATGTCCGCGGCCAAGTCTCTTTGCTGCTGCCAGCACGCCTGTGACTGACCAAGTTGGACTTCGAGTTGCCGGATTGCATGATCGACCGCCGCAATCCGGCGTTCGTCGGCTTTGCCGAAACTGGCCTCCCTGGCCAGAAGGCTGGCTTCCGCCTGTGCAGCCGCCAGCTCCCGACGGAAGCTTTCGACGACGGCAGGAGGAGCATGCCCAGATAGCGCTACGCGCGCGCAGGCGGTATCCAGCAGGCTGATGGCCTTATCCGGTAGCTGGCGCGACGGGATGTAGCGATGCGAAAGCTTCACCGCAGCATGCACCGCCTCGTCGCGAATCAGCACCTGATGGTGCGCTTCGAATGCCTCCACAAGACCGCGCACCATGGCGATCGCGCTGGCTTCTTCCGGTTCCATCACCTGCAGTACCTGAAAGCGTCGGGTCAGCGCCGGATCTTTCTCGACATGGCGCTTGTACTCGCTCCATGTGGTCGCCCCAATGGTGCGCAACGTGCCCCGCGCCAATGCGGGCTTGAGCAGGTTGGCCGCATCGCCGGTTCCGGCCTGGCCGCCCGCGCCAACCAGCGTATGCACCTCGTCGACGAACAGGATGACGGGCCTGGGGGATCGCAATGCCTCTTCGAGCACCCCCTTCAGGCGGGCCTCGAACTCGCCTTTCATGCTGGCGCCGGCCAGCAAGGCCCCGACGTCGAGGCTTAACAGGCGAACGTCCCTCAGACTCGGCGGCATGTCTCCGGCGACGATGGCCTGCGCCAGTCCTTCGATCGCGGCGGTCTTGCCCACCCCCGCCTCGCCGGTCAGTAGCGGGTTGTTCTGCCGACGGCGCAGCAGAATATCCGTCATGGTGCGAATTTCGTGCTCGCGACCGATCACCGGATCAAGCCGGCCGGCTCTGGCTTCCTCGGTCAGGTCGCGGCAATACTGGGTCAAGGCGCTCTTGCCAGAGCTGCCAGGCGCCATCGCACCGCTCGTCTCCCCCGGCACAGCGGGGGCGAAGCCGCTACCGTCGTACGCGGCTTCCAGGCTCTCGGGTGACTGGGCGATGATTGCCGGGATGCTGTCAACCATGTCGTCCGCCCGTACCTTGGCGAACTGGCTTGAGATGCCGAGCACCGCGCGACGCAGTTCCGGCGTCTTGAGCAGCGCCGTCAGCAGGTAAGCGCCGCGCACGTGATGATCTGCAAACGCCAGCGTTGCATAGACCCACGCCCGCTCGATCGCGGACTCAAGCTGGAAGGCGAAGTCGCTGATCGAGGTCGATCCAGCAGGCAGCGCCGCCAGCGCGCGTGTGACATCAGCCTCGAGCGTCGGGAAGTTGACCCCAGCGTGCCTCAGCACCCGTTGAAGATCACCATCATGGGCCTGCAGCAGCTGGTGCAGCCAATGTACGAGTTCCACATAGGGGTTGCCACGCAGCTTGCAGAAGGCCGTCGCACTTTCGATTGCCTTGAACAGCGTGGGATTGAGTCGACCGAACAGCGCCTGACGCGAGATATCCATCCGATGCCTTTGTCAATTATCTGAATGGGCCACTGCGTATGCCCCCGAGACTGCCAAAATAGAATCTCTTTTTTTAGGCTATTTGAAAATCAACATGCATGCAATTCCCGACCCCAATCGGAATTGCAATATTCCCGGCACACTCGAACGATAATTTCCTAATTTCTTATTTATTCTGATTTCCTATTCCCTACCAAGGACCAGTTAGGCGGCAGGCAGTCAAGCCCAGAATAAAAAAACATTACGTGGCTTTGACTTAGGTCCGAAAACATAGGATTTCCACCGATCGCCAACGACCGAAGCTCAATAAAACCAATACCGATCAATAGCTGAATTACTAAACAGTTGTTATTAATATTTAAATCTGAATTTAATATAAATTGATTGGACGGGTTACGCTTTGAATTGTCGCGATTTACGATTATCATCGCTCCCCTTGGATCAACCGGGACAAGAGTGAGATGAGCATGCGCGACGCGGAAAGGCCGCTTATGGGCGACAGTTTTTCGGCAACGACCTGCGCGAGCGACAGCGGTATCTCGCACATGCTCGGCCATTCGCAACCGGATGTTGAGAACACGTTTGCGTTGCTGTCGCCCATTGGCCGTACAACGTTCACCGATCCCGCCGGCAACGCGTCGGCGGCGCCAACAGACGTGCTGGAGCAACTCCGGCGCGAGGCGGAAGCGGCCTTGCGCGATCCAGACTACGTAAGCCCTCATGCGATGGCGGTCGCCGTGTCAGCGACACCCGCCTTCACGCAGGCGAGTGCAGATCCGCTTCAATCCATGACACGCGCGGGACACGGCGAGGACAGTCTGCTCGAATTGCTCGAAGGCCCAGCCAACCTCAAAGACGTGGGCGATCGTCTCGACTCTCTGGATCGTCATGAACTGTTTGCGGTCCCACATGCGCCGGACGTCTTGCGCCTGTTCGCGGGCGGTCTCGCCCCCACGCGCCGACAAGACGTCGCCGCTCCCCTCACCCGCCGAGACCACCATCTCGTCTCCATGGACAGCGCCTATCGTCTGGCGCAAGCGCAGGAGTCCGGACATGGGAAGTGATGCGGGACCTTTCGCCAGCAATGGCGCTTCGAGGGCCGCCACCGTGATGCGGCAGCCAGGATCAACCGCTGGCGCAGTGAGTGCAGCTGGCGCTCGCCGAAGCACGGGATATTGAAGAGGCCGCCCCCCCAATCGACACCGACCATGACTGAGCACCGTCCCCCGCGTCGCCCGAATAGCCAATTGCTGCCAACGCTCTTTGACCGGCTGCGCGATGACGCCCCGGAGCGACAGACGGAAGCTTCAGGTGAGTACACCGTGACTCGGGCCCAGATGCGCGAGATCATCCAACGCGATCTCACCTTTCTGCTCAACACCACCAACCGCGAAGACGAAATCGACCGCAAACGCTATCCCGCAGCAGCCAGTTCGACCATCAACTATGGAGTACCGCCGGTTGCCGGCAGTTATCTGTCCGAACACAAGTGGAACGACATCGTCACCATCGTGCGGCGCGCAATCCTGGATTTTGAGCCCCGGTTGATTCCAGGCTCACTGGACGTCAAACCCCTGCTGAAGGAAGACGCGCCGCAGCGTTACAACACTCTGTTGTTTGAGATCAAAGGCCTCATCCATATGGACCCGTATCCCATGGCATTTACGGCGCAAAGCTCGCTCGACCTGGAAACCAGCCGGATGAGCGTCCAGTCGATCCACGCAAGCTGATGCCATGGATCCACAACTGCTCGACTATTACAACCGCGAGCTCGTCTACATGCGCGAGCTGGCCGGGGAGTTTGCGCAACAACATCCCAAGGTCGCAAAGCGCCTGGGGATGCACGGCACCGAAGTCGCCGACCCCTATGTCGAACGTCTTGTCGAGGCCTTCTGCTTCCTGTCGGCGCGCACGCAGATCAAACTGGACGCCGAGTTCCCGCGCTTCACGCAACGGCTACTCGAGGTCACACACCCAAACTACGTGGCACCCACGCCGTCGATCGCCGTGGCGCAATTCCGGCCCAGCCAGAGCGAGGGTGACTTTGCTCACGGGGTGGAGGTGGAACGGGGCACGGAAGTCAATGCAGCCCCGGCGCCAGGTGAACGAACGGCCTGTCAGTTCCGGACCACACAGCCATTGACGCTGTGGCCGATCGAGATTTCGGAGGCTCGTCTGACGGGCATTCCGCCCGATATCCGGGGACTGGAGCGCTATGTTCCAGCCCACGTGACGGTGCAGGGAGCGCTACGCCTGCGACTACGCTGCACGCGCGCTGCGACGTTCGATCAGTTGCCCGGACTGGATCATCTGCCGGTATATCTGCGCGGGGATGACCAGATTGCCTCTCACCTCTTCGAGCTATTGCACAGCGCGGGCGTCGCAACCATCGTTCTACAGCCCGGAGCGATGACCGAGCCCCCCTGCGCCGTCACGCAGGACGCCGTCAGCTTCGTGGGCATGGGCCCGGGCGAAGGTGCCCTGCCATTGCAGGCAAACAGTTTTCACGGGCACAACCTGTTACACGAGTACTTTGCGTGCCCGCAGCGTTTCTACTTTTTTGGACTCAACCAGCTGGCCCAGGGACTCAGCCGCATCCGAGGCAAGGAAGCCGAGCTCGTAGTCCTGCTCTCCAAGCCGCCGGGCAACCTGACCAGCCAGGTCGACCGCAACCAGTTCGCACTCTTCTGCACGCCAGTGGTCAACCTGTTTCCGAAGCGCACAGATCGCATCGAGATCACGCCAGGCCGTGCGGAGTTCCACCTTGTCGCCGATCGTCAGCATCCCCTCGACTACGAGATCTATGCCGTCAGGCAGCTCGCCGGACAGAAGTCGCAGCACAGTGCCGGCATCGAATTTCGGCCGCTCTTTGCCACACTCAACAGTGACGAAGGCAACCATGGTCGCTACTTCTCCTTGCGGCGCGAGCGCCGCCTGATATCGGAGCATGCTCGCAAATACGGTACGCGCACGGCATATGTCGGGACCGAGGTGTTCGTTTCGCTGGTCGACCAGCACGAGGCTCCTTATCCGGACACCCTGCGCCATCTGTCCGTGGACTCACTGACCACCAATCGTGATCTGCCAAACCTGGTGCCGCGCAATGGACTTTCCGACCTGACGCCGGCCGCGTCGATTCCAGTAGAAGGGATCGGCTTGATCCGCGCACCATCTGCCCCACGCGCGCCTTATGCGGACGGGGAGATGGCCTGGCGCCTGATCCGACTCCTTGGCTTCAATTACCTGGCGCTGACCGATCTCGACCATCGTTCGGGGGGCCAGGGCTTGCGCGACATGCTGCGCCTCTTCGTGGCGAACGACGATAGCGCGCATCTCGGGCAGGTCAAGAGCCTGATCGGCTCAAAGGTGAAGCCCGTCACGCGGCGGCTGCCGGGAAACGGTCCCCTCATCTACGGCCGCGGCATCCAGTGTCAGGTCACCGTAGACGAGAGCGGCTTCTCCGGCATCAGCCCGTATCTGTTTGGCGTCGTGCTGGAGCATTTCCTGGCCCGTCATGTGTCCGTCAACGTCTTCACCGAGACCGAACTGCATTCGATGCAACGCGGCCTCGTGCATCGTTGGCCCGTGCGCATGGGTGGCCGGAGCGCCGTATAGCCATGTTCAAAGGATTCGATGACAACGCGCCGCCGGGCGGTTACGCCGGACAGGCACCCTGGAAGCTGAGCTTCGCGGGGCTTCTGCGCCATCTGTCTGCCCAGCGTCGTGACTTGCCTCCGGTGGGGCAAGCCTCTCTGCCACGTGACGAGGCTTTCCGTATCGGTCAGCAAGCCGCGCTGACCTTCGCACCCCGCGAAATCGCGCAGGTACAGTCGAAGTCTGGCAGGCTCAAGGTGCAGTTATTCGGTCTCGGTATGCTGGGGCCGAATGGGGCGCTGCCGATCCACCTGACAGAGATTGTGCGCGAGCGCAGTGAGGCACACCGGGATAGCACGACGGCCGATTTCCTGGATCTGTTCCATCATCGCGCCACTACGCAGTTCTATGACGCGTGGGCCAGGTCGCAGTCCGCTGCCGGTCTTGACCGACGCGACGACGAAGTATTTTCGCGCTACATCGGCTGGTTGTCCGGCTGCGAAGGCGAGGAAATCGCGCGCAGTCCGCTGCCCGCGCACGCACGGCTTGCCGCCAGCGCGCATCAGGTCCGCGAAGCGCGCAACCCCGATGGCATTGTGACCACGCTCTCGCATTTCTTCCGGGTACCCGTCAGGCTGGACGAGTATGTGCTGCACTGGGTCGCGATCGATCCCGCCGAACACTGCCGCCTGGGGAACCCTGGCGCCTCGGGTGTTATGGGGCAAGGCGCCATGCTTGGCGAGATGGTGCCTGACCGGCAGCAGAAATTCCGGCTCGTAATAGGTCCGCTGGCGCTGCAGCAATACCTGAACTTCACGCCCAACGGGCGTGATCTGCCGACGCTTGTTGAATGGGTGCGCAGCTTTGTTGGTCATGAGTTCTTTTGGGAAGTCGAACTTCAGGTGATCCCAGACGCTGCGCCTCCCGCCATCCTGGGTTCCCAGGAACGCCTGGGCTGGTCTACCTGGCTGGGCGAGCCGGCCCGCAGCGGCACCATCACCGGGATGGTGTTCGAGCCCGAGCATTACGTAATGCACTGACCATGAAAACCAAGTCCAGGCCCGTACAGACCTCAACGACGGATTGTCCATTTCCCGAGCTGCTGGAGCCGGTCGCCCGCGGGCGCCCTTGCGGCGATGACCTCGAATACGACCCGGAGTTCGTTGTACTGCTGGCAAAAGCAGCGCCGAAATCGGACGCGCAGTACGGTGACTTCGTCAGCGCGCCCGAAGCCGTCAACTGGGCGGATCTGGAACGCGACTGCCGGCGCTTGCTACTGCGCACACGCGATATCCGCATCATGGTGCTGTTATTGCGCTGCCGGACGCGATTGGCGCAAGCCGCAGGCCTGCGGGACGGCCTCTCTGCCCTGGCGCGCCTCTTGTTGAAATGGCCGGATGCGATTCATCCACAGTTGATGATCGATGGAGAGGCCGATCCCGCCATGCGGGCCAACGCACTGGCCGCACTGACCGATCCCGAGGGCCTGATGCTGGATGTGCGGGATCTGGCGATCACGGACAACGCCGCACTCCGGCTGCAAATGCGGGATGTCGAGCGATCGCTCGGCGTGCCACGCCCTGCCGATGCCCTGGCGCCGGAATCGGTGCGCCGACAGCTACAGGAATTGCGGCAGCAACATAGTCCGACGCTGGGCGCACTAGACGAAGCGGCCGGATTTGCGCAGGCTATCGACGACTGGGCGAAGGCCCGCCTTGCGGACGATCTTGCCGACCTGAATCCATTGCGCAAGCTGCTTGGCATGATTGCCGACACCACTGTGCCGGCAACCCCGTCCATCGCACCCTCCGTTGCTCACAATCCGCTTCCCGAGACAGGCGAAAGCAAAGCCGCCGACGATCCTTGTCCCCCCGAGGTCGCCGCGCAGCCAACCGCCGAAGTGCCGGAGAACCGTGACTCTGCCCTGGCCCAGATTCTCACGGCTCGCCAATGGTTTGAAATCAATGAACCCAGCAGTCCCGTGGCGCTCCTGCTTCGGCAGGCCGAAAGACTGACCGGCAAGCGCTTCGACGAGGTATTCCAGGCCATTCCGGCCGACCTGGTGGAGCGGTGGTCACGGCAAGCACCGTGACCGATGCGGCTTACGTGAACGCGATGCCGCCCTTCGAAGCCTGGCGCTGACCTGCCTGGCCCCCAGATGCGCGTTGGCCACCACTGCCCGGCAGCTTGAAGAACGCCACCGCATCGGTCAGCAACCTGCCCTGGTCCTCGAGCGACTTTGATGCCACGGCGGCCTCGTGCACCAGCGACGCGTTCTGCTGTGTGACCTGGTCGATCTGCACGATGGCCTGGTTCACCTGCTCGATGCCACGGTTCTGCTCGGCCGACGCGGCGGCGATCTCGCCAACGATATGGGTCACGCGCGCCACGGCCTGGGTGACTTCGACCATGGTCTGCCCGGCCTCGCTGGCCAGCGTCGAGCCCGCCTGCACCTGCGCCACCGAGGCGTCGATCAGTTCCTTGATCTCCTTGGCGGCGTTCGACGAGCGCTGCGCCAGGCTGCGCACTTCGCTGGCCACCACCGCGAAACCACGGCCCTGTTCGCCCGCGCGGGCGGCCTCCACCGCCGCGTTGAGCGCCAGGATGTTGGTCTGGAACGCGATGCTCTCGATGATGCCGGTAATCTCGGCGATCTTCGACGAACTGGCGCTGATGCCCTCCATCGTATCGACCACGCGGCCTACCGTGCCGCTGCCCTGCTGCGCCACATCGGCGGCATTGCGCGCCAGTTCGCTGGCCTGGCGGGCGTTCTCGGTGTTGTGGCGTACCGTTGCCGTCAGTTCCTCCATGCTGGCCGCCGTTTCCTCCAGCGACGCCGCCTGCTGCTCGGTGCGGCTGGACAGGTCCATATTGCCGCTGGCGATCTCGCCGGTTGCCAGCGCGATGCTGCCGCTGCTTTCGCGCACGCGCACGACGGTTTCGGCCAGGCGGTCGTTCATGTCGCGCAGCGCGGCCAGCAGGCGGCCCGGCTCGTCCTGCGAATCCACTTCGATCTGCATGCCGACCTCGCCCCGGGCCACGGTTCGTGCCACATCCACCGCGCGCTGGATCGGGCCGATGATGGCGCGCGTCAGCAGCAGCCCGCCGAAGATGCCGAACGCCACGGCGGCTATTGCCACCACGATCAGGAACATGCGTTGGCGCGCGTAGTCGTCTTCGAGGTTGCGGATCATCTCCTGCTGGCGCTCGCGCGTGAAATCGGCATAGTCGCGTGTCGCCTTGACCAGCGCCGCCAGCAGCGGGCGGCACTCGGCATTCATCTTGGCGATGGCGGCGTCTTTCTTGCCGTCGAGCGCCAGCCCGACGATATCGGTCGCCACGGGCCCGTAGCGCGATTCGACGCGATCGATCTCGGCTACCCGGTCGCGCGCGTCCTGGCTCACGCCTTCGGCCATGATCATCTGCTTGAGCTTGCCCAGGCGCGCCGCCACATCGCTGTGCGCCTTGAGTACCTCGGCCTTTTCCAGGTCGAGATCGGACTGGGTGCTCACCAGCACCAGGTTGCGCGCGGCAATGGCCCGCCGGTCCACGGCGGTACGCACCTGTGACGCCACTTCGGCCCGGGCGTTGAGCCCGTTGATATAGGCGGCAAAGCCGTCGGTGGACCGGCTCAGCGCGCGTAGCGACAGCCCGGATACCACCAGCACCACCAACGCCAGCGTGCCAAACCCCGCAAGGAGCTTGGTCTTGATCGAAAGGTCTTTGAATTTCACGGTCCTTCTCCCTCTATTCCCGATTCAGTGGCCCAACGGCAGGCCTAAGACGATTGAAGCCATGGCGTGCGCCATGGCCGACATCGCTGAGAGAACCCGTTCTTTTTGGTCCTGGCGGGCGTCGTGGCGCCGCGCTCTGTTTAATGTCTGATTTGTCTGGCTAACGGCAGACATGGCATCGATTGACCCCTACGCGAGGAGGGGTTGAGGGGTAAATCGCATCGGTGTTTTCACTCAGGCAACGGATTGCATACCGCATTGCATCAATAAATTGCATTTCACATGCATCTTTCCTAGAATCGATTCCGTCACACCGCACGTTTCCTCACGTCTTCGCACGCCTTCCACGCTTTCGCGCTCTTCACCATGTCCGTCCTGCTGCAGATATCCCCCCCTTCGCGCACGCCGACCTATCGCGGCCTGCCCATCCTGGCCCTCGGTTTCCGCCCGTTCTACCTGCTGGCTGCAGCCTTTGGCGCCGCGGCCATGGCCGCCTGGGTGGCGATGTATCTGGGCTGGTGGATACCGGCCACGCAACCGTGGCTGGGCAGCATGGCGTGGCACGCACACGAGATGGTCTTCGGCTTTTCGGCCGCCGTCGTGGTGGGTTTCCTGTTCACGGCGGGCAAGAACTGGACTGGCCTGCAGACCCCCCAGGGGGCATGGCTGGGCGCGCTGGCAGGTGTGTGGGCGCTGGCCCGCGTGCTGATGTGGACCGGGCCAGCGTGGGCGGCCATTGCGGCCGATGTCGCCTTCCTGCCCCTGTGCAGCATGAGCTTCTACAGCATCCTGCGCCGCGCCAGGAGCCAGCGAAACTATGGCCTGGCGATTGCGCTCGGCATCATGGGGGCGCTCAATATCGGCTTTCATGCTGCCCTGCAGGCTGGCCGCATCGACTGGGCGCTGCATGCGGCCGAAGCTGCCACCGGGCTCGTCGCCATTTTCGTGACGGTAATCGGCGGCCGCGTGATTCCGATGTTCACCGCCAACGCCATTCCGGGCGTGCGCATCCGCCGCTGGCAGACGGTGGAACGCAGCGTGATCGCACTGACGCTGCTGGCAACGGTTGCCGCCGCGCTGCAGGCACCCGCGTGGCTGACCGGCGTGCTGGCACTGGGTGCCGCGGTCGCCCATGGCGTGCGCCTGTATGGCTGGGATTCGCATCGCACGCTGCGCAAGCCCATCGTCAGCATCCTGCACGCGGCGTATGCCTTCCTGCCGGTCGGCTTCGTGCTGATTGCCGCGGCAGCGGCCGGCTGGCTCGACCGTTCCACGGCGCTCCACGCGCTGACTGTGGGCGTGATCGGCTGCGCCATTATTGCGATGGTCACCCGTACCGCGCTCGGTCATACGGGACGCCGGCTGGAAACCGGCCGCATGGAGCACCTGGCCTATCTGTTCATGGTGCTGGCCGCCGTGGTGCGCGTGGCCGGCCCGCTCGCGCTGCCGGACTTCAAGCCGCAGGCCATCGCGCTGGCTGGCGCCCTGTGGGTGCTGTCGCTGGTGCTTTACCTGATCAAGTACACCCCGTTCCTGGCCCGCCCCCGACTGGATGGCAAGGAGGGCTGATACCAAGTCTCCCGGGCGCAACCCCACGTTGCGGTTTCAGTTTGTTGTGATACGATGACCTACAACTGATCGCGTCAATGACTCGCGACGGTTGCCTCATCGACCACCCTCGCAATACAGAACAAACGGGAGACATCATGCGTAAATTCACCGCGGCGCTGGGCGCCGCCATTCTGCTGGGCATTGCCACCGCGCCGGTACTGGCGCAGCCGGCCGACAGCCAGGCCGTCACGTCCGCCGCCGAAAAACTGCGCGTTGCCATGGTCGATCCGGATCAGGCAACGCTGTCGGGCCTGGTGGGTGAATCACTGAGCTATGGACATTCGGGCGGGCGGATCGACACCAAGACCAGCTTTATCGGTGACCTGCTCGACAAGAAGTCGGACTTCGTCAGCATCAGCATTACCGACCAGACGGTGCATGTGTCGGGCGATGTCGCGGTAATCCGCCACACGCTGTCCGGTGAAACGCTCGACAATGGCAAGCAGGGTACCGTGCTGCTCAAGGTGCTGCAGGTGTGGCAGAAGCAGGGCGGGCACTGGAAGCTGATTGCCCGCCAGGCGGTGAAGGCGGCTGCCTGAGCCACCACCTGCCTGTCTGCAAGTCCGGACATTGATAGGATGTCTGACATCTTTCGATAGACCCAGATGCAAATACAAAGGGCGCCCCCGCGCGGGTGGCGCCCTTTTTTATTGCGCGTCGCGCATGGAAATGCGCAAAACGCCGCAGAAACCGTGTGTCAGGGGACTTCCTGTACCATGTGGGCTCGCATCCTCGGCATCGCCCAAAGCCTTCGCCGCGGCAATGCGCATGCCGTAATTTTCGGGACCATCGGATCATCACCCGCGTGACTGAACACTCGACCCCATCCAGTCCTTCCCCCCAATCGCCCCCATTGCGTGACGTGCTGGCTTCGCTGCGCGCCGCCACTTCGGCGCAGCATGCCAGGCTGGACCAGGCGGACCTGCTGGCCCGTGTTCCCGCGTACGCCGACGCGGGCACACGTTAAGCCCGCGAGACCACGATGCCAGACGCCGCCGAACAACAGCGCCCGCAGGAACGTCTGCTTGATACGGCCGCGCTGTTCGACGCCCTGCCCGAGTCCTATCTGGTGCTCAATACGGCGCTCGAAGTCGTGGCCGCCAACGCGCGATACCTGGCCATGGCGGGCCGCTCGCGTGGCGACGTCCTGGGCAAATCGGTCTTCGACATCAATCCCTCGCTGTCCGAGGCCCAGATGGCGGCGCGCCGCGAGTGGCTGCTCGCCACGCTCGACAACCTGATGGAAGGCGAGTCGCGGCTGTCGCCGCTGATCCGCTACGACGGCCACCCTGCCGGCAACGGCAACACCGAGCGCTACTGGCAGGCCAAGGCCACGCGCCTGGACGGCGCATCGGACGCGGCATTCGTGCTGCAGGTCATGGATGTGACCGACCAGATCGTCAAGACCGAACAGACCCGCCGCGAGCACGCCAAGCTGCGTTCGCAGGCGCGGCTGCGCCAGGTGCTGGTGGAAGAAGCCAACGCGGCGCTGCAAACGCACCGCAAGCAGCTGGAAGAACTGCTCTCGTTTGCCAAGGTTGGCGCGTGGGAACTCGACGTCGCCACCGGCTTCATGGCCTGTACCGACCAGTGCAAGGCCAACATGGGGCTGCAACCGGACGACGCCATCGACGAAGCGCGGGTCTTTGGCGAGCTGATGCATGTCGACGACCGCGACATGGTACGCGCAGCCATGGCCGAGGCCATCGCAAGCCGCGCGCATTTCGAGGTGGAGTACCGCGTGGTCTGGCAGGACGGCGCCATGCGCTGGCTGATGTCACGCGGCGCCGCGCGCTACCTTGAGGACGGCTCGGCGCAGTCGCTGATCGGCTTCACGATCGACATTACGGCACGCAAGGCATCGGAGCTGCACTACCAGGCAGTGGCCCAGGAAGAACAGCGCGCCCGCAAAATCAGCGAACGGGGCGCCCGCGCCATGGACCATTTCGTGGCGGCAGTCAGCCATGAACTGCGGTCGCCGCTGCACGCCATTCTCTGGTGGACCACGCTGCTGGAGCGCGGCACCGATCCGGCCCATGTGCGGCGCGCAGCCGAAGTCATCGAACGCAATACCCGCCAGCTGGCCCGCATGGTCGACGACCTGCTCGACAGCGGCGCCATCGCGACCGGCAAGCTGTCGGTGGACCTGCGCGTGCTGGACATGGCCGCGCTGGCCACTACCGTGGCAGAGGATCTGCGGCTCGACGCCGAATCACGCAACGTGACACTGATCGTCGCGCCGGCACTGCCCTGCCTGGTGATGGCCGATGAACACCGGCTCAAGCAGGTGGTGCTGAACCTGCTGACCAATGCGCTGAAGTTCGCGGAGCGTGGCACGGTGGAACTGGCCGTTGCCTCGGACGGCGCAGATGTCGTGCTGTCTGTGCGGGATTCCGGCGTGGGCATCGCGCCCGAGGCGCTGGAGCGCATCTTCGAGCGGTTCGAGCAGGCGCACCGCGAACACGCCAATCGCGCGCCGGGGCTGGGGCTGGGCCTGTGGATGGTCAAGAACCTGGTGCTGATGCACAACGGCAGCGTCACCGCCCACAGCGACGGACTAGGCAAGGGATCGATGTTCCGCGTGCAACTGCCGCTGGCCCGGCTGGCCGGCGGCGCGCGCTAGCCCGCTTCGCAGCTAGCGCGAATACGGGGGCGGTTCGTTCAGCACCGCCCAGAACACGCCCAGGTCGTTGATGGCGTCCATGAAATCGTCGAACTCGACCGGCTTCACCACATAGGCATTCACGCCCAGATCGTAGCTCCTGAGCAGGTCGCGTTCCTCGCGCGACGATGTCAGCATCACCACCGGCACGCGGCGCAGCCGTTCATCGGCACGCACCTCGCGCAACACTTCGTGCCCATCCACCTTCGGCAGCTTCTTGTCCAGCAGGATCACGGCCGGATTCTCTTCCGGCCGGCTCGCATAGGCGCCTTCGCGGCGCAGGAAGTCGAGTGCCTCGGCCCCGTCGCGCACCGACACCACCGGGTTGGCAAGGCGGGACTTCTGCAGCGCGATCAGTGTCAGCTCGATGTCGTCAGGATTGTCTTCCACCAGCAGGATCGGCCTCAGCACGCTCGTTCTCCAGGTTTCTTGCATCTTTCAACACCGGCCGGTAAGGCTGGCCCGACGACACGGCCGCCAGCCGGGCTGCCGCCTCCGCGGCCGTTTCATTGACGCCGGCCGTGCCCTCGGGCACGAATTCGCGCGGCAGCGAAAACCAGATCGTGGCCCCGCGATCGATCTCGCCTTCCGCCCACGCCTTGCCGCCATGACGCTCGACAATGCGCCGCACGCTTGCCAGCCCGATGCCGGTGCCGGGAAACTCCTCCACGCGGTGCAGGCGCTGGAACACCCCGAACAGCTTGTCGGCATAGCGCATGTCGAAGCCTACGCCATTGTCGCGCACGAAGAACAGATCCTGGCCTTCGAATTCCTTGTCGCCGGCCATCGTCCCCACCTCGACCATCCCGGCCGGCCCCTCCGCATCGGCGCCACGCGTGCCTGTGAATTTTATGGCGTTGGCAACCAGGTTTCGCAGCACCACATCCATCAGCACCGGGTCAGCCGTGACCTCGCCCAGCGCACCCACCTTGAATTCCAGGCGCCGCGTGCCAAGATCTTTCGATTCCTCGGCCAGCAGGCGCTCGGCCAGCGCCCGCAGATCCACCCGTTGCGGACGCAGCGCGGCACGGCCCATCTGCGAGAACGCCAGCAGGTCGTCCACGAGCTTGCCGCCGAAACGGGCCTGCGCAATGATGCGCTCGACAAAATGGCGGCCACGATCCGACAGCCGGCTCTGCTCCATCTCGCGCAGCAGATCGGCAAACCCGACGATATGGCGCAGCGGCGCACGCAGGTCGTGCGACACCGAATACGAGAAGCCTTCGAGTTCGCGGTTGACGCGTCCCAGCTCCAGCGCCAGGTGCGCCAGTTCCTCGGCGCGCCGCAACACGATACCCAGCAACGCGCCGCGAAACTCCGTGGCAATCTCCAGCTCGGCCGCCCGCCATGGATCGCACCGGCCGCGCACCGTCTGCGTCCAGACCTCGAAGCTCTCGCGCGGCGACAGCGACGCCGACAGCCCCGCCAGCTTGGCGCGCGGGTCACCGGCCCAGCGGATGGTGCGCACCACCTCGGCCCGGAACCAGATCACATAGTTGCGAAACAGGCGCGACAGCGGCACCACCAGCATGCCGGCCGCCTCCGGCCCCACGCCCTGCGCGGCGGCATCGGTCCATTCCGCGGCCAGGTTGTCGGTGGCATGGACGTCATCGCCACGTGTGTCGAGCCACGCCAGCAGACGTTCGATGACGTCGTCGGCCGGGGCGTCGCCGATCCGGACGATGCGTCCTTCGAACACTGCCGCCGCCCCCGTGGCCCCCACCAGCGCCAGCAGGTCGTCGGCATCGCCCGCGAGGGCCTCGATGAAATCGTCTGTATTGGCCATCGACGCCAGCAGGCCGGTCTGGCGGCGACGCAGCGCCAGCCGGTGGCTGGCCTCGGCGTGGTCCTCCTTGGCCTCCACCTGCAGCGACAATACCTGCGCAATGTGCTCGCACGCGGTGCGCACCTCGAACGACGGCACGCGCGCCGTGGCGTGATGGCAGGAAATCAGGCCCCATAGCCGGCCGCGCACGACGATCGACATCGACATCGATGCCCACGTGCCCATGTTCTTCATGTACTGCACATGCACCGGCGAAATGCTGCGCAGCGATGCATAGGTCAGATCGGTGGGCTGGCCCGTGGCGGGATGCAATGCCGGCACCAGCGGCGCTGCTGCGTAGTCGGCATCGGCGATCAGGCGGATACGGTTGCGCACGTACAGCGCGCGCGCCTGCGGGGGAATGTCTGTCGCCGGGAACCGCTGCCCAAGGTAGCTGGCGTAGCCGGCATCCATCGACTCGGCCAGCACGTGGCCGTGCCCCTCGTCATCGAACGCGTACACCATGGTGCGGCCGAAACCGGTGATGCGATGCACTTCCTCGGCCGCCAGGCGCGCCAGCCCCTGAACGTTGTCCACGTCCTGCAGGCTGTTGATAAAGGTCCTGACCAGCGGATAGATCGAAGCGAAAACATCTGCGGTGCCGCGCGCGGGCTCGAATTCGACGATGCGCGCGCCCTGCCAGATATGGACGACGATCGCCAGCGGCGAATACAGCCCGGCCGCCGCGCCGTCGCGCAGGCTGCGCGGGTCCGGCACCGAGCCGGCATAGAGCGGCATGCCGTCGCCCTTCAGTGTCGCCAGCGCATCGAGCGCCAGCGCGGCACCGTCACCGACCAGCGCCGCCAATGGCAGGCCCAGCAACTGATCGGCTTCGCCCAACGCCTTGCCGGCCAGCAGCGCCGTGTTCGCGCTGGCCTGCACGACGTGTCCCGCGTCGTCGACGCTGACCAGGAAGCCGTGCGGCTGGATGCCGCCGGGAATATGAATCGCTTCTTTGGCGCAATCCCCGGCCGGTGTCGCAGCCGTGGATGTGGGGTGGTGAACCATGCTTGCTCCGCCATGAGGCATGGCGCCGATTGTGGCACAGCAACGGGGCCGTCGCTTGCTTTGTGCGGAATTGACAGCACATTGGCGCGCCATAGGTAAAAACTGCAAGCGCCGCCGGCGGTGCGCGGCGCTGGCCTTGGTCCGCCTGGCTACCCGCAAGCGGGGGGACTGGGCGTGTCCGTTACCCAAGGCCTACGCCGGGATGCTGTCGCGTTACTCACTGAACGCGTAGCCCCCAGGGGCCCCGGCCCGGCGCCAGTGGCGCGGTGCGTCGCCATTTTTTGTGTACGATACGGGTGACTTTTCTCCTCACTCGCTGCACCTGCAGCGGGATAACGTCCCCGAAATGGCAACCCGACGCAAAAAAACCGCGGATCCCGACCCGTCCGCCGCAGCGCTGCACGGCGGCGATCCCGCGGCATCCGACGCCGCCGAGTCTTCCGCCAGCAAAGGCATCTACCAGGATCTGCCGAACGCGATCATGGAACATCGGGGCTGACCGGCCACCCGCCCCTTCCTCCCGCCCCCCAAATGGACAAGCTGCTCGCCCTGAAAATGTACGTCGAGACCGTCGATGCGAGGGGCTTCTCGGCCGCCGCGCGACGCATGAACCTGGCCACTTCGTCGGTCACGCGCACGCTGGACGGCCTGGAGGCATCGCTGGGCACGGTGCTGCTCAACCGGTCCACGCGGCAGGTCACGGTGACCGAGGCCGGCGCCAGCTACTACCAGCAGGCGCGCCAGATCCTCGAAGCCGTGGCCGAGGCCGATGCCTCGATTGCCGACCATGGCGACCAGCCGGTGGGGCAACTGCGGGTATCGCTGCCGGTGGCGTTCGGGCGCTGCTGCATTTCACCCCATCTGGGCGACTGGCTGGCCCGTTTTCCGCAACTCGAACTCGATGTCGAACTGACCGACAGCATCGTCGACCTGCTCGGCGCCCGCGTGGACGTCTCCGTGCGGCTTGGCAGCGCGGCAGCCTACGACAACGTGATCGCGCGCGAGATTGGCCGCTTCCGCCGGCTGGTCGTCGCCAGCACCGGCTATCTCGACCGGCACGGCACACCCGCCGAGCCGGCCGACCTGGTGAACCATCGCTGCCTGCGCTTCAGCTTCGGCTCCCGCGACCAGGCCTGGCGGTTCCGCCCGGACGCCGGTGACGGCCGTGAGGGCAGCGAGCCGATCAGCGTGCCGGTCAGCGGCCCCTACCGCAGCAACAATATCGAGGTGTTGCGCGACATGGCGCTGGCTGGCGGCGGCGTGGCCCTGCTGCCGGACTGGCTGGTCGATGCCGATATCGCGGCCGCCCGGCTGACAGTGCTGTTCGACGACTGGTCCGTCACGCCGAACCAGTCGAATTCGGTGGTCACCGCGCTTTACCTGCCGAACCAGCGCGGCTCGCGCCGCATTGCGGCCTTCCTGGATTTCCTGGCCTCGCTGCCGGGCCCGACTGGCCGGCGCGACTGATTTCGCCGACGGATTTCAATTTGGCACGCTTTGCACGTGGCGCAACGCTGAGTTGCGCCACTTTGTGATTCCCGCAACGCCTTCGCGCGCCTACGCTCTGGACATCGCAACCCGATCTCCATTCCAGAGCCATGCAAGCCCAAACCTCCCCCAACGCCGGCGCCTCCAGCGCCGCCCCCATGTCCGGCACGCTGGTTGCGCTGTTTTCGCTCTGCGCAGGCGTGCTTGTCGCCAACCTGTACTACGCCCAGCCGATCATCGAACTGATCGCTCCGGCGGTGGGCCTGTCCGCGCAGAGCGCCAGCGTGATCGTGTCGCTGACCCAGATCGGCTATGCCATCGGCCTGTTTTTCCTGGTGCCGCTGGCCGACCTGCTCGAAAACCGCCGGCTCCTGATGGTCAGCGGCGTCGCCGCGGCAGCAAGCCTGGTAGGCGCCGCGCTGTCGTCACAGCCAGGCGTGTTCCTGCTGGTGTCGCTGCTGCTGGGCCTGAGTTCGGTCAGCGTGCAGATCCTGATTCCGCTCGCGGCACACCTGGCGCCCGAGGCGCTGCGCGGCCGTACCGTCGGCACGATCATGGGCGGCCTGCTGTCGGGCATCCTGCTGTCGCGGCCGTTGTCGAGCATGGCGGCGCAGTGGTTCGGCTGGCGCGCGGTGTTCTTCATCGCCGCCGCCATGACGCTGGCTACCGTGGTCATCATCGCGATGACGTTGCCGCGCCGCGAGCCGCAGCACCGCGCCAGCTACGCCAGCCTGCTGGCCTCGCTGTGGCATCTGTTCACGCGCTTTGCGGTGCTGCGCCAGCGCGCGCTGCTGCAGGGCCTGCTGTTTGCCGCGTTCAGCCTGTTCTGGACCGCCGCGCCGCTGGAGCTGGCCGCGCGCTATGGGCTGTCGCAATCGCAGATCGGCCTGTTTGCGCTGGTGGGCGCGCTGGGTGCCGTGGCCGCACCCATCGCCGGGCGACTGGCCGATGCCGGACACACCCGCGTGGCATCGTTCGCCGCCATGATCGTTGCCGCGCTGGCGTTCCTGCCGGGCCTGATCCACGGCCATGCCGGCCTGTACGGCCTGGCACTGACCGGCATCGTGCTCGACTTCGCGGTGCAGATGAACATGGTGCTGGGCCAGCGCGCGGTCTATGCGCTCGACGCCCATAGCCGGGCCCGCCTGAACGCGCTGTACATGACTGCGATCTTCGCCGGCGGCGCGGCGGGTTCGGCCATCGCCAGCGCGCTGTACACGCATGCGGGTTGGCAGGGCGTGGTGGTGGCGGGCAGCGGGCTGGCGCTCGTGGCGCTGGGCGCACTGGCGATGGCCTCGCGTCGCTGATCGCAACAGCCACCGGCGCCCCTCCCCGCGCAAGCGGGCGAGGGGCGCAGCGCCATCAGCACCTGCGCAGACAGAGGCTTTGCAGTGCATCAGGCCTCAATTGAACTTTGGGCGGCCGTTTCATAGAATCCAGCGCGATGCCGTTCCGGCCTGTTACGCGTTGACCGCGTCAAGGGGTGTGCCGATGAAAGCCGTGCTTGCCCACATCATGCGCAGAAAGCTGGCGTACGCAGACTTGCCGCTGTTCGCGCATATGCGCGACGAAGGCCTGCCGCCGCAGATCCGGCTCAGCTTCATGCGCGGCTTTGCGTTCTTCGTCATGGCCTTTGGCGACCTCAACCGCCACGTGCTGCGCAGCGAGCCGCCGTGCGACGTCTGGCAGGAACAGGTCAACCTGCACACCTTCGAGGACGACCATCACTGGCCGTGGTATCTGGAGGATTTCGAGACTCTGGGCTGGGATCGCGTCACCACCACTACCGATGCGCTGCGCGAGATCTGGAGCGACGACACCTGCCGCAGCCGCGTCCTGATGTACGACCTGTGCGCCATCGTGACCGATGCCCACGGCCCCGAGCGCCTGGCCGTGATCGAAGCCATCGAGGAAACCGGCAATGTCCTGTTCTCGCTCACGACGCCGCTGGCCGACGCGCTACAGGCCCGCCTGGGCGCCGAGCTGCGCTACCTTGGGGCCTATCACTTCGCGCTCGAATCAGGCCATATGCAGCACGCCGATCATTGGTCGCTGGCTGCCATCGCGCTGTCAGACGCGCAGCGCCGGCACTGCGTGGCCCTGGTGGACCGGGTGTTCGACGCCTTCACCCTGTGGACGCACGAGGCCGACAGGCAGATCCACCGCGCGTCCGCCCTGGCTGCCGTGGCCGCCGCGCCCAGTTAACCGGCGTCGCGGCCGAAGGCGCTGAACTTCTTCGCCAGGAAATCCACGAACAGCCGGATTCGCGACGACAACTGGTGTCGCTGCTGGTACACGGCGTAGATATTGGCCTCGGGCGTCGCAAACTGCGGCAGCACCTGTACCAGCCGGCCGCTGCGCAGGTATCGGTCGACATCCCATTCGGCGCGCAGCACGATGCCGTGTCCCTCCAGCGCCCAGTTCACGGCGATCTCGCCGTCGTTGGTCGTCAGGTTGCCCCGTACGTGGACCGATTCGGTGCGCACCTTGGCTCCCTTGACCGGCGCCAGCCGCCATACCCCGTAGGCGTCGCTGCCCTGCCGGATGCCGATGCAGTTGTGGCGCGGCAGATCGCCCGGCGTCTGCGGCGTGCCGTGCTCGCGCAGATAGCGTGGCGACGCACACAGCAGGCGGCGGTTCGGTGCCAGCAGCCGTGCCACGATGCGCGCATCGGGCGGCTCGCCAAAACGCACGCAGACATCGAAGGCATCCTCGGTCAGCGGCGGCGGATCGGCCGACAGCTGCAGCTGGACATCCACGTCCGGGTACATGCGGCTGTACTCGGAAATCACCGGCGCCACATGCATGCGGCCGAAGCCCAGCGTCGCATTGACGCGCAGCAGCCCGCTGGGCCGGCCCCGGGCGCTGGTCAGCAACTGTTCCAGATCATCCAGTTCGCCCAGGATGCGGCGCGCATGTTCCAGCAGGACCTCGCCTTCGGGGGTCAGGCTCATACGCCGCGTGGTGCGCGTGACCAGCGGCATGCCGATGCGGGTTTCCATCTGTCCCAGCCGCTTGCTGACCGCCGCCGTGGTGATGCCCAGATCCCGCGCCGCCGCGCTGAGACTGCCCGCCGTAGCCAGGGCCGTAAAGAAACCCAGCTCCGCCGGCTGGATCGCGCTATTGGAGGCCATCCCGCACCTTTAACCTGAAAGTTAAGAATGGTTTAACTTTAGTGCCGATCCAAAACTTCGTCCACCGTCCAGAATCCGTCCAACGCTCAACGCAGCGGTGAAGCAGATTCCCAGACCAGACAGGAGACGAAAGATGAAGACCTACAAGATCGCAACCATCCCGGGCGACGGCATTGGCAAGGAAGTGGTACCCGCGGGCCGTGAAGTCATGGAGGCCCTGGCGGCCACCGGCGCCGGCTTCCGCTTCGAGTTCCAGAACTTCGACTGGGGCGGCGACTACTACCGCCAGCACGGCGTGATGATGCCCGCCGACGGCCTCGACGCGCTGCGCGACAAGGACGCGATCCTGTTCGGCTCGGCCGGCGACAACCAGATTCCCGACCACATCACGCTCTGGGGCCTGCGCCTGAAGATCTGCCAGGGCTTCGACCAGTACGCCAACGTGCGCCCGACGCGCATCCTGCCCGGCATCGATGGCCCGCTCAAGCGCTGCGCGCCCGAAGACCTGAACTGGGTGATCGTTCGCGAGAACTCCGAGGGCGAATACTCGGGCGTGGGCGGCCGCGTGCACCAGGGCCATCCGATCGAGGCCGCCACCGATGTGTCGATGATGACCCGCGTGGGCGTGGAGCGCATCCTGCGCTTTGCCTTCAGGCTGGCACAGTCGCGGCCGCGCAAGCTGCTGACCGTCATTACCAAGTCCAACGCCCAGCGCCATGCCATGGTGATGTGGGACGAGGTGGCCGTGCAGGTGGCGAAGGACTTCCCCGATGTCACGTGGGACAAGGAACTGGTCGATGCCGCCACCGCGCGCATGGTGAACCGTCCGAAGACGCTGGACACCATCGTCGCCACCAACCTGCACGCCGACATCCTGAGCGACCTGGCCGCCGCGCTGGCCGGCAGCCTGGGCATCGCCCCGACCGGCAATATCGACCCGGAACGCCGCTATCCGTCGATGTTCGAGCCGATCCACGGCTCCGCCTTCGACATCATGGGCAAGGGCCTCGCCAACCCGGTGGGCACCTTCTGGTCGGTCGTCATGCTGCTGGAACACCTTGGCGAGAACGAAGCCGCACAGCGCGTGATGGCCGCCATCGAGGCCGTCACGGCCAACCCGGCCCTGCATACGGGCGACCTGGGCGGCAAGGCGAAGACCGTCGACGTCACCAAGGCCGTGTGCGACTTCCTGGCCGACAACAAGCAGGCCAAGGCCGCCTGACTGTCCGACTCCCCTCTCCTGATTGCGGGAGAGGGGCCGGGGGGTGTGGCCCTTTGACAGCCACCGTAGCGTCTCGAGAGGCTTGCCCTCTCCCCTGACCTTCTCCCGCAGGCGGGAGAGGGAAACCCGACGCCCCCAGAACTTGCGGTCCCAGACACGGCCACCAGAGCCCCGACCGCAGGCGAATCACCTCGAATCAGCAGGAGACAGCCATGATTCAAAGGCTATTGGGCAAGCTGTATGTGCAGGTATTGCTCGGCGTATCGGCCGGCATTGCGCTCGGCGTGTTCTACCCGGACTTCGGCAGCAGCCTCAAGCCATTCGGCGACGTGTTCATCAAGCTCATCAAGATGGTCTTCGCGCCGATCATCTTCGCCACCGTGGTGCTGGGCATCGCGCGCATGGAGAACATGAAGGAACTGGGCCGCGTCGGCGTGCGCGCCCTGCTCTATTTCGAAGTGCTTTCCACGTTCGCCCTGGCCCTTGGCCTGATCGTCGTGAACGTGGTGCAACCGGGTGCGGGCATGAACGTCGACCCCGCGCACCTCGACGCCAAGGCCATCGCCGCCTACACCCATGCTGCCGAAAAGCCCCATTCGTTCATCGACTTCCTGATGAACATGGTGCCCACCAGCGTCATCGATGCGCTGGCCCGCAACGACATCCTCCAGATCCTGGTCTTCGCCACGCTGTTCGGCATCGCGCTGTCGCATATCGGGCCGCGTGCCCGGCCCGTGGTCGACTTCCTCGACTCGATCACGCACGGCATCTTCTCGGTGGTCGGCATGATCATGCGCCTGGCGCCGCTGGCGGCCTTCGGGGCCATGGCCTTCACGGTTGGCAAGTACGGCCTGGGCTCGGTGGTGTCCCTGGGCAAGCTGATGGGCACCATGTACCTCACGTGCCTGTTGTTCGTGGTCATCGTGCTTGGCGGCGTGGCGCGCATGGCGGGCTTCAGCCTCTGGAAATTCCTGCGCTATATCCGCGACGAACTGTTCACGGTGCTTGGCACCAGCTCGTCGGAATCGGTGGTGCCGCAGTTGATGCGCAAGCTCGAGAACGCAGGCGTGTCGAAGCCGGTGGTAGGCCTGGTGGTGCCGTCCGGCCTCACGTTCAACCCCGACGGCCAGTGCATCTACTACACGATGGCGGCCATCTTCATCGCCCAGGCCACCAACACCCCGCTGACGCTGACCGACCAGATCGTGGTACTGGGCGTGCTGTTGCTGACCTCGAAGGGGTCGGCTGGCGTGACCGGCTCCGGCTTCATCACGCTGGCCGCCACGCTGGCGTCGATGGGCAAGATTCCGGTGGCCGGCATGGTGCTGCTGCTGGGCGTTGACCGCTTCATGTCCGAGGCCCGCGCCATCACCAACACGATCGGCAACGCCGTGGGCACGCTGGCAATTGCGCGCTGGGTTGGCGCCATCGACCAGCAGCGGCTGGAAGCCGCGCTCGACGGCAAGCTGCAGGACGACCCCGAAGTGCTGGCCGATCCGGCCCCGGTTTCCGCGCCGGCCCCATCGATCGGCACGCACCTGACCCGCGCCGCCGATGCCCACGCCGGCCTGATGCACTGACAGGACGACATCGCCATGGAAACCTCACAGGCCCGTGCGCTGCTGCGCCGCATGTTCGATGCCGCCATCGCCGCCGCGCAACCGTCGCTCACGCTGGCCCGCTATCTGCCGGAACCGCCGCAATCGCCCAGGGGCCGCACCATCGTGATCGGTGCCGGCAAGGCATCCGCCGCAATGGCCCAGGCCTTCGAGGCCGCCTGGCCCGGGCCGCTCGAAGGGCTGGTGGTCACGCGCTACGGCTACGCGGTGCCGTGCCAGCGCATCGAGATTGTCGAAGCGGCGCATCCGGTGCCCGACACCGCCGGGCACGAGGCTGCACGCCGCATGCTGGAACTGGTCTCGGGGCTGACCGAAGATGACCTCGTGGTCAGCCTGATCTCGGGCGGCGGATCATCGCTGCTGCCGCTGCCGCTGGCCGGCGTGTCGCTCGAAGACAAGCAGGCCATCAATCGCGCGCTGCTGAAGTCCGGCGCCACCATCACCGAGATGAACTGCGTGCGCCGGCATCTGTCGGCCATCAAGGGCGGCCGCCTGGCGGCGGCATGCCATCCGGCGCGCATCTGCAACCTGCTGCTGTCCGATGTGCCGGGCGACGACCCGATCGATATTGCGTCGGGGCCGACGGTGGCCGATCCCACCACGCGGCACGATGCGCTGGACATCATCCGCCGCTATGGCCTGGATGTGCCGGCACATGTCCTGCGCGTACTGGATTCCGAGGCCGCCGAAGCCATCAAACCCGGCGACCCCCGCCTGCCGCGCATCGACACCACGCTGATCGCCACGCCGCGCATGGCGCTGGAAGCCGCCGCGGCGGTGGCGCGCGAAGCCGGGCTTGCCGTGCATCTGCTTGGCGACGCCATCGAAGGCGAGGCGCGCGACGTGGGCCTGGTGCTTGGCGGCATCGCCCTGGAGGCCGCCGACCACCGGCTGTTTTCCACGCCCTGCGTGCTGCTGTCCGGCGGCGAAACCACGGTCACCGTACGCGGCAACGGGCGCGGCGGCCGCAATGTCGAGTTCCTGCTGGCCCTTGCCATGACGCTGCGCGGCCACGCCGGCATCCATGCGCTGGCCGGCGACACCGATGGCGTCGACGGCCAGGAAGAGATTGCCGGCGCCGTCATCAGCCCCGACACGCTGCGGCGCGCATGGGCCCTCGGCATCCGGCCGCAGGACGCGCTCGCCAATAACGACGGGCACGGTTTCTTCGCAGCACTGGGCGACGCCGTCATCACCGGCCCCACCCTCACCAACGTCAACGATTTCCGCGCGATCCTGATCGCGCCCTGATGGAGCAACTCATGAGACGCCTTCGCAACGCGAAGATCGTGGCCACGCTGGGTCCCGCCAGCACGTCGCCCGAGATCATCGACGCCCTGTTCGAAGCCGGCGCCGATGTCTTCCGCCTGAACTTCAGCCACGGCAGTCACGACGACCACCAGCAGCGGCTGGACACGATCCGCGCCATCGAACAGCAGCGCGGCCGCCCCATCGGCGTGCTGCTGGACCTGCAAGGCCCCAAGCTGCGCATCGGCACGTTTGCCGACGGCCCCGTCCAGCTGGCGGCACAGGCATCGTTCCGGCTCGACCTGGACCGCGACACGCCGGGATCGGCCGCGCGCGTCAGCCTGCCGCACCCCGAGATTTTCGCGGCCCTGCGCGAAGGTGCGGAACTGCTGCTCGACGATGGCAAGGTCCGGCTGCGCGTGGATCGGTGCGGCGCCGAGTTTGCGGAGACCACGGTCATCAACGGCGGCGCGCTGTCCGACCGCAAGGGGGTCAATGTGCCCGGCGTGGTGCTGCCGCTATCGGCAATGACCGAGAAGGATCGCCGCGATCTCGATTTTGGGCTGACCCTCGGGGTGGACTGGATTGCGCTGTCGTTCGTGCAGCGCGCCGAGGACATCCAGGAGATCAAGGCTATCGTGCAGGGCCGCGCCGGCATCGTCGCCAAGCTCGAGAAACCCGCTGCCATCCAGAGCCTGGACGCCATCGTTGCCGAGGCCGATGCCGTGATGGTGGCGCGCGGCGACCTGGGCGTGGAGATGCCCGCCGAACAGGTGCCGTCGCTGCAGAAGCAGATCGTGCGCGCCTGCCGCAAGGCCGGCAAGCCGGTGATCGTCGCCACGCAGATGCTGGAATCGATGATCGCCGCGCCGGTGCCGACGCGCGCCGAGGCCTCTGACGTTGCCACGGCCGTCTACGACGGCGCCGACGCCGTGATGCTTTCCGCCGAATCGGCATCGGGGCGCTATCCGGTGGAGGCCGTGAAGATGATGGACAGCATCATCACGCGCACCGAGTCCGACCCGCTCTATCACGATGCCATCCAGGCATCGCACACGCCACCGCGCGCCGAAGCGGCCGACGCCATCGGTTACGCGGTGCGCCATGTGGCCGGGCTGCTCAAGGTGCCGGCCACGGTGGCCTACACAAGTTCGGGCTATTCCGCGCTGCGCATGGCGCGCGAGCGGCCCGAGGTGCCGATCCTCGGCATGACCCCGCGCGTGGCAACCGCGCGCCGGCTGGCGCTGGCCTGGGGTGTCCATGCCGTGCTGTGCCATGAGGTGGTCGACGTGCTGGAAATGACCGAGCTGGCCAGCCGCACCGTGCTCAAGGAGCGCTTTGGCGAGCGCGGCCAGTCCATCGTGATCTCCGCCGGCCTGCCGTTCACGGTCGCCGGCACCACCAATCTGCTGCGCATCGCGCAGGTGCAGTAACGGCAACCAGGCAACGAGGCCAATCCCATGTCAGTGATACAGGAAGTGCGCGGCTACGAGGTGCTCGATTCGCGCGGCAATCCCACCGTGGCGGCGCAGGTGCTGCTGGCCGATGGCAGCGAAGGGTTCGCGGCTGCACCATCGGGCGCCTCCACCGGCTCGCGCGAGGCCATCGAGCTGCGCGATGGCGATCCCCATCGCTACGCCGGCAAGGGCGTGCGCCGCGCCGTGGGCCATATCAATGTCGATATCGCCCGCACGCTGGCCGGCATGCCCGCCGCCGACCAGGCCGAGATCGACCAGTGCCTGATCCGGCTCGATGGCACCGCCGACAAATCGCGCCTGGGCGCCAACGCGCTGCTGGCCGTGTCGCTTGCCACGGCGCGCGCGGCGGCCACATCGGCGGGCGTGCCGCTGTACCGGGCCATCGGCACGGGTAACCAGGACCTGCGCCTGCCCATGCCGATGATGAACATCATCAATGGCGGCGCGCATGCCGACAACAGCGTGGACATGCAGGAATTCATGATCCTGCCCGTGGGCGCGCCGTCGTTCTCGGAGGCCGTGCGCTGGGGCGCCGAGGTGTTCCACACGCTCAAGTCGCTGCTCAGGCAGCGCGGGTACTCCACAGCCGTAGGCGACGAAGGCGGCTTTGCGCCGGACCTGAAGTCGAACGAGCAAGCGCTCGAAGTCATCATGCAGGCCATCGACGCTGCCGGCTTCTACGCCGGGCGCGATATTGCGCTGGGCCTGGACGTGGCAAGTTCGGAGTTCTACCGCGACGGCAGCTACGTGCTGCAGTCGGAAAACCGCCGTTACGACGCGGCCGGCTTTGCCGACCTGCTGGCCGGCTGGGTCTCGCAGTATCCGATCGTCACCATCGAGGACGGCATGGCCGAAGGCGACTGGGCAGGCTGGAAGCTGCTGACCGGGCGCCTGGGCAACCAGGTGCAACTGGTGGGCGACGACCTCTTCGTCACGAACACGGCGATCCTCAAGGAAGGCATCGACTGCGGCGTCGCCAACGCGATCCTGATCAAGCCGAACCAGATCGGCACGCTGACCGAAACGCTGGCCGCCATCGACATGGCCCACCGCGCCGGCTATGCGTCGGTGGTCTCGCATCGCTCGGGCGAGACCGAAGACACCACCATTGCCGATCTCAGCGTCTGCACCGCCGCAACGCAGATCAAGACCGGCTCGCTGTCGCGCTCGGACCGCGTGGCGAAGTACAACCGGTTGCTCTACATCGAGGCCGAACTCGGCTGCGCGGCCACCTTCGCAGGCCGCCAGGCGTTCTCCGTATCGATCTGATCCCTGCATTACCCGCACGACGCGCTTTACCCGCATTTTCGCGGCCACTACAAGAAGAGGAGACAACCATGCGTAATTTCACCCCCCGGACAATGCGCCGGGTTCTGGGCCTGTCGCTGTGCGCCATCGGCCTTGGCGGCGCATCGCTTGCCATGGCGCAGGAATGGCCCGCCAAGCCGATCAGCCTGGTGGTGCCGTTCCCGTCCGGCGGCACCACCGACATCCTGGCCCGCGCGCTGGGCGACCAGTTGTCGAAGAATCTCGGCCAGCCGGTGATCGTCGAGAACCGGCCCGGTGCGGGTGCCACCGTGGGTGCCGACTATGTGGCGAAGGCCAGGCCGGACGGTTATACGCTGCTGATGGGTGCCGTGCATCACACGATTGCCACCTCGGTCTATCGCAAGCTGCCGTACAGCTTCCAGAAGGACCTGGCGCCGGTGTCGACGCTTGCCATGGTGCCAAACGTGCTGGTCATCAACAGCGCGAAGACGCCGGCGAAGAACGTGGCCGAGCTGGTGTCGCTGGCGAAAAAGGCTTCGCCCGAACTGTCGTACGGCTCGAACGGCAATGGCACCGCGCAGCACCTGATCGGCACGCAGTTCCAGGCCGCCACCGGCACGCAATTGCTGCATGTGCCGTACAAGGGCAGTGGCCCGCTGACCACCGACCTGCTGGGCGGACAGGTCACGATGTCGTTCGATACCCTGACGACGGCGCTGCCGCATATCAAGGCCGGCAAGCTCAAGGCGCTGGCAGTGACCACCGCCAAGCGGTCCAGCGTGTTGCCCGACGTGCCCACGCTGGAAGAAGCCGGTCTCAAGGGTTTCGATATCGGCACCTGGTTCGGCGTGCTGGCGCCGGCGGCAACGCCCAAGCCCATCGTCACGCGGCTCAACGCCGAAATCGTGAAGATCGTGAATTCGCCGGACTTCCAGCAACGCATGGCCGCAGCCGGGGCAGAGCCGATGCCGAGCGCGCCTGACGCCTTTGCGAAGCGCATCAACGACGAGACATCGAAGTTCGCCGTGCTGGTCAAGGAAGGCAAGGTGACGATCGAGTAACCGGGAACGCGCCGGGCAGGCGGCGCGTACGCAGCAACCCGAAGCGGGTTTTCCCGCACTGTCCCGTCAAGCAAAACGGATGTCCCGATAAGTCAAACCGTGAGCTGTCATTCCCCGATACTTCGCTGGGTCGCGGCCATTCCGCGGCAAGCCAGCCGACCCCCGGCATTGTGCGGGGCGCGGTTGAGAATATCAGGAGACGGTTCATGTCGGGACTTCGTATTTCACGTCCTCAAATTTTTGCCGGCGCCCCGAGCGCCCGGGCTTCACGCTACTACCCGTGGCTGGTCTTTGCGCTGAGCTTTGGCCTGCTGCTGTCCGACTATATGTCGCGGCAGGTACTCAACGCGTTGTTTCCGCTGCTCAAGGCGGAATGGGCGCTCAGCGACGCCAATCTTGGCGCGCTGGGCGGTGTGGTGGCATTGATGGTGGGCGTGCTCACCCTGCCGCTTTCGATCCTGGCTGACCGCTGGGGCCGCGTACGCAGCCTGACCCTCATGGCCGCGCTCTGGAGCCTGGCGACGCTGGGCTGCGCCATCGCCAATTCGTTTGGCGAGATGTTCGTCGCACGACTCTTCGTGGGCATCGGCGAGGCCGCCTACGGCAGCGTCGGCATCGCGCTGGTGCTGTCGGTCTTTCCGCGCCATCTGCGCGCCAGCCTCAGTGCAGCTTTCATCGCCGGCGGTGCGTTCGGCTCGGTGCTTGGCATGGCGCTGGGCGGCGTGATCTCGGCGCACTTCGGCTGGCGTGTGGCGTTTGTCAGCATGGCCCTGTTTGGCCTGGTGATGGTTGGCTTCTACCGCCTGCTGGTCACCGAAGAGCGCCTGAAGGTCCAGCGCGACGCGCTCAATGATCAGCCGGTTGAGGAACCGCGCCTGGGACCGATGCCGCTGCGTGCACTGTGCAGCGCGCTGGTGGCCTCGCGATCGATCATCTGCGCCTACGTCGGCAGCGCCCTGCAGCTGTTCGTGATGGGTTCGCTGCTGGCGTGGATGCCCAGCTTCCTGGGCCGCTACTACGGCCTGGCCACTGCGCAAGCCGGCCTTGGCGCCGCGGGCTTCGTTCTGGTGGGCGGTGCCGGCATGATCGTGTGCGGCGCGCTGACCGATCGCGTGGCCCGCCACGCTCCGGCGCGCAAATGGCTGATGGCCGTCACGTACAGCGTGCTCTGCTTTGCGCTGCTTGGCACCGCGTTCCACCTGCAGGCAGGCACCGCGCAACTGGCACTGATCGCCGGCGGCATGATGCTGGCGGGCGGCAGCGCCGGCCCGGCCAGCGCGGCCGTCGCCAACCTGACCGACCCCCGCATCCACGCCAGCGCGTTCGCCACCCTGACGCTGGTGAACAACCTGCTTGGCCTGGCGCCGGGTCCGTTCTTCACCGGCCTGATGGCCGACCACATCGGCCTGGCGGGCGCCCTGCAGTGGATGCCTGTCGCGGGCCTGATTGCCGCGATCTGCTTCCTGATCGGCCGCCGCACCTATACCGCCGATCTGGACCGCCTGGCACAAACCCGCTCGGCTGCCTGATCCCGCGCCTCGAATACACAAGCGATACAACGATGTTTTTGTCCCCCGATATCACCGTACTGCTGGTGCCCGGGCTGCGTGACCACGTAGCCGACCACTGGCAGACCCTGCTGCAGGCCGAACTGGAGGCCCAGGGCCAGAAAGTGGCGTCGGTGCAGCCGCTGGAACACGACAAGCTCAGCTGCGCCGCACGCATGGTTGCCCTCGACGAGGCCATCGCCGCCATCGACGGACCCGTCGTGCTTGGCGCGCACAGCGCCGGTGTGATGATCACCGTGCACTGGGCCCGGCACATGCACCGCCGCGTGCAGGCCGGCAAGATCCTCGGCGCGCTGCTGGCGACGCCAGCCGACCTGGAAACGCCGATGCCGCAGGGCTATCCGGATGTTGCCACGCTCGACCAGCACGGCTGGTTGCCGATGCCGCGCCAGGCACTGCCATTCCCGACGTTGCTGGCGGCCAGCCGCAACGATCCGCTGGCCTCGTTCGAACGTGCCGCCGTGATGGCGCAGGACTGGGGCAGCGAGCTGGTCGATCTCGGGCAGGTAGGCCATCTGAATCCGGCCGCCGGATTCGGCCCCTGGCCCGCAGCCATGTCGCTGCTGGCACGGCTGGCGCACTGACCGGCTGACCGGCGGCCTTGCCGCCAAAACAATATTTCGCAGCACCGTAGCACCCCATTCCGACGGGAACCCCCACTACACAAGACGTAATAAGGAGACTGTTTCATGAAGCTCAAGGGCATGGCCGCGGCCGCATTGTTCGCCTGTACCGGCAGCGCATTCGCGCAATCCACCGTCACGCTGTATGGCGTGATCGACGCCAGCGTGGAATACGCGAACCACGTCGCACCGTACTCCGCGGCAGGCTTTACCCCGAATCCGGGCGCCGGCGACACCGTATATCGCATGAACTCGGGCGGCCTGTCCGGTTCGCGCTGGGGTCTGCGCGGTACGGAAGACCTGGGCAATGGCCTGAAGAGCCTGTTCGTGCTGGAAAGCGGTTTCAGCGTCGACAACGGCACGATGCAGCAGAGCAACCGCCTGTTCGGTCGTCAGGCATTTGTCGGCCTGCAGCACCGGACGTTCGGCCAGATCACGCTGGGCCGCCAGTACACGTCGCTGTTCGCGGCGATGGCCAACTTCATGCCGACCGCCTACGCCACCCAGTACGAGCCGGCAGCCCTGATGGCAGGCAACAACTTCCGCGAGGACAACGTGCTGGCCTACAACGGCACGTTCGGCCCGCTGACGACCATGGCGCACTTCTCGTTCGGCGCCGGCGTGCCCAACCTGCCGGCCGGCACGATCGCCTTTGGCGGCAACGGCGAGGTGCCGGGAGCCTTCCGCCGCGACAACGCCTTCGGCGCGGCCGCGGTGTACTCGGCCGGCCCGTTCGGCGCGGCCATCGCCTATGACCAGTGGAATCCGTCGATCAACAACGTCGCCGGCGTCTACCAGGGCAACACCGCCACGCTGAAGAAGGCGTCGGTTGCGGCCAGCTACACGATCGGTGCGGTAGCCAAGATCATGGGCGGCTACCGCTGGGGCAAGGCCGAGAACAACGGCACGAACGCCCAGATCCAGCGTGACGACTACTACTGGATCGGTGTGAACTATCAGGTCACGCCGGCCATCGGTCTGACGCTGGAGTACGACTACGACGATCTCAAGCGCGACTACTTCAACCGCACCAATGCGCCGAATCCGTGGCAGGTTGCCTTTGTGGCGAACTATGCGTTCTCGAAGCGCACGGACCTGTACCTGAGCACGGCCTACGCCAAGCATGCCGGCCTGACGCTCGATGGCGCCAGCACGAACCAGCTGGCATCGACCGGCGCCACGGGCAACAGCTACATCCTGGGCAACGGCCAGAGCAGCATGGTCGGGGTCAGCCTCGGCATCCGCCACAAGTTCTGATCATGTAGGGATCGGCGCGTCCGGGCGGTCAAACGTGAACCCGTCGTCCGGCCGCGTCGAGCTTCGTTTGACCACCCCGGCGTTGGCGCCGGGGTGGTCTTTTTTTTAGGCCGCCGGGGCGCCGTCCGCCTGTTCATGGCGCGCCCGCCACTTCGACACGCTGCAGCCGTACTGCGCGCCGAACCAGCGCGAAAACGCGCTCAGCGACGAGAAGCCCAGCAGCGTGGCCACCTCCGACAGCGGCCGTGCACGGTTCTCGATATAGCGAGTCACCAGGCTGGCCCGTGCTTCGTTGAGCACGTCCGAATAGGTGACGCCGTCCTGCGCCAGCCAGCGATGCACGGTGCGCCGGTCCACCCCCAGCTGCTGGGCCACCCGATCGACCGAGCACATGCCGCTGGGCAGCAGCGCGTGCACGAGCTTGCGCACCTTGTCGGTCATGCTGGTGTTCGACTGCGCCAGCAGCGTGCCCAGGTAGAGCTTGACCTGCTGCGCCATGACGGGGTCGTAGGACGGCAAAGGCGCTTCCAGGTCCTTCGCCACGCAGACAATGCCGTCGAAGTCCTGCCCATAAAGCGCCGGCATGCCAAACACGCGCATGCAGGCGGCCTGGCTCTGGGGCGCGGCGTGCGTAAAGCAGATGCTGCGCGGGCGCCAGGCCGGCCCCAGGAACAGCGTCAGCATGCGGAACATCACGCCAGCCGCCAGCTCGGTAGCCTGGCGCAGGCTGCCCGGCGCATTGCTGAGCAGTTGCAGACGGATCAGCACCACATCGTCAACGTCTTCCACGCGCATGACCAGCGCCTCGTTCTGCAGGCCCATGTAACGGACCATCGACTCCAGCGCGCGGCGCAGCGTGGGTTCCTCGCGCACCACGAAGGCCAGCGGACCCAGGTTCGCGAATGGGCGCAGTTCGGCCATGCGCAAGCCGAAATCGTCGACCTGTGCGGCGCTGGCCGAAGCCTCCAGCAGCTTGCCCACCAGCGCGGCAGGGATGCGGATGTCGGGATCCAGCAACGCATTGCGGCTGATACGTGCGGCACGCAGCATCTGGTGTGGATCGAGCCCGACGGCTCGTGCCACATCCACGTAGTTGGTAAGGCTCGCACTGCGCAGAAAGTAGGACATCGCGTTTTCCCTGACTGTCCCCAAATGTAAATCGAGCGTCCCCGATCGTCAAATTGCAGCGCGCCATTCGCCGATACTTCGATCACCGCAGCACGCACTCTACATAGGAGACAAAGATGCAATTCCTCGACGATTCCCTGCACCCCGAAAACATGGACAAGGTGGTGATCACCGTGGCCCCGTACGGCCCCGAGTGGATGCCCGAAGATTTCCCGGAAGACATTCCGGTCACCATGGAAGAACAGATCCAGAAGGCCGTTGACTGCTACAACGCCGGCGCCACCGTGCTGCACCTGCACGTGCGCGAACTGGACGGCAAGGGCTCGAAGCGGTTGTCCAAGTTCAACGAACTGATCGCCGGCGTGCGCGCCGCAGTGCCCGACATGATCATCCAGGTGGGCGGCTCGATCTCGTTCGCACCGGAAGACGAAGGCCAGGCCGCCGTGTGGCTGTCCGACGATACGCGCCACATGCTGGCCGATCTGACCCCGGCTCCCGACCAGGTCACCGTGGCGATTAACACCACGCAGATGAACATCATGGAACTGCTGTACCCCGAGTACCTGGCCGGCACGTCGCTGTCGAACCCGGCGTACATCGAGGCGTACCGCGAGATGACCGTGCCGGCCGGCCCGGGCTGGGTGGAAGAACACCTGCGCCGCCTGTCGAACGCCGGCATCCAGCCGCATTTCCAGCTGACTGGCATCCACGCGCTGGAAACGCTCGAACGCATGGTGCGCGCGGGCGCCTACAAGGGTCCGCTGAACCTGACCTGGATCGGTATCGGCGGCGGCTTCGACGGCCCGAACCCGTTCAACTTCTTCAACTTCATCCACCGCGCGCCGGACGGCTGCACGCTGACCGCCGAATCGCTGCTCAAGAACGTGCTGCCGTTCAACATGATGGCGATGGCGATGGGCCTGCATCCGCGCTGCGGCATCGAGGACACCATCATCGACCAGCACGGCAACCGCATGACGTCGGTGCAGCAGATCGAGCAGTGCGTGCGCGTGGCGCACGAACTGGGCCGCGAGATTGCCACGGGCAAGGAAGCGCGCGAGATCTATCGCATCGGCACGTGGTACGACAGCGTGGACGAAACGCTGGCCGCCCACGGCATGCTGCCGAACCGCCAGTCGGGCCAGAAGAACCTGCCGCTGCGCCGCGCAGCCTGATTCATTACCTCACCCAGCGACCCCGTCATGTCACAGCCCACGGATACCCGGCCCGCCAACCCCTGCATCAACATCTGCCGCATGGACAGTGCGCGCAGGTACTGCCAGGGATGCGGCCGGACCTCGACCGAAATCGGCCTGTGGGAGGGCATGACCGACGCGCAGCGCGCCTTCATCATCGAGGCGCTGCCTGCGCGGCGCGGTCGACCGGCGGCAGGCCGTTCCTGACCGCCCCAGCATTCCGGTGACGCGCCGCACAGCGTATGCGGCGCGCGCCATCCGTTTCACCGGGTCTGCCAATTTCAACGCGACGACACTTTCCTCTACAGCCCAATGCGGGCAGGTCCGGCTTTCTATACCCACAAGACCTATCATGGAGACAACATGCCGAACCAACCTGCCCCCCTTCGCATGCGCCGCGCCATCCTTGCGGCCATCATGACGCTGGCGATGCCGGCCGCCATGGCCTGGACCAGCAAGCCCGTGCGCGTGCTGGTGCCCGCGCCAGCCGGCGGCACCATGGATGTCATGGCACGCGTGCTGGCCGAACAGCTGGCCGCCGACCTGGGCCAGTCCGTGGTGGTCGACAACAAGCCGGGCGGCGGCGGTGCCATCGCCATCAACACGATGCTGGCCGCACCGGCCGATGGCCAGACCATCATGGTGACGGCCACCAACGTGCTGACCGAAGTGCCCCAGGTGCAGAAGACGCCGTACGACACCATGAAGGACGTCCGTCCGCTGGCGGCGGTGGGACGTTCGCGCATGGTACTGGTCGGCGCACCGAACCTGCCGGCCAAGGATCTCAAGAGCCTGATCGCGTATGCCAGGGCCAACCCGGGCAAGCTCAGCTTTGCGTCGTACAGCGCCGGCACGGCATCGCACTATGCGGGCGCCATCCTGAACCAGGAAGCGGGCATGGATCTGCAGCACGTGCCGTTCGCAGGCTCCGGGCCCGCGCTGGCCCAGGTGATGGGCGGCCAGATCCCGCTGATGTATGACGGCATGGTGACCTCGCTGCCGATGATCCGCGCCGGCAAGCTCCAGCCCTATGCCGTGGCGTCCCGGACCCGCTCGCCGCTGCTGCCGCAGGTGCCGACGTTTGCCGAGCAGGGCTACCCCGATATCGACTTCAGCAACTGGGTGGGTGTCATCGCATCGGCGCAGATGCCGGCCGACATGGCCCAGAAGATCCAGAGCGCGGTGTACAAGGCCGCCGCCAACCCCAAGGTGCGCGAGCGCCTGGAGGCGCTTGGCTACGAGCCGATGCCGGCCCAGTCGCTGCAGGACCTGAACCAGTCGCTGCATGCGGAATACGACCGCAACGCCGGCATCGTCAAGACGTTCAACATCAAGCCCTGATTCCGTAGCGCATCATCCCCCAACCGCAGGCCGTTATTGCAACGGCCTTTCTCTTGCCCTATAGTTAGCTGCATGGCTAACTATCAAGTCTCGGTGAGCGACGTGTTCCACGCGCTTGCCGATCCCACCCGCTGCGCAATCGTCTGCGCGCTGGTCAGCGGTGCGCAGACGGTGTCGTCACTGGCGGCGCCGTTCGACATGGCACTGCCGTCGTTCATGAAACACGTGACGGTGCTGGAACGCAGCGGCCTGATCCGCACCAGCAAGGCCGGGCGCACGCGTACCTGCGAACTGGTCCCGGAAACGCTCTCGCAAGCCGAGCAGTGGCTGGCCGAACAGCGCGCCGTATGGGAAGCCAGATCCGACCGCATGGTCGATTTCGTCGAGCGACTTCATCAAGAGGAGCAAGCCCATGCAGGAAAACGCCGCTGAATCCCGCGATCTCGTGATTTCCCGCGTGCTGCGCGCGCCGCGTTCGGCGCTCTGGCGCGCCTGGTCAGACCCGGCCCTGCTCAAGGAGTGGTGGTGCCCCAGGCCGTGGACCACCGAAGTCCGCGCCTTCGACCTGCGGCCGGGCGGCAACTTCCACACCTTCATGCAGGGGCCTGACGGTGGCACCAGCGACAATCCCGGCTGCTTTCTCGACGTCGTGCCGCAGTCGCGGCTGGTGTTCACGTCGATGCTGACCGGTGGCTGGCGACCGCACAAGCCCTGGCTCGGCTTCACCGCCATCATCACGATGGAGGACGAAGCCGCCGGCAGCCGTTATATCGCGCGTGTCATGCATCCCGACGAAGCCACGCGCGACCAGCACGAGCAGATGGGCTTTTTCGAAGGCTGGGATACCGTCATCACCCAGCTCGACGACTTCGCCACGACGCTGCGCTGAGGCCCCGGCGGCCCGACGGCACGTTCAGGGCGGCAGCAGTGCCGTCCGCGCCGCGGCCAGCACTTCGCTGGTCAAGCCTTCCAGCAGACCCGATGCCGCGCGTGCGTGCTGCCAGTGCAGGGGCACGTCCAGCGGCGTGTCGGGCACCAGCGCCACCAGCGTACCGGCCTGCAGATAGCCATCGATCATCGCCTGCGGGTGCATGCCCCAGCCCATGCCGGCCAGTGCCGCCGTGACAAAGGCGTACGACGACGGCAGCGTGTGCCGGGGCAGTTGCACCTGCCGGTGGCATAGCCGGCTTACCCAGCGTGCCTGCAGTTCGTCCTTGGCGTTGAACACCAGGCTCGGCGCCTGGGCCAGGCTGCCGGCACCCACACCAGCCGAAAAATGGCGCGCCACGAATGCGGGGCTGGCCGCCGCCACGTAGCGCATGGCCCCCAGCGGGCGGCTGTTGCATCCCGCGGCCGGGCGGGCCGTGGCCGTCACCGCAGCCAGCACGGCGCCGCTGCGCAGCCATTCGGTCGTGTGGTCCTGGTCGTCGACCGCCACTTCCATCAGCACCGGATGCCGCGCCGCGAAGGCGGCGATCGGCTGCGCCAGCCACGTCGCCAGACTGTCGGCGTTCACTGCCACCGGCAGCGGCACGCGGGCCTCGCCCTGCGGCGCCAGTGCGGGCAGGGCCCCCTGCAACTCCTGTTCGAGCAAGCGCACGTGATCGACATGCTGGCACAGCCGGCGGCCGGTCTCGGTGGCGCGGCACGGAGTCTCGCGCACCACCAGCGCACAGCCCACGCGTTCTTCGAGCATCCGGACACGCTGCGAAATGGCCGATGGGGTGACATGCAGCGCACGGGCGGCCCGCTCGAAACTGCCTTCGCGTACAACGGCGGCCAGGGCGGAAAGCGCGGCGTAGTCGAGCATGATTAAGTCTGGCTAATGTAGATGAAGATTGTTTAGTTTGGCTTCACCCCCAGCCAATGGCAAGCTTGCGGCCATGAATTCGATCGACTTGCTGACACCCGCCGCGCCCGGCTTCGCTGTGCTGCTGCAGGGCCTGGCCCTGAGCCTGGGCCTGATCGTCGCCATTGGCGCCCAGAACGCGTTTGTGCTGCGCCAGGGCCTGCGCCGCGAACACGTGGGCAGTGTGGTGTTGCTATGCGCGCTGGCCGATGCACTGCTGATCGCGGCCGGGGTCATGGGCATGGCCCGCGCGCTGGGCGAACGCCCGGCGCTGGCCGCCGCGCTGGCGCTGGCTGGCGCGGTATTCCTGGCCTGCTACGGATGGCGGGCGTGGCGCCGCGCCCACGGTCAGCATGCGTTGCAGGCGGCCGAAGGGCGGGCCAGCGCAACCCGTGGCGCCGTGCTGGCCCAGGCCCTGGCCTTCACATTGCTCAATCCCCATGTCTACCTGGACACCGTGCTGCTGGTGGGCAGTATCGGCGCGCAACAGCCTGCGGCAATGCGCGGCTGGTTCGTGGCCGGTGCCAGCGTCGGCAGCCTGGCCTGGTTCGGCGCGCTGGGATTCGGCGCACGATGGCTCGCACCGTGGTTTGCCAATCCGCGCGCCTGGCAGGTGCTGGACCGGCTGGTTGGCGTGACCATGCTGGTGCTTTCAGTGCTGCTGGTGCGGCACGCCATTGACGGATTCCGGGGTCTGGCCTGGCTGTAGGCGCGCCACCGCCCCGCGCCACCTCCCGCTCGACTGCCCGCGTCAACGCAAAAAGGCCGCCCTCCGAGCCGGGGAGGGGCGGCCATCAATTTTCCCTTTCGCCTCAGGCTGCCTTCTTCTCTCGCAGCAGCTTCTTGTCAATCTTGCCCACGCTCGTCTTCGGAATCGCCGCGACGAACGCGATGCGGTCGCTCTCCGGCACCGCGAACTTGCTCAGACGCTGAGCCTCGACATGGCCGAGCAGCACCGCACGGATGTGCTGGGCATCAACATCGATGCCGGCCTTGCGCACCACGTAGGCCATCGGACGCTCGCCCCAGCGTGCGTCGGGCACGCCCACCACCGCGCATTCCTGCACGCCGTGCACCTGGGTGACCAGGTTCTCGATCTCGATCGACGACACCCATTCGCCGCCGGTCTTGATCACGTCCTTGAGCCGGTCCACGATCTGCACGAAACCGTCCTCGCCCATCACCGCCACGTCCTGCGTATGCAGGTAGCCGTCGGCCCACAGGTCCTCCGAAGCGGACGGCTTGCGGAAATACGCCTTGGTCAGGTACGGCGCGCGCAGCACGATCTCGCCCTGCGCCTTGCCGTCGTGCGGCACTTCGCGCATATCGGGGCCGACGATGCGGAAGTCGGCCAGCGGCACGGGACGGCCCGTGGCACAGCGCATGCGCACTTCCTCCTCGCGGGTCAGTGGGACATGACCCGGCGGCAACTGGGCCAGCGCCACGATGGGGCCCGTTTCCGACATGCCGTAGCCGGCAAAGATGTCGATGCCGCGCGCCAGCGCCGCCTCGCACAGCACCGGGGGCAATGCCGAGCCACCGATGATCATCTTCCAGCCCCACAGGTTGCACTCGCCTTCGTCCGCCGCCTGCAACAGCATCTGCAGGATGGTCGGCACGCAGTGCGAGAACGTGACCTTCTCGGACTTGCGCAGCTGCAGCAACGCAGCCGGCACGTAACGGCCCGGCAGCACGGTGCGCAGCCCCAGCATGATCGCCACGAACGGCATGCCCCAGGCCATCACGTGGAACATCGGCGTGATCGGCATGTACACGTCTTCGCGGTGCATGCGCTGGCCTTCGCGCGGCGAGCACAGGCTGGTGGCCGTGGTCAGCGTGTGCAGCACGATATCGCGATGGCTATAGCACACACCCTTGGGATCGCCCGTGGTGCCCGTGGTGTAGAACGTGGTGGCCTTGGTCCGCTCGTCGAAGTCCGGAAAATCGAACTCGGCCGATGCGGCGCCCAGCAGGGCCTCGTATTCGCCGTCGAACGGCACGGAACCGGCAGGCACATCCTGGCCGTCGGCCATCAGCACGAAGCGCGGCTGGCGCACCAGGCTGTCGCGGATCTGCTCCAGCACCGGCAGGAAGTCGGGATGTACCAGCACCACGTCGGCGCCCGCGTCGTTGAGCGTATAGAGGATCTGCTGCGGCGACAGGCGCACGTTCACCGTGAACAGCGTGGCGCCCATCATCGGCACGCCGAAGTAACACTCCAGGTAGCGGTGGCTATCCCAGTCCATCACGGCCACGGTGCTGCCGTGGCGCACGCCCAGCGCCCCCAGCGCGTTGGCAAGCTGGCCCAGCCGCCGGTGGAAATCGCGATACGTGTAGCGCATTTCACCGCGATAGCTGATCTCCTGATCGCCATGCAGGGTCATTGCATTGGTCAGCAGCTGCTTGACCAGCAGCGGGTAGGCGTATGCCGAGGGGGTGGTGACGACGAGGTTGTCCTTCATGCCTGCTCTGTCCTTTCCTTCATGTCCTGCGGGTTCAGCTTGATCCGCACGCGGATCAGTACGGCACGCTGCCGATGATGCCGGCGCGTTCCATCTTGCGGTGGCACGGCGCGTAGTCCATCACCGCGTAGTGCTGGGTCGCCGTGTTGTCCCAGATCGCCACGCTATTCGGTTCCCAGCGCCAACGCACCTGGAACTCGGGGATATAGGCCTGCGACACCAGGAAGCGCAGCAGGTCGGCCGCGCCCGGGTTGGCGTCCTGGCCGTAGCGCACGCGCGCCGGGGTGTGGAAGTTGGTGAAGTGCGTGGTGAAGCCGTTCACGTACAGCACCTTCTCGCCGGTGTCGGGATGCGTGCGCACTACCGGATGCTCCGCATCGGGAAACTGGGCCTTGAGCGCCAGCCGCTTCTCGATCGGCATGGCGGCCCCGAAACTGGCCTCGATGCTGTGGCGTGCGCGCAGGTCGGCGATCTGTTCCTTGACCGTGTCCGGCAACCGCTCATAGGCCAGCGCCATGTTGGCCCACATCGTGTCGCCGCCCACTGGCGGGCACTCCACGCAGCGCAGCACGGCGCCGAACTGCGGCGCCTCGCGCCAGGTGGTGTCCGAGTGCCAGCAGTTCTCGTAGCGGTCGTTCGGCTGGTCCGGGCGCTTGTAGATGCGCACCAGGCCCGGATGCTCGGGGTCGCTGCCGGCCACCGGGTGATCTTCCAGTTCGCCGAAGCGGCGCGCAAACGCCACGTGCTCGGCGCGGCTGAACTGCTGGTTGCGCAGGAACAGCACGCGATGCTTCAGCAGTTGCGCACGGATCTCGCCAAACAGGTCGTCGTTGCGCACGGCTTCCGCCAGATCCACGCCCACCAGTTCGGCGCCCAGCGCACAGCTCAGTTGTTGTACTTTCATGTCTGTCTCCTCGGGTGCTTCAGATAACGAAGATCGACGAACCGGTGGTCTTGCGCGACTCCAGGTCGCGATGGGCCTGCACCGCGTCTTCCAGCGCGTAGCGCTGGTTGATCTCGATGCGGATACGGCCCGACCCCACGTGGTCGAACAGCTCACCGGCAAGCTCTGCCTTCTCGGCCGGATCGGCGATATAGTCGGCCAGCGCCGGACGCGTCACGTAGACCGAGCCCTTCATCGCCAGCAGCACCGGATCGAACGGCGGGATCGGACCCGACGCCGTGCCCACGCACACCAGCAACCCGCGACGCTTGAGCGAATCGAGCGATGCCATGAAGGTGTTCTTGCCCACGCTGTCGAACACCACGTTGGCGCCCACGCCGTCGGTCAGTTCGCGCACGCGCGCCGCCACGTCTTCATGGCTGTAGTTGATGATGTGCTGGCAGCCATGGGCGCGTGCAATCTCGCCCTTCTCTTCGGTCGACACCGTGCCGATCACGTTCAGGCCCAGCAGGCGCGCCCACTGCGAGACAATCAGCCCGACACCGCCAGCCGCCGCGTGCAGCAGGATCGTGTCGCCCTTGCGGAACGTGTGGATGCGGCGCATCAGGTAGGCCGACGTCAGGCCGCGCATGGTCATGGCGGCGGCCGTCTCGAAGCCGATGCTTTCCGGCAGGCGGATCAGCGGCGCAGCCGGCACCAGGCGCTCGGTGCTGTAGGCACCCAGCGTGTTGACAAAGCCGGTGTATGTCACGCGGTCGCCCACGGACACGTTGGTCACGCCAGCGCCCACGGCCTGCACCACGCCCGACGCCTCCACGCCCATGCCAGCCGGCAGCGGTACCGGGTAGGTGCCATTGCGGAAGTACGTGTCGGCGTAGTTGAGGCCCACCGCCACGTGGCGGATGCGGACCTGACCCGGACCCGGGTCGCCTACCTCGGCGTCTTCGTAGCGAAGCACCTCGGGTCCGCCGGTTTCATACATACGCACTGCCTTGGCCATGGAATCGTCTCCAGAGTTTGGGGGCGGCACGACTTGCGCCGCCATGACGTCAATGTAGGAGTCGCCAGCCCCGGCTGCTTTGCAGCGCAATCCGGACACTTTGCATTTCATGCCACCGCCGCCTATCATCGCGCCAACGACGCGTCATGGCCCCCTGCATGTGACGCGCGCAGAACGACAATCGGGAGACCCGCTTGAAAACCCTGGTACGCGCCGCCGTGATGACCAACTTCTTCGATGTCGCGCGCGGCCTTGGCGCCAATCCGCTGCCGCTGCTGCGCACGGCGCGGCTGAGCCAGGCGCTGCTGGCCGACCCCGAACAGCGCATTCCGGTCCAGGCCTGCGCCACGCTGCTCGAAGCCGCTGCCGAGGCCACCGGCTGCCCCACGTTCGGCCTGCGCATGGCGGAGTCGCGGCAACTGTCCGACTTTGGCCTGATGAGCCTGCTGATCAGCCAGCAGGCCACCTTGCGCGACGCCCTGGAAACCATCATCCGCTACCGGCATCTGGTCAACGAATCGGTAGCCATCCTGCTGGAGGCCTCGGAAAAGGTGGTGGTAATCCGGCAGGAAGTGGTGCTCGAAGCGCCCTCGCGCCAGGCCACGGAACTGGCGCTGGGCGTGGTGTTCCGGCTGTGCCGCGCGCTGCTGGGGCCGCAATGGCACCCGCAAAGCGTCAATTTCACGCATGCGGCGCCGCCTGACATGCAGGTGCATCGGCGCCTGTTCGGCTGCCCGCTGGAATTCGGCAGCGAGTTCAACGGCATCGTCTGCCTGGCCGCGGACCTGGACGCGCCGAATCCGACCGGCAACCCGGCCATGGCGCGCCACGCCGAGCGGGTGGTCGAGACGATGGCGCGCGCGAACGACATGTCGATCGGACGCGAGGTGCGCAATGCCGTCTACCTGATGCTGCCGATGGGACGCGCCACCAGCGAAGCCGTGGCACAGGGGCTGGGCATCAGCCTGCGCACGATGCAGCGCCAGCTCGATGCCTCGGGCGAGACCTTCACGGACATCGTCAACGGCGTGCGGCGCGACCTGGCGCAGCGCTACGTGGCCAATCCCGACTATTCGCTGCTGCGGGTCTCGGAATTGCTGGGCTACGGCTCGGCGGCAGCATTCACGCGCTGGTTTTCGGCGCAGTTTGGCGAGGCCCCGATTGCCTGGCGGCGGCGGCACGCGGGCACGCGCTGACAGCCCCGCAACGTCACTCATGCGGCCCTTGCGACACGGCACCGCGGCGTCTAGGCTAAGAGAAGGTCACTGCGCGTCACTAAGCATCATCGCGCACCCACTCAACCTGAAAACCGGAGCCCGCATGCCGAATGTCCTGAAGCCGTTGCAGCGCCTGATCGTCGCCACCGGCGCGCTGGTCGTCAGCCTGGGCCTGTTGCCCGCGCACGCGCAGCAGGTGCCCAGTTCCGGCGCCGAGGCCATCTCCGATGCGGTACGCGAGGGCAGCAACCCCTATCGGCCACCTTCGGCGCCCACCGCGAGTCCGGCCGACGCCAAACGCGAACGTTGCGAGGCCCTGTTGCAGGAGCTGAACGGCACCTCGAAGCAACGCGCCTACACGTCGCCCGGCACCGCCACGCAAAGCGCGCAGGGCCGTGCCGTGCCCAAGCTGGAGCGTGACGACTCCCGCAAGCAGCTTGAGGAAACCTACCGCGCCAACTGCACCTGAACACGGCCGGGAGGCGGCGCGTGCCTCATGACGTCCCGGTCTCCCGCAGCCGGGCCATCTGGCTCTTGACCACGTCAAGCACCGCCGCCGTCATCAGCGCCGTGGACAGGCCGAACATCAGGATGCCCAGCGCCGATTCGATCGGCCCGAGCATGCGCCAGCGGGGCGACATCACGATATCGCCGTAGCCCAGCGTGGCGAAGTTCACCGCCGAGTGATACAGCGCCGCCCCAAGTGTGTCGAACTCGCCCAGCGCCATGAACAGCCCCGCCCACACCACCATCTGCGCGAAGTTGCAGAACAGCGTCAGCAGCATCACCGACGTCAGCAATACCGCGTCCATCCACAGCGGCTCGCGACCCTGCCACTTGTTCTGGAACCGCGCATAGCGCCGCAGGCACAGCGCCACGGCGCCGCATTGCAGCAGCAGGCACAACAGCATCACGGGCGCGGCAACCAGCAGGTGCAGTTGCATTGACGGTCTCCCTCGGGTCACGCCGGCACCGGCGCGGCGCGCCGGTCCAGCAGTGCAATCATCAGCCATGCGTACAGCGATACGCCGACAAACAGCCCCATGCGCACCATGAACGCCTGGTAGACGTCCTTGCCCGCCGCGCTGTCCGCCACGGACTGCCCCAGCAGGATGATCATCGTGACAAGGCTGTTCAGCCAGAAGCCCGGCGACATGCGCCCCGGCCGCAGCCGGAACAGCCGGCGCGCCACCCAGAGCCCGAACAGCAGCATCCACAGGAAGAACATCCAGATGTGGACGAACAGCCCCAGCGCCAGCCAGCACAGGATGGCGAGCACCCCGCCCATCAGCGTGGAGCCCACCAGTTCCAGTGCGGCGCCGCGCGCCGTGGTGCTGCAGCTCTGCCGTCCCAGGCTGACCGCCTTCATGATGATGGGCAGGTAGGCTGCCGGGTCCGCCATCGCCAGCAGGAACGGCGGCATCACAACAAGCGTGGCGCGCAGGGCCATGCCATCGGCATCGGCGGGTGCGGCGCCCGGTTTCTGCGGCATGCGCATGCCGCCCGGTTCGGGAATCAGCTGATAGCAGATGCCGAGCATCAGCACCGCGCACAGCAACCCGCGCACGAGCGCACCGATCACGGTCAGGGCCAGTGCGCTGTTGGCGGTACCCGCCGCCGAAATCAGCGTGACGCCCGCCACCAGGAACGTCGATACCAGGTTATTGCCGCCGCGCAGCCCGTGGCGGAACGCCAGGAACAGGCACAGGCCCGCCATCAGCACACCGGTCAGCGGCGCATGGCGCAGGAAAGGCACCAGCAGCATGCCGCTGCCGGTCGTCAGCATGACCACCAGCGCCAGGCCAACGCTGGCCTTGAACGGCAGCGGCCGATCCATCGTCGCAAACAGGAAGACCGCCAGTACCGGCGCCATCACGGGCACCGCCCATTGCATGCCGAAGCTCACGGCCAGGCAGGCGGCGGTGCCCAGCGCCAGCCGCAAGGCACGGCGCGCCAGCATCGCGCGCATGGCCGACGCGGCGTCAGTAGACATACGATACCCAGCTCATGACGCGCAGGAATGCGCGGCCCAGCAGGTTCAGCGGGTTCCCCTCGGTGGGGAAGGCCATCACCTCGGCCTGCCCGCCCACGCGCACACCGCGTAGCGTGGTCAGTTGCCCCGGATCGATGTCCACGATGACCGGAAAGCGCTGCGCAGGGCGTAGCCAGTCGCGGCTGTTCTGGATGGTTGGCAACGTGCCGGGCGGCGTACTCTGGCCCGCGCTGACGCCGTAGCCGATGCTGCGCACCTTGCCCGTCAGCACCGTGCCGGGCAGCGCGTCCAGCACGATCCGCACCGGCGACCCGGGCGCCAGATGACCGAGGTTGTTCTCGGTCATGTCGGCGCTGATCCAGACATCGTGGATGGCAATCAGCGTCATCAACGGGGCGCCCGCTGCCGCGTATTGGCCCGTTTCGGTGCGCAGGTCCGTAACCAGCCCTGCCGTCCGCGCCTTCACCTGCGCATTGGCAAGGTCCAGCTCGGCCTTGTCCACGGCGGCGCCCGCGCTACGCAGCTTGGCATTGTCGTCGTCGCTGCCACCCTGTTGCTCGCGTGCGCGCTCCACCTCGGCGCGCGCCGCCGCCACCTGGCTGATGGCCTGCGTGTGCGTGGCGCGTGCCACCTCCAGGCGGCGCACCGAGACCGTGCCCGGGTCCTCGCGATACAGGCGCTCCAGCCGCTCGCTGTCCTGCTGGGCCTTCAGTTCGTTGGCCTGTGCGGCGCGCAGCGATGCCCGGGCCGAGTCGATGCCGGCGGTATTGGCGCCGATGCCGCGCCGGGTGGTCTCCAGGTCGGCGCGTGCGCGGTCCAGCGCAATCTTGTAGTGCTGCGGATCGACATCGAACAGCACGGTACCGGCCGCCACATTCTGGTTGTTCTGCACGTAGACGCGCGTCACGCGCCCCGGCACCTCGGAGGCCACCGGTATCACGAACGCCTGTACGCGCGCCTGCTGGGTGTAAGGCGTGAAGCGGTCGGCCAGCAGGTACCACGCCAGGCTCAGCACGATCAGCACCACCACCCATCGCAGCGCCTTGTGCGACGGATCGGCCGCCGCCTGCGTTGCGGGTGGCGCGGTGGCGGCAGTGCTGCCGCCGGCGTCCTCGGCCCGCTTCCGGTCGACCGGCGCGTTCTCGGTACGCGTATCGTTCATGGCCGCGCGCTCCCCGTCTGTGCCGGAAGGCTGGCCGCCGGCAGCGGCGATACTTCGTCGATCAATCCGCCCCAGTTGGTGCGTTGCTGCATCTGGGTCCGTGTGCCTGCATCGAGCAGCGGCGCCGTGGTGTCCCAGCCGCCGCCCAGTGCCTTGTAGAGCCCGATCAGGTAGTTCACGGCATTGCCGCGATTGACCAGATAGGCGTCCTGCTGGGCAAACAGCGCGCGCTGGGCGTCAAGCACGCGCTGGAAATCGGAATAGCCTTCGCGGAATACCGTGTTCGCCAGCGACAGCGACCGCTCGGCCGAATGCGCCGCCTCTCCCAGGATGCGCTCGCGCTGCAGCGCCTTGTCAAGGCCGCTGGCCGCGTCGTCGGCTTCGCGTGCGGCCTGCCGCACCGCGCCCTGGTAGTCGACGATCAGTTGCTGCAGCCGCGCATCCTGCACCCGCACGTTGTTGACGATGCGGCCGTAGTCGAAGATGTTCCAGCGCACGCTGGGGCCACCCACCAGCAGCAGCCCGTTCTGGGTGCCCGGCAGCGACGCCGCGCTCCAGCCAATGCTGCCCATCAGCGTGACGGCCGGGTACAGGTCGGCCTTGGCGACGCCGATCAATGCGGACTGCGCCGCGATGCGGAACTCGGCTGCGCGGATATCCGCGCGCCGCAGCAGCAGGTTGGCAGGCACGTCCTGCAACACGGCCCGATCGATCAATGGCAGCACCCCCTCGCGGTCAGAGGCGTTGGCCAGCTCGGGCAGCGGGCCCGGCGGGCGTCCCAGCAGCACCACCAGGGCATTGCGCGCCTGCCCGATCTGGTTCTCCAGTTCGGGAATACTGCTCAACGTGCCCAGGTACTGCGTGCGCGCCTGCTGGAAATCGAGTTCATCGCTTTCGCCGCCCTTGAACAGCCGCTCCGTGATCTCGAAGCTGCGCTTCTGCAGCCGCGCGTTCTCGCGGGCGATGCGCAGCCGCGCTTCGGCAGTGCGTACCGCAAAGTACGTGGTCGCCAGCTGCGCATGCAGCAGCACCAGCACTGCCTGGCGATTTGCCTGGGCGCCAAAGTACGCGGCATCGGCCGATTCGATGGCCCGGGCAAAGCGGCCCCAGAAATCAAGCTCCCAGCCAATATCCACGCCCGCGCTGTATTCCCACATCCGCGCGGTCTGCGCGGTGGGCCCGGACTGGCGGCTGTGGACATACATGGCCGACGCACTGGCCTGCTGCATCTGCGGATAGCGGCCCGCCAGCGCGATGCCCAGCTGGGCGCGCGCCTCCATCACGCGCAGCCCGGCTATCCGCACGTCGGCATTGCCGGCGTCGGCTTCGGCCATCAGCGTTTCGAGTATCGGATCGCCGAACACCTGCCACCATTGGCGCAGGTCCGGCTCGGCCTGCTGGACGCTGGCCTGCTCGATGGCATCGCTGCGCCAGGTGGCGGTCCACGGCTCGGGCTGCGGCTGGAAATCCGGCCCCACCCGTGCACATCCGCCTAGCACGGCGGCCACGGCCAGCCAGGCACGGGCGGATGCGGCCACGGTTTATCCCCTGGTGATGTCGGCACCGGTAATGTCGGGCACGCTGCGCGGCGGTTCGGTTTCCACCTCGATACGCGGTGGCGGGTCTTCCACCCATTGCCAGAACAGCTGATAGCCCACCGCCAGCACGATCGGGCCGATGAACAGCCCGATCACCCCACCGGTGACCATGCCACCCAGCGCGCCGATCAGGATGACCGGCATCGGCACGTCAACGCCGCGCCCCAGCAGCAGCGGCTTGAGCACGTTGTCCGACAGCCCCGCGATAAAGACGTAGATGGCAAATATGACGTTGGTGCCGGAAGCGCCCTCTGCCGCAAAGACCAGCACGATCACCGGCACCGTGATCAGCGTGGCTGGCAGTTGCATGATGCCCAGCAGCAGCACCGCCAGCGCCAGCAGTCCCGCGCCCGGCACGCCCTTGATGATGAAGGCGACGCCGATCAGCAGCATCTGGATGAAGGCAATGCCCACCACGCCCTGGGCCACGGCGCGCACGGTCGCCGTGCACAGCGCGGTGATGCGCGGCCCGCGTTCCGGCCCGGTCAGGCGCGACGCAATCTGGATCGCGCTGCGGGTGCCCAGTTCGCCATACGCCATGATGATCCCGGCGATGATCAGCGCGCCGACGAAGACCAGCAGCCCCACGCCCACGCCGCCCACAGCCCCAAGCAGGCCGATGCTGGCCGACTTGATCTGCGGCCCCAGCTTCTGGATCAGGCCGCCGGCATCGGTGGACGCCATCGCCCAGGCGTCATGCACGCGCTGCCCGATCACGGGCCAACCGGCCACAGACTCCGGTGGCGGCGGAATCGTGAACTCTCCGGTCTTGGCAATCGCCATGGCATGCTCGACCGACTCGATCAGCGCAATGCCCAGCAGGTAGGTCGGCACCATCACCACGGCAATCACCAGCACGATGATCAGCGTGGCCGTGCGCCCTTCGCCATCAAAAACCTTGCCGCGCAGCCGCACCTGCAGCGGATACATGGTGATGGCCAGTATCACCGACCACAACAGCAGGTTCATGAACGGCTTGAAGATCTGGAAACAGAAGACCGACAGCAGCGCGATCAGGCCGAAGCGGATCAGCGAGTCGATCAGCGTGCGCGACGCGGTCGCGCTGGAATACGGGGCTTGCAGCATGGGATGGCCTCCCTTGTGCGGCGGGATTGCGGGCGCGCCATCAGGCATCCTGGCGCCTGCGCGCAATCAGGACCACGATGGCGCCGACGGCGAAAAGCACCACGCAACCCAGCAACCAGTCGCGGGCGAGCACATTCACCAGGTAGCGTGGCGGGTCGCTGCCGGTCCGGAACATCTGCACCTCCAGGCCGTGCATCGCCAGCCTGAACAGGTTCAGCTTGTCCGGCATCTGTCCGCTGGGATCGCTGAAGAAGATGCCCACCACGGCCAGCCACAGCGCCCCCGCCATCAACACGACACCGCATTTATGCATGATGGCAAACACGAACAGGTTCTGTCACTAGAGTCAGCCAAGCATCGGCGCAATGCAATTGGTCCTTGGGCCAAGCATTGGCCCAAGGTCCATTGCCAAAGCCCGGCGCAGTGTCCAGATTGATACTTGGGGAAAGTGTCCCCCCAATCAAGACTCTGGGAGCAGACATGGCAAAACAGGCACGGCGCGCCGAAAGCGAGGCGGAGGCCGGCACCGCTTTGGGCCGCAAGGACTATGACGAGATACTGGCCGGGCTGCATGTGGAGCTGGTACACATGCAGAACTGGATAAAAGCCACCGGCACCAAGATCTGCATCGTCTTCGAGGGGCGGGACGGCGCAGGCAAGGGGGGCACCATCAAGGCCATCACCGAACGGGTCAGCCCGCGCGTGTTCCGCGTTGTGGCGCTGCCCGCGCCCACCGAGCGCGAGAAGAGCCAGATGTACATGCAACGGTACATCCCGCATCTGCCCGCAGCGGGCGAGGTGGTGATCTTCGATCGCAGCTGGTACAACCGCGCTGGCGTGGAACGTGTGATGGGCTTTGCCAGCGACGAGCAGGTGGACGGCTTCCTGCGCGCCGTGCCGCTGATGGAGCGCGCCATTGTCGGCTCCAACGTTCTGCTGCTCAAGTACTGGCTCGAAGTCACGCCTGAAGAGCAGACGCGCCGGCTGCAATCGCGCATCGAGGACGGGCGCAAGACCTGGAAGCTGACGGACATGGACCTGAAGTCTTACAGCCGCTGGTACGACTACTCGCGCGCCCGAGACGCGATGTTCGAGGCATCCGATACCGATTTTGCTCCGTGGCACGTGGTGCGCTCCGACAACAAGCGGCGCGCCCGCCTGAACATCATCAGCCATCTGCTCGCTTCCGTGCCCTATGAGCACATCAAGGGCAAGAAAGTCACGCTGCCGGCGCGGCAGAAGGCGGGCAACTACAAGGCGCCCGACTATCCGTACCGCTACATCCCCGAGAAGTTCTGAAAGCCCGGCAGCGGGCGACGGGGCTTGCGCCCCGCTGTCCCGCGCCGGTTACTCCTTGATCATCGTCTTCTTCCAGTCGCCGTCCGACTGCTGGCAGTACCAGCCTGTCCAGCGCTCGGGCTGCCGGCCCGACTGACGCAGTTCGCTACGCACCTTGCGGCAGCGCTGGCCGCTCTCGGTACGCGTCTTGAGCGGCGTGAACGTACCGTCGGTGGCCTTGCTCTTGGGATTGCTGGTGCTGGCGTCCAGGTGGAACGGCACGCTCGCGCCGTCGTCGGAGTCCGTCAGCGTCTTGCCGAAGGCGGTGCGCAGCGCTGCCACCTGGTCCTTGTCCAGCGTGCCGATGATGGTGCCGTTCAGGAAGTGATCGAAATACGCATGCGCTGGCCAGGCCAGGCCCAGCAGCGCGGCCGCGCACAGGCCGTGCCATTTCGCAGTGTGTTTCAAGGCTGCCTCCTTGGCTCCTTGCCGGACTGGTTGGAAAAGCCGGCTACTTTGCCGCACCCGGGGTGACCGAAACCGCAACTGCCTCAGTATAGACAGCCTGCACGCGGTCACCCTTCTTGACGGCCTTCATCTGGTCGGGGTCTTCCACCAGCAGGTCCACCGTGCGCCCACGCGGCCCCTTCACGGTAACGATGTTCTTTTCCTTGTCGACCTTGACGACCTGCGCCACCACGGTCACTTCGCGTCCAACCCGGCCACCCGGCTTGGCACCCGGCTGCGAGCGCTCGGCGATCTCGCGTTCCTGCATGGTCGCCGCGCCGCTGCCCTTCTTCAGGCTGACGGTCAGGGCTTCGGTGTACTCGACGGCCACCTTGTCGCCCACGTGCAGCTGGTCGAAGTTGCGCGCCTCTTCGCCCACGGTCATGTCCACGACCTTGCCGGCCTGGGTCTTGAGCGTGACCTTGCGCGACGCCGTGTCGATGGCGGTAATCGTGGCGTTGACCTTGGCCGTGCCGGTGGCCGTGGTCTGCCCGTCGGATCGCGTCACATCCGTTTTCACGTCCGGCTGGGCATGGGACACCGCCGACAGGCTCAGCAGCACTGCTGCTGTCATCGCAACTCGCTTGAACATATGACCTCCCTGGTTATTGGATCGTGTAGCCGCGTCCCTGCATGCAGGCTGAATACGCGCGGTAATAGGTGTTCATGGCACCCGACTGCTGCGATTGCGCGTTGGCCTGCGCATTGCGCTGGTTCTGGCGTGCCCGGTGGCCGCCAGCCATCGTACCCACGGCCGCGCCGGCTGCCGCTCCCTTGCCGGCATCGCCCGCGATGGCGCCAACAACCGCGCCGCCCGCCGCACCGCGCGCCGCGCCGCCAACCCGTTCGCCACCACCCACGGCCGGGCCGCTGGGCGCCGGAGGCGGCGCCGCGGCCACCTGCGCCGGATCGATGCCGGTGTTCGACTTGGCCCACGAATAGCAATAGCCGTCATCTTCCTGCTGCTTGGCCTGGCTCTGTCCCTTGGCCGGATAGGCGATGGGTTTCGATTGTGCGAGTGCGCCGGCGCTCAGGCCAACCAGGACGGCGGCGGCAAGCAACGCGGCAGGAATGCTGGATCTGGACATGGTTCACTCCTTGGCGGGGCTGGCCGGCTGACTGACGCTGGCCTGGGGTGCGCTGTCGACGGGCCAGCCGCCGCCCAGCGCCTTGTAGAGCTGGACCAGCTGCCCAAACTCCGTGCCGCGCAGCGTCGATTGCTCCAGCTGCGCGGAAAACAGCGAGCGCTCCGAATCGAGCACCTCCAGATAGCTGGTGTAGCCGCCTTCGTAGCGGTCACGCGCCAGCAGTGCATAGCGCGACAGCGCGTCCACCTGGTCATTCTTTGCCACCAGCTGGCTACGGGTGTACTGCACGCCGGCCAGCGCATCGGCAACCTCGCGGAACGCCGTCTGCACCGCCTGCTGGTAGCCATACAGCGCCTGCTTCTGGCGCGCCTCGGCCTGCTTCACGTCACCGGCAATCGCACCGGCGGTGAAGATCGGCACGCTGATCAGCCCGCCATACGACCAGGCTCTGGACGACCCCACCCATAGCCCGGACAGTGCCGTGCTGGCCGCGCCGAACATGCCGGTCAACGAGATCGTCGGGAAATACTGCGCGCGTGCAGCGCCGATCTGGGCATTGGCCGCCACCAGAGACTGCTCGGCCTGCAGCAGGTCCGGGCGCTGTTCCAGCAGCGAGGACGGCAGCCCCACCGGCACCACGGGCAGGATCAGCTCGTCAATCGACTTGCCACGCGGCATGGCGCGCGGGTTGTCGCCGACCAGCACGGCCAGCAGGTCTTCCTGCTGCGCCACCAGTTGCCGGAACTGCTCGACCGATGCCTGGGCCGATGCGTACTCGGAGCGCGACTGCGCATACTCCACCTCGGACACCACGCCGCCCTGGAACCGTTCCCGGAACACCTGCAGCGCGCCCTCGCGGCTGGTCAGCGTGTCCTGCGCGATGCGCAGGCGGTTGTCCAGGTCGCGCAGCGTGATGTAACCACTCGCCACCGCCGCCACCACGCTGATTTCGGTGCTGCGGCGCGCCTGTTCTGAAGCGGCCCAGTCGGCCCGCGCCGCTTCGGTCATGCGCCGGATCCGGCCGAACAGGTCGATCTCCCACGATGCGTAGACGTCGGCCTTGACCGAGTTGAACGGATTGTCGATGGGCAGCACGGTGCCGCTGCTGGTGCTGATGCGCTGCCGGCTGCCGCCCGCCTCCGCGCCGACCTGCGGAAACAGCCCCGCACGCGTGGTCATCACGCGCCCGTAGTATTCCTCCACGCGCGCCGTGGCAATCAGCACATCGTAGTTGTGTGCCCGCGCCGTGGCGATCAGGTCGTCGAGCACCGGATCACCGATCTGGGACCACCAGTATTGCGTGGTCACCACATCGGCCGACTGCTGCGTCTCGGGCGCGAAACGATAGGTCTCCGGCACCTGCACGTCGGGCCGCACGTAGTCCGGACCCACGGTACAGCCGCCAGCCACCAGCGTCAGCGCCGTCAGCCCCGGCACCAGGGCGCGCGCAGGCCATCCACGATGGCTCATAGCGTGCCTCCGGTGGGCGCGGAGGGATTGGCGCCGGACCCGGCATCCTTCCCGCCCTGCTCCGCGATCTTCTTCTTGCTCTCGCGTTCCAGGCCCCAGAAGAACATCGGGATAAAGAAGACGGCGATCACCGTGGCACCGAGCATGCCGCCGATCACGCCGGTACCCAGCGACTGGCGGCTGGCCGCCGACGCGCCGCTGGCAATGGCCAGCGGAATACAGCCAAGGATGAATGCCAGCGACGTCATGATGATCGGACGCAGCCGCATCTTGGAAGCCTTGACCGCCGCGTCATACGGGCTCAGCCCCTCCTTGACGCGCATCTCCACCGCGAACTCGAAGATCAGGATGGCGTTCTTGGCGGCCAGCGCGATCAGCACCGTCAGCCCGATCTGGAAGTACACGTCGTTCTCCATGCCCCGCACCAGGATGCCGACCAGCGCACCGAACAGCGCGAACGGCACGGCCAGCAGCACCCCGATCGGCAGCGACCATTTCTCGTACTGCGCCGCCAGGATCAGGAACACCATGAGCAGGGCGAACGCAAACACCAGGGCCGCCGTCGAACCGGCCTTCTTTTCCTCGTAGGCCTGGCCGCTCCACGCAAAGCTGTAGCCCTCGCCCAGCACCTCGGCCGCCACTTCCTCCATGGCCTGCAGCGCCTGGCCCGAGCTGTAGCCCGGTGCGGCATCGCCGGTGATCTTGGCCGCCGGGAAGTTGTTGAAACGCGTCACCAGGTCTGCGCCGGCCACCCAGCGCGTGGTGGTCACCGCCTTGATCGGCACCATCTCGTTGCGCGAATTGCGCACATACACCTTGTCGATGTCTTCGGGCTTCGACCGGTACTCCGGCTCGGCCTGCAGGATCACCTGGAACAGGCGGCTGTTCTTGGGGAACTGGCTCACGTACAACGACCCGAACATGGTCTGCAGCGCGGAGTACACCTGTTCCACTGGCACGCCCTGCGTCTCCGCCCGCTCGCGGTCCAGGTCAACCAGCAGCTGCCGTGAGCGCGTGTTGATCGTGGTGCTCACGCCGCGCAGCTCCGGACGCTGCCGCGCCTTGGCGATAAACGCGCGCGTGCGTTCCTCCAGTTGCTGGTAGCTGCCGTCGCCAGTGCTCTGCAGCCAGAACTCGAAGCCGCCCGTGGTGCCCAGGCCCGGAATTGACGGCGGATTCACCGGAATCACCAGCCCGTCACGATAGGTCGAGAACTCCTTGTTGGCCTTCGCGATCAGATCGGCCGCGCTCTCGCCCTTGCCGCGCTCGTGAAAGCCCTTCAGCGTGATGAATAACGTACCGGCGTTCGACTTGTTCTGCGAATCGATCAGGCTGAAGCCATCGGGCACCGCCACCGACTTCACGCCAGGCTGCTTCTCGAACCACTCCGCGGCCCGCTTCGACACCGCGCCGGTCCGATCCAGGCTGGCCGCATCGGGCATGATCACCGCGCCCAGCAGATAGCCCTGGTCCTCCACCGGCAGGAACGACGACGGAATACGGATGAACATCAGCACCGCGGCCACGATCAGCGCAATGACGATCCCCACCGAGATCGCCGTGCGCCGGATCACGGCCTGCACGGTCGATCCATAGCCTTCCACCAGCCGGTCGAAAGTGCGGTTGAACCATTGGAAGAAGCGGTTCTTCTTGTGGCTGCCGGGCTTGAGCAGGATGGCCGCCAGCGCGGGCGACAACGTCAGCGCCACCACCCCGGACAGCAGCACCGACACCGCCAGCGTAATGGCGAACTGCTTGTAAAGCTGGCCCGTGATGCCGGACAGGAATGCCACCGGGATAAACACCGCCAGCAGCACCAGCACGATGGCGATCACCGGGCCGCCCACTTCGTCCATGGCGGCCTTGGCGGCCTCCTTGGGCGGCATGTGGAACTCCATCATGTTCCGCTCGACGTTCTCGATCACAACGATGGCATCGTCCACCACAATGCCGATGGCTAACACCATGCCGAACAGCGTGAGCATGTTCACCGAGAAGCCGAAGGCGGCCATGGCGGTGAATGTGCCGATGATCGACACCGGCACCGCCAGGATTGGCACCAGCGTGGCACGGAAGCTCTGCAGGAACAGGTACACCACCAGGATCACCAGGATCACCGCATCGCGCAGCGTATGCACCACCTCGTTGATCGACTCGTGCACGAACTCGGTGGTGTCCAGCGCCACTTCGTATTCCAGGCCCGGCGGGAACGATTTCTTGGCCTCTTCGAGCGCCTTGCGGACCTGCCCCGCCACCGCCAGCGCGTTTGCGCCCGGCTGCTGGTACACGGCCAGCAGCGTGGCCGTCTTGCCCTTGTAGCGGCTGCGCAGCGAGTAGTCCTTCGCACCCAGCTCGGCGCGGCCGATATCCTTGAGCCGCACCAGCGCGGCGTCGCCCGATGCCGCGCGCAGGATGATGTTCTCGAACTCGGCCGGGTCGGTCATGCGGCCCTTGGTGGTCACCGGGAACGTCTGCTTGACCGGCTCCGACGTGGGCGAACTGCCGATGCGGCCCGCCGAGAACTGCTCGTTCTGGTTGGCTACCGCGCTCTTGACGTCTTCGGCAGTGATGCCAAGCTGGGCCATGCGGTCAGGCTTGAGCCAGATGCGCATGGCGTAATCGGGCGTGCCGAAGATGGCCGACTGGTTGGCGCCCGGGATGCGCTTGAGCGAATCCAGGATGTAGATGCTCGTGTAGTTGTCGACGAAGGTCTGCGGATAGCTGTTGTCGGGCGAATAGACGGCAATCACCATCATGAACGCCTGCGAGCGCTTTTCCACGGTCACGCCCTGCTTGGTCACGGCGTCGGGCAGTGTCGGCAAGGCCAGGTTGACGCGGTTCTGCACGTCCACCTGCGCCAGTGCCGGATCGGTGCCGATCTCGAAATACGTGGTCAGCGTGATATTGCCCGTGGACGAGCTGGTGGACGACATGTAGAGCATGTTGTCCGCGCCGTTCACCTGCTGCTCGATCGGGGCGGCCACGTTCTGCGCCACCACTTCCGAGCTGGCTCCCGGATACGTCGTGGACACGGTGATGCTGGGCGGCGTGATGTCCGGAAACTGTGCGATCGGCAGGTTGAACAGCGCCACCATCCCGCCCACCACGATGATGATCGACAGCACCGACGCGAAGATCGGGCGGTCGATAAAGAAGTGGGAAATTTTCATGACGCCGCACCCTTGCCGGCTTCCGGCGCCCCGGTGGAGCCCGGTGCCGCAGGATGCGCCGGGGGTGCCGACGGTGGCACCGGCGACGGCCCGTCGCTGGCCTGGCGCGGCGGCGCGGCCACCGGCTTGACCGGCGCACCAGGCGCGAGGCGGATCGAACCGTCGACGATCACGGTATCGCCCTCACGCAGGCCCGAACGCACCACCCAGTTGCCCTGCGACCATTCGCCCACGTCGATCACGCGCGGCTCGGCCTTGTTCTCCTTGCCCACCAGCCACACCGACTGGCCGCGCTGGCCCTGCACCACCGCTTCCTGCGGCACGGTGATGGCCTTGGTGCGCACTGCGCCAATCAGCCGCACACGCACGAACTGCCCCGGCCGCAGCATGCCCTTGGTATTCGGCATTTCGGCGCGGATCAGGTAGGTGCCGGTTTCGGAATTGAACGATGCATCGGCAAAGGCGATATGCCCGCGCTGCGGATACGTGGTGCCGTCGGCCAGCACGATCTCCACTTCCATCGCGCCCCGCGCCGGCATCCGGATGCTGCCGGCCGCGGTCTGCGACTGGTACTGCAGCACCTCGTTCTCGGACAGGCTGAAGTTGACCCAGATCGGATCGAGCTTGGCGACGTACGTGAGCAGGCTGTTGGTGGCGTCGATGTACGAGCCCACCTGCTTCTTGGCGTAGCTGGACAGGCCATCCACGGGCGACGTGATCGTCGTGTAGCCGAGATTCAGCTTGGCATTGGTGACGTTGGCCTTGGCGGCTTCGACGGCGGCAGCGGCGGACTGCTCCTGGCCGGTCGCTTCGTCCAGGTCCTTCTGGCTCAGGGCGTTCTTGGCGGCCAGCGGCTTGACCCGCGCCAGATTCGAGCGTGCGGTGGTCAGCCGGGCCTGCTGCTGGGCCAGTTCGGCCTGCGCGGCGTCGAGCGCGGCCTGGAACGGCTTCTGGTCCATGCGGAACATGACCTGGCCGGCCTTGACCATCGAGCCTTCGGTATAGAGGCGCTGCTCCAGGAAGCCGCTCACGCGGGCCCGGATTTCCACCTGCTGGGAGCTTTGCGTCTCGCCCACGAATTCGTAGGTCAGCGGCACGTCCTGCAGGGTGACCTTGACCACGCCCACTTCGGCTGCCGGGGGCGCGGCTGGCCCCTTGGCCTCCTGCTTGTGGCAACCGGACACCGCCAGTGCGGCCAGTACCACCAATGCCCACCGACCGCGCTTGGATACCAGACCGCTTGCCATCGTCGTATCTCCTGCTCGCGCCGGCCGCGGGCCACGCGAGACTTGTGCGATTACCTGAAGTGTTCGCGCAGGATCAGCGCATTGATCTTGTGGCCGTTCCAGAACACGCCATGGATGCGCGGCACCAGCTGCTGCAGCGCGCCCGTATCCACCGTCCGGAACGTCAGCGTCATCGAGGGGCGGGTGCCGTCGCCTTCCTGCCGCTCGATCTCGTCGGCAGGCGGAAAGCCATAACGGCCAAGGAATTCCTTGACCTGCTCCTCGGTGGTGTCCGGGTGGAGGTTGGAAAGCATCAGTAGCGACATTTGCCGGTCCTCCTGTTTGGCTGGCGAGCCATGCGTACGGCAGGGCGCCTGCTGCACGCCTTGGTAAGAGTGTGCCTGCTACGGCCTGAATGACAATTGGACCAAGGACCAAAGGCATGGGACTAAGGCATCACGCTTCGTACCAGATCAACCAGCTGGGCGGCGTCGAATGGCTTGCGCAAATAGCCGACGGCGCCCGCCGCCAATGCCTTGTCGCGTGCCTCGGGCACCTCGTGCGCGGTAATGAAGATCAGGGGAAGCGCCAGGCCGGCCAGTTGCTGCTGCACCTCCAGCCCGTCCATCCCCGGCATGCAGACGTCGAGGATCACGCAGAACGGCCGGTAGGCCGCCTTGCCCTGGATGCGGGCAATGAAATCGGTGCCGCTGGTGAACGTGTCGACCGTGATGCCCGCGGCACGCAACAGCCGCGACGTGGATCGCGCCACTGACGCGTCGTCGTCCACAACCACCACGAAGTTTCCGGTAGCACCCATTTGCACGTTGCGCAGCCGATTGTAAGCACGTAATGATTAGGCTACGAGACTGGCGAGGCGGGCGATATTGGCCCATGGTCCAGCGCTGGGGCCAGTCGGCCCCGGGGATCGGGGCTGGAAGGGGGGTCCCGGCGCCGGAGAGGCGTGGAACGGGGGCGGCATCGTACCGCCCCCGGCGGACAGGCGGACAGTGTCAGGTGGCCGGATCGGCCACCATGCCCATGCGGTCGGCGATGCGGACCAGCGCCGGCAGGGAATCCACTTCCAGCTTCTGCATGACGTGGGCGCGATGCACCTTGATGGTCTTCTCGACCGTGCCAAGCCGGTTGGCTACCTGTTTGTTGCGGAAGCCCGTGACTATCCACGCCAGCACTTCGCGCTCGCGCGGCGTCAGGCGGTCGATCTTCTTCTTCAGATCGCGCAGTTCGCTGGCCTGCGCAAACTGGCGCGTGGCACATTCGCAGCCCTTGTTCACCGCAGCCAGCAGCTGCACGTCAGATACCGGCTTTTGCAGGAAGTCGATGGCGCCGGCCTGCATGGTCAACACTGCGCTGGCGACATCGGCATGCCCGGTCAGGATGATGACCGGAATCCGGCTGCACAGCGCCTGCTGCAGGTCGATGCCGCTGATGTCCGGCAACTGCAGGTCCAGCAACACGCAGCCGGGCGTGTCGTCGATGTCGGCTTCCTCCAGGAACTGGCTGGCGGATGCGAACCCTGCGGTGAGATAGCCGTGCGCCCCCAGCACGCGGCCCAGCGCCCGTCGCACGCTGTCGTCATCGTCAACGATGTAGATGGTGGTCCTGGTCGCGAGCATGGAGTCTTATCTCCGGGAAAATGCAGTCCTGAACCGGGCCGCCACGACCGCCGGCGCGCGATGATGCGCCGTGGCCGAGGCGGAGTCTTCGGTGCGCAACAGGCATTCGAACGTCATGCCGTTGTCGCTGTTGCGGATGGCGCGCAGCCGGCCGCCGTTGCGTTCCATGAGTGCGCGGCTGAACGACAGGCCCAGGCCCATGCCTTTGGGCTTCGAGGAAAAGAACGGGCGGAAAATCTTGTCGAGGTCGCCCTCGGCCACGCCGCAGCCGTTGTCGCGCACGGTCAGCTTCAGCACACCGTCCTGTGCGGACGCGGCAACCGATACCTTGCGTGCCCCGCGTGCGTGCGCGGCCTCCACGGCATCCAGCGCATTGACCAGCAGGTTCAGCAGCACGAGCTGGATCTCCATCGGATCGCCCACGGCGCGGGGCAGCTGTCCGTCGGCCTCGCCATCGACGGTGACCTCGCGCGCCCTGGCCTCGTCGCGCACCAATTCCAGCGCACGCACGATCACGTCGCCGATCTGGAACGGCACCAGGTGGGGGGCCTCGCCCCGGATCAACGCGCGCACGCCCTTGACGATGTCGCTGGCGCGCGAGGCGTCGCTGACGATGTCGTCGAGGATTTCACGGATCTCAGTCTGGTCGGGCGTGCCCGACATCAGGTATTCGCGCGCGGCCTGGGCGTTGCTTGTGATGGCGGTCAGCGGCTGGTTCAGCTCATGCGCCAGCGACCCCGCCAGTTCGACCATGCCGGGGCGGCTGGCGATGTCCGAGAACGGGCTGGTGTCGACCACCCGCAAGGTATCGTCACGACGGCGCGGCTTGGTGCGCGGACGTGGCAGCACGCCCATCGCCAACGCGACGGACGCGCCCATCAGCAACATCGTGACCCATCTCATGGCCTGGCGTGCTCAGATGTCGAGCTTGCTGATCTTGGTGCCTTCCAGCGACAGGTTGGCCATCAGCCCGGCGTTCGTCAGCACGAATCCGATGATCGGTGCGCGGGCCGTGTTGGTGTCGATCTGCCCGTTCGCGCCGATGGTCGCCAGCGCCACCGAACCGTCCACCCCAGCCGTCCAGCCCTTGCTGGCCTCGAATGCCTTCAGCGCGTCGTCGGTCATGAACATCATGATGAGCGCCTTGGACTGTGCGCCGGCCAGAAAGCCGAACGACGCAGTGGTGGTGCGGTAATAGCCCACCGGCGAATTGGCCACCCGGAGCGATCCTTCGCCATACTCGGCGCCGACAATAAACCCGGCAGCCAGGATCTTGGGAAACACGAGTATGCCCTTGGCCTTCTCGGCGAGGGCCTGTGCCGAACTGGCGGAGGCAAACAGCTTGCTCATGGTGCCGTCCACGCCGGCATCGATCTCGCGGCGTTTTGCCGCCGCGTCACTGCCTGACATATTGGTGGTACAAGCAAACAATGCCGGTGCCAATGCCAGTGAAGGCAGGCTCATGAACAGCCGTCGATTCATCATGGTCTCCCAGACAGAACGGGGAGCAAGCCAGGGCGGCTGGCCCTACAACGGGCTGCGGCCCGCTACACGCCACAGCGCCAGATCCATGAAGCGTCCCTGGGCGTGCCTACCCCACGCCAAATACAATCGATGCTTATTGCTTTTTCTGGATATCCCGTAAGTGCCATATCAAAGTAGGTCGATGACCTGCTGATTGCAATCTTTACTTCCGCAGAGATGTAAAGATGAAACACGGGCGCAAAAAATATCAGAACAGGACGCGCACGTTATTAATCGGCGATTAATTAATCAGGCGAAGCGGACGGTACCTGATACTGCCGGGCGGTACGCGGTGCAGGATTTCTGTATTAGCCAGCCTGCTTAGTATTTATCCGCACGGAAATGAGAATTGGCACGATTCGGGCTTCGGGGCGTGCGAATTCCAACTGGCGGGACCGGAAAACAAAATGCCCTGGCGCGGGAAGCATACCGGCCAGGGCATTTGCATGGAAGGGGAAGGCCGGCCGATGGCGGCCAGCCAGGTCAATCGGCGCTGGCAGCCGTCATGGGTTGCAGCAGTTCCGGCGCCACCTTGCTCCAACCCGTGCCGGGGTCGAACGTATCGATTCCTGCCGCCCGGGTGGCGGTGTCGCGGCCAAGGTCGCGCTCGTAGACCTGGCCGTCATGGCTGACCATGAAGCTCTTGATGCCGGTATCGCCATAGCGTGCGGGCCATGCCAGCACCGCAAACCCGCCGAACAGCTTGCCGTTGACCAGGTAGGTGTACTTGCCGCCGGTTGCCGTCGGGCCCTGCCCGTTGAGCAGCTTGTAGCGGTAGCCGTTATAGCCGTCCGAAGTACTGCGATGGGTCGCGATGGCATCGATGAACGCCGGCCCGAGCGGGCTTTCCGGCTCGCCCGGACGGGTCGGCCAGTAGAGCCCGTCCTTCTTGCCCGGCGAACTGACCAGCTTGCGCGCGTAGACCAGCAGGCCATTGCCCTCGTGGTTACCCAGCGCGTAGTCGTGCTGGGCATCGTAGATTGCCAGCATGGTCTGGATGGTCGTCAGCTCGTTCCTGCCGATGCGACGCAAGCGGATCTCGCCGACGCCCTGTTTGGCGTCGAAGTGCCAGCGTCCGTTGGTCTTGACCAGCGGAATCGGCAGCGTCCAGCCGTTGTCGCCGACCGCCACGCGCGCCGTGCCGTCGTCGCCGCTTACGATACGGTGCGACTGGCTCCATGCGGACAGGAAGCGGTATCGCTGGTCCGCGCCCACCGGCGGGATCATGCGGCGCGCCTCGGCCCCCAGCAACGCGGTCACGGCCGCGTCGTTGCTGGTGGCTACGGCGTCGCCAAACGCATTCATGGCGGCCTCGGGCGTATCGAACGCCTTCTGGGCCTGCGCGGCCGACATCAGCGCCACGCCCAGCACCAGCGGCAGAGCGGTACGCGCGATGCGCGACGGCAGGATTGCTTTCATTGCACGCATGCCTGACACCTCGTGGTTGTCATCGCCATCTCCGGCTACCGGCGTCCGCCGCCGCCACCACGGCCACCGCCGCCGCCACCAAATCCGCCACCACCACCGCCCCGGCCGCCGCCACCACCCTGGAAGCCACCGCCGCCACCGCCCCGGCCGCCGCCACCCTGGAAGCCACCGCCGCCACCGCCTGCGCTGCGCTGGGCCGCGCCCTGCCCGCCGCCGTAGCCACCGCCGCCAGAACTGGCACGTCCGCGGTCAAAGTCGCGCTGCGACGATGCGCCACTGCCGCCCACGCCCTGGAACGCGCTGTCCCGCCCGCCACCACCGTAGCTGGTGCGATTCGCGCCGGCACCGCCGCGATCTCCGGCGCCCCCACGATCCGTGGACATCCGGTCGCCGGTGCTGGCGCGGTCACCTCCCACGCCCTGCCCGCGATCCCCGGCACGATTGCCGCCCCGGTCTGCCGACCGGTCTCCGGCGCGGTCTCCGGCACGGTCTCCCGCGCGATCCGCGCTGCGGTCGCCGGCCCGGTTACCCGAGCGATCTCCCGCACGGTCGCCCGCGCGATCGCCGCCCCGGTCGCCCTCGCGGCCGCGGAAGTCATTGCGCCGATCCGCGCCGCCCACGTTGTTGCCAAACTTCTCGCGCGTGGCGTTATCGCGATAGGCCACACCCTTGCGGTGGCTGGAGTCGTGCTTCCACTTGCCCCCGCCTTCCACGCTGCTGCGGTTGAAGCTGCGGTCGATGTTGGTGGCACGGTTCACGTTGACATTCACGTCACCGCCGCCCCAGTTGCAATTGCCGAAGATCGCGCCGGCAGCCGCCAGGCCCACGCCCCAGGCAAACCCGGTTGCCAGCGCGGCGCCCGGGTAGTAGGCCGGATACGGCGGCCAGTAGTACGGCGGATAACTCGGATAGCCCCAGCTGCCGTAGACGGTGGCCGGGTTGTAGGCCGGCACGTAGATCACCTGCGGGTTGGCCGGCTCGATGATGATGGTCTGCTGCGTGCCGCTGCTCTGCGTGGCCGGCTGGACCGTCACGTTCTGCTGCTCGTTCGACTTCAGGTTGCCGGACTGCTGGGCCTTGTTGCGCAGCCGCTGCACGGCGGCCAGCACGTCCTTTTCCTGAGCCAGGAAGGCGTCGCCAAGCTTCTGTGTCCAGTCGAGCTTGTCGTTCATTGGCTCCAGCACCTGCGGAAACGCCACCAGCGACTTCACGCTGACGTCCCACGGCTGATCCTGCACGGCCTTCACGGCCGCATCGCCCTTCAGGCTCGAATTGGCCTTCTGCCAGCGCGCGGCCTGCACGATTTCCAGCGGATAGGTTGACGCCATCAGCACCTGCGACAGCACCGAATCCGGATACAGCGCGATAGGCGCCACCAGCGCCTCGATTTCCTCTGGCTTGAAGGTCTGCTGCCCCGCTGTCTCCTGCTGGCCCTGCGCCGGCGGCGGCGCTGCCGCAGGCTGCTGCCCCGGGGCCGGCTGCTGCGCCCAGGCGCTGCCCGTGGAGACCAACAGGCCGGCCAGCATCCAGTGGCCGATGCATCGCATGCGCCGCATATGTCGCCCGCTGCCACCCCTCATGGCGTCCCTCCGCAAAATGGTGCCGACGTCCCCTTCTCCGGCTGTCAGCACAACATATAGATGGCGGCCAGACGCGCCGCAATGGAACCTTGGGCCAATACGCCGCTTGGCGGGCCCCGGTGGCGCCTTGTCCATACGGCTTTGGTCCAATTCGCAAGCCGCCCCGCGCTGGCGTACGCTTGGCACCATTGCCGTTCGCCGCCGGGCCTATCCGGCCGACCCCATGGGCCGCATGACGCTTCCAGGATCCGGTTTCGTCCGTCGGCGCTGCCTGGCCGCGCTGCTGCCCGCCGCGCTGCTGTGGGGCGGCGCGGAGCCGGCGCATGCGCAGCAGCAGCCACGCGATTTCCAGGTTGTGTTCGGCCCGGCCGTGCAGCGACAGGCCAATGCGGTGCTGACGCTGATGAGCTTTTCGGTGGTGCCCGACCTGGCGTCGAGTTCACTGTCGATCTCGAACGGGCAGACCGCCAACCCAGGCATCGTCATGTCGCAGCTGGGCGGCGGCTTCACGCTCAGCAAGTCCACCCCGATCTATATGGAAGGGTCGATCGCCTACAGCCGATACGACCCCACCTTCGTGGCATCGAACGGCACGGAATCGCGCGAACTGCCCACGCGCTGGAATACCGTGGCCGGCACCGTCGGCATTGGCTGGGACTTCCCGCTGACGGAGAGCAAGGAACTGGTGTTCCGCCCGATCTTCAATGCGTCGCTGGGCAATGTGTCCAGCGATCTGCGGCTGGCGCAGGGCTTCGTGAACCACAAGACCGACCGCAACATCAATTTCCTCGACGGCGGATCGCTTAACGCCTATGGGCTGGGTGGATCGGTCATGATCGACTGGGAACACTATCGGCCCGAGCACGACATCGACGTGGAACTGCGCTACACCAATATCCACCTGAAGAGCTTTGGCGGATCGTCGGATGCGGTACAGGGATCGGCCATTGCCCAGACCGCCAACCTGTACGCGCGCTGGCGCGCCCCGACCGGCTACTTCGCGATGGACCGGCCCGTGCGCTACGTGATGGAACTGTCGCACTCGCACTACCTCGGGGCACAGGCCGGGGCGCTGGGCTTCAACTACCTGACCACGCTGGGGCTGGGCCTGGAGCTGGACACCACGGCGCACGAGGTCTTTGTCACGCGCGTGCGGGCGGTGGTGCGCTACGTCTTCGGCAACAACGTGTCCGGCGTGTCGCTGGGCCTGGCCGCCAGCTTCTGACACCTCACACCCCGTCCGCTGCGCCGGATACAGCGTGCCAGACCGTGACGGTCGACGGCGCGCCCTCCGACGGCTCGGAGAGTTCCGAGTCACTCATTCTTTGCGAGATTTTCGAATTTTTCCGAAATATCTCGTCCCGCCCGTACTTTGATTGACCCACCGTAGCCGCATCGCTTACGTTGGCGCCCGTTGTTGAAGAAACACAGGCGCCGGGCCGGGTCATGTCGCCCTGAACGCATCCGCCCGCCCATAGCCAGCCATCGCCCCCAGCGACCAGCAAGCCTCCGCGTCACACCTACTCCGCCCCCCTTCGACCACGCCCGCGCACCGGTCGCCTGACCGGTGCAACGGATGCCTGCATCCGTCCCGATTGTTGTCGTCAAGCTGGAGCTCAGTTGTGCAGCAGAAAATCCTCTCGTCTTCGATCCGCGTGCTGGTGTCCGGCGCGGCCAGCACCGGTACCGCCCTCACGATCACGGCGCTTCCACAGATCGCCTACGCCCAGACCGCCACGGTGCTGCCGGCGGTTACCGTGACCGGCAAGGGCATCGAGAACACCAATGAAGCGTCCACCGGCATCGCGCGGCTGCCCGATACCGTCAAGGAGACGCCCAAGACCATCTTCGTCATTCCGCGCGACGTGCTGGAGCAGCAGCAGGTGACCTCGCTGGAACAGGCGCTGAAGAACGTGCCCGGCATCACGATTTCCACCGGCGAGGGCAACGGCGGCCAGAACGGCGACCAGTTCCGCATTCGCGGCCTGTCGGCCAAGGGCGACGTCTACATCGACGGCCTGCGAGACTTCGGCGCCTACCGGCGCGACAGCTTCAACACGGACAGCGTGGAAGTCATCAAGGGGCCATCCGGCGAGAGCTTCGGCGTGGGCAACCTGGGCGGCCTGATCAACCAGACCTCGAAAAAGGCCGGCAAGGGCACCCGCACCAGCATCGACCAGAGCTTCGGAGCCGGCCCGACCTACCGCACCATGCTCGACGGCAACTACCAGCTCGGCGACACCACCGCCTTGCGCATCAACGGCATGTTCCAGGACGGCAGGGTGCCCGACCGCGACCACGTGGACGATGACCGGCGCGGCCTGGCCATCGACTTCGGTACGGGTCTCGGCACCGCCACCGAATGGCACCTGAACTACGCGTACCTGCATCGCAGCGGCGCACCCGACTACGGCGTGCCGATGGCACAGGGCACCGACGGCGTGTACCGTCCGATCACCGAGTACGACGTGCCGGGCCTGTCGCGGTCCACTTCCTATGTGCGCAATACCGACCGCGACACCAGCGACGCGCATGTGGTGACTTCCCTTATCCAGGCGAAGACCGGCAACGGCATCACGCTGAACAACGACACGCGCTTCAGCTACTACGACCGCGACTTCTCGGGCACCAACCCCGCCGGGGTGAACCAGGCCACGCTGCAGAAGCTGCTGGCGGGCGGCAACGCGCCGCTGCGGTACGGCGCACGCGGCGGCATGACATACATGCAGCGGGGCTGGGGTCTGCAGAACGTGCTGAGCGCCCGGGGGGAGTTCCATACCGGCAGCTTCCGCCACCGCGCCATGGCCGGACTGGACATGAACTACCAGCGCGATCATCGCGACATCGGCAGCTGGACCGGCCGCCTGAACAACCAGACCATCGTCGACCCGGTCTTCGATGCCAGCAAGAATGCCAGCGTCAACTACGTGGCCACGCGCGACGCCAACTCCACCAATGTCGGCGTATTCCTGAACGACCGCGTCTGGCTGACAGACCAGGTCTCGCTGCTCGGCAGCCTGCGCTGGGACTACTTCCGCAGCGAATATGAAACCAGCGCCTCGGCGGTGGGCGGCACCGCGGATTCGAAGAAGCTGAGTCCGGCCATCAGTGCGATCTGGGAGCCGACGCAGGACGCCATGTTCTACGCATCGTTCTCGCGCTCGTACCGGCCCGTGGGCACCGATATCGCACTGGCAGTGGGCGGCGTGCAGACCGAGGTGCCAAAGGCCGGAGCGGCCAATGAACCGGAGCGGTCGGATACCGTGGAAGTCGGCACCAAGCTGGACTTCCTTGACAAGCGCCTGGGCGTGACCGGGGCGCTGTTCCAGATCCGGAAATCCAACGCCTACACGGTCGACCCGGTGACAGGCGCGGTTGCCAACGGCTTCTCCGACAGCGGCGAGGGCCGGCGCATACGCGGTGCCGAGCTGGGACTGACGGGCCGGATCACCACGAACTGGTCGGCCAACCTGGCCTATGCGTACCTGGATGGCGAGGTGACAGCGGCCGCCAGGCCGGCGCTGGTCGGCAAGGTGGCGCCCGGCGTACCGCACCACAACCTGACGCTGTGGACAGCGTATGACATCCCGCACGCGCTCGTGCCATTGCCGGGCAAGCTGACGTTGGGCGGCGGCGTGCGGTACGCGTCCGGCTATTGGGCGAATTCCGAAAACACGGGCCGCGTGCCCGACACCTTCTCGCTCGATGCCATGCTGGCCTACCAGCAGGGCAGGTTCCGGGCGTCGCTCAACGGCTACAACCTCACCAACAGCCTGAACTATGCATCGGCGTTCAACGCAACACGGGCGGTGCCGGCCTCTGGCCGCACCGTGCTGTTCAACGTCGGCGTGACGTTCTGATCCTGCCGCAACCGGGCCGGTCCCCTTGCGGGGCTGGCCGTCCTTCCCGAGAACCCCCACCATGCTGATCCGGATCCCCGATGTCCTGACTCCCGACGAAGTCCGCATGCTCAGGCAGCGCCTGGAGGCGTCGCCCTGGGTGGATGGCCGCGTCACGGCGGGCGACCTGGCCGCGCAGTCCAAGGCCAACCTGCAACTGCCGACACACACCGCCGACGCGCTGGAGCTGGCCGACTTCATCCTGCAGGCGCTGGGCCGCTGCGCGGCCTACCATTCGGCCGCGCTGCCACTGCGGGTGCTGCCGCCGATGTTCAACCGCTACGAAGCCGGCATGACGTTCGGCACGCATGTCGACAACGCCATCCGCACCATGCCCGGCACGGGCGGCCTGCGCATGCGCGCCGATGTCTCCAGCACATTGTTCCTGTCGGACCCCGACGAATACGATGGCGGCGAACTGGTCATCGAAGACCTGTTCGGCACGCACAGCGTCAAGCTGCCGGCCGGGCATATGGTGGTGTATCCTGCCTCGTCGCTGCATCGTGTCACGCCGGTCACGCGCGGCTGCCGCTGGGCCTCGTTCTTCTGGGCGCAGTCGATGGTCAAGGACGACGGCATGCGCACCACGCTGCACGACCTCGACATGACGATCATCGGCATCCGCACGCGCCTTGGCGACGGCGACGACGCGGTGCTGTCGCTGGTCAACCACTATCACAACCTGCTGCGGCGCTGGGCCGAGCTTTGACGATGATTCCTGCCGATACCGTTTCCGTGCGCGACTACGAGCGCCGCTTCCACGAGTGCGTGCATCCGGCTGTTGCCGGGTATATCGCCGGATATGGGGCCGACGGCATCACCCAGCGCGACAACCAGTCGGCCTTCGAGCGCATCCGCCTCATGCCGCGCGCCATGGTCGACATGTCGCAGGCGTCGGCGCGCTCGGAACTGTTCGGCCAGGTACTCGACTATCCGTTGCTGATCGCCCCCACCGCCTATCACAAGCTCGTGCATCCCGATGGCGAGCTGGCTACGGTACATGCGGCATCGCTGACACGTACATGGATGACGGTCAGCACGCAGGCCAGCGTGTCGCTGGAAGACATTGCCCGTACGTCCACCACGACGCTGTGGTTCCAGCTCTACCTGCAGCCGCGCCGCGAAGACACCCTGACCCTGGTGCGCCGCGCCGAGCAGGCGGGCTACCGGGCCATCGTGCTGACGATCGATGCCGTGGTCAATGGCATCCGCAATGTGGAGCAACGCGCCGGCTTCCGGCTGCCCGATGGCGTCAGCGCCGTCAACCTGGCGGACCTGCCACCGCCCGAAACCCACGACGCCAGCCACGGCAGCCCCGTGTTCCGGAGCATGCTGCGCCACGCGCCAACCTGGCAGGATGTGGCATGGCTGTGCGGCCAGACGCCGCTGCCGGTACTGGTCAAGGGGCTGCTCAATCCTGCCGACGTCCGGCCCGCCCTCGATGCCGGCGTGGCAGGCATCATCGTCTCGAACCATGGCGGGCGTACGCTGGACACCGTGCCGGCCACCATCGACGCCCTGCCGGCCGTGGCGCAGGCCGTCAACGGTGCAGTGCCGATCCTGCTTGACGGCGGCATCCGGCGCGGCACCGATATCGCCAAGGCCATCGCGCTGGGTGCCAGGGCGGTGCTGATCGGCCAGCCGATCCTGCACGCGCTGGCGGTGGGCGGCATGCCCGGCGTGGCGCATATGCTGACGATGTTGCAGACCGAACTGGAAGTGTCGATGGCACTGCTGGGCTGTCCGCGCCTCGATGCGCTCGACAGCGCCGCCATCCGGCAACGATAGGCGAGGCCCTCGTCCAATGCCTCAATCGAGACCGGCCGCGCCGCTGCGCCCGGACGCCGCCCCCCGAGTATCCGGGCACGTTCGACGATTGACCCGCGTGCCGGCCGTGCTTCAGTTTGCGGCCGGTGCTGCCGTTATACCTACCGGGCACATGTCACCCGCGCCTCCGCTGCCCGTTGCATGCGGGGCTGCGCGCCTGATCTAGCTGAACGGAGCCAGTAGTGAGTATTGACAGCATCATGTCGAAACAGGTGGCCACCGTGGTCTTCGATGACACGTTGGCAACCGTGAAGGACATCTTCGACGCCGCGAGCTTCCACCATCTGCTGGTGGTCGAAGACGGCAGGTTGCACGGCGTGGTGTCGGATCGCGACCTGCTGCGGGCCATGAGCCCCTTTATCGGCAGCAATGTGGAATCGGCCAGGGATCTCAATACCCTGAACCGGCGCGTGCACCAGATCATGTCCCGCCAGCCGATCACACTGCGCCCGGAAGCCGCCATCGCCGACGCGATCGACCTGTTTCTGACCCACCAGGTGTCGTGCATTCCCATCGTGGACGAGTGTTTCCGGCCAGTCGGCATCGTGAGCTGGCGCGATATCCTGCGCGCCCTGCGCCCCGGGAACCCGCAGGCCGCTGACGGTGCTGAGGGTGCTGACGCAGCAGAGGCTGCGGCCGGCGCGGCCTGACCCTTGCGCCTGCGCGCCGGCCGCGCCTATGCGGCGGGCGCGTACACCGGCAGGGCCACGGTCAGCGTGGTCTGTCCATCGCCCGACGCCGCGGCAATGGTGCCGCCATGCAGTTCGACGATCGACCGGCAGATGGCAAGCCCAATCCCCATGCCGTCGTCCTTGGTGCTGAAGAACGGCTCGAAGATGCGGGCCAGTTGTTCAGGCTCGATGCCGCGGCCATTGTCGATGACCTCGATAACCGCCATGTCGCCGGCGCCGTGTCGCGTACGCAGCGTCACGCGGGCACTGCCCGGCGGGCCGTCGCGCCTGGCCTCCACCGCATTGAGCAAGAGGTTGAGCATGACCTGCTGGATCTGCACGCGGTCGCCATGCACCGGCGGCAACGACGCGTCGAGATCTAGCCGGAGGTCCACGCAGGCGACACTGATCCGGCAATCGGCAAGCGGCAGCACCTCGTGCAACGCATCGTCCAGACGGAACGGCTGAGGCCGCAGGGGCTCGCGCCGCATCAGCGCGCGCAGGCTGCGGATCACGCGCTCGGCGCGCTCGGATTGTTCCTGGATGCGGCGGATGCCTTCGCTGACTTCGCCGGCCATCGGCGCATCGCGCTTCATCCAGCGCTCGATGGTGCCGGCCTCGATGCGGATGGCGGTCAGCGGCTGGCGGATTTCATGCGCGATCGACGCGGCCAGCGTGCCCAGCGTAGCCACGCGCGACAGATGCACCATCTGCTCCTGCAGGCACTGGATGATGGCCGTCTCGGTGCGGCATGCGCCGGCGTCAAGGCCGGTACCACTGAGATTTTCCTGAATACGCCGTTCGATGGCCTGCGCGACATCGCGCACCATGCGGATGGCGTCCAGCTGGAATGCCGCCCCCGCGGGCGGATCGCTTTGTGGTGTCACGGCGGCGTCTCCAGTTGGTAACGATGAAACACCGCGAGCGGCCAGAAGTCCGGAAGCTTGTGGCTTCCGGGGGCGCCGTGCGGCAGTCGGACACAATCTACGGCATGCCCGGGAAATTGACTTGTCGATTTGTGCCGCGCCTGGAACGCCTGTGCGCTGAATTGCCGCGTTATAGGTGACCGGAATGCCGCCGTTCCGGCATCGATCCCGCCGTGCGGGCAGGCAGCCTAGCCGAGATGGCGGCGGCGCCAGACGCCGGGCGCCATACCCATATGCCGGGCGAATACGCGCGTGAAATGGCTCTGGTCGGAAAAGCCGCAGACCACGGCCACCTGCGCCAGTGGCACGCCGGCATCCTGCAGCAACGCGCGGGCGCGCTCCAGCCGCTGGGCCATCAGCCACTGATAGGGGGTCTGCCCGGTGGTATCGCGAAAGGCGCGCGTGAAATGGCTGCGCGACAGCTGGCAGGCGTCGGCCACCTCGGCGATCGACAGGTCGCCATCGATCCTGGCGGCCAGCAGTTCCTTGGCCCGCGCCACGCTGCGCGGCGACAGCAGGCGGTTGACCTTGGGCGATGCCACCGGCTCCTCGCCATACTGGCCCACCAGGTGCACGCCAATGGTCAGGCTCAACTGGTCCACAAACAACCGGCAGGCATGCTCGGGATGACTCAGCGCGGGCAGCATCGCCTGGGCCAGGTGCGCCAGCACGGGGTCGGGCTGGCCGGCGGTCTCGCGCAGCGCGCGTTGGCGGGCACGGCCCAGTTCGCTGCTGGTGCGCTCGATAAGGCTGCGCGGCAGCTCCATCAGGATGAAATCGAAACGGGTCAGGTAGTCGGCCTTGTAGTCTTCGGACAGGCTGCGGACATAGATATCGCCAGCCGCGAAATCGTGCGTGCGGGCATGGCGCCCGGCGATGATGCGGCGGCGGTGGCCGGCCTGCAGGGCGATGCCCGCGACAAACCCCCGCTCGGCCGCCGGCATGGCGATCTGGCCCGACTGCAGGCGCGAGCTTTTGCGATGGAACTGGATGTCGCTGCCAGCCAGGGACTGGTCGGCGCCGAGCTTGTCCGCGGAGCAGCCGAACGTATCGACCAGCCCTGGAGGTACCTTCGGGGCGGAGGTGGTTTGGGTTGTCGACATGGCGAGAGTCCGCGAAGAATTACGATGATGCCGCCTGATTCTTACCAGATCCTTGCAGAAACAGGCCGGCGCAGCATAGCACGCAGGCCCCGGGCCGCCGCATGGCGCTACCGCAGGCTATCGCACGCGTCCGGGGCGCCGTGCCGCCGCCGCAAAATTCCTGGCGCTTCGCGCCGCCTCCAGTAAAGTAGATCTTTCCCCGGCCGGCCTGATCGTGCTTTCATGAAACCCTACGTGCGCGTGGAGGACCGCCACGCCTTCGACACCATCATCGACGCGCGCTCGCCGGCCGAGTTCGAGATCGACCATATTCCGGGTGCGATCAACTGCCCCGTGCTCGACAACGAGGAACGGCGCATCGTCGGCACGCTGTACAAGCAGTCCGGCGCCTTCGAGGCCCGGCGGGTGGGCGGCGCCATGGTGGCCGCCAACCTGGCCCGCCACCTGGGCGGGCAGTTCTCCGACCGGCCGCAGGGCTGGCGGCCGTTGGTCTACTGCTGGCGCGGCGGGCTGCGCAGCGGCTCGATGACCACCTGGATGCGCATGGTGGGCTGGGACGCCCAGCAACTGGCCGGCGGCTACAAGTCATGGCGGCGTCATGTCATCGCCACGCTCGATGCCCTGGCACCCCAACTGCCGCTGGTGGTGATCTGCGGCGCCACCGGCAGCGGCAAGACGCGCGTGCTGCAGGCACTGGCGGCGCACGGCGAGCAGGTGGTCGATATCGAAGGCCTGGCCCGGCACAAGGGATCGCTGCTGGGCGCGCTGCCGGACGTGCGGCAGCCCTCGCAGACCGCCTTCGAGACGGCCCTGGCCGATGCCATCGAGCATATCGACCTGACCCGTCCGCTGTTTGTCGAAGGCGAAGGGGCGCGCATCGGCCAGCTCAACCTGCCGGTGCCGCTGGTGGCCCGCATGCGCGACAGCCTTTGCCTGGAAATCGAGGTACCCATGCCGGCGCGGCTGGCCTTCCTGCTGCGTGACTATGCCTATCTGGGCGACCGGCCCGAATGGCTGGCCGAGCAGCTCGGGCGGCTCAACGCACTGCACGGCAACACCACCATCGACGCCTGGCAGGCGATGGCGCGCGCGCGCGACCTGCCCGGCCTGTTCGCCGAACTGGCCGCCCGGCATTACGACCCGTCCTATGCGCGGTCGCAACGCAAGCACTTCCATCGATGGGACGACCGCATGACCGTCCCGGCTGACAGCCTGTCGGCCGAAGGTATCGAGGCACTGGCCGCGGTCATTGCTGAGCGGGTCAAGGCGCGCTGGCCGGGATAGGCCCCTCAAAGATTGCGCTTGCATCACATTCGGCCATTGACCGGGACCCGGAACGAATGATGCGAGTCCTGGCCCATACCGATCAACCGGACGGCTGCGATGGAGCGCATGCGCTATAGCGAAGACGATCTGGAGGCGCAACGGCAAAAGGCCCTGATCGAACGGGATATTTTCCCGGTGGACCACCGGATACAGCGCCTGCGCCGTGAAATTCGCGCACGGGTGCGACATCTGCGACAACTGAAGCGCAAGGGGTTTCCCACATCGCATTCCGAGCGGTTGCTGGGACTGATGTGTCGGACGCTGGCAGCGAACCGCGCCTTCCGGCGCGCCATGCTGAACGCGATCCGGGGTGGCAGGGGATAGTTCACGGCTGTCTTCGCCGACGCTGCTTTTCTTGTAACCCCTACAACCGATCGGAAAAATATCGCCCCGCCGCGCGGGGGCGGACGATGTTCGCCTGATCGCGGCGCCGGCGTTGCGAGACGCGTGCCATGGGGGCTCGCCGACCGTCCCGCCAATTGGCGGAAAACATGGCAGGAAACTTGCGGGGCGCCGTGCATGTGCACACATCGCCCGCCACCATGGCCCCCGACGACCCGCTCGGATCTCTGATCGCCTGCTGCGACACGCCAGATGGCATTCCGCTGCCCGCGCATGGACAGACGCTCGCCCGCTGGCGATTGTTCTCCGACATTGCCGCCGCGCACGGCGCCGTCGCCATCAAGCTGTTCGAGGCGCATGCCGATGCGCTGGCCATTCTTATGGAAATTGCACAGGCCCGTCCCGAACGCGATACGCGCTGGGCGGTCTGGGCCGCAGAGCCACCCGATGCACGCGTGCAGGCCCGGGCAGCCATCGACGCCGACACCCGCGCGCTGGCAGCGCGCACCGGCATCGACACGGGCCGGCCGGTGCGGCTCGATGGCCGCAAGGCATGGTGCTCGGGCGCGCGCGCGGTGTCGCACGCGCTGGTCACCTGCCATGACGGCAATGGCGGCGCACTGATCGCGGCCATCGACGTGCACGGCCCCGGTGTGCGTATCACCGACGAAGGCTGGCACGCCGTGGGCATGCGGGACACGGGCAGTGGTGACGTTCTCCTGGATAACTGCCCTGCCCTGCAAATTGGCCCGGCAGGCGCCTATCTGGACCGCCCGGGCTTCTGGCATGGCGGCGCGGGCATCGCCGCCTGCTGGTACGGCGCCGTGCTGCCCTTCGAACAGGCCGTGCGGCGTGCCGTATGCCGCCACGGCGACCCCCATGCGGCCGCCCATCTGGGCGCCATCGACAGCGACTTGCACGCGGCGGCGGCATTGCTGCGCGAATCGGCTGGCTGGATCGATGCGCATCCCCGGGCCGATGCCTGGGTGCCAGCCATGCGGCTGCGCGCGACGGTCGAGGCCACCGTCCAACGCGTGATGCGGCGCGCCGGCAATGTGCTTGGGGCCGGTCCGCTCTGTCGCGATGCGCGGCTGGCCGCGCTGTTCGCGGACCTGCCCGTACTTCTGCGGCAAAGCCACGCGGAACGCGACCTCGCCACGCTGGGAGACCGGTTGAGCCAAAGCGAACTCGGCGAAGGCGGCTACCGGCCATGACCCCCGCCGCCCCCACCACCGACTTCGACGCCATCCTCGAACAGGACGACCCATGGGGCTTCGCGTCGCTCTGGTATGAGGCCCGCAAGCGTGACCTGCTGATGGCCGCGCTGCCTGAGCCGCACTACGCTCACGCGCTGGAAGCCGGATGCGCCACCGGCTTGCTGACCGAGCGCCTGGCGGCGCGCTGCGACGCGCTGCTCGCCGTCGATCTGGCGCCACGTGCCATCGAACGCACGCGCGCACGCGTGGCGCGCCTTGCGCACGTAGAGGCACGTGTGGCGCGCCTGCCCGACGCATGGCCCGCCGGCCGCTTCGACCTGATCGTGCTGAGCGAGCTTGGCTACTACTTCGACCGCGCTGCATGGCTGCAGACCGTTGCATACGCAGCCGAAGCCCTCGCGCCTGCGGGCACCATCGTCGCCTGTCACTGGCTGCGGCCGTTCCCGGAGCGGCGCCAGTCCACCCGGCACCTGCATGCCGCCATCGCGCGCCAGCACGGGCTGCATCGGCATGTGCGGCATCTGGAGCCCGACTTCCTGCTCGATGCCTGGTCACGCAACCCCGCACCGCTGCGCAGCCGGGAGGCCATGCAATGATCGGCGTTGTCGTGCCTGTCCACAACGAAGAAACCTGCCTGGAGGCCTGTCTGCTCGCACTGCGCGCCGCCGCGCTGCATCCCGGCCTTGGGGGCGAGCCCGTCATGCTGGTGGTGGTGCTCGACGACTGCAGCGACCGGTCGCTCGACATTGTCCGCCGCCATCCGCCGGCACAAATCACCTGCCTGCCCATCGCCGCGCGCAACGTGGGCATCGCCCGGCATGCCGGCGCGGAACTGCTGCTGGCGCTGGACGCACGCTGGCTGGCCTTCACCGATGCCGACAGCCGCGTGGCACCGGACTGGCTGGTGGCGCAGCTGGCGCTGAGCGCCGATGCCGTTTGCGGACTGGTGACCATCGACGACTGGAGCGAGCATCCACCGCACGTCCCGGTACGCTTTGCCGCGCGGTACCAGCGTACCGAAGACCATCGCCATGTACACGGCGCCAATCTGGGCGTCTGCTCGCGGGCGTACCGACGCGCTGGCGGATTCCCGCCCCATGCCACCAGCGAGGATGTGGCGCTGGTGCAGCGCCTGATCGCGCTGAATGCGCAGATCGCGTGGAGCACGCTGCCGCGCGTGGTGACCAGCGCCCGCGCCAAGGGCCGTGCGCCAGACGGCTTCGCCGATCACCTGGCAATGCTGGGCAGCCTTTGCAACGATCACACCGCTGACGACGCGGCACCCGCACCCGACTGGCACCCGGCTGACTTCCGCTAAAGATGGATGCCCCTTCTTCAGATTCCCGAGCCGCTGACCATCATTTCCCCGCATCTGGACGATGCCGTCTTCAGTTGCGGCGCGCTGCTTGCCGCTGCCGGGGACGCCGTTGTCGTGACCGTGCTGGCGGGTGTACCCGACGCCCGGATCGAAGTCCCGGACTGGGATCGTGCCGCCGGATTCGGCAGCGTGACACAGGCCGTCTCGCAACGGCGCCGCGAGGACGCACGGGGTCTGGACCTGCTCGGCGCGCGGCCCGAATGGCTGGACTTTCTCGACGGGCAATACGGCAGGCAGCACGGCGCGGAGGAGATCATGGCCGGGCTGGCCGCGTCGCCTTCGATGCAACGCGGCGGCACCGTCGTTGCGCCGATGGGGCTGTTCCATAGCGATCACATCCTGGTAAGCCGGGCCTGCTTGCTGTTGCGCGCCACGGTCTCGAGCATGCAAACGGCCGAGACGGCGGAAGGCGGCGCTCCCATGCCGCCCGTACAGTGGCTGTTCTATGAAGACGCGATCTACCGCCAGCTGCCCGGCATGGTTCAGAGCCGCCTGATGGGCTGGTGGCAGGCCGGCCTGATCGCCTCGCCCGTGCATTTTCCGCTGGTACCCTGGCAAGGCCAGAAGATGGCTGCCGTCGAGGCGTACGAAAGCCAGTTGCCATTGTTCAACGCCGGACAGCTTGCCGACATTGCCGCGCCCGAGCGCTACTGGGCGCTCGACGTGGTGCCGGGGAAAAACCCATGACCCGGCACATCAATGCATGGCGCGTGGAAGCGGCGTTATTCAGGGTGCACGTCCCGGATCCGCATGATGGTCTGGCGTGACACCTTGAAGGTGCGGGCCAGTTCGCTGACCGATGTGCCCCGGCGCAGCGCTGCCCGGATTTCGTCGTGCGTGTTGGTTGCCAGCGCGGGGCGCCTGCCCAGGCGGCTGCCACGCTCCACGGCCTGTTCGGCGCTGGCCTTCATCCGGGCGCTGCGCGTGTCGCGCTCCATGCCCTCCACGGCCTGCAGTGTCCGGAATGCCGTGGATGTGGCGTCGGTCAGCAGCGCGTCGCCGGTTTCGATGCAATGCAGTTTCACGCCCAGTGCCCGGAACCGCTCCACCGTGGCAACCACATCGCGCACGGAACTGCCAAGACTGCAGAGCCGCAGCATTGCCACCACATCGCCCGCGCGCAGCCGCCGCAGCAGTTGCTGCATGCGAGGGCGATCCAGCGCTGCAACCGACGCCGGGCTGCACTCCCACCATGCCTGTCCGAAATCCACGACATATCCGGCGGCATCAAAGCTGACGCATTCGCCTTCGAACTCGCGAAGCGTGGCAGCCTGGTTGGTATAGAGGTGGGTCGAGGGCATGGGGCGGCTCGTTACCGATGGCGTGACCGATAGTGAGTGCAAGCATAGCAGGGATGTCCTGAACCCGGACATTCCGGACAACACTGCAATGTACCGTCAGGGGAGCGGCCTTCTTACAATTTTATTGACAGGCAATCGATATGCCTGGGCAGCTGGAGACAAGGAGACCGCCATGGCAACGCAACAGTACTATGGGCATACCGTCGAAGGCGCAGCGCTGTTTCTTGGCGAAAACAGCTGGCAGGCATCCGGGCGCGTGGCGCAATCTGGCGCGGTCCTGGTGCAGTCATGCGATATCGGCGTTTACCGGACCTGCGAGCGGGCCATGGCCGAAGGGCTGGCCTGGGGCAAGGACTGGATCGACCGCAACCAGTGCCCTGGCTATGTCCAGCCCCTTCCCCTTGTAGCGGAGCATCTCGAGCCACTCCATGCATGATACGTCGCGTATCCGGCAGCATGGTGTCGCCAACCCCGCCGCAGCGCTGGTCCAGGTAGACCGTCACATCGCAGAGGGCCGGGCGATTATCCGCCGGCAGATCGCCGTGCTGCGTCACTTGCAGCAGGACGGCCTGCCGATGCACAACGGTCTGGAGTTGCTTGCCGCGCTGCGCGAGACCGTCGATGCACTGCGCCGGCATCGCCGGTTCGTACTTGAAGCCATGCCGGCCGAACGGCTGGACGCAGCAGCGCACCCCGGTGGTGCACCGTCCGTCAGGCAAGCCGAAGGCGCATGAGCGTGGACAACAGGTCGTCCAGCATCACCGGCTTGGGCAGGTGTGCGTCGAATCCGGCCTGCAGCGCCGCGTTCACGTCACTATGGCGGCCGTAGCCGCTCAGCGCAATCGCGGGCACTTCCTTCAGCGCTTCCTGACCGCGCACCCGGTGGACCAGTTGATATCCATCCATGCCAGGCATGCCAATATCCGACAGCAGCAGGTCGGGCTTGCGGATCTGCATGGAAGCCAGCGCCGCCTCGCCATCGCTCGCCACGTCGACGACCGCGCCTTCGGACTCCAGCAGCATGCGGAAGGTATCCACGGTCTGCTGGTCATCGTCCACCAGCATCACGTGCAAGCCGCGCAACAGCGACGCCGGCAGTGCACCGTCCTGCTCTTCGGCGGTTACCGGCGCGCCCAGCGGCAGCGTCACGGTAAAGGTGCTGCCATGACCCGGGCCGCCCGAAGCGGCTTCCACGTTGCCCCCGTGCAGGGTCGCGATTTCCTTTACCAGGTTCAGGCCGATGCCAAGTCCGCGGGATCGCGCCCGGATGGCGCCCCCCTGGCGGAACATGTCGAAGATATGCGGCAGCGACTCCGCATCGATACCCATCCCGGTGTCCTCGACCGTCAGTCTTGCGGCATTGGCATCGCTTGCCAGCGCCACCTTGATCCGGTCGCCGGACTCGGTGAACTTCAGCGCATTGCTGAGCAGGTTCCAGACCACCTGCTCGATGCGCGTCACGTCGGCATGGATCCACACGGGCTCCGCCGGCAATACCGCTTCCAGCGTCGTGGTCCGATGCGCCGCCTCTTCGCGCACCGCATCGCAGACGTGCCGCACGACTTCGGCAAAATCGATCGTGGCGCGCGACACGGACAGCTTGCCGGTACGCACCCGCGACATGTCCAGCAGGTCATCGATGATCTGTGCCTGGCCCAGCACCGTGCGCCGGATCGTTTCCGTGGCGCGGGCGATCATGGGATTGCGGCGCGCCTCGGCCGAACGCCCGATCAGTTCGCTGCTGGCGCTGATCAGGTTAAGCGGATGCTTCAGTTCATGCGAAGCCACCGCCAGGAACTCGTCGCGATGATCCTGGACCGGTGTGGAGCGGAAGCCGCCATCCAGGCGCAGGGCACCAGCGGGCAGCGCCTCGTTCATGTCGCGGCAGATCTTGGCATAGCCGCGGACGCCGGACTGCTCCAGTCGGCACAGCACCCCCGTCGACCGGAAACGCGTGCCATCCTTGCGCAGATGCCAGCGATCTTCCTCGACCCGCCCGAACTTGAGCGCCTGGGCCCTTTCCTCGGCTGGCACGCCGCGGTCCCGATCCTGGGGCAGGTAGAGCACATCGGCCGGCTCACCCAGCAACTCGGTCTCGGTGTAGCCGAAAATACGCTCGGCGCCCATATTCCAGCTGGTAATGCGGCCGTCGTCGTCAAAGGTGATGATGGCGTAGTCGCGCGTGCTTTCGGCCACGATACGCATGCGCCGTTCGCCCTCGCGCAGCCGGGCTTCGGCCGCCTTGCGCGACGTGATGTCGATAAACGACAGCACGGCGCCATCGATGCGGTCCTCGGTCGTGCGATAAGGCAGGAAGCGCGCCAGATACCAGCGGCCATCGTTGCTTTGCACCTCGCGCTCGATCAGCCGCAGCGAGTCGAAGGCCTCGGCGGCATCGTCGGACAGCTTGTCGTAGTCGAGCCGGTGCGTGATATCCAGCAACGATCGGCCAATGTCGGACGGGATGATGCTGAACACGTCGGTGGCGCGCGGCGTGTAGCGTTTGATACGGATATTCCGGTCGACGAAGATCGTGCCAATGTCGTTGGCCATGATCAGGTTCTGAAGATCGTCGTTGATCTTGCTTGTTTCCTCGACCTTCGACTTCAGCTCGGCGTTGACCGTGGTGAGTTCCTCGTTGATCGACTGCAGCTCTTCCTTGCTGGTCTCGAGTTCCTCGGTGGCCGAGCGCAGTTCCTCGTTGATCGCCTGCAGTTCCTCGTTGGACGCCTTCAGCTCTTCCGTGGACGTCTCCGACTGCTCGATCGTGGCCTGCAACTGTTCCTTCGTGCGATGCAGCTCGCGTTCAAGCTGGCTGACAATGGGATCAGGCTGGCGCTTCTGTGGCGCATCGGAGGACTCGCTCATGCTGTCCTCCACCTCGTGGAACAGGATCAGCACGAAATCCGCATTGGCCTCGGCATCATGCACCGGGCGCGCGATCATGTTGACAAAGTAGTTGCGCCCGTCGCGCGTCAGCTGCACGCGCCGCGCCTCCACGCTGTGGTTGGCCTGCAGGGCCTGGAAAATGGCCGTGCGCAGTTCCAGGCGAAGCTCGGGCCGTACCGCCGCAATCACGTTGTGGGACGGCTCGCCGCCCGCGTACTCCAGGAAGCGCCCCGCCCGATCCGACAGATGGACGATGTCCGACTCGCGGCTGACCAGTACGCTCGGCGGAGCATGCTGCTCCACCAGGCGCTGGTGCAGGTCGCCGAAGGAGAACTTGCGCCGCCCAGGGGGCTGCAAGATGGCCATCGGCATACGCATGTTCTGCATGGCGGCCGACATCGGAACGGGTGCATCACCGCGCACCGCCACGTTTGCCCGGTAGATGCGTGCCTTCTTGTCCACGACCGAGAACAGAGAGCTGACGCTGTCCGCGGCTTCGGAACTGCCCAGGAACAGGTAGCCGCCGGGACGCAGCGCAAAATGGAACGTGCGCAGGACATCGAGCTGTGCCTCGCGATCCAGGTAGATCAGCAGGTTGCGGCAGCAGATCATGTCCAGACGCGAGAACGGGGGATCGCGCAGCACGTTGTGCAGGGCAAACAGCACGTGTTCGCGCAGTTCCTTCTTGATGCGGTAGTGCGCGGCGTCCTTGACCAGGAACTGGCGCACGCGGCCAGGATCCACGTCGGCAAGGATCGATTCCGGATACAGTCCGGCGCGCGCATAGGAGATTGCCCGCTCGTCGATATCGGTGGCAAACACCTGGAACGGCACGGTCTCCGAGTTGCGCGACGAGGCCTCCGCCAGCAGCATGGCCAGCGAGTAGGCTTCCTCGCCCGTGGCACAGCCGGCAGACCAGACGCGAATCGGCTCGTTCTCGATGCGATGCTCCACCAGCTGCGGCACCACATCGTTCTGCAGCAGGTCGTAGGCGTCCTTGTCGCGGAAGAAGTTGGTCACGCTGATCAGCATGTCCTGCAGCAGGTGCGGTGTCTCGTCGGGGTGGTCGTGCAGGAAGTCGCGATACTCCTGCAGCTCGGACAACCCGCTGACCTGCATGCGGCGCTCGATGCGGCGCAGCACCGTGGCACGCTTGTACTGGCGGAAGTCGTGGCCGGCGCGCGTGCGCAGGATGACCATGATCTCGCGCAGAATCCGTTCGTTGTCCGTGGCAACGGCGTCGTCGCGATCCGATTCTGCGTCCACGTTGGCGCGGATGCGGCGCTTGTTGGACCATATTTCCAGCAGGCGCTGGGGCATGTCCGCCACGGGCAACACGAAATCGACCTGGCCCGTGCCGATAGCGGCGCGCGGCATGCTCGAGAACGCCGCATCCTCGGGTTGCTGGGCCATCACGATGCCGCCCAGTTCCTTGATCCGCGTGATCCCAACAGCGCCATCGGCACCGGCGCCCGACAGCACGATGCCGATCGCCCGGTCGCGGTGGCATTCCGCCAGGGAGCGCAGGAACAGGTCGATCGCCATGCGCCGGTCACTGGTCGACGCGGGCGGCTGTACCCGCAGGTAACCGTCCACCATCGTCAGCACCATCGATGGCGCGATCAGATAGACATGGTCGGGCTCCATGACGGTGTCTTCGTTGACCTGCTCCACCGGCATGGATGTGACGCCGGACAGGATGCCCGGCAGCGAACTGCCGTGATCCGGCGACAGGTGCAGGACAATGACGTATGCGGCACCCATGCGGCCCGGCAGGGCTTCAAAAAATAGCCGCAGTGCCTCGATCCCGCCGGCGGATGCGCCGATTCCCACCACAGGAAAGTGAAGCTGACTGGGAATGGAATTCACCTTGGACCGAGCCATGAACGTAGACGCGCCGATACTGGATAGAGAGCGCAATGATACTACGCAGAAAGTTCCCCGCCGCCGGGGTCCGGCTTCCCCGGTCAGTGAAGTCACACGCCAAAAAAGAAGCCGCTCGCAAGGGAGCGGCTCGAATACGAACTGACTCTCTTGCTTGGCGCGATAAGTGCAAGAGCATCGCGAATATATGTCCAGTCGTGATGCTTTATGTCAGTCCGTAATGCATGCTATACGGACATGGACGAGCGGCGTCTTTCCCCCGGATTTACCGGTGCGGCGCGAATGTGGCCGATATAGTGGACATAGTGGACATGTGTGCCATCCCTACATCCCCATGACGGCCATGCAAAAAGGAAAAGCACTGCGGGATCTGGTGATTCTTGACCGCTATATCGCGGAACGCGAGGCAGAGTTGCGGCGCGCGGAAGTCGTCGCGCGCCTGTCAGCCGGCAGCGGTGACGCGCAGGCCGCCGGAACACTCAACATCCTGCGCCAGTCGATTCACGTTCTGCGCGCCCGCCGCGAGGTGCTCGGCGGCAGCGTGAAATAGGCCGCCCCCATCATTCGGCCAGGCGCCCATCCGGGGCCTTACTGCTTTGCGCCGTCGGTGTACGGGTCGGGCTTGCCGGTCCTGGCACCATCCAGATACGGGTCGGGCTTGCCGACCTTGGCGCCATCGGTGTACGGGTCCGGCTTCCGGGGGGCCAGGTCCGTACGGGTCGACGTCTTGGCGCCGCCTGCGTACGGATCGAACTTGTCGGCCTTTGCGCCGTCCAGGTACGGGTCGGGCTTGCCGACCTTGGCACCATCGGTATAGGGGTCGACTTTCCGGAGCGTGCGCCCGGAATTCGCTTGTGCGTGGGCCAGTTGCACAGCACCCAGCGCCGTCAGCGCGGCAACGACCAGCATCGGTACGGTCTTCTTCAGCATCATCATCCTCCTCTCTCTCTCTAACAAGGGCCGGACAGGGGCGACCGGCCGGAAACGGGAAATCCGGGAACACCAACAGGGAAAGGCCGCATGGCGGCGCCGCTGAAGCTTGAACGGTGTTGGGGCGGCGCCTTGCCGAAATCGCCCGCATTTTTTGAATTGGCACGATGAATCGGTGCCTCGATGCGATGCCGGCCCGGGGGGGGGGAACGCGCAACTACGGCGCGAGTCGCGTGAACACGTAGTCGCGATTCTTGACGAGCGAGGCGTGGCAGGCAAAACAGGTCTGGTGCTGCGCCAGATCGGCGGGCTTGCCGTCGATAAAGCGCCCGTAGCCCCAGCCGCCCGATGCGGCGTACTTCTTCGAATCCTTGACCATGACCTGCACGGTGGTGGCGTGCCCAGGCACCAGTGCGGACTTGAACTCGGGCGACTGCGTGTATTTCCACGCCAGCTTGACCAGCACCGCCCCATCTGGGAACGGCAACTCGCCGCGCTTGTACGCATCGATGGCGATCTTGTTGCCCACCACGGTGCGCAGTTCGTTCAGCGGCTCGCCTTCAAGGGCGGGGGCAACCAGTTGCCAGTTGCGGTAGCCCTCTGGCAGCGTCACGCCGTAGATGGGCGACGCGTCGGGATTGGCACGGCTCGGCGTGGCAGCAGACTCGGGGCTGGCCCCGGACTGCCCGGCGGCAACGGCGGCCCCCGCCAGCAGGACGGTTGCGGCTGCAGTCAGGGCTACGACGGACATCGGCTTCATGGTGGCTCCGCGAGTTCGGTGATCGGGAGTCCATTAGGCGACGAGGACGTATCGCGGGTGTGTCACCGCATGGGGTCCCCGTATCACCGTGCTTCAGCCGTCCGGCCTGATACGTAGTGATACAAAACCCTGCTGCTTCGGCGCCAGGTTAATCGCTGGCGGGCTGCCCTTCGAGAGAGGCGCCCCTGGTCTCCGGCAGCAGCAGCACTGTCAGCAGCACCACGCCGTAGGCCGCGCCCGAGAAGATGGTGATGGCGGTGGCAAGGCTGGCGGAATGGCTCAGTATCCCGACCAGTCCCGGAAAAAGCGCGCCAATGCCGCGTCCGAAGTTGTAGGTAAAGCTCTGGCCGTTCGCGCGCGATTCCGACGGATACAGTTCCGTCAGGTAGGCCCCAACGCCGCTGAAGATGCCGCACGACGAGAAGCCCAGCGGAAAACCAAGCCACAGCATCTGCTGGTTCGACAAGGGAAGCGTCAGGTACAGGTACACCGACACCATCGACAGCACCGAGAACATCATGAAGTTGCGCCGCCGGCCCCAATAGTCGGCCAGGTACGCCCCCACGACATAACCGCAGAACGAGCCCGCGATGATCACGAACAGGTAGGCGCCTGTATCGAATACCGACAGATGCCGCTCGATCCGCAGATACGCGGGCAGCCAGGTGGACATCGCATAGAAGCCGCCCTGGATGCCGGTACACAGCAGCGCGCCCAGCACCGTGCGGCGCAGCAGCGACGGGGCGAAGATCGCCCATACCGAGACCCGCTCGCCTTTTTCCCGCCTGGCAGAATCCGTGACAAAGACCTGCGGTTCCGGCACATGCCTGCGCACGTAGAGCACCAGCAGTGCGGGCAGGATGCCCACCCAGAACAGGCTGCGCCACGCAATGGACTCGGGCAGCAATGTGAATGCGATGCTGTAGAGAATGGCCGCAACCCCCCAGCCTACCGCCCAGCCGCTCTGCACCAGCCCTACCGCTTTCCCGCGGTGTTGCGGTGCGATAATTTCGCCGATCAGCACCGCGCCAACCGCCCATTCGCCGCCGAAGCCCAGCCCCTGCAGCGCGCGCAACACGAAAATCTGCTCGAAGTTCTGCGCAAAACCGATCGCCAGCGTGCAGAACGAGAACCACAGAATGGTCCACTGCAGTACCCTGACACGTCCGTAGCGGTCGGCCAGCATGCCGGCAATCCAGCCGCCAATCGACGAGAAGATCAAGGTGACGGTGCCCAGCAGCCCGGCCTTGGCGCGATCCAGCCCCCATAGATCGATCAGGGATGCCAGCACGAAGCTGAACACCATGAAGTCGAATGCATCGGTCGCCCAGCCGGCAAACGACGCCTTGAAAGCGCGCTTGCCATCGGGGCCGAGTTCCGCATACCAGCCGGGAACCCATGCACCCGGTAACGAGGTTTGACTTATTTTATTGGTTGTTGTCATCGTTGAATGCCGTTCTGAAGTACTGCCTGGGGCGACCGGTGATGATACAGCCCGGCAATCAATTCGACACGGCAATCGCCGATGGGCCCGCCCCATCTGCGAAGGCGGACCAGGAAGGCGTTCGGCAAAGGCAAATGCCGGGCGAGGCGCCCGGCATTTATCTGGAAGAAGCGAGGGTGCGGGCGCGTTCGGGCACGGCAAGCCCGAACGCGTTGCCGTCACAGGGGCAACGACAGGCGCGCTTCGAGCCCGCCCTCGTGGCGGTTCCGCAGCGCCAGGTCGCCGCGAATGGCCTGGGCCAGCCGGCGGGCGATGGCCAGGCCCAGCCCGCTGCCCGGCCCGCGCGCAGCGGTTTCAGGCGATCGATACCAGGGCATGAACACGGCGTCCAGTTCAGTGGGAGCAATGCCCGGTCCCGAATCGAGCACGGCAAGATGCAGGCGCCCGCCTTCGGCGCGCACCCGCACGCGGACGTTGTTGCCATAGCGGAACGCGTTGTCGACCAGATTGACCAGGATGCGGCGCAGCGCATGCGGACACGTGACCACCGGCCGCCCCACCAGCCCGTCCAGCGCCAGCGTGCAGCCCGCATCGCGATAGTTCTGAACCAGCGCCGCCAGCATGCCGTCGGCGTCCACCTTCCGCAGCTTCTGCGCCAATCCGCTTTGCATGCGGGCGCAAGCCAGCCCGGCCTCGGCAAGTTCGCGCATCTCGTCCAGATCGCGCTCCATCGCGGCGCGCAGCGACGCATCCTCGATCAGGTCGCAGCGCAGCACCATGCGCGTCAGCGGCGTGCGCAGGTCGTGAGCACACGATGCCTGCATCGTCAGCCATTCCGACTCTCGCTCGGCACACCGGCGCCGGGCGTCGTTGATCGCGCGGATCAGCTGGTTGATCGGGGAAGCGCCCATCTCGGGCAATGGCTCGCTGCGTCCGGGTTCGGTGCCGGACAACTGCTCCAGTTGCGCAGCCAGCGCCACCACGGCGGCCCGCAGCCCGAGCATGCGTTGCACGCAGACCGCCGCGATCAGCCCCGCGCCGGCGCCGAAGAACAACAAGGCAATCAGCGCGATGCCCGTGCGAGGCATCGCGGCGGCCACGGGCCCACTGACACCCGGCCACTCCGCCGCAAGCAGCAGGAGCAGCACGGCCAGTGCCACTGCGTACCACATTCGCCCGATGCGGGACCAGTGCCAGCTCCACAGGGCAATTGCTGCCCGGTTGGTCCGGCCCGCATACACGGAAGACTGGGAAGAAACGTTTGGTGGCGCAGCCGTGTCCATGGTCATGGTCATTCTCCGATTGCCGCTTCTCCGAACGGCGCGGCCGAATGACACCATGGTTTGCGTGCAACGCACCATCAGCCCGGCAGGTGAGTGCCCCTATACCAGCATTTGCGCCGGCATTTACGAAATGAAGATTGGCTAAATGGTGTGGCAGGCAGACTGACGATCTGCAACGACGACGCAAACCATCATAGGCGGGCAGTCATACGAAAGTATGGTCATGCCGGTAATCGCGGGCCACCGCAGGTCGTATGGCACGGCGTATGGCACGGATCGATGCGGGGTGCCGGCGTGGCATTTCGCTGCGATGCATCACAACGTGTGCCTTTGCCCCCCACATTTCATACAGGGAACACTACATGAGCGAATGGATCATACCCGGCACTTTCCCGATCCGCAACTCGCATGTATTTCCCGCTTTGCTTTCAAGGGGTTGCGGCCTCGCGACGGCAGGACGTGCGCCTTCCAATACGCCCTCGCCAGGCGTCCCGCATCGGTCGTCCGGCCGCTGGAGGCGCCCATGCCCATTAATGGAACTCTCACTACACGAGTTCCCGGCAAGCACCGGGCTGCCGTCAGCCCGGCGCTTGCCCGCCTTAATTGATGATCGGGTTCTTCTTCTGCATATCGTCCTGAATCATCTTTGACCAGGCGGCGCCAACCTGGCGCTCGGTTACGTAGCCGTGCTTGCGGGTATCGATCTTGTCGAAACGCCTGTAGACCTCCGGCATCCCGACGCGTGCCTCTTCGCGGGTCAGTTTGCCGTCATGATCGGTGTCCGCGGCCTTGAACCGTTCCATGAACCACTTCTTGCGATCGCCCGGCGTCATCCCCTGGGGCGGCTGTGGAACCTCGTTGACATCGGTGGTGGCAGGCGGCGCCACCGGCGCCATGGGTTGCGAAGCCTGTGCGCTGGCAAAACCGCTGGCAAGGCTGATCGACAAGGCGAAGGCAGCAACAAGGCAGTTCATTCGGTCCATTTTTTCTCCTCGACTTTTCGTTTTTTGCGACGATGGTCCGGCGGGGCTGGCGGAGCCATTCCGGGACAGCGAAGCCCGCGCGGCTATCCGTCCAAGTATTGGCGAAAAATCGGCCGGCCATTTGACATTTTGGGACCGTCGTTTGATGCCTCGGGACACTGCCAGGGAAAACCCCTCCGAAACATGTGATTTGGCAATGGCTTGCGGTTGCGGCCCGGCTTGTCACCCCTCCTTCAGGCGATCGTTCTCGCTTTCGTCGGCAACGCCTGATTGTCGTCGCGGTCCGGGCCGGCAAACCAACGTATAGCGCCACCATGGTGATGGTCTGATAGGCGAGGCCAAGGTCGCTGCCTAACCTTGATTCACGGTCCACGCGCTTCAGTCTGCTGAGCTGCGTGCCGGACTGCCCAATCAAGAAAAAAGGGAATTCATCATGACTGACCTGACCAGGCGAAAGGTAATGATCGGCGCGGCAACCACCGCGTTTGCAGCGGCCGCAGCATCGGCGCATGCGGCGTCGTTCGGCAATCCCGACCGTCCGCCCGAAGGCGCGATCAACGCGCGCAACCGGCAGGGGCTGACCGATCCCGGCCCGCACAACGATGCCCTGGCGCAGCAGTTTCCGTCGTTCCAGGATGCGCCCGCCACCGACGTCAACGGCATGCCGCAATTCTGGTCGTCGTTCAACAATGCCCACAAGCGGATCCAGAACGGCGGATGGGCGCGCGAGGTCACGCAGGAAGACTTCGCCATCTCCAAAGACATCTCCGGCGTGAACATGCGGCTGTCGGCCGGAGGCATTCGCGAGATGCACTGGCACCAGCAGGCCGAATGGGCCATCATGCTCGACGGCAAGTGCCGCATCACGACGCTCGACGAGGAAGGCCGCCCCTCGGTGCAGGACGTCAAGGCTGGCGACCTCTGGTACTTCCCGCCGGGCCTGCCTCATTCGCTGCAGGGTGCCGGTGCCACCGGCGCGGAATTCCTGATCGCGTTCGATAACGGCATGGCATCGGAATTCAACACGCTGCTGGTCACCGACTGGATCGCGCACACGCCACCTGACGTGCTGGCCGCCAACTTCGGCGTGCCTGTCGAGTCGTTCAGGGATATTCCCGTCGACAACCTCTGGATCTTCCAGGGCAAGGAACCCGGCCCGCTCGCGGCCGCGCAGCGCGCCTCGGCTTCGAAGAAAGGCCCACCCGCCGTGCCGGTGACGTTCTCGCTGTCGGACTCCACGCCGGTACGCAAGACGCGCAGCGGCCGTGTGCAGATCGCCGACGGGCGGAATTTCAAGATCTCGCAGAACATTGCAGCGGCGCTGGTCACCGTCCACCCGGGCGGCCTGCGTGAACTGCACTGGCACCCGAACGCCGACGAATGGCAGTACTACATCCAGGGCAAAGGCCGCATGACGGTGTTCGACACGGGCCCCAAGGCAATGACCGCCGACTTCAATGCCGGCGATATCGGCTACGTGAAAAAGGGGCTGGGCCACTACGTGCAGAACGTCGGCAACACGGACCTGATCATGGTCGAGGTCTTCAAGGCCGACCACTTCGCAGAGGTCTCGCTGTCCGACTGGCTCGCGCACACGCCACCCGAGATGGTCATGCAGACGCTGAACATCAGCGCCGAGACTCTGGCGCAGTTCCCGCGTGACCGCCCCGACATCGTACCGGCATGAACGCGGAGGCAGCCCCAGCGTCGCCCAGAACAGCTAGAGCATGGGCTTGACGATGATCTTGCCAATCACGCGGCCGGACTCCTGAGCCTCGTGCGCTTCGACGATGGCATCCAGCGCCACCTGCATGCCTATCGTCGGCGCATAGGCGCCATCCGCAAGACATTGGCCGATCGCCGAAACGGCTGCGGACTTTGCCGCCTCCGGCACGGTGTAGATGTAGACGAACCGGAATGTGCAGCCGGCAATCATGGCCTTCAGCAAAGGCAGCGGCAAGTGGTCGCTGGCAGCCGCCACGGCATAGGCGCTGATGATGCCGCCATTGGCCAGGCAGCCCATATCGACGTCGAGATTGTCTTGCAGGCTGACGTCCACGATCCTGTCGACGCCCTTCCGCCTGGTTTCGGACATCACGATCGCCGGCACATCCTGCGACCATCGATCGATAACAACGTCCGCCCCCGCGCGTCGCGCAGCATCTGCCTGGGCGGGCGTTGAAACGGTGGCCGCCACCCAGGCACCGGCCCATTTCGCCAGCAGGATGGCTGCAGTCCCGACCGCCCCCGCCCCCCCGTGGACCAGAACGGCCTGCCCCTTGATGTCGCCGTCCGCGAACAGGCAGCGATGCGCGGTCAGCGCCGGCACGCCCAGACAGGCGCCGACTTCGAACGATACGTTGCCGGGCAGCGGAACGGCTTGCCTGGCCGGAACCACGGCATGGTCCGCTGCGGTACCAAAGGCGCGACGATACTGCGTTTCGAACAGCCATACCCGCTCGCCGATGCGTGCCGGTGCCACGTCGGCACCCACCGCGTCAATCACGCCGGCACCGTCCTGATGCGGAATGACCAGAGGAAATGCGGCCGGCCCGGAAAAGCCGGTACGCGCCTTGATATCGCTAGGGTTCAGGCCGGACGCATGGATCCGCACCCGAACTTCGCCGGGCCCCGGTTGTGGTATCGGAAACTCGCCGAGCTTCAGCACGTCGGATGCCTTGCCCTGCCGTTCGTAATAGGCCGCTTTCATCAATCCCGCTCCTTGAACAAGCGCCGTCGGCGCCAATCGACGACCAGCGCAACAAAGCCCGGACTATCGGCGGCTGACCGCTTTTCCACAAGAAGGCACAACTTTGATATATAGGGGTAAAAAGTATCCTATTGGGAGCAGGCATGACCTCTTCGGCTACCGCGTATCAGTGCTCGGTCGCGGCAACGGTCGACGTCGCGGGCGGCAAATGGAAGCCCCTGATCGTCCACTATCTGATGAATGGCACGAAGCGGTTCGGCGAATTGCAGCGCCTGATCGGAAATGTCACGCAGCGCTCGCTGACGCTGCAGCTTCGAGAGCTTGAATCGGACGGCATCGTGACCCGCGAGGTTTTCGCAGAGGTGCCTCCGCGCGTCGAATACTCGTTGACCGAGTTCGGCACCACGCTGGCGCCCGTGCTGGCGGAGATGAAGAAATGGGGCGACGCCTATATTGAACGGCTGGAGCAAACGGCGCGTCGCTAGTCCGGGCCGACAGCAGGGACCGGCAGCAGATCCAACTGCGGAGTGACGGGAAGAAGACGTTTCGAAACCGGCATCCGTACGGCAGATGGCGGGAATAAATCCTACCCTTCAATGGTTAACGGAATAACGGTGCGACGTTCGTCAGCAGGCAAGGCGACGCGGAGTGCAAGCGCCGGAGATCGAGAAAGCCAAGCAGGGGACGCATCATGAACGGGCGCAGGTTTCGCAGGATCGCCCTGGCGTTGCTGGCGGGAGCCGCCCTGGCAGCCAGCACGCCCACACTGGCCGCAGGCCGTGGCGGAGCCCCAAGCGGGGGCTTCGGCGGTGGCTTCGTCCGGAGCATGCCCGGCGGGAGCCCGCAGGGCCGCGGCTTTCATGGCAACGGCGTCTTTCGCCATGACGGGTTGCGCCATGGCCATGGCCGTGGACGCGTTGTGTTTCTTGCGGTAGGCCCTGTGTGGCCTGCCGCGTGGGAATACCCGTACGACGGCTGGGCATACTACCCAGCCGACTCCGGCTACGCCGCTCCCCCGGCGCAGTATCCCGGGAAAAAGAACAAGGCTGCCGGGTCTGAAGGGGCACCGGCAAGCGGCTGGCGATATCACTGCGACCACCCCGACGGCTATTACCCGAATGTCAGGCGATGCCCAGACGGCTGGCAAATGGAGCCAGCCCAGCCACCTTCCTAGCGAGAGTTCATTCGAGCGATGGTGGAACGTGGCTAGACGACACGCGTCAGGGGAATTCCTGCCCAGGTAATCCTGACTGGGCGCCTCCCATTGGCAAACGCCTGACCTGGCCCGACCTATTGCCCCAGAAAGGTGACGATCGCGCTGACGGTGGCTTTCGGCTGTTCTTCCATCAGCCAGTGCCCGGCGTTGGGAATGACAAGTTCCTGCACGTTGGTGGCGGCGTTACGCATGGCAATCGCCTCGTTCTGTCTTCGTCGCCAGCGACTTCCGGTTGTCCTCGGCGTCCTGCGGATTTCGAGCGCGTCCACTATTCCTCGGCCTGACGCCGCGACTCAATGCAGCGGACTCCCCAAGCCTGCCGAGCTAGGGTAAATACCACCCTCCTGGTGCTTGGCTAACCTTCCTTCGGACACTACCATTTATCAATCGATCACTGATCGCTTGATAATTTACTGGAGGCAGCCATGGCGATAACCAAGCTCGCACACTATTCGATCCGGACAACGGACCTCGAGCGGTCGTGCGCATTCTACGAACGCGTCCTCGGGTTTCGGCGCGGATACCGGCCGCCGTTCGACTTCCCCGGCGCCTGGCTCTACATGGGCGACGACGAACGGTATTTCGGCACGGTTCACATCATCGGCATCGACCCGAATAATCCCGACGGCCTGACGGCCTATCTGGGCGACAAGTCGCTGCCGGAAGCTGGCACGGGCACCGTCGATCACATCGCCTTCCTGGCAACAGGTGTCGCTGTCATGTGGGAAGCGCTGCGCGCCGAGGGCATTGCCTGGCGCGACCGCACCGTCCCTAGCCTGGGCCTGCACCAGGTGTTCATCGAAGACCCGTCCGGCGTCACGATCGAACTCAACTACCCCGCCGAAGAAGTGGCAGGCCTGACCCTGCAGCAACACCCGCAAGCTGAAGCAGGAGCCGCAGCATGACCCCCACCCAATCGTCCCCGCGCAAGGCCATCGTGATCGGCGGCTCCGTCGGCGGGCTCTTTGCCGCCAACCTTCTCACGCGCAGCGGCTGGCAGGTGGAGATCTTCGAGCGCACGCCCGAAGCCCTGACCGGACGGGGCGCCGGCATTGTCACGCACCCCGAACTGTTCGAAGCGCTGGCGGCTGTCGGCGTGACAGTCGACGACACGATCGGCGTATCGGTCAACACCCGCGTGACGCTGGCCCGCGACGGCAGCGCCGTGTCCGACCGCGAATTGCCGCAGACCTTGACCGCCTGGGGCAAGATGTACGAGGTACTGGGCAAGGCCTTTTCAGGTGTTTATTGCACCAACACGCATGTCACGGCGGTGGCTTCGCATGCCGATCATGCGGAAGTCACGCTTAAAGATGGTTCGACGCACCGCGCCGACATGGTCATCGCCGCCGATGGCTTCCGCTCCGCTGTCCGTGAACAACTGCTGCCGTCCGCCCAACTTGAATACGCTGGCTACATCGCCTGGCGCGGCCTGGTCGACGAAACCGATCTGACCCCGGAAACCCACGCCGCGATTTTCGACAAGTTCGCCTTCTGCCTGCCCCCACACGAACAGATCCTCGGCTACCCGGTCGCTGGCGAGCGCAATGCCACCACGCCAGGCCAGCGGCGGTTCAATTTCGTCTGGTACCGCGCCACCGGCGACAGCGAACTGGTCGACCTCCTTACCGACGCCAATGGCAAGTACTGGGCGACCGGCATTCCGCCGGGACTGATCCGTCCCGACGTCCTCACCGACATGGAATGCGCCGCGGCTGGCCTGCTCGCGCCCCAGTTCGCCGAAGTCGTGGCCCGGACGGCCCAACCACTGTTCCAGCCGATCTACGACCTGACCGTCCCGCAAATGGCTTTCGGCCGGGTTGCACTGCTGGGCGACGCCGCCTTTGTGGCCCGGCCGCACTGCGGGATGGGCGTCACCAAGGCCGCCGGCGATGCGATGGCCCTGGCGCGGGCGCTGTCGAACGCATCGACGATCGAAGCCGGACTCGAAACCTACAGCGCCGAACGCGTGCAGGTCGGACAGGCCATTGTCGAGCACGCGCGTCACTTGGGTGCCTATATGCAGGCTCAACTCAAAAGCGACGAAGACCGCGCCATGGCCGAACGCTATCGCACGCCCGAAGCGGTGATGCGAGAGACCGCCGTATCGCGCCGGTTCTGACCGGCAAGGACAACAACACAAGGAGACAACCATGCCTCAAGCCGCCCCCCAAACCGCTCCGCGCGTCGCGCGCTACAGCGCAAATGAGGATCCAGACGCCATCGACGCGCCGCCGACACCGCATCCGATGCTCGCCCGTGAGGATTTCACGCATCTGCACCGCACGCGTCGACGTTTTTCGTGGTCGCTCACCGCCGCCATGCTGCTGGTGTATTTCGGCTTTATCCTCACGCTGGCCTTCCGCCCGGACCTGCTGGCTCAGCGACTGTCGGCGGACCAGCCGATGAGCGTCGGCATTCCCATCGGGTTCGGCATGTTCGCATTCACCTTCGCGCTCGTCGCCATCTATGTCTATCGCACCAACACGGTCTACGACCGGATGATCGCGGACATCCGCGACGGAGAACCGTCATGAATCGCACGCTGACCTTTGTTGCCGCGCTTGCGGCGGCGACGCCCGCCTTCGCCGCAACCCCGCCCGTGGGCCAGGGCCTGAACGGCATCGCCATCGGCATGTTCGTCGTCTTCGTGGTGGCCACGCTGGCTATCACCCGCTGGGCGGCCCGGCGCAACAACAGCGTGGCCGACCACTACGCCGCCGGCGGCAAGATCACAGCCATGCAGAACGGCTGGGCCATCGCAGGCGACTATATGTCCGCCGCATCGCTGCTGGGCATCTCGGCGCTGGTGTTCACCAGCGGCTACGACGGCCTGATCTATTCGATCGGCTTTCTGGCAAGCTGGCCCATCATCCTGTTCCTGATCGCCGAGCCCTTGCGCAACTTGGGGCGCTACACGCTGGCCGATGTGCTGTCCTACCGCTTGCGGCAGCGGCCAATCCGCGCGTTCTCGGCGTCGAGTTCCATCGTGATCGTGCTGCTTTACCTGGTATCGCAGATGGTCGGCGCGGGCAAGCTCGTGGAACTGTTGTTCGGTTTCAACTACACCTCGGCCGTCGTGCTGGTTGGCGTGCTGATGGTGATCTACGTGTTCTTCGGCGGCATGCTGGCTACCACGTGGATCCAGATCATCAAGGCCGTGATGCTGCTGGCCGGCTGCGCGTTCATGGCATGCATGGTGATGAGCCGCTTCGGCTTCAGCCTGAACAGCCTGTTCGACCATGCCATCGCCGCCCACGGCAAGCAGGACGCCATCATGCGTCCGGGCGGCCTGGTCTCCGATCCGGTCTCGGCGGTGTCGCTGGGTCTGGCGCTGATCTTCGGCACGGCGGGCCTGCCGCACATCCTGATGCGCTTCTTCACGGTCAGCAACGTCAAGGCTGCCCGCAAGAGCGTGCTGTATGCCACCGGCATCGTCGGCATGGGCTACGCGATGATCATCATCATCGGCTTCGGCACGATAGCGCTGGTCGCCAAGGACCCGCTGTACCACACCGCGTCTGGCGCCGTGATCGGCGGCATCAACATGGTGGCCGTGCACCTGGCCCACGCCGTTGGCGGCAGTGTCTTCCTGGGATTCATCTGTGCGGTGGCATTCTCGACGATCCTCGCCGTGGTGGCAGGGCTGACGCTGGCCGGTTCTTCGGCCATCTCGCACGATTTGTACGCCACGGTGATCTGCAAGGGACGCGCGTCGGACAAGGACGAAATGCGCGTGTCGCGCATCACCACACTGGTACTGGGCGTGCTGTCGATCCTGCTGGGCATCCTGTTCGAGAAGCAGACCATTGCGTTCATCGTCAGCCTGACGTTCTCGATTGCCGCCAGCTCCAACTTCCCAGTGCTGCTGCTGTCGATCTACTGGCGCGGCCTGACGACGCGCGGCGCGGTCATGGGCGGCATGATGGGGCTGATTACCGCCGTGGTACTGACGATCCTGAGCCCGACGGTGTGGGTGCAGGTCCTGGGCCACGCGTCGGCTATCTACCCGTACGAGTATCCGGCGCTGTTCTCGATGCTGGTGGCGTTTGCAGGCATCTACGCGTTTTCCGTAACCGACCGTTCGGCCCGCGGCGTCTGGGAACGCAATGCCTACCAGAACCAGCGCGTGGACTGCGAACTGGGCATCACAACCCGATCCGGCCACTGACACACCCGCCATAGACGCGTATTCAGGGCGGCCGCCAGCAACAGGCGCGCCGCCTTTTCTTGTTGATCAGGCGATTGGTAGAATCGGGGCCATTACCCGAACAATACAGACCGAGAGAGACAGCTATGGAGCCACGCGCCACCGAAGAGGTCGCTGCCAAATCCACCCGGCGCCTATTGCCCGAGGAGCGGGAGCAGCAGATCGTCGAAAAGGCCATCGAGCACTTCACCCGCAATGGCTTCGGCGGCAGTACCCGTGAGCTGGCCAAGCAAATTGGCGTCACGCAGCCGCTGCTCTATCGGTACTTCGCCAGCAAGGACGCGCTGATCGAGCGCGTCTACAACGAGGTCTTCCAGTGGCGCCCGGACTGGGACCGCCAGATCACGGACCGCTCCCTGCCACTCACTGAGCGGCTGCACGCCTTCTATCTGGACTATTCGTCTGTGATCCTGCGCGAGGAATGGATCCGGCTCTTCATCTTCGCCGGCCTGACCCACGAAGGCATCAACAACAAGTACCTGAGCAAGCTGCGCACGAAGGTCTTTCTTCCTGTGCTGGCCGAGGTCCGGCAGGCCTTCGATATCCCCGCTCCGCGCACGGCCGCCGAAACCGACGCAGAGATCGAGATGATCTGGAGCCTGCACGCCGCGATCTTCTATATCGGCGTGCGCAAATGGGTCTATGGACTGAAGGTGCCGACAGACATGGAGACCATGATCCGGCAGAAAGTCGACATGTTCCTGCTTGGTGCGCCGGCAACCATGGCGAAGTTGCGTGGAGAGAAATCCTAGTCAGGTTGAATGGTGCGTCGGTCCAGGGCGACGGCGCGCAGCACTTCCACGTTGTTGCTGCGGAAGCTTCCCCGAATCGGTACCTGAACCACTGCCTCGCCATTGCTGAACTTCCAGACCTGCTCACGGGCGCCGTAACTACAGCACAGACATCAGCAATCGGATTTGCTGGCGCCAGCCATCAATAGCCCCCCTCAGACACGGAGGCCCGTCACGCAACGGGCTTGACCGCCAGACCGCCTGCCGTTGTCCTTCTTGATCACCCGAGCGTCCGTCCACCTGGAGACTCGGCAAGCCCACGCGTCGTGCGTTGCGCCACATCGAAAACTGTATTGCGCCGTGGCGTAATGGTCTTGCGACGACAGGACTCGTACAGTGGCGACCTGTTGCGCCGTCTTGCACCTTTCAGCAAGGCCAACATTTTTCGAAATGGCACGGCGTCCGGCATCGCGCCCGATTGAGACCCACACCTTCGTCTTAACGACCAACACCACCCGCCGATTGTTGGGGTCTGACCGACCTCCTAGGATGCCTAGCGTCGCCCCAAAACTCCACGGAAGTCCCAGCAAAAATGAAGACCCGACATCGATGGATACCGCTACTAGTCGTGGCAGCGCTCGCCGGCGTCGTTGCCGCTGCCTTCGCTGTCTACTTAATGTGGGAGCAGGCCATTGCGCCGACGACTCCGCCTTCAGCATCTTCATCGGACCGCGAACTGGTGCGCCATGGCGCCCGCGTCGTGGCCCTGGGTGATTGCGCGGTCTGCCACACGGCAAAGGGCGGCAAACCGTACGCTGGCGGCCTGGCGCTGGCTACCCCGTTCGGCACGATCTACACGACCAACATCACACCGGACCCCGACACCGGGATAGGCACCTGGTCGCTCGAAGCCTTTACCCGTGCCATGCGCCGTGGCATCTCGCGGGATGGCCATCAGCTCTATCCCGCGTTCCCCTATGTGCACTACACACGGATGTCGGATAACGACATCGCGGCCGCGTATGCCTTCCTGATGGAACGCGATCCGGTCTCGGCCAAGGCGCCCGACAACGCTCTGATCTTCCCACTCAACTTCCGGCCACTTGTCGCGTTCTGGAACGTGCTGTTCCTTCGCGAAGGCCCCGAAGCTCCGGATGTGTCGCGCGATGCCACGTGGAACCGTGGCCGCGAACTGGTCAACGGCCTTGGCCACTGCGCCGCATGCCACACCCCGCTGAATCCCATTGGCGGTGAGCAGTGGAACAAGGCATTCCACGGCGGTGTGGTGGATGGATGGGAAGCCCCACCGCTTAACGCCCTGGCCTCCCCGCCGAATCCGTGGACGAAGCCGCAGTTGATGGCCTACCTTCGTACCGGCATTTCGTCCCACCACGGCGCCGCAGCCGGCCCGATGCTCCCGGTTACGCAAGAACTTGGCACCGCGCCACAGGAAGATGTGGACGCCATCGCGACCTACCTCCTGTCCCTGCAAAAACCGCAAGCCCGCGATCTCGCCCAGTCCGATCCTGCAGGCGCCGATAAGGCCTCCATCCAGCGCGGCGCGGTCCTGTTTTCGGCAGCATGCGCGGCTTGTCATGGAGACAAATCGCCCATGCAAAGTCTTGGCGAACGGCCAAGCCTCGCGACTAGCACCGCCGTGCATGCGGCCACGCCGCGCAATACCGTGCAAATGATGTTGGAAGGGGTGCCATGGCAAGGGGAACAGGCCCTGCACTACATGCCGCCGTTTGCACACACGCTGAATGACCGACAGGTGGCCGACATCGCCAACTATCTACGTGCGACCTATACCAACCAGCCGCCCTGGAAGGACGTCGTGCAGGCCGCAGCCGACATACGGAAGGGAGACCAATCGAGATGATTCACCTCACAGTTAATGGTACCGATCACGCCCTCGATATCGATCCGGCCACCCCACTGCTGTATGCCCTGCGCGACCACCTTGGCCTGAATGGCGCCAAGTTCGGCTGCGGCATGGGTCAGTGCGGGGCCTGCACGGTCATCGTGGACAACCAGCCGACTTTCTCGTGCCTCACGCCGGTTGCTGCGCTGGGCCAGCGTGCCGTGCGGACCATCGAAAGCCTGGGAACCACCGACAAACCTGGCCGACTCCAGCAGGCGTTCATCGACCACCAGGCGGCACAGTGCGGCTATTGCATCGCCGGCATGATCATGCGGGCCCAATCGCTGCTCGAAAGCAATCCGCACCCTACCGACGCGGAGATTCTGCAGCACATGGAGCCGAATCTCTGTCGGTGTGGCACGCATATGCGAATCCTGGCGGCGATCCGCGCCGCGAGCCCCGCACCCACGACGTCCCAGGCAAAGCCGGAGCGCAAGTCATGACGCATCAAGACGATCAGATCGACGATCACCCCGAGAGTCCCAAGCGCCGGGCCTTCATGATCTCCGGCTCGCTGTTCGTGGGCTTTTCCCTACTGCCAGCCAGCAATGCCCTGGCGGAACTGGTTCTGGCCGATGAAGGGGCTGCGGTACGGGTCGGCAAGAAATTCGAGCAGTTGGCCGGTAGCCTCAAGACCAATCCCTTTCTGGATGCCTGGATCAAGGTCTCGCCCGATAATCACGTCACGGTCTACACGGGCAAGGTCGAACTCGGCACCGGTGTGAGAACCGCCTTGCATCAGGTGGCCGCCGAAGAACTGCAGATCGCACCCCATCTGATCACGTTTCTCACGGCAGATACCGCGCAATCGCCTGACGAAGGGTTGACCGCCGGCAGCCATACCATGGCGGACAGCGGGAGTGCGTTGCTCAATGCCGCCGCCCAGGTTCGTGGGTTGCTCAGCGACGCAGCGGCGCGCAAGTTTCGGGTCGACGCCTCGACGCTGAGCGTGGCCGACGCGCGGATTACCGCGCGTGACGGCCGCTCCGTGACATTTGCCGACCTCCTGCCGACCGTCAACCTTCATGTGGCCGCAAAGACCACTTCTCCGTTGCGCGATCCCGCATCTTTCACGGTGATTGGCACATCGATGCCACGCACCGATATCCCCGGAAAGGTCACGGGCGCGGCCAGTTACGTGCAAGACCTGCGGTTTCCCGGCATGGTTCACGCCCGTGTGGTACTCCCGCCGGTCTACGATGCGCCGTTGTTGGCGGTCGACGAGACGAAGGTGCGCGCCATGCCGGGCGTTGTCGCCGTGCTACGCGACGGCAACCTGCTTGCCGTGGTCACACAGCATGAGTGGCAAGCCGTCCAGGCCCAGCGTGTACTGTCCGCCGGATGCCGCTGGGGTAAAGGGCGGAGCTTGCCGCGCCCCGAGGACGTTCACGCGCAACTCAAGAAGATCGCCACCGAGCGCATCGTCATTGCGGACAGCAATGCGGTGATGTCTCCAGCGGTGAAGACGCTGTCGGCAACGTACACGAAGCCATACCTGATGCATGGGTCCATCGGGCCATCCGCATCCGTGGCCCATCTCGACGGCGGCATGCTTACCGTTTGGACCCACTCTCAGGGCGTGTATCCGCTGCGGGATGGCCTGGCGGAGATGCTGTCGATGGACAAGGAGAAAGTGCGCTGCATTCACGTCGTCGGCTCCGGGTGCTACGGGCACAACGGCGCAGACGATGCGGCGGCCCATGCCGCATGGATCGCGCGCGCACTTCCAGGCCGCCCCGTGCGCGTGCAATGGATGCGTGACCAGGAACACGTCTGGGATCATTACACGCCTGCCATGGTCACGCAGGTCCAGGCCTCGCTGTCCGCCAACGGCACGATCGTGAACTGGGACTATGCACTGTGGAGCAGTTCCCACAACGAGCGCGTCGTCAATGCCGGTCGACTATTGCCCGCCACGCTTCTCGCCAAGCCGTTCAAGCCCGCCCCGTCGGTACCGATGTTGCAACCGGAGGGCGGCGGCGACCGGAACGCCATCCCGTTGTATCGCCTGCCGAAGCAGCACATCGTGAACAATTTCTCGCCGACGATGCCGCTACGGACGTCTGCGATGCGATCGCTGGGCGCGCACTTGAACGTGTTCACGATTGAGACGTTCATGGACGACCTCGCCCTGGCCGCCGGCCAGGACCCAGTGGAGTTCCGGCTCAGACACATGGACGACCCGCGGGCCACCGATGTCATCCGTCTCGCCGCCCAGAAGTTCAACTGGCGCGACCGCAAGCGAAAGCCTGGTCACGGCTATGGTTTCGCATTCGGCAAGTACAAGAACATCATGGCCTACATGGCGATTGCGCTGGAGGTCGCGGTCGAGAAAGACACCGGCAAGGTCCGCCTCGTCCATGCGGAAGCTGCGGTCGATTGCGGACAGGTTGTCAATCCTGACGGGGTCCGCAATCAGGTCGAAGGCGGCATCCTTCAGTCGGCTAGCTGGACCCTCTACGAACAAGTGAAGTTCGACGCCAATGGGCTGCGCAGTTTTGATTGGGGGACGTATCCAATCATGCGGTTCTCCTCCGTGCCGACCCAAGTCAATGTTCACCTGATCGATCGTCCGGGCGCGCCATTCCTCGGCGTCGCCGAGGCCCCCATGGGGCCCACCGCAGGCGCGATCGGCAATGCCATCCTTGACGCCACAAAACTCCGGCTCCGCGACATGCCGTTGGCCGGCGACCGCCTGCGCCGCCAACTACTCGCGTCTTAACAGGATCTCACCATGCCTTCAACTCAGCGTCCGCGTGCCATCATCATTGGCGGGTCCCTTGGCGGGCTATTCAACGCCATCTGTTTGCGTAAGATCGGTTGGGATGTGCAGGTCTTCGAGCGCTCACCCCAGGAACTTGACAGTCGGGGCGGAGGTCTCGTCTTGCAGCCGGGCGTCACGGAAGCCCTTCACTTTGCTGACGCATCGCCCGGAGACGATTTTGGCGTCCCGTCGCGCGACCGCATATTTGTGGAACGAGATGGCACGGCCCGCCGGGTCTATATGCCGCAGACGCAGATCGCATGGAACGGACTGTATCTGCGGTTGCGTCAGGCATTGGGCTCTGCCGCGGTGCATTCCGGCGAGACATTTGGTTCCTTTACGCAAGACGAAGAGCAAGTCACAGCGCACTTTGCATCGGGCGAATCCGTCCAAGGCGACCTTCTCATTGGCGCGGATGGGCCTGCCTCAACGTTGCGCGAGCAGCTTCTTCCCCATCACCGGCCGCATTATGCAGGCTATGCCGCCTGGCGCGGTGTATTGCCAGAGCAGGCGCTCAGCCAGCGCAGTGAAGCCCTCTTGCAGAATGTGTTTGCGTTTCAGGACGGTCCCCATCATCAGTTCCTGAGTTATCGCATTCCGGGAGAAGACGGCAGCGTCCGCGCCGGCGAGCGGCGGCAAAACTGGGTGTGGTATCAGAAGATCGCCAAGGGCAACGCGCTCGATGCGCTGCTACGGGACCGTAACGGTCACGTGCATAGCCACTCCTTGCCGCCGGGAAGCATGCGTGACGAGGAGATTCTCTCGCTCACAACGGCTGCCCGGGAGTCCCTGGCACCGGCACTCGCTGATCTCGTGACTGCCACGCCAGATCCCTTTGTGCAACTGATCCAGGATTTCGAGTCGCCCAACATGGTCTTCGGTCGCGTGTTGCTTACCGGGGATGCGGCCTTCGTGGCGCGTCCTCACACAGGCGCAGGCGCCGGAAAGGCTGCTGCCGACGCACTCGCCCTGGCGCAGGCACTGCAAGTCAATCCTGCCGATCTGCACCGTGGGCTTGCGCTTTGGGAAAACGCGCGGTTACCCGAAAACCGGCAGCTGGTGCGATACGGCGTCGCGTTGGGCCGGCAGATCATGGGCAGCTAGGCCCCGGCCGCAGTGAATCGCGCGCGACCGCCCTCCGCAGCACCTCAGATCCCTAAGACATGTTGCGTAGCGCAACGCTGCTTTGCGCGCCGATGGGATTCCAGTGGCAGGCGCTCGCGCCTACGCTTTCATTCATCGACCTCACCTAGGAAGCTCTGCAATGTCAACGACACTCTTTTCGCCCATCTCTGTCGGCGAGCTCGTGCTGCCCCACCGTATTGTCATGGCACCGCTGACGCGCTCGCGTGCCGGGCAACCTGGCAACGTGCCTACGGCCATGAATGTCGAATACTACCGACAGCGTGCGTCCGCGGCGCTCATTATTTCGGAGGCCACGCAGATCTCCCAGCAAGGGCAGGGTTATGCCTGGACACCCGGCATCTACAGCAAAGCACAAATCGAAGGCTGGCGTGCCGTTGCCGACGCCGTCCATGACGCCGGCGGCCGGATGTTCCTGCAGCTTTGGCATGTCGGACGGGTGTCCCATCCCTCGTTCCAACCCAATGGTGCGCTTCCCGTGGCCCCCAGCGCCCTGCCGGTGCCCGGCAAGACATTCATCGAGGATGCCAACGGAAACGGCGTTTGGACCGACGTTCCGACGCCTCAGGCGCTCGGCCTGGATGGCATCGCCTCGATCGTCGCCGACTATCGCGTGGCGGCACGCAACGCGATCGCCGCAGGCATGGATGGGGTGGAGATTCATGCAGGGAACGGCTACTTGCTCGATCAGTTCATTAACTCGAACAGCAACCACCGGACGGACAGCTATGGTGGCAACATCGAGAATCGAGCCCGCCTGCTGCTGGAGGTAGTTGACGCCATCACGTCCGAAGTCGGCGCCGAGCGGGTAGGCGTGCGCCTCACGCCGATGGGCCGCTTCATGGGTATGGGAGACGACACGCCAGAACAAACTTTTGGCTATATCGCGGAACGGCTGAATGCCTGGAAGCTAGCCTACCTCCATCTCGTGGAGCCGGCCATGGTTGGCAACGTCAAGGACGACGCGACCGATCCCCGATGGGATGCCATGATCCTGAGCATGCGCAAGGCCTATCACGGCATTCTGATTCTGGCAGGCGGCTACGATGGTAGCTCGGCAGCTCACGCGCTGGCGCAAGGTCGCGCCGACATCATTGCGTTTGGCCGGCCCTTCATCGGAAATCCGGACCTGCCAGAGCGCATCATGGCCGGTGCCACACTCAACACCCCCGACCCCACGACTTTCTTTGGTGGCACCAGCCTTGGCTATACCGACTACCCTAAGCTGGCCTGAAGATCTATTCCCGATGTACCGCAGGCGCCCATGAATCGTCTGGAGACGCCTGGTGGTACGCGGAGGCAATCGCTCTTGGCAAGATTTCCCAATCTTTATTGCCCCCCTACCAGCATCACAGGAACCTGAACAGGTTCATTTGCTGGATCTGCATGAACGATTGCTGCGCACCCTGCAGTGCCGTCTGACGCTGGTAGTACTCGGTGATGGCGGACGCGTAGTCCAGTTCCGTCAGATCCGAGAGCGTCTTGGAGTTGCTCAGGTCGCGGTTCGAGCCGATGGTATCCAGCGCATCGAGTTCGTTCATGCGGGAGCCCACCGATGCACGCACCGTCAGCACGTTGTCCAGCGAGTTGTTGTTCTGGCGCAGGCCCGTGGCAATGACGTTCTGCAGGTTGGCTGCTGCCACGTCCTGGGCAGTGCCCGAGTCGATCGGCGTGCGCAGCGCGGTGATCACGTCCTTCAGGTTGGCGAACATGTCGGCGCCTGCCTGCTGGGCCGGCTGCAACTTGAACGTGTCGCCGTTGGCGGGTGCGCCCTTGATCGAGAACGACACACCAGCCACGCTGATGGCGCCGCCGTCCACGTAGTTCGTGGCCGCGCCGACGGCCGTGCCCGTCGTGTCATCGGTGACCTGGTATTGCGTGACACCGGCACCATTGATCGAGAACTTCACGCTCAGCGAATGGCCGTACAGTGCATTGCTGGGATCGGTCACCGAGATCGAGCTGAAGGTGCCCGTACCGTTGTTCGCGCTGCTGCCCTTGATGACGTAGCCAGCGTTGGCCGTGACGGACTGGAAGATCTCGGCGCCGTTGTTGCCGGATTCCATCTGGCGGGCCACGTCCACCTGCAGCAGCTGGTGGCCGGTGTCGCCCTGGTACGTGAGGTTGCCGGCGGCATCGGCCACAAACGGTGCGGCGCCGGTCTTCAGGCCAGCGAACAGGTAGTTGCCGTTGCCGTCGTCGGCGTTGGCAAGGCCCACCAGCTGGTCGTACTGGCCCTGCAGGGCCGTTGCCAGCGATGCGCGATCGTTGTCGCTCAGCGTGCCGTTACCGGCGTTCACCAGCAGCGTCTTGATGTTCTGCAGCGTGGTGGTCACCGTCGACAGCGAGTTTTCTTCCAGGCCCAGCGATGCGTTGGCCTGCTTGCGCGATGCGGTGTACTGACCGTTCACGGCCACCGACTGCGACACGCCCAGCGCGCGCGTGGCGGCGACGGGGTCGTCCGACGGCGTCAGCACGCGGCGGCCGGTAGCCAGCTGTTGCTGTACGTGCAGCAGGTTGGACTGCTGGCTGTTCATCGAGGACAGGCCCTGGTGATACAGGGTGGAGGTTGCGACGCGCATGGCGTGATTCCTTCTTTTCCGGTGTTGTCAGGGATGTCCGCGATCAGGCGATGCTGACCAGCGTGTCGAAGATCGTGCTGGCCGCCTGGATGACCTTGGCGTTGGCCTGGTACAGCTGCTGGAACTTCAGCAGGTTCACGGTTTCCTCGTCCATGTTCACGCCCGACACCGACTGCTGTGCCGTGTAGATCTGGTCCGTGATGCTGTCCTGCGAGGTCGAGGCGATATCGATCGACTTGGCCTTGCTGCCGACGTCGTTGACCAGCTGGGCATACGCGTCATTGAAGCTCGACGTGCCGTTGATGGTCTTGGCGGTCTGCAGCTTCGCCAGCTTGAGCATGTTGCCGTTGTCGGCCACCGCGCCCGTGTTGTTCGACAGCGTGAACGTGTCGCCATTCTGCGGCGTGCCGTTGAAGCTGAACGTCATGCCGTTGATCGTGTAGTCGACACCCGTGGCCGTGGCCGTGGCCGCCGGCTGCGTGGCAAGCACACCGCTTGCGTCGGAAAACACATACTTCGACGTCGCGGAATCGTACTTCGCCGTCAGGCTGCCCGCGAGCAGCGAAAGGGGCTGCGCCACGTTCGTCAGCGACGCCTTCACCGTGCCGGTGTTCTGCGTGCTGGCATCCACGCGCGCCGGCGACGCCGCGGCGATCTTGGCCGGATCGGTGATCAGCGAGCCAAAGCCGGCTGCGGCATTGCGGGTGGGTTGCACCTCGAAGGAGTCACCGCCCCCCATTGCCTTATTGATGCTGACCGAAAAGCCGTCGGCAGCGATTGCCATCGGATACGTGGCGGTGGCGGCAGGCTTGCTTGCCACAACCTGGTTGTCGGACTTGCGCAGCAGCGTGTAGTTGGTGCCGTCAAACTTCAGCGTGTAGTCGCTGGTCGTCAGGTTGCCGGTGTTGGTGATCGTAGCCGTGGCCACGGCATTCGACGTGTTCTTGCTGTTCGCGAAGACCGTTGGCGAGCCCAGCGAGAAGACGTCGGTACCGATCGCGCCGTTCAGGTCGATGCCCAGCTTGTGCTGGTCGTTGAACGTCTGGCCGATGGCCAGCGACAGGCGGCCGATGGCGTTCTGCGCGGCGTCCAGTGATTCCGAGCGGAAGCGCAGCAGGCCACCGATCGAACCTCCCGTGACGGCGCCCGGCTCGGCTTCCACGGTGTTGCCGTTGGGCAACGTGTAGGCAATGGTGGTGCGGCTCGGATCGCTCGACGACGGCACCGCCTTGATGTCGTAGGAATCGCTGCCCATCACCAGCGGCTGGCCATTGCCGACGAACACGTTATACGTGCCGCCGTCCTGCACCACCACCTTGGCGCCCACCAGTTCGGTCAGCTTGGCCACGGCCTGGTCGCGCTGGTCGAGCAGGTCGTTGGGAGGCTGGCCGCCGGCTGAGGCGGTCATGCGCGAGATTTCCTTGTTCAGGCTGGCGATCTGCTTCGTGTAGTCGTTCACCTGCGTGACCGACGACTGCAGCTGGGTGTTGATGCCGTTCTGCAGCTGCTTGAAGTAATCGCTCGACGACTTGATCTGGCCCGCCAGCGCCTGCGCCGACGAGATCATGCCCTGGCGCGTGGCCGGGTCCGAAGGCGTGTCCGACACGGCCTGCACGGCCGCGAAGAACTTCTGCATCAGCGGTGCCAGGCCGCCCTTTTCGTCGGCCAGCAGGTTGTCGATCTGGCGGATCTGGTCCGAGTAGGTCGACAGGTCATAGCTGGCGGAGGTGGCGCCACGCAGCTGGCCGGTCAGGAAGCCGTCATACACGCGCTGCACGGTGATCGTGTTCGAACCCTGGCCGTAGAAGCCCGAACCCGTGGCCTGGCCGCCGGCCGACGCAATGATCGTGTTCTGGCGCGTATAGCCTGCCGTGGCCGCGTTGCTGAAGTTGTGGCCGACCGTGGTAAGGCCGTTCTGGGCGACGTTCAGGCCCGACAGACCGATATTAAACAGAGACATGTTTGTCTGACTCCGGATCGAATGGCTAGCCAGCGGCAAACGGCCGACGGCGGTGGATGTGTTGGTTATCGGCGGAAATGCGGCGCGACTTTAGCGTCGCAATGCGCTGAAATACGCGCCAGCCGTAAGCATTCACTCTCATTGCAGCCCAACGCGGAAGCGCAAACAGCGCGACCGCTAGACGGTCACGCTGAATGGGGAACGAACTGGCGGCATTTGCGGCTGGCATCACCGCCCGGGAGCGTCAGGTCGAGACTTTCTTCATGATCCGCACCAGCTTTTCGCCGTAGGCCGGATCGGTCGCATACCCCGCGCGCTGCAGGCCATGCGCCGCTTCCTCGGCGTTGGAGGCGGTCACCACACCGGCATAGCGCGGGTTGTTGCTGATCAGCTTCGCGTAGTCGTTGCAGGCTTCTTCATACGAGCCGTAGGCCCGGAATTTGGCGCGCACCTTCTGCGGCTGGCCGTCCACGTATTCGGTGGTCAGTATCTCGGTGGTCGGCCCCTTCCAGTTGGCGCCGGCCTTGATGCCGAACACATTGAACGTGGTCGAGCCATCGGGATTGCGGATCTCGCGGCGGCCCCAGCCCGACTCCAGCGCGGCCTGGCCCACGATCAGCTTGGCCGGCACGCCCGAGGCGCGCGACGCCGCCATCGCCGGTTCGGCCATGCGGTTGACGAAGCTGCTGATGTGCTCCGGCGAATCGTCCGGCAACTGTCCAAGCTGCGTCTGGCCATTGCCTTGCCAGTCGGCCTGGCCCTGGTACTGGCGCAGGCCGGCCGTGGGGTTCCAGGCCGTACCCGGCAGCGTGGTGCCGACCGGCGGCGGGCCATCGGCGTCGGTGGCGCCGCGGCTGTCCAGCAGTTGCGCCATCTGCGAGTCGCGCACGCTCGCGCCGGTGATGCCCCCGGCGGCGTTCATGCCAGCCGGCAGTTGCGTGCCGGTGGCGCGCGCCAACTGGCGGATCATCACGTCGGCCAGGCCGATGCCGCGCGACGACAGCTGCTGCGACATCTGCTGGTCCATCATCGACATGTAGAGCTTGGTCTGCTCGTTGTCGAAGAGGCCGTCTGACGGCGTGGCATCGCGCATGCTCTTGAGCACCATCTGCGTGAACACCGCCTCGAACTGCTTGGCGGCTGCCTGCAGCGTGTTCGAGTTGTTGCCGGCGCGGGCCTGGTTCTTGAGCGCCTCGAACCCCTGGGTATCCAGGGCGAAGCGCTGCGAGACATCGGCCTGGCCGCCCAGCGTGTTACCCGCCGACATCAGATGATCTCCAGTTCGGCACGCAGCGCGCCGGCCGAGCGCATGGCCTCCAGGATGGTCTGCAGATCGGCCGGCGTGGCGCCGAGCGCGTTCAGGCCCTTGACCACTGCGGCCAGCGAGGCACCTGCCTTGACGATCTGCAGCGAACCACCGTCACGCTTGAGGTCGATCTGCGACACCGGCGCCACCACGGTCTGGCCCTGGCTGAACGGCGCGGGCTGGCTGATCACCGGCTGCGTATTGATGACCACCGACAGGTTGCCGTGGGCAATCGCGCAGTCTTCCACGGTCACGGCCTGGTTCATCACGATCGAACCGGTGCGGGCGTTCAGGATGACCTTGGCGGCGGCCTTGGCCGGCGTCACGTCGATGCTCTCGATGCGCGCCATGAAACCCACACGGGCGGTGGGCGTCTGCGGCGTGCGAACCTGCACCACACGGCCGTCCATTGCCGCGGCGGTGCCCGGGCCCATGTTGCGGTTGATGGCCTCGACCACGCGTTCGGCGGTGCCGAAGTCGGTGTCCTTCAGCTCCAGGTTCATGAAGCCGTTCTCGGGCTGGAACGACGCCACGGCACGTTCGACGATGGCGCCATTGGCGATACGGCCCACGGCCAGCTGGTTGATCTGCACCTTGCTGCCGTTGGCGGACGCACCCGCGCCGCCCACCAGCATGTTGCCCTGGGCGATGGCGTACACCTGTCCGTCGGCGCCCTTGAGCGGCGTCATCAGCAGCGTGCCGCCCCGCAGGCTCTTGGCATTGCCCATCGACGACACCACCACGTCCATCTGGCTGCCCGGCTGGGCATACGCCGGCAGGGTGGCGGTGACCATCACGGCGGCCACGTTCTTGAGCTGCATGTTCTTGCCGGCGGGCAGCGTAATGCCCAGCTGCGACAGCATGTTGCTCAAGCTCTGCGTGGTGAACGGCGTCTGCATGGTCTGGTCGCCGGTGTTGTCCAGGCCCACGACCAGGCCGTAACCGACCAGCGGGTTGTCGCGCACACCCTGGAACGTCGCCAGGTTCTTCAGACGTTCCGCGTGCGCGGCGCCCGCGCCCAGACCCAGCGCGAGCAGGAGCAGCAGCAGGCAGGCAAAAGAGACCGCGCGACCTGAGCGGGAAAGACGGCCGGGCGGGGTGCCAAAATACGAGCCTGGCTTTTGGAAAGGCATCGGAGGCAGAAACATGGCGGGATCAGTACGGTAAGACATTGAGGAAGAAGCGCTGCAGCCAGCCCATGTTCTGCGCCTCGTCGATGTACCCCTTCGCGGTGTATTCGATGCGCGCATCCGCCACCTGGGTGGACGGTACTGCGTTGTCGCCGGTGATCGTGCGCGGATTGACCACGCCCGAGAAACGAATGAACTCCGCACCCTGGTTGATCGCCATCTGCTTTTCGCCGGACACCACCAGGTTGCTGTTGGGCAGCACCTCGATCACCGTGACGGTAATCGTGCCGTTGAAGGTGTTGGCGGCGCTGGCGCCGCCTCCCGCCTTCAGCGAGTTGGCGCCGTTGATGTCGGCGTTCTGGCTGGTGCTGAACAGGCCGCTCAGCGCACGCGGCACCGCGTTGAAGGCCAGCGCGGTGCTGCCGGTGCGGTTGGCGTTGGTGGCGGAGTTCTTGCTCGCGTTGACGTTCTCGCTGATCACGATCGTGAGAATGTCGCCAACGTTACGCGGCCGCCGATCCTCGAACAGCGGATTTCCCGCGTACGAGGATGCGTAGATCGAGCCCGTGGCAGGGGCCATCGCGCGCGGTTCTGCGCGTGCGGTGGTGGGCATCTGCACAAGTGGCTCCTTGGGCATCATTGCGCAGCCGCCGCTAGCCAGCGCGGCCAGGCCGGCGATGACATAGACGACGATTGCACCGATGCGATACTGCGTGGCGGCCATGATCATTCCCGTTCTTAACCCATCTGGGTCAGGCGTTGCAGCATCTGGTCGGACGTCTGCACCGCCTTGCTGTTGATTTCGTAAGCGCGCTGGGTCTGGATCATGCTGACCAGTTCTTCCACCACGTTCACGTTCGAAGCTTCGACGTAGTTGTTCTGCAGCGTGCCGGCGCCGTTCAGGCCAGGTACCGAGGTGTTCGGCGCGCCCGAGGCATCGGTCTGCACGTACAGGTTTTCACCCAGGCTTTCCAGGCCGGCCGGGTTCGGGAACGTGGCAACCTGGATCTGGCCGACCGTGGCGGCGTTGGTCGAGCCCGGCTGCATCACGGTCACCGTGCCGTCGCGGGCGATGTTGACCGACGTGTAGTTGGCCGGCAGCGTGATGGCCGGGTTCAGCACGAAGCCGCTGGACGTCACCAGCTGGCCGTTCGGGTCCACCTGGAACGAGCCGTCACGCGTGTACGAGGTGGTGCCGTCCGGCATCGTCACCTGGAAGAAGCCCTGGCCGATGATGGCCACGTCGCGCGAGTTGCCCGTTTGCGTCGGGTTGCCTTGCGTGTGGATGCGTTCCGTGGCCACGGGGCGCACGCCGGTACCCAGCTGCATGCCCGACGGCAGCACGGTCTGGTCCGACGACAGCGCGCCAGGCTGGCGGATCGTCTGGTACATCAGTTCCTCGAACACCGCGCGGCTGCGCTTGAAGCCCGTGGTCGACACGTTGGCCAGGTTGTTCGAGATCACGTCCATCTGCGTCTGCTGCGCATCAAGGCCGGTCTTGGCGATCCAGAGAGAGCGAATCATGGAGTTGTCCTGGTTCGAAAATTCATTGAGCGTGCGATTGGTGCCGCGCGCTTCATCAGTTGTTCGTCAGCAGCGAATTGGCCCGCTGGTCGTTGGTATCGGCGCCCGTGATCATCTTCATCTGCATCTCGAAGCGGCGCGCATTGGCAATCATGTCCACCATGGCCTCGACCGGGTTGACGTTGCTGCCTTCGATGGCACCCGCAATCACGCGCACGTTGGGGTCCTGCTGCAGCGGGTCCACGCCGGGACGCAGGCGGAAGTAGCCGTCGTCGCCGCGTGCCAGCCCCTCGGGCGGCGGCGTGACCACGCGCAGCTTGCCCACCTGGGCCAGGCCGTTGGCGGCCTCGCCCGGGCCACGCGCCACGATGCTGCCGTCGGTGCCGATCGACACGGTCGAACCGGGCGGCACGGCGATCGGGCCGCCGTCGCCCAGCACGGGGCGGCCGGCAGACGTCTGGAGCTGGCCGTCGGCCGACACCTGCAGCGATCCCGCGCGGGTGTAGGCCTCGGAACCGTCAGGCATCTGCACCGCCAGCCAGCCGTTGCCCTGCAGCGCCACGTCGAGATCGCGGCCGGTGTAGGTCAGCGGGCCGGCCTTCATGTCGGCGCCGGGCGTGGACGCAAGCGTGAACGCCCGCGTCTGCGTTTCCTGGCCCTGCACCGGGACGGCCCGGTACAGGTTCACCTGCGCCTTGAAAGCCGGCGTCGATGCATTGGCCAGGTTGTTCGATACCGCGGCCTGCTGGTCGAGTATCTGCTTGGCGCCCGACAGGGCGGTGTAGAGCATGCGGTCCATGACGAGTGCTTCAGCCTATGCGTCGATCAGATGTTCACCAGGGTCTGCAGGACGGTGTCCTGCGCCTTGATGGTCTGCGCGTTGGCCTGGTAGTTGCGCTGCGCCACGATCAGGTTCACCAGCTGGCCGGACAGGTCGACGTTCGACTCTTCCACGGCATTCGACTTCAGCGTACCCATCGCGCCGCCTGCCGTACCCAGCAGTTCCTGGCCCGATGCACCGGTGGCCGACCACACGTTGTCGCCTTCCGGCTTCAGGCCTTCGACGTTGCCGAACGACGCCATGGCGATCTGGCCCAGCGACATCGTCTGCTCGTTCGAATACGACCCCAGGATCTGGCCGTCTTCCTGCACCGAGAAGCCCACCAGTGCGCCCGACGTGTAGCCGTTCTGCACGATGCTCTTCGGATCGTTGTCGGCGCCGAACTGCGTGGTGCCGGTCAGGTTGAGCTGGGCGGTCATGGCGGCGGCGCCATTGTTGGCCGGCAGCGTGACGGTCGGCATCGCGGCGGCGGTCGGAGCGCGCAGCGCGCCGTTGGCGTCGAACGACAGCGTGACGGTCTGCAGGATGTTGCCGGCGGAATCGGTGACGTTCATCGACCAGTCATTGCCACCGAACGCGTTGGTCGGTGCCGCGGCCACGGGCGGGCCTGCCACGACCGACTTGCCGAAGTAGGCGGTCAGCTGCTGCTTGTTGCCCAGCGAGTCGAACACGGTCATGGCCGTGCTGTAGCTGAACATCGACGAGTCCGGCGACACCGGCGGAGTGGCCGCCGGGTTGCTGGCGAACAGGTTGGTCGGCACGGTGCTGCGCGAATCCAGCTGGAACTGGGCCGCGATGTTCGTGGTGGCCTTCGGCGGCATCTGCGCGTTGCTGATCACGATCGGCTGCGGTGCCACACCGCCGGCGGTCGAGCCAGCCGGGTAGCCGGTGACCTGCAGGCCGGTGGCGTTCACCAGGCGGCCGTCGTCCAGGCGGTTCATCTGGCCGTTACGCGAATAGAACACCTGGCCATCGGAGTTGGTCAGGCGGAAGAAGCCGTTGCCGTTGCTGATGGCCACGTCGAGGTTACGGCCCGACGTCGAAATATTGCCGTTGGTGAACGATTGCACCACGGCGTTCACGCGCGTGCCGAGGCCGATCTTCGAACCTGCGTACACGTCCGCGAACTGCGCGGTCGATTGCTTGAAGCCAACCGTGTTGGCGTTGGCGATGTTGTTACCGATCACGTCCAGGTTGGACGCCGCGGCGTTGAGGCCGCTTACCCCTTGACCAAAACCCATGATGTTTCCCCTAAGTAGGCTGTCGTTCGTGAAATGCCCGCGCGTATGCCCGGACCGGGTGATTCGTTATCAGGAGATGCGGCGGACGTCGTCGACGTTGGCGGTCTTGCCGTCGCCCAGGTCGACCAGCACGCCCGAGCTGTCGCCGCTGATGGCCTGCACCTTGCCGTAGACCAGCGCGATCGGCGTGACATCCTTGCCGGCGGCGGTAGCGGCCACCTTGAAGGTGTAGTCGCCGTCTGCCACGGCGTTGCCCTGGTCGTTCTTGCCGTCCCAGGCGATGTCATGCACGCCTGCGGTCTGGCCCTTCATGTCGATGTTGCGGACCACGTTGCCGTTCTTGTCCAGCACCTGCACGGTCACGCTGTCGGCCGTCGACGGGACGTCGACACCGATCTTGCCGGCGACGCCGTCGGCCACGCTCACGGCCGAGCCCGGCACCATCACGGTCTTGCCGATCAGGCTGGCGGAATCCATCGCGCGGCTGGCAGCGGTCTGCGTCAGCAGCTGCGTCAGGGTTCCGTTCATGGTCTGCAGGCCGCTCACGGTGCTGATCTGCGCCAGTTGCGACGTCAGCTGGGCGTTGTCCATCGGATTGAGCGGATCCTGGTTGTTCATCTGCGTGACCAGCATCGTCAGGAAGTTGTTCTGCAGGTCGGCCGCGCTGGCGCTGCCGCTTTGCAGGGCCTGGTTCACGGCAGAGTTGGAGGTGCTGCTGCCTACGGTGGAAGTTGCCATGGTTGTTCAGTTGATTCCGGAAGAGATTTCGTTCGGGTCCTGCTGCCGTTACTGACCGATGGTCAGCGTCTTGAGCATCATGTTCTTGGCGGTGTTGAGCACCTCCACGTTGGCCTGGTACGAACGCGACGCCGAGATCATGTTGACCATCTCTTCCACCGGGTTCACGTTGGGCATCGTCACGTAGCCGTTGGCGTCGGCCAGCGGATGCGTGGGGTTGTGGATCATGCGCGGCGCTGCGGAATCTTCCAGCACGCCGGCCACCTGCACGCCGCCCACGTCGGTCTGGCCGGGCGTGGGTGCCATCTCGAAGATGACCTGCTTGGCGCGATACGGCTGGCCGTTCGGCGCCACGGCGCTGTCGGCGTTGGCCAGGTTCGACGCCGTCACGTTCATGCGCTGCGACTGCGCGGCCATGGCCGAGCCGGCCACGTCGAAAATATTCATGGAAGCCATGGTGTCTCTCCCGTTACTGCTGGATGGCCGACAGCATCGTCTTGATCTTCGAGCTCATCACGGTCAGGCCCGCTTCGTAGTGCACCGTGTTGTCGGCAAACGCCACACGCTCGGTGTCCATTTCCACGGTGTTGCCGTCGATGCTCGACTGCAGCGGAATGCGGTACTGCAGGTCGCGGTCGCTCGTGCTCATGGCGGGCGCCTGCGCGGGCAGATGGCGTGCGGACGTGGTCGACAGCGACACGCCGTCGCGCTGCTGGTTGCCGCGTTCCACCGACTGGGCCAGCGTGCTGGCGAAATCGAAGTCGCGTGCCTTGTAGCCCGGCGTATCCGCGTGGGCGATGTTGGAGGCGATTACGCCTTGCCGCTGGGTCCGCAGGCTCAGTGCTTCCTGCTGGAAGCGAAACGCCGCATCGAGTCTGTCCATGATGTCTGCCTTTCCTGCAATGGCTTCATTTCGGGGAGAGAGCTGCCGTAGACCTGGGTATACCTGTCGCATACGCCCGGCCGGGCTTCTTCAGGGTTGCCATCTTAGGGGCCGGGTTGTCACGCCAATCGTCTGAATAGGGACGAGAAACCTGCGCATTTCCAGTTCGGCTTCTCGCGCGAGGCTGCCTACAATGGCTCCCACTGACTGGCATGGCCGGACGCCGTTTTGCGGCCCCGGGCCGCGCCGCACAAGGCGCTCCGGTCAACGCGCGACACGGCTCCATTCACGCAGGGCACGCGGCGCGCAACGATTACAGATGTTCAACTGTTGTGCGACGGCATCGCACGCCGGACGGGTATACGCGGCGCACCGCCAGTTCCCCTCCCCGGCATCCGCTGCCGTCCCCATCCTTGCTGGGATGACCCTATGACTTTCCATCGACAGGCCACCGCGCTGATGGCACTGGCCGGCCTTGCGCTGGCCGGCCCGGTGTCGGCCACCGCCCAGGTCACGCCGGTCGCGCCCCAGGGCGCCCCGCAGGCACAGACCGCCCGCAATCCTTTTGCCAACGACGACCCCGCGCGGGTCGCCGTCGAACAGTTCCTGCTGCGCCAGTCCATCGGGCTGCCGGGCAAGGTCAGCGTGCAGGTGGTGCCGCCGTCGGGCGGCCGCGCGCCCGAATGCGTGGACCCCGAACCGTTCCTGCCCGCCGGCGCCGCGCCCTATGGCCGCGTGAACGTGGGACTGCGCTGCGGTGGCGAACGCCCCTGGACGCGCTACATGCAGGCCCGTGTGTCAGTGCTGACTGACTACTACGTGGCCGCCCGGTCCATGGGCCCGGGCGAGACCATCACGGCGGCCGATCTGGAGTTGCGCCAGGGCGACCTGGGCGCGCTGCCGCGTGCGGTGGTGACCGATCTGTCGCAGGTGGATGGTTCGGTCGTTGCCAATCGCGTCGCGGCCGGATCGCCGATGCGCACCGACCTGATCAAGAAGCCGATTGCCGTGAAATCGGGCCAGACCGTCAACGTGACCGTCATGGGCGATTCGTTCCAGTTGAGCAGCGAAGGCAAGGTACTGACCGATGCCGCCACCGGCAGCGCCGTGCAGGTGCGCCTGCGCAACGGCCAGGTGGTGAGCGGCGTGGTCCGCAGCGGCGACACGGTGGTGCTCCAGCAGTAAGAACAGCCGGAAAGAAGTTGATACATCACTTTTTTGCAGTTTTTGCAGTAGCGGGAAGTTAGTCATCACACGGGCTGGGATCCCCGAAGCAGCAGGAAGCAGACAGCCGTACCAACCGGCGCAGACCGACCGTGCGAGAATGCGGGGCATCTGCTCCGGGATCGACCCGAAAACCCGGAAATCTGCCGGCGAACAGCCTAAAGTTTCCGGTCGTCGGGTCGATAACTCAGAGGAACCCAGCAAGGATTTCACCGTGAAGATCAACAACTCCACTCCGTCCCGGCCCGCCGACACTGCGGCTACCGAAGGCAACGCCCGTGCGGGCGCCAACGGTGCCACGTCTACGGACCCCTCCGCCCTGACCGGCGTGCGCGTCAGCCCGCTGGCCGCACAGGTGCGCGACATCGGTGCGCGCCTGACGCAGGACAGCGACAGCGACATCGACGCTGCCAAGGTTGCGGAAGTCCGTCAGGCCATTGCGGAAGGCCGGATCAAGATCGATCCCAGCAAGATCGCCGATGGCCTGCTCGCCTCTTTGCATGAGCTGAGCCAGGGCGGCAGCCAATCCTGAACCTGACATGAGCCAAGCAGCGCTGATCCAGTCCCTTTCGGTAGAAGCCAACGCAATCGCCGCTTTCGGGCGCACCCTCTCGGAAGAGCGCGATGCCATCAAGCGGCAGGATTTCCAGGCACTGAGCGAACTGCTCAACAAGAAGATGGAACTGGCTCAGGCGCTGACGCGCGCCTCTGCCACCCGCGAGGCGCAGATGATCGCCCTTGGCCTGCGCGCGGGCGACGGCGGCCTGCTGGTTGGCCGCGAAGTGGAACCGGCCGTGGCCGAGGCCTGGCGCAAGGTGGTGTTCTTCGCCCACAAGGCCAAGGACGCCAACGACCTGAATGGCGCCATCGTCAACGCCCATCTGGAATTCACGCAGGAAGCCATCCAGGTGCTGCGCCAGGGCGGCATGACCCCGAACGAGATGTACGGCCGCGACGGCAAGGCCCAGGCGGCTGCCAGCGGCGTAAGCCTGGCGGCAGGCTGAAGCGCACGCCGGGCCGCCGGCGCGTCAGAGCCTGCCTACGCAAGGCTCGGCCATTGCCTGATCGCGAACGACGGGCATCCTCCCTACATTGACATTGAGCCACCCGCTGCAGCCTGCCGGCGCAGCGGAGTGACGTCCGGTAACCAAAACAATGTCCGGAGGTACAGCCATGTCATTCCTGCTCTATGTGATCGGTCTCGTGGTACTGGTGGGCGGCATCGCCTGGGGGCTCTCCGTGGCCGGCGTGGCGCATGTCTATATCGGCATCGCCTGCGTGATCGTGCTCGGCATCGGCATCATGTCGGCGGTCTCGCGTACCCGCACCAAAGACCCCTCCTGATTGCCACGGCTGGCCGACACCGCCGTGGACCTCGACAGCACGACGCCGGGCCTGACCCGGCCGGCCCCTCCGCAGAATGTAAACATTGCGGAACATGGGCCGCGCTCTATACACTCGAAGCGTTCAGATCTCCGCACGGTGATCGCCGCCATGTTCGAGGCCCTGCGAAAAACAACCAGCGCGCTGTTAGACCCCGACCGACGATTCCGGCAAGCCCGCATCTTCCACGCCACGCGCGTGGCGCTGGCCCTGCTGGTGTCGATTGCGCTCACTACCGGTATCAATATTCCGCACGGCGAATGGGCCACCATCACCGTGCTGGTGGTCATCGGCGGGCTGCAGCACCACGGCAATATCCGCCGGCGGGCCGCCGAGCGCGGCGCCGGCACGGTGATCGGCGCCCTGATCGGCCTGTTCCTGATCATCCAGGAAAACTACTTCGGCATCCCCACGCTGACCTGGGGCCTGATGGCCGTCATCTGCGGCTATTGCGCCTACCACGCCGTAGGCAAGGGCGGATATATCGCCTTGCTGGCAGCCGTGACCGTGGTCATTACGGCCGGGCACGGCAACCAGGACGTCTATGACGCGCTGTGGCGCACCGTCGATGTCCTGATCGGCACCGCCATCGCGCTGGTGTTCTCATTCGCATTCCCGGCGTATGCGTCATATTCCTGGCGGTTCAAGCTGGCCAGCCTGCTACGCGCGTGTGCGGCGGTGCATGCCAAGATCGAGCGGGGCCAGCGCGACGAGAAGGAACGGCAGCAGGACATGATGAAGCTGTCGGGCCTGCTGGTGCAGATGCGCAGCCTGATTCCGTCGGTGTCCAAGGAAACCCGGGTGCCCACGTCCGACCTGGAAGAAGTCCAGCACAGCGCCCGCGTCTGCATCAGCGCCCTGGAGATGCTGGCCGCCATCGACCCCGATGCCGTGGAAGACACCAGCGACGAGCACAACATCCGTGACCTGCTGCTGGAGATGGCGTCCGCGCTGGAAGCGGGCGACCAGACGATGGTGCATCTGCACCCGTCGCTGCCATCGCCGCACCCGGACGACCCGTCGATCGGGCAAAGCTCCCATGCTTTCCTGACCTTGCAGTTGTCCGCGGAACTGGCCCACCTGCGCGATCACCTGTCGCAGATGGCGGCGCAAACCCGCTTTCCGTACGGCGCCCACTGACCGGCCGCGGCGCCCTTGCCCGGGCCCGTTCGGGTTCGCTTACCTGCGATCCGCCATCGCGATCCGCAACGCCAGCGCACCCAGCACCGTACCCATGACATAGCGCTGGGCGCGCAGCCATCGCTCGCTGCGCGACAGGAATGCCGTGATGCCCGACGCGCCAAGCACCAGCAGGCAGTTCACCGCGCCACTGACGCCGATCTGCACGGCACCAAGCTGCAGGCTCTGCATCAGCACCGAGCCGTTTTCGGGATGCAGGAATTGCGGGAAGAACGACAGGTAGAACATGGCAACCTTGGGATTCAGCAGGTTCGTGACGAACCCCATGCTGAACAGCTTGCGCGGCGGATCGGCCGGCAACGTGCGCGCCTGGAACGGCGCGCTGCCGCCCGGACGCACCGCCTGCCAGGCCAGCCAGAGCAGGTAGGCCGCGCCCATCAGCCGGATCGCATCGAACGCGAATGGCACGGCCATCAGCAAGGCGGTCAGGCCCAGCGACGCAGCCATCAGGTGGACGACAAATCCAAGCAGCACGCCCGCCAGCGAAACCAGTCCGGCGCCTCGCCCCTGGCACAGCGCGCGCGACACGCAGTAGATCATGTTCGGGCCCGGTGTCAGCACCAGGATCAGACAGGCCAGGGAGAAGAACGCGAGTTCGTGCCAGGTGAGCATGATGGGGGCTTCCCGATGAGGTGTTCTTGTTGGTCTTGTCGAAAGGGACGGACCATTATAGGGGGGCGTACGGCACCGTGTCAGACAACATCCCCTTGCCTAATGCGCCGCCCTCGGCCACATTGAGGGCACCCCGTCCCGGTGTGCCGCCATGCAACTCCTCGACGCCCGTATCCGCCTGGTGCTCCGCCACCCCGGCCGGTTCCTGCTCGATGCGCTGGTCCACTTTCGCGCCAACCAGGGCCTGCTGCTGGCCGGCGCCGTGGCCTACTACGCGCTGCTCTCGATCGTGCCGCTGCTGATCCTGATGCTGATCGGCCTGTCGCAGGTGCTGGATCCCGTCGAATTGCTCGAAACGTTGGAGCGCTATCTGGAATGGCTGCTGCCGGGACAATCGCATGCGCTGGTCACCGAACTTGCCCGCTTTCTCAACAATCGCGGCGTCATCGGCTGGGTACTGGCCATTACGATGATTTTCTTCAGCTCGCTGGCGTTCACGGTGCTGGAAAACGCGATGTCGGTGATCTTCATCCATCGCGTGGCCATCCGGCGGCGCCATTTCCTGGTGTCCGCGATCCTGCCCTATTGCTACATCCTCGTGCTCAGCATCGGGCTGCTGATCGTGACCGTGGTGGCGGGCGGCCTGCAGACCATCGGCGAACGGCATCTGGAGGTGCTGGGCCACGACTGGTCGCTGGGCCGCCTGTCCGGCTGGCTGCTGTACGGGCTGGGTTTCCTGGGCGAGATCCTGCTGCTGACGTCGATCTACCTGGTGATGCCGGTAGGCCGGCTGTCAGTGCGGCACGCGCTGGCCGGGGCGGTCTTTGCCGCCGTCCTGTGGGAAATCTCTCGCCATGTGCTGGTTTGGTACTTTTCGACACTTTCCCAGGTCGGCAAGGTCTATGGATCGTTGACCACAGCCATCGTCGTGCTGCTCAGCCTGGAGATTGCCGCCACCCTGCTGCTGTTCGGCGCCCAGATCATTGCGGATTTCGAGCGGGGCGGCGAGCCGCCCGAGGTGGCCCGCGATGGCGCGACCTTCCACACCTGATCGCCATCGACATAAGTTGCTAAATCATCACACGCCGGGAGCAAATACCCGAGCACCGTACTCGAACTCTTCTATAAGACATAAGAATCGAGAATTTTGCAGGTTCCGGATTCCGACCTAAATTGATGAACTTGCAAGCCATTGCATGCTGAAGCCTGACAGATGCGCAAAGCAGCGTTGAATGCCGCTGCATACAGCACACAAATTTCACATGAAGGAGCGTACCTCCGCCATGCAAAATCAGGCAAAATTCGAATCTTGCCCCGCACCGCGACCCGGGCGTGGCATTTCCCAACCCGAATTTGATGCGAGATAAGCGATGAGCAACCAGCAGCCCACCATCATCTACACCCTAACCGACGAAGCTCCGCTGCTGGCCACCAGTGCCTTCCTGCCTATCATCCGCACGTTCACCGGCCCGGCCGGCGTGAACGTCGAAACCAGCGACATCTCGGTGGCTGGCCGTATCCTGGGCGAATTCCCGGAATTCCTGACCGAAGAACAGCGCGTGCCGGACAACCTGGCCGAACTGGGCCGCCTGACGCAGGACCCGGACACCAACATCATCAAGCTGCCGAACATCAGCGCCTCGGTGTTCCAGCTGGTCAGCGCGATCAAGGAACTGCAGTCGAAGGGCTACAAGATCCCCGACTTCCCGGAAGATCCGAAGACCGACGAAGAAAAGGCCATCCAGAAGCGCTACTCGAAGTGCCTGGGCAGCGCCGTGAACCCGGTGCTGCGCGAAGGCAACTCCGATCGCCGCGCGCCGGCCGCCGTCAAGAACTACGCCCGCAAGCACCCGCACAGCATGGGTGACTGGAGCATGGCCTCGCGCACGCACGTGGCCCACATGAAGCACGGCGACTTCTACCACGGCGAAAAGTCGATCACGCTGGACAAGGCACGTGAAGTCCGCATGGAACTGGTGACCAAGAGCGGCAAGACCGTGGTGCTGAAGCCGAAGGTCTCGCTGCAGGATGGCGAGGTCATCGACAGCATGTTCATGAGCAAGAAGGCCCTGCTGGCCTTCTACGAAGACCAGATGGAAGACGCGCGCAAGACCGGCGTCATGCTGAGCCTGCACGTCAAGGCCACCATGATGAAGGTGTCGCACCCGATCGTGTTCGGCCACGCCGTCAAGGTCTTCTACAAGGACGCCTTTGCCAAGCACCAGAAGCTGTTCGACGAACTGGGCGTAAACGTCAACAACGGCCTGGTTGACCTGTACACCAAGATCGACGCGCTGCCGGAGTCGAAGAAGGAAGAAGTCATCCGCGACATGCACGCCTGCCACGAACATCGTCCGGAACTGGCGATGGTGGATTCGGCCAAGGGCATCTCGAACCTGCACGCACCGAACGACGTGATCGTCGACGCTTCGATGCCAGCCATGATCCGTATCGGCGGCAAGATGTGGGGTGCCGACGGCCGTACCAAGGACACCAAGTGCCTGATCCCGGAATCGACGTTCGCCCGCATCTATCAGGAAATCATCAACTTCTGCAAGACCAACGGCGCCTTCGACCCGGTGACGATGGGCACGGTGCCGAACGTCGGCCTGATGGCGCAGAAGGCTGAAGAATACGGTTCGCACGACAAGACCTTCGAGATCCCCGAAGACGGCGAAGCCCGCATCGTCGACAACGCCACCGGCGAAGTGCTGACGGCGCTGACGCAGCAGGTCGAGCAGGGCGACATCTGGCGCATGTGCCAGGTCAAGGACGCGCCGATCCGCGACTGGGTGAAGCTGGCCGTCACGCGCGCCCGCAACTCGGGCATGCCGGCCGTGTTCTGGCTGGACCCGTACCGTCCGCACGAGGCCGAGCTGATCAAGAAGGTGGAAACCTACCTGAAGGATTACGACACCAAGGGCCTGGACATCCAGATCATGTCGCAAGTGCGCGCCATGCGTTACACGCTGGAGCGCGTGATCCGCGGCCTGGACACCATCTCGGTGACCGGCAACATCCTGCGCGACTACCTGACCGACCTGTTCCCGATCATGGAACTGGGCACCAGCGCCAAGATGCTGTCGATCGTGCCGCTGATGGCCGGTGGCGGCATGTACGAAACGGGCGCGGGCGGTTCGGCTCCGAAGCACGTGCAGCAGCTGGTGGAAGAAAACCACCTGCGCTGGGATTCGCTGGGTGAATTCCTGGCGCTGGCCGTGTCGCTGGAAGAGCTGGGCATCAAGTCGGGCAACAACCGCGCAAAGGTGCTGGCCAAGACGCTGGACGCCGCAACCGGCAAGCTGCTGGACAACGCCAAGAGCCCGTCGCCGAAGACCGGCCAGCTCGACAACCGCGGCAGCCAGTTCTACCTGGCCATGTACTGGGCCCAGGAACTGGCCGCGCAGACGGAAGACGCCGACCTGGCAAAGACGTTCGCGCCGCTGGCAAAGACACTGACGGAAAACGAAAAGACCATCATCGGCGAACTGGGCGACGTGCAGGGCAAGCCGGTGGATATCGGCGGCTACTACAAGCCGGACGACGCCAAGCTCGAAGCCATCATGCGCCCGAGCAAGACGCTGAACGCCGCGCTGGACACCGTGAAGGCCTGAGCGCCTGATCCTGGCATCATGTGGGCCGCCCCGCGCGGACTGCATGATGCATCGGACAAAAAAACGCCCCGTGGCAGAGATGCCACGGGGCGTTTTTGTTGCTTCCGGCTTGCGGACGGCTAACCCGCCTTGCTGCATTTCCCCTGGACCAGTGCGGAGCCGGTAAAGGGCACATCCAGATATGGCACCTGCACCTCCGCGAAATAGGCCATCGTTGAGGCGTCCAGCGGCAGGAATACCTGCGCGCGCGTGCCCAGCGCGCCCTCCGGCACGGTCCATTCGGTCGACATGATGCCGTCGATGACTACCATCTGCGCGGCCCCGCCCGTCGAGTTCCTGGAGAAATTCGTGTAGAGCGTGGCCGCAGATCCCGAGGCAACGTCGGTGATCTCGCCATCGGCGGAAATCGTGAACGCACCCGATTGCATCGTTCCATCCATCACAACAGGTATGCCCAGCGTCGGCGACCGCAGAAACGACACGGCAGGCTGCGCGCACGTCCAGCGACCGGCCACCTGAGCGGCACTCAGCGTCTGCGCGGGACGGAAGATCGCGACGCCGGTGATCGGATCACCCATGTTGTTGGGATAGTTCAGGTCAAGGTAGAGCGTTTGCACGCCGTTGGCTGGCAGGGCGAACACGCGCCCCTGGAGCTTCCCGCCCAGCGTCAGTTCGTACGCGCCCGGATAGCGGGTCTGGTCGGCCAGCGTCAGGCTGCCGAGCGCCGCGTTGCTGCAGGTGTCGCTGTACCCGGCCTGGCACATGCGCACCGACCCATCGGCACCGAGGCGCATCTGGCTGGCAAATCCGAACTGCACCTGCAGGTTGCCACTTGACGCGTAGTACGTGGACTGCGTGCTGATCAGGCTGTAGATGCCGGCCAGGCTGGCGGGCGTTTGGACCGTCGACACGCTGCTGGCGCTGATATGGCCCGACAGCTTGCCACCGCCAAGCTGTTTCGGCAGCCCCGCGATTTCGCCGGTCAACGTCGTGCCCGATACCGTGAACGCCGCCGTGATCGACCCGATCAGCGCCGACACGAAGGCAGGCGGCGGATCTGCGTCGTCCACGGCAAGGTTGGCGACGGTGTAGATGCCACCGTTCTTCGTATAGTCGCCGACCAGCGTGCCGCTCAGACCGAACGCGGAATCCGCAAACCGGATCTTGAGCTTGCCGGCTGCCGGCGCGTCGAGCGTGACGGCAATGGTGTCCCCAAAACTGATGACGCCCATATAGGTGACTGCAGCGGGCGTGACCGACCCGCCACCACCGTTGTCTCCCGTGCCACCCGAGCCACCGGTGCTGCCGCTGCCGCCGGTGCCCGCGCTACCGCCGGCGCCTGCCGAGCCGTTGCCGGCACTGCTTGCTGCCCCGCTGCTTCCCCCATCACCCCCGCCGCACCCGGCCAATGCCAGGCTGACGATCCATGCACCCGCCAGTGCACCCAATGCCCGTTGCGTCGTCGCAATCTTCATGCTGCCCCTCTTCCCCGTCTGTTGTTTTGGTGCATGCACGTTTTGCGCCGTGGTTTCGCATCCGCGCAACGCGTGCAACAATTCGGGCGAATCGTAGCCTTATCCTCGCGGCGTGTATGTCCCCCGAACATGTGACATAAGGCCACCTCCCCTCTTGAGTAGGGACGTTCGCGGTTGCACGAGCCGCTGCCAGAGTCGTCGTGCGCAGCCTTGACGACTTCGCAACCCGACGCCTCGTGACGAACACCCGCCCCAATCCGCCTGTCCAGCCTGCCCCGCCTGTCCGTGTCGCCCTGATCGAGGACGATCCACGCTTCAGCACCGCATTCATGCAGGCGCTGTCCAGCGCTCCGGACATGCGTTCGGCCGGCACTGCGGCCACGTTGTCCGCGGGGCTGTCGTTGCTGCGCGATTCCAGCCCGGCCGACATCCTGGTCATCGACCTTGGCCTGCCCGACGGCTCCGGCATCGATGCGATCCACGCCGCCCGCACCGCCTGGCCACGCTGCGAAATCATGGTGGCCACCGTGTTCGGCGACGAATCCCACGTCATGCGTTCGATTGCCGCTGGCGCCACGGGCTATCTCCTCAAGGACAGCAGTGCGGCGGACATCGTGCGCGAACTTCGTTCGCTGCATCAGGGCGGCAGTCCGATGAGCCCGCTGATTGCCCGGCAGGTGCTGCTACGGATGCGCGCGCCAGCATCGGATGCCCCCGCCGAACCTCCTCCCCTGCCGCCTGCCGCCATCCCGCCGACGACGCTGTCGCCCCGTGAATACCAGGTGCTGACCGATATCACGCGCGGCTTTTCTCACGACGAGATCGCCCAGCGCCTCGGGGTGTCGCGCCACACGCTGCTGACCTACGTGCGCCGCATCTACGTCAAGCTGGACGTGCATTCGAAGGTCGAAGCCATCAACGTGGCGCGCATGCAGGGCCTGCTCGATGACCGCTAGGCTTATCTGGCACCGATGGCTGGCGTTGGCACTGTGCGTGACGGCGATCCTCGCCAGCGCATGCGCCCATGCGGCCAGCCTGCCCCTGCATCTCGCCACCGCGCAGCTGCGCATCACGCCTGACGGGTCGCTCGAATCGCCGCCGATGCAACTGGTCATGCCAGCAGACGCCGAGCCCTGGCGTCAAACGCCCCTGCCCGTCGTGGTGCCGCGCCAGATCACGCCCGATTCGCTCGACAACGGCGCGGTCAGCACGGTGTGGGTGCGCGTACAGGTGCCCGATGCCACCGGCACCGCCAACGCGGGCGATCCGCTGTATCTCTACGCGGCCCGATGGCAGACCGTGGGCCGCCTGGCCGTCTATGTCGACGGCCAGCTGCGCTGGCACTCGCGCGCCGGTCCCGTCTGGAACAGCTACAACTATCCGCTCTGGATTCCGCTGGGGCCACACCCGCACGACATCGTCGTGCGCATGGATATGACCGGGCAGGTCGGCGGCGCGCTGTCGACCATGCGCATCGGCACCAACGGGCAGCTGCTATGGCGCTATGCCGTGCGCAGCTTCCTGCAGACGCAGTTCCCCTATCTGTCCAGCGGCGCATTGCTGGCAATCGGCATCTTCTCGCTGATGGTCTGGTGCCGGCGCCGCGCGGAATCGCGCTACCTGCTCTGCTTCCTGGCCGCCGGCAGCTACTTCCTGCATACGCTGCAGTACCTGGTGGGGCAGGATCCGCTGCCGATCCCCGAAGCCTGGTTCACCTGGCTGGCGTTCAACAGCATTGCCTGGCTGATCCTCGCGTGCTACGTCTTCATCTTCCGTTACCTCGACGTGCGCTACCGGCGGCTCGAAGCGGCGCTGACCTGCATCGTGGTCTTCCTGGCGACCAGCACGTTGCCGCTGTCCTGGTTCACGCATGCGGTGTTCCTGTTTCCGCTCGCGCAGCTGTTGCTGGTCTGCCTGAACCTGACGGCGTCGATTGCCGCGCTGCAGGCGTCGTGGCGCGCCCGCTCGCGCGAGGCGCTGCTGTTCTCGATCTGGAACGCGATGAGCACGCCCATCGCCGTGCACGACGTGCTGCTGCAGAACTACCGCATCAGTATCGAAGGCATCTACCTGTTGTCGTATCTGGGCTGCGTACAGCTGCTGCTGTTCATGTACCTGATGTACCGCCGCTACATCGGCGCGCTGGACCAGGTAGCGCAGGTCAATGCAAGCCTGGCGATGCGTCTGGCGCAGCGCGAAGCCGAACTCAACGAAAGCCATCGGCAGCTTCGGGAGATCGAGCGTCGCGAGACACTGGCGCAGGAGCGCCAGCGCCTGCTGGAAGACATGCACGACGGGCTGGGTTCATCGCTGATGAGCGCGCTGCGGGTGGTCGAGCAGCGCGGCGCGGAGATCGATGTCGCGCAGTTGTTGCGCGAGTGCATTGACGACCTCAAGCTCACCATCGACTCGCTGGAACCGGATTCCGCAGACCTGCTCCTGCTGCTGGCAACGCTGCGTTACCGGCTGGGCCCGCGTCTGGAGGCGGCGGGCATCGGGCTGGTGTGGGAAGTGGAAGACGTGCCGCCGCTGCAGTGGCTGGACCCGCAAGGCGCGTTGCACGTGCTGCGTATCGTGCAGGAAGTGTTCACCAATATCCTGAAGCACGGCAATGCCACCGTGATCCGTGTTCAGACCCACGCGGTGGACGACACCGTGACGGTTCGCATCCATGACAATGGTGCGCCGTTCGACCCCGGCGCCGTCTCGCCCACGCGCGGCGGACGCGGACTGACCAACCTGCACCGCCGCGCCCAGGCCATCGGCGCCACCATCGGCTGGCAGGCCGACGCGCACGGCACATGGTTCGACCTGCTGCTCGCCGTGGCCCGGCCAACGGCCAACGCCTGAGCGCCGGCCCCCTCCATCGCAACCCGGCTAGCGCGCGTCGTGCGAATGCACCTGCAGCGCCTCCAGAAAGCGCGACACCATGTTGTAGGCGGCGACGGTGGCCGTCAGCTCCACCACCTGCCGATGCGGGAAGCGCTGGCGGATGGCCTCGGACACCGAGGCTTCCACCTGGATGTTGCGCGTCATGGCATCGGTATAGGCCAGCACCGCACGTTCCGTGTCATCGAACAGGCTGCTGTCCTGCCAGGCCGGCAGGTCGTCCAGTTGCGCCTGCGTCATGCCTTCCTTCAGCGCAATGGGCGCGTGCTGGTCGGCCTCGTACGGCGCGCCATTGAGAATGGCGACACGCATGATGACCAGTTCACGCAAGGCGCCAGGCAAGCTGGATTTCTGACGGATCGCCGTCAGGTACGCCAGCCAGCCCTCGGCCACGGGCGGGGCGTGCAGCAGCATCTGGTACAGATGCAGCACGCCGCCGCGCTCGGCCGTGATGCGGTCCACCAGCGGACGCACCGCTGGATCGGACAGATCGGCATAGGGAATGTTTGCCATGGTGTCGTGTTCTCCTTCCTGTATTCCTGTGTTCCTGTGTTCCGTGGTGCCTGCCTTGCCGGCCTATTCCGCGACGATGATCCTGCGCTTGACCAGATCGGCCATCACGTCCGAATCCTTCTTCACGCGCGCCGAGAATGCTTCGGGGCTGTTGTTGACGATATCGAACGCGTTCTCCGCGAAGCGCTTCGACACCTCCGTATCATGCATGACTTCGCGAGTGGCCGTCAGGATCTTCTCGCGCACGTCCGGCGGCAGCCCCTTGGGCGCCACCAGGCCGATCCACGTCGGATACTCGAAGCCCGGGATCGATTCGCTCATGGTCGGCACATCGGGCAGCATCGCCGAGCGCCTGGGCGAGCTGACCGCCAGGGCGCGGATCTTGCCGGCCTGGATATGCGGCAGCATCACCGACAGGCCCGCGAACGCGTACTGGATATGCCCGCCAAGCAGATCGGTCAGCAACGGCGCAGCCCCCTTGTACGGGATATGCGTGGTCGACAGCTGCTTCGCGATGTTCAGCTGGGCGCTGTTCACGTGGCCCGCCGATGCGGTGCCCGCCGATCCGTACGACGTCTCCGGATGCGTCTTCAGGTAGGCCACCAGCTGGTCGACGTTCTTCACCTGCATGTCGCTGCGCACCACCAGCACCTGCGGCGTGGTCACCAGCAGGCTCAGGTAGTCGAACGAGGTGAACGTATCGAAGCGCAGGTTCTTTACCGTGTAGTGGTTCACCGCCTGGGAATCGAGGGCCAGCATCAGCGTATAGCCGTCGGGGCGGGCCCGTGCCAGATCCCCCGCCCCCAGCGATCCGCTGGCACCGGGCTTGTTCTCGATCACCACGGTCTGCCCGAGTTGCTTGCCAAGCGCGTTGGAGATCGTGCGCGCGGTCTGGTCGACGGCGCCCCCCGGCGCGAACGGCACGATCAGGCGGATGGGCTGGTTCGGATACGGTTGCTGCGCCCTGGCGGGCGCCGTGCCCAGCATCGCCGCCATGGCGGTCGCCACCAGCGCGGCGGCACCAAACAGACGTCGGGAAATGCGTGCCATCGTTGTCTCCTGTTTTGATTGGGTGATGACTCGATGCCGGCGGACTCTGCGGCCCGTCCAGGCAAATACGCCACGGGGTGAAGCCTGTCAGCGCGTTGCGGCCACCAGCCCGCCGTCGACCACGATCTCCGTGCCGGTCACGTAGCGGCTTTCGTCCGCCGCCAGGAACAGTGCCGCGTGCGCGGTATCCCAGCCGTCGCCCATGCGCTTCATCGGCACCTGGTTGTTGCGATGCGCGATAAAGCCTGCGGTATCTCCCTTCGCATACTTGGCGGCCAGCCCCTCGATCAGCGGCGTATGCATCAGCCCCGGCACCACGCAGTTGAGGCGGATATTGTCGGGGGCGTGAATCACGGCCGTAGTGCGCGTGAAATGCATGAGTCCCGCCTTGGCGGCGGCATAGGCAACCTGCGGCTTGCCCACGTAGCGCAGGCCGGCCACCGATGCCACGTTGATCACGGAGCCCCCGCCCTGGCGCTGCATGATCGGCAGGACATGCTTGCAGCCCAGGAACGCGCCCTTGAGGTTGACCTGCATCTGCGCGTCCCAGACCGCTTCGTCCATGTCGACGGGCCCGCCGGGCTGCGACAGGCCGACGTTGTTGACCAGGATGTCGATCCGGCCAAACCGGGCCATGCAGGCCTGCACGGCCTGTTCCACCTGGTCTGCCCGGGTGCTGTCGCAGGCCATGACTTCGGCTTCGAAACCTTCGGCCACGATCAGGTCGCGCGTCTCGCTGGCGTGCTCGACGTGCAGGTCGGTACCGAACACGCTGGCACCCTGGCGCGCCATCAGTACCGCCGTGGCGCGGCCATTGCCCCAGCCCTTGGCCACCGCGCCGCAGCCCATCACCAGGGCCACCTTGCCATTCAGATCCAGCATGCCGCGTCTCCGTATCGAACGTTGTCGTGAAATTTGCCGGCCCATTCTAGGCACGCTACATTTATTGCGGAAATTCCATTTATCGATAAATTGATAGGTACCGGGAATGAATGTCACGCCGCGTCAGCTGCGCATCTTTCTTGCGCTGGCCCAGTCGCTGAACTTCAGCCGCACGGCCGAACAGTTCTTTGTCACCCAGCCATCGCTGAGCAAGACGGTGAAGGATCTGGAGGATGAACTCGGTGTCGCGCTGTTCGAGCGCTCCACCCGCAGCGTGCGGCTGACGCCTGCCGGCGAACAGCTGGTGCCGATGGCGCGCCGCATCGTCGGCGAATTCGACACCGGCCTGCAGCAGATGCAGAACCGGGCCGAACAGGAGGCGCACCGCCTGGCCGTTGCGGCGCTGCCGTCACTGGCCAATGTGCTGCTGCCCGGTGTTTGCGCGGCGCTGGAGCGGCGCTACCCCCAGCCGCATATCAGCGTTCACGACTGCGCCGACCAGGCGGCCGTGCGCCGCGTGGTCAACTACCAGGTCGACTTTGCGCTGGCGTCGGCCTCGCCATCGAACCCCGATCTGCACTACGAGGAGATCCTGCGCGACCGCTTCGTGTTACTGGCGCCGGTGGCCTGGCGGCAACGGCTGGGAGCGCGCACGCGGATGGAAGACCTGAACGACCTGCCGCTGATCAGCATGACAGACGCCAGCACCGCCATGAAATACATGAGCGCGGCCTTCCTGCAGCGTGGCGTGGTGTTCCGCCCCAAGCTGCAGCTCGACCAGATCGGCACCATCGCGGGCTTCGTCAAGCAGGGGCTGGGCATCGCGGTGTTGCCCTACCTGGGCATCATGCCGTTGCTGTCGCTCAAGGGCATGTCGGTGGCGGAGATCGTGGATGGCCCGGTACGGTCGGTGGGTATCGTCAGCCGCAAGGCGTCCACGGCATCCGGCATCGCCACGCAGGCCATGACCGAAGTGCGCGCAATCGCCGATCGCCTGATCGAGCAGGCGCCGGAATGGATCTGGCCGCCGGGCGGCGCGTAGCGGCTGGCCTTGCCCCGCAGGCCCGTTACCTGAAGGTCGTCATCCAGTACGCGCGGATTTGCCTCACCACGGGTTCGGGCAGCGCCACGTAGTTCTCGGCCGACACGTCGGCCTGCCCTTCCATCAGCGCCCACTGGAAGAACGCCAGCGCATCGCGCGTGGCGGCCGGCGTACCCGAGCCCCGTGGCATCAGCACGAACACGGTGCCGGTAATGGGCCAGACGGCCGGGCCCGGCGGATTCGTCAGCACCTGGTAGAAGTCCTGCTGGGGATTCCATTCCGCCGCCGCCGCCGCGGCACTGAACGACTCGCGCGACGGCTGCACATAGTGGCCGTCACGGTTCTGCACCGAGGCATATGGCAGCTTGCGCTGCAACGCATAGGTCAGTTCCACATAGCCCAGCGCCCCCTTCACGTTGCGGATATAGACCGCGACGCCGTCATTGCCGCTGGCGCCCATACCCAGCGGCCATTTCACCGTGGTGCCGGCACCGACGGCGTCCTGCCATTCGGGGCTGACCTTGGAGAGGAAATCGGTCCAGTTGAACGTGGTGCCAGAACTGTCGTTGCGATGGACGACCGTGATGCCCATGTCGGGCAATGAAACACCGGGATTGATCGCCACGATGGCCGGGTCATTCCATTTGACGATACGGCCCTGGAAGATTGCCGCCAGCAGCGGCCCGGTCAGGCGCATTTGCCCGGGTGCCACGCCGGGCAGGTTCAGCACCGGCACCACGCCACCCACCACGATCGGAAACTGCGCCAGGCCCGCACGCTGCAGTTCCTCAGGCTTGAGTGGCATGTCGGTGGCGCCGAACGTGACATTGGCCGCCTTGATCTGCCGGATGCCGTTGCCCGATCCCACGGGCTGGTAGTTGACCTGCTGCCCCGTCTTTGCGTAATACGTGGCCGCCCATTTGGACATCAGCGGATACACGAACGTGGAACCGGCGCCGGTTACATCGCCGGCGATCGCCGGCCCGGCCCATGCACCACAGATCAGCATCGTCGCCATGAACGCGCGCACCGCGCACTGGACAGCCCTGGGCACACGCGACGAGTCCATGATCGTTCTTCCTTGTTTTCAGCGTACGACAGGCGCGCCGCTCAAGGACTCAGGCTAGCAGATGGTGTGCGAAGCGAAAGGACTTTCCACCCGCCGCGCGTCGGCGCACGGGCGGCGCGGGCGCGGTGTGCTTCATCCGCGCAAAACTGTCAAAAAAGCTTCATTTATCGCGCTGCGAATCAGAGGAAGTCACGGCTGGCTGGCCCATGCCTGGCGCGTCAGCCGGTAGAGCACATGCCGTTCGAGCCGATGCCCCGGCGGCAGCGCCGGATGGTCGAAGTCGTCCGCTGCGTCGTGGTGCATGCCCAGCCGCTGCATGACGCGCGCGGATCGGTGATTGACCGCAGCCGTGAACGACACGATCTCGCCAAGCTGGAGGACATCGAATCCGTAGGCCAGCGCCGACCGGGCGGCCTCGGTGGCATAGCCGTGCCCCCAGTGGTCATGGGCCAGGCGCCAGCCAATCTCCACGCACGGGCCAAAGGGCGCCTGCCATGCCGGAATGCTCAGTCCGGTAAAGCCGATCAATGCAGAGTCGCCGGCCGGCGCCTTCAGCGCCACTGCCCACAGGCCAAAGCCGTGTTGCGCATGATGCGCCACGATGCGGTCGAACAGGGCATCGCTCTGCACATCGGTCAACGTGGACGGAAAGCATGCCATCACGCGCGGATCGGCGTTCATGGCGCGGAACGGCGCGCGGTCAGCCTCGCACCAGGCCCGCAGCAGCAGCCGCGCCGTGGGCGCAGGCCACTGCACGGTCATCGCGAATGCACCTTGAACGCGTCGCCCCGCATGCCGGCGCGATCCACGGCCGCGATGCGATTGCGGCCGTTGTCCTTGGCGTGATAGAGCTGCGCGTCGATCAGGTTCAGGAAGGCTGTGGCATCGGTGCTGCCGTTCGGCACCATCGTCCCCACCCCGAAGCTGGCCGTCACGCGCTGGTCGTACGGCGAGCGCAGGTGCGGAATGGCCGCCGCCGCAATCAGCTCGCGGCAGCGCTCGGCCACCTTCACGGCGGCATCGGCGTCGGTATTGCCGAGCACCATCGCGAATTCCTCGCCGCCAAAGCGGCCCAGGAAGTGGTGCTCGCCCAGCGCGTCGCGCAGCACCGATGCAATCTGCTTCAGGCAGGCGTCGCCCTGCACGTGGCCGTAGTAGTCGTTGAAGGACTTGAAGAAATCGATGTCCATGATGATCAGCGACAACGGCGTGCCCGCCACCGCCGCGGCATCCCATTCGCCCTGCAGCACGGCGTCGAACTTGCGGCGATTGCCCACGCCGGTCAGGCCGTCGGTGAACGACAGGCGCTCCAGCTCCTGCTGCAGCTGGGCCAGCATCTCCTCGGTACGCTTGCGCTCGCTGATATCGAACATGAAGCCGATCAGCGAATCGACCTCGCCCTTTTCGTTGCGCACCACGTGAACCACGTCGCGCAGCCACACATAGCCGCCGTCACGCGTCAGCGCACGGTAGTCGGCTTCGTGGTCGGTGCCGGCCTGCGACTGCGCCACGCAGAAGTTGACCACCTGCTCGCGGTCGTCCGGATGCATGCGGTCGGCCCAGTCGTTCACGGTCTTCCAGGTCGACGGCGGCCACCCCAGCAGCGTTTCGATCTGCGGGCCGATATAGGCAAACTCCATCGTCGCCCAGTCGATCTTCCACGGAATCGCCTTGGTCGATTCGAGCAGCGTCCGGTAGACGGCGTGGTCGTCTTCGCCAGGCGCATGTCCGGGCGGAGCCAGCGATTGTTCATGGCGCAGGAACGCGGCCTGGAGCGGGCTGTTGGCGGGGTCGTGACGGTCGTCAGGGGCGGTCATAGGGCCTGATCGGGTGACAGAACGGAACTGGAAGGCGGCTATGATGGCACGAACCCGAACAGGACAGGAGACAACCATGCTGGAATTGCGCCCCACGTGCGAACACTGCAACACCGCCCTGCCGCCGGCCTCGACGCAGGCTCGCATCTGCAGCTTCGAATGCACGTTCTGCGCGGACTGCGTGGACAAGGTGCTCGGCAACGTCTGCCCGAACTGCGGCGGCGGCTTCGCGGCGCGGCCCATCCGCCCGTCGCGCGACTGGAAGAACGGCAATACCGTGGGCCAGTACCCGCCGTCCGCCACGGTCAGGCACCGCCCGGTGGACCCCGCCACGCACGAGGCGTTCGCGGCGGCCATTCGCGGCGTGGCGCCGCAGGATCGCTAGCGCTACGCGACGATGCTGTCGCTGGGCATCGTGCGGCGCGCGGGCGGCGCCCGCGAACTGGCGACGGGCTAGGCGCCCGTCCTCGCACTCCGTTCGGCGGGCACGGCGCGCCGCCGCTTGCCGGCATCCAGCCGCAAGGCATCGGCAAACGCCCGCACTGCGGGCGGCAGGTGGCGCCCGGCCATGGTCTGGATCTGCAATGCACGCTGCTGCATGGCCCGGCCGACGATGGGGACCAGCACGCGGCGGTCTGCGCGCAGCGTATTGCGCACCGCCAGCGAGCCGGTCAGGTACACCACATCCACGTGGTTCTGGTAGGCCACGAGCGCGCCCAGCGAATTGCTGGTCAGCAGCACATTGGGCCGCAGGCCTTCCAGGCTGCAGGCCAGGTCGAACAGCTGCCGCAACGTATGCACGGGGCTGGGCAGCACCAGCGGGTGCGTCACCAGTTCGCGCAGCGGCACGCGCGCCATGCCCGCGATGGGATGGTTCCGGCTGACGCAAGCAAACACCGGTGCCACCTCGGAGTACTCCACCGCGATGCCGTCCTGGTCCGCAATCGCGAAGGTCAGGGCGATGTCGACCTCGCCCTCGCGCACCAGCCGCGTTGCCTCTGCCGCCGTCACCACCTCCAGCGCGAAGGCCACGCCCGGGTAGCGCCGCTGGAATGACGCGATCAGCGTCGGCACGTACTCCCTGGCAAACCCTTCGGTACACGCCACGCGCACGGTGCTGTGGGTCAGGCTCAACAGGCCCTGCAGGTCGGCCTGCAGCGTCTCCGCATCCAGGAATGCGCGCCGTCCGTACTGTTGCACCACGCGACCGGCCTCGGTCAGCCGCATGCCGCGCGGCTCGCGGTCGAACAGCACCACGCCAAGTTCCTCCTCAAGCCGGGCGATCTGCCGGCTGATCGCCGACACCGCAACGTGCAATGTCTTCGAGGCGGCAGAGAGCGAACCGGTCTGCGCCACTTCAAGAAAATAGGCCAGCGGCACGGCGTGGATCGACGTCAGTTTCATGGCGGCTTTCGGGGGCGATGCTTCGGGGAGAAGCTCTGGTGAAGTCTTCGGGGCGGGTTTTTACCGAGATGCTGCTTTCCACATCATACGTTCCGGACGGCAACTTCGTTGCCAATTTTAGAAAGGTCCCTTGCAACGCCAGCGCCCGTTTCTGGTGCCGGCATCGTGCGGATTCCGGCGCGCGGCTGGCAACATGTGCCGTCTTTGCACCGGCCGCGAGCGATTGATGGCGCGGCACGCGCCAATCGTGTGCCGCGATCTGCGCGCTGGCGTGCCCATCGCTGTCATGTTCCGGACACCCTGCTGCCACGCAGCTGTGCCACGCCACGCGTGGCGGCGGTATCGTTGCCATCGCCGACAAGAAAAGGAGACCCGTGCAGTGAGCGAAATCTGTTTCATGGACGCCGTATCGATGGCCCGCGCCATCCGTACCCGCGAAGTGTCCGTCAGCGAAGTCATCGAAGCCCATATCGCCCAGATCGAACGGGTCAACCCGGCGGTAAACGCGATCGTCACGCAGACGTTCGATGTGGCGCGCATCGAGGCCACCGCCGCCGACGTGGCGCTTGCCGCCGGACATCAGCCGGGCCCGCTGTTCGGCCTGCCCGTGGCGCACAAGGATTCGTACCTGACGGCCGGGGTACGGACGACGCTGGGATCCGAGGCCTATCGCGATTTCGTGCCGGCGCACGACAGCGCAGTGGTGGCGCGCCAGAAGGCCGCCGGGGCCATCACGCTGGGCAAGACCAACCTGCCGGAATTCGGCGCCGGGTCGCACACGTTCAACACGCTGTTTGGCGCGACGCACAATCCGTATCGCCATGGCGTATCGGCCGGCGGCAGCAGCGGCGGCAGTGCGGCCGCGCTGGCTGCAGGCATGGTGGCGCTGGCGGACGGCTCCGACATGGGCGGTTCGCTGCGCAATCCGGCCAGCTTCTGCAATATCGTCGGCTTGCGACCGTCGATGGGCCGCGTGCCGATGACGCCATCGGCCTTCGCATTCAATACGCAGACGGTGGGCGGCCCCATGGGTCGCACCGTGTCGGACGTGGCGCTGCTGATGAGCGTCATCGCGGGCGAAGCCGCCGCAGATCCGCTTTCGGTCAGCGAGAGCGGTGCCCGGTTTGCCGATCTGCCCGAGATGTCATGCAAGGGCCTGCGCGTGGCCGTGAGCCCCACGCTGGGCGGGCTGCCGTTTGCCCCCGCCGTGCGCCACGCGCTGGACGAAGGCGTGCGCATGTGCGAATCGCTCGGTTGCGTGGTCGACGAAGCCGAGCCCGACTTCACCGGCGCCGACCATGCCTTCGAAGTCTTCCGCGCGCTGGCGTTTGCCACAAGCTACGGTCCGGTGCGTGCCGAACATGGCGAACGAATCAAGGAAACAGTACGCTGGAACGTGGACCTGGGCCTGTCCCTGGACGGCGCTGCCGTGGCCGAAGCCGAACGGGCCCGTTCGCGACTGTTCGCGCGCATGCAGGCACTGCTGGAGCAATACGATTTCCTGATCGCACCGGTGTCGCAGGTGCTACCTTTTCCAGTGGAGACCGAGTATCCGGCCGAGATTGCCGGCGTACCCATGGAAAGCTACATCGCCTGGATGCGCTCGTGCTACCGGATCACGATCACCGGCCACCCGGCCCTGTCGCTGCCTTGCGCATTCACGGACAGCGGCCTGCCGGTCGGGCTGCAGATCGTGGGCAAGTATCGCGGCGAGCACAGCCTGCTGGCTTTCGCGCGCATGCTGGAGCGCGCCAATCCGGCCGGCCGGCGGCGCCCGCCTGGCATGTAGCGTGCACGGCGCCCCCGGGGCGCCTGCGAGCCGCTTGCCGCATTGCATCCTGTCTTGTTACGTCACCGAAAGGAGAAGCATGGTTGGAAGATCGATGAACCGCTGGGGCCGGGCCTGCCTGCTCGCCACCGCATGTGTTGCCGCCGCGCCGGCCATTGCCGAGACCTATCCGGACAAGCCGATCAAGCTGGTGGTGCCATTCACGCCGGGCGGGTCCACCGACGTACTGGGCCGGCTGCTCGCCAAAAAGCTGACCGAAACGCTCAATGCCTCGGTCGTGGTGGAAAACCGCGCAGGCGCCGGCACCATCGTCGGGGCCGACTACGTCGCCAAGTCGGCGCCCGATGGCTACACCCTGCTGCTGAGCGCGGCCACCACGTTCACGATCAATCCGGTCACCTACTCGAAGCTGCCGTACGACTCGCTCAAGAGCTTCGATGCCATCGGCCTGGTTGGCTCGACCGGGCTGGTGTTGCTGGCCAACCCGGCGGTAAAGGCGAACTCGCTCAAGGAGCTGGTGGCCAGTTCGAAAAATGCCTCGACCCTGACCTATGGTTCGTTCGGCGCGGGCACCACCGCGCACTTTGCCGGCGAGATGATCAACGCCGCCACCGGCCTGCGCATGCTGCACGTGCCGTACAAAGGCAGTTCGCCAGCCATGACCGACCTGATCGGCAACCAGATTCCGCTCACCGTCGATACCGTGGTGGCCGCCGCGCCGATGGTCAAGGCCGGCAAGGTAAAGGCGCTGGCGCTGACTTCGGCCACGCGCTCGGCCCTGCTGCCTGACGTGCCGACCGCGATCGAAAGCGGGTATCCGGACGTCAATCTGTCGACGTGGTTTGCGGTGGTCGGTCCCAAGGGGCTGCCGGCGCCGGTCAGGCAGAAGCTCGAAGGCGCGCTGGCGACGGTCATGAAAGACCCCGAGATGCGCAAAAGCATGACCGCCAACGGATTCGAGCCCGAATACGGCACCGCCGCGGACTACGCGAAACGCGTCAGCACCGAAATCCCGCGACTGAAGAAGATTGCCGACGCCGCCAATATCAAGGCGGATTGATGCAGGCCCGGTGGCATCGCCGCCGGGCTCTCCTGCTTTGCGCCGCGAAAAGCGGCATCCCCCCGCGGCTTGACAAGTCTCGACCTTTCGGCGCAGCATTAACGGAACATCGTTCTAACTAATAGAACGCAAAAAATTCCAGATGCTGCAGGAGACTCCATGACACGCCGCGCCTTCCTGGGTGCCATTGCGCTGGCCGCCGCCAGTGCAATGGTGGCCCCCATCCACGCCATTGCCGCCGACGCCTTCCCCTCCAAGCCGATCACGGTGATCGTGCCGTACGCCGTGGGCGGGTCGGCTGACCTGATCACGCGCCTGGTTACCACGGGCATGAGCGCCAACGGCACCAGCACGGTGGTGGACAACCGCACCGGCGGAGGCGGCGTGATCGGATGGAGCACGGCAGCGCGCGCCAATCCGGACGGCTACACGCTGCTGACCATGGAGATGTCCTACGCCATCGCGGCAACATTGCAGCCCAAGCTGCTGCCGTTCGATCCGAAGACCGCATTCCGCCATATCTCGGTGGTGGCGTCGGTGCCGCACGTGCTGGTGGTCAATCCCGGCGTGCCCGCGAAGACGGTGCAGGAGTTCGTTGCACTGGCCAAGGCCAACCCAGGCAAGTACTACTATGGTTCGGGCGGCAACGGCACCAATACCCACCTGGGTGGGGCGCTGTTCAACAGCGTGGCCGGCATCAACCTGGTACACGTGCCCTATCGTGGCGCCGGTGCTGCGCTGCAGGACGTGATGGGCGGCCAGATCCAGGCGCTGATCACGTCGCTGCCGACGGCGCTGCAGTACATCAAGAGCGGCAAGCTGCGCGCGCTGATGCTGGCCAACGATGTGCGCTCGCCCGTGTTGCCTGACGTGCCGGCCGCGCCGGAAGTGGGGATGCCCAGGATGGTGATGAAGTACTGGGTGGCGTTCTCGGCCCCGGCCGGCACGCCGCAGCCGGTGATCGACCGTCTGAACAAGGACATCGTGGCGGCCGTCAACACGCCCGAGGTCAGGAAGCAGTTGCAATCGCAAGGCCTGGACCCCGAAGGCACCACGCCCGCGCAGGCGACCAAACTGGTCGACGACGAGATCAAGCGCTGGGCCGCGGTGATCAAGGCCGCCAACATCAAGGCAGACTGACATCGCCATGTGGAACATCAACTTCACGGCCCCACAGATCATTGAAGCGCGCGTGCTGACGCGCATGCCCGACCCGCTGCGGCTGCCCCAGCGCAGCGCCTGGGCCGACGCGAACAAGCCCGGACAGATCGCCGACAGCTTCCTGGAAGGCCCGACCTTCGACCGGCAGGGCAACCTGTACCTGACCGACATTCCGCACGGCCGGCTGTTCCGCATCACGCCCGACCTGCAGTGGCATTTCGTCGGCGATACCGCAGGCTGGCCCAACGGCATCGCGCTGCACAGCGACGGCAGCCTGTGGATTGCCGACTATCGCCGCGGCATCCTGCGGATGACCCCGGGCCGTGGCGATGTCGAAGTGGTGCTCGGCCATCGCAATTCGGAAAGCTTCAAGGGCGTCAACGACCTGACATTCGACGCGCAGGGCAACCTGTATTTCACCGATCAGGGCCAGACCGGCCTGCACGATCCGTCCGGCCGCGTCTACCGGCTGCGCCCATCCGGCCAGCTCGACCTGCTGCTGTCCAACGTGCCCAGCCCCAACGGCATCGTCCTCGACCCATCGGGCCGCTTCCTGTTCGTGGCTGCCACGCGCGGCAACGCGGTCTGGCGCATGCCGCTGCTGCCCGATGGATCGGTATCGAAAGCGGGCGCCTTCCAGACCTTCTTCGGCACCAGCGGCCCCGACGGCCTGGCGATGGACGCCGACGGCCGGCTGATAGTGGCCCACGCCAGCCTGGGCGGCGCATTCGTCATCGACGCGCACGGCTGGTGTACGCATTTCGTGCGCAGCCCGATGGGCGGCACGGTGACCAACGTGGCGTTCCGGCCCGGCACCAACCGGCTGGTGATGACCGAATCGGCCAGCGGCACCTTGCTGGAAGCGGAGTTGCCGGGCGTGGGGGCGGTGTTGTTCGGGAATGGCGCGAAGGATTGAACCCAGCCGCGCGGCGGGCTGCCGGCCCTGTCATCCAGCGGCCCCGCCAATGCACTATCTTTGGAAGGCCCTGCCCAACCCATCGGACGCCACAAAAGCGGACGAAAGGAGTCTTCCAGATGGCATATATCGACGGATTCTTGCTGGCGGTGCCCAACGCCAACCGTGCCACCTACCGTCAGGTGGCGCAAAAGGCCTCGGCGGTCTTCAAGGAGCACGGCGCGCTGAAGGTGGTGGAGTGCTGGGGCGACGACGTGCCCGAAGGCAAGGTCACCTCGTTCACGATGGCCGTGCAGCGCAAGGACGACGAGAGCGTGGTGTTCTCGTGGATCTGGTGGCCGTCCAAGGAAAAGCGCGACGCCGGCATGGCGGCGGCGATGCAGGACCCACGCCTCAAGGAAGGCATGGACCCGATGCCATTCGATGGCCAGCGGATGATCTACGGTGGTTTCGAAGTGATCGTGGACGCCTAGCCGAGGAAGGAGCCGGAACGGCTCAGAACTCCACCATCGCGAAATCTTCCTTGCCCACATCGCATTCCGGGCAACGCCAGTCGTCCGGAATGTCTTCCCAGCGCGTGCCGGGCGCGATGCCATCTTCGGGCAACCCGGCCGCCTCGTCGTAGACCCAGCCGCAGATAATGCACACCCATTGCTTGAACTCGGCCTCGGCTGCGGCCGGCGCCGGCTGCCCGCCCGGCACGGGCGCGGCCTCGGGTGCCGGCACGGCGGGCCCTTCGAGGCTGAACACCAGCGGCGCGGCCGTGCCTTCGGTGGCCTGGGCCAGATGCGTCTGCAGGCGTTCAAGCAGTGCCTGCGCCTCGTCGATCGACAGGTCCACCCAATACGGGTCGCCGGCGGCGTCGTTCAGGCGTTGCGGGGGAAACTGGATTTCGACGGAAGTGCCTTTCGTGTACATGCGGGGGCTGTTAAAAACGTTGTGACTTGAGGAAAGCAAACAGGCCCCAGATGGGGCCCGTCCGCAGAACTTCAAGTCTTCCGGATGCCGCGGAGAGCCTTACGGCTTGCCGCCCGCCCACTGCGCGCTGCTTCCCGCGCTGCCGGCCACCGAATACAGCGCGCCAGGCGCATTGCGCGTCTTCTGGAAGTCTTCCAGCGACTGCCCGCGCATGGCCGCATAGATGTGCAGGTTCGACACCCCGCTGACCGCGCCCAGCTTTTCCAGCAGGAAGAAGATCACGCCGTAGTGGATCATGCCGCGCCAGTCGCGCCGCGTGATCAGGTCGCGCTCTTCGTCAGTCAGGCCGGCCGCGTCGTAGGTGGACACCGGATCGCTGCGGAAGCGCTCGCGGAATGCCGGGTCGATCAGCTGGTGCAGGTAGCTGTTGATGCGATACGCGCGCACGCTGCGTTCCAGCGTGAACGGGTACGTTCCTTCGAGTGCATCGATGCCCTTGAGCTGATGGCCGATAAGCTCGCGCTGCTGCGCCGACCGCGCGGCCACGACGCCGGCATCCTCGGTGGCCGCGTTCTCGTACACCGCCACGGCAATGCCGGTCATCGACGGCAGGTAATAGTCGCGATGCAGGCAGCGCACGTCGCCCATCGCGCCACGCATCACCATCCACATCACCACCTCGGCGCTCTCGAAACCACCACGCCTTGCGAATTCGGCGTGCGTGATATCCAGCAGCTTCTGGGGCTCGCGCTCGAACAGGTCCAGAAACTCGTGGTCCCATTCGGTGTTGTTGAAGCCGGCACGCTCGCCATGCACCTGGTGCGAAAGCCCGCCGGTGGCGACGATCGCCACCTTGAGATCCTCGGGATAGCTCTCCACGGCGCGGCGAATCGCCTGGCCAAGCTTGAAGCAGCGGCGCGCGGACGGTGCCGGGAACTGCAGCACGCCCACCTGCAGCGGCAGGATCTTCACCGGCCATGCGCCGTCGTGCGGCAGCATCACCGACATCGGCGAGAAGCAGCCGTGATCGAGCGGCTTGTCCTGGAAGAACGACATGTCGAATTCGTCGGCCACCAGCGATGCGCCGACGTGCCGGGCCAGTTCGACGTGCCCGTATGCCGGCGGCAGGTTGCGCGGGCCACCGCCCTCGTCGGCGGCATGGTACTTCTCGCCGATGCCCAGCGCAAAGGCCGAATAGTGATCGAAGAAGAAAGACGTGACGTGATCGTTGTAGATCACCAGCAGCACGTCGGGCTTCTTTTGCTGCAGCCACTCGCTCACCGGCGCATACGCCGCGAAAATCGGGGCCCATGCGGGGTCCTGCTGCTTGCCCGCATCCAGCGCAAAGCCGATGGTGGGCGTATGGGATGAGGCGATTGCGCCGATGATGGTGGCCATAAGTCAGTACGTCAGGCTGTGACCGCGCGAGGCTGTGCCCGCTTGGTCGAAACAATGGAAATCGCGGCGATGGTGGCGGGGATGGCCAGGATGGCAATCACCGCGCTGAAGCTCCAGCCCATCGACAGCAGCACACCACCGGCCATCGAGCCCGTGATACTGCCAAAGCGGCCGATGCCGAGCATCCAGCTGACACCGGTGGCACGCACGAGCGTGGGGTAGCACTGCGGTGCGAACGCGTTGAGGCCGGTCTGCGCGCCGCTCATGCAGAATCCCGCCAGCAGCACATAGGCCGCGAACATCGACGACATCACGCTGCCCGAAGCCAGCAGCAGGATGAATACCGCGCCCGTCACATACGCCACGCCAATCACGCGATGCGGCGCAAAACGGTCCATGCAGTATCCCACCACCAGCGCCCCGACGGTGCCGCCCAGCTGGAACAGCGCGGTCAAGTTGGCGGCACGTTCGATCGGCAGGCCCGCGTCCTTGATCAGCGTGGGCAGCCAGCCGCTGAGCAGGTAGATCACCAGCAGGCCCATGAAATAGGTCACCCACAGCGCCAGCGTCATGCCACGGTAGCCCGTCGACAGCAGCGTACGTACCGGCTGCTTGCCCGGCACGGCGGGTTCACTGATCGTGAAGGTCGTGCCTTCGGCGATCTCGCTGCCCACCACACGCCGCAGCGTACGTGCGATGCGTTCGGGCGATGCATTGCGTGCCACCAGGAAGCGCGCCGACTCGGGAACCAGCAGGATGTACACCGGCAGGCAAACCAGCGGAATCGCACCCCCAACGATCAGCACCGCGCGCCAGCCATGCTCCGGCAGGATCGCGGCGGCACCGAAGCCGACCAGCGCCGAGCCCAGGTTGAAGCCGGTGAACATCGTGGCAAGCAGCATGCTGCGCGAACGCTCGGGCACGTACTCGGACAGCAGCGTGGTGGTACTCGGCATCGCCGCACCCAGCCCCAGGCCGGTCAGGAAGCGCAGCAGCGACAGTTGCGTGGTGTTCTCCGCGAACGCGCACAGCAGGTTGAACACGCCGAACAGGAAGACCGATCCGATCAGCAGCTTCTTGCGGCCGAAGCGGTCGGACATCGGGCCCACCAGCAGTGCGCCGATAGCCAGGCCAATCGGCGCCGCACTCATCACCACGCCGAACGCTGCCTTCGAAATGCCCCACTCCTTGGTGATGCCCGGAGCCAGGAACCCCATGATCGCGACGTCGATGCCGTCGGTCGCCACGATCATGAAACACAGCGCCAGCAGCAGCCACTGGTAGCCGGACATCTTTCGTTCGTTGATATGAGCCCGGATATCGAGCCGTTGGGTGGTCATGTGCCGTCTCCTGGCATGGTTCCGCCGTGCAGGCCGCAGCGGAATCTTGTTATCAATAAGCTAATCGCCGCATCGGCGGCTCGCCGTGCACCCCCTTGTGTACGGCAACGGCAGTCTACGTTCGGGCAGCGCCTGCAGTATTGCTTTGTAGGGCGGCCCGCGTTGCCTTTTACTTATCGACCGGAGTTTCCATGGATTGGCTGGCGTGCCGCAGCGCGGCGATCAGGGCGTCCGCGCCCGGAGACAGGCGCGCGCCGGCGCGCGTGGTGATGCCGATGCTGCGCGTGGTGTCGGGCAGCGGCAGGTCCAGTTCGACCAGCCACCCTGCCTCGATCTCGTGGTGCAACTGGTGCGCCGACAGCGCGGTAACCAGGTCGCCCTGCAGAAGCAGTCCGCGCACCAGCGCCAGGTCGCCCGTTTCCACCAGCGGCTGGGGCAGCGGCAGGCCGCGCGATGCGAATACGTCATCCAGCGCCTGCCGCGATGGCGAGGCGGCGCGCGACAGCACCCACGGATAGGGCTCAAGATCGGCCAGCGTGACGCGCTTGCGACTCGCCAGCGGATGCGTCGCCCGCGCAATCAGCGCGATACGGTCGGCAAACAGGACTTCCGTTGCCAGACCCTGCGACGGATGCGGCCGCAATGCGCCGAGGATGAAATCGATCCGCCCGCTGAGCAGGCCGGCGGTCAGTTCCTCGTAGGGGCTTTCCAGCGAACGGAAGCGCAGCCGTGGATGCCGTCGGTGGACATCGGCGATGGCCATCGGCATCAGCAGCGTGCGGCCCAGCGGCAAGGCGCCGATGGTCACCGCACCTTCCAGCACGCCTTGCAGTGCAGCAATATCGGCCCGGATATGGCGCAGTTCGGCCAGTGCCCGCTCGAAGCGCACCACCCATCGGCTGCCCGCATCGGTTGGCACCATGCCGCGCGCCGTCCGTGTGAATATGGGCTGGCCCAGCGCATCTTCCAGCCTGGCAATGGCCTGGCTCACCGCCGATTGCGAGACGCCCACCGACGCGGCCACGCTCGGCATATGGTGTACCTCCGCCAGCATCACGGCCACCTCCAGGCGGCGCTCGTTGTGCAGCGCCTCCAGGCTGGCAACAGTCACCCCGGGCCGGATGCGCAGCCGCACGGCTTCCTCGCGCACCTCGCGCAAGGCTGCCTCGATCTGGCGGGCACGCTCCAGCACGATCTCGCCGGCGCGCGTCAGCAGCATGCCCCGGCCCTTGCGCTCGAACAGTGCCACACCCAACGTCTGCTCCAGCGCCGCCACCGAGCGCGCAATGGCCGACGAAGCGCGATGCAGCGATTCGGACGAGCGGCGCACGCCCCCGGCCGCGGCCACGCCGGCAAATACATGCAGGTGATGCAGGCTGACTGTCTCCATCTCGCTATTGTCGTATCGGTGTGGCACGGCGCCTACGGGCGATAAGCAGATTAGAACAATTGTCCCGCGACATCGCAACCAAGGACTTGTACCGGGCGCTGATACTGCGGGCACCTGACAAACGCCCGAGCCTGCCTGCGCCATCCTGCCATGACGTCCTGCCTTGATTCCGACCTGCGCGCCATCCCCTGCACCCTGATGCGGGGTGGCACGTCGCGCGGGCCGTTCTTCCTGGCCAGCGATCTTCCGGCCGACACCGCCACGCGCGACCGCGTGCTGCTGGCGGCCATGGGCAGCCCCGATCCGCGCCAGATCGATGGACTCGGTGGCGCGCATCCACTGACCAGCAAGGCCGGCGTCGTGGCGCGCGGCATGCCCGGGCAGGCCGATCTCGACTTCACGTTCGCACAGCTGCAGCCCAATGCCGACACCGTGGACACCACGCCCAACTGCGGCAACATGCTGGCCGCCGTACTGCCTTACGCCATCGAGCGCGGCCTGGTGGCACCACAGGACGGCATCACGCGTGCCCGCGTGCTGACGCGCAATACCGGCATGCTGTGCGACGTGACGATGCAAACGCCACAGGGCGTACCCCGCTTTGGGGGCGATGCCCGCATCGACGGCGTGCCCGGCACCGCGGCGCCCATCGTGATCGATTTTCTCGACACGGCCGGCTCGGTATGCCACGCGCTGCTGCCCACGGGCCATGCCGTGGACAAGCTGACCATCATCGATCCGCAAACCGGGAAGCCGCTCACCATCGAGGCCACGCTGATCGACAACGGCATGCCGATGGTGCTGATGCGCGCAGCCGACCTTGGCCGCACCGCCCGGGAAAGCGTGGCCGAACTGAATGCAGACACCACGCTGAAGCAACGCATCGAAGCATTGCGCCTGGTTGCCGGCGAATCGATGGGCCTGGGCAACGTGGCCCAGAAGAGCTACCCGAAGATGTGCCTGATCGCCGCGCCGCGCGCTGGCGGCAGCATCGCCACGCGCTGCTTTATCCCGCGCGTCTGCCATGACGCCATCGGCGTACTGGCGGCCATCACGGTAGGCACTGCCTGCGTGCTGCCCGGCAGCGTCGCCACCGGCGTGGCAGTCATCGATGCCGGCCCGGTCCATGCGATCAGCGTCGAACACCCCACCGGCGACTTCGCCGTCGAACTCGAAACCGATCCCGCCGACCCCGGCACGATCCTTCGCAGCGCGCTGATCCGCACGGCGCGTCCCATCATGCGCGGCGAGGTGCTGGTCCCGGCCAGCGCCTGGCCTCTTTGAGCCTTGTTCATGATCATTGATTGCCACGGGCACTTCACCACCGCCCCGAAAGCCCTGGAAGCCTGGCGCCAGCGCCAGATTGCAGCCCTTGCCGCGCCGGATCAGGCGCCGTCCGTCAGCGACCTGCACATCGGCGACGACGAGTTGCGCGAGGCCATCGAAGGCAACCAGCTGCGCCTGATGCGCGAGCGCGGCGCCGACCTGACCATCTTCTCGCCGCGCGCGTCGTTCATGGCGCATCACATCGGCAATTTCGAAACCAGCGCCACCTGGGCCGCCATCTGCAACACGCTGTGCCATCGCGTCAGCGAACTGTTTCCCGACCACTTCGTGGGCGCTGCCATGCTGCCCCAGTCGCCGGGCGTGGATACGCGGACCTGCGTGGCCGAGCTGGAACGCTGCGTGCTGGAGTACGGCTTTGTCGGCGTGAACCTGAATCCCGACCCGTCTGGCGGCCACTGGACATCGCCGCCGCTGTCCGATCCGTACTGGTTCCCGATCTACGAAAAGATGGTGGAACTGGACGTGCCGGCCATGATCCACGTCAGCACCAGCTGCAATGCGTGCTTCCACACCACCGGTGCGCACTATCTGAATGCCGACACCACGGCCTTCATGCAGGTGCTGACCAGCGACCTGTTCCAGCGATTTCCCACGCTGAAGTTCGTGATCCCGCATGGCGGCGGCGCGGTGCCTTATCACTGGGGCCGCTTCCGCGGGCTGGCTCAGGAACTGAAGCTGCCCCCGCTGCAGGAACATCTGCTGAACAACGTGTTCTTCGACACCTGCGTCTATCACCAGCCCGGCATCGACCTGCTGACTCGCGTGATCCCCGTGGAAAACGTGCTGTTCGCATCGGAAATGATCGGCGCGGTGCGCGGCATCGATCCCGAAACCGGCCACTACTACGACGACACGCGCCGCTACATCGACCAGGCGGCTTTGTCCGCTGAAGAGCGGCACCTGATCTACGAAGGCAACGCGCGCCGCATCTACACCCGTCTGGACGCACGGCTGAAGGCGCGCGGGATGTAAGAACCGGAAGTACGCGGCACAGACCGAACAAGAATATCAACGGAGGAGAAAACGATGAAACTGCGCCACCTGGCGTTTTCGATCGCGCTTGGGCTGCCCGCCCTGGCGCAGGCCCAGTCCGTGACGCTGTATGGCGTTATCGATACGGGCATCGAGTACCTGAACCACGTCGGCACGGCCGGCAATTCCGTGGTGAAGATGGCCAACCTGAGCGGCACCGTGCCGTCGCGCTGGGGCCTGCGCGGTACCGAGGACCTTGGCGGCGGCATGAAGGCCAACTTCGTGCTGGAATCGGGCTTTGCGCCTGACAGCGGTGTCACCAACCAGGGCGGCCGCCTGTTCGGACGGCAAGCGTGGGTGGGCCTGAGCGGCAACTGGGGCCAGATCAGCCTGGGCCGCCAGTACACGATGCTGTTCTGGGCCATGCTCGACAGCGACATCCTGGGCCCCAACGCCTATGGCTCCAGCTCGCTCGACAACTACCTGCCCAATGCCCGTGCCGACAACGCCATCGGCTACAAGGGCAAGTTCGGCGGATTCACGGTGGGCGCAACCTACAGCTTCGGCCGCGATTCGGTCAATGCCGGCCCCAGCCCGTCTGGCACCAACTGCGCGGGCGAGACCCCGGGCAACATGACCACCTGCCGCGAATGGTCGGCCATGCTCGGCTACGAAACCAACTGGTGGGGCGTGCTGGGCGCCTACGATTCGCTGCGTGGCGGCCCGGGCGCCTTCGCCGGCCTGACATCGAGCGAACTCAAGGACGACCGCGCCACCATCGGCGGCTACATGCTGGTGGGCCACGCCAAGATCGGCGCCGGATGGCTGGCGCGCCGCAACGGCGCACTGACCACGCCGCGCAGCAACATGTACTACGCGGGCGTTGCCTACGACATCACGCCACAGATCACGCTGTCGGGCGAGGCGTACTACCTCGACTACCTCCACAGCTCAGACCGCGCCTGGCTTGGCGCCGTACGCGCCAGCTACGCGTTCTCGAAGCGCACCTCGGTGTACTCCACGTTCGGCTACATCGACAACGGCGGCAAGCTCGCCCTGTCGGTGGACAGCGCATCAACGGGCGCCAGCCCCGTGGCCGGCGGCACCCAGCTTGGCGCCATGCTCGGCATCAAACACGTCTTCTGACCTCGTCGCGACACACGGGGAGCTCCAGCTGCCCACACGCCGTCAGTGCTGACGGGTGTGGGTTTTTTTGTCTGTCATTGATTCAAGCGCCGTGGCCTCGACGCCCTCGGGCAGCACCTCGCACGCCACGCGGAATACGTTGCGCTCCGGATCTTCCAGAACCGTTTGCCATTGGCCGTAATACGTGGCGAAGGGGGGCTTGACGATCTTGCCGCCCGACGCTTCGGTGAGGCTGGAAGCCTTGTCGACGGCTTCAGGCCTCGCCACCATGAAAGTCGGGTACGCGATCGCCGGGGCAAGGCTGTCGTCCACCGGCTTTCTGCGCCCCAACCCCAGCAGTTCATACGCCGCCGCCGCATTGAACCCGAACTGGAAGGTTGGCGTTTCCAGTGCACGGTAGATTGGCGAGCGGCTCTGTGCGGCCTCGGGCAGGCCAAGCAGTTGCTGGTAGAACGCGAACTGCGCGTCGATATCGCGACACAGCAGGTTGAACCAGAGCTTCATGCCGGCACCTCGGGCACGTAGGTTTTCCGGTACATCTCCGTCAGGTGCTCGCCCGCGGTGCAGGGCGCGAAGCGCGGTGTCTCGCCATCCTGCAGCGTGCCCGGCACCGGTTCGATACGGGCAAGATAGTCGGGCTCGTAGAAGAACGGGATCGAATAGCGCGGGGCGCCGCCCGAGTGGACGTTGCGCACGCGGTGCGGGTTCGAGTGGTAGCGGCCATTGGTCCAGCGCGGCACCATGTCGCCCAGATTCACGACAAAGCAGCCCGGCATTGGCGTGGCCGGTACCCAATCGCCGTCCGGCATCTGGACTTCCAGTCCGCCATGCGCGTCCTGCGCCAGAATCGTCACCGCCCCCCAATCCGTATGGGCGCCGGCGCCGAAGGTCCGCGCATCGGCATCGGCCGGATGGGCGGGGTAGCGGATCATGCGCAGTGTCACCATCGGGCTTTCGCTCGTATGGTCGAAGTAGGGCTCAGGCAGATCGAGCGATAGCGCCATCAGCTGCATAAGCCGGCGCGACAGCACGAGCATGGCATCGATATACGCCTGGCACTGCGCCGGCGCATGCGGCAGTTCGGCAGGCCACTGGTTGTGACCGTAGGTCTGGTAGCCCGCCAGCACGTAGGGGTGATCGTCCGGATAGGCCATGCCGCAGTAGAAGCTCTCCTTCAGGTCGGGCCTGGCGGCGGCATCGAGCCGTTGATCGCCCAGATTCTCGAAGCCGCGCATGGTGGGCGAATTCGCCATCGCCAGCGCCTGCCGCGTGGCAACCGGAAGGTCGAGCAGTGCCTCGGCCAGCGCGAATTGGCCTGCGATCATCTCTGGCGCCACGCCATGGTTGCGGACATAGAAGAAGCCCGACGACATGGCGGCCCCACGGAACATCTGTGCCACATCGGTACTGCGCGGGCCGCCGGGCACCAGCGCATCGGCAAGATCGATAACGGGAATCGACATGTGCGCTCCCTCAGGCCTTGAGCTTCCGGTCTGCTGCCGACGGCAGGAACTGGTCGGTCCAGATATCGGCCACGGTCATACCCGGCTTGATACCGAAGGCGCCCACGGTTTCGTCCACCGTCGCCTGCAGCCGCGCCTGCGTGGCGGCGCCCCATCCGTCGCGCAACGTATCGGGCGTGCGCATCGCGCCATCGACGATCAGCTTCAGCCGTTCGAACTCCAGCGTCTGATCGGCCAGCGGCTCGCGAGCCTTGACTGCGGCAGCACCGGCTTTCGGGTCTGCCATGGCCTCGATCCAGCCGCGCGTGGACGCCTTGACGAATGCCTTCATGGCTTCCGGCTGTTCCGCCATGCTCTTGCGATTGGCTACCAGGCCGTTACCGTACGACTTCATGCCGTAGTCGGAGAAGCGGAAGACGGTCAGCTTCTCCGGCCCCATGCCACGCGCCTTCAGGTTCAGCAAGCCAGTGAAATAGAAGTAGGCGGCGGCATCGAAGTCTCCCTTCACGAAGCGCGTATCGCCAATGTCCGGAGTCACGCTTTCCCACTTGATCGTCGAAGGATCAAAGCCCTGTGCCTTGGCGAACACCGGGAACAGCTTGCGCGACGCGTTGAACGGCTGCCCAAGAATCGCCTTCCCCGCCAGATCGCCAGGTTTGACGATGCCGCCGCCCTTGCGCACGATCACCGCATTCGGATTCAGGTCGTACTGGATCGCCACCGCCTTCAGCGCGGAGGCCGGATTGGCAGCATTGAACTCGATCATCGCCGCCAGGTCGGCCGATGCACAGTCGTAGGCGCCGCCCGCAACCAGGCTGATGGCCGACGCCGACCCGTTGCCGGTGTCGATCACGACATCGAGCCCCGCGTCCTTGTAGTAGCCGCGCTGCAGCGCCAGCAGGAACCCGGCGCCGGAAGCTTCCACCTTCCAGCCGAGATTGAACTTGAACTTCTGCAACGAGCCGGTGGCGCGCACGATGGCCGGTGCGGCGAACAGCGATGAAATGGCAGTGGCGCCAGTGGCGCGCAGAAAGGAACGGCGGCGCATAGAGAGAGCTCCGGAAACAGATGCGTGGGCATATTGGCGAGCAATTTCCGGGCGGCGCGGGCCGCTGAACGCTTCTACTCTCCGGCTTCCTGTGCAGCAGGTTCCGTGCCACCCACATTCACGGAAATGGCGCGAGGATTGCACCGCGATGCGGCATCACGGCGGACAGCATGCGCCGGGACGGCGCAACAGCTTGCCCTGTGGCGCATTAGGCAGTACCTTGTGGCGCCATGACTGCCCCCATTTCCGCCCCCACTCCCTCCTCCACCTCATCTGCCCCGCGCATCGCGGTGATTGGCGCCGGCATTGTCGGCAGTTGCATCGCGTTGATGCTGCGCAAGCGTGGCGCGACGGTGACGCTGATTGATCGGGAGGGGCCGGCCAGTGGCTGCAGCTACGGCAATTCAGGGGCGATCAGTGTCAGTTCCATTGCGCCGCTGGCGATGCCGGGCGTGCTGGCGTCGGTACCAAAGATGCTGGCCGATCCCGAGAGTCCGCTGCGCCTGCCGCTGAGCTATCTGCCGGCCGCCGCGCCGTGGCTCGCGCGTTTCGTACTGTCCGCCACGCCGGAGCGCGTCGAGCGCGCGGCCGCCGCGCTGGCGGCGCTGCATGCGGGGGCCGTCGACAAGCACGAGGCCCTGGCGCGCGAGATCGGCGTGCCCGAGCTGTTCATGCGGCGTGGTCATCTGCATCTCTATCCCAACGCGGCGGCGCTGCAGGCCGATGGTGCGGCGTGGCAACTCCGTCAGCGGTTTGGCTTCCGGTTCGAGACACTCGATCGTTCCGGCATCGACGCATTGGAGCCCGGTGTCGCCGCACGCTATCAGGCCGCGATCTATCTGGCCGATCACGGCACCATCCTGAATCCCGGGCGCTATACGCGCGCGGTTGCCGATGCGTTCGTGTCGCGCGGCGGTCAGCTTGTGCTTGACGATATCCAGCGGATCACCCCCGGCACCGGCGGCTGGATGCTGCATGGGCCGAACGGCACACATGCCGCCGACCACGTGGTCGTGGCGGCCGGCGCCTGGTCACGACATCTGCTCGACCCGCTCGGCGTACGGCTGCAACTGGAGAGCCAGCGCGGCTACCACGTGCAGTTCACGGGCATGCGCGATGTGGTGTCGCGCACCGTGGTGCTGACCGACCACAAGATCTTCGTCACGCCCATGGAAGAAGGGCTGCGCGTCGGTGGCACCGTCGAGATCGCGGGACTGAAGCGCCCGCCCGATCCGCGCCGCGCCGCCATCCTGGAAGGGATCGCGCGACAGACCTTCAAGGGCCTGGAGCACAGCGCGGTCACCACCTGGATGGGCCACCGTCCCTGCATGCCGGATTCGGTGCCCGTGGTCGGTCAGGCCCATGGACACCGCGGCCTGTGGCTCGCCGTTGGTCATGGTCATCTGGGGCTGACCGACTCCATCCCCACCGCCGAACGGATCGCCGACACGCTGCTTGGCACGTGACGCTCAGGGAAATCGCTAGATCCCCTTGCCGGCAATTAGTTATACAGTAGAACAATTCGGCGGCGGCGCCGGGGAGAGACATATGAAGATCGCGATCGCCGGCGGCGGTATCGGCGGGCTCACGCTTGCCCTGCTCTGTCATCAACAAGGGTTCGATGTCGAAGTCTGGGAGGCCAGCGAAGCGCTGCGGCCGCTGGGCGTCGGCATCAACCTGCTGCCGCATGCGGTACGCGAGCTGTCCCTGCTGGGCTTGCAGGACGACCTGGCACGCATCGCCATCGAGACCTCGTCACTGTCGTACTACAACAAGCTCGGCCAGCAGATCTGGCATGAGCCGCGCGGACGCGCGGCCGGGTATGACTGGCCGCAGTTCTCCGTGCATCGCGGCGAATTCCAGATGTTGCTGTACCAGACCGCGCTGGCCCGACTGGGAGCCGACCGCGTGCATGCCGGCCATGCGCTGGAGTCGATCGTCAGCACCGGCGGCAATGGCGGCCCGGCGCGTTTCACGCTGCGGCGCCGCAGCGACGATGCCTTGGTCGAAGCCACCGCCGATGTGCTGGTTGGCGCGGACGGCATTCACTCGGCGGTACGCCGCTATTTCTACCCGACAGGCGATGCGCCCCGGTTCTCGCGCCGCTTGCTGTGGCGCGCCACCACCGACGCCGCGCCCTATCTCGACGGCCGCTCGATGTTCATGGCGGGCCATCAGGACCAGAAGTTCGTGGCATACCCGATTTCGGAGCCCCTGCGCGCGCAGGGCCGGTCGCGTATCAACTGGATTGCCGAACTGCGCGTACCCGACGACTACCCCGACACCCCACCGCGCAGCGACTGGAACCGGCAGGTCGACAAGTCGGTCTTTCTGGACGCGTTCGAGCGCTGGCGCTGGGACTGGATCGACATTCCGGCGCTGATCGACGGCGCCGAGGCCATCTTCGAGTTCCCGATGGTCGACAAGGACCCATTACCGCGCTGGACGTTCGGCCGCGTCACGCTGCTGGGCGACGCCGCGCATCCGATGTATCCGATCGGCTCGAATGGCAGCGCGCAAGCCATTGTCGATGCCCGCTACCTGACCGACTGCCTGCTTGCCGAGCGCGACATCGACTATGCGCTGCGCGAGTACGAGGCCGAACGGCTGCCGCGCACGGCGGGCATCGTGCTGCGCAACCGCATGAACGGCCCCGAGCAGGTCATGCAGCTGGCCGAAGCACGCGCGCCTCAGGGCTTTTCCCGCATCGACGATGTGATCCCGCGCAGCGAACTCGAGGCCATTTCCCAGCGCTACAAGACGCTGGCCGGCTTCGGCCAGCAGCAGTTGCAGACCCGAAAACCATAAGTCATCCGCAGCACAAGATCGGAGGAGACCAAAACATGCCCCACTTCCGTACCCCTCGCGGCAGCCTTGCACTGGCCGCCCTTGCCCTGGTCCTGGGCAGTGGCGCTGCACAGGCTGACGTGACCGTCGGCGTCAGCATCGCGTCCACGGGGCCGTCGGCGTCGCTCGGCATTCCGCAGAAGAACACCATGCCGTTCCTGCCCGGGTCGATTGCCGGCGAGAAGATTCACTACATCGTCATGGACGATGGCTCGGACCCGACGCAGGGCACCAAGATCGCCCGGCGCTTTGTCACGGAAGACAAGGTCGACATCATTCTCGGCTCATCCGCCGTGGCGCCCTCGATTGCGATTTCCGAAGTCGCGGACGAAAGCCAGACCGTACAACTGGCGTTCTCGCCAATCGAACTGAAGCCGGGCCGCGGTGCCTGGACGTATCGGCTGGCGCAGCCGGTGCGGTTGATGGCCGATGCCGTGGCCGGCGCCGCCAAGGCGAACGGCGTGAAGACCGTGGCGTTTATCGGCTTTGCCGATGCCTATGGCGAGACGTGGCTCAAGGAGTTCACCTCGGCGGCGCGGGCCAACGGCATCCGGGTGATTGCCACCGAGCGCTATGCCCGTTCGGACACCAGCGTCACGGCCCAGGCGCTAAAGCTGATTGCAGCCCGCGCAGATGCCGTACTGATCGCCGGGGCCGGTACCGGTGCGGCACTGCCGCACACCACGTTGCGCGAGCGCGGCTATACCGGGCCGATCTACCAGACCCACGGCGCCGCCACGCGTGACCTGATCCGGATCGGCGGCAAGGCGGTCAATGGCGCCATCCTGCCGGCTGGACCGGTTATCGTGGCCGAGCAGTTGCCGGCCTCCAGCCCGGTCAAGCAGCCCGGCATGGACTACGTGACGCGCTACGAGAAACAGTATGGCCCCGAGAGCCGCACGCAGTTCGGCGCGCATCCGTATGATGCCGGTCTGGTGCTGCAACGCATCGTGCCGGTGGCGCTGAAGAAGGCCAGGCCGGGAACGCCGGAGTTTCGCAAGGCCCTCAAGGATGCGCTGGAAAGCGAGCGCGATATCGTGGTGTCGCACGGCGTGCTGAACTACACCGCGCAGGACCATTTCGGCTTCGACCAGCGTGGCCGCGTGCTGCTGACCATCGACAACGGCAACTGGAAGCTCGTCAAATGATCTCCACGAATGCCGGCATTGCGCTGCCGACACTGGAACCCGTCGCCGACTTCATCCTGCAGGTGGCAGCGCCCACCGAGGTTGGCGTCACATCACTCGGACAGCGTCGCGTGATCCCCATCCTGTCTGGCACGGTGCGTGGCCCGCGCCTGAACGGGCGCATCCTGCCTGGCGGGGCCGACTTCCAGCTGATCCGTCATGACGATGGCAGCGACGTCACCACCGCCGATATCGAAGCACGATACGTGATCGAGACCGACGACGGCGCCCGGATCTATATCGTCAACGCCGGCGTGCGCAGCGGCAACGCCGCCGTGATCGCCCGGCTCAACCGTGGCGAACAGGTAGACCCCTCCGAGATCTATTTCCGTACCGCACCGCGCTTCGAGACCGCCGCGCCGCAGTATCGCTGGCTGATGCAGCACCTGTTCGTCGCGGCAGGCGCGCGCTATCCGGATCGGGTCGAGCTGCGATACTTCCTGGTCAGATAGGCATGGCACCTTCCCGCAAGCCGCGCGACACGCTCGCGCCCGATCCCAACGGCCACCACTTCGAGCCTCACCTGCCGAACGTGGACTATGGCGTGCTCGATTCACTGGTCGGATACGCGATACGGCGGGCGCAGATTCGCGTCTACGAGGATTTCGTCGCATCGCTGGCCGCGTGGAACATCACGCCGCCGCGCTTTTCGGCACTGCAGATCATCGCGCGCAATCCCGACCTCAAGCTGACCGATCTGGCGCGCATCCTGGGTATCGCGCGCTCCGGCGCCGTGTTGCTGGTGGACGCGCTGGAGTCCATGGATCTGGTGAGGCGGTTGCCATCGCCCACCGACCGGCGGGCGTTCGGCCTGGCGCTGACCGATGCCGGCCGCAAGACGCTGAAGGAAGTGACCGCCGCCGTGTGCGCGCATGATGCGCGCATCGCGGCGGGGTTGTCGGATGAAGAACAGACGGTGCTGAAGGGCTTGCTGGAAAAGCTGGGGCGCTAGCTTTCGGGCTTCGGCCGTCAGGCCACCACCGGCATGCCCGCCAGCAGCTTGTCCAGCGTCACCGGATAGTCGCGCACGCGCACGCCGGTGGCGTGGTACACGGCATTCACCACTGCTGCCGCCACACCACAGATGCCCAGTTCGCCCACCCCCTTGGCCTTCATCGGCGACGAGATCGGATCGGTCTCGTCAAGAAAGATAACCTCCTGGTGCGGGATGTCGGCGTGTACCGGCACCTCGTAGCTTGCCAGGTCGTGGTTGGCAAAGAAGCCCACGCGCTTGTCGACGTGCAGCGCCTCCATCAGCGCCGCGCCAACACCCATCGTCATGGCCCCGATTACCTGGCTGCGCGCCGACTTCGGATTCAGGATCCGCCCGGAAGCGCACACGGCCAGCATCCGCTGCACGCGCACTTCCGCCGTGGCGAGATCGACCGCCACCTCCACGAAATGCCCGCCGAATGTGGACTGCTGGTACTTCTTGTCGAGATCGCCAAACTCGATGGCATCCTCGACGGACACCCCCGCGAACTGCGCCAGCGGCACGCTGCGTCCGCCAGCGCGCACCTGCCCACCCTCGAATACCGCATCTTCGGCCTTCAGGCCCGCACGCTCGGCCACCGTCTGGCGCAGCTTCGCGCAAGCCGCATAGACACCCGAGGTGGAACTGTTGCCACCCCACTGGCCGCCCGACCCCGACGATACCGGGAAGGCCGAATCGCCAAGCCGCACCACCACGCGGTCTAGCGGCACGCCCATCATCTCGGCAGCGGTCTGCGCGATGATCGTGTAGCTGCCGGTGCCGATGTCGGTCATGTCGGTTTCCACCACGACCATCCCGCTGGAATCGATGCTGGCCCGCGCGCCCGACTTGGTCACCAGGTTGTTCCGGAACGCCGACGCCATGCCCATGCCAACCAGCCACTGCCCTTCGCGCATCGAGCCCGGTTGCGGATTGCGGCGGCTCCAGCCAAAGCGCTCGGCACCCAGGCGCAGGCATTCCACGAAGCGGCGTTGCGAAAATGGCCGCTCGGGCTTCTCGGGGTCGACCTGCGTGTCGTTGAGGATGCGGAACTGCACGGGGTCCATGCCAAGCTTCGCCGCCATCTCGTCAATGGCGATTTCCAGCGCCATCAGCCCTGGCGCCTCGCCCGGCGCACGCATCGCGTTGCCTTCGGGCAAGTCCAGCGTGGCAAGCCGCATCGACGTCATGCGATTGGCGCCGGCGTAGAGCAGGCGCGTCTGCATCACGGCAGTCTCGGGCTGGCCGCCTTCGAGATCGCCAGACCAGCTCTCGTGGCCGATGGCCGTGATCTTGCCGTCGCGATTGGCGCCGATGCGGATGCGCTGGATCGTGGCGGGCCGGTGCGTGGTGTTGTTAGGCATCAGCGGGCGCGTCAGGGCCACCTTGACCGGCCGGTGCACGGCACGTGCGCCCAGCACGGCCAGCAGCGATTCGGCGCGCAGGAACAGCTTTCCGCCAAAACCCCCGCCGATGAAGGGCGAAACGATGCGCACCCTTTCCTTCGGGATGCCCAGCGTCGTCGCCATATCCTCGTGGGCCCATGCCACCATCTGGTTCGATGTCCAGACCGTGACCTTGTCACCCGACCAGGCCGCCATCGACGCATGCGGCTCCATCATGCAGTGCGACTGATCGGGCGTGGTGTAGCGGGCGTCCAGCTGCACCGGAGCCGCCGCAAACGCGCCCGCGAAGTCGCCCACTGCCGTATCCGGATTCGCATCCTCCTTGGGCTTGCCGGCCCAGCAGCACGCATCTTCCAGGTCGAAGCGGCCCTTCTCCGGCACATAGTCCACGCGAATCAGCTGCGCGGCGGCGCGGGCCTGCTCGAACGTGTCGGCCACCACCAGCGCGATGGCCTGATGATAGTGCTGGATCTCGGGGCCGCCCAGCAGCCTGGCGGTATTGCGCTTGCCCTTGCCCAGCTTCCCGGCGTTCTGCGCCGTGACGATCGCCAGCACGCCAGGCGCGCGGCGAGCCTCGTCCAGATGCATGGCGCCGATGCGACCCTTGCCGATGCCTGCGCCCACCACGTAGCCATAGGCGGGGTTCGGGGCTACCTCGTGCCATTCGTAGGCATAGGTGGCCGTGCCGGTGGTCTTGCGCGCGCCGTCGATGCGGTCCACCGCCTGGCCGACCACACGGCCCGCGTCGATGGGATTGGTGGTGGCGGGTGTGTCGAATTTCATGGTTTGGCCCCGTTTGCCTGCGTGATCACGGCGGCCAGCGTGCGCCGCACCAGTTGCACCTTGAACGCGTTGTCTGGCTGCGGTGTGGCGCCGTCCAGCAATCGCTGCGTGACGGCCGTGGGGCCGTGCGGCAGTTCGGCGTCGGCGGCATCCACCCGCCATGGCTTGTGGGCCACGCCGCCCAGGGCTACCCGCCCCGTGCCGTCGCGCTGCAGGATCGCCGCCACCGAGACCAGTGCAAACGCGTACGACGCGCGGTCGCGCACCTTGCGATAGAGTTGCGTGCCGCCAACCGGCGGCGGCAGTGTCACCGCCGTGATCAGCTCGCCGCGTTCGAGCACCGTTTCGATATGCGGCGTATTGCCGGGCAGGCGATGGAAATCGGCAATCGGGATCACGCGGTGCGAGCCATTGGCGCCCACCGTCTCCACGCTGGCATCCAGCACACGCATCGCCACGGCCATGTCGCTGGGATGCGTGGCAATGCACGCGTTGCTGCCGCCGATCACGGCCAGCTGCCGGCTGAAGCCGCCAAGCGCCGCGCAGCCGCTGCCGGGCTGGCGCTTGTTGCACGGCTGGGCGGTGTCGTAGAAATAGGGACAGCGCGTGCGCTGCAGCAGGTTGCCGGCCGTGGTGGCGCGGTTGCGCAGCTGGCCGGACGCGCCCGCCAGCAACGCACGCGACAGCACGCCGTAATCGCGGCGCACGCGCGGGTCGGCCGCCAGGTCGGTATTGCGCACCAGCGCGCCGATGCGCAGGCCGCCTTGCTGCAATGGCTCGATCTTGTCCAGCGCAAGTCCGTTCACATCGATCAGGTGCATCGGCGATTCGATGCCAAGCTTCATCAGGTCGAGCAGGTTGGTGCCGCCGGCGATAAAGCGGGCACCCGGCGTCTTCATGGCGGCTGCCGCCGCGTCGGCGGGCGTGGTCGCGCGCTCATAGGTAAAGGGGTTCATGTCTGGCTCCCCGCAACCTCGGTAATGGCATCGAGGATGTTCGAATACGCGCCGCAACGGCAGATATTGCCGCTCATCCGCTCGCGGATTTCTCCTGGCGACAGGTGCGGCCGCGTGTTCAGGTCTGGCGTGACGTGGCTCGGGATACCGGCGCGCACCTCGTCCAGCACGGCAACGGCCGAGCAGATCTGGCCCGGCGTGCAATAGCCGCACTGGTAGCCGTCATGCTTGACGAAGGCCACCTGCATCGGATGCATGTTGTTCGGCGTGCCGAGCCCTTCCACCGTGGTGATCCGGGCGCCCTCGTGCATGACCGCCAGCGTCAGGCACGAATTGAGGCGCCGGCCATCGACGATCACCGTGCACGCGCCGCACTGGCCGTGGTCACAGCCCTTCTTGGTGCCGGACAGGTGCAGGTGTTCGCGCAGCGCATCCAGCAGGGTGGTGCGCGTGTCCAGCGTCAGCGAGCGCGGTTGCCCGTTGACGATGAACGATACATCGGAAGCCACCGGCTTCAGGGCGGCGGGCGCTACCGCCGGTGCACGCGCGGTGGCGGAGGCAGCCCCGGCGGGCAAGGCGGCGGCACTCACCGAAGCCGCGCCTGCCATCACGAATTCCCGCCGCGAGAGCTTGATGTCGCTGAAATCTTCCATGTCGTTGGATCCTTTCTGGCTGACAGATGACGGACAGAGGATGGCAACGTGGCGGGACTTGCACGTAGGAATTACATGGCGCCAGCGGGCATTGCAGACACAATGCCGCGGGAAATATGCACACGGATTGCACAGGGGACAAATGTCGCGCTTGCCGCACGTTACCTGGGCGGAAAGGCGCATGAAGCGTGCCACCGGCGGCGCGGGCGCCAGCGGCCAGGCGGGAAGATCTGTGTGGATCCGGTCGGCCAGGGATGGCCGGTGAAGACGCGGGATCTCAGCGGTAGCTGACGGTCACCTCGTTGCTGCGGCCCTGGAGCATCGGCGTGAGTCCGCCCTGGCCCGGTACGCGATACGCGAAGACGAAGCCCTTGGTGGCATCGTCGCCGACAAAGGCATCGGTCTTGCCCTCGGCGCCCGACAGCAATACGCAGCGGTCGGCATTGCACAGGTACGCCTGCAGGTCCACGGGCGGCGTGCGCGTGAAGCTGTAGCGCCAGCGTACGGACGTGATGCGGCCCATGGCCTGCGGCATCGTTGCCAGCGGCACCACGGGCGAAGACAGGGCACGCTGGCCCTTGTTCGCGATCTGCGGCCCCACCGACGATGCCGTCCACGCAAAGCGCGAGCCGGTCAGTTCATAGGTGGCTTTCGTGAAGACCGGCGCGTAGGTCTGCGCGTGGGCCGCCACTGGACCCATCGCGCACAGCACGGCCAGGACCAGGGCGCGTCGCATCACAGCATCCCGCGCAACTGGGTGCGCAGGCGTCCGATGGCCTGGCTGCGGATCTGGCACACGCGCGATTCGGTCACTTCCAGCACCGCGCCGATTTCGCGCAGGTTCAGTTCCTGGTCGTAGCACAGCGACAGCACCAGCTTCTCGCGCTCGGGCAGCTTGTCGATGGCACGGATCAGCGCCTCGCGCATGCCCGACTCCATCAGCACGGTCAGCGGGTTGGCATCGTCGGTGACACCCAGATGGCGATCGAGGAAATCCTCCTCGCCCGAGCGCTCGAAATCCTCGTAGTGCAGCAGCTGGCAGCCATAGACCTCGTTGAGCAGCTCCTGGTATTCCTCGAGCGGCATCTCCAGTTCCTTGGCCACCTCGGAATCGATCGGCGTACGGCCAAGCTTCTGCTCCAGCTGGCGCTGCGTGCGCTCGATCTTGCGCGTGAACTGGCGCAGGCTGCGCGATTGCCAGTCGTTGGCACGCACCTCGTCGAGCATGGCACCGCGAATGCGCTGGCTTGCGTAGGTCTCGAACCGGGCGCCATGGTTGTCTTCGTAGCGCTTGGCGGCGTCGAGCAGGCCGATCATGCCGGCCTGTATCAGGTCGTCGATCTGCACGCTGGCGGGCAGCTTGGCCGCCAGCTGCAGCGCGATGCGCCGCACCAGCGGCGCATGTGACTTGACCACGTCCGCCTGCTCGAGCTTTCCCTGAATCGTATACATGGTGGAACTCTCGTTAAATGCTTACTGTTTGTGCCAGCGCCGGAGAGGCTGAGAATCGGCGGCTGGCAGGCTGAGTTTCCGGTCTTGTCGAGACTTCTTGTTCTTGCGTTTATGCGGCAATGGCCGGGGCCATTCCCAGGGACGATGCGTCGTGACGCAGCGGCCATGCGCCGATACCGCTGGCGATGTGCCGCAACGCACCGGTGGCCGCGGCGGCGGGGTACGCCTCCACCACGCACCGTCCCAGCTGGAGCGCACGCGCCACCAGCGGGTCCATCGGCAGGTACCCTGCCAGGCTGGCCTCCACGCCCAGGTACTGGCTCGCGGTGCGGGCCAGGTTGCGCGCGAGCGCCGTGACCGTTCCTTCCGCGGCCGCCAGGTTGACGACCAGCTGGAAGTGACGGCATGCGTATTCGTGATGCAGCCGCTTGATGCATGCATAGGCGGCGGTGATCGACGTGGCCTCGGGGCGCATGACGATCACGAAGTTGTGGGCCATGCCGGCCAGCGGCGACAGCGCGCCGGTGACATCGCGGCGGGCATCGACCAGCATCGAACGCACGTCAGGCAGCCGCGCCGCCAGCGCCCGTTCGTCAGGGCGGGCGGCAATCGCGCCCGCCTGCAATACGGCAATACCGCTGGCACCGCGCGTGCCGGCCGCAGCGGCCAGCGGCGCACGGCCGTCCAGCACATCGGCCAGCGTGGCGGCCGGTGCGGCACCGGCCAGGCGCATTGCCCGCGCGCCGTACATGTCTTCATCGGCCAGCAGCACGCGCTCACCCTGCATCGCCAGCGCATTGGCAAGGCCCAGCGCCACCGTGGTGGTGCCGACACCCTGCTCCGCGCCCACCACGGCGATACGCCGCGTGACGCGCGGCGCCAGCAGGCGGCGCAGGCTTTCGGCCTGATCCGAGGCCATCGTGTTCAACGCTTACTCCCCGGCGGCCGCAAGCTGCGGCGTGGCGTCGATGGCGTCCAGCGCGTCCATGGTGTCCATGGTGTCCATGGCCGCCATCGCATGCATTGCAGACGCGGCCGGCTCCGGCGCGTCTTCCATCATCGGCATGGGC
>NZ_BBQI01000131.1 GCF_001652915.1 Cupriavidus sp. D384
CGCATTGACGCGTGCCGAAGCCCGGCCGGCCAGGCGCGACAGGAATGCCGGCGCGGTGGGCGTAGGGGCGTGTTGCAGGCGCAGCGCGGTCAGGCCCAGCTGCACGGCGACCATGCCGGCGCATAGCGATGCATCGGCATCGCCTTCCTGCGCGAAGTGCTCCACGGCGTGGCGCAGCGTGCGGAACTGTTCCTCGGCGGCGACCGTCCAGTGCAGCCAGCGCGCCACTTGCGACGCATCGTCGGCCAGTGCCGGATCGCACAGCGCGTATTCCACGGACAGCGTGTCGCCGGTTTCGTGATCGACCATGCGCGACACCACCAGGCAGGCCTCGATGCCAGCCTCGGCGGCATTGCCGCGGCCACGCGCTGCAGTGCGCACCTGGCCCTCGGGAATGCGGACCAGGCAGTGCGCCAGCCATTGCGCGGCAGCGCGGTCGCGGCAGGTCACGTCGCCCACCGCGTGGAATGTCAGCGAATCGGCAACGGTATCGAGCTTGTTGGCCAGGCCATCGGCAATCACGCGCGTGGTCTTGCGCGTGCCGGCGACCCAGCGCTCGCCCAGTTGCTGCCAGCGTGCCAGCGTGGCGGTGCCGGGCAGCGACGTATTCAGGTTGACCACGGTACGGGCGGCGGCCAGCGTGGCACGCACGGTGGCGGCTTCGGCATCGGCCTCGGCTTCGGTCAGCGACTGGCGCGCACGGCCCACCGGCACCACGGTGCTGGCAAGCGGCATGCCGTCGCGGTCGGCCAGCCACAGCGTGTGCTGCATCATCTGCGGCGCGCGGCGGCCCTGCACGGTCTGGGCCACGCTCTGCGTGACGGCCAGCACGTAGCGGTCGCACGCACGGCTGGCATCGCGGCACATCGCCAGGCGAACCTGCTGGACCATCGGGCGCAGCGCCGACACACCGGCCGTGCGATGCTGCCAGAGCTGGCGGGCCACGTCGAAGCCGTACTGGGCCGCGTTGAGTTCGTCGACGCAAACCCCGACGGCATTGGCGCTGTCGGTCAGCGAGCGCAGCATGTCGTCCGCGCCGCTACGTTCGGTCTTGTTCGGCGCGGTCGTCTCGACGGCGCCTGCCTGGCGGCGCGCCACGTCGGCGTCATTGAACAGCGAGCCACGGCGCGGCGTCAGGAACGCGCGCTCGACCAGGGCGCTCCCCTGTGCCAGTTCCAGGTGTTCCGGCACGCGCTGGCCGGTGGATGCATAGAACACGGGCAGGCGGTGGCGGATCACCACGTCCAGCACCGAGCCCAGGTGCGTGGCTTCGTCGAGCTTGCTGATGATGCAGCCGTCGATGCCACCGGCGGCGCCGGCAGCGTCGTTGCGATAGGCATGCACCACCTCGTTGAGCGTATCGCCGTGCGCCGCGCCATTGAGCAGCAACACGCGCTGCATTGGCGCCTGCACCCCGGCCAGCATGCCGATCTGGTCGGACAGGCTGCGGTCGCGCTGGCTCATGCCCACCGTATCGATGATGACCAGGTGCTTGTCCTTCATGGCCGACAGCGCGAAGCGCAGGTCGGCGGCGTCCTTCACGGCGTGCACAGGCACGCCAAGGATGTCACCGTAGATGCGCAGCTGCTCGTGGGCGCCGATCCGGAAGCGGTCGGTCGTCAGCAGCGCCAGGCTCTGCGGGCCGTGGCGCAGCACGAAGCGCGCGGCCAGCTTGGCGGTGGTGGTGGTCTTGCCCACGCCGGTCGGGCCGATCAGCGCCAGCACGCCACCCTGTGCAAACAGGGAATCCTCGTCAGCCAGCACCGGCACCTTGCTGGCCAGCTCCTGGCGGATCCAGGCCATGGCGGCCGGACGGTCGGTGCCCACCGGCAGGCGCGACAGCAGCGTGCGCGACAGCTGGCCCGAGAAGCCCGCGTTGACCATCCATTCGAACAGCGATTCGCGCAGTGGATCGCCGGCGGCCACGCCGGCCGCCCCTTGCGAAAGGCCCGCGAACTGGCGTTCCAGCATCGACCGCATCGATGCCAGCTCACCCCGCAGGTCGCCCAGCATCGCGTCTTCCTGCCCAACGGCGCCGGAGAATGCGGCCGGTGCAGACATGGCACCCAGCGCCATGAACGGCTCGGGGCTGGCCGGATGCAGGTCGTGCAGCGACTGCAGCATAGGCAGCGGGGACGGCGACGAGATTGGCGACGAGAGGGAAGTCGACAGCGAAGGCGGCAGCGCCAGGGCGGACGGCTGGTACAGCTGCGCGCCGGCGCTCACGGCACCCAGATCCGTATCGCGCATCGCCACGATTTCCACGCCGCCCTCGATGGAACGGTTGGAGAGCACCACGGCGTCGGGGCCCATGGCCTCGCGCACCTTGCGCATCGCTTCGCGGCCGTTGGCCGCCACAAACTTTGCCACGCTCATTGTTCAGTCCTCACGCTGCGCCGCCGATCATGGCGGTGATGCGAATATTGCGGTTGTCCGGTACTTCGGCGTGCGACAGCACTTTCAGCTGCGGCAGCGTGCGGCGCAGGAAGCGCGCCATCAGCGGGCGCATCGGCGGCGGCACCAGCAGCACCGGATCCAGACCCAGTTGTTCCTGACGCACCACGGCGCCCTGTGCCTGCTGCAGCAGCGCATCGGCCAGGCCCGGCTCGATACCGCCGCCGTTGGCCAGCGCCTGCGTCAGCACGCGCTCCAGGCCGGCGTCGAGCCCGATCACCTGCATGTCGGCGTTGTTCGGGAACAGCTGCTGCGTGATCGCACGGCCCAGCGACACACGCACCAGCGTGGTCAGCTCGGCCGGATCGTTGATCTTCGGGGCGTTGTCGGCCACCACGTCCAGGATGGTGCGCATGTCGCGGATCGCCACGCCTTCGTCCAGCAGGTTCTGCAGCACCTTCTGCAGGCCGGTCAGCGAGATGGTCTTCGGCACCAGGTCTTCGGTCAGCTTCGGGGCTTCCTTGGTGATGCGGTCCAGCAGCGCCTGCACTTCCTGGCGGCCCAGCAGTTCGGACGCGTGCATCTGGATCACGTGATTCAGGTGCGTGGCGACCACGGTACTGGCGTCCACCACCGTGTAGCCATAGGCTTGCGCCTGTTCCTTGAGCGCGGCGTCGATCCATACGGCCGGCAGGCCAAAGGCGGGGTCGCGCGTGGTGGCGCCGGGCAGCGTGCCGCTGACCTGCCCCGGGTTGATGGCCATCCACTGGCCCGGGTTGGCCTCGCCGCTGCCAATTTCCACGCCCTTGAGCGTGATGCGGTACGCGTTCGGCTTCAGTTCGAGGTTGTCGCGGATATGCACCACCGGCACCAGGAAGCCGATGTCCTGCGCCATCTTCTTGCGGATGCTCTTGATACGGCCCAGCAGTTCGCCGTTCTGCGCACGATCCACCAGCGTGATCAGGCGGTAGCCCACTTCCATGCCCAGCGGGTCGACCATCGTGACGTCTTCCCACGTGGCTTCGGCCACCTCGGCCTGCACGGCGGGGCTGCGCTCTTCCTTGGCCTTGGTCTCGGTGGCCGTGACCTCGCGGCGCATCTGATAGCGGCCGAACCAGATCAGTCCGCCAGCCAGCAGCAGGAAGGCAAAGTGCGGCATGCCCGGGATCAGGCCCATGGTGCCGATGATGGCGGCGGTGATGAACATCACGCGCGGATTCGAGAACAGCTGGCCGGTCAGCTGCTGACCAACGTCCTGCTCGTTCGACACGCGCGACACGATCACACCGGCTGCGGTGGAGATCACCAGCGCCGGGATCTGCGCCACCAGGCCGTCACCGATCGTCAGCAGCGTGTAGTTGTGGACGGCGGTGCCAAAGTCCAGATCATGCTGCACCATGCCCACCACCATGCCGGCGGCCACGTTGATGAACATGATCAGCAGGCCGGCGATGGCGTCACCGCGCACGAACTTCGACGCACCGTCCATGGCACCGTAGAAGTCCGATTCCTGGGCCACTTCGGAGCGGCGCTTGCGGGCGCCTTCCTCGTTGATCAGGCCGGCGTTCAGGTCGGCGTCGATCGCCATCTGCTTGCCGGGCATCGCATCGAGCATGAAGCGCGCGCCAACTTCGGCGATACGGCCCGCACCCTTGGTAATCACCATGAAGTTGATCACGACCAGGATGGCGAACACCACGATACCGACGGCGAAGTTGCCGCCCACCAGGAAGTGGCCGAACGCCTCGATCACCTTGCCGGCGGCGTCGGGGCCGGTATGGCCTTCGAGCAGCACCACGCGCGTGGAGGCCACGTTCAGCGACAGGCGCAGCAGCGTGGAGAACAGCAGCACGGCCGGGAAGGCGGCAAAGTCCAGCGGGCGCTGGGTGTACATGCCCACCAGCAGCACCATGATCGACAGCGCGATGTTGAAGGTGAACAGCAGGTCCAGGATGAACGCCGGCAGCGGCAGGATCATCATGCCGAGGATCATGACGATCAGCAGCGGGCCAGCCAGCGCCTTCATCTGGGCGCCACCCCGCAGTGCGGGCATGTTGAAAAGGTTGGTCAGTGCGTTCATGCGCGGCTTTCCGGTACGGCAAGTTCATCCGGCACCAGCAGTTCGGTCGGCGAATCGGGCTGCGGACCGTAGCTGTAGTGCCAGTTCTTCAATTGATAGACCCAGGCCAGGACCTCGGCCACGGCGGTATACAGGCCCGCGGGGATTTCGTGGCCCAGTTCCACGTGCCGGTGCAGCGCCCGCGCCAGCGGCGGAGCGGACAGTACCGGCACGCGATTCTCCCTGGCCAGCTCGCGAATGCGGGCAGCCACTTCATCTGCGCCCTTTGCCACGACGCGCGGCGCGTTCCAGCGTGCGCCTTCGTCGTATTTCAGTGCCACGGCAAAGTGGGTGGGGTTGGTCACCACCACATCGGCCTTGGGCACTTCGGACATCATCCGGCGCCGCGCAATGGCCCGCTGCTGCTGGCGGATACGGGCCTTGATGTGCGGATCGCCATCGGTTTCCTTCATCTCCTGCTTGACCTCTTCCTTGGTCATGCGGAGCTTCTTGTAGAACGTCCAGAGCTGCCACGGCGCGTCGATGACCGCGACCAGCAGCAGCGACCCCGCCACCACACCGCACACGTAGAGCACCATCTCCATCATGTGCAGCAGCGCTTCGTGGACCGGCGCATTCATCAGCGCGATGGCCTCGGGCAGCTTGTGCCAGACCATCCAGGCGCCCACGCAGCCCACCAGCAGCGACTTGGCGATGGCCTTGATCAGTTCCACGACCGTGTGCGCCGAGAACATCCGGCCAAGGCCCTGCAGCGGCGACAGGCGCGAGAAATCGGGCGAGAACGACTTGGTCGAGAAACTCCAGCCGCCCAGCGCCAGCGGTGCCACCAGGGCCGCCACGCCAAACATCAGCAGCAGCGGAAAAAACGCCAGCAGGCTGTCCCAGATCGCCATGCCGAACTGCGACAGCATGCGGTTGGTGTCGAAAGCCGTGGCCGGCTCGAAGGCCAGCGTTGCCTGCATGACCGAATTCAGCTTGCGGCCCAGCGTACCGCCCATGACGTACAGACCCAGCACGCCCGTCATCAGCATCACGAACGTGCCAAGCTCGCGCGAACGCACCACCTGCCCCTCCTCGCGCGCCTTTTCAAGGCGCCGGGGTGAGGCGGGTTCGGTTTTCTCGAGATCGCTTTCCTCGGACATGAATGCTCCAGTGCGAAGCACGCGGGCGGCACTTCGTCACCGAGGATTATCAAATCCCGAGGGGCAAGGCATTGGGGGGAAAAGGCGGGGAAACAGGTGCCTGTTTCAGGAATGAGGGGGGCAGCGGAAATAACGGCCCGGGAGCAGGCGATCTTTAGGGCCAGAACGCCAGATTGTGCCGATCTCGCCCGGTTCGGACGGGATCGGCGCCGATGATGTCACAGATTGCGCGTGACCTCCAGAGCCGGCGACGCCATCGCCGGTCCTGTCTCTGTATACATACAGTGGCTAGAGGTCTTGCCGGCCGGCGGCCGCTTTATCGAACCACATCCTCGTGGTCGGTCGACATCGACAGCTCGCGCCATGCCGCCAGCTCGGCTTCTACCGCCTGGTGCTTGGCTTCGATGCGCGCCACGGCATCGGAACCCAGCGGCAGACGCAGCGGCGGACGCTCGCTGTCGGCCAGGCGCAGGATGGCTGCGGTCAGCTTGTTGGGGTCGCCCGGCTGCGCATGGTTGGCACCCTTGGCAAACACACGCATCTGGCCCACCGTCCCGGCATAGTCATCGATGATGGCCTTGGTCGACATCAGCGAGTTGTCGTTGAGGAAGTCCGTGCGGAAGAAGCCCGGCTCGACAACCGTCACGTGGATGCCCAGCGGCGCCAGTTCCTGCGACATCGCCTCCGTCAGCCCTTCGACCGCGAACTTCGACGCACCGTAGACGCCCCACCCGTGGTAGGCCGAGTACCCGCCCAGCGACGAGATATTGATCACATGGCCGCCACGCTGCTTGCGCATCTGCGGCAGCACGGCCCTCGACACGGCCAGCAGGCCGAATACATTGGTGTCGAAGTTAGCCTTCGCTTCGGCTACCGACGTTTCCTCGACGGCACCGAGCAGGCCGAACCCGGCATTGTTGACCAGCACATCGATACGGCCGAAACGTTCGACACCCTGACGCACCGCCTCGACGGCATCTTCCTCGCGGGTGACATCGACCTTTACCGCCAGCAGGTTCGGCTGGTCGCCGAAGGCTTCGACCACCTGCAGGGGGTTGCGTGCCGCAGCAATCACACGATCACCGCGCTGCAACGCGGCACGCACGATCAACGTGCCGAAACCACGCGACGCGCCGGTGACAAACCAAACCTTGCTGCCATTGTTCTGGGACTGGATCGATTGGGACATGACTGACTCCTGGAATATTCGGATCGGGTTAGCGTTCCGGAGCCGTCTTGCCTTGTCTGATGCGGCAGCGGCGCCGTTGAGACCCATGGTAGGCAGGCAGTCGTTCCCAAACAATGGTGATGTGGATTGCGCCAATAGCAACTAATAGTTGTCAATAATCATGGCTTGTCCCCTGACGGCGCACGGACGGTTTCCGGCAAGTACTCGGAGTAGCGCTGGCGCAGCCACTCCATGCCTTCGTCATGCGAGACCGTGTACTGCAACTTGGAGCGGAAGGCTTCGAGTCGGACCCGGGCCGCGTTGAGAATGCCACCCCAGGTAGCAAGTCCGATCCGCAGCGTGGGTTCTTCGTGCGAACAGGCAAATGCACCAACCGGATAGCCCAGCATCCGCGAAGCCTGCGGCGTTATCTCGTTGGAGACGGCAAGAAACGTCCAGCGCGTGTGGCTGGTGTCGAATCGCTCGTCGTAGGCCACGGCCATTGCGTAGCTTTCGATCTGCGCCTTCGCGGCCAGATCGATCTTCCTGGATGGACGCTTGAGTTCCACCACCAGAAATTCGCGGCGGATATTCGCGTAGGCAGGCACCTCGCGCCCCAGTACGAGGTCGACGATTCCTTCCCGGCCGTCGTCCTTCAGGACGGCCCGCTGATCGCAGCCTTCGGGGTCTTCGAGCATTCCAAGATGTTTGCGCAGGACCGTATTGAGGTTCTTGTCGCTACTGGAAAGCTGAAACTCCTCGCCGAATATCCACGTTTCGTTGGCAAGCATGCGATGCAGTTGACCGCGTTCCTTCAATGCCTGCTTGCTGCTGATTTCGAATAGCAGTTCCTCCAGACCTGCGAGAAAGCACAGGCGCTCCCGCACCAGCTTGCTGCATTCGATCATCGACGTCAGCGACGTCAGTTCAAGCAGCCCCTGCAGTTCCTCCGCCTTGTCCGCCGGCAGCCTCAGCACTTCGGCCAGCAGATACCGCAGGGTCGAGGGGCTGTCTTCCAGCGTGGCCTTGAGCATGCCCAGGGTGAAGCGTCGGTCTTGCTGACGGCCCGAGCGAAAGACTTCCAGATGTTCGTGTATGCCCAGCGCGCAAATGTCGAACCGCTCGCGGCGCGCCACCTCGATGGCGTCCTCGGCAATGCCTTCGAACGGATAGACGCCTTCGGTCTTCCAGCGCTGGATCAGTGCGCTGGCATCCTCGGCACGCTGGCGGCGGTGCCGGGCCTGCAGCGATTCCCGCGCCGACCTGACCACGCCTTGAAGTGCCGGGTCGATCCGCTCATCCAGCGGCCGTTCCGGCCTGCCGGGTTGCGCGGGACCGGTACCAGCGATCGGCATCCGGACTGTCGTGGAACCGAGATTCCGCATTTCCATCGTGACCTCCTTCGCTTGAACACGCGAAGGAGGCTAACACCGCATCACACACCGTGGCCCCGTTGGACACATGTTGTGACAGCCTTTCAGATTCGTCTCAATCGAGACGGCCTGGCTCGATCTCGATGCCGAGTTGCCCGGCCATTTCCACCACCAGGGCTTGCAGCCGTGTCACCTTGTCTTCCAGTGCGCGATGGCTGATGCGCAGCGCTTCGAATTCCGATGGCGATGCCGCCAATTCCGCGCCGCCGCGTGGCGTTGCCGCAGCGGGCTCCGGCATGGCGACTTCACCGCAGAGCAGGTGCATCCAGCGGTTCTCGCGCTCGCCGGGTGCGCGGGGCAGCTTGACCACCAGCGCCGGCGCGCGCTCGGCCAGTTCGTCCAGAAATGCCTCCACCGAAGAGATATCCGCGAAGGCATGCAGCCGCGCCGAATTCAGCCGCAGTTCGGCCGCCGTCTGCGAACCGCGCAACATCAGCGTGGACAGCAACGCGGCCGACTGGCTCGGCACGCCCAGCACCTTGCCCAGGTTCTGTTCGAAGCGCGGGACGCGACTGCTGCTGCCCTCGAACACCAGGCTCAACGACTTCAGGCCGTCGATGGCGGTCAGGATTTCGTCCTCGGTCACGCTCATCACCGGCGAGCGCGCCGTTTTCTGGTTGCAGCCGGACGCCAGCGCGTTCAGCGACAGCGGGTAGGTGTCGGGCACGGTGTACTGCTTTTCCAGCAATACGGCCACCACGCGCGCCTCCAGCGGCGTGAGCGTGCGCAAGGCGGGGCGCGAAGGGGTGTCGGGGGTCTGGTCCATGGATGACATCGGCAGGTTGGCGGGCCCGGAAGGCCAAGGCGCCCATTGAAGCGCAAGGGCGGCGGCGATGCAACCGCCCTGCGCGTCGCGGCGGGCTTTGTGTCGCAATGTATCAGCCGGGCGCGCCGAGACAGACGCATACCCGGCGCCGATCCGATGACACACAGCCGATACGCCGGCCGCTCACGCTACAGCCATTGCCCAGTTTCGCAAACCGGTACCCCTGGAGGATCATCATGAAGCTGTATGCCAACGAGGTTTCATCGGCCACATCGCGCGTACGCATTGCGCTGGCCATCAAAGGACTGGCGGTGGACATCCAGCCCGTCACCATCTTCGGCGATGCCGCCGAGTCGCGCCAGGCGGCGTACCGTGCGATCAACCCGCAAGGGCTCGTACCGGCACTGGAGACTGACACTGGCGAGCTGATCACACAATCTCTGGCGATCATCGAATACCTGGATGAACGGTTCCGCGCGCCGCCGCTGCTGCCCGCCGATCCGGAAGACCGCGCGTTCGCCCGTGCCATTGCGCTGGCGATTGCCAGCGAGATCCATGCCCTGCTGCCGCCTCGGGTGGCCGCCCGGCTGTCGCAGATTCCGGGCATGGATGCCGACGGCGTCGCCGCATGGGTGCGCCATTGGGTCGATGTCGGCCTGAGCGCCGTCGAAGACCGCCTGGCCGCACGCCGCACAGGGCCCTATGTGGTGGGCAATTTGCCGACGATTGCCGACATCTACCTGTTCCCGCAGGTCATCAGCGCGGCGCGCATGGGCTTCGATGTGCCGCAGCGCTGGCCGAACATCGCGGAAATCGTCGCGCGCCTGCACGACATCCCCGCCTTCGCGCAGAACGCACCGGCGCCGCGCACGTAATCGCGGAGGCGGATCGGGGCCGGGGAGCCGTCGACAGCATAAGCAACCGCGAAATCGTTCGTTGGCCTGTGCCCGGGGCAAGCGTACGGTCTGGCTTTCCGCCATTCGATCCGTACGCACGCATGTCCAGCTCCCGCCGACAGTTCCTGCACGCCGCCAGCGCCGGCGCCTTGACGACCCTGTTGCCAGCGGTCACACACGCCCAACCCCGCCAGGTATTGAAGGCCGGCGACCAGAAAGGCGGCCTGCGCGCGCTGCTCGAATCGGCCGACGCGCTCAAGGGGCTGGCCTATGACATCCAGTGGACCGAATTCCCGGCTGCGGCACCGCTGGCCGAGGCGCTCAATGCCGGCGCCGTCGACAGCGGGCCCATCGGCGATGCGCCGGCCATCTTTGCGCTGGCCGCCGGTACGCGCATCCGGCTGATCGGCGCCAACCGCTCGGATCCCTACGGCACGGCAGTGCTGGTGCGCCCCGACTCGCCGCTGAAGGGTGCGGCCGACCTCAAGGGCAAGCGCATCGGCACGAATCGTGGATCGATCGGCCATTTCGTCGCGCTCAAGGCGTTGGCATCGGCCGGCCTCAAACCGGAGGATGCCGATTTCCGCTTCCTGCCGCCTGCAGATGCCAAGCTGGCCCTGACCAACGGCTCGGTCGACGCGTGGTCGACGTGGGAACCGTACACGGCCATGGCCGAGACCAGCGGCCATGCACGCGTGCTGGCAAGCGGACGGGGGTTGTGGTCAGGATTGAGCTATCTGGCGGCAACCGACGCCGCGCTGGCAAGCAAACGTGCGGTGCTGGCCGATTTCCTGCAGCGCGTGGTGCGTGCGCAAGAGTGGTCCTACCAGCACGTGCCCGAGTTCTCGGCCACGCTGGCGCGGATCATCGGCATTCCGCCCGAGGCAGCGCGGCTGCAGTTCGAACGCCGCCGCACCCGGTGGCAGCCCATCGATGCGGAACTGGTGACCATCCAGCAGCAGACCGCAGACTTCTACCTGAAGGCCGGGCTGCTCAGGCAGCGGCTGGATGTGGCCACCACGTTCGATCGCGGCTTCGCGCTTAGCGCGTAGCCGCCGGCCTGGCGGGCCGCTTTGCCAGCAGCGGGTCGCCGACGCCGTCCACGCCCACCAGGCCCAGCACGGTGGTCAGACCCCACTGCGCGCCTTCGTAGGCGTTGGCCGGGTCGAACCACTCGTCGCGTGAATGCGACCCGCCCGACTTGCCGCCGCTGCCGATGATGATGGCCGGAATGCCCAGCGCCATCGGCACATTGGCGTCGGTGCTGCCACCGCGCAGCGAAGGCGCTTCCTTGCTGTGAGCCTTGATGACACGCACGGCCGACTGCACGATCACCGAATCGGTGGGCGTGATGCCGGCGGGCCGGTCGCCGATCATGCGCGCCTGGTACGTGATTTCCTGCCCCTTGGCCGGCTTCCAGCGCGCATTTTCATCGGCCACGCCGGCGGCGATGGCATCCATGATGTGCTTCTCGGTTTCCAGCAGCGACGGCGTGCCATTGGAGCGGATGTCGATCGCCATGCGGGCATCGCCTGCGATGGCATTCACCGAGGTGCCGCCCCCGACCGTGCCCACCGTGAATGTGGTCTTGGGATCGGTGGGCGTCTTCACGTCGCCGATCTTGCCAATCGCACGGCCCATCGCGTGAATGGCGCTGGGCAGGCCGAAGGCCCCGAAGCTGTGGCCGCCGGGGCCCTTGAACGTGACTTCGTAGCGATGGCTGCCGGTGCCCTGCGTCAGCACGCGCTCGCCGGTGCCGGGCTCGATGCCGACCATGCCGTCGATATCGGGATGGTCGCGGAACACCGCCTTCATGCCGCGCAGGTTGCCCAGTTCCTCCTCGCCCACATTGCCGACGAACACCAGGTCGCCAACGGTGCGCACCTTGTTCTCGTTGAGCACCTTGAGCCACGACAGCAGCACGGCCAGCCCGCGCGTATCGTCGCCAATGCCGGGCGCGTAGAGCTTGCCGTCGCGCGACTTCACCGTGACATCGGTGCCTTCCGGAAAGACCGTATCGAGGTGGGCGGAGATCAGCAGCCGGGGGCCGTTGCCGGTGCCCTTGCGGATACCGATGGCATTGCCTTCGGCATCGATATGGGCGTCGGTCAGGCCCAGCGCCTTGAGCCGCGACACGAAATACTCGGCGCGCGCCTTTTCCTTGAACGGCGGCGCCGGAATCTCGGTCATGGTCTTGAGTTCCGTCAGCGCCCGCGCGTCGTCTGCCCGCACGTCGGCCATCAGCTTCTGGTAAAGCGGCGCGGCTTCGAGCCGGGCATAGGCACTGTCAACGTTGGGGGAAACCTGCGGGACGGTCAGCGTCTGACCCTGGGCGATGCCGGCGAATGCGGAAACTGCGGCGGCAACGGAGACTGCAACAACGGTACGGCGAGCATGCATGGGGGCGATCCTCTGGCAGTAGGAAACCGTGGTTGCCCACGATTGTGCCAGCGAATGCGCCGCCATGTGACGGAAAACACCCGTACGGCGCTTCCCCGCAACAGGCCCGGGACGCACCGGCAGCCTTGCCGGCGCGTCCCGTTTGCCGGGCTCAGAAGCCCAGGCTGGCCAGCAGGTCGTCCACCTGCGACTGGTCCGACACCACGTCGGTCTTGCCTTCGGGGTTGATCTGCGGACCGTTCATGAGCGTGGGGGGCGCTTCCACGCGCCGTTCGGCCGGCACGTTGTCGATCAGCACCTGCAGCAGTTCCTGCTCCAGGGTGCGGATCATGTCCATCATCTTCTTGATCACCTGGCCGGTCAGGTCCTGGAAGTCCTGGGCCATCATGATCTCGAGCAGGTGGCTGCCGGTAGCCTTGGCCTTCTGCGGGACTTCGGTCAGGAACTCGCGGGTGTCCAGCACCAGTGCGCGGGCATCGCCCAGCTCCACCGGTTGCGCGAACCACTCGTCCCAACGCTTGTCCAGCGCGGTGGCCTTGCTTTCCAGATCTTCCTGCAGCGGCTGTGCCAGCTCGACGGCGGTGAGCGTGCGCTCGGCCGCCTGCTCGGTCATGGCGGCGATGTAGCTCAGGCGGTCGCGCGCATCGGGAATGGCCAGGGCGGCCTTCTCGATTTCCTTGTCGAGCCCCAGCTCCCGCATGTTGTCGCGCAGCATTCGCGTCAGGTTGCCGATGCGATGGATGATCTGCTCGGCCGATTCTTGGCTGAAAGTCGGAGTCGTCGACATGTCGCGTACCTCTTCTTATTGACCCAGCTTCTCGAAGATCTTGGTGATCTTTTCGTCCAGCGTCGCTGCCGTGAAGGGCTTGACCACATAGCCGTTGGCGCCAGCCTGCGCAGCAGCGATGATGTTCTCCTTCTTGGCCTCGGCCGTCACCATCAGCACCGGCGTCTTGGCGATTTCGGGAATCGCGCGGATCGACTGCAGCATGGTCAGGCCGTCCATGTTCGGCATGTTCCAGTCCGACACCACGAACTGGAAGCTGCCGTCCTTGACTTTTTCCAGGCCGGCGGCGCCGTCTTCGGCTTCCTCGACGTTGGTGAACCCCAGCTCCTTGAGCAGGTTGCGAATGATCCGACGCATGGTCGGGAAGTCATCGACCACGAGGATCTTGATGTTCTTGTCCACTATACGGCTCCAAAACGGTTGCGGATGACGGGGCCATCCGGTTGATGTTGCTGATCTGACCTCTCGCGCGCGAGATCCAGGACTACACGCGCTGCGCCCGTGCGCCAAACGTGGCCAGGTGCGCCATGACGCGCTGGCTCATCTGGTTCAGGGGCACCACTTCATGCACGCCGCCGGTGGCGATAGCTTCCTTCGGCATGCCAAACACGATGCAGGACTGTTCGTCCTGCGCCAGGTTGTACGATCCGGCCTCGCGCATGCGCAGCATGCCGCGGGCTCCATCCTTGCCCATGCCGGTCAGGATCACGCCGGTCACGTTCTTGCCGCCATGGATCGCGGCGGAATCGAACAGCACGTCCACCGACGGGCGATGCCGGTTCACCGGCGCTTCCTGCGACAGGTGCGCCACGTAGTTGGCACCGCTGCGCGCCAGCAGCAGATGGGAGTCGCCCGGCGCGATATACGCGTAGCCGGGCAGCACGCGCTCGCCGTGCTCCGCTTCCTTGACCGTGATACGGCACAGGCCGTTCAGGCGCTGCGCGAACGACTTCGTGAAGCCGGCCGGCATGTGCTGCACGATCATGACCGCCGGTGAGTCCGGCGGCAGCGGCATCAGGAATTCCTTGATGGCCTCGGTGCCGCCCGTGGATGCGCCGACGATGATCAGCTTTTCGGTCGACAGCAGCGGCGCGCGCAGCATCGGCGCGGCCGGAGCGCTGCCCGCGGCAGCCTCGGTCCGGGCGCGCACGCGCGCCCGCGATGCAGCACGCAGCTTGTCGGCGATGGTGTCGGTGTATTCGATCAGCCCTTCGCGAATGCCCAGCTTGGGCTTGGTCACGAAGTCGACGGCGCCCAGTTCCAGCGCGCGCATCGTGATTTCGGAGCCGCGCTCGGTCAGCGACGACACCATCAGCACCGGCATCGGCCGCAGGCGCATCAGGCGTTCCAGAAAGTCGAGCCCGTCCATCCGTGGCATTTCCACGTCCAGCGTCAGCACGTCCGGGTTCAGGCGCTTGATCATGTCGCGCGCCACCAGCGGGTCGGGGGCGGTACCCACCACCTCCATGTCCGGCTGGCTGTTGATGATCTCCGTCATCAGGCTGCGGATCAGCGCGGAATCATCCACGCACAGCACCTTGATCTTCGCGGCGGTCATATTGGTCTCTACGTCTTCAGTTTTCAGGTCGGCGACTTGGCCGATGCCTGCCGCGTAAACAAAGCCACGGCACCACGGGCGGGCGCCTTTGTGGATGTGGACAGCGCGCGTGCCAAGGCACGCTCGTCGCGCTCCACGCCAACCGTGTCGTCCTGGCGGGTCAGCCGGCGCACCAGCGCCAGCCCCGTGCCCGGAAAATAGCTGACGCGTCGCGCGTGCGGCCCGCGCAGGTCCTGCGCGGCCACCCGTATCTCTTCGGTGCGCAGGTACTTCAGTACGAAATCGGCATTCCGGTCCCCAATATTGAGGGTCGTCATGTTCGCCAGTACCGCGCCGCCGCCAAACACCTTGGCTTCCAGGCGCTCGCGCCGGGCGCCCATCTTCAGCAGCTCATTGATCAGCACTTCCAGCGCGTAGCAGCCGTATCGCATCGACGCCGACAGCATGCGGTCGGGGCCGGCGTTCTCGTCGTCGGGCAGCATGAAATGGTTCATGCCACCCACGCCGGCCACTTCGTCGCGGATGCATGCGGCCACGCACGATCCCAGCACCGTGGTCAGCACCACGTCGTCACCGGTCACGTAATACTCGTTGGGCAGCAGCTTGATGGCCTGCTTGCCGAATTCGCGATCGAAGTACTTTCGCGTGGCAATGGCCTCGGGCATCTGGGGGGTGCCGCGCATCATGCACCTCCGCCCTTGCCCGCCAGTTCATACACGGTCTGCCCGCGCAGCTGGAACGCACGCGTGACATACGAGAAGTTCTCCGAATGTCCGGCAAACAACAGGCCATTCGGCTTGAGCAGCGGTGCAAACCGTTCCAGGATGCGGCCCTGGGTCGGCTTGTCGAAGTAGATCATCACGTTGCGGCAGAAGATCGCGTCGAACTTCTCGCGAATGCCCCAGTCGGGCGCCAGCAGGTTCAGCGGCTCGAACGTGATGGTCGATGCCAGGTCCGGCTTGACCTTGACCGACCCGGCGCGTGCCCCGGTGCCCTTCAGGAAGAAGCGCTTGAGCTGTTCCTGCTGCAGCCGGGCCACCTGCTCGGTCGTATAGACCCCGGCGCGGGCCTTCGCCAGCACCTGGGTATCGATATCGGTGGCAAGCACGGTGCCGCCGCGGTCGCCCAGCGCCTCGGCCAGCGTGATGGCGATCGAATACGGCTCTTCGCCGGTAGACGCCGCCGCGCACCAGACGCTGTAGGGGCGGCCAACCTTTTTGGCATGTTCGGCCAGCAGCGGGAAGTGATGCGCCTCACGGAAGAACGACGTGAGGTTGGTGGTCAGCGCGTTGGTGAAGTATTCCCACTCGTCGGACCGGTCGTCCGCTTCGAGCAGTTCCAGGTACGAGCCGAAGTCGCTGAGCTGCAGCGAGCGCAGCCGCCGCGCCAGACGGCTGTACACCATCTCGCGCTTGTGGCTGCCCAGCGAGATGCCGGCGCGCTTGTGAATCAGCGCGCGCACCTTCTCGAAGTCGCGCTCGGTCAGCAGGAAGTCACGCATGTCGTCGCGCAGGGGCGCCAGCACCGGCGCAGCCGTGCTGGCGGCCGCGCCTGGCTTCCCGGTGGCACTGGAGGAAGAACGGAGCGGCGTCATGAGCGTATTTCGTCAGGGTTGCCGATAGTCGGCGGTACAGGCAGTTGGGGGCGATCCGGCGCGTTCAGGCGAGCTCGGCTTCGATCAGTTCCATCTCGGCACTGGTCATCATGCGTTCGATGTCGATCAGGATCAGCATCCGGCCTTCCACCGAACCGAGGCCGGTCAGGTGTTCGTTGGATACCGACACGCCAAACTCCGGCGCGGCCTTGATGTCGTCGCCCGTCAGCGTGAGCACGTCAGAAACGCCGTCGACCACGATGCCGACCACGCGCCCCGCCACGTTCAGGATGATCACCACGGTCTGGTGGTCATAGCGCACGTTGGCGAGGTTGAACTTCAGGCGCAGGTCCACGATCGGCACGATCACGCCCCGCAGGTTCGTCACGCCCTTGATGAAATCGGGCGCGTTGGCGATGCGGGTCACCGTCTCGTAGCTGCGGATCTCCTGCACCTTGAGGATGTCGATGCCATATTCCTCGGTGCCCAGCGTGAAGACCAGGTATTCCTGGCCAGAGGCTTCGCTGCCCTGGGTATCGATGTGTCCGATGCCGGCCATGTCTGTTCTCCTTGCTGTCGATTACAGTGCCACCGCCATGTCCTGGCGGCGCACGCCGGTGCGCTGCAGCGCGGCCACGTCCACGATCAGCGCGACGCTGCCGTCGCCCAGGATCGTCGCGGCCGAAATGCACGGCACCTTGCGGTAGTTGGTTTCCAGGTTCTTCAGTACCACCTGGTGCTGTCCGATCAGCTGGTCCACCAGCAGCGCGAAGCGCTTGCCTTCGGCAGCCAGGATCACGGCGATGCCCTGCGTGGGCTCCTGCACCGCGTTGGCGACGTTGAACACCTTGTGCAGCTCCAGCAGCGGCAGGTATTCGCCACGCACGTTCATCACGCGCTCGCCGTTGGCGGCGGTGTGGACGTCGTCGGCCTTCGGCTGGAGCGATTCCATCACGCAGTTCAGCGGCAGGATGAACGTCTCTTCGCCGGTACGCACCGACATGCCATCCAGGATCGCCAGCGTCAGCGGCAGCACGATGCGGGTGGTGGTGCCCAGGCCCTGGCGCGAGCTGATCTCGACATGCCCGCCCATTTCCTGGATGTTCCGCTTGACCACGTCCATGCCGACACCGCGGCCCGACACGTCGGTCACGACTTCGGCGGTGGAGAAGCCCGGCGCGAAGATCAGCTGCCAGACTTCGTCATCGGGCATGCTCTCGGACACGCCCGGCAGGTTGTTCTGCAGCGCCTTGGACAGGATGCGGTCGCGGTTCAGGCCACCGCCGTCGTCGCTCACTTCGATGACGATGTTGCCGCCAGCGTGTTGTGCGGACAGGATCAGCTGGCCGGTCGCTTCCTTGCCGGCGGCCACGCGCTTCTCGGGCGTTTCGATGCCGTGGTCGAGGCTGTTGCGCACCAGGTGTGTCAGCGGATCGATGATGCGCTCGATCAGGCTCTTGTCGAGTTCGGTCGCCTTGCCGAACGTGACCAGGTCGATCTGCTTGCCGAGCTTGCTTGCCAGGTCGCGCACCAGGCGCGGGAAGCGCGAGAACACGTAGTCCATCGGCATCATGCGGATCGACATCACCGCTTCCTGCAGGTCACGCGCGTTGCGCTCGAGCTGGCCCATGCCGGAGAACAGGCGGTCGAACAGCACGGGGTCGAGCGACGATGCGGTCTGTGCCAGCATCGATTGCGTGATGACCAGTTCGCCCACCAGGTTGATGATCTGGTCGACCTTTTCGGTCGGTACGCGGATCGAACCCGAATCGGGGCCGTGTGCGGCGGCGGCCGCTGCAGGCTTGGCCTTCTCCTTGTCCTTCGCTGCCGGGGCGGCGGCCGGCGCGGCGGCGACCGGAGCCGGTGCGGCAACGGGCGCAGGCGCCGGTGCGGGCGCGGCGGCGGCCGGCGCCTCGCCGGCGGCCACCGCTTCCACGACGATCTGCTTCTCGTCGATCACGAAGCAGCAGACGGCGATGATGTCGTCGGTGCCGCACTGGCTGTTCAGCCAGATGGTCAGGTCGCCGTCGGCTTCTTCCTGGCCGGTGATCTCGCCCAGGTTCGCCAGTTCCTCGCGCAGCAGCGCCTGGTCACCCGCCGATACCTTGATCAGGCGAACCTTGAGGTTGCCGCCAGCCGGCGCGGCGGCCGCCGCGGGAGCGGGAGCCGCTACCGGTGCGGGTGCAGGGGCCGGAGCGTGGGCCGCTTCGCCGCCGGCTTCCTGGGCCAGCTGCTGCAGGACGGCGCAAATGCGCTTGAACGTTTCCGGATCGGGTTCGGTGCCGTTGCGATAGGCATTGAGCTGGTCTTGCAACACGTCCTTGGTTTCCAGAAAGGTGTCGATGATGACCCGCGTGAGGGCCAGTTCCCGCCGACGCGTGCGGTCGAGCAGGTTCTCAAAGATGTGCGTGGTTTCGGTCAGCGCCGTGAAGCCGAACGTGGCGGCTCCGCCCTTGATCGAATGCGCGGCGCGAAAGATCGCGTTGAGTGCTTCGGCATCGGGGGACTCGATGTCCACCTCGAGCAGCAGCTGCTCCATTTCTACGAGCAGTTCCTCTGCCTCTTCGAAGAAGGTCTGGTAAAACTGCGTGATATCGATATCGACAGACATGATCGTCCTGGCTCGCTAGATTTCTGGGAAGCCGCGCCGCCCACCGCGGTGGCGCGTCCTCGTTCCTACTTGCCCGTGGGCGCGTTGGCCGGCTTTGCCGCGGGCGCCGATGCGGCTTCCGCCTGCGGCGGCACCTGCGACTGAAGCTCTTCGGCCATGCGTCCCTTCTGCGCCTGCACCGAGACATCGGCCGCGCTGGCGTTCTCCGACTCGAACTGGGCTTGCGCACGCTTGTTCAGCACCACGATGCTGATGCGGCGATTGGTCGGCGCCAGCGGATCGTTCTTCTCAAGCGGCATGGTGTCCGCCAGGCCCAGCACGCGCAGCACCTTGCCGTCCTGCATGCCACCGGCGATCAGTTCCTGACGCGACGCGTTGGCGCGGTCTGCCGACAGTTCCCAGTTGCTGTATGCGCGCTCGCCCATCATGTACGTGGCCGAGTCGGTATGGCCCGACAGGCTGACCTTGTTCGGCATCTCGTTGAGCACCGGGCCGATCTCGCGCAGGATCGCCCGCATGTACGGTTCCACGGCCGCGCTGCCGGTACGGAACATCGGGCGGTTCTTGGTATCCAGGATCTGGATGCGCAGGCCCTCGCTGGTGATGTCCAGCAACAGCTGCGGGCGGAACTGGCGCAGCGTCGGGTTGTTGTCGATGATCTGTTCGAGACGGCCCTTGAGCGCACGCAGGCGCTCGCTGTCCATCTGGTCGCGGCGGCGCTGGGCGTCGGCCGGATCGTTGGTCAGGGCCTTCATGACCTCGCCGTCCTTGGCCATCGGGTCCTTGCCGCCGCCGGGGATGACGCTCTTCGACATGCTGCTCTTGTCGCCACCGGCCACCGCCACCTTCAGCGGCGTCTTGAAATACTCGGCCACGCCGACAAGGGTCTTTGGCGACGACGTGCTCAGCAGCCACAGCACCAGGAACAGCGCCATCATGGCCGTCATGAAGTCGGCGTAGGCGATCTTCCAGCTGTGGTTGCCGTGCGGCTTGGCGTGCGACTTCGCCTTCTTGATGACGATCGGACGCAGGTCCTGGGCGCTGCTCATGGCTGCTCTCCCGTCAGGTCAGGCTCTTGACTTCACGGACGTGGTCGTCGAGCTCAAGGAACGACGGACGTACCGTGGAGTACAGCACCTTGCGGCCGAATTCCACCGCCACCAGCGGTGCATAACCATTGAGCGATGCCAGCAGCGTGACCTTGATGCACTCGTACATCTTGATGCTCTCGGACACCTGGTGCTCGACCCGCGACGCCAGTGGCGACACGAAGCCGTAGGCCAGCAGAATGCCCAGGAACGTACCCACCATGGCGTGGGCGATCAGGGCGCCCAGTTCGGCCGGCGGCAGGTCGGCCGAGGCCAGTGCATGCACCACGCCCATCACCGCGGCCACGATGCCGAATGCCGGCAGGCCGTCACCGACGCGCGACAGCGCATGGGCGGGAATCTCGGCCTCGTGGCGGAACGTTTCGATTTCGTGGTCCATGAGCGCCTCGATCTCGAAGGCGTTCATGTTGCCGTTGACCATCATGCGCAGGTAGTCGGTCAGGAACTCCATCATCTTGGCGTCGGCCAGGATGCGCGGGTACTGACTGAAGACACTGCTCGATGCGGGATCGGCAATTTCCTTTTCGAGGAACAGGATGCCCTCGCGGCGTGCCTTGGACAGCAGCACGTACAGCAGCGCCATCACGTCCAGGTACAGTTCCTTCTTGTACTTGGAGCCCTGCAGCAGCGAAGGCATGGCCTTCATCGTGGCCTTGATGGCCTTGCCGCTGTTGGAGCTGATGAATGCGCCGACGGCGGCACCGCCGATGATGATGAGCTCCGCCGGTTGATAAAGCGCGCCCATATGTCCGCCGGTGAGGGCGTAACCGCCCAACACCGCCACGACTACGACGACATAGCCAATAACTACTAGCACGATCGGATCCCCGTCTGAAAAACACGCGTCAGGCACGCACTGGGCATCCGGCGCGGACGAGCGGGGTCACCGCCCGCCAGTACCGGGGCCCACCTGCCACGCGGACGTCAGGCCCGGTGAATCAGGCTTGCGTCTGCGCGGATGCGGCGTCCTTCGAGAGCTTCTTCACCTTTCCGGCGCGCGACGGCGGACGGCACAGGCTGCAGACGAAGTTCGCGTGCGGCTCATAGGCATGCGTCACGAACTGACCGCCGCAACAGGTGCACTTGGAAAGCTGCAGCATGTTGCTCTCGAAAAACCGTACTAACGTCCAGGCACGGGTGAAACTTAAGACGATTTCGCCACCGAGCAGCGAAACGTGCTCGAGGTACAGACGGTAAGCGGCCACTACGGCACGAATGCCCGACGTCTCGCCTTCCTGCACCATGAACTGGTGAGCAGAGAAGAACAGCGACGAATGGATATTCGGCAGCCAGGTGGTGAACCAGTCCGTGGAGAACGGGAGCATGCCCTTGGGCGGCGATGCGCCTCGCAGCTCCTTGTAGAGGCGGATCAACCGGTCGCGCGAGAGCGTGGTCTCGGCTTCAAGCACCTGCAGACGCGCACCCAGGCCGATCAGCTCGATGGCGAGCTGGGTCTGGTTGGCATCCTGCAGGACACTCTTGCGGTTGGGAACGGGAGTCGCCGTGAAACTGCGGGCCGGCTGGGCCTGGAGGAGCGCGGTCAATTGAGCGACTCCACAGGTTGCCGGGCCAGCAGGATAGCAGCGTGGATCTGCTGCATATCATGGCTCTTGGCCGTGTGTGTAAGGGTGGACAGCAACGCGTGATCGTCGAAGCGGAAACGGCACAGCACCATGTTCGATGCGGCCAGCTTGACGAGTTGCGCCGAGGTCAGCTTGGCAAGGATCTCAGCAATTTCCTTGCTGACACCAAGCCTGAACATGGCTTCCACCTGGTTTTCGCGCACCAGTCGTTGCGCAAGCAGAAGATAGGCGAGATTGACCTCCCTGATCTCCTGGAGAACTTCACTGCTTTCCAATTTTTCCCCGCTACCAAATAACCCCTCGACCGCTTGTCCGGCGCTTACCAGGCAGGGAAACCCTGCCGGCGACCAGATCGTTTGGTTGCGTGTTCGAGTGGGTACGACGTACTACGAAAGGAACTTCGCCCGGTTACACCTCAACCCCGAAACGTTACAGATGTTACAGAGTGTAAGTGAAACTGTTACGTTTATATCGGCATTCCGCCCCCAATGCCAATCCCTACTTACGTTGGGGATTAGCGAATGTCGTAAGGAAAAGACATGGGCCCGGAAGTTTGTAACAGCCAATGTGACTGTCTTCTGATTTTCATCAAAGGTGTAACGATTTGTGTACTGAACGGAAACGGGTTTCCGACGGTGGACAGGCCCCTCACGAAGAGGGGGTTGCCGATTTCCACTATTGACGAATGAGTGCACCTTGGCTAAACACGCGACGCAACCACGCGGCCAGCCGCGCGAACACGTCGTCGGGTGCTTCGCGGAACAGATGCGGACGCGCACGCTCCACCTGCTCCAGCACGCGAGCCGCTTCCTCTGCGCTCACTGACCGGTACTCCAGGGCCAGCCCAAGCAGCGCGCGCAACTCCCCCACCTTGCTGCGGCCCAGCGCCTCGCTCTCTTCGGTCTGCAACGCGTACATGACGTCGTAGGCGCGCTGGCGCAGGCTGTCGGCGATGCGCCACGCCGGCGTGCGCATGCGCTCCTCGATGGTGCGCACGTCCACGGCAGATGCCGATATTTGCGCCGCCAGCGCTTCGGTGAACGCGGCGTCGGCGCCGGCTTCGGACAGGATGTTCGCGGCCCACTCGCGCGCGTGTTCCACGCGCTGCTGGGGCGTCCAGTCCGGCTGCACGGCCAGGGCAAACCCGAAGCGCTGCGCATCGCGCATCAGCGCGGCCAGCGCGTTCGGCAGCTGCTTGTCGAAGACCTTCCTGGCCCAGCCGTACTCGCCGCTGGCCAGCAGGCGCATGACGGCGCGCTCGGTCAGCGGACCATCCTGCTGCATCAGGCGAGCGCGCAGGAAGTCGTCGAACGCAGGCGGAATGAACTGCGGGTCGAGACCGGTGGAAACTTTTACAAACGCATCGAAGTCCGCGCGCAGCCGCGCTGCGGCTTCGGCCGACAGGGACAGACTGATGTCGGTATTCATGATGTTCTGCAGACGAGTGAACGCCCCGGCGCAACATTTACAACGCTGTGCCGGGGCGCCGCCATCTTTTCAGACGACGATGATGTGTCCGTCGGATGTATTGCCGATGACGGTCAGAAGGCGCTCCAGTCGCCGTTGTCGGATGCCGGGCTTGCCGGCGCGGCAGCCGTCAGCGCCGGGCGCTTCTTCTGGGTAACGGCATCCTCTTCGGCAACTTCAGCCACGGCCGGCGCGGCAGCCACCAGCGCGGTGCCGGCCTTGGCCGGCTTGCCGCGCTTGCCACCCTTGGCTACACGGTTCACCGGGGCCTTGGCGGCCGGCTTGACCACCGAACGCACGGCAGGCGCCGCCGGGGCGGCCAGCATCGGCGTCGAAGCCGACGGCGCATGGTCGTCCGACAGGCGGAAGCCCGACACCGAATCCATCAGGCGCGATGCCTGGTCCTGCAGCGAACCGGCTGCCGCCGCTGCCTGCTCAACCAGTGCCGCGTTCTGCTGCGTCACTTCGTCCATCTGCGCCACGGCCTGGTTGACCTGTTCGATGCCCGAGCTCTGCTCGGCCGACGCCGCGCTGATCTCGCCCATGATGTCGGTCACGCGCTTCACGGCCTGCACGATCTCGTCCATCGTCGTGCCGGCCTGGCTGACCAGTGCCGCGCCGGTATCCACCTGCGCCACCGAGTTGTCGATCAGCGTCTTGATTTCCTTGGCCGCGTTGGCGCTGCGCTGCGCCAGGCTGCGCACCTCGCCGGCCACCACGGCGAAGCCGCGGCCCTGTTCGCCGGCACGCGCCGCTTCCACGGCCGCGTTCAGTGCCAGGATGTTGGTCTGGAAGGCAATGCCTTCGATCACGCCGATGATGTCGACGATCTTGCGCGAGGCATCGTTGATCTCGCCCATGGTGTCCACCACGCGGCCCACCACCTCGCCGCCGCGCACGGCGGTATCCGACGCATTGGCAGCCAGGCCGCTGGCCTGACGGGCGTTGTCGGCGTTCTGGCGCACGGTGCTGGTCAGCTCTTCCATGCTCGAAGCCGTTTCCTCCAGCGAAGCGGCCTGCTGCTCGGTACGCTGCGACAGATCGTTGTTGCCGGCCGCGATCTCGCGCGAAGCCGTGCCGATCGATTCGGCCGATTCCTTGAAGTCGCGGACCATCGACGACAGCTGCTGCTGCATCTGGCTGATCGCGTGCAGCAGGCTGTGATCGTCGCCACGGCGCAGATCCACCTTGGCCGAGAAATCGCCATCGGCGATGCTTGCGGCGATCGACGCCGCATAGCCGGGTTCGCCACCCAGCTGGCGCGAAAGCTGGCGTGCCAGGAACCAGCCCAGCAGCACCGAAACCACGACGCCACCCACCACCAGCAGCAACATCAGCACGCGCGAGCTGTTGTAGACGCTGGTCGACTCTTCCATGTTGGACTTCGCGCGGTCATCGCGGCGCTTGACCATCTTGAACAGCACGTCTTCCAGCGCGCGGCTTTCCTTGAGCAGGTCGGCGCTTTCCGTGAACACCGTGCTTTCGAACTGCGACGTGTCCAGCGGCTGCTTGCCCACCAGTTCCACGTACTTGGTCATGCGGTCGCGGAACGGCGGCACCAGCGTTTCATACTGCTTGAACAGCGCCTGGCCTTCCGGTTGGCTGAACGAGTCCTTTGCAGTTTTTACACGCGCCTCCATCGTCGTCAGCGATTTCTGGATCTCTTCCTTCTCGGTGGCGCGCTCGCCCATGGTCGATGCCGACAGCAGCGCAATCTGCGCGCGGCTGGCGTAGACCAGGTTGATGTTGCCGTCCTGCACGGCCTTCAGTGCCTGCAGGTCGGTGTTGTAGATCTTGCCGGTCCAGTCCGCCATGCGCCCCATGTTGACCACGCCCAGCAGGCCGATGACTGCGCCGATCACCGATACCACCAGGAAGCCCGCGATCAGCCTGGTCGTAACGCGTAGTTGATTGAACCACTGCATAGAACTACCCCCTTCTTCTGTCAGAAATGACCGGGATGGACAATGCCACCCGGGTTGTTGTCGCGGCCGCCTGCGTGGGCGGCTGCTGTACCCCGTTCCTGATGCCGTGCCTGTTGGCGCGGCGCTTTATTAAACGCCCTTGCCCCAACCGGGCGCGGGCCTGCTCCCCACTTCAGCCAACAGCCTCCGCCAGCGTCTCCATCTGGCGCGGGCGCGCGGGCCGTACCTCGGCCTGCGTGCTCACGCGGAATGTGGAGATCGACTCGCGCAGGCGGTCGGCCTGTTCTTCCAGTGCGCCAGCCGCGGCAGCGGCCTGCTCCACCAATGCTGCGTTCTGTTGTGTGCCTTCATCCATCTGCGCCACGGCCTCGTTGACCTGCTCGATGCCGGCGCTCTGCTCGGCCGATGCCGAACTGATGTCGCCCATGATGTCGGTCACGCGCTTTACGGCCTGGACGATCTCGTCCATCGTGGCACCGGCCTCGCCCACCTGCGCCGCGCCGTTTTCCACGCGCGACACGGTGTTGCCGATCAGGCCCTTGATTTCCTTGGCCGCGTTGGCGCTGCGCTGCGCCAGGCTGCGCACCTCGCCGGCCACCACGGCAAAGCCGCGGCCCTGTTCGCCGGCACGGGCGGCTTCCACGGCCGCGTTCAGCGCCAGGATGTTGGTCTGGAAGGCAATGCCCTCGATCACGCCGATGATGTCGACGATCTTGTGCGATGCCTCGTTGATTTCCTGCATGGTCTGCACCACGCGCCCCACGGCCTCGCCGCCGCGCACGGCAGTCTCCGACGCATTGGCGGCCAGCCCGCTGGCCTGGCGCGCGTTGTCGGCGTTCTGGCGCACCGTGCCGGTCAACTGCTCCATGCTCGATGCGGTTTCCTCCAGCGACGCCGCCTGCTGCTCGGTGCGCTGCGACAGGTCGTTGTTGCCGGCGGCCACCTGATGGGTGGCTGTCGAGATGCTGGCCATGCCTTCCTGGATGTCGTGCACCACCGACAGCAGGCTGCGCTGCATCGTGCGCATGGCGCGCGCCAGTGCTCCTACCTCGTCGCCAGCCTTGTGCTCGAACGTGGTGGTCAGGTCGCCGGCGCCCATGCGCAGCGCGAAATCGAGCATCTCGCCGACGGGCTTTTCCACGCGCGATACCAGCATCGCACCCGAAGCCATCGACGAGATCACGGCCAGCGCGAAGGCGCCCCACAGCCACGGCCACAGCTGGGCGGCAGCATCTGCCGACATCCAGTGAACGCCAGCGAGTGCCACCAGGAACCATACGAGCCCGGCCATCTGGGCCCAGAGAATACGGCGCCGGAGACTGAGGCGGGTCAGGCGGCCGAGAAAGCCGGCCACGCCGGTCCGGACCACGGCCCCGTCGCGGATCGCCAGTCCGGTGGCGCGGTTTTCGCGGAAGCGCTTGTAGGCGGCCTCGGCCGCATCGATCTGTTCGCGCGACGCCATCGACCGCACCGACGTATAGCCGATGATGCGGCCGGCCACGCGCGTCGGCGTGACCGTGGCCTGCACCCAGTAGTGGTCGCCGTCCTTGCGGCGGTTCTTGACGATGCCCACCCACGACTTGCCGGCCTGGATCGACGTCCACAGGTCCGCAAACGCTTCGGGCGGCATGTCCGGATGGCGCACGAGGTTGTGTGGCGCGCCCATCAGCTCTGCCGACGAGAAGCCGCTGGTCTCCACGAACGCCCGGTTTGCGAACGTGATGCGCCCCTTGAGGTCGGTTCGGGAGATCAGGTAATCGTCCGGCGAGAGCGGATGCTCGCGCTGCGTGACAGGCTGGTTGTTGCGCATGGGTGCTCGAACTGCGTTGAAGGCTCCGGCGCCGGGGCCCCGCATTCGCGCGGGCGCCACGGGCCGCTTGTTACGGTGTAGATCAGGCGGTGGCGGCCGCGGCGTCAAGCGCCGCAAGATCGTCGACATCCATCAGCTTCTCGATGTCGGTCAGGATCAGCATGCGGCCCTCGAGCGAGCCGAGCCCGCGGATATAGTCGGTAGCCATGCCACCGGACAGCGCCGGTGCCGGCTTGATCTGCGAAGGGGTCAGCGTGAGCACGTCGGATACGCCGTCAACCACGATGCCCGTGGTGCGTTCATGGATATCGACGATGATCACCACGGTGTACTGGTCGTAGCTGATCTCGGCCTGGTTGAACTTGATGCGCAGGTCGATGATCGGCACGATGGTGCCGCGCAGGTTGACCACGCCCTTCAGGTAGTCAGGCGCGTTGGCAATCTGCGTGACCTGTTCGTAGCCACGGATTTCCTGGACCTTGAGGATGTCGATGCCGTATTCCTCGCGGCCAAGCCGGAAGGCCAGGAATTCTTCTCCCGCGCCGTCCGCGCGGTTGTTGCTGGTATTCATGTTGCCCCCGCTGGCAAGTTTGGTCGTGGCCGGGGTAGCGTGCCCCTGGCTGCTGGCGACCCGAGGCGGTCAGCCGGCTCGCGGCCCAATGGGCACGGCCGGACCACCTGCTATGGCCCTCCAGTATTTACGGCACGTTGCGGGGTGAATTAAGGACGACTTGGCGCCCGGCTTACCCCTCCGTGGGAGGGTCCAGAAGCGCGTGGACGGAGGCCAGCAGGTCCTCGGGGTCGAATGGCTTTGCCAGGAAACCCGAGGCACCGGCCTCGCGGGCCTGGTCCAGGATGCGGTCGTCGTGCTCGGTGGAGAGCATCAGGATCGGAATCGACGCATAGGCCGGCGTGGCGCGCAGCGCACGGATCAGCGACAGGCCGTCCATCACGGGCATGACCTGGTCGGTGACCAGCATGCCGAACTGACCCTCCATGGCCACCTCGTGCGCCTCCTTGCCATCGGCCGCCTCGGTCACCGCGAATCCGCCCGCGCGCAGGCAGGCGCCCGTCATGCGGCGCAAGGATGGTGAATCGTCGACGACGAGAATGTGCGGAAGGGACATCGGGGACTCCGTATGGGTTGGTCCGCCAGTGGCAAGGCAGCGCGGCCGGCGACGGACAGGCCAGCTGGCTCGGGCGTGCGGAATCCGGCATGCGCCGCTGCCCTGTCACTTCATAACGACACGCGAGGCGCGCGCTTTAGCGTTATTGACGATTATTCACGTTTTGCCCGGCTACTCAGGCGCGCAGCGGCTGGTCGCCATGGAGCTGTTCGGCAAAGGCCGGGGCATCGAGCGGCATGGCCATCAGGTAGCCCTGCACCTCGTCGCAGCCCATGCCGTGCAGGATATCGAGCTGCGATGCCGATTCCACGCCCTCGGCCACCACCTTCATGCGCAGTTCGTGCGCCAGCGCCACCATCGACCCGACGATCGCCCGGCCCTGCGGGTCGGCATCAAGCCCGCCGATCAGCGTGCGGTCGATCTTGAGCGTGCCCACGCGCAGCCGCTTCAGGTAGCCCAGGCTGGAATAGCCGCTGCCGAAGTCGTCCAGCGCCACGTGGATACCCAGCGACTGCAGTTCGGCCAGCGTCTCCATCGACTTGCCGATGTCCTTCATGGCCGCCGTCTCGGTAATTTCCAGCGTGATGGCCGATGGCGGGATGTCGTGCTGGTGGATCTGTTCGAGCAGGTATTGCGGGAAGTTGCGGCTGGCAAAGCGCAGCCCCGACACGTTGATGGCTACCGGCACCGTCGGCAGCCCCGCGTCCTGCCATGCGCGCACCTGGGCGCAGACCGTGGAGATGACCCAGTCGTCGAGCTTGTCGATCTGGCCCGACTGCTCGGCCACCATGATGAATTCGGCCGGATTGACCGGGCCCAGCGTCGGATGCCGCCAGCGGCACAGTGCCTCGGCCCCCACCACGCCGCGCGACTTCACGTCGTACTTCGGCTGGTACATCAGCGATAGCGCATCGTCCTGGATGGCCGGCCAGAGATCGCGGCGGATCACGCGCATGCGGCGCGCCCGTTCGCCGGCCGCGGAATTGAATACACGCATCTGGTTCGAGCCGCTTTCGCGCGCCTCCGACAGGCTGACACGCGCCGCCTGCATCAGCGATTCCGACGTGGCCGCATCGCGCGGATAGATGGCGATGCCGATGTTCACGCCGATCTGCATCTGCAGCCCGCGCGCCGCCACGAACTCGGACAGCGATCCGAGCACGCGTGCCCCGACATCGTGGGCGCGGCTGTGCTGGACCAGTTCCGGCACGCCCACCGCGAATTCATCGCGCGCCAGCCGGGCCAGGAAGTGATGCGGTTCCAGCGCGGCCTGGGCCAGCGCACCGGCATCCTGTGCCAGGATGTCGTCGGCGCGGACTTCAAAGACTTCGTCGACCTCGCGGAAATCGGCGATATGGATCAGCAGCACGGCGCAGGCGGTTTCCGACAACCTGGCGTGCGCGATGGTCTGGTCGAGCCAGCGTGCAAAGGCGGTGCGATCGGGCAGGTCTTCGTTGCTGACGCTGTATTCGCCAACGGGCGGCTGGTCGCGGCCCGACGACCGCACGGTCAGGCCAGCCATGCGGCCGCTGCCACGACGGATGATGCGCGGCTCGCCGGCACGCGCGGCGGCCGGGAATTCGTCAGACGCGTCGTCGGCCAGCGCGGCCTCGGCAAACGCCCCCGCCCACTTGCGCGACTGGATGCGGTGCATCGCATAGAGCGCGGAGCACAGCAGCGCCAGTCCACCCGCCAGCCACACCGACCCGTGCAGGCCCGCCACGTCCAGGCAATCGCGCGGCGACATCGACAGGCCACCGCAGGCCCGCCCAAGCCGCGCGCCGGCCACTGCAACCAGGCCAGCGCCGGCCAGCATGGCCGTGACGATGGCAACCTGCCAGCCATGCCCGCCCTGGCGAACCCAGTGCCAGGCGGGGGCCAATAGGTGCGACGCCGCAATGCTGGCCGCCAGCGTCGCGGCAAAGGTTGCCGCCAGGTCGGCGCCGTGATTGGCCGCCGTCAGCGTGCCCGAGGCCACGGTGACCCAGAGCGGCATGCCCGTGGTGACCTGCGACAGCAGCGCCGCCGACCACGTCAGGGACCGGACAGTCTTGCGCCCCGGCTCGCCTTCCGGCTTGGCCGCACGCAGGCCGCGCGCGGCAACGACGCCGAGCACGGCTGCAAGCAGCAACAGGAGGGTATTCGTGGCAATCATTGGGGCTGCGCGAAGGGAAACGGCAAAGGCGCGGGGAACACCGGGATGCGGGGCAGACAAAACCCCGCATCATGGCATCTTGCGCGCTCCGTGTGAACCTTGTGGCACTCAGTCCGGTTTATGTCGACCTCGAAATAATCAGAAGGCGGCCCAGTTGTCGTCCGGGTTCGACGCACCGGCCGGCTGGTTCAGCGCTGGGCGCAGCAACTTGGGCTCGCGCGTCTTGCGGACCACGGGCGGACGCTTGGCGGCGGGGCGCACCGGCGCACGTTCCGGGGTACGGGCGACGGCAGCGGACTTGGCCGGGGCAGCCGGCGCAGCGGCGGGCTGGACCGGTGCCAGCGCATGCACGGGCCGGGCCGGCGCCGCCAGCTGGCGCGGCGTACTGCCGTCGGACGCCAGCGAGAACACCGACACCACGCTCTTGAGCTTCTGCGCCTGTTCCTCCAGCGCGCCAGCGGCGGCGGCGGCTTCTTCCACCAGTGCCGCGTTCTGCTGCGTCACCTGGTCCATCTGGGCCACGGCCTGGTTGACCTGCTCGATGCCGGTGGTCTGTTCCTGCGACGCGGCGCTGATCTCGTTCATGATGTCCGTCACCCGACGCACGGCCTGCACGATCTCGCCCATGGTGTTGCCGGCTTCGGCCACCAGCTTCGTGCCGCTTTCCACACGCTGGCCGGATTCACTGATCAGCGATTCGATTTCCTTGGCGGCGTTGGCGCTGCGCTGCGCCAGGCTGCGCACCTCGCCGGCCACCACGGCAAAGCCGCGGCCCTGTTCGCCGGCACGGGCGGCTTCCACCGCCGCGTTCAGTGCCAGGATGTTGGTCTGGAAGGCAATGCCCTCGATCACGCCGATGATCTCGACCACCTTGCGCGACGCGCCATTGATCTCGTTCATGGTGTCCACCACGCGGCCCACCACATCGCCGCCCTTCATGGCGATCTGCGATGCCTCGTCGGCCAGCACGCCGGCCTGGCGGGCATTGTCGGCATTCTGGCGTACCACGGTGGTCAGTTCTTCCATGCTGGCGGCGGTCTGCTCCAGCGAGGCGGCCTGCTCTTCGGTACGTTGCGACAGGTCGGTATTGCCGGCCGAGATCTGCTGGGTGGCCGAGGCAATCGAATCGGTGCCGGTACGCACTTCGGACACAATGCCCGACAGGCTGTCCTGCATCTTCGCCAGTGCCTGCATCATGCGGCCAACCTCGTTCTTCGACATGCTGTTGATGCGCGACGTCAGGTCGCCGGCAGCCATGCGTTCGAACACGGACAGCGCTTCTTCCACCGGACGCACGATGGCGCGGTGGAGCATCAGCGCCGCCACCACGGCAATGACCAGGCCGAAGGCGATCAGCAGGATCGACATCGTGCGGATCATTTCAAAGCGCGACTGGGCGGCCTCGAAGTTCGCCTTGCCCGCTTCCATCTGGAATTTCTCCAGCTTCTCGTGCGCGGAGGCCAGGCTGCGCTGCAGTTCCGGCATCACGTCGCGCGCCATGCGCAGGGATTCCTCGCGGTTACCCGACGTCAGCGCCTGCTGCCACTTGGCCACGCCCGCGTCGAAGAACTCCTGGCGCTTGGCGGCCAGGGCGCTCGCCAGCGCCTTTTCCTCGTCGTTCTGCGGCAGCGCCAGATAGCGCTTCCAGCCTTTCTCCGACGACTCGACGAAAGTCTTCGAGCGCTCGACGTGCTTGTTCATGTCGTCACCCTCGCTGCCGGGCATGACGGTACGGTCCAGCGCCAGGCGCAGGCGCGTGGTGCCGATCATCGCCTCGGCCAGGGCCTGCGAGGAAGCCAGCTGGTTGGCGTACGTCTCCTTCAGCGCATCATTGGACTGGGAAATGCCGTGCAACCCCGCTCCGCCCACAACCAGCAGGATGCCCGCCAGTGCGGCCATTGCGCCCCGCAGGAGGGTCTTGATCTGAATATTCTGATGAAAGGACATGATGTGCTGATCATTAGGAGATAACCCGAAGCCACTCCCCGCCTCGGTCCGGCAGGCCGACACCCCGTGCGGTCTGCTCAGGACTCGATAACGGCCAGCGCCGAACCTTCCTTGAGTTGCACGCCAAATGGTTTTCGGGTATGGCGACTGATGCACTTTCAATCATCGGAAAAATGGCGCCGCAGGCGCTGCGGGTGGCGAGATAGCGCATGCGCGCAAATAAATAAGCCCGCCGGGCCTGAATTCAGCGTTCGCTGAAACCCTCTTGCGTCTGACCGGGTATCCGATTTGATCCGATTAAGTTTCGATTCATGTTTCCGGATTGGACGCGGTAGTGCACCGCCCACCGACAGCCGCCGTCCACACGCGCATTCAGGCAATGCCGGACAACCGAACCGCCGACTGTGGCCTGTGCCATAAGTTCAGTAATTCTTCTTAATTGAGATTTTTCGTATTTTTTGGTTTGTCGCTGCAAAGGATTTGCAGCATGGCCCGCAGTGGTTATAATGCTTTTCGTCAATTCACGGACCCACCAGTAAATCGAGGGATACAAATGGCGACATATCAGGAAATCGTTCAGAAAATCAGCGAACTGCAGCGGGAGGCCGAAGAGATCAAGGCGCGCGAGCAAGCGACCGTAATCGCCGAGATTCGCGAGAAAATCGAACAATTTGGCCTGACCGCCGAAGACCTCGGATTTGGTGGCAAGAGCGTGGCCGGCAAGAAGGCCACTACCGCCCGCAAGGTTCCGGTTCGTTATCGCGATAGCGCCGGAAATACCTGGACCGGCCGGGGCAAGCGCCCGGGCTGGCTGACCCAGGCACTGGCGAATGGCAAGTCGATGGAAGACTTCCTGATTCGCTAAGCGGCGACGCCACGCACGCAAGCAAGCAAAGAAAAACCGGGCCAAGGCCCGGTTTTTTTATTGGCGAATGCCGATCATGCGGCAAATCCCTTTGGATTCATCGACTGCCAGCGCCAGGAATCCTCGCACATGCGATCCAGGTCGTGGCGGGCACGCCAGCCCAGCAGTTGCTGGGCCAGGCCCGGATCGGCATAGCACGACGCAATGTCGCCCGGACGCCGCTCGACGATCTGATAGGGCACGGCGCGCCCGCTGGCTCGTTCGTAGGCCTTCACTACCTCCAGGACGCTGTAGCCACGGCCCGTGCCGAGGTTCACCGTCATCCCGCGCGGATGGTTGCGCAGGTAATTCAGCGCCGCCACATGGCCGTCGGCCAGATCGCTGACGTGGATGTAGTCGCGCACCCCGGTACCGTCGACGGTCGGGTAATCGCCACCGTAGACGCTCAGCTTTTCGCGCCGTCCGCCGGCCACCTGGGCCACATACGGCATCAGGTTGTTCGGAATGCCACCCGGATCTTCGCCAATCAGGCCGCTGTCATGCGCGCCAACCGGATTGAAATATCGTAGAAAAGCGATACGCCATTCAGGATCGGATTTTTCCAGATCACGCAGGATCTGTTCACCCATCAATTTGGTCTGGCCGTACGGATTGGTGGCCGACAGCGGGAAATCCTCGAGAATCGGCACGGTATGCGGATTGCCATAGACCGTGGCCGACGAACTGAACACCAGTTGCCTGACGCCGGCAGACTGCATCGCGCTGCATAGCGTGATCATGCCTTCGAGGTTGTTTCCGTAATATTCGAGCGGCTTGCTGACCGATTCGCCCACTGCCTTGAGCGCCGCAAAATGAATCGCCCCGGCAATCTTGTGCTGGGCGAACAGGCGGTCCAGCAGCGCGCGATCGCGCACATCGCCTTCCACGAAATGCGGCGTGGTGCCAGTAATGCGGGCCAGACGGCTCACCACCTCACGGCTGCTGTTGCACAGATTATCGAGTCCGATCACTTGATAGCCCGCCTCATGCAACGCCACCCAGGTGTGCGAAGCGATATATCCGGTTGCGCCGGTCAGCAGTAAGGTTTCAGCCATGGAAATAGTCAGGTCGGTAAGTGTTTCACGACGCTGGCCGAATCTCCGGTCGGGATTCGCAGGTCGAGCCGACATCTTAACCGGCCGGTATTACGGCCGCTTCCCGCATTCAAACGAATGTCAGGATTCCCGACCCAGCCGTGCTGGCTGCGGTGTCATCAACGGCAATCCGGCACGCGCCTGCCACGCCTCATAAGCTGCATGCAGACGCCAGCCCGACTCCAGGTCGCGCATGCCCAGCAGCTGCGCGACCGCGGCCGGCGTGGTGCCGGCATCGAAATGCATCGCGCCGCAGGTATTTCGCAGCGTCTGCGGCGACGCCCGTTCACTGCGGCCCGCCAGGACACCGGCCTCTTCCAGCAGGATCTCGATGCGGCGGTAAATCGAGGCCGCGTGCATCGGCCGGCCATTGGCCATCGCCGGGAAGACCAGATCGCCCAGCGATTCCGCCGCCTGACGCACGGCCAGCCATCGGCGCAGCGGCGCATGGGCAAAGCCGAACAGCGGCACCATATAAGTACGCCCGTTATCGGGCCGCACCATCCTGATCGCCATCGCGCCGCCGTCCATGCCGTCGATGCCATCCAGCGCATCCAGGCGCAACGCCCGCACCTCTGCCACTTTCAGGCCGCCGCCCAGCAGCACGGCCAGCAGCGCCACATCGCGGGCGCGCTTCCAGGCCGTGGGCGACATATCGGTCTTCGCGTCCTTGCCTGCCGGCATTTCCGGCTCGGGCGCCAGGATGCGCGCCACCAGCAGATCGCGCTCGCCGGGCAGCAGGAAGGCGGTGGGATCGTTCTCGCCGTCGGCAAGATGCGCCTTCACGGCCTGGCTGGCCGGATTGTGCAGATTCTGTTGCAGGGTCGCCAGATGGTGAAATATCCGCTCTATCAACCGCGCATATCGATAGCGGTGGCGCTTGTGGAGATTCTGCGCGTCGAGAAAGGCGCCGATCTGGGCGGCCGACCACTTCAGCGGCGGCAGGCCCTGTTCGCCCGACCAGCGCAGGAGCTTGCCCCACATGGCGCGGTACACGATGGCCGTGCCGGGGCGAAATCCATGGCGCGCCAGCCAGCCGTCGAAGGCGCGTTCCGGTTGCCGATACCAGGCGGCCAGGTCGGCGTCGAACAGTTCGTCGGACACCGGCTGCGCCCCATCGGCCGTGGCGGCGTCGATCGCGGGGTGAGTCACCACTTCATCTCCTGCATGGGGGCAATGCGCCCATTGTAGACAATGCGCCACTGGACGCTGCGGCAGTGCCGCAAATAGTCTCTGCAACCGGTTGCAGCGTGCCCGGCGAACGTGGTACCTTGCCATTCATCATGCAACTGGTTGCATAGATCGCCGCGTTCGCATGTACCCCACCGATTTGCCGCCTCCATCCGAAGGAACCGTCATGGCTATTCCCGCCCTGCTCCAAAACCTGTCGCTGCCGGCCGTCTGCTCGCCGCTGTTCATCATTTCCAACCCCGATCTGGTCATCGCGCAGTGCAAGGCCGGCGTGGTGGGATCTTTCCCGGCGCTGAACGCGCGCCCGGCAGAGAAGCTGGAGGAATGGCTGGACCGCATCACGACCGAGCTGGCGGAGCACGATGCCAGGCACCCCGACCGCCCCGCCGCGCCGTTCGCGGTCAACCAGATCGTGCACAAGTCCAATGACCGGCTCGAACACGACCTGGAAATGTGCGTGCGCTACAAGGTGCCCATCGTCATCACGTCGTTGGGCGCCCGCGTGGAGGTCAACGAGGCCGTGCATTCGTACGGCGGCATCGTGCTGCATGACGTGATCAACAACACCTTCGCCCGCAAGGCGATCGACAAGGGCGCCGACGGCCTGATCGCCGTGGCGGCCGGTGCGGGCGGCCACGCCGGCACGCTGTCGCCGTTCGCGCTGCTGCACGAGATCCGCGAATGGTTCGACGGCCCGCTGCTGCTGTCCGGCGCCATTGCCAGCGGCGACGCGGTACTGGCCGCCCAGGCGGCAGGCGCCGACCTGGCCTATATCGGCTCGGCCTTCATTGCCACGCTGGAAGCCAATGCCCAGGACGCCTACAAGCAGATGATCGTCGACAGCAGCGCCGACGATATCGTCTATTCCAACCTGTTCACGGGCGTACACGGCAACTATCTGCGCGAAAGCATCGTGCGCTCGGGTCTGGACCCGGAAGCACTGCCGACGTCGGATGCCACCGCCATGAACTTTGGTTCGACCCGGGTCAAGCCGTGGAAGGATATCTGGGGCGCCGGCCAGGGCGTGGGCGCCATCAAGCGCGTGGTACCTGCTGCCGAACTGGTGCGCCGTTTTGTGGAAGAGTACGCGCTGGCACGCCGCCGACTGGGCCTGGCGCCCGCCGAAGCCGCCGCGCACGCGGCCAGCGTCGCCTGATTGGCGTTTTTCTGATGTCTTCCTGATAGCCTGATGGCCCTTCCTTCCCGCCGGTTCATGCACTGGCGGGAAAGGGCCTCGGCACCAGATGGCGTGTCGTTATTCCTCGCCGGGCTTTTCCAGCAGCGGCATCAGGTCACGCCCCCATTTCACCCAGTCCTCCTGGAACCGGATGCCGCGCCGCAGCAGCGCGTACTGGATTTGCTGGCGCCGGTCGAGCGTGCCGCCAAAGTCCTTGCGTTCGATATCGCGGTAGAGCGCCAGACGATCCTCGTGCAAGGCGATCAGGCGTTGCATCTCCTGGTCCAGTCCGAGCGGGCCGATTGCAGCATCTGCACGTAGCTTGACCAGAATTTCCTCACGCTGATCCAGCCCCGCGCCGGGCGACAGCACCCACCGCACCAGTTCCTCGCGGCCGGCGGGCAGCACGTAGTAGACCTTCTTGCGGTTCTTCCTTTCCACCGCTGCGCCATCGGGCCCGCTCGCCGGGCTCCCCAGGCTTGGCTGCTCCCTGCCGCCTTCCTCGGCCGCAATCCAGCCCATTTCGGCCATCCGCCCCAGTTCGCGGTAGATCTGCTGGTGCGTGGCGTGCCAGAAATAGCCGATGGACTTGTCGAAACGGCGCGCCAGGTCGTAGCCCGACGATGGCTTTTCGATCAGGGAAATCAGGAGCGCGTGCTGGGTTGACATTCGCCGTGGAAGTGGTGGCCCGGGTTGGCACGAACGTTGCTGCCTTGAGCCGGGAATGTTCAGGGTGGCGCTATGGTAGCGCGCAAGTCAGGGCGCGTCATGCCGTTAACCCTTGCAACGCCTGTTGGGCAGGTCGCTACGCGGGGACACCCTCCGGATATCGACCGGGCCGACGGAATCCTAAATATGACAATTCAGGCAATTCTCCTGAAACTGATGTAAAAAAATCGAAATGGCTTTTCGCGACCGCCTGCAATACATTCCAGACATTGCCACCCGCATGCGCGCGCCTTTTCTTTGCCGGCCCAACGTTCAGCGCCATGCGTCTCCTGGGAGTCGTCGATGAACGCAAGACCGGAAATTACCGAAGGCACGGCTGCGGGCGAAACCTCGGCGGCGATCAACGCGGCCCGTGCACGCGCCGGATCGGCCCCGATCTATTACCGGCTGCCCGACACTCCGGACGGCCACCATATCAAGGAATACGCCAGCGGCCTGCGGCAGCTGGTGCGCTTCGTCGGTGTCGAGGAACAGGTCGTCAAATACAGCCTGACCTGATTGCCAGCGGGCTGCCGGGCTCACCCGGCGGCGCGCCGAAGCTGCTGCTTGTCTCCTCCTGTCCCTTGTGGACCTGGGATTTCTGCCCGCGATACCCTCGCGGGCTTTTTCTTTCCTGCGGGCAATAAAAAACCGGCCGCCGGGCTGGCGCCCGTGGCCGGTTCGAGTACTGCGTAATACGTACTGCGGTACTGCTTTTTCTACAGCGCTGGCGATCAGTCCACCGTTGCGCCCGAAGCCTTCACCACCTTGGCCCACTTGGCGGTCTCGGACTTCATGAAGGCAGCCAGCTGGGCCGGCTTTTCCGGGTTCGGCTCGGCGCCTTGCTCGGCCATCTGCTTCTTCACTTCCGGCATGGCCAGGATCTTGACCACTTCGGCGTTCAGGCGGTCGACGATCGGCTGCGGCGTGCCGCCGGTGGCGTACAGGGCAAACCACGACGTGGCTTCATAGCCCGGCACACCGGCTTCGGCCACGGTCGGCACGTCCGGCAGGGCCGGCGAGCGCTTGGCCGAGGTCACGGCGATGGCGCGCAGCTTGCCGGCCTTCACGTGCGGGTACGACGACGGCATGTTGTCGAACATCAGGCCGATCTGGTTGCCCAGCAGGTCGTTCACGGCCGGGGCGCTGCCCTTGTACGGGATGTGCTGGATATGCAGGCCGGTCATCGAGTTGAACAGCTCGCCCGACAGGTGCATCGACGAACCGCTACCCGACGAACCGTACGACAGCTTGTCCGGGTTGGCCTTCACGTAGGCGATCAGTTCCTTGACGTTGTGCACCGGCACCTTCGGGTTCACCACGACGATGTTCGGCACCATGGCAACGCGCGTGATCGGCGCGAAATCCTTGACCGGATCGTACGGCAGCTTCGAGTACAGCGACTGGTTGATCGCGTGCGTGCCGATCGTACCCATGAACAGCGTGTAGCCGTCGCCCTGGGCCTTGGCGGCCAGAGACGCGCCAATGTTGCCGCCTGCGCCCGGACGGTTGTCCACCACCACCGGCTGACCCAGCGCCTTGCCCAGTTGCAGGCTGACGATACGGGCCAGGATGTCGGTGGTGCCACCGGCCGAGAACGGCACGATCATCGTGATCGGCTTGGTCGGGTAGTTGCCCTGCGCCTGAGCGCCGGTCATGACGGCAAAGCCGGCTGCCATTGCCACGCCAGCGGCCAGCAGGCGTCTGCGCGCCTTCGAGGTTTGATTGGTGATGCTCATCTTGTGCTCCAGGAATTGATGCACACCCGCAGACGAACCTTGTGAGCGCCGCGGGCGCAATGCTTGTGTATCGCTATTCCACCCCGTGCCTTGGGGCGGGCAACTTTCTTATACGGGTGCCACCCCCAGCGTGGTTCCGCCGCAGACGTACAGCACTTGTCCCGTCACGAAACCATTCTCGGGGGCGAGGAAGAACAGCGAGGCACGCGCCACATCTTCCGGCGTTCCCATTCTCTTCACGGCGATGCTTGCCAGGATGCGCCGTGTCTGTTCGCTGCCCTCCGGATTGCTCTTTCGGAACAGCTCGGTGGCGATGGGACCCGGTGCCACGGCGTTGACGGTGATGCCGTCGCCGCCCAGCTCCATCGCCAGCGTTCGGGTCATGCCAACCAGCCCCGCCTTGGCCGCGGAATACACCACGCGCTCGGGCTTGCCCAGCGCCGCGCGCGAGGCCATGTTGACGATGCGGCCAAAGCCGGCCGCGCGCATGGCGGGCAGGCAGGCCTGGGTCAGCAGCATCGTGGCCTGCAGCGTCAGGCCCACGACGTAATCGAGATCAGCGGCGGTGGCCGTATCGGCCGTGCCGGGACGCGTGGCGCCGGCGTTGTTGACGAGCCGGGTCACCGCGAACTGCGAGGTCACCTGCGCCGCCACCGCGCGCGTGGCGTCGGCATTGGTCAGGTCGGCCTGGAAAAAGGTCAGGTTCGGATGCGACCACGTCGGTTCTGCATAGTCGACGTTGATCACACGGGTCACGCCATCGGCGAGCAGCATTTCGGCAATCGCACGGCCAATGCCGGAACTGGCGCCGGTAACAAGCGTGGCAACGGGAAGGGACATCTCAAAACTCCGCACCGGCGCAACATAGCCGGGTCAGTCAGAAAAAAGATGCGGCAAGACCGGCGAGCCCGTCGGCCTGGCCGCAATGCTCTACCTCGTTGGGGAAGAGACACCACTGAAACTTCCCACCTGGATTAACGGCGGGAAACAAGGGAAATTAAGCGTTCGATGAATTGATGGCCGCGCGGCGCCGAACTGCTCCCCTCTCCCGCCTGCGGGGAAGGGGAGCGAATAGTTCAGCCACGTGGCAAGCGCAAACGCTCAAACCCTCAAACCCGCTCGATCACCATGGCGATGCCCTGGCCCACGCCGATGCACATCGTGCACAGCGCAAAGCGGCCGCCGGTGCGTTCCAGCTGGTACAGCGCCGTCGTCACCAGACGCGCGCCGCTCATGCCCAGCGGGTGGCCCAGCGCAATCGCGCCGCCGTTCGGGTTCACGCGCTTGTCGTCGTCGGCGATACCCAGCTGGCGCAGCACGGCCAGGCCTTGCGCCGCAAACGCTTCGTTCAGTTCGATCACGTCGATCTGGTCCAGCGACATGCCCAGCTGCTTCATCAGCTTCTGGGTGGCCGGTGCCGGGCCGATACCCATCACGCGCGGAGCCACGCCCGCCGTTGCCATGCCGACGATGCGGGCACGCGGCTTCAGGTTGTGCTGCTTCAGGCCGGCTTCGCTGGCCAGCAGGATCGCGCAGGCGCCGTCGTTCACGCCCGATGCGTTACCGGCGGTCACGGTGCCGTCCGGACGCACCACGCCGCGCAGCTTCGCCAGCGCTTCCATGCTGGTGGCACGCGGGTGCTCGTCGCGGTCGACCACGATCGGGTCGCCCTTCTTTTGCGGAATCGTGACAGCGGTGATTTCCTGGGCCAGCGTGCCGTCGGCCTGTGCGCGCGATGCCTTTTCCTGGCTGCGCAGCGCCATCAGATCCTGGTCTTCGCGGCTGATCTTGTAGTCCGTCGCCACGTTCTCGGCGGTCTCGGGCATCGAGTCCACGCCGTAGGCAGCGCGCATCGCCGGGTTGATGAAGCGCCAGCCGATGGTGGTGTCGAAGATTTCAGCCTGGCGCGAGAACGCCGAGGTGGCCTTGCCCATCACGAACGGGGCGCGGCTCATGCTTTCCACGCCGCCCGAGATCATCAGGTTGGTTTCGCCCGACTTGATCGCGCGCGCGGCGGTACCCGTGGCGTCCATGCCCGAGCCGCACAGGCGGTTGATCGTGGAACCCGGCACGGCTTCCGGCAGACCGGCCAGCAGCGACGACATGCGCGCCACGTTGCGGTTGTCTTCGCCGGCCTGGTTGGCGTTGCCGTAGATCACGTCATCGATGGCCGACCAGTCCAGGCCGGCGTTGCGTGCCATCAGCGCCTTCAGGGGCACTGCGCCCAGGTCGTCGGCGCGCACGCCGGACAGGCTGCCGCCGTAACGGCCGATGGGGGTACGGATGGCGTCAACGATAAATGCGTCGCTCATGTTCTGTCTCGCTCGTTTTGGTGGTGGATCAGGCGGCTTGCGTCTGCTTCAGGGGCACGCCGGTCAGGCGTTGCAGTTCTTCGAAGGACAGGCCTTCCGCGAGATCGCGGGCTACCAGGCCGTCCGGCGTCACGTCGAGGGTCGCCAGGTCCGTGTAGATGCGCGTGACGCAGCCGATGCCCGTCAGCGGATAGGTGCATTCGGGCACGATCTTGCTCTCGCCCTGCTTGGTCAGGTGTTCCATCATCACGAACACCTGCTTGGCGCCGATCGCCAGGTCCATCGCGCCGCCCACGGCGGGGATGGCGCCCGGGGCACCGGTGTGCCAGTTTGCCAGGTCGCCCTTCTCGGACACCTGGAAGCCGCCCAGCACGCAGTAGTCGAGGTGGCCGCCGCGCATCATCGCGAACGAATCGGCGTGGTGGAAATACGAGCCGCCGGCCTTGATCGTCACCGGCTGCTTGCCGGCATTGATCAGGTCGCCATCCTCTTCACCGGCCGCCGGGGCGGGGCCCATGCCGAGCAGGCCGTTTTCGCTGTGCAGCAGGATTTCCTTGTCGGCCGGCAGGTGATTGCCAACCAGGGTGGGCAGGCCGATGCCGAGGTTCACCACGGCACCGTCCGGAATGTCTTTGGCCACGCGGGCGGCCATCTGGTCGCGGGTCAGGCGTTGCATGTTCTTTCTCCTTCTGCGACTCAGGCGGCCTTGGCAGCCGAGCCGCCAACCTTGACCACACGCTTGACGAACAGGCCCGGCGTGACGATGTGCTCGGGGTTCATGTCGCCCAGCTCGACGACGTTGCTGACCTGCACGATCGCGCACTTGGCAGCCATGGCCATGATCGGGCCGAAGTTGCGCGCGGTCTTGCGGTAGGTGAGGTTGCCCCAGCGGTCGGCCGTGTCGGCCTTGATCAGCGCGAAGTCCGCGTGGATCGGCTTTTCGAACACATAGCCCTGGCCGTCGATGATGCGCGTTTCCTTGCCTTCGGCCAGCGGCGTGCCATAGGCCGTGCGCGTGAAGAAACCGCCAATGCCGGCACCGGCGGCGCGGATGCGCTCGGCCAGGTTGCCCTGCGGCACCAGTTCCAGTTCGATCTCGCCAGCGTGGAACAGCGAATCGAACACATACGAATCCACCTGCCGCGGGAACGAGCAAATGATCTTGCGCACGCGCTTGGTCTTCAGCAGTGCCGCCAGGCCCGTGTCGCCATTGCCGGCGTTGTTGTTCACGATGGTCAGGTCACGCGCACCCTGCGCGATCACTGCATCGATCAGTTCCGCCGGCATGCCAGCCAGGCCAAAGCCGCCGATCAGGATCGTGGCGCCGTCGTGGATGCCGGCCACTGCCGCTTCCACCGAGTCATATAGCTTGTTGATCACTTGCGTTCCAGTACGGAAGGGTCCGGCATCGCACCGGGACCGGCCGCAAGAGGGGCGGCACGCAAAGATGTCTCCGGCAGACTGCTCGGACGGGCGTCCTGCGGTGCCGGCCCGTGCTGGGCACGGTGACGGCATCGGGACAGGGTCCACAATCTTGCAGTTGTCTTGATGAGCCGTCTTGCGGCGGCTTCTGTGATGGTCGGCGGATCGGGTTGGTCAGCGATGTTCGCTATACGAACCTCAATTCGCAGAATGAACAGAGGTTACACCCGGCGTCAAAACAGGGTCAATAAGGGGCAGCGCGTGGCGGGCGATAATCGGTCATCGCCCGCGCACGGAGCCTCCGGCGCCGCTGCTACGGCAGGCGCAGCACCGCCTGGCTGCCGCTCACGCCGGGGCGTACTTCCAGCCGCACATCGATCCGCTCGCGCAGCTCCGCCACGTGCGAAATGATGCCGACCAGCCGGCCGGCCTGCTGCAGGTCCAGCAGCGTGCGGATGGCGAAATCGAGGCTTTCCGGATCGAGCGTGCCGAACCCTTCGTCCACGAACAGCGTGTCCAGCTGGATGCCGCCCGCGCGCGACTGCACCACGTCGGCCAGCCCCAGCGCCAAGGATAGCGATGCCAGAAAGCCTTCGCCACCCGAAAGCGTGTTGGCTGGCCGTGTGGCCCCGGTATCGTGGTCGAACACTTCCAGGTCCAGCCCGCCGGCCATGCGCTGGTCGCCCTGCTCGCGCACGCGCTGCAGCGCGTAGCGGCCCCGGCTCATGCGCAGCAGCCGCAGCGACGCCGCCTCCAGCACCTCGTCGAGCAGTGTCGCCAGCACAAAGCGCTGGAACGTCATGCGGCGCGGATTGTTGCCGTTCGCCACTTCCGACAGACGGCCCAGCACCGCGTAGCGCGTTTCCACCTCGCGCCCCTCGGCCGCCAGCGATTCCACCTGGCCCTTGCATTGCAGCAGCGTGTCGCGCGACGCCGCCAGCTCGCTGCGCTCGCGAATGGCGGCTTCGAGCCGCACCGCAGCCTGGTCGCGCGCAGCCAGCAGCGCGGGCATGTCGGGCACCTGCAGTGCCTGGGCAATGGCGGCGGTGCGCGCATGCCATTCGGCCGCGCGCGCCAGTTCCACATCGAAGGCCCGGATCGCGTCGTCGAGCGCAGCGGTGTCGGCGGCGGGCAGGCACGCGGCAAGATAGGCGTCGTCATGATCGAAAGCGGCGGCGCGCATGGCGTCGGCCAGCGCGGCCTCGCGTTCGGTGACGCGGCTATCGGCCTGGGCGACGTTGTCGCGCGCGGACGCCAGCGCCGCCGCCGTTGCGGCCTGCAGGGCCACGGCGTCGCGCTCGGCGCCCTGCGCGGCCTGCAACGCGGCTTCGAGCGCGCCGGCCTCTCTCCGGGCAGCCTCCAGCGCGGCCGTGATCGCGTCGGGATCGCGCGAATCCTCGGGCACCTGTTCGCAGGCAGCCTGCCATTCGCCGTCCAGCCGCGCATGCTCCTGCACGGCGGCGCGCGCGGCCGTATCGGCGGTCTGCGCCGACGCTTCGGCAGCCTCCACTGTCGTACGGGTCCTTGCGATTTGCGCCGCCAACGCATCGGCACGCTTGCCTGCCAGCTCTGCCTGGCGCGCGGACTCGGTCAGCGCGGCGATTTCGGCGTCGAGCGCCGCGGCACCTGCCACCGAGACATCACCGGCAGCCTCGACCAGATCCGCCAGCCGGGCCTGCCATTGCGCCGCGTTGGCGCCGGCCTGCTGATGCGCGGCGCTGGCCTCGGCCAGCGCATCCTCGGCCCGCTGCAACGCAAGCCGCGCGGCATCGAGATCATCATCGGTGACCAGCGCCAGCGTCTGCTGCGCCAGCGCCGGATGGTCCTTTCCGCCGCAGACCGGGCACGGCTCGCCTCGCTTCATGCTGCCGGCCAGCCGGGCGGCCTGTCCGTGGCGCCAGTCCACCTCGGCCTGGCGCATTGCCACGCGCGCGGCATCGCGGGCCTCGGTGGCCACGCGCTTCTGCGTTTCGCTCGATGCCAGCGCGCTGCGCAACGGCCCGAGTTCGGTCTCGATCTGCCGGCATCTCGCCAGGCGCGCGGCGCGCTCGCGGGCCTGTTCCAGCCGCAGCTGCAACGCCTGCAGCCCGGCCGCACCCACGCGCGCGTGTTCCAGGTCGGCCTCCAGCGCCTTGAGCGCCGTGTTGGCGGCCTGGAAGGCGTCGATCCTTGCCACGCACGCCGACTGGGTCATCGCCAGCGTGGTGCCGGCCTGCGCCACGGCATTGCGCAGCACGCCCAGCTTGCGGGCCTGCGGCAACAGATGTTCGAGCCTGGTCACCGTGCGTTGCGCGGCGGCCCGGGCCTCCTGGCGCGACTGCTCGGTGCGCAGCGCGCGGGCGGCAGCCTCCGCCGCCTGTGCAGCGCGCGTGGCCGACGTTTCGGCCTGCGCCTGCGCCGCACGCACCCTCGCCTGGTCCTGCCGCGCCGCCTGCAGTTGCTGCACCGCCGGCGTGACCTGCGCCGCGCGCCGCGCCGCCAGCAGGCGCACGCGATCGGCATCCATGCCGGCCACCTTTGCGGCCAGCATCGCGTGCGCGCCTTCGGCTTCGCGCCAGGCCTTGATCTGGGTGTGTTCGAGTTCGCCCTTGCGCAGCGACGCCTGCGCGGCCTCGCTGTCGGCACGCGCCACTTCCTCGCGGCGCAGCAGTTCGGCCAGCGTGGCCTGCAGCGCGTCGATGCGCCCGGTCATCGCCTCGATCGACGCCAGCTGGTGCTGTTCGAGCAGCGTCTTGCGGCGTACGGCAATCTCCTCGGCCTCGCGCCGGATACCGGCGGCCTGCTCCTTGAGCTGCTCTTCCACGCGGCGATACAGCTCGGTATGGAACAGCCGCTCCAGGATGCCCTGGCGCGCCCGCGAATCGGCGGTCAGCAGTTCGCGGAAGCGGCCCTGCGGCAGCACGATGACCTGGCGGAACTGCGCGCTGTCAAAGCCCAGCAGATCGCGCACGGCATCGCTGACGCGGCCCGGCTGGCTGGCGTGGCTCTTCCACGCGCCGTCGAGCATCACGTCAAGCTGCGCCTTGGCGGCTTCCTTGACGAAGCCGCCCGCCGCGCGCTGGCTGGGGCGATCCTGCGTGGGCGAACGCGTCACGCGGTAATGCATCGACCCAAGGCCGAACTCCAGCGTGACTTCGGTGCGCAGCGCGGGGTCGGCATTGGCGCTGCGCATGTCCTGCGCGCTGCGCTCGCCGCCCGACGTATCGCCGTAGAGCGCAAAGCAGATGGCATCCAGCAGCGTGGTCTTGCCCGCGCCAGTGGGTCCGTGGATCAGAAAGAATGCCTGCTCGCCGAGCCGTGTGAAATCGATGGTCTCGGTGGCAGCGAACGGACCGAAAGCCTGCAACTTCAGGTACAGCGGTTTCATGCTGATTCCCTTTCCGAAGCCTCCATACCGGCCAGAAGATGGTCCAGTGCGCGACGTTGGTCGCCGTCCAGGTCCGCGTCGGCCACTTCGCGGAAGAAATTTGCAAACAGGCTGCCCGTGTCCAGTTCGCGCATGCGCCGGCCGGCCTCGCCGGCCTGCCCGCTGCGCGACAGAATGGCCCGCTCGATCGCCAGCGCGTTGGGATACGCCTCGCGCAGCCGCGCCATCGGGTCCAGCAGCGCGCCGGTATCGGTCAGCACCGCGTACACGTAATCGTCGCGGCGCGCATCGGCCAGGCCTGCCTCCACCAGCCCGGCCAGCTCGCCGGTCAGGATGCGCAGGTCGCGGCGCGGTTGCAGGGCAATCGGCTCGATGCGCACGGCGCCCTTTTCGTCCAGTTCGACCAGCGACACGGTCTTGTGGTGATCGGCTTCCGACAGCGAATACTTGAGCAGCGACCCGGCGTAGTGAATCCGCTCGCCAATGGTCTGCGGCCGATGCAGGTGGCCCAGCGCCACGAAATCGAAGCCATGGAACAGGCCCGCCCCCACCGCGCCGCTGCCGCCCACCGACAGCGGCCGCTCCGATTCGCTGACCGCGCCGCCCACCACGAACGCATGCCCCACCGCCACGGCCCGCACGCCCGCCGGGTGGCTGGCCCGGATCGCGTCAAGCTGGGCGCCCAGCGCCGCCTCGTGCGATGACAGGTCAACACCGAGTGCGTCGCGCACCACCGCCGGCTCCGCATAGGGCAACGCATAGATGCGCACCTCGCCATGGGCGTCGTGCAGCGACACACAGGCCGTCTCCGGTCCCGTGCGGCCCGCCACATGCAGGCCACGCGCTGCCAGCAGCCGCGCGCCAAAATCAAGGCGCTGCGCGCTGTCGTGATTGCCCGCGATCATCACCACCGGCACGTCCGCTTCCACCACGATGCGCGCCAGCACGTCGTCCAGCAACGCCACGGCCTCGGGCGGCGGCACCGCGCGATCGTACACGTCACCGGCAATCAGCACGGCATCGGGCCGCACGTCGCGCACCAGCGCCACGAACTGGTCGAGCACGTGCGCCTGGTCTTCAATCAGGCTGCGGGCATGGAAAAGCCGACCAAGGTGCCAGTCGGCGGTGTGGAGAAAACGCAATTCGGGTCCTTCGGCGCGGTGGCGCGTAAAGCACGGCCTTGCCGTGCGGTCCCGCATCATAACGTCCTGGCGCCCGCCGGCGGCCCTCAGACCGGCTCCGCCTCGCTGTCGGCAATCTGGAACTTGCGCATCTTTTCCCACAGCACCTTGCGGCTGATGCCCAGGCAGGCGGCCGTATCCTGGCGCCGCCAGCCGTTCGCATCGAGCGCCGCGATGATGCGGCGGCGCTCCTCCACATCGCCCCGCGGATCGCTGCGCTCGGAACCGTCGAAGGCACCCGGGCGCAGCCCCCGGAACAGCGGCCGGATGCGGTCCTCGTCCCAGCCGCCATACTGCCGCGCCGTAATGCCCACGCGCTCGGCCAGGTTGCGCAGTTCGCGCACATTGCCGATGAAAAACGCCGTGCCCACGGCGCCCTTGAGCCAGTCGGGCATGGGCGGCAGCGCATCGTAGGCCGCCGGGCCCATCATGTGGCGCAGGAACGATTGCAGCAGGCCCACCTTGTCGGCAGGGCCACGGTCCTCCAGGCTCGGGATGCGCAGTTCGATCACCGCCAGCCGAAAATACAGGTCGGCACGGAAGCGGCCCTCGCGCACCGCCTCGCGCAAGTCCTTGTTGGTGGCCGCCACCAGGCGGAAGTCGAGCTTCACGGCCATGGTCGATCCCAGCCGCGTCAGCGCGTTTTCCTCCAGCACCCGCAGCAGCTTGACCTGCTGGAACAGCGGCAGGTCGCCGATCTCGTCCAGGAACAGCGTGCCGCCGGTGGCCTGCTCGAAGAAGCCCCGGTGCGCGAACATGGCGCCGGTAAAGGCGCCCTTGGCATGCCCGAAGAACTGCGATTCGAACAACCCGTCGGGAATCGCGCCGCAGTTCACGGCCACGAACGGGCCCTTGCCGTACTGGCTGTTGCGCTCGTGGAACAGCCGCGCGATGCGCTCCTTGCCCGCGCCGGTCTCGCCGTACAGCATCACGTTGCTGTCGAAGTTGGCGAAGGTCTCCACCTGTTCCAGCAGCTCCTGCATGGCAGGCGATCCGGCCACCAGGTCGGCCACGTCGGGACGCGCCTCGCCTGCGGCCAGCAGCTGCGGCATCAACTTGGCAATCTGGTTGCGCAAGTCGCCGCCATTGAAGTCGTGCGGCAGGATGTACGCATATTCGGGCGGGAAGCGGCCCGGATCGGTCTCGCGGTCCGGCGCGCCCACCCAGATCACGGGCATGCCGTGGGCGGCCTCCCAGTCCAGCGTGAACTTGGCCGAACCGATCGCCGCCGCGCTGATCACGGCAATGCACGGCTTCACGCGCGTCTCGTTCGGCAGCGCATCGAGCGCACCGGCACGGATCACATCGGCACCCAGTGGCGTCAGGAACCGCGCCACGCGGTCGGCAATCTCGTACTGGCCTTCCCACACATAGACTTCAAGGCTTTCGTAGGCCCAGCGCTCTGCTTTCATGATGGTTCAGGGATTCAATACACAAGTTCGGCGTTGTTGCAGTCAACGCCGTTGAGCCAGACGTCCGCATTCGCGATGCTGATGCCGAGGGTATTCAAGAGGCGGATGACCACTTCGTCCAGCAGGTCGGCAACGGGCTTGAGAAACAGGCCGAGCACGTCGCCGGCATTCACGGACGCCAGGTCCAGCGCCGCCAGTTTGATGCTGAACGTCGGGTTCAGCGCCGCCAGCAGGTTGCTCACTGCGCTCTTCAATGGATTGCTGCCCGACGTCCGGGCATACCCGCCCGGCGACAGCACGATATCGTTGCCACCCCCCGCGTCGGACGTCTGCACGGGCACAGGCAGGCTGGCAATGCTGGTCGACACCAGCGCGCCGCCGAGCAGCGTCACGCTGACCAGGTTCACGGGGACACCGTTCGGCGCGCAGCTTGTCCCCGTGCCGGCCAGGCAGGCTTGCGCGATGTGGGTCGACACGTTGATGGTGGCGGTGCGCTGCGCCGGCGTGGCGGCACACTGCAATTGCGTCAGGTCGCCCCTGGCCGTTCCCACTTGCAGCCACAGCGGCACGTTCAGCGCCGCATTGGCGAGAGCGCCCACACCCACCGATGCCGCCAACGACAGCTTCAGGCCGATCTGGCCGGTACTGGCCGTGGTCTTCCAGGAGCCATCCGGCAGCTGGCGCGCAGGCCCCACCGCCACCTTGGGCGGCTCGATGATATAGAGAGACCCCGTGGCCGACGCGATGCCAAGGTTCAGGTTCAGTCCATCGAGACTGACCGCGCTGGTACCCCGCGCGACGTAGGCCGCGGTCGTCAACAGCGATGCAACGTTCAGGCCCACCTCCGCAGCGGAAGAGGCAGCCGGCGTCAGCACGCCAAGATCGAGCATCCGCCTCAGCGTGAGCGTGGTGCCGATGCCATTGAGGCCAAGTTGCGTGACCGGGCTGCCAAGGGCCACACCAAGCAGGGACCGCTTGTCCGCCGCCGTCAGCACCAGCGCATAGAAGTCCTGGATCGACAGCGTCGTGTCGAGCAGCTGGTTGACCGTGCCGGCATTGGCTTGCAGGCGCAATTGGTCCAGCGTGACGTTGGCGCCCACCAGTCCGCTCCAGTCGGCGGCCGACAGGTTCACGGTGTTGCCAAGCAGCAGGCTCAGGATGCCGTTGGCCGTGCTGACATTCAGCACCCCGCTGCCCAGCGAAAACGACGCCACAGGCGGGCTGGCCGCCGCAATGGCTTCGGCGTGCAGTTGCCGCGATGTGCCGCCGGGCAGCACGAACAGCAGCGGCACCGTCAGCGTGCCCTGCACGCGCACCGCGTTGGGCGACAGCGTCGCCACGTCGTAGCCCGGGTTGAAGTGCCGCACGCCGTCGCCATTCACGGCATCGGCGGGGTCCCACACGCCCAGGCACGTGCGCATGCCATCGGCGGCACCGGCCGCCGCGTCGGCGCAGCCCGGGCTGACCGCATCGGGATAGCCGTTCTGGCTGGCTGCGGCCGCCACGGACGCCATCACGTTGGCCGTGGTGGTGGGCAGGTCGTCGGCGCGCTTGAGCTGCTGGGCGCCAGACAGCGCTGCCAGGTCCACCGATTTCTGCAATTGCCGCTGGCTGTAGAACACGAAGCCGACGTCGATCGACACCAGGGCCCCGATGGCCACGGTGGCGATCAGTACGGCGGCCATCAGGCTGACGGCGCCCCGCTGTCGATGGAGATCGGCCCGACGCTGCATGGTGTGCCGCTATTGCCCGTTCATCGGCTGGCTGCCCGCACCGCCGCGCAGCGGGCTGCCGGTGGAGATCGTCGAGAAGAACTCGGGCAGCGGATGGGTGAAGCTGCGCATGTAGCGCGCGTAGCCCAGCGTGGCCTGGTCGCCGGTCAGCGGCTGCATCGGTGCGGCCTGCGAGCCATTGCGCTGGATATCGAGCAGGCTGCGCGTGGTGTCGCCTACCGCCACGTCGTTGGGCCGCACATCGTTGGGCGCCGGCTGCTGCTGGGCCACCGCCGGGGCTGCGGCCGCCAGCGCGAACGACGCGGCCAGCAGCGCGAGGCCTGGCGCAAACAGGGAACGGATCATGGTCTGGCTCCTGCGTTGAGCGCCACGGACTGCGCGGCGGCCGGGTTCGCGCCGGGATTTGGATTCGAATTCGGATTCTGGTTGGCGTTGCCGCGCGGCGCGGTCCTGTCGCGCAGCTGGGCGGCGCGGGACACGCGATCCGCTTCCTTGCGGATGGCGGTGCGCGTGGGCTCCGGCATCGCGGCGCGCTGCATCATCGCGGTCGCCTCGCTGCGCTTGCCGCTCGCCAGCATCCACACCACGGCATTGCTGATGACGCGCGGGTTGCTGGCATCCAGCTCCAGCGCCTGCATTACCGGCACGCGGGCATCCTGCAGTGCGCCGCCCCGCATCAGGGCGTAGCCCAGGTCGTTGGCCACCTGGGCGTTGACCGGTTCCAGCGCGGCAGCCTGGCGCAGTTCCACGGCCGCGCGCATGAAATCGCCCTGCCGCCCCAGCACCAGGCCGATGCCGTGGCGCGCACGGGCTGCCCGGTCGGTGTTCAGCAGGTCGCGATACGCCTGCAGCGCCGCGTCGTCCTGGCCGGTCTCGCGCAGCGCATCGGCACGCAGCACCTGCAGCGCCGTGCTGCTGCCGTACTTCTGCTGGTACGCGTCGATATGGGCCAGCGACGCAAAGTACATGCCTTCCTGCTGCATCTTGCCGATCAGGCCCAGGTACATGTTCTGGTCGTTGTACTCGGCCCGTGCCGCCTTGTCCTGCAGCCTGGCAAGCTCGATCTGCGCATCGGCCTGCCGCGCCATGGCCTCGGCGCTGTGGGGCGTGCTGGCGCAGCCGCCCAGCAACACCATGGCGACCGCGAGCGAACCCGCCAGCAGCCGGGTGGATAGCCTTGTCATCAATGTCCTCCGTTCATGCGGGCCAGCATCCGGATCACGCCCAGGAAGCCGGGCCCCGCCGTCAGGATCAGCAGCACCGGCAGCAGGCTGACCACCATCACGCCAGTCATCTTCACGGTCAGCCTGCCGATCTTGTCCTTCATGCGCGCCTTGCGTGCCACCTGCAGCCGTTCGCCAAACTGGCGCAGCGGTTCCTGCACGGCGCCGCCGTGCTTGTCCACCTGGGTCAGCAGCGTGATCAGGCCCTTCAGGTCTTCGTCGTCGAACAGCTTGCCGATACGCTGCAGTGTCTGCTCGCGCGAACGTCCCGACGCGAACTGCTGGTTGGCACGCTGCAGCTCCGGCCCCAGCACGCGCAGCATCGTGCCGAACTCGGTGACGATGACCTGCAGGCTCTGGTCGATCGACAGGCCCACGCCTTGCAGCAGCCGCAGCATGTCGATCAGCACCGGCAGTTCCTCGGCCACCTCGCGCAGACGGTTGCCAGCCCAGCGGCGCAGGACCATCTTCGGCAGCAGGTATCCGAACGCGAACGTGGCAAAACCCCAGGCCAGCGCCTGCATGGTCGAGCCATCGATCCGCCACAGCAGCATGGTGCCCGCCAGCACGGCCGGCACCAGCAGGCGCAGGCCGCCAAACACCGCGCGCGGTTGCAGGCCGTAGAAGCCGCACTGTTCCAGCAGCAGTTGTTCCTCGCCGGTGACCACGGCCCGGCCGAGGCGCGATTCGAGCCAGCGCTGGTTGAAGCGGCCGCCAAACGCCGCACCGAGTCTGGCGCGCAGCGTGGCAGGCCCCCGAGCGGCTGTTGTGGCCGGCTGTACGGACGCCTGCGTCTGTACCTGCGCCAGCGCGGCGGCACGCGCCGACATCTGCGGTGCGCCGGTTGCTGCAGGGGCCGGCGAAGCTGCGGCCGTTGCCCCTGCGGTGGCGTGGGGGGCCTGGGCGGCGGGGGCCGTCGGCGGCCCCGGCACGGGCGCGGGCGCACCATGCGCGGCCTGCCGCTGCAGTGCGGCGTCGATGGTTCGCGCGGCTTCGCGCCGCTGCCGCCACTGCCGCAGCAGCGGCCATGCCAGCACCAGCAGCGCCATGGCCGCGGCAGCCAGGCTCGCAGAAATCAGGGTGGTGGGATCCATCTGCATGGCCGTTGGCACCTAGATGGACTTTGCGAGCCGGTACAGCATCAGGATGCCAGCCACTTCCAGCGCCGCGGCGCTCAGCATCATCACGCGGCCGGTCGGGTCCTTCCACATCATCATGATGTAGCCGGCGTTCATCATGAACAGCCCGCCCGCCACCACAAGCGGCAGCAGGCCCAGCACCCAGGCCGACAGGCGCGTCTCCGCCGACAGCGCCATCAGCTCGCGCTGCGCTTCCTCGCGGTCGCGCATGAAGGCGGCGGTGCGCTCCATCACCACGTCGGCACGGCCGCCATAGCGCTGCGAAAGCCGCAGCACCGACGACACGATGACCAGTTCGTCCAGGTCGTAGGCGCGGCCCATCTGCAATACGGCCTGGTCCAGTTCCTTGCCTGCACGCTGCAGGTGGATGGCCTGCACCAGGCACTGGCGCAGCGGCGGCTCGGTATTGGTCACCGAATTCTGGAATGCCGCCGGCACGCTGCTGCCGATCGTCATCAGGCGCACCACGCCATCGAGAAATCCCGGCAACTGGCGCAGCATCTTGCCCTTGAGCCGGCTGATACGCAGCCAGACCAGGAACGCCGCCATCGCCACGGCCACCACCAGCATCGCCACCGCGCCGATCGCCCCACCCGCTGCGGCACCGGCCAGGATCAGGCACAACATGGGCACGCCCCAGCGCAGATACGTGCCGCGCGCGGGCGTCATGTCGGCGCGGCGCAGCAGGTCGGCCCAGCGCCGGCGCAGATCGCGCACCGCGCCTTGGGGCTCGGGCTCGGCGGCCTGCGCGTAGCGCGCGCGCACCTGCTCGGTCTGCGCCGCCAGGTGGGCCCGGGCGCGCTCGGCATCGGCGCGGCCGCGGGCCGATGCCAGCATCAGCAGCCCCACGCCCAGCAGGATCAGGGCAAACGTGGCGATGAACAGGCTGGCGCTAGAGATCAAAGCGGTCGTCCAGGGCAAAGTTGGCCGGACGCATGCGCGCCAGCTTGGGCGAATGCGGCAGGATGCCAAGCGACTGCCAGCGGTCGGTCTCGGTGCCGTCGGCGTTGGACACCGGCTCGTAGCGGTACAGCTCCTGCGTGGAAATGATGTTGTCGCCCAGGCCCGTGACTTCGGTAATCGACAGGATGCGCCGGCGTCCGCTGGACAGCCGCCCGATCTGCACGATGAAGTCGACGGCATTGGCAATCTGGCGGCGCAGGCTCACCTCGCTGCCCTGGAAGCCCGCAAAGCCCGCCAGCATTTCCAGCCGGTACAGGCATTCGCGCGGGCTGCTGGCGTGGATGGTGCCCATCGAGCCGTCGTGGCCCGTGCTCATGGCCTGCAGCATTTCCAGCACCTCGCCGCCGCGCACTTCGCCCACGATGATGCGGTCGGGGCGCATCCGCAGGCTGTTGCGCAGCAGGTCGCGGATGGTGACCGTGCCCGTGCCCTCGAAGCCGCCCGGCCGGCTCTCCAGGCGCACCACGTGCGGGTGATTCAGCGCCAGTTCGGCGGTGTCCTCGATCGTGATCACGCGCTCGCTGGGCGGGATGAAGGTAGCCAGCGCATTGAGCAGCGACGTCTTGCCCGAACTCGTGCCGCCACTCACCAGGATGTTGCAGCGCGCCCGCACCGCCGCTTCCAGCAGTTCCGTGATCTCGGGGCTCATGGTGCCCAGCGCCTGCAGGTCGGCCGGCGTCAGCGGGTCCTTGCGGAACTTGCGGATGGACACCACCGGGCCGGCCAGCGCCAACGGCGGGATGATCACGTTGATGCGGCCGCCGTCGGGCAGGCGCGCATCGACCATCGGGTTCGATTCGTCCAGGCGCCGGCCAATCGGCGCCAGGATCCGGCGCACGATGCGCAGCAGGTGGCCGTTGTCGGCAAAGCGCACGGGTATCCGCTCCAGCACGCCGTGCCGCGACACGTAGACGTCGAGATGCCCGTTGACGAGGATGTCTTCGACGGCCACGTCGTGCAGCAGGTCCTCGATCGGCCCGAAGCCGGCCAGCTCCTTGGTCAGCGCCTCGGATATCTGGTGCAGTTCGGCCTCGTTGATGGGAATGCGGCGCAGGCGCGTGAAGCTTTCCAGTTCGAGATCGACAAAGCGCTGGATGGCGGCGCGCGTCCAGCGTCCAAACTCGGCCCCGAGTTCCTCGATGCGCGTCAGCAGGTGTTCGTGCGCGGCCTCCTTGATCTTGTGGAATTCCTGCGAGACAGGAAACGGGGCGGCGGCGTTATCCGAGAATTCGATTGCTTCGGTCATGTCAGTTCCCCGCCCGGGCGGTGCGCGCAACACGCATCGCCTCGGGCAGCTTCTCCTTGATCCGGGCCAGGAAGCCGCGCTCGGAAGCCTGTCCCGCGCGGAAGCCCAGCCGTTCCATCAGCGCGCCCACGGCACGCACGTAGGGGTCGGCAGGCGCGGCCTCGGCCAGTACCGCGCCGCGATTGGCCGCCTGCACCAGTGCCGCCCGCCGGTCGGGCAGCGTATCGACCGATGTCACGCCGATGCGCTCGGCGATCTGGGCCGCGTCCACCCCCAGCCCGGGATCGAAGCGCGACACCATCAGGTGCAGGTCGGGCCGTTCGATCTCGCGCTTTTTCAGCTCATGCAGCAGTTCCGCCGCCGAGACGATGGCGCCCACGCTCTGCTCGGCCACCATCACCACCGCGTCGGCGGCCTTGACGATCTGCGACATGAATTCGGCATTCGAGAACCCGCCAAGGTCGATCACCTGCAGGTCGAAGAATGCGCGCAGGCGGTCCAGCAGCGCCAGCGCTTCGGAAAACGACACATCGCGCAGCTCGGCCAGCGTGGCCGGCAGCGGCAGCACCGACACGCCGCTGGCATGGCGCGCCAGCGCGGTGTCGACAAACACCTGGTCAAAGCGGCGCAGGTTGCGCACCGCCTCGACAAAATGAAATTCGGGCGCGATGTTCATGTAGAGCGCGCCGTCGCGCACGGGCAGGCCCAGGTCCAGCAGCAGTACCTCGGCGGCGGCTCCGGCACCCTCACGCTGCCGCACGCTGGCGGCCAGGTTCACGGCCAGCGTGCTGACGCCCACGCCTGGCCGCGCCCCCAGCAGCGCCACGATCTTGCCGTGGCGGTGCGCGGGCGCCACGGGGCGTACCTGCGCGCGCGGCACCATCAGCCGCCGCACGGCGTCGGTGGCCTGTGCCGGCGCACCGCGCAGGTCGATGAAATCGCGCACGCCGGCGCGCAGCGCGGCCAGCATCGCATCCGGTTCGCCTGCATTGCCGACGGCCACCAGCGGCAACTGCGGGAACAGCCGCGCCACCTGTTCGGCCAGGCGTGCCGATGCCTCGGCATGCGGTGCCGCGAAGTCCAGAAAGACCAGCCCGGGGCGCACGGCCCCGACCTGCTCGATAAAGGCTTCCTGCGCCCCGTCTTCGGCCACCAGCGTGCCCACGCCGCCCAGCGCCTGGTCCAGCCAGTGGCGCGGGATCTCGCGCCGGGTGTTCAGCAGGAAGGCATCCATCCTCGTCACTCGCTCCATCTGCCGCCGCTACCGCGAGAAACCGGGCAGGGTCGGGTCTGCGTACTCGCCCAGCACGAAGCGTCCCCAGACATTGGGGCTGGCGCTCGTGCGGCCGTCGTTCGCCACGTTCGCCGCGGCCTGGGAATCCCGCGCCAGCGGCTTCACCAGGCGCGGCGTGACCACGATCATCAGTTCGCGGTCTTCCTGGTGGAAGTTCAGGTTCTTGAAGAAGCTGCCGATGATCGGCAGGTCGCCCAGGAACGGCACCTTGTTCACGTTGCTGACCGTATTGCGGCTCACCAGCCCGCCGATCACAAAGCTCTCGCCATCGCCAAGCTCCACCGTGGTATCGGCGCGCCGCGTGACGATGGCCGGCACGGACGCCCCGTTGATGCTGATGCCGCGCGACGGATCGAGATCGCTGGCCTCGGGCGCCACCTTCAGCGCGATGCGCGACTTCGATAACACCGTCGGCGAAACCGTCAGGCCGATGCCGAACGGCTTGAACTGGATCGTCGTGGTGCCCAGCGCCTGCGGCACCGGAATCGGGATTTCGCCGCCCGCCAGGAAGCTTGCGCTCTGGCCCGACAGCGCCACCAGGCTCGGCTCGGCCAGCACCCTGACCAGGCCATTGCTTTCCAGCAGGCTCAGGTTGGCGAAGATGCCTTCCTTGGCCCACGCGGCCACCAGGTTGAACGCGCTGCTCATCGGCAAGATGCCTTCAAACGACGGCGACGGCCCGATCGTCGTCTTGGTCAGCGACGTCGGGCTGAACTGCCCGAACGTGAAGCCGCCGCTGCTCTTGATGAAATTGAGCCCCACCTCCTTGAGCACGGTCTTGCTGATTTCCACCACCTTGACATCGACCTGCACCGTGTTCGACACCGGCACCACCGAGCGGTCGATCACCACGCCGCCCTTGCCGTCCGCCCCGGCCACCGCTGCCCGGGCCGCCTGCTGCGTGCGCGCGGCCGCGCCGGCATCGGGCGATTCGCCGCGAATGGTGGCGCCGGCGGCGGACATGTCCACCTGCGCGCCATCGGCATCCTGTGCCACGGCATCGACCTGCACGCTGTAGGTGACCGGCGCGGCGTTGCGGCGCCAGACCATCATGTCGGTGACACCCGGCTTCTTCGCCACCACCAGCACGGTGGGCGCGCCACCCCGCTGCTTGAGCAGCAGTGCATCGGCCACGGCGGGGTTGCCCACGGCCACGCGTTCCAGCGCCGGGCCGGGCTGGATCTCCTGCTGCGCACCGGCCATCAGGCGCAGCGTGCGCGTGGCGGCCGGCAGTGCCGCGTCCTGTGCCATGGCCGGACGCATCGCCCCCACCATCACGGCCGTCACGGAGGCGGCGGCAGCCATCATCACCATGGCAGCCAGGCGCCGGCTGAAGGGGGCGCTGCCGATAGGGCGCGTTCGCGCCCGCACACGGTCTGTCGTCAATTTGGGCATGCCGTGTCGTCCGCTATTCGATCGCTCGCTTGCCGGCGCGGATCACTTCCACGCCGCCGTTGTTGTTGTCCGGGATATCCCGCCGTTGTGCCGAAGCCGTCAACGACGCCGCTGCGGGCGCGTTGGCGCGCATCACGGGTGCGGGGGAAGGGGCACGCGGCGCGGTGTTGCCAGCGCGGGCGGGCTGGCCCGGCTGACCGACCAGGCCGGCCAGGCTCATGCCGGCGGCGGCCTTGTCCACGGGCGCGCGTTCGGCTTCGGGTGGCACGCCTGCGCGGGCCTGCAACACGGCAGGCGGATCGGCGAACATGCCGTCGCTGGGCATCGACGCATCCGACGGATTGCGCAGCGCCAGCACCAGCCGGCCGGCCTGCTGCGCCATGGCCAGCTTGCCCACCTGATCCACCGGCACCGCCAGCACCGCCGTCCTGGCGCCGTCGCGGCGGGCCATCATCTGTTCGGCCTGGACCTTGCGTGAATCGTTGACGCTGCCATTGCCGTACGCAAGCACGCGCAGGCGCGACAGCAACAGGCGCGTCTGGCTGTCGGCAATCTCCTGGTTGTCGCGGCGCAGAATCACGAACACGTCGACGAAATCACCGGGCTGCACCTGATGTCCGACGCCCACGGCTTCGTCCACGGACACGGCCAGCGCACGTTCGCCCTCGGGAATCTGCCGCGCCAGCCCGGACAGCAACTGCCCTTCCAGCACCGGCACATTGCTGCCCAGGTTCACCACGGGCACCTGGCCGACCACGCGGGCCGCGTCCTGATACGCGCCGGAGGGCTCGATCGGCAGTTGCATGACGGCGAGCGCATCGGCCGTCAGTGGCTTGCCCGCTTCCACGGCACGCGTGGTCACCACCACGGCATGGGTGGGCGGGGTGCGCGCGGTGCTGACCGGCATCGCCTGCTGGCGCCCAACCTGCCAGGCCAGCAGTGCGAGCAGTCCGGCCAGTATCAGCAGGATGGTGGCGAGGATCCGTATCTGTTTGCTGCTCATGTGTCCTCAGGTATCGGGAGAGAGCTGGACCACGGCGACGCCGGTCAGCGAGGCAGGCACCGGCACGAACGGCACCACCGGCAGCATCGTCTGGGTGGGAAGATTGAGCGTGACCTGCACGCACTGCGTACCGGCCGGCGCCGTGCAGGCCACGGCCTGTGCCAGCGAGCCGCCCGTGAAGCGCTCGGCGATATTGGGGGGCAGCGTGTTGCGTGCGGCCAGGTCGGCGGCAACGACGCGCTGGTCGAGCGTGGTCGCCAGGGTGCCGCCGTTCGAGGCAAGCGGATAACGCAAGGCAGCCCGCGCACCTTCCTCGGCGGCGAGCGTCAGGACTTGCTGCAGGGCCAGCACCATGCCGTAGTAAACGATGCCCAGCACCACCGCAAACAGCAGCGGAAACACTATCGCGAACTCGATCGCGGCCACTCCGCTTGCGCGGCGCCGGTTCGCGCTCCCCCGTAATGCCATGCTTCACCCGGTTATTTCAACTTGCATGCATTGGCGACGCACGACACCGCGCGGCGGGCACCGGCATGGCTGCACGGTGCCCGCTGCAGCGTGCCCGCAGGGGCTGTGTCGTACTACGTTACGCGACTTGGAACCACTCTTACCGCTCTTGCCCGGCCGTCCATATCCCTACCCGCGGCCAGTGCCTACCGCTACCACTTCTGCCACTGCTTTCCGGCAGGCGTGCAGATGCCCGCCGCGGCTGGCATTGGCTGCCAGCACGGTGCTCTGGTAAATGGTCTGGAGACGTCAGGTCAGCATGAAGCACGCCGGGCGCAATGCACGAACGCCGCTTCCGCTTGCCCGATGGTCAGGTGGATGTCTGTCGGCGGGTCAGGAACCGTTGTTCTTCGCGAACATGGTCGAAACCTTGGTGGCAAGGCCACTGAAGCCGTCGCTGATACCGGTGCCCAGGGCTTGGGCGCCCACGACGATGCCCAGTGCAATCAGGCCTACGATCAGGCCATACTCGATGGCCGTGGCGCCGCGTTGGGTTTTGCGATGGCGCGCCAGATACTTTTGCATGACGTTCACTCCCGAAAGTGCGTGACCCCTGCATGGATCCCCAGCGATACGTACCTGACCCCGATCCGATTGCCATCTGTTTGAACTTCACCTGTGGCGTTTTTATGGTTTTGCGCTGGTGAATACATTTATAAGACAGGACTTGTATCAACCATACCCCCCGTTCGGGCTAATGGTTGTCCCAGCTTAAAGTAGGACAGACGTTTGAAACAATGCGGCCCGGCTTCGGCCATCGGCATGAGGTCATCCGAATTGTTCATCAACCCGCAATAAATGAAGCGTGCCGTGCGGCGCCCTGCACGTGGTCATGCAAGGTGCCGCACGGCACGAAATAAAAGGATGCGCCGCGCGGGGTAAGGACGACAGCGCACCGTAAATTAGCCGGGGCGGTTGACAGGGAAAGTCCCGACGTCTTCCGCGTGGTATTCAGATCAATGGCGCGTCAGGCCGCCCAGCAGGCCTGTGACGGGAGCCAGCGGATTGCTGCCGTTGCTGCCGGACGACGTGGCGCCGGTGGCGGCGCTGGTCAGTCCGCCGGTGACCGTGCCGACCAGGCCTGTGACAGGGGCCAGCGGGTTGCTGCCCGCGCTGCCACCCGCCGCGCCGCCGACCGGACCGAGCAGGCCCGTCACCGGCGCCAGCGGATTGCTGCCCGATGCGCCACCGATGGCACCGGTGGCCCCGTTCAGCGGCAGGCTGTTCAGCAGGCCGCCAAGCGGATTGCCGGCGGCGGTGCCATTGCCGTTGAGCAGTACGCCTGCCACGGCCACGGTCTTGCCCGTTTCGTTGACCACGCCACCAAGCGGCGACACGATCGGCGTGTTGGTGTTGGCGATCATGCTGCCGGCCGTTGCCACCGTATTGCCGGCCTGCGTCAGCAGGTTGTTCACCGGTGCGCCCAGGCCCGTGGCCGCGCCCACGGTCTGCGTGGCATTGGTCAGCTGCGTGGTCAGCGGCACGATGGCCTTGCTGGTGCCGTCAGTCAGCTGCGCGACGGGGCCGGTGGACAGCGCATCGCCAAGCTTGCCGCCAAGGTTCATCACGCCCGCGCCCACGGTTTGCACCACGCTGCCAGTGGGATTGGTCACCGGCGCCAGCGGCGACAACTGGTCGCTGCCAAGCGCCTTGACGAGGCTGCCCGTGCTGACCACCGTGGCGCCCGCCTGCGTCACGACATTGCCGGTGTTGGCAACGGTCACGCCCACCGGGTTGTCGACCGAGCCAATCTTGCCCAGCCCGTCGCGCACGCCAGCGCCGAGCGTGGCAACGGTATCGCCGGTCTGGATCACCACGTCGCCGGTCGCATTCCTGGCCGTGGCCGGCACCAGCGGCAGGCTGGTGTCCTTGATGTCCTGGCCGATCTGGCTCACCGCGTTGCCGGTAGCCACCACGGTATTGCCGGCACCTTCCACCACCTTGGCGGTGGGCGTGGTCTCGGCGGTGGGCTGCGGATTCGTGGTACCCGGATTGGTGGGCGTGGACGGCGACGTCGGGTTGGCACCGCCGCTGGAGCCACCCGAGGCACAGCCGGCCAGCAACGCCACCGCCGCGGCACAGGCCATCGCCATCATGTTGAGGGGGCGCGTCTGCTTGGTTGCATGCATGTCCTGATCTCCTGAATGTTTTCGGTATGAGTCCGCAGTCTTCACGCGCTTCGCCGCGACCCAGGCGGCGACGTGGCTAATCCGGCGTGGCTGCGGACCGATAGCGCAAACGGTGTGCCAGCCTCAATCGCACGTTCGATACAGGCGCCGTATACGGGCATGACCAGGATCGGAATGCGTTGCGGCACAAGGCTCTCAGGCATGCGGACGGCTTCGGAGATTGGCCCCGCAAGCAGCGGGTCCGATGGCGTTGTCGTGTTACGTGCTACGTAACGTGTTCCCGCGGCGGCGTTACGGAAGACGACCCGCTCGCGGCGCCACGGCAGGGGCCGCCCTGCGGCCCATGTCACCGGGCATGTCACCGGGCATGTCACCGCGCATGTCACCGCGCATGTCACCGCGCGTTACGTAACGCGTAACGCAAAACACGGGGCGCGCCGCCACCGCGCGCTTCATGCGTGCGTTTGATCCATCCCCCGCAAAGCCTTGCCACGCGCGCGTTTGCGCACATCACCCCCTGCTTTGGAATGGCCTGGCCGCCGGCGGCCGGCACCACTGGCATACCGCTTGCGCAATACAGCGCAGCCACGGCACGTCATGCGGCGCCTCGCAAGAGACAGCGATCGCGAACACGTGAACCCGGGTCGGGAAAAACCACAAAGGTAAAAGGTCATGTGCACACAACAACATTCCGCGAAGCAACTGATCGTGACGGCATTGCTGGGGTCGCTGCTGGTACTGGCAGGCTGCGCCAGCGGCAGTGGTTCGACATCGATGGGCACCAGCGGCACCGGCAGTTCGGGCGGTGCCAGCAATACGGCCAACACTGGCAGCACCGGCAGCACTGGGAGCACCGGCGGCACCGACTCCGCCAACAACGGTGGCACGAACAACGGCGGCGGTGGCAGCAACAACAACGGCGGCGGCAACACCGGCGGCGGCACCGCTGCACTGACGCCCACCAGCGCCATCGTCAGCAGCGCGGGCGGCATTGTCACCGGAGTGGGCGGCACGGTCAGCGGCGTGGGCGATGCGATCAAGGACGCGAACGTGCCCGTGGTGTCATCGCAGACCAGGGATGGCCTGGCCGGCGTGGTCGGCTCGGTCGGCGATGCGGTCAGCGTGCTCGGCACCGGCGTGCAGTCGGGCCTGGGCAACATGCCCAATGCCACGAATCCGGTGGGCACCACGGTGGCAAGCACCGGTGGCGTGGTCAGCGAACTTGGTAATGCGGTCAGCAGCGCCGGCAGCGCGGTCAGCGGCCTGGGCAGCGGCCCGCTGGCACCGCTCGCGGCCGTGACGACACCGCTGGGCGGCGTGGTGTCGCAAGTGGGCGGCGCGGTGAACAACGTCGGCGGCAAGCTGGGCACCGCGCTGTCGACCGGGCCCGTGGAACAACTCACCAGCGGCGTCAGCAAGGCCATCGTGCCGCTGACGTCCACGCTGACCAGCGGCACGCAGACGCTGGGTGCGGCCACCGGCCTCGGCCAGCCGGTCAACAACCTGCTGGCGACTGTCGGCGGCGCGCTGGCTGCATCCGGTACGCAACTGACCAATACCCATACGCCGGTAGTGTCCGGCGTCGGCGGCATTGTCACGGGCACCGGCAACACGGTGGCCTCGATCGGCGGCGTGGTGAACAACCCGGCCGGGGGTGCCGTGGGCAGCCCGCTCGCACCCGTGACCGGGCTGGTCAGCGGCCTCACCGGCGGCCTGAGCAGCGCCACGGGGGGCACCGGCAGCCCGCTGGCGCCGGTCACCGGTCTGGTCAACACCCTTACCAGCGGCCTGAGCAGCGCCACCGGCGGCGGCGGCACAAGCCCGCTCGCGCCGGTCACTGGTCTGGTCAGCGGCATCACCAACGGCGTTACCGGCGGGGCGACCAGCGCCACGGGCGGCAGCGCCAGCCCGCTGGCACCGGTAACCGGTCTGGTCGCCGGCCTGACCGGCGGCAATGCACCGGCCAGCGGCACGCCCGCGTCGGGCGGCACGACGGCAGGCAGCAAGCCCGCCAACCCGCTGGCTCCGGTTACGGGGCTGGTTGGCGGGCTGGTGGGTGGGCTGACCGGCGCGCTCGGCGGCAAGCACTAGTTCTCCACAGGGCGCGACAGCGCCCGACCCGATCAAAGCGTCACGGCCACCCATGGGCGGCGGGGGAGCGGCATCCCCTCCGTCCCGTGGCACGCGACCTCATAGCCGCAATGCAGTTTTCCATCGAGGGGTAACACCATGCGACCACGCAATCGCGTTGCCGCGCTGATGCTCAGCGTCGGCGTCATCCATAGCGGCCTGTCCCACGCCGAACGGGGCCCCGTGCAGGGCGACCCCACCCAGACCCTGCCCAGCATCGCACCCAGCAAGCCGGCCCAGGCCAATGTCACCGTACAGGTGGAGCGGCCCGACTCGGCGCTGCAGAACCTGCTGGCTTCACGCCTGACGCCCCGGCATTTCCAGATCGAAGGCGCGAAGACCCTGCCGTTCGACCAGATCGCGGCGCGTTTCAGCCCGCTGGCCAATCGCGAGATCACCGTCGCCGAACTGCTGCAGGCCGCGGAGTCGGTCACGCAGATGTACAAGGACGCCGGGTATCCGCTGTCGTTTGCCTTCGTGCCGGCGCAATCGTTCGAGAATGGCAATGTGCTGATCACCGTGGTGGAAGGCTACGTGGCGAATATCACCGTGAAAGGCAAGCCGGGACCGGCCGAGGCGCGGCTGCGCAAGATTGCAGAACAGCTGAAGAAGGACCGCCCGCTGCGCCAGGAGAGCTTCGAACACTACGTCAACGTGCTGGCACAGCAGCCCGGCATGCAGGTCAACGCCACGGTGCAGCCGCCCACCACCACCGATGGCGCGTGCGACATGGTGCTGGAGGTCAGGCGCAAGCCGTTCACGTTCGGCACCGGTGTCGAATGGATGTCGCCCGGTGTACGGGCCATCGCCACGGCCACCACCAACAGCCTGACGCCGCTGGGCGAGCAACTGTCGTTCTCCACGCTGTTTCCCAAGGGGCGCGATAACGAGGAGTACTACGCCGCCACCTACGCCCAGCCGCTGGGCACCGAAGGCATGCTGGCGAAGATCACGGCCTCGCACTATCGCGGCGTGCCGCAGAACAGCACGCTGGCCCCGATCGGATTCGAGCCGCGCTACGTGAACGATTCGAAGCGGCTGGGCGGCACGCTGAGCTACCCGGTCATTCTGAACAACCGCCACGCGCTGACGCTGACCGGCGGCTTCTACGCCAACAACCAGTTCGAACGCTATACGCAGGCGGTGCAGCCCGGCGCCGGGCGTCAGGTGGAACTGTCGACCAGCGTGCGCGTGGCAAGCGCCGAGGCGGCATACCTGCAGCGCGGCACGGGCGTGACACGCAGCGCCACGCTGGGGGTGTACAAGGGTTTCGATGCCCTGGGCGCCGATCGCCAGAACAACCTCAACGACCTGAGCTTCTGGCGCACGCGCCTGCTGGTGTCGCAGGCCAGCGACCTGCCGATGGGCTTCGGCATGGCGCTGTCGGCGGCGGGGCAATACAGCGGCAACCGGCTGGCGTCGAGCGAGCAGATCAGCTTTGGCGGCCGCTTCTTCGGGCTTGGCTACCCGGCCGGCGAGATCGCCGGCGACAAGGGCTGGGGAGCATCGGCCGAACTCAACCGCCTGTTCGCGGTGGACTTCACATACCTGAAGACGCTGCAGCCGTTCCTGGCCGCCGACATGGCACGCGTGTACTCGAACAGCATCTCGCTGTCGCATCGCACGCTGCAGTCGCTCGCCATCGGCCTGCGGTTCTCGGATCGCCGCTACTACACCATGGACGTCTCGCTGGCGCAGCCCGTGGGCGACAAGCCCACCAATGCCAGCCACCGCTCGCCGCGCGTCAACCTGCTGTGGTCGTACCAGTTCGACTGAGCCGGCCGGGCGGGGGCCGGCGGCCCCGATACGTCATTCCAGCGTCATTCCCGCGCGTCAGTTCACGCGGAAGCCGATCTTCAGCGTCACCTGGAAGTGGCCGACCTTGCCGTCCGTGACATGGCCGCGTGTCTCGACCACTTCGAACCAGTCGATGTGCTTGATGGTCTCGCCAGCCTTGGCCAGTGCGTTGCGGATGGCCTGGTCGCTGCCATCGGGTGACGATCCGACGATCTCGACGAGCTTGTAGGTGTGGTCGGACATGCGTGTCTCCTTGTGTTCGCGGTCGATGCGGCGGCACAGCATGTCCCGCCGCGGCAGGATGCCTTCATCATAGGCACCAGTCAGGTCGAGTCCCAAGACGGCCCGGCAGTTCCCGAACCGGCCCCGCTGCGTTTCCAGTTGCGAAATCAGCGCATGGCCTGTTACGCTGCCTGCCCTCGCATTCCTGTCACCACCCTGTAACCTGATGTTCTCTTCCTTGCTCCAATGCAGGCGGCTCGCCACGGCGGGCATCGTCGGCCTGCTGGCAGTCGTGGGCACCGCCCAGGCCCGTACCACGTCGATGTTCGATCGCGCCTTCGATGCCCTGACCACGCCGCGCGCGCAGACCAGCCAGTTCGCCAGCGGCAGCACATACACGCTGTGCTTCGTGCCGGACGGCCCGAGCTGCCAGGACATGATCGTCGACGCCATCAACCGCACCCGTCACAAGCTGCTGATCCAGGCTTACTCGTTTACGAGCGCCCCCATTGCCAAGGCCGTGGCCGAGGCGCACCAGCGCGGCGTGGACGTGCGCGTGATCGTCGACAAGAGCCAGGCGTCCGAGCGCTATACCAGCGCCACCTTCCTCAAGAACGCGGGTATTCCCGTGGTGGTCGATACCAAACCGGCCATCGCGCACAACAAGGTGATGGTGTTCGACGACCAGGCCGTGTTCACGGGATCGTTCAACTTCACCAAGTCGGCCCAGGAACGTAACGCCGAGAACGGCATGCTGATCCGCGGCGACAGCGCCGTGGTCAAGGCATACAGCGACAACTGGCGCACACGATTCGAGAAGTCGTCGGCCTACTGATCCACGCCCCGTGGCGTGCCGCTCCGGCACGGTTACAAAATGAAAGGGGCGCCATGTGAGCGGCGCCTCTCTTTGCTTCGCTCTCCACACGAATAGGGGCAGAACTGCCCGCTGTTCCTGCCACCCCCCGGTCGCCTCCCGCAGGAAGATCAGTCAAACGCTGACAGACGCCCCGTGTGCAGTGGTGTGTACTTCAGGTACGTATCCCGAGGATGCGCGACCGGCCATCGTCCAGGCCTGCGTACCCGCCCTGAACCTGCCTCTCGGCCTGCAATTCCTGCATCTGGTACCCGTCGCGCCATCCCGTCAACCTGGCAGGAGGAAGCGATGCAAACACAAACCGCTACGATCAATCGACAGGTACGCGTCTGGTGCGCAATCGGTGCCGCTGCGGCGGCGTTGGGCATGTCGGTGTCCGCTCATGCGGACATGAAGACGTCCACGGCCGGCCCTTTCACCTATGTGTGCGGCGGCGTGGCCGCAGACGAGCAGGCCGAGATGCGCAGCGAGGCGTCTCAGTACGACATGGGCCTGTTGTTCACGCAGGGTGGCCGCGGCGAATTTCTGTCGGACGTCAACGTGAAGCTCATGCGCAATGGCCAGCAAGTGGCCGAATTCACATCCACAGGCCCACGATGCCTGATCAAGGGGCCGCGCGCCTCGTATCAGGTCGTGGCCACTTATGAGGGCACATCCAAGCGCACGACGCTGAGCCCTGGAGAAAAGAATGTGCAGATGCGCTGGTAAGCAGCGCGGCTGAGCAGTCAGTCAAGCAGTCCTGTGCCGCGCTTCACAAGCGCGGCCGCCATGCCGGCTACCCCTCCCGCGGGTGCCGGCATTTTTTTTTGCCGGTCGGCTACCGGCCAGCGGCGCTGCACGATCGGCGCGGCGGTGGCACACTTGGCGGTCTCCTGTGGATCCCTCCGGATTCCGCAAATCAGGCGCCGCCGGCGTCCGCCCCGACAAACCCTGGAGTCTTCCCAACATGAACACCACGCCCAACAGCCGCTGGATTCGTATCGACACCGCCAACGGCAGCTTCGACGCCTACCTGAGCCTGCCGCCCGGCGGCAAGACCGCCGGCAACCCCGGCATCGTGCTGGTACAGGAAATCTTCGGCGTCAACGAACATATCCGGAGCGTGGCCGACCAGTACGCCGCCGACGGCTACGTGGTGCTGTCCCCGGATGTCTTCTGGCGTTCGGCGCCGCGCGTGGAGCTGGGCTACAGCGGCCAGGACTGGGAGCGCGCCATGGAACTGCGCAAGGCCGTGAACCTGGAAGATACCGTGTCGGACGTTGCCGCCACGGTGGAAGCGCTGCGCAAGGAAATTGGCGAAGGCGGCAAGGTTGCCGCGGTGGGCTACTGCTTTGGCGGCCTGGTGTCGTACATGGCCGCGGCGCGCGGCCTGGTGGATGCCGCAGTGCCCTACTACGGCGGCGGCATCCAGAACAACCTGCACGAGGCAGCGGCCATCAACGTGCCGGTGCAGTTCCACTACGGCGCGCTGGATGCCCATATCAAGCCCGAAGACGTGGAAAAGGTGCGCCAGGCCGTGGCCGGCAAGCGCGGCACCGAGGTCTTTGTCTACGACCAGGCCGACCACGGCTTCAACTGCTGGGCGCGCGAGTCGTATCACCAGCGCTCGGCGGCGCTGGCGCATGGCCGCGCACTGACGTTCCTGGCTAACGCGCTGTCGTAAGACGGCAAGACGGCCGAAAGAAAGCCCGGCCTGGCGCCGGGCTTTCTCGTTCTGGCAAGGAGCTCAGTAGGGCACGGCCGTGCCGTTCTGCACCTTGACGCGATCACCAATGCGCAGGTTGTACGGGCTGGCCTGCGTCAGCGTCATATAGGCGTTGTCGTTGGTACGCACCCGCACGCGGAACGCCGCCGGCGTGGTGTTCGTGCGCTTTTCCACCTCGTTGCCGGCCAGTGCACCGGCCACAGCGCCACCGATGGTAGCCACGGTGTTGCCGCGTCCGCCGCCAATCTGGTGGCCCAGCAGGCCGCCCGCCACCCCGCCAAGCACGGCGCCCACGCCGCTGGCGTTGGCCGGCTGCCCGCCCACCTGTTCGATCGATTCCACCCAGCCATAGCGCACCGTGTACGGGTCGTTGTTGCCCGCGTTGTTGCCATAGGTGCCGTCGTAGCTGCCCTGGGCCTGCTGCGGATAACCATACTGGTCATAGGCCGGCTGCTGGGATTGTTGCGGGTAGGATTGCTGCGGGTACGATTGCTGGGGATAGGGCTGTTGCTGATAGGCCTGCTGCGGATAGGCTGGCGTGCCGCTGATCTGTGTGCCCGATGTGCCGTAGCCGGCGCCATTGCCATAGCCCGATCCATACCCTGCCCCGTATCCGGCATTGCCGTAGGCGCCCTGGTAGCCAGCGGTCTGGTAGCCGGTCTGGTACCCCGTACCATAGCCATCGCCATAGCCGGCGCCGTAAGGGGCGGCACAGCCCGCCAGCGCCAGCGTACCGGCAGCCAGGGCGGCCAGTGCTAGCGTGCGGGCGGCCGGGCGAATCGTGATGGACATGATGGGTGCTCCTGCGACAGTGCGCGTGTTGATATTGCGCGGGAGTCTAGTGCCCCGCCATGTCGGCAGGTGTCACCGGAGATTGTGATGGGTAACCGCCTGTAACGCGGCATGTCCGGCGGCATGTCATGCGGCTGGCGAACCGTGCAAACGGCAGGGCTCAGGCGCGCTCCGACTCGTCGTCGTTGAAGGCCGTGATGCGGGCCACGCGGAACGCCCCGCGCAGCGATTCCAGCTCGGCCCGGTGCAGCGCTGCCAGGCGGTTCAGGCAGCGCTCGCCCTTTGCCAGCAGGTGGATCTGCACCACGCGCCGGTCATCGGGATTGGTCCGGCGCGTGACCAGACCGGCCGCCTCGCAGCGGTTGACCAGCGCCACCACGCCATGCTGCTTGGCCTGCAGCCGCTCGGCCAGTTCGCCCACCGAGGCCCAGTTTTTCTCCCGGCTGCCCCGGATGTGGAGCATCAGCAGGTATTGCTGTACGGTCACGCCTTCGGACTGCGCGGCATCCTCCGAAAACCGCAGGAACCGGCGCAGCTGGTACCGGAAATCGGACAGCGCCTCGAAGTCATGCTTGCTCAGTGCGGTGGCATCGTTCGAAGACTTCGCGGAAGCGGTCGGGCGTGGCATGGGCGGGGATGGGCTGCGCGGGCGGTATCGGACAAGGCGCCCATTATATGGGGTGCCAAGGCTCTACCCGGTGCGCTGACACGCATTCCGCCCCCATTTTCCACGGGGGCGAGGCAGCGGGGTATGGCAGAATCTGTGCGGTCGTCGACACCCTGTCGCCCTCTAACGTATTCAAGGGAAATCCGCCCGATGTTCACGGAAATCATCCTCTTCCTGCTAGATACCGTCTTTACGCTCTTCGGCATGGCCCTGTTGCTGCGCCTGTGGATGCAACTGACCCGGCTGCCGTCGCGCAACCCGGTGTCGCAGGGGGTGTTCCAGGTCACCGACTGGCTGGTGCGCCCGTTGCGCCGCATCATTCCGGGCATCGGTGGCATCGACTGGGCCACCGTGCTGGCCGCCTACCTGACCGCCGTCGCCTTCCTGGTCTGCCGTGCGCTGGTGCTCGATGCCGATCCGCTGGCCTTCCTGCCCGTGATCCTGGCCCTGGCCGTGCTGAACCTGCTGAAATGGGGCATCAGCATGATCATGTGGGTCACGCTGCTCATGGCGGTGCTGTCGTGGGTCAACCCGCAGTCGCCGCTGGCCGGCCCGATCTGGCACCTTACCGCGCCGCTGCTGCGTCCCATCCAGCGCGTGATGCCGCGCCTGGGCGGATTCGACATGTCGCCGCTGGTGCTGTTCGTGATTGCGCAGATTTTGCTGATGCTGATTGCTGGCGTAAGCCGCGGCGTGGTGTAAGCAACCACTCACCTTGTATCGACGGCCGGTGGCGGGGGCGCCACCGTATCACAAAATACATCCCTAGGGTTAACCCCTAATGTCCAGACAGCTGGACAGTCTGTCGAGGATTTACCCTTTTTCCGGTGCGTGCCGGAGCCTACATTACAGCCACCGCGGGCCCGCCCGCGATCTCTGCCAATAAGTAGGAACCGCACAACCATGAAGACCCTCGCCCTCTCCCTGCTCTGCGCCATCGGCCTGTCGGCTGGCGCCACCGCCGCCCAGGCTGCACAACCCCTGTCGGACCTGGCACGCCTGGACGGCAGCATCGGCCGCAAGATCGACCCGTACCTGGACGGCGCCCGTGGCGTGACCGAAAAGCGTGACGTGTACTCGGAAGGCGCCCGTGGCGTGACCGACAAGCGCGACGTGTACTCGGAAGGCGCCCGTGGCGTGACCGACAAGCGCGACGTGTACAGCGAAGGCGCTTAAGGCTTTCCAGCCGTACCGGCTTCGCCTTTCCCCTGGGCGAAGCAGGCCCGGGGAGCGCTCCCCCCGAGTTCCGCCGGGCCACCTTCAGTCCCCCATCCGCCCAAGTTACTGCCCCAGCGCGTCAAGCTCCTCCCCCATCATCGACTCGATGGCTTCCATGAAGGCCCGCACCTTGCGCGGCTGGAGCCGCCGGTCAGGCAGCAAGGCAAACACCCTCAGCGGTGGCAACGGGTAATCCGGCATCACCCGCACCAGCCTGCCCTGCGCGATTTCCGTTTCCGCAGCCGTCATCGGCACCCGGGCAATGCCCAGCCCCGCCAGCGCGGCCTGCATGCGCAGTTCGGCGTTATACGTCTGCATGCGCGGCCGGATCGGCACCGGAATCCGCCGGCCATCGCGCGAAAATTCCCAGACCGACGCACCGGGCGTAGCCAGCGTGGGCATGTTGGACAGGTCTTCGGGCTGCATCTGCGCCGGCAGGCTGGCCGCCAGGCTGGGCGCCGCCACCAGGCCGCGCTCCACATTCCAGATGCGTCGCGCGATGGTGCCGGAGTCGGGCAGATCGGTATCCACGGTCACGAAGGCAATGTCATAGCCTTCCCGGATCGGATCGACCAGTCCCTGCGCGATTTCCACAGTGATGTCTAGCGCCGGATGGGCCGCCAGCGTGCGGCAGATCACGCCGCCCAGCTGCTGCGCCCCGAATTCGTAGGGCGTGGCAATGCGCAGCATGCCCTGCACGCGCTCCTCGCGCGCCAGCGTTTCCTGGCGGATTTCACGCAGCCTGGCAAACAGCGGCGCCACGTCGCGATAGACGGCGCCCCCGGCATCGGTCAGCCGCATGCGGCGTGTGGTGCGTTCCAGCAGCTTGGCGCCAATCGCGGTTTCCAGCCGGATCACCGCCGCCGAGACGCGCGATTTCGGACAGTCCAGGGCCGCGGCTGCCGCCGTGAACGTGCCCTGCTCCACCACACTGCAAAATGCCTCCCAATCATTCCACTGGATTGTCTCGCTCACCGAACCCATTCCCTTGTATGACACTGTTGTCGTGGCCGCCCGTCACGGTCGCCTTGTCGACGGCGTCTGTCGCGCCGGGCGGACGCACATTATGCGATAGACAGATTCGTCTCGTCCGGGCCGCCGATAGTTCCGCCGGGCGTGCGGCGCTGCGGTAAAGGTTGCTCCGGACTGGCAAAGCAGGCACATTTCCTCTACCCTTTCGGCCTTTCCGAGCCTTTCCGAACTCTCTCAGACCCATGGCGCATCCTGCCGATTCCGCTACGTCCCGTGCGCCGGTTGCCGGTACGACCGAAAAGCCGAGCGACAGCTATGTGCAGTCATTTGCGCGTGGCCTGTCGGTCATCCGCGCGTTCGACGCCAGCCATCCGGCCCAGACGCTGACCGAAATCGCCCAGGCCAGCGGCCTGACCCGTGCCGGCGCCCGGCGCATCCTGCTGACGCTGGTGGGGCTGGGCTATGTGCAGAACGACGGCCGGCTGTTCCGCCTGACGCCGAAAATCCTGGATCTCGGGTTCGCCTACCTGACCTCGATGCCGTTCTGGAACCTGGCCGAGCCGGTCATGGAGGCGCTGTCGCAATCCGTCCACGAAAGCTGCTCGATATCGGTGCTCGACGGCACCGAAATCGTCTATGTGCTACGCGTGCCGGCCCGCAAGATCATGACGATCAACCTGTCGATCGGCAGCCGGTTGCCGGCCTACTGCTCGTCGATGGGCCGCGTGCTGCTGTCCGGGCTCGACGATGCCGAACTCGAACGCGTGCTGCGTGCGTCGGACCTGCAACCGCGGACCCGCCGCACCGTCACCGATATCGCCGCGCTGAAATCGCTGATCGCCGATATCCGCAGCCGCGGCTGGGCCCAGAACGACCAGGAACTGGAAGAAGGCCTGGTTTCGCTGGCCGCCCCGATCCGCAACCGCGCCGGGCAGGTCATCGCCGCGTTGAATATCAGCGGACAGGCCAATCGGACCAGCGCCCAGGAAATGTCCGACCAGTTCCTGCCCCCGCTGCTTGAAGCCGCCGAGAAGATCTCGGCGATGGTCAGCCTGCGGACCTGACCCGCCGCTTCCCGGATCAGGGTTCGCTTCCTTTCCAGCGCACCGGGCATTCCCGATGCCGCCCCTGCATTTCCACATCTTGTTGCCCTTCCAAACCCGATTGGCTTTCTGCCATTCGGGCCGGGCGCGCTCGCCTTGCCGCACGCATCGGATTTTCCGGTCAGCCATAGCGAAATAACTTGTTTCGGCGATAAGGCGCACTACGATTACGCTCAACGGCTACGACACCTATAAGAAGGCGGCCGATTCCCGGCTGCCCGCGAGGAGACAAAATGGCCAGGAAACCCACAAGAGGCGAAATCGATCAACGGCGTCGCGGCGTGCTGAAGGGCGGCGCTGCCCTGACGCTGCACGCGTCGCTCGGATTTACCGCCACGCGCGCGTTTGGCGCGGCCACTACCACGGAGATGCCGTTCGAAAACGGCCATCGGGAACTGGTGGCATTTCCGCAAAAACGGCCACTGATCCTGCTGACCAATCGGCCGCCGCAACTCGAAACCCCATTCGAGGTATTTGGCGAGAATGTGATTACGCCAAATGACGCGTTTTTCGTCCGTTATCACTGGAGCGGTATTCCCACGTCGATTGACGCGTCGACCTTCCGCCTGAAGATCGACGGCCATGTGTCGCGCCCCGTGTCATTGAGCCTGCAGGAACTGCGCAGGCTTGGCGACCCCGTGGAAATCGTCGCGGTCAACCAGTGTTCCGGAAATGGCCGCGGCTATTTCTCGCCGCGCGTCAATGGCGGCCAGTTGGGAAATGGCGCGATGGGCAATGCGCGCTGGACCGGCATTCCCCTGAAAACCGTGCTGGAAAAGGCCGGCATCAAGACCGGCGCCGTGCAGGTCAGCTTCGACGGACTGGACCGCCCGCCGCTTGAAAATGGCCCGGACTTCGTCAAGGCGCTGTCAATGGACCACGCCATGGATGGCGAGGTCATGCTGGCCTGGGCCATGAACGGCAAGGACCTGCCGATGCTCAACGGTTATCCGCTGCGCCTGGTGGTACCGGGTCACTACGGTACCTACTGGGTCAAGCACCTGTCGCATATCGAAGTGCTGGACAAGCCTTTCGAGGGCTTCTGGATGAATCCCGCCTATCGTATTCCGGCCAACGACTGCGCCTGCGTGGCACCGGGCACCGCGCCCACCAGCACCGTGCCCATTGGCCGGTTCAATGTGCGGTCGTTTATCACCAGCCATATGCCGGGCAGCTTTATCAGATCCGGGCAGCCGGCCGTGGTCAAGGGTATTGCATTCGACGGCGGCCATGGCATCGCCGATGTCGCCTTTTCGGAAGATGGCGGCGCCACCTGGCGCCCCGCCGAACTGGGCAAGGACCTGGGCCGCTATTCGTTCCGCGAGTGGAGCATCGCGTTTCGTCCGCAAAGAAAAGGGGAATTCGATTTGCGGGTGCGCGCCCGAACCCGCTCGGGAGAAATCCAGCCACTGACCGCAAGCTGGAACCCTGCGGGATATATGCGGAACGTCGTGGAATCCACGCGCGTCCTGGTGGTTTGAGATGGGGCCAATCATGAAACAGCACCGCACCTTCATGCTGGCTATTGCCTGCGCACTGGGCGCCATGTCTGGCGCATCGAATGCCCGCCCGCTGGAAATCAAGCTGCCGCAGGAAACGGCCAGCTACAAACCCAGCACACTGCCCGGCTATAACCTCACGCAGCAGAATTGCATGATCTGCCATTCGGCACAGTACGTGTCGACGCAGCCATCGACCTCGACCCGCGCGTACTGGGACGCCACCGTCAAGAAAATGAAAAAGCCATTCGGCGCACCGCTCAAGGACGAGGATATTCCCGCCATCGTCGATTATCTGGTGAAGACGTACGGCGCGGAGCAGCCGCTGACGAATGCAGCGGTGAGCAAGTAATGGATGCAAGGGCGGGTATCTTTCCGCCCTTTTCCCATCTTTTTCAGCGCGGCCCCGTCCTCGGCTCCCACGACACCGCCACGTCGCCCTTGATGAACGTCTGGCATGCCATGCGATAGCCGGCACGCAGGTCGTCGTCGTTCAGGTGCTTGCGCTCCTTGGGCTTGACGGCGTCGGTGTGTTCCAGGCCCTGCTCGATCCGGCATTTGCAGGTGCCGCAGATGCCGCCGCCGCACTTGAACGGAATGCCGCCCTGCTCGCGCAGCGATACGCGTAGCAGATTGCTGTTTTCCGGGGCGGTCACGGTCTTGCCGCTGTTGGTCACGAACGTGATTTCGACGGTGCGCGTCTGCGGCGCGGCGCCGCTGTCGGTTTCGGTGTCTTCGGTCACGGTGGCATCGGCTTCGGTGTCGGCCCGCATCATTGTTTCCTTATCGAGAGATCCATGCTGCCGAAGTGCGCCAGCTTCTGCAGCGCGTCGTGGGCAGCGTCGAGCGTGTCAAAGCGCTCCAGGAATTTGGTCGGCACGTGGTTGATCACGGGGTCGGTGTCGGGCGCGGTCGATTCCTCGATCACGCGCACCTTCACTGGCTGTTGCGTTTCCATCAGTTCGGCAATCACGAAAATCGCCTTGGGCCGCCCGTAGAACAGGTATTCCCATGTCTCGCGCGGCTCCACGCCGGGCACGGCCTCGGTGCGGAACTGGCCCGGCTTGCTGGTCAGGATCACGAACATGTCGCGGGCGCCATCTCGGGCTGTTCGAGTTCGATGTCATGCGTCAGCCAGATCTGGCAGGCGAGCCGGAAACCCTGGTCCAGCCGCTCGCCAAGCTGCTTTTTCTCTTTCCAGTTGGGCGGCGGCAGGTGCTCGGCGCCGGCCAGCACCTTGCACGCACACTTCGAGCACTTGCCCATGCCGCATTCGTAGCGCAGGTTCGGATACGGAAACTGCTTGATGCCGGCGCGCACGACGAGATTGGTTTCAGGCTTGACCTCGTCGACGAATACCTGGCCGTTCTTATGGAAGGTGACTTTCGGCATAACAATTTCTTTAATCTGGAAAGCGTTCGGGAGACTTGCTCAGCGCCACAGGAACATGGCGCAGATCGTGGAGACGAACAGTCCGGCCAGCACTGGCAACAGCAGCGCCCGCACCGCATCGAGCACCGGCACGCGGGCAAACCCGGCCACGGCAATCAGCGACGACCAGGCGATCAGCGTGCCGCCACCGGTCCACACCGCACCCATCTGGCCCACGGCGGCGAGCGTGGCGGAATCGAAACCCACCACCGGGCCCAGCGCACCGGCCAGCGTGCCGGTCAGCGGCAGGCCGGCAAAGCCCGATCCGTCGATACCGGTAATCATCCCCACCAGCAGCACGCCGAACGCCACCAGCACGTGGTTGTCCGGGATCATGTGCTGATAGGCCTGGATCAGTTCGAACAGCAGGCTCGGCGCCTTGCCGGCATCCACGCCCAGAATCTGCGCGGCCGTTTCGCCGGCACCCACGAAGAAGAAGCCGGCGATCGGCAGCACCGACCCCATGGCCTTGAACGCGAACACGAAGCCATCGGTGATGTGGTCGGGGCACACGTCGAGCATGCGGCGCGGGCCTTCGGCGGCCAGTGTCGCCAGCATCATCAGCAGCGCTGCCACACCGCCCACCAGTGCGGCGGCGGCCCCACCCTTCAGGTCGGGCATGCCCGACGAGATCTTCGGCATCACCATCAACGTCACCACGCAGATGAACGCCAGCGGCGTCAGCACGGCGAAGAACTTGGACCACTTCACGCGGCGGCGCGCCACCATGGCAAGGCTTTGCTCGATGTTTGCATCGGTGACCAGCGGCTCTTCATGCGACGTGCCACGTGCAATCTCGGCCTTGTCGAACGTGCCGGTGGCCTCGACGGCGGTGTCCGCGCCCGTGGCGCGTGCCTGCCAGCGATCCAGCAGCGCACCGCTGGCCGGCACGATATGGCGGCGCATCGACAGATAGGCCAGCGACAGCGCAATGCCGCCGGTGATGATCGACAGGATCAGCGCCCGATCCGCCACCACCGCGGCACTGACCGCCGCGCCGGCCGCCTTGGCGCTGATGCCCGGCGCCACGCCGATCACGTAGTCCGACGACAGCGCCATGCCCTGACCGGCGATGGCAATTGCCATGGCCCCGGCCAGCGGCGGCAGGCCGGCGGCAATGGCAGCCGGCAGCAGGATGGCCGACACCAGCGGCACGGCCGGCGTGGGCCAGAAGAACAGCGAGATCACATAGGTGATGCCGGCCAGGATGAAGTAGGCGCTGTGACCGTTCTTCATGACCACCCGGAACGGCTCGACCATGCGGATATCGGATCGCAGTGTCTTCAGCGCGTTGAGCAGCGCCGTCATGAACGCGATCACCAGGAAGATGTTGAACAGTTCCTTGGCCGCCACCAGGCTGGCCGAGAAGATGCCCCCCAGCGCACTGATCGGGCTGCCCGTGATGGCAAGGATCACGAGGAAGGTGCCGAGAATGGATGGCACCACGACATTGGCCCGCAGGATCATGGTCAACACGATCACTGCCACGCCTAGCAGATACACCCAATGTGCCAGGCCAATCTGAACAGCTTGTTGCATGAGGCTCCCCTTTTCCTGGAGGCCCTTGTGGGGGCGGTATAAGAATTCTGTGGTGTGACTGTTTTTGTATACTATATCCCGTAGTCGATCGGAAACAAGCGAAAACTGCGCGACCTAGGGAAATCACCCGATCGGTGCCGGAACTCGCGCCAGCGCACGGTTTCCGCGCATCTCGCACCACATCGGACAGTCCACTTTCCCGGGGAAAACCCTCTGGATTTTTTTGAAACACTGTGTAGACTGTATACCGAAATAGCCCACGAGACGCCTTCACCATGCTCCATGTCACTGATGCGATGATCGACCGCCACGTCACGGCCGCCGATGCCCAGGCCGCGATGCTCGAAGCCTTCCAGAGTTTCGGGCGCGGCGAGGCCGCCATGCAGGAACGCATCCGCACGGAAGCTGGCGGTGTGAAGCTTTCGACGCTGGGCGCGGTCATTCCGGCCCAGCAGGTGGCCGGCGCCAAGGTGTATACAACCATCGCCGGTCAGTTCTCTTTTGTCATCCTGCTGTTTTCGACGGTTGACGGGCGGCCGCTGGCCTCGTTCGATGCGGGCGCCATCACCCGCCTGCGCACCGCAGCCTGCACGGTGCTGGCCGCGCGCCAGCTGGCGCGCCCGGATGCCGAAACGCTGGCCTTGTTCGGCGCCGGCACTCAAGGTGTGCAGCATGCGCTGCAGCTGACCGCTGCGTTGCCGCTCAAGCGCATCCTGGTGTGCGATCCCTATGCCGATGCGGCGACGGCCGAGCGCCTGGCCGCGCAGTGCGGTATCCCGGTCTCCTTCGCCCAGCCCGAGGAAGCCGCGGCTGCGGCGGACATCATCGTGACGGCCTCGCGCTCCACCACACCGCTGTTTTCGGGCGCCATCGTCAAGCCCGGCACCTTCGTGGCCGCCATCGGTTCCAGCCTGCCGCATACCCGCGAACTCGACGACACGCTGCTGTCGCGCGCCGCCACGGTGGTGGTGGAGTGGCGGCCACAGTCGCTGCGCGAAGCCGGCGACCTGGTATTGGCCGACAAGGCCGTGCTGCCCGACGACAGGATCGTCGAACTGGCCGATGTACTACTGGGCGGAACCGACACGCGCGCCGCTCACCGGCATCCCGACGACATCGTGATCTACAAATCGGTCGGTGTCGGCCTGGAAGACGTGGCGCTGGCAGGCGTGGCCTGGCAACGCATTACTGCGGCGGAGGCTGCCGCCGCCTGATTTCGCACCACTGGAAGTCGCCGCGTGCGCGCGGTTTTTTTATCGCCTGAACGACGTTGTAGAAAGTATACAAATTCATTCCACCCCGAACGCAGACAAACAGGAGTCCCCAAAATGGCCGAACTGATGAACCGTGAAGAATTCCGCGCCGCCCTGGAAAACGCCATCAAAGGCAAGAGCGCCAACCAGGCGCCGTTCAGCAAGGCCTGGGCCAGCGGCACGCTGAGCCGCGAGCACCTGGCGCGCTGGGCCGAGAACCACTATCACTACGTGGGCCCGTTCGCCGACTACCTTGGCTATATCTACGCCCGCACGCCGGACCACATGACCGAGGCCAAGGACTTCCTGCTGGCCAACATGTACGAGGAAGAAATTGGCGGCGACCGCCACACCGACCTGCTGATCCGCTTTGCCGAAGCCTGCGGCACCACGCGCGAGCGGGTGGTGAGCCCGGACAACATGTCGCCCACCACGCGCGGCCTGCAAAGCTGGTGCTATGCCGTCGCCATGCGTGAAGACCCGGTGGTGGCCGTGGCCGGCCTGGTGGTGGGCCTGGAATCGCAGGTGCCGTCGATCTACCGCAAGCAAACCCCGACGCTGCGCGAGAAGTACGGCTTCACCGACGAAGAGGTGGAATTCTTCGACCTGCACATCGTGTCCGACGAAATCCACGGCGAACGCGGCTACCAGATCGTGCTGGAGCACGCCAACACGCCCGAGCTGCAGCAGCGCTGCCTGAAGATCTGCGAGATCGGCGCGCAGATGCGCCTGCTGTACACCACGGCGCTGTTCTACGACTACGTCGAGGCCAAGCCGGAAGCCGTCGCCGCCTGAGCGCCACGCCCAAGGCTTGCCGGACTTGGCGCGCGTGGCCGCGCCGGTTCGGCGTCTCTCCCCGAATCCAGAACAAGGCCCCCGCAAGATGACCGAGACGTACCGCAACTACATCGACGGCGAATGGTGCGATAGCGCCAGCGGCCGCACGCTCGACAACATCAACCCCGCCGACACGCGCGACATCGTCAGCCGCCACGCCGCCTCCGTCGCGCGCGACGCGGCCGCCGCCGTGGCCGCCGCCGCCGCCGCCTTCGACGGCTGGAAGAAAACGCCGATCGGCAAGCGCGCGAAGATCCTCAACGATGCCGCCGCCCACCTGGAAGCCAATGCCGACGCCATCGCCGCCGAACTGACGCGCGAGGAAGGCAAGGCGCTGAGCCTGGCACGCGACGAGATCATGCGTTCGGCGCAAACGCTGCGCTTCTACGCGGTGGAAGGCCAGACCTTCAGCGGCGAAAGCTATCCGAACGACGACCCGGACATGCTCGTGTACAGCCTGCGCGAGCCGCTGGGCGTGGTCACGGTGATCTCGCCCTGGAATTTCCCGGTATCGATCCCGGCGCGCAAGATCGCGCCGGCACTGATCACCGGCAACACCGTGGTATTCAAGCCGTCGTCCGACGCGCCGCTGTCCGGCTATCGACTGGCCGAGGCATTCGTCAAGGCCGGCATTCCCAAGGGCGTGCTCAACTTCCTGACCGGCAGCGCCGCCGAAGTGGGCCCGACCATCGTCGAATCGCGCGAAGTGCGCGCGGTATCGTTCACCGGATCGACGCAGGCCGGCGAGCAGATCCACAAGTCCGTGCCGATGACCACGCGCACGCAGATGGAACTGGGCGGCAAGAACCCGCTGATCGTGATGGAAGACGCCGATCTCGACCGCGCGGTGGATCTGGCTGTCAAGGGCGGGTTGTCGCTGTCGGGCCAGGCCTGCACCGGCACCAGCCGCATCCTGGTCATGCGCGAAGTCCGGCAGGCCTTCACCGACAAGCTCGTGGCCAAGGTGAAGACGCTGAAGATCGGCAGCGGCATGACGCCGGGCATGGATCTGGGCCCGCTTGCCACGCGCAAGCAGTTGCAGACCGTGCTGGGCTACATCGAGGCCGGCAAGCAGGAAGCGACCCTGCTGTGCGGCGGCGAACCGCTGACCGATGGCGATTTCGCCAATGGCTTCTACGTGGCACCGGCCGTGTTCACCGATGTCACGCAGTCCATGCGCATCGCCCGCGAGGAAATCTTCGGCCCGGTGCTGGCGATTATCGAAGTGGACAGCTACGCCGACGCCATTGCCAAGGCCAACGACACCGAGTACGGCCTGTCCGCCGCCATCGCCACGCGCAATCCGCGCTACATGCACGACTTTGCCCGCGACATCGAGTCGGGCACCGTGAAGATCAACCGCACCACCACCGGCAACCTGGTCAACGCACCGTTTGGCGGCCTGAAGCGGTCCAGCACGTCGACGTTCCGTGAATCGGGCCGCGCCGGGCTGGAGTTCTACACGCAGATCAAGACCGTCTACCAGGGCGTCTGAGCCCGGTTGCCTGACACAAGATTAAGGAAACAGCCATGAAGAAAGCCATCAAGCTTGAACTGAGGGAAGCGCGCCACATGGTGGCCGCGGCCGTGCGCAAGGCCGAGGAAATCGGCGTGCTGGAATCGGTCTGCATCGTGGACGACGGCGGCTACCCGCTGCTGCTCGAACGCATGGACGGCGCCCGCATCACCGGGCCGCAGATCGCCTGGAACAAGGCGTTCACCGCCGCCGGCCACAAGCGGTCCACCCACCTGTTCAATACCGCGCCGAACGGCCCGGCGCTGCCCGGCAATGAAGCGTTCGGCATCCAGTGGAGCTTCGACGGCAAGTTCGCCGTGTTCGTGGGCGGCTACCCGATCGTGGTCAATGGCGAAGTGATCGGCGGCGTCGGGCTGTCGGGGGGCAATGGCGAGCAGGACACCGCATGCGGCGTGGCCGCGCTCGAAGCGCTGCGCGACCTGCTGGCCGCCGAAGACCTGACCGTGCTGGCGCAGGCCGACATCAAGAAGTAAGCAAGGGGGAATCGTCATGTCCCATCGGGTCGAGATTGCGGAAACGCAGCAGGTATTCATGGTGGCGCCCGGTGAATCGGTGCTGGATGCCGCGCTGCGCTGCGGCGTGGAACTGGCGCATGAATGCACGTTCGGCGGCTGCGGCACCTGCCGCATGCGCGTGGTGCAGGGGTCGGTCTCGTACGAGGATTTTCCGATGGGACTGACCGAGGAAGAGCATGCCGAGGGCTTTGCGCTGGCATGCCAGGCGCGGCCCGACGGCGACCTCGTCATCAGCACTGCACGTGCCGCGGGCCCGCAGGTGCCGGCCCGCCGCGCCACGGCCACCGTGCTGTCGGTGGCCCCGCTCGGCCCCGACGTGCTGCATCTGCGCCTGGCGCTGCCCGGCGCCGACCCCTTCGCCTACGAGCCGGGCCAGTATCTGAAGGTGCTGCTGGAAGATGGCACGCATCGTAGTTTCTCCATGGCGTCGGCACCATCGGGCAACACCGTGGACTTCCACGTACGGAAGATCGCCGGCGGCCGCTTCACGTCCTCGCAGCTGCCGCAATTGCGGGCGGGCGACCAGCTTGAAGTGGAATTGCCGCATGGCAATTTCAGCCTGCGCAAGGAAGACTATCGGCCGCTGCTGATGGTGGCCACGGGCACCGGCCTGGCGCCGATCAAGAGCATGCTCGAATCGCTGATGGATGATCCCGACTGCCCGCCCGTCTGGCTTTACTGGGGCATGCGCTCGGCGGCGGACCTGTACCTGCACGACGAGATCGCCACCTGGGGCGAACGGCTCTACGACTTCCAGTACGTGCCGGTGCTGTCGCGCGCCGACGACAGCTGGCAAGGCCGCCGCGGCTACGTGCACGAGGCCGTGGCCGCCGACCTGGGCGACCTGTCGGAGCACGCCATCTACCTGTGCGGATCGCCGAACATGATCCACGACGCCAAGCAGACGTTCATGGTGCTGGGGGCACAGACGCCGTTCATGTATTCGGACGGCTTCACATTCCAGCACGCGGGAGGCTGAGCGGCCGGACAAGCCGAAAAAGGGCCGAACGTCACGCCGGTGGAATACCGGTAGATGTCTACCCTATGTCTTCATTCAGGAGGTGACGGTATACAATAGCGGCATTCACGCCGCGGCCCTTCGACCGCGGCCTATCACCGATATCCGACGGCCGATCCCGATCATGAACGACGCCACCGCTGCCCTGAAGCCGAGTCCGGACACCCCGGCCGCAAGCCTGGGCGCCCAGCATTCCCCCCTGTTCGCGCTGGTCACGGACACCCTGCGGCAACGCATCCTGGGCGGCCAGTACGAACAGGGCGAACGTCTGGTGGAAAACACGCTGTCCCTGGAACTGGGCGTATCGCGCATTCCGGTGCGCGAAGCGCTGCGGGCGCTGGCGGCCGAAGGGCTGGTGCGCATCGAGCCGCGCCGTGGCGCGTCGGTGGCACGGCTGTCGCCCAATATCGCACGCGAAATGGTGGAAGTGCGGGCCACGCTGGAAGGGCTCAATGCCAAGCTGGCGGCCCAGCGCCGCGACCCCGCGCTGATCGAGGAACTCGAAAAAGTGCTCACGGAAGGCAACAACGCCGTGAACAGCGGCCAGACCGAGCGCTTTGTCGAGCTGAATTCGCGGTTTCACGAAGTGCTGGGCAATATCGCCGCCAACAGCGTGCTGCAGGACATGATGCGGTCGTTGCGCGAGCGCACCGCCCTGCTGTTCGCGCCGGCCAACCTGAGCCGCGCACGCCTGAACTGGGACGAGCACGCGCAAATCCTGCAGGCCGTGATTGCGGGCGACGCCGACCTGGCATCGCTGCTGGCGACGCGGCACGTCTACAGCGCAGCCAAGGCCGTGGAGTCGATCAACGGTGCCGACGCGGCCGCGGACGCACAGACTTCCGCCTGACAGGCCTGCGCGCCGGCGGCCGTTCGCGCTGGCGCCCGCCCGACGCACAAACCCAGGCACCTCCGGACGCACCACTTCGAATCCGGCAATCCCTCGTTGCGCACCAGGAAATGGCGCAGTGCACCATCCGAGTGTATACTGTAGGCGTTTCTTAACCGCAATAGGGATCGACCATGAACTACCCGGATGCTTCGTACTTCGACCGTCCGGTGGGCGAGCAGCTTCTGAGCCACTTCGCACGCCGTGATGCCGTTCGTCATGCCACGCCGCTGCTGCCCCTCCGCTTCGCCGACCTGCTGGCACGGTTCCGCGGCAACGCCACACGCCACAAGACCGTGTAAGTTGCCCCCGGCACTCGGCCCAAAGAAAAAGCCGCCCAATCGGGCGGCCTTTTTTTGCCTGCCGGCGTGCTTTAGAGCGCGGACGGCGGCATCTCCACGCTGCCGAACTCGGCAGAGCGCGTGCCGCTGACCGGGCGGTTGCTGGCGCCAAAATAGGCAAACGCCACCGACAGCTTGACGGCCTCGGAATCGTTGCGGCCCGCCGCGTGAAACAGCCGGCTGTCGAACATCAGCACATCGCCGCGATGCAGGGCCAGCGGCATCACGCCTTTCAGCAGCACCTGACTGGCCGGATGCGCCTCGATCAGGAATTCGGCCGGGTCCAGCTGTGCCGGATCGAGCCTGGCGCGATGCGATCCCGGAATCACGCGCAGCACGCCGTTGCGCTCGTCCTCGTCGCCCAGCGCCAGCCACACGGTGACCAGATCCGGCTTCACGAACGACCAGTAGCGCGTGTCGCGATGCCAGCCGGTCTGGCTCCCGAAGTGCGGGTGCTTGGTCATCACGCAGTTGTGGTGGGCCAGCGTCAGGCGGGTGGGCTCGCCAAGCAGGGCCTCGACCGTCGCCACCAATTGCGGATGGCTGGCCCAGCGCCGGAACGCCTCGTCGCGGCCATACGCCTGGCGCAACCGCCGCACCGTATTGCCACCGGTGTCCTGGCGCGTGGCCGGGGCGCCCGGGTAGCCAAGATCGGCCTCGAATTCCACCGGCGGCACGGCTGCCGCCAGATGCTGGCGGGTCACGGTCTCCAGCGCCGCGCACGTGGCCTCGTTGGCAAAGTTGCGCAGCACGATATAGCCGCCCGCATGGAATTCGCGGGCCAGGCTGGCCAGCGCCGCCTGGTCGGCCAGCGGCGCGGAACAATCGAAATCAAGTGTGGCGGGCGCGCCAGACACGCGCGTTTGCGAGACAGTCATTGCAGCGGCTAGGACGATTCTGAAAAGTGGCAGGACGCCAACAGGTCGATGATGCCAGAACGCGCGAACTCCGGCGCGGCCGCCGCCCGATTCCGGTGCATTCGCGGACTGTCAGCCGCGTACAACCGTGCGGAAACCCACTGTCCGATGCGACCTCCACGCCGCTACAATGGCCGGACCCAGCCGGACCGAGCCGCACCCCGTCGTATCGCATCGTCATCGCCAACCCGCCATCGAGGCCGCCGAACGTGACTGCCAGACCCCGGATTACCACCTCGCTGGCCGAGGCCCAGAACCAGCTTGGCCGCATCGTGCTCGGCAAGCCGCGCCAGATACGGCTGGCGCTGGCGTGCATGCTGGCCGGCGGCCACCTGCTGCTGGAAGACGTGCCGGGCGTGGGCAAAACCACGCTCGCGCATGCGCTGGCGCAAACCCTGGGCCTGCAATACCAGCGCGTGCAATTCACCAGCGACCTGCTCCCGGCCGATCTGGTGGGCGTGTCGGTCTATATGCGCGACACCGGAAATTTCCGCTTCCACCGCGGCCCCGTGTTCGCCCAGCTGGTGCTGGCCGACGAGATCAATCGTGCCCCGCCCAAGACGCAGAGTGCGCTGCTCGAAGCCATGGCCGAACGCCAGGTCACGCACGACGGCGTGACCCACGCGCTGCCGGCACCGTTCTTCGTGATCGCCACCCAAAATCCGCTCGAACAGATCGGCACGCACGCGTTGCCCGAATCGCAGCTCGACCGCTTCACCATGCGCATCTCGCTGGGTTATCCGGACCCGGCCTTCGAGCGCGTGCTCTATCTGGGCGGCACCGCCGCGCAGGAAGCGTCGGCCGTCATGGATGCCGAACAGGTGCTGGCGCTCCAGGCTGCGGCCAGCCAGGTGTATGCCAGCCCGGCGCTGGTGGATTACGTGCTGGCGCTGGTACAGGCCACACGTGTGGAAGCCGGCTTCGTGGCCGGCTTGTCGCCGCGCGCCGGCCTGGCCCTGCTGGCCTGCGCACGTGCGTGGGCGTTGCTCGACCAGCGCGACATGGTGGTGCCGGAGGACGTGCAGGCGGTGTTCGCCGCCGTGGCCGCGCACCGGCTGCTGCCGGCCGGGCAGGCCGCCACCTCGCTGGATCGCCTGGTGGCAGGCGTGGCGATTCCCTGACGCAAGTCGCCCCTTCCCGCGTCGCGCATATCCACCATGCCACGTGCCCAGACGGCGTCGCGCCAGGCGCCCCATCCGCTGCCCAACGCGGCGCCCAACCCGGCGCCCAACGCGGCTGCCCACAGGGCTTCCGACCCCGGCCGCGCGCCGCAGGCCGGTGCGACCACGCCGCGCCCGCGCCGTCCCCGCAGACCCGTCAACGGCGTGGTCACGCTGGACCGGCGCCATCTCTATATCCTGCCCACCCGCAGCGGACTCGGCTTTGCCGTCCTGCTGATGGCAATGCTGACCACATCGCTGAACTACAACATCAGCCTGGGATTCGCGCTGACGTTCCTGCTGGTCGGCATCGGCATGTCCTGCATGTGGATGGCCTATCGCAACCTGCTCGACCTGGAAATCTCGGCGGGCCCGGTGTCGCCGCCGTTTGCCGGCGATGTGGCCGAGTTCGCGCTGCAGGTAGCCAATCATGATGGCGGAGCGCGCATCGGCGTCGAAGCCGTGGTGTCGCGCGGTGGCACGGCCGATGCCGCACCGGCGCTGACGCTCGATGGCCTGGGCCAGGGCGTGCTGGCCGTGCGCATGGACGCCCCCCGGCGCGGCCGGCTGGCGCTGCCGCGCGTCACCGTTTCCAGCCGCTTCCCGTTCGGGCTGTTCCGGGTCTGGAGTTATGCAGACTTCCCGGTCGCCACATGCGTCTACCCGGCACCGGATCGTCATGCGCCACCGCTGCCGGTGGTGGCCCAGCCCGACGCCGACAGCGACGATGGCGATCTCGGCGTGGTGTCGGACGACGGCATCGACCAGCTGCGCAAGTATCGTCCCGGCGATCCGCTCCATCGCATCGCCTGGAAGCACAGCGCGCGCACCGGCCGCTGGCTGAGCCGGACGGGCCAGGTGCCACGGCAACCGGGATGCTGGATCGACTGGGATTCGTTGCCCCTGACCATGGATACCGAGGCCCGCCTGTCGCGGCTGTGCGCATGGGTGCTGGCGGCCGGAGACCAGTTCGATATCGGCCTGCGGCTGCCCGGTGTGGAAATTCCGCCGGGTCATGGCGCGGCCCATCGCCGCGCCTGCCTGGAGGCACTGGCCATCTGGCCGGAGCGGCGCGCAGCATGAAGATATCGATGCCGCCCCGACCGCTGGGCCACCAGGAGCACGGCATGCTGATCGGCCAGCTGGCGCTGGTGCTGGTGCCGCAGGCACGCACGCTACCCGTGTCCGTCAGCGTGTTGCTGGTGTTGCTGCTGGCATGGCGCTGGCTGCTGTGGCGCCAGCGCGCACCATTGCCGTCCAAGCTGGTCGTCGGCACAACGGCGATGCTGGTGCTGCTGATTGCCGCAGCGCTGGTCTGGCGCGGCGGCGGCAGCTTCGGGCGCGAACTGTGCGTCGCGCTGCTGGCCGCATTCGTGATCCTCAAGCTCATGGAAACGCGTGCACTGGCCGATGCCACGCTGGTCACGCAGCTGTCGTTCTATCTGCTGCTGACGCTGTACCTGGAGGACCAGCCGTTCTGGCTGGCGCTCTACAGCATGGCGATCGGTGCCTGGATCCTGCGCAACTGGCTGCTGTTCCATCATCCCGAGGCCCGTGGGCGGCTGGCGATCTGGCCGCTGCTGGGCCGCATGGCGCTGTTCGGCCTGCCGTGGGCGCTGTTCCTGTTCGTGCTGTTTCCGCGACTCGATCATCCGCTCTGGCGCCTGCCGCAATCGGAGCCGGTCGGTCGCACCGGCATCAGCGACACGATGCGCCCCGGCAGCATCGGCGAACTGATCCGCTCGCCCGAGGTGGCTTTCCGCGCCGATATCGTTGGCGATCCGCTGCCCGCCAGTGCCCTGTACTGGCGGGCACGGGTGCTGTGGGACTATGACGGCCAGGCCTGGCGTCCCGATGACGCACCGCCCACGCGGCAGGCCGCAGGGCTGCGCGACGAGGGTGACGATGGCGACGAGGCCGCTGATCCAGCCGCTGCCGGTGCGCGCGAGTACAACGTCACGCTGGAAGCCACGCAGAAGAACTGGCTCTATCTGCTCGACCGTGGCGTGGCGGTGTCGGACGGCGTGGCCGCCCGGCACTCGGCAGACGGCGAGTTCTTTGCACGAAACCCGGTGGATCGGCCGCTGCGGTATCGCGCCCGGTCATGGCTGCAGGGCGTGCCGCAACCCCTCACCCGGCGCACCTTGCAGCTGTCGCTAAGGCTGCCGGACGGCAACCCGCGCAGCCGCGAGCTGGCCGCCGGCTGGCGGCAACGCTACGCCGACCCATGGCAGCGCGTGCAGGCGGCCATGCGGCTGTTTGCCGAAGCGCCATTCGCGTACACGCTGTCGCCGCCGCCACTGGGCAAGGCGCAGGTCGACACCTTCTTGTTCGACACACGGCGCGGCTTCTGCGAGCACTACGCCAGCAGTTTCGTCTTCCTGATGCGCGCCGCAGGCGTGCCCGCACGCGTGGTGATCGGCTACCAGGGCGGCGAATACAACCCGCTGGGCAAGCACTATGTCATCCGCCAGTCCGATGCCCACGCCTGGGCCGAGGTCTGGCTGCCCGAACGCGGCTGGGTGCGGGTGGACCCCACCAGCGCCGTGGCACCGAGCCGCGTGGAAAACGGCGTCGACGCGGCACTGGCGGGCGAGGATCTGGCTGCGCTGCGCCAACTCCGCGCGCCGGGATGGTTGCGGGACCTGCGCTGGGGCTTCGACGGCCTGACCTACAAATGGCAGCGCTGGGTACTCGAATACGACCGCGGACAACAGAATCGCCTGCTGGAACAGGCCGGTATGGGCAACCGCCTGCCACAGCTGCTGGCGGCCGGAATGGCCGTCCTGAGCCTGGCGGCACTGGTGCCAATGTGGCTGCGCCGCCGTCGCGTGGATCCGGTCCAGGCGCTCTACGATCAGTTCTGCGCCATGCTGGCACGCCACGGCATCGCACGCGGCATGGCGGAAGGGCCGCAGGCCTTCGCGACACGCGCCGAAAGCGCCTTGCCCCGCGCCGCCTTGGCAGTGCGAGCATTCACTGACCAATACGTGGCATGGCGCTATGGCGCGCCGGATACCACCACACAGGCCAGCGCCGTCGCACGGCTTCGCAAGGCGTTGCAGGATCTTGGCCGCAGCCTGCGCCAGAAACCGTTCTGACCCGAACCGCGGCTGATCGTCCGGCTGGCCGTCCACACCGTCCAGCCCGGCGACCTTGCCTGATGGGGCGCGGACGCATATAGTTTCATTCGTAACTATTTCCGATGAAACTAATATGTCGTTCGAACGCCGCATCGACCGTTTCTGCGCCGAGCACCCCGACGCGCCGCGCGACCTGATCCTGGCGTCGCGCCTGCTGCTGCGTTCGGCGCGGTTGCTGCGGCATCACATCGAGCGCGCGCTGGCACCTTTCGCACTGGACCTCAGCCAATATCTGGTGATCAGCATGCTGGCTATCGACGCGGACGAGCCGACCATGCCTTCGGAACTGGGCATGTCCATCGACGCGACGCGCACGCAGATGACGCGGCTGATCGATGGCCTGGCAGCACGCGGTCTGGTGCAGCGCAAGCCTTCCGAGCACGACCGCCGCAGCCTGGAGCTGACGCTTACGCCGGCGGCCCATGCGCTGCTGGAACGCGCCGCGCCCGCCGTGCATGCCGCCTACGGGCAGGCGTGGGCACCGCTGGGCCAGGCCGGGCTGGCTACGGCCACGCGCGACCTGGCCGCGCTGCATGAACATCTGGCCGCACTGGAGGCAGGCAAGCCGTGAGCACGCAGGTCAGCCCCTGGCACCGTTTGCGCGCCGGCATGCGCTGGCTGCGGTTGCTCAGCCATCGGCAGCGGCAGACGCTTGTCATGATGTTGCTGGGGCTGACCACGGGCGTCGAATTTCTGGAAAACATCATGTTCGTGTTTGCGTCGAGCCATATCGTCGGCGGCATCGACGCGGACCCGCGCAGCTTCGCGCTGGTGCAGGCCGCCTACGCGGTCGGCAGCATGATGATGATCCTCAAGCAGCAATGGCTGGCGCAGCGCTTTGGCTACCGGTACTACCTGACCGGATCGCTGCTGCTGTTCATGTCGGGCACGGTGGTGGCGGCGACCAGCACCGGCTTGCCACAGATGGTTGTCGCCCGTTTCATGCAGGGCGTGGGCGGCGGTGCGCTGTTCACGAGCTGCCGCATCCTGGTGAACGTGATGTTCACGCCGGCCGACCGGCCGCGCGCGTCGCGCCTGTTCATGCTCGGGATTTTTGGCGCATCGGCCATGGCACCGGCGTTTGCCGCCGAACTGGTGGAGCACGGCGTCTGGCAGGACGTGTTCTACGGCGTGCTGCCGTTTGGCGCCCTGGCCGCCCTGGGCACATGGCTGCTGTTGCCCGACGCCGAACCTCGGGCCGATCAGGAAGGGCCGGCGCTGGGTCCGCTGCTGCTGTTCGGCGTGGCGGTTGTCGCGCTGCAGGCCTCGATGACCGAGGCGCGTTTCGACATCTTTTCGCATCCGACGCGGGTGGTCGTGGCGGCGGCCGTGGCGCTGGCCTTGCTCGGCGTATTCCTATGGCAGCAGTGGCACCACGCCACGCCGGTACTGCACCTGCGCGCACTGAGACAGCCCGTGTACATGACGGGGCTGGGCATGTACTTCGTCTACTACATGATCAGCAACCTGAGCAGCTACGTGTTTCCGATCTATGCCGAGCAGGCGCTGCGCTTTCCGCTGGCCACCACCGGATGGCTCAACACGCTGGCCGCGCTGATCAGCCTGGCGGGCATCTGGATCTACCTGCGCGTGGCGCGCCGGCTCACCCACAAGAAGCCGGTAATGGTCACCGGCCTGCTGCTGATGGCCGCTGCCATGACGTTCTTCTCGTTCATGCCTCCGGACATCGCGCCGGCTGCGCTGGTGCCCGGGCTCGTCGCCAAGGGCCTGTTCGGCGTGATGGTCATCATCCCGATTGCCGGGCTGACCTTCCGCACGCTGAGCGGCGACGACTTTGCGCACGGCTACCGCAGCAAGAACCTGGTGCGGCAGATTGCCAGTTCGTTTGCGTCGTCGCTGGGCGCGGTGCTGTTGCAGAACCGGCAGTTCGCGGTGCATACGAGCCTGGTGCATGCCATCGGCCAACGTCCCGCCGAGGCCGAGAGCTGGATGCACACTGCGCAGTCGCTGCTGGCCGCACGCGGTTTCGATGCCGGGCAGGCACATGCGGGCGCATTGGCGCAAATGGCCGCGATCGTCGATCAACAGGCGCGGCTGATTGCCTGCGAGGATCTCTATCGATTGATTGCCGCGATCGCGCTGGTGGCTGCGGTCTTCATGCTTGTGCAACGCCGGCTGGACTAGCCTCAAAACATCAAGACGCCGTTTCCCGGCGAAGGAAGTCGGGACATCGGCGTGAGGCAGCTGGCAGAGCAAAGCCCGCGAACCGCGTCCGAAGAACAGCCACGTCGCCCGCCTCAATCATCGACGCAGCCATCGACATGGCCTTCGTCCGCTTTCCTCGAGCGCTTCGCCACGTGCGACTACCCAGCGTCGTCAACCCACTACACCGCGGGCATCTACCGGATCCGCATCGGCAGCTAGGCAGACGCTTCGACGTATTGGAACACGCCGCGTTGAGGCTTTTTTTTCGGAACACTTGCGCATTGCGCAGCGCAAAGCATTTCGTAGTCTTGCGATTTACGCCTCCTTGCAACTACACAAGAATAGGCAACTCATGAATGCGTTTGATAATCATTCGCATTTAGACGAATTGCTATAGGGACATTGGCACTATGTGCTTGTTAATAATGCAAAGGAAGATTAAATGAACAACATTCTGAAAAGCCGGGCAACCGCAATATCCGGAGGAGGAGTTGGAATGGTCACTTTTTTGATGCTGTTTCGAGGAAAAATTGATTTAACCGGAGACCCCGCGAAAGTTTTGGATATGACCCTCGCTATATCGGTCGCTATATTTTTTCTGATGTTCACAGCGGCGATCTCGGTTGGTGCAACGACCCACCACAAGCCTAGTTCCTCTTGGAATAGACATGGGTGGATGAAAATAATGCTGTCGCTACTGACACTAGGAATGATAATTGCGATGGGCTTACGGATTATGAAATTTTCAGAAACGGAAACTGTAATACCAATTGCAGTTGCTACGTTGGGCGTATTAACGACAGCTGCTGGATGTGTGGTTTCGTATTTTTCAATGGCACGTAGTTTTTAGGACGAAACAATATGAGAGAGCTCAGTCTTCAAGACAGTCATGCAGGACGATCAACTGCTTGCTGGATCTTTGAGCGAGAACATCGCCGGATTTGATCCCGATGCCTGCCAGAACCAGATCGAGGAAGCCGCAACCATCGCGCGGATCCACGGCGCTATCATGCGAATGCCGATGGGATATCACACTCCAGTAGCGGAACTCGGCGCTGGGTTATCGGGCGGCCAACGGCAGAGAACACTTCTGGCCCGCGCGCTCTACAGAAAACCCCGCATTCTGGCTTTGGACGAAGCAACGAGCCACTTGGACTTCCATAGCGAGCAGCATATCGTTCAATCCCTCCACGAAATGAAGATGACCCGCATCACGATCGCACATCGACGGGAGACCGTTGCGTTTGCACAGCGCATTGTCTGTCTCGAAAAAGGGGCAGATTGTGGAAGATATCCGGGTCACGTGAAGCGGCTAGGTATGACTTTCAATGCAGCGCGGGAGGAAATACTGGCGGGACGCTGGCGACAGCGCGGCAATGGCGGCGGTCAGGCCATCGCGGAGAGCATGCATGCCCTGTGTCAGGCATGCGGTTCAGTCACGGACTGTTTGGCGGAATCGTTGAACCGCCAGCTTCAGAACAACGTCAGCTGGCGCATGCCGAAGCCAACCGTTTCTTCCACGCGAGCGCGTGCATGCACAAGCGAACCCTCGGCACCGGAATAGTTGCCGGCCGCCCAGTGGTAGACCACGGGCAGGTCGCCGCGATCGGACAAGCGGACTTCGCCGAGCTTGTCGCCACGTTCGTTACGGTAGTAGTGGGATCGGTAGCCGCGCTCCCAGTGGGGCGGGACTTCCTTCTTGCGCCGACGCGCCGTCGCCTTTCTGGCAACTGGCGTCAAGCGCCTCGCCAGATCGGTGCCCGGCGAGCTGGGGGCGCGGGTGAAATCCAACTGCATAGACTTCCTTCTTCTGTCGATTCAGCAAGAACCAGAGATGGTGACGTGAGTCACCACACGCTTCATGCATCGCAGTCGAGATGATACCCGTTCAAACGTGTCTTTGGGGCGTTTTGTCGCCCGGAATTCCGCTCCTGGCAAGGGTTTGCGGGCGTATACGCGTATACGTATACGCCCCTCGGATGCCGTTCGTATACCTGTCGTATACGCGTTTTGCGCAGCGTAAACCGCTTAGCCGCCGGCGGTCAGCCAAGGTCGAGCGGAATGAAGATACGCGCGTCGTCACGCTGCACCAGCAAGGCCACCTGCTTGCCCGATTTCGACACCAGCGAACGCAGTTGTTCGGCCGACGAAATCGGCGTGCCGTTGAGCGACAGGATGACATCGCCGGGCTGGATGCCGACACGCGCGGCCGGACCCGCCACGTCTTCAACGACCAGGCCGCCGTCGATGCCGCTGTCGCGCTTTTCGGCAGGCGTCAGCGGGCGCACGGCAAGACCCAGACGGCCACCCGCTTCGCCACCGCTCTTGCCCTGGGCCACGGCGCTTTCCTTCACGGCACCGATCTTCACGCTCAGCGTGAGCGGTTCGCCCTTGCGAATCACCTTGACGTCGGTCTTGGTGCCGGGCTGCATGTCGGCCACGTGCTCGGGCAGATCGCCGGAATGGTCGATCACGTCATTGCCAAGTTGCACGATCACGTCGCCGGGCTTCAGGCCGGCCTGCGCGGCAGGGCTGTCCGGTTCCACGGAATTCACCAGCGCGCCCGCCGGTTTCGGCAGCTTGAACGACTGCGCCAGCGCCTGGTTGACTTCCTGCACCGAGATGCCCAACCGGCCGCGCGTGACCTTGCCGTGCGCCACGAGCTGCTGCTCGACCTTCTTCGCCACGTCGATCGGAATCGCGAACGACAAGCCCTGGTAGCCGCCGGTCTGGCTGTAGATCTGCGAATTGATCCCGATGACCTCGCCGCGCTGGTTGAACAGCGGACCGCCCGAGTTACCCGGATTCACGGCCACATCGGTCTGGATGAACGGCACATAGGTGTCATCCGGCAGCGAACGCGACTTGGCGCTGACAATGCCGGCCGTGACGGTGTTCTCGAAACCATAGGGCGAACCGATCGCCAGCACGGGTTCGCCAACACGAATCTTCGACGGATCGCCCAGTCGTACCGTCGGCAGGTCCTTGGCATCGATGCGGATCACGGCAATGTCGCTCTGCGGATCGCTGCCCAGCACCTTGGCCTTGAATTCGCGCCGGTCGGTCAGCTTGACGGTGACCTCCGTTGCGTTGTCTACGACGTGGGCGTTGGTGAGAATCAGGCCGTCGGGGCTGACGATAAAGCCCGAGCCCAGCCCTTTCACCAGTTGCGGCTGCTGGCTCTGCGGCCCCTGGAACTGCGGGCCAAAACGCTTGAAGAACTGGAACAGCGGATCGTCAGGGTCCATGCCACCCGACGGCATTTGCGCCGAGGTGCGCTGCGCGCGGGCCGTCACGCTGATGTTGACGACCGCAGGGCCATATTGATCGACAATGCCCGAGAAATCCGTCGGCGTCGCCACGGCCGTGGCGGAGGCAACGGCCGGCGTCGGCGCCGCATAGCCGGGCGTGATCGCGTCCTTCTGGAGATAGGCGTATCCGCCGGCCAGGGCAGCAAGCGCAGCGACACCGACAGCGGAACGAGCGAGAGTCTGGCGAATCATGGTGCTTTCCTTTCTGGATGATGGACAGCGCCGGGGTTGGCGCGACAGGATCATCCTAAGCAGCCACACTTAAACCAGACTTAAGGGTTGTACGAAGGTCGTACGGGGTCAGCCTTTGATCCTCTTTGATCTGCCACGGCCTCCCCCTATCCTCTATAGGGTCAATGCAAAATTTATCTTGCACACAATTTAATTGTGTATAAGATATATCCATGACGACGCAAACGACGACCCCTTCCAGGACAGATGACTGGCTGCAGCTGGATCAACAGCTCTGTTTTGCGCTGTATTCGACGTCGCTGGCGATGACCAAGGTCTACAAGCCCATTCTGAGTGAGCTTGGACTTACTTATCCGCAGTACTTGGTCATGCTGGTGCTGTGGGAGCACGATGAGGTGAGCGTTTCGGAACTGGGCGGGCGGCTGACGCTCGATTCGGGAACGTTGACCCCGTTGCTGAAGCGGCTGGAATCGGCGGGATTGGTGCGCCGTGGACGCGACGCCGAAGACGAGCGTCGTGTTCTGGTCAGTTTGACGGATGCCGGCCGCAGCTTGCGCAGTGACGCTGCAAGCATTCCGGAAAGGTTGTTGTGCGCGATGCAGTGTTCCGTGGAAGAGATCCAGGCCCTGACATCGCGACTTCATGACTTACGGTCGACGCTGGAATCAGCACGATCGGAAGATTAACGGCCGGCCTGCTCGGCATCTTGGAACTGCTGCCCGCCCCCGGGCAAACCTTAGGAGAGTGCAAATGAAACTGGAAAAAGTCCTGTACACCGCCCACGCATCCGCAACCGGTGGCCGCGATGGCCGCGCCACGACTTCCGATGGTCAACTGGACGCCAAGCTGGCTGTGCCCAAGGAAATGGGCGGCGCCGGCAACGGCCTGAATCCGGAGCAACTGTTTGCCGCAGGTTACTCGGCATGTTTCCTCGGCGCGATTCGCTTCGTCGCCGGCCAGCAGAAGATTACGGTGTCGCCCGACGCCAAGATCGAAGGCGCGGTCGGCATCGGCCAGATCCCGCAGGGCTTTGGTATCCAGGTGGAACTGAAGATCTCGCTGCCGGGCATGGAGAAGGAAGCCGCCCAGAAGCTGGTGGAAGCTGCCCACCAGGTATGCCCGTACTCGAACGCCACGCGCGGCAATATCGACGTGAATCTGATCGTGGTCTGATTAGGCCTGATCGGGAAAAGAGAACGCCGGCCCATTGGGCCGGCGTTTTTTATGGCAAATCAGCTATCGCAGCGTCGTCAGTTTGCTGCAGCGTCGCGCACATCGCACGTTTTTGGGCGGCGGACATCCGCTTGGTGCGGATTTCCGCCTTGAGTGCTTCGGATTTATTGGGGTAGGCCAACCATCCAAGAAGTCGCAACGGCTTGCGAGCGCGCGTATATTTGGCACCAATTCCGGCCACATGCTGGGCATATCGACGCTGAACATCGGTCGTCACACCGGTATAGATCGAATTGCCCTCGCATTCGAGCAGATAGAGAAACCAGGGGGTATCCGTGCTGGCCTCGACATCCGTGTTGGTGTCGGCAGCGGCGCTGGCGTCGTCGGAGGGAAGTGTGGCGGCAGTCATGTCAGCGCCGATGATACGCGCGCAATCCGGCCTTTGCACCGGGGCAGGAAGGGAGATGGAACCGAAAGGCGACGGCCATTTCGCCATCCCAGCGCGCGATCGCATTTCATTCGCGCCAAAGCAAAACCCCCAAGCTTTCGGGCTTGGGGGTTCTGGGTATAAGAGCCTGGCGATGACCTACTTTCACACGGGTAGTCCG
>NZ_BBQI01000132.1 GCF_001652915.1 Cupriavidus sp. D384
CTTCTTGGTATCGATATGCAGCAGGTCGCCCGGTGCGGCATGTTCATAGCGCATCACGGGCTCACGAGGCTGCAGATCGGCGAGCCTGGACAGGCCAGCGCGCGCGAGCACCCGGCTGACCGTGGATTCGGACACGCCAACGCTGCGGGCAATTTGCCGCTGAAGCATCCGGCGCTGGCGCAACTCCACGATCAACGGGGCCTTGGATGAATCAATGGCCCGGGGCGAACGTACCGGCCGGGACGAGGCGTCGCCCAGCGCCGGCACGCCACCGGCCAGATAGCGGCCCAGCCACTTACGAGCCGTTGGTGCTGTCACGCCATGACTCGCGGCGGCTTCAGGCACGCTCAGGCCATGTTCGGTGATGTCTTGAACCATCTCCAGTCGACGGGCAAAGGTGAGTCGGGCATTCTTATGGGTGTTCATCCGGCTGAGCTCCTGGAAGTCTGGGTGTTTGGCGACTTCCAGTTTTCCAGACTCAGATCGGATGAACCACGGATACAACATATTGAAGCTTCACAACTAGTCGCTCACCCGGCGCTTTATTCGGGGATGACGGTGGCCTTTCCTAATATTCGGCGACCCCGATCTTCGCTTGTCACGACTCCGGCCGCTTCGATGCATCGATGCTTTGCTCTCGACCTCGTTCATCGCGGCTGACAAATCCAAACTCCCACCAACATTATCGGCAGCGGTCCGCCTCAGCAGCACTCGCCTGCACCCTAGTTGAGTCGTTCGCGTCCGCGCGCCCCGGCGAATCCAGAAAGCCAGCCACTACCAGCGACGATCCGTGCAGCGCAGTCCCGTGGTGCACAGCACGCCCACCGAACCCCAAAATGCGCGCACGATCCTGACGCCATCGCCCGTTGATCGTGTCTTCTGGTCAGCCTCGCACATAGGATGTCCTTCGTGGTTGGCCAACACAACTTCCGACATCGCAGCAAGCCTCTTTCTAATAGAAACCCTTACAAATCAACTGGTTAGCGGGCTAAGCACGGAACTCCCAAAAAACGGGGTCCCTACGCAAAAACCCATGGATTTCATAACCCATTGATTTTATTGAGTTTCTACTAGAAACCGGCTCGCCTTGTATCTAGTCCACCGACAAAGCTGGACATCTGACCAACACCTCCTCAGCGCCAAAAGGCATCTCGCAAACATAGGCCCGCCGCAGTCAGCAAAAGCTAACGAAATAACACGAACGGGAATTCTCCTTCCCGTGACAGCACTTCCAGCCGATCGAACACGGTGATGCCGCCGACGTAGCCTTTCCCCACCTCAAGCTTGGACAAGCGATCGATGGCCGTGGCCGCAGCACAAGCTACGCGAGCGATGATCGTCGAATGATTAGCTGCCCCTTCTGCACGGCCATAGCGAAGCGCAGATTCACTGGGAACGACCCCCCCTGCCCCATGACGACCTGGGCATGTGCGTCAATCCGCCCCAAGCTTGTCCCGTCGCGTTTTACGACGGTCAATCCATGCGACTTAGCAAGGATCGAGCTCAGAAGGTTCTTCGCACTTTGCGCTTCAGCGGCGGCACGGATAGCACCTTCCTTGCCGGAAGCGATCGCAGCAAAGTCCAGGTCCTTTCCGGCAAGCGACCGAATGTAGGCGTATGCCTCGCGGCTCGATAGCGTCGACAGGCGTCCTCGGAATGCCGTGGCGATGTCCTCCAGTCGCTTGCCATGGCGTTTGGCGATACCCATGAGCGAAAACACCGCACGGGCAGTCAATCCGAGCTTGAGCAACCAGATCAGCGGAAGCGGGACCTTGGAAGCCGAGTCAATATCTCTGGACGGCTCGCTTGCGAATGAATTCTGTAAAGACTTCCGTTCGTTGGTATGTTCCTTATATTGGCCGTCTTCCACTGTGAGAGACGGTTCCTTGTGGATAACTTTTCGACGCGAATCTTCTTTTGATGACCTCCCGACCAGACCGAGAAGAATTTGTGCCTTCTCTGTAAGTCGAACGGGAGAGACGTGGAACCGTCCGGAACGCGCAATGCGAATCTGCTCACGGACAACGTAGCCATGCCGTTGCAAATCAGCCAGGCCGCGATAGAGAGACGACTCACTGTTGAGCAGGGATTCGGCACGCAGCAGATCGCGGCGCGGCCAGATGGAGGACGAAGGGCGAGACAAGTTGAAGAATCGCAGAATGCCAAAAAGGACCCGACGGGCGGTAGTCCCGAGGTCCAGGCAATTAAGCGGATCGAACACGGCAGCTCGGGCTTCGATGAGCGCGAGTGGCAGGGGAGAAGGGCGAGCGACAGCCTCGCCCGGCGCGTAGCGTTGCGCAATAGTCATATTGACTCCGATTTTTTAAGGACGAACGCCCTCCGGAGCTTGACTAGGCATAATCTCTCGCTACACTGAACACTCGTTGTGGCTCGTGTTCACGGTTCCCGCCGTAGATACGTGTAGGTTGAGCTTTGATCTATCAAACTCCACCAAATCGAGTTTCGGATTCCCGTCCGAATCTCAGCAGAGGCCTGGGTTCCCGCCCAGGCCTTTGTCTTTGTGGTGAGGGATGTGTCAAAAGCGTGCTTTAGTTCATTCGCTTCACTCTCTCATGTGTTTTAAAAGGCAGATATCCTGCTTTTTAGTGGTTCGTTCCTGCGTTGGCCTCGATGAACTCGCGCACCCGCTTTTCCCAGGCTTGTGCGTCTTCCGCCTTCTTGAACTTGAGCGTGACCGTCCCATTCCGCGTCGTCACGGCACACAGTTCACGCGTTCCCACCTTGATTCGATGCGTTTCCGCAGCCGCCGGCGCAGCAGTTTTTTGCCGCACGCGCGCATGGAGGAGGGCGATAGCTTGCTTCTGCGTGACCTTCTCATCGCTCAGTAGCTTCTCCACGACCTCCGTGACCGCGGCTTCCTGATCCGGGTGTTCACCCAAAAACGTTGCCATCTCGTAAGCGGCGTTCACGCCCAGGCGACCGCGATCGCTTGCCGCTTCCAGCGCGGCGATGGCGGATCCGGGTAAACGCGCGTACGAGAACAGCTTGCTCAGGTGCCCAGCCGAAATGCCCGCGGCCGCCGCAATGTCCTGTTGCGACTGCCCTGTGCGGTCGACGTGCTTCTGGAACCCCAGATACTTCTCGAAGTCGGGCAGCGACGGGGAAAGCAGATTCGAATAGAACGCAGCTTCCTCGATCTGCTCGACGTCCGCCAGATCGGCGAACACCGCCGGGATCGCGTCCCGGCCGAGCTCCCTGAAGACGTAAAACCGGTTGTGACCGGCTACGAGTTCCTTCTTGCCATCCCCACGCACGACGAGCGTGATCGGGTGAACCAGTTTGTTATTACGCAGGTTCTCCCGTAGCTCAGCGTACTGTTCAGGCGTGAGCTTGCGCCGACGTCCGGGGACTTCGGCAATCTCGTCGAGCGCGACTTCGACGGCCTTGCCGACGTTCGCTTCGAGCTCGGCAACCCGGCGTTCGGCCGCCGCCACGGCAGACTGCGCGGCAAGCATGCGGCCGGGCGATGTCTTCGGCTCGTTGGCGTCGGGCTTAGGCGGACTGGTTTTGACTGCGATGTTGGCGGTCTTCGCCAACAACTTGTCGCCGATTCTCATACTTCTTTCCTTTCTGTCCACGCCCTGACGAACTGGTCGTCGACATGCAGGGCGAGCTTGTCCAGCGGATCGCGGAAACGCTGATACGCTTCGACACTGCCGTCGGGCTTGGAGAGGTCATAGACGGTCGCCAGCTGTGCCGAAGCGCCCTTGGGGACCGATGACTCGGGAATTTCGATGCTCAGTACACGATTGCCGTAGGCCTTGACCATCCACTCGCGCACGACCCGCGACACCGCATCCTGCTTCACCTTGGTGAGCACGATGTTGATGAAGTCATAGCGCTTGGACTCGAGTACGCCAGGCAGCTTCTTCGCGATATCCGAGAAGAGGTGCCAGAACTGCGTCGAGCTGGCAAAGTCCAGCCCGTCAGGCGGGCAGGGCATCAGAATGCCATCCGAGGCAATCAGCGCATTGATCGTGATGTAGCTCAGCGCAGGCGGCGTGTCGATGACGATCACGTCGTACTGCTCGGACAGCGGCACCAGACCCTTGCGCAGGATGTCCCAGAACTCGAAGCCCGACTCGGACAGCACCTTCGACGGAATCTCGAACTCCGCGTCGAACAGTGCCGACGAGGCCGGGATCAGATCCAGATTGTGCCAATAGGTCGTCTGGACGGCATAGTCCAGCGTCGTCTGGTCACCATAGATCAGCGGCAGCAGCGTCTGCTCTTCGGCAATCTCGGCATCCGGAGCCCAGCCGCAAAGCTGGGTTGTCGTACCCTGCGGATCGCAGTCGACAATCAAAACCCGCCGGCCGAGCAGGGTGAGGGCCTGCGCCAGGCAGACCGCGGTCGTGGTCTTCGCCACACCGCCCTTGAAATTACCAACTGTGACGATGCGCCCGCGCTGGCCCTCCGGCCGCTTGGCGCGACCGTTGGCGTGTTGTACCCACGCGATGGCGTCTTCCAGGCTAAACACCTTGGCCCGGCCGTTGCCTTGCGAGGTGCCCGCTGGCAAGCCGCCTTTGGTGGCAAGATAGTGGAAGCGCGCCTTGTCCACACCGCACAGCGAGGCGATCTGGCTACTGGTAAACGTCGGAGGGATCTTGCGGGGGTAGGGCTCCAGCATGGCATCCCGAATCTGCCCAAAGACGTCATTAGCCTGCGCAGCAACGGCCGCCAGCCCGTCGATTGACAGGCCGTGGTCGTCTGAAAAGTCTGGGCGCGGGAGTTCTGCCTTGAGTAAGCTCGTGCGTGCCATAAAAGTTGTAAATCCGTTGGAAAGGTCCCGAAGCGCTCGACTGACGCCGAACCGAAAACTTAGACGCTTTCCGTCAATTAAATGGTTGGCCGTAGAATAGCGACCGTATACGTAAACCGCAAGAAGTTTACGTCACACCGATGCGTATACGCGTCATTACCGCGTCATTTCTGTGTCAGCCGGCGTTGATTTTCCATTGCAGGGCCCGTGGCAGTTCTCCATTTAACCCCTGAACTCGTCGTTGTTCGGTGAACTGGGTTGGGTGCGTATTTCCCATCCGCATTTGGCAAACGCCAATCGCATTTCAAGAAGGCGTGACGCGGACCAGGTGCTCCGGGTCCCAGCCGCGCCTTTCGCAGACGCCTCTGTATTGCGCGCAGATCACGAATCAGCTGAAGGTGAACGAGGCCTTGATCCCCGGAGGAACAGAGCGGAAGCTTCCAGCAATGTAAAGCGTCTTAGGATAAGTGGAGACTCACATCCAAACGATACGAAGTGGCAAGTGCGAACCGCCGCAGCGACGAAACGCTGGACCCTAATTGCGGACACGCGAGGCGTCACGCCCCAATTCTGTTCACCTTTATCCGAGAAGCTGACTTTGCCGTCCCTTGTGCCGTCCCCTGTGCCGTCCCATTCGAATCGAAAATGCCCTTCACCTTTGCAACTGGGGATTTGTAGGGGCCACGGCAAAACGATGTTGAGCTGAAGGTGAATCGTATTGGGGAAACTCGACCGGTATTAGCAATGGGTGAACACATTTAGGGAATTGACCGTCACCCTTTCCATAAAGGTGAAGACAATTGGGGAATGGCGATCGCAAATGTCAGGTGAAGGGATTTGGGGATAGACAAGATAGGACGCCGCCAGGACCGCAGGCACACCAGTGGATGCGCTAACCATCGTCACTGCACGATTAGGTGACACTATTTGGGGAATCCAAAAAGGTGAACGAATTAGGGGACGCTCCACTGGTAAGGACCACGGGATTCGAATTTGGACACCCAACCCACTTCGTGCTTCCTACCTATGTGTGCACCGACTTACAGCTGACAGAGCAGATCCATCATCGCCAATGACCCGCTCAAGGTGAACGGATTTGGGGTGCCAGACGGCCGACTCGTGGCTGGGAGAGATCGACAATGGAATATCGCGCACTTCAGAGACACCGTTCCTCAAAATCGTTCACCTTTTCCAGCGCTTACCCCACCGCCGCTCCCGTATTTGCCGGGCATGCCGCGCGTGTCGCCAGGTGTGTCACACCATAGGTGAACAGTTTTGGGGGCCGCACCGTCTTTCTGGACAGCAATTCGTGACGCGAACGCGCTTCATGTTGATAGGTGAACGCAAGCCGTCTAACATTTCACCCATCCAAAAATCGCAGGTAAAGTCGATGGCACACGCGAAGGCACCCAAGGGCAGCCAGATCACCCTGTTTCAGCAGCCGGAGGCGGCCGAGCCCTTCAAGAAGGCGGTTCAGGCCATCCACGTTTCACCGGTGGGCGGCTCGCTTACGCTGCAACAACGACGCCTGTTCAACGCGCTCATCAAGAATGCGATCGAACACCGCTTCGGGGAGGCCGGGACGGTTGAGACGTTCCAGATCTCGATCCCCGAGATGATGGCCAACCTCGCGCTTACCACCAAGGACACCACCTATATCAAGGAGACGGCCAAGTCGCTGATGCGTACGGTTGTCGACTGGGACCAACTTGACAGCGACGGGACAGCGACCTGGACGGGCTCAACCCTGCTGGCGGGGGCGCGGATTACGGGCTCCTTGCTGTCCTACTCCTTTGCTCCGCAGATTCGCGAAGAACTGTTGAACCCCGAGCGCTACGCGATGATCGATATGCGGATCGCGAAGCTGTTCCGTCGGGCCCATTCGCTCGCGCTCTGGGAAAACACGGTGCGTTACGAACGCGCAGGGATCACGGCGCGCATACCGCTGACCGTCTTCCGCAATCTGATCCTTGGGCGCGAGGAGAGCGAGACCAAGTACAAGGAATACAAGATCTTCAAGCGCGCGGTGCTCAACCCCTGTATCGCGGAGATCTGCGATGTGTCGGATCACGAAGTCGAACTCATCGAGCACAAGGTGGGTCGCTCCGTTACCGAACTGCAGTTCAGGATCACCCGTAAGGCGTCCGCCAGCGGCGATGTGCCGGGCGACGCGTCTGCCGGAGCCGGTGAGGCCGATATCAGCGAACTGATCCAGGCGATCGTCGATCTGGGCCTGCCGGCAAGCGAGGCCAGCAGGCTGGCCAAAGCCCATGCCCCTGCGATCCTGTTCGAGGCGATCGCCCACGTCCGCGCGCGCGTGTCCGCAAGCGATGTCCCAGTGATCGAAAACGTGAGCGCGCATTTTCGCAAGATCCTGACCGACATGGTCGCGCGCGGCACCGACAGTGGCACCAGCAGCGGCGCCGATGGCAACTTGGCCAGCGCCGGGGAGGGCGGGGCGGCGGAAGAGGAACCGGCGGTCGTGCCGCCCGTGCCGGCGAAGTCCGCGCAAGAGGCGATGGAGCGCTATATCGCCGCGCGACTGCCCAGCGCACACGGGTATTTTGTCAGCCTGGCCGCCGATGAGCAGATATCGCTGATCGAGCGATACAACGAACAGTGCGTGCTTGCGGACCAGAAACTCGCCACCCACAAGCGGGCCACCAAGGTCGCCCAGACACGCTTCTACCAATGGCTCGCCGACCAGACCTGGGGCGTGCCCACCGCTGACGATGTGCTTTCGTTTGTCCTGACAGGCAAGGTGGCAGCCTGACTCGCCGCTGCCGGGAAACCGGCTGCGCAGTCTTCGCAATATTTTTCCTCGTTCGCCTCCACTTTGCTGGCACGTGATGAACACGGGAACTTCCACCCCGCATCGCCCGAGCAGATCCTCACCGCGGCCCGACAGGTGATCGACGAGATGATCCCGCGCGGACGTGTGTTCGTGGCGGCGACACAGGTCAAGGACTACGTCCGCACGTAGCTCGCCGGCCGCGAACACGAGGTCTATTCCGTCATCTTCCTCGACGCGCTGCTCGTGGCTTTCGTAGTCGGAATTCCGATGTTCTTCGAAGTCGGGCTGGTTGTGATGTTGCCGTTGATCTTCAGTGTTGCGCGCAAACTCGAGGGCAAGGGCCGTTTCAAGGGATCGGCCTATGTCTATGTAGGCGTTCCGGTCATCTCTGCGCTGGCCGCGATGCATGGCATGGTGCCGCCCCACCCGGGGCCGCTGACGGCGATCGCCAGTCTGAAAACGTCTGTGGGTCCGACGATGCTGTACGGCTTTCTTGCGGCGATTCCAGCCATGATTCTTGGCGGTCCACTTTATGGTGCCTTCATGTCTCCCCGCATGACCACCCGGCCCGATCAGGCCCTGCTGGACCAGTTCACTCTCACGGAGAAAACCGCTGGTGACCGGCAGCCCGGCGCCGGGATCGGCGTGCTGGCAGCATTGCTGCCAGCGATCCTGATGCTCGGGCATGCCATTGCGGAGACGGTGCTGCCCAAGGGGAGTGCCGCGCTGCACGTGGCAAGTTTCCTCGGCAATCCGTTGATCGCCATGTTGTTGGGCGTGCTGTTCGCGATCGTGGCACTCGTGTCGTCCCGCGGCGGCGACCCCGAGAAACTGCGCGGTGCGCTGGGCAACAGTCTCAAGCCCATTGCCTCGATCATCATGATCATCGCGGGCGGCGGCGCATTTCAGCAGATGCTCACCAGCGCCAAGGTGGGCGATGCCATCGTGCATCTGACTCAGCAGCTCGCGTTTCCGCCGCTGATCCTGGGCTGGCTGATCGCGATGCTGCTATCGGTCTCGACGGGGTCGGCGACCGTGGGCATCGTCGGTGCTGCCGGCTTGCTTGCGCCGCTGGCCGGCAGCGATCCGAGCCTCAACCTGCCGTTGCTGGCATTGTCGATCGGTTGCGGATCGCTGTTCTTCAACTACGCCAATCACGCGGACTTCTGGATGGTCAAGGAATCGTTCGGCATGACCATGAGTGAAGCGACAAAGACGATTTCGGTGGTCCAATCGATCGTTGCGGTCGTCGGACTGCTCATGGTGCTGATCTTCAATGCGGCGATTCCCATGCATTGAGGAACAGGCAGGCGGATGAGGCTGCTTTGCGTGATCTTCCGCGAAGTGGATGTTAAGACAACGAGAGGATTCAATGAGGCGCGACGAGTTCGATCCGTCTTGCAGATCCTTGAACAGGCCTGCACGGTTGTACTGCCGTGCAATGGCCTCTTCACGGTATCGACCCGTCCTCCCGGGCTCGTGGCCTCCCCGGCCTCGTGCGATGCCGTACGGTGATCAATCGTCGAGACCGCAGCGATATTGCGCGGAACTGTTAAGGAGGAGTGAGACCATCATGTGCCGATCGCGGCTTTGATATCCGGTTCGGGTCGAGGAGAATTTCGGGTGGCGATCCAATAGAGCAGGCAACTCGATGCCGCGGCGACTGTGCCCACGATGGCGAGCGCCGTGGCCAGTCCATGCTGCGGATCGGCCAACCGCTCATTGATCCAGCCCACCGCGAACGGACCAACGCCTCCGCTGATGGCATTGGTGAGAAACACGAGCATCGCGATGGCCCGGCCGCGCATCCGATTGGGAATGGCAATCTGCAGCGGCACGGGCGCAAGCGCCATGACGACGCTCGCGGCGAAGGCGCAAACGCCGTACATAAGCAGGGCCAGCATCGCCGTAGGGGCGAGCGGCGCGAGGCAAGCCGCCGGAACGAGTGCAGTGGCAGCGCATGCGGCGATACGTAGCACCTTGCGCAACGCCCCGAGATCCGTGACCTTTCCGACGAGTAGCGTGGCGGCTATCACGCCTGCCATTCCTCCGAGCATGTACATGGGTCCAGCAAGTTTGCCTACCTCGCTGGCACTCAGCCCGAATCGGCGGATGACCATCGTTGGAAACCACGCCGCGTGTGAGTAGAACAGCAGGATCAGCGCCACATACCCGAAGAAATAGGGCAGGCAGAAGCGGTTGCGCACGAACAGTTCCTTCAGAACCTCGCGCAACGGCGGGGCGTCGCAGGTTCCCGCTGCATCAAGGACGCCCTGCCGCCTGGGCTCTCTGATGGTCAGCGCCACCAGCGCAGCGAGTCCGATGCCGGGAAGCCCCACGGTAAAGAACACCATCTGCCAGGGGCGGAGGTCATGCGCGGACAGCCATGCGGCCATTGCAGGCTGCTCCATCCACCCGAGCAGCGCACCCCCGCCAAGCAGCGCGACGCCGCCTCCCGCATACGGGCCCAGCATGAACGCGCCGCTGGCCCGCGCAACTTTCCGGGGCGGGAAGAGATCGCTGAAGATCGACAACGCTGCGGGACTCAGAGCGGCCTCGGCGATCGCCGTTCCCGCGCGCCACATCAGCAGCTCCCAAAACGTCGTGGCGGTACCGCACATCGCGGTCGAGATGGCCCAGATGGCTACGCATGCAGCACTGAGCAAGACGCGATTGGACCGGTCCACGAGCCGCGCCACGAAGACGCCCGCGGTCGCGTAGCACATCGTAAAGGTGATGCCTTGAAGCAGACCGATCTGCGTGTCACTCAGCGACAGCGATGCCTTGAGCGGCTGAACCAGAATGCTGACCACCTGGCGGTCGATATAGGAGAATGCAAAGCACAGGAAAAACATCCCAACAATGTACGCATGGGAGAACGCGCTATGCGATGCGTCGGGAGAAGGGTATCGGTTGTTCGGCATGGAGCTGGCAGGGGTATTGGTAACGGGAGCCGGTGGGACGTGACCGCGGGCGACGTGCATCGCGGCCTGCTACTGCTATTGCCACTGCGTTTCTCCCGCCAGCAACGCGATGCAGTCGCCAGGTTCCACGCGCGCGAACGTCCGTGCGCAGACCACCATGCCATCGCCCGCGAAATGCAGTTCGCGCGGCGCCTCCCATGGTGCGTGCGGATCGAAAAGTCGACCCGCCAGTTGGCCCGCCGCCACGGTATCGCCCCGTCGGAAGCAAGGCTCGAACACGCCATGCCGGGGGGCAAAGAGATAGTGGCGGGCGCCGTCGACCCGAAGCAGGGTGGTTGGGGGCGCGATCTCTGCGCGCGGGTCGTCGCGCGTGAGCCCTGCCGCCTGAAGGAAGCGGCGCAACCCGTCCTCGACGATCTTCACGCCATCGACGTTGCAAGCCGCGCCGCCGCCAAACTCGCCACACAGGAACAGCGTGCCATGGCGCTCCGCCGCGGCACCGTAGGTCCGGTCTTCACCTAGCAAATCCATGACCATCGTGTGCGGCGCGGCGAACGCGTCCACAAGCCGGATGTATTCCGCATGCCGTCCTGCATTTCCGGGAAGCGCCGCGAGCAAGGTCGGCATGTGGTCGAACGATGCGCCGCCTGCGTGCAGGTCGAACACGATGTCCGCACGCGGAAAGAGCTCCGTATCGACATAGTGCGCAATCATTGCCGTCAGCGATCCATTGCGATCGCCAGGAAACATGCGATTCAGATTGCCCCGGTCGATCGGTGAGGTCCGCGAGCCGTTGAGGAACGCGGGGAAGTTCAACGCAGGAATGACGATCAGGCGCCCCTCTATGCGCATCGCAGGCATGCGTTGCAGCAGCTTCATCAACGCCACCGGCCCTTCGTACTCGTCGCCATGATTGCCTCCCGTCAGCAGGATCGTGGGGCCTTCGCCGCGCTTGAGCACGGCGACGGGCGTGGGAATATGTCCGTAGGCCGAGCGATCGTGCGAATACGGAATGCGCAAGGTGCCCGTCTGGAAGCCCTCGCGGTCATAGTCGATGTCCGTAGAGATCAACGATTTCTGTGAAGCTGCACGGGTCTCGGGGAAGTTTTGGTTAGGCAAGTGATGTCTCCTGGAAGCCGGGAACGAACATGCACAAACTATTGACTATTTGATGAGGCCGGACAATTGCCGTTGATTGCGGCTGCCGATGCTTAGGAGGCATCGCCTCGCCTATCTTCCAGGCAGACAAGGTAGTACGACTTTGGCGACACGTAAGCGATCGTAGACAGGCGGATCAATCGTCCAGCGCGGATATCCCCAGACGGGCGGGGCGTGACGGTATCATCGCCGGACGATCGCTTTGTTCGGAAACCTTTGTTGGGAAACGTCATGGAACTCAGGCACCTTCGCTATTTCAGCGCCGTTGCGGAACTGCGCAGTGTGCGCGCCGCTTCGGAACAGCTCCATGTCACCCAGCCCGCGATATCGCGGCAGATCCAGGATCTCGAGGAGTCGATAGGCGCAGCGCTGTTCGAGCGCACCCCGCGCGGCCTGAAGCTGACGCCGGCGGGGCAGGCATACCTGGAGGAAACACGTCAGATCCTGGCGCACGTCGATGCAGCCAACCGCCTTGCGCGCAGGATTGCGGAAGGCGTGCAGGGCCATCTGCGTATCGGGTTCGTGGAGAACGCGGCCTGGAGTGGCGTCGTCTCGGAAGCGCTGCACGCCTTCGAACAAGCTGCGCCGCATATCGCCCTCGAACTCATGCCGATGAATACGCCGGAACAGCTGGACGCCATTTCCACCGATCGGCTCGACGGAGGCTTTTGCTATCGCTTCGGTACGCTGCCAGAAGGTATCGCCAGCGTTCGCATTCTCGAACAGAACGTCGTGCTGGCCGTGCCAACGACGTGGCCGCTTGCGGACCTTGCCTCCGTCGCTGCAGCCGACTTGGGCGGGAAACCGTTTATTGCCTTTCCGCGGCATGTCTATCCCGCTTACTACGATCACCTGCTTTCCGCGTGCGCGGCGGCCAGCCTCACGCTCGATATCCGCCAGGAGGCCACGACGGAAACGGCGATTCTATCGCTCGTGTCGGCGGGCATGGGTGCCGCCATCGTCAATGCGGCAAATCGCGACCGTCCGCCAACGCGCGTGCGCTTTGTCGCATTGCGTGATCTATCGGTGCCGTTGCCGCTCGAATTCTGCTTTGCGGCTGCAGAACAGAATCCCGCGCTGAAGCGCTTCGCGGCGCAATTCGGCTAGCCTGGAAGGCATGACCGTCCTACCTGAAAGGCATTGGTAGCGACCGGCGTCTTGCGCGATACTAAACGCATGTCATTTGTCAGGACGTCGCAGGCGTCCGTATGTCCATGAAGACTTTCCCACACACCCACCAAGTGGGAGCGGCAAAGATTACTCGCATCGACGAAACCAGCTTTGCGCTGGCACCCGAGCAGCTCTTTCCTGCATGGACCGAGGCGCATGGGCTTGCGTTGCGAGAGCGCTTTGCAACAGATAGCCTTGACCTGACCAATCGACGCGTACCGCTCAAGACTCACTTGTGGCTCGTCGAGATAGAAGGGCACACGATTGTCGTTGATACTGGCATTGGGAATGGCAAGTCGCGCCCGTTCAGCGCGTTGTTCGACCGCCTCGACAATCCGGTGCTTGCGCGTCTCGAAGCCGCGGGTTTTCGCACTGAACAAGTGGATTACGTGCTGCTGACCCACTTGCACGTCGATCACGTCGGTTGGAACACGGTTAACCGGGGCGGAAGCTGGATGCCGCTGTTCGACCATGCCACCTACGTGTTCGGCGAACGGGAGCGAGACTTCTTTGCGTCACCGGAAGGTGCGGGCCGACGCATGGTGTTCGAGGACAGCGTCAAGCCTGTTATGGAGGCGGGGCAGGCGCGCGTCGTGCCGGATGAGGGGGCGGAGATTCTCGATGGCATCAGGTTTATCCCGACGTTTGGACATAGCGTCGGGCATATGGCCATCGAGATCCGCTCTCGCGGAGAAACGGCGCTTTTCACGGGCGACGTCATGCACAGCGCGCTGCAAGTCCATCACCCGGAATGGAATTCGGTCTTCTGCCAGTTGCCGGAGCAGGCCCGCGCCTCCCGTCTTGCCATGCTCGATTACGCCGCAAGGACGGAGGCGACGGTCTTTTCCGCGCATTTTGCCGAGACTTCGGCAGGAACCGTCAAGCGCGCTAGCACTGGATTCGAGTGGTCCTACGCTAATCAGAATCTTGAGTGATACGCTGGCAAGCTTCAACAAACAGTCGGTAGGCCCGGTCGCAGTCGTCCGGCGCATATCGAGCCTGTCTCCTTGGCTCCCTACCACGCGTACTTCATTCCCACGCGCAGTGCGTACTGGTAGTAGCTCTGCGCGCCCCAGGCGCCTGACACGTTGGACCACGCCGTCCAGCGTTTGCCCATATCTGCATTCACGCCGAGCTTCACCTCGTAGCGGTTGCTCGGATACATGCTGCCCAGCGGCAGGTCGTTGAACGAGATGCTGCTGGAAACGCTGGTGTGCCACCAGTTGAGCGTCAGGTACGGCTGGATCTTGCGATTGTCCGCGCGAAGGAAAGTGCGATGAAAGCGTGCGCCAAGCCGGGTAATCCAGCCATGCGAGTTGGCGCCGCTGACGTTGGTGCCATTGGGCTCGGTGATGTCGGATTCGTTGTAGCCCACGTAGATCAACTGGCCCTGCGGCTCGATGACCCAGTCGTTGCGCAGCGGTACCGCATAGCCGGTCTCGCCAGACGCGGCCCAGCCCTGCGCGTTGTAGCGCACCGAGGGCAGGTACTGGCCGTCGACATGGTTGGTGAACCAGCCGTACTGCAACCAGGTGTCGACATAGGCACCGAGTTTTCTCTCATCGTTCTGGTACCAGGTGGCATAGCCACCCACGCTCCAGCCCTCGACGGTACCCTTCGCGCTGAACGGATTGCCTTGCGCGTTGGCATTGGTGTTGGCGTAGCCGTAGCTGCCCATCAGGCCGAGGTGGCCGCGATCCGCGCCGTTGCCGAAGACCTTCCACTTGGCCAGTTCGGCACCGCCGTGCAGCAGGAACGAGTTGGTGCTGGCCTTGAAGATGCCATTCGCGCTCTTGCTGCCCTGCCAGTTGCCCACCGCGCGCAGCCATCCCGAACGGGGCTTGTCCTGATCGGGAATGAAGCCCTGGTCCTCGACGTACTGCGGCTCGCCGAGGCGGTCATGCAGACTGTGCACGAACATCTCGCCGACCAGGCGCTGGTTGGCGAGGTAGGCGGCGATTTCCGGGCGATACAGCGGGTTGGGCGGGTCCGGTGGCGTCGGCGGAACCGGGCCCGCCTCCGAACGCAGATACCACGCATCGGCGTTGGTGCCATCGGTGCTGCCGCGGAACAGGCGGTATTCGTAGGCACCTGCCACGGCGCGTCCGTCGAGCGCGAACGCGCTGGCGGCAGTGGTGCCGCCGTTCGTGGCATTCACCACCTGGATGCCGTTGGCGGTGGTCAGCGCGCCTGTACCACCGACGTTGGCGATACGCAGGGCTGTGGTGCCGGTGGCGGTGCCGCCGTTGACGACCACCTGGTCGCTGGCCGCGCCATCGCTCGCGAGCACGGTGTTCAGGCCGATGGTGCCGCTGCCGGTCAGCGCACTCTGCACGGTAAGTGTCTTGAAGGCGCCGGCCACGGGCGGCTGGAACTGGATCAGCGCGCCGCTCGCCATGCCCAGGTTGTTGAGCTGCGAACTGGCGGTCATGTTCCAGCGGCTGGTACCGTCGACGGTCAGACTGACCGGGTCGATCTTGCCGGTCAGTACGGAGCTGTTCTGAAGGTTGGCGGTCACGATGCTGGCGGCATCCGAAGCGATATCGCCGGTCGCGCTGACGCCGTTCATGACGAAGTTGACCCGGCTGCCGCTTGCGCCAGATGTCAGCGCATTGAGCAGCAGGCCGCTGCCGGTGCTGGTCTGGGCGCCGCCGGAAAGCGTGATGCTCGCGGACGTGCCCTCGACGTGGAACAGGTCGCCACCGGCGCTGATACTGCCGCCCTGCACGGTTACCGTGTTCGAAGCGGGGGCGGCGGGCGGGGTGGCTGGCACGGCTTGGGTCGCGCCGTCCGGCAACTCTGGCGGCAATGCCGTGATCAGGCCCGATTGTGCCGCGACGCTGATGCCATGTCCTGCGGCGGTCAGCGTGGTATTAGTGAGCGCTACCGCGCTGCTTCCGACGGCCAGTGCGCCGGCACCGGCATTGCTTGCAAGTGTGGCGCCTGTGACGTTGATAATCGACGCGCGCGCGGCGATGGCCGATGCATCGGTGCCAGCGGTGGTGACCGTGCCACCATTCAAGGTGATGATGCCCCCCTCGCGCGCCAGCAGTCCATGCGCCTGGGCGCCGGACGTATCAATGGTGCCCGTGATGCCGAGATTCAGCGTCGCCGGCGAGCGCAGACCGCCGGCATCTGCGCCGTACGCGCGCGCGCCTTGCGTCGATACCTTCAGCGTACCGGTGACGTCAACAGTGCCGCCCTGTCCGACATGTATGCCGATGGCGTCGTCGCTGGCCGTCGTGATGTCCATGTTGTTCAGCGATGCATTCGCACCGGTGATGACGTGCACCGCGTTGGAGCCATTGCCGGTCGTGGTGATCGTGACGCCGTTCGCGGTCAGTTGGTTTCCGGCCGGACCGCTGGTGTCCACGCGGTCCGCATACAGGCCGTATGAGTTGGCGCCGCTCACGGCGACGGTGCCGCCCGTCACGCTCATCGAGGCGCCTTGGCTGGCGGCCCCTCGTAGCTGGTCGCCGGTTACCGTGATATCCGTGTTGAGGGTGCTGACCGAGCCTTTGGTCAGCGCCAGCACTGCGATGGCTGGTTCAACGCCGGTGGGACTGGCCCGGGTTAGCGAAACAGTGCCGTCGGTCAGATTTGCCTGGCCTGAATCCGAAGCGACCACGGCGGAAGATGCGACGCTGGTAACGGCAACGTTGTTCAGCGTGATCGATGAACCAGCATTGCGCGCGAACACCGCGTAGGAGAGTGCGGGTTGCTGCGCCAGCAAGAATGTCGAGGCCAGGGTTCCGCCAGTCAGCGATGCAATGCCACCGCCATCGGCTGCGAGGGCGGAGGCGGCGGAGTTCGTCGTTGTCGCGGTTAGATTCTTTCCAGTGAGATTACCGTTAGTCGTGACATAGATCGCCGAGCCCGAGCGACCATTGCCGTTACTCGCAATGTTCAATCCGGTGCGCGCCGTGATGGTATCGACGAACAGACCCGCGGCCAGTGCGGTTTGGGATGTTCCCAGAGACAGCGTTTCGCCGGCCACTGCCGCTAGAAACAGGGTCCGCCTGAAGGCCCGGCGACGCAAATCACATCGGATTCTCATTTGATGGACTCCCCGCGAAGGTGCTTTCCGAACAGCGCAGCGAAAGGGCTGACGGCAGGGTACGACCACCCGTGATGATGGAGGAAGTGAATAATTTCAAAGGAAGATTTAGGGAATTCTATTTGCCGGGATCGCGCAATCGGATCATAGACTCTGACGAGTCAATTTTTGCTTGGGCGCGTTTTGGCTTGCCGCTACCAATGTTCAGCGCGAACATTTTGGTCGGTCGGACGACTCGGTAGAGGATGCGCTTATGCGAGATCGGTTTCCAAATCGCGACCGATATCCAGGGCCAAGTTCAATGCTGTGGCCAGGCGCCTCAATGAACACCCGCGCAAGACACTAGACCTCGATACACCGGCTGAACGACTCCATCAAGCTGTGGCGTTGACCGGGTGAATCCAGCCGGCGGTCAGATGGCCTGCTGACGGGTCAGCCGCGCGCGGCAATGGATGCACGCGTCGCGCACCATGAAGTTCACCAGCGTCGGCGAAACGCCAAGCTGCGACGCGATGTCCTTCTGCGCCATGCCCTGCACCCGGCACATCTCGAACGCACGCTGCGTGCGCTCGGGCAACTCCGCCAGCGCCCCGGCCAGTGCGCACAGCGCCTGCCGGCCAATCACGATCAGGTCAGGCGACATGGCCAGCGATGAGACATCCATGCCTTCGTCCTCGGGCGCCATCCATTTCTGCTCCAGCGTCTGGCGGCGGTAGGTGTCGATGGCCAGGTTGCGTACCGTCTGAAACAGGTAGCTCAGCCGGCAGCGGATGGCGCCATCGTCGGAGGTGTCGCGCAGCCGCAGGAAGGCGTCTTGCACCACGTCCTCGGCCAGGTCGCGCGAACCGACGATGCGCGCGGCGGCGCCTACCAGCGCGCGTCGGTTTTCCATGAACAACCCAAGCAGCGTCTCTCCGCCCACGGGCGGCGCCGGGCGGTTGGCAATTTCTGTTGCGGGAATCACGGGGGCGGCTCCATTGAGCATTACGGTGATGTAATGCGGAGCACGTACGTTAATGAGAATGCGAATGAGTGTCAATTAACTAAAAAGTAACCCTGTTGTTACTTGAGGTGCAATTTTTGTCACAGTTTCAGGATGTGAGAGGCATTAAATTTCACGATTCGCCGTTCGTCTTGTGCGCGCCGGAGGCAAGGGCGGCGGACTAAATATCCTCGCGGCCCGCTCGTCTTTATCCAGATGGACGTCCGAGACTTCGCCGCGATGCGGCTACCAAGGCAACTTGCCAGCCCGGTATCGCAGGTGGCACTTTGGCAACTCGATCTGAAGGATCCCGTTGTTAGCCTTCGGGCGGCGGCCAACTGCCTCAATGCCGCCGAGCGCGATCACGCCGCCGCGCTGCGCCGTCCGGCCGACCGGCTACGCTTCGTCGCCACGCGCAGCGCCTTGCGATGGCTGCTCGGACAGGCGCTCGATTGCGAGCTCGATTGCGCGCCCGATGCGCTGACGCTGGAAACCGGGCCGCATGGCAAGCCGATGCTGGCGATGCCCGGCGCGCCCGCGTTCAACGTGTCGCACGCGGGCGACCACGCCTGGATCGCGCTGACACAGGGCCGCACTGTTGGCGGAGAACAGGTGGGCGTCGATATCGAATGGATGGACCCGGCGCTGGACCGCGACACGCTGCGCGGCATGACCGATCACTGCCTGACGCCGCGCGAGCGCGCCTGGCTGGAATTGCTGCCGCCGCCAGCGTGGCGGCACGGGTTCTTCACGCTCTGGACTGCCAAGGAAGCGGTGCTGAAGGCGCTGGGCGTGGGCATTGCCGATTACCTCCAGCATGTGTCGGTGATGCCTGGCGCCGACGGCGCGGTGCGCCGCCACGTGGTACTGCCCGAGCCGGGCCAGGGCGCCGGGATGGCGCCCCATGAAGCGGCGTTGGCGAGGATCCAGCTATACGGGCTGCAGGCACCCGCTGGCTATGCGGCCGCAATGGCCTGGCTGCCGCCGGCCTGAACCGGTTGCGCGCCCCAGCCGCTCCCCGCGTGCAGCGCGTCGTGGATGGCGCCCGCGATTTCCTCGGCGCGCGCCGGCAGCACCGACAGCAGCGTATCGCTGAGGCCGTGGCTGCTCTGGCAGAAGCCTTGCAGATACACGGGCACGGCCAGTTCGGGCGCGGTCTGCACGCGGTAGTTGCGATCTACCGAGAAGTCGCCCAGGTAGTCCGCCAGCGGCGCCAGCAGCCGGCGATGGCTTTCGCGCTCGTAGCCGGTGGCCAGCACCACGGCATCGTAGCGGCGTGTCTCGCAATCGGCGGTGGCCGCCGTGCTCGGCGCCGTGCTGGCGATCGTCAGCTCCACGCCATACGCCCCCGCGTGGGCGGCCTGCACGGCCTTGCACGTCAGCAGGTTCACGCGGAACTGGCCGCTGACCTTCTGGCGGTACAGCATCGCGTAGATGCGCTCGATCAGGTCGGCGTCGATCACCGAGTAGTTGGTGTTCAGGTACTCGTCGATCAGGTGGTCGCGGCCGGCCTGCGTCTGCTCGAACACCACGTCGGTATAGGCCGGCGCAAAGATCTCGTTGACGAACGGGCTGTCGTCGGCCGGTTTCAACGCCGCGCCGCGCACCAGCCAGTCCACTTTGACCGACGGATAGTTGTCGTGCAGGTCGATGAACGCCTCGGCCGCGCTTTGCCCGGCGCCGATCACGGCAATGCGCATCGGCTTGCCGTCCGCGCACGGCTGCTTGAGGATCCAGTTCAGGTAGCCGCTGTGATGGCTGATGCGCGCATCGTCGCGCACGCTGGCAAACGCTTCCGGAACGCGCGGCGTGCCGCCCGTGGACAGCACCACCGAACGCGCCACGCGCACACGTTCGCGGCCCTGGGCATCCACCGAGACCACGCGCACGCGGTCGATCCGGCCGCCATCGGCCTTGCCATCGGGTTCGATGCGCTGCACGTTCTCGCCGTGGCTGCACTGGCTGGCGAAGTGGCTGGCCGTCCAGCGCAGGTAGTCGTTGTACTCCATGCGGCTCGGATAGAACGTGCGCAGGTTGATGAAGTCCACCAGGCGGCCGTGGCGATGCAGGTAGTTCACAAAGCTGTACGGGCTGGTGGGGTTGCGCATCGACACCAGGTCTTTCAGGAACGAGATCTGCATCTCGCTCTGCGACACCAGCGTATTGCCGTGCCACTGATAGTGCTGCTGCTTTTCCAGGAAGTGGGCGTCCAGCGGGCGGCCGGCGCCAGCCTGTTCCTGCAGCGCGATGGCCAGGGCCAGGTTGGACGGCCCGAAGCCGATGCCGATCAGGTCGTGGACGGCGGGAGAGATGTCGCGAAGCGTCATGGTTTCGGTCCTAAGCGGAAGTCGGAAGGAAAGAAGAGGCCCGTGCCCCTCCAGGGCAGGGATTCAGGCGCGCGGCGCGCTGGATTCCGAGGGCGCCGAAGGTGTCGGCGGTGCTGGCAAGAGCAGGTGTTCGCCGAAGAACCGCTCGCGCAGCAGCATCACCAGCATCGCGCGCTTGTGCGGGAAGTCGAATTCCTTGATCTTCGAAAAGCCGGCCTTGTCCAGGTTGGCGATCTGGCGCACGTGGTCGGCGCGCGGCTCGCCCACGATGCGCTGCGTGCGCGAATCGTCCAGAAACTGGAAGTGCTGGATGGCCGGGAACCACGCGGTCAGGAACGCCTTGCCGCGGAACGCTGGTTCGCCAATCAGCACGTGCCAGCCACGGTCGTGGTCCTGCGCGTCGTAGAACGGCGCGATGCGGTTTTCCTTGGCCCAGTAGACCTCGAAGTAGCCGAACGGCTCGTCGTCGAACGCGGCAATCAGCGGCAGCATGTGCGCATCGTCGATCAGCCCCTGCAGATACGCGCGATGCTTGGCCTCGTCGCCTTCCTCGTTCCAGAAGTAGGCCACGTCGGGGTCGTTCATCCAGCGGTGCAGCAGCGGCAGGTCGCGCTCCAGCTCGGCGGCACGCAGCGTCAGCGTCTTGCCAAGCCACGGGATGTGGCGCGCGTACACCACGCCGGCCGGCTTGGGCGGGCGCAGCGGATGGCGGCTGGCGCCGGTCATCGTGTACTGCAGCGGATAGGCACCGGCCGACGCCGTCATGTACAGCTCGGCACGCTGCCACAACTGGCCGGCATGCGCCACGTTGGCGCGCGTCAACACGCCAGCGTCCTGCAGGCGGCGCGTGGCGTCGCGCGATTCCACCTCCACGCGCAGCGCGTAGGGCGCACCGTGCGCGAACGCGGCATCCAGCGCGGCCATCGTGGCGTGCGCCAGTGCCTGGCTGTCGGCATCGCCATCCAGCAGGCGCAGCGTGGCGTCGTCGTACGCAAAGCGGGCCGGCTGGTGGCCGTCGCGCGTGACGGTCAGCACATTGCCCTCGAGGCGGCTTTCGCTGCGCAGCGCAGGCTGGGCGGCGAACGACAGGTGGCGTGAGAAAGGCGTGAGCTGAGTCGGCATATGGGTGTGTTCCTGGCAATGCGTTGTTGTTGTCGTGACGATGCAGGGCGCGCCGAATTTAGATGGCGGCAGCCAGTTGCTCTGGAGCTTCGTGGGCGTACATCGCACCGGCCAGCGCTCGCGCGATGTCCTCGTGCGCCTGCGCCGCTTCGGCCACGATGTTGCCCATGCGCAGGAACTCATGGACCATGCCCGCGTATTCGCGCACCGTCACCGGCACGCCGGCGTCCGCCAGCTTGCGCGCATAGGCGTGGCCTTCGTCGCACAGCGGATCGCACTCGGCCAGCACGATCCAGGCCGGCGCCACGCCCCGGTGATCGGCCGCGCGCAGCGGTGCGAAGCGCCAGTCGTGGCGGTCCTGCGCGTCGTGCAGGTACTGGCGGTAGAACCAGTCGATGGTCTCGGTATCGAGCAGATGGCCTTGCCCGTAGCGCCGATGCGACGGGCTGTCCGTGTCGCCGCCCAGCCCCGCGTAGCAGAGCACCTGCAGGCAGGGCTGCGGCAGGGTGGGATCATCGCGTGCCGCCAGCGCCAGCACGGCGCTGAGCGTGCCGCCGGCGCTGTCGCCGCCCACCGCGATACGTGTGGCGTCGAGGCCCAGCGCGGCGCCGTGCGTGCCAAGCCAGGCCAGCGCGTCGATGGCGTCGTGCACGGCGGTCGGAAACTTGTGCTCCGGGGCGAGCCGGTAGGCCACCGATACCACTGCGCAAGGCGTATGTGTGGCCAGCGCGCTGCACAACGAGGCGTGAGAGGCGAGGCTGCCCACCGTGAAGCCGCCGCTGTGAAAATGGAGCAGCACCGGCAGGGCGGGGTCATCCCCACGTGCACGCGGCGCGTACAGGCGCGCATCGATGTGCGAGCCATCGCGCGTGGCGATTTGCAGCGCTTCCACGCGGGCCAGCGCCTCGGGCGGCAGATCGAGCGCGGTGGACGCCTCGTCGAATTCGCGCCGCGCCTGCGTGGGCGTCAGTTCATGGATGACCGGGCGCTTGCCCGTGGCGGTGGCAATTTCCACCATGTCGAGCAGGGCTTCCAGGTCGGGATGCAGCGGCATTGGCGTGTCTCCGGTGTAGGTGGGTCAGGCGGCGGAGGCCACGGCCAGCGGCGATGGCGGGGTGGGCGTAGCGTGCGCAACGTGCGATGCCGAGTCGGACACGATCTGCCCGTTCTCGATCTTGATCATCCGGTCGGCCAGGTCGAAGTAGCGGTCGTCGTGCGAGATCACCAATACGGCCTTGCCCTGCGCGCGCAGTTCCGGCAGCACTTCGCGATAGAAGATGTCCTTGAACAGCGGGTCCTGGTCGGCGGCCCATTCGTCCAGGATCAGCACCGGGCGTCGCTCCAGGCAGGCCACGATCAGCGCCAGCCGCTTGCGCTGGCCTTGCGACAGCGCCTGCGTGGTGAAGCGTCCGTCGCGCACGGCCACCTTGTGGCCCAACTGGAAGCGCTGGATCAGGTGATTGGCCAGCGCCTCGTCCTGCGGGTCGTGGGCCAGCAGCGTGTCGAACAGGTGGAAGTCCGAGAACACCGCGGAGAACAGGGCGCGGTAGTCGGCCAGGTGCGCCGCATCGGCCGCCTTGCCGTTGTGCAGCAGGTGACCGGCCAGCGGCGGATAGAGCCCGGCGATCAGCTTGGCCAGCGTGGTCTTGCCGCTGCCGTTGCCACCCACCAGGAACACGATCTCGCCCGCGTGCAGCGTCAGGTCGACCGGACCGAGCGCGAAAAAGCTGTTCTCGGCCTCGTGGAAGTAGCGGTGGCTGGCACCGTCCAGCGCCACCGACGCAAATGGCGTGCTGACCGTGGCGCGGGGCGGCGCCTCGGGGTCGGCATCGGCGCCCAGCGCCTCGATGCGAGCATAGGCCACGCGTCCCATGCTCAGTGCCGGCAGCGCATTGAGCAGCGACTCCAGCGGCGACATGATGTACAGGAACATGATCGTGAAGCCGGTCATCACCGCCGGGTCCAGCGGCGTGGCGCGCGGCAAGAACAGCACGCCGCCGATCACCGCGAAGAACAGGAAGCTGCCAAAGCCCAGCGCGACAAAAAAAATCGACAGGCCGCGCGTGCGTGCGCTGCGTACCGCTTCGAGCGTGGCGCCCAGGCTGTCACGCAGAAAGCTCTGCTGCTTGCCGTGGTTCAGTTTCAGTTCACGGGCACCGGACACCAGCGCCTTGAACTGCCCGTGCAGCGCGTCCTGCGCCGCGCCGGCTTGCTTCAGGTGCACCAGCGCGCGCCGGTGGTTCAGGTGGTAGACCCACGAGCCGATGCCCAGGATGGCGCACGCGATGCCGAACGTCGGCAGCGACAACCACGCCAGGTAGCCCAGGCAGCCGAGCACGACCATGGCGTTGGTCAGCACCACCGGAATCACGGACAGGCCATTGGCCACGTGCTGGCTGTCGTCCGCCAGCGCGGCCTGCACGCGTGCATTGCCGGTCTGCTCGATATGCGGATAGGGGGCGCCGATAAAGCGCTCGCAGATCTGTGCGCGAATACGGGCCAGTGCGCTCTGGCTCATGCGTACGAATAACGTGGACGCCAGCGTGCGGCAAGCCAGCACGGCAATGGCCAGCGCCGCGAACGGCAAGGCCAGCCGGGGCGCGTCGGCGCCTTGCGTGGCCAGTACGCGGTTGATCAGGGCGACCATGCTGACGGCACAAAGACCGGCGGCAAGGCTGGCCGCGGCGGCCAGCACGATGGTCATGCGCAGTTTGCGCGGCAGGGAGGCGATTAGCGACATGCGGACGAGGGGTGAGGGCGGATCCTGTCCTGAAAGACGCGTGGCCTCGGCGGAAAGTTAATTTCCTGCGGCCCTGGCTCGTCATACGTGGTGGGCCAGTCGTGCCGCCGGAAGCCTGGGCGCGCCACTGGCACCGATCCCCGATTTCGCCCGGCAATCCACCTGCATGCTCGACTTCCTTGCCCCATTCTTCACCGGCCCGCTGCGCCCCTTCGGCGAACGCCTGCACGCCGGCGGGGCGCTGACCATGCAAGCGGCATGGCCCGCCGAGGCACTGGCCCGCTGCGCGCAGACGATGGCTTGCGACGACCCCCGTGCGCTGGCGGCGGCCTGGTTCCGGGACTACACGAAGGCGGTGTTGCCGGGCGCGCTGGTCGCCGCCGCTGTATTCCGGCGCCGGCTGCCATTCGAAGGTGCCGGCATCGAGATCGGCGATGACGGCCGACTGGCCGCGCTACGCCTGGCCGATGTGGGGGTGAGTACGGAAGAGAGCCTGCCGGCGCTGTTGTCGCCGCTGATGGATGCGCACCTGCCGCTGTTGGTGGATGCGCTGGCGGTGGCGAGCCGCGCATCGCCGCGGCTGCTGTGGTGTACGGGCGGCGTCTCCGCGCACGGCATCGCTCGCCAACTCGCCGCGCATCCGGCGCTTGGCGCCAAACGCCGTGCGGAATTGCTGGCGTGGATCGGAAACGGCAAATCGGCCGATGGCTACCAGAACCCGCTGCATGGCGCGTTCCGGCCCAGTACGGAACCGGGGACGCCCGGCGTGGCGCCGCTGCGGCGTGTCTGCTGCCTTGGCTATCGCCTGCCCAACGAAGGGCATTGCGGCACGTGTCCGCGCGTGGCGGCTATCGCTGCGCGCCGCGAGCGCGCCACTGACGCCACAGCCACCACGCTGTAACGCCCACGGGCACACCCAGCCCGACCCAGCACAGCGCGTCCCAGGCGCCATCGCCAAAAATGCCGGCGGCCAGGCCGCCCAGCGACAGCACGCCCAGCAGCACGGGCATCGGCCAGGTATCGTCGATCAGCTTCATGCCTGGTCTCCGGACAGTTGCGGTGGCAGCGTCGAGCCGGCGTCCTCGCGGCTGCGGCGCGGGCGCTTGAGCCAGAAGATAAAGCCCGTCACCGTGGCACCGGCCGTGATGAGGGTCAGCAGCGCCCACAGGACCTGTAGCGGACGGCCCGCGTAATCGCCAAAGTGGAACGGTGCCGACAGCAGTAGCACTTGCAGATACCACGGCATGCCACGCACGGCGGCCACGCTGCCGTCTCCGGCATCCACCAGCACGATCGCGTAGACGCGCTTCTGCAGCTCGGTATGGCCACGCAGCACCACGCCATAGTGGCGGCCCGTGGAGAACTCGGTATTCGGATAGAACACAAAGGCCGCGTCCTTGCCGGGCACGGCTTCGTTGGCGGCGGCCAGCGCGCGGTCCACTGGCACCAGCGACGGCGGCGTCGGCCCAGGCAGCGTGGCAATCAGGTGCTGCAGTTCGGTCTTCTGCCAGACGCCGATGATCAGCGGCGAGAACGACAGGAAAGTGCCGGTCAGGCCCACCACCAGCGCCCATACCATCACGACGATGCCGAACAGGTTATGCAGGTCGGCCTGCACGATGCGCACCGGCTTGCCAAAACGCACCAGCCCGAAGGCCAGCTTGCGCATGAACGGCGCGTACACCACCAGGCCGCTGATCAGGCTCAGCGTGAACAGCACGCCGATGAAGCCAATGAAGAACTGGCCCGGCAACCCCAGGAACAGGTTCAGGTGCAGCTTGAGGATGAATCCGCTGAAGGTCTCGCCCGGCGGCCCCGGCTTGCGCGTGGCGCCCGTGGCGGCATCGAACTGCGTGGTGGTGCCGTTGCGCAGCTTAGGCTCGCCTGGCGGCCCCACGCGCACGCCCACGGCGTCGGCATCGTCATCGGCGAACGAGATCGACTTGGTGACCTGGCCCGGATGGGCAGCCTGCGCGGTATCGACCAGCGACTGCAGCGACGGACGCTGCGCCGGCACTGCCACAGTGCGCTCGGCGGCCACCTGGCCGTGATGCGCCTGGCCCAGCAGCGCGTCGATGTCCTCGTGGAAGATCAGCAGCAGGCCGGTCACACACAGCACCAGCAGGTTCAGCGTGCAGAGCAGGCTGGTCCATCGGTGAATCGCGTACCAGATGCGTAGCGTGGGGGCTTTCATGTTCTTCTCCTGCAAAGCAAAACGGCCCGCCCCGGATTGCGGGCGGGCCGTTGGTGCTGCTTACCAGCGGTAGCTGGCCGTACCGATGATGGTGCGGCGGCGGCCGTAGTAGCAGTTCGTGGCGCTGTCGCACGCGGCCACGTAGGTCTTGTCGAACAGGTTGTTGATGTTCAGGCGCAGCGTGTAGTGCTTGGCAAACGAGTAGCTCGCGGCCAGGTCGAACAGCGTGAACGCCGGGACCGTCGTCACATTGGTCTGGTCGTAGGTCTTGCTCACGTAGCGCACGCCACCGCCTAGCCACACCCCTTGCAGGAAGCCGAAATCGCTGCCCAGGCGGTAGTCCGCCCACAGCGAAGCCATGTGTTTCGGAATGTACTGGGGGGTCTTGCCTGCGTTCGGCGCTGCCGGGCCGGCCTCGGTCACTTCGGCATCGGTGTACGTGTACGACGCCAGCACGTTGAAGTTCGGCGTCACGGCCCACGTGCCTTCCAGTTCCACGCCACGCGACCGCACTTCACCGATCTGCGAGAACTGGCCCAGCACCGGCGACGTGGTCAGCACGTTTTCCTGCGTCAGGTTGAACAGCGACAACTGCGCAAAGCTGCGGCTGCCCACCGGCTGGAACTTCAGGCCGGCTTCGTACTGCTTGCCGGTGGTGGGCTTGGGCGAACCGCCGCCATACAACGTGGTGGCGCCGGTCGGCTCGAACGACGTCGAGTACGCAAAGTACGGCGACAGTCCGTACGGGCCTTCCCACAGCACCCCGGCGCGGCCGGTGAACTTGCCGTCGTTGGTGCCGGTGTTGGCCACGGCGTTGGTGGCGATGGTGCGCGTATCGGTGTCGACGCGAGCCTTGTCGTAGCGGCCGGCGGCCTGGAATACGAAGCGGTCCGCCACACGCAACATGTCTTGCAGGTAGAAGCCGATCTGGCTGCGGCGCACATCTGAATCCGTCTGGTACGCCGTCCGGACGAAGTTGCCGTAGGCCGGATTGAATACGTTAAGCGGTGGCTCGGTGGTCGGCGTGCTGACGCCGTTGGCGGGCGTTACCGCAGTCTGGCCAAGCTGCCGGTCGAAGTACGAGTACGTATAGTCGACCCCTGCCAGGATCGTGTGGTCGAACATGCCATGCTTGACCTTGACCTGTGCCTGGTTGTCGACGGTGAACACGTCGAAGGATTCGGTCGAACGCAGGCCCAGGCGGCGTAGCAGGTAGGGGCCATTCGGCGGATTTGCCACCAGCCCGCTGTTGCTGCCGATGTTCTCGTAGCTCACGTACTGGTGAGCGTAGCGCAAGTTCTGGCGCAGCGTAAGCGTCTCGTTCACGCGGTGCGAGAACTCGTAGCCGGCGATGTACTGCTCGCGCTTGAAGCGGTCAAAGCCCGGTTCGCCCGTGAACAGGCTGGTCGGGATCTTCGAGCCGTTGGCCAGCGGCGTGATGGTGCCCAGCGCCGGCAGGAAGTTGGCGCTGTTGCCCGCGTTGTCGTGATAGATCTGCGTGTAGAGCGTGAAATTGGTGTCCGCGCTCGGGCGCCACGTGATCTGCGGCGCGATGAACAGGCGGTCGTCGCCGGCCTTGTCGGTCTGCGTGCCGCTGTCGCGTGCCAGCGCGGTCAGGCGGTACAGCACCTTGCCGTCCTGGTCCAGTGCGCCGGTGAAGTCGCCTGACAACTCCTTGCGGTCGTAGTTGCCGAAGCTCAGGTTGATCTCGTTGGACGATTCGGCCTGCGGTCGCTTGCTGACCTGGTTCACCAGGCCGCCCGGCGATGTCTGGCCATACAGCACCGACGACGGCCCGCGAACGATGTCCACGCGCTCCAGGCTGTACGGCTCCACGTCCCAATAGCCGTAGCCGCCCGACCATGGCAGCTTCAGGCCGTCCAGGTACTGGCCGTTTTGCGCCGCGTTGAAACCGCGGATATAGAACGTGCCGCGCCGGGTATCGACGATGGGCTGGGTCCGCACGCCGGCGCTGTACCGTAGCGATTCCTCCACGGTCGTGGCGCCCTGGTTGCGGATCTGGTCAGCGGTGATCACGCTGATCGATTGCGGCGTGTCCTCGATCGGTACGTCGGACTTGGTGCCCGACGTCGATTTCTTGCCCACCGGGCCGTAGTTCTCGGCCACGGTGTCGGCGCGCACGCTGACGGCGGGCAGCGTGGTTTCGCCGGTGGCGGCCGGCGTCGTCGTCTGCGTGGTGGTTTGCGCATACGCAGCCTGCATCGATACGGCCAATGCCAGCGCGGTCAGTGCGAACGCTTGACGGCTCCCCTGGGCCTGGGCAGGCCCGCCGTTTTTACCCCTTTTCATATTTCTCCTGTTTTCTGCAGTTTTTATGATGGCGCCCGACATTTTAAATACAAATCATTCGCATTTCTATTACAGGGGTGTTGCACTTTACCTACGTCGGGAGGGTTGCGGGCCGGGCCTCCACGGCGGCCGCAGGGGGTTGGTGGTCGCGTGGATTCCCGGCGCCAGCGGCAAGCTGCTGGCCAAGATCGGCCAGCAGCCGGGCATCGCGGACGATTGCATGGTGGTCGACGCCATCGAGCGCGGCCTCGCGCCAAGGTGCCCCCTCCCAGCCAGCCAGACGCGCGATGGCGTCATCGCGACCTGTACGCCACCACACAGAGCGTGGTGCCCGCACGACAGGTACGGCGGATTCGCGCGCCACAAGCGCCCCGAGCCGATGCGCGGCGACGAACATTTGCGCCAGTTCGTCGGCGCCAAGGCCCGCCGAGGGCGCGCGTGTTGACGCTACAAGCGGTGCCAGCAACGCGCTGACGCTGGCGGCATCAGGGGCCTCGGCGGTGGTGTCGGGCACCGCCAGCGGACCCGCGCCCGGCAGCAGCCGCGCGGCAAACTCGGCCAGGGCTGCCGGCCAGCCCGGCCGGCCGGAGGCAGCAGCTGCCTCCGGGACGAATGGATCCACCAGACCGAGCCACTGCACGGTTTGCCCCTGTGCTTCGAGTTCGCGGGCCATCCACGTCGCCAGCGTGGCGCCCAGCGACCAGCCCAGCAGCAGGTACGGGCCTTGCGGCTGCACCGCACGCCATTCGCGCACGTAATCGGCGGCAATGGCGGCCAGTGAGCCGTCCTGCCAGGCCGGATCGACCAGCGCACGGGACTGGAAGCCATACACGGTGCGCTGGCTGCCTAGCTGCGCGACGATGGCGTCGTAGTCGAACAGCGTGCCCAGCGCCGCGTGCACGCAGGCCACGGGCGGCAGCGTGCCACCGGCCGGGCCTTGCGCCAGCACGCGTAACGCGGCCGGCGGCGCGGCGGCTGGCGTGCCATCGCCGGCGCCATCGGGCAGCAATTGGCCGATGGTGGGGGTGCGCATCAGGTCACGCAATTTGAGGTCGATGCCGAGCGCCTTGTTGGCGCGCACGCGCGAAATCACCTTCAGGCTCAGCAGCGAATCGCCGCCGAGCGTGAAGAAGTTGTCGTCCAGGCCCACACGCTCCACGCCCAGCACGTCCTGCCACACCCCGGCCAGCCAGCGCTGCGCCTCGCTGCGTGGCGCGACGTAGCGGTCGGCGTGGTCGGCCGCCGGCGCGGGCAGCGCACGGCGGTCGAGCTTGCCGTTGGGCGTGAGCGGCAGCGCGTCGAGCACCACGAAGGCGGCCGGCACCATGTAGTCGGGCAGTTCGACGGCCAGTGCGGCGCGGATGGCCTGGACATCGACCGTGGTGCCATGGGCGGGCACCACATAGGCCGCCAGCCGCGCGCCGGAAGGCCCTTCGACGGCCAGCACGGCCGCTTCGGCCACGTTCGGCTGGGCGGCAATACGGGCCTCGATTTCACCGGGTTCGATCCGGAAGCCGCGAATCTTGAGCTGCTGGTCGATACGGCCCAGGTACTCAAGCTGGCCATCGGGCAGCCAGCGCGCCAGATCGCCAGTGCGGTACAGGCGTGCGCCGCCGTCACTGAACGGGTCCGGAATAAAGCGCTCGGCGGTCATGCCGGGGCGGTTCAGGTAGCCACGTGCCAACCCTTCGCCGCCGATGTACAACTCGCCAGCCACGCCCGGCGGCACGAGGTTGAGTTCGGCATCGAGCAGATAGCAGCGGCGATCACCCACCGGGCGGCCAATCGGCGCATAGGTGCCAGGGAAGTCGGCCGCCGGTGCATCGGCGCGCACCTTCCAGACCATCGGTGTGACCACGGTTTCGGTCGGGCCGTAGCCGTTGATATAGGTCTGTGCACCCAGCGCCCGGCGGGCCTGGGCGAACCCGGCACGCGACATGGCCTCGCCACCGAACGAATAGAGCGATACCGGCGGATGCTGGCCCGTCTGCTCGCAGTACTCGGCCAACTGGCGCAGATAGGCGGGCGGGAACCCGGCGTTGGTCACGCCGTGCCGCGCCATGGCCGAAGCGGTCTGCTCGGGCGTCCACAGCGCATCGTCGCGCAGCACCAGCGAACCGCCGCAGGCCAGCGCACACAGCCAGCGCTCGTGGGCGCCATCGAACGCGAACGACAGGAAATGCAGTTCGCGCGAATGCGTGCCCATCTCGTAGGCATCGATGGTGGCGGCGACGTGCATCGCCAGCGGGCCGTGGGCCACGCAGACGCCCTTGGGGCGGCCCGTGGAGCCGGACGTGTAGATCACGTAAGCGAGCTGGTCCGGATGTACGGCAACCTCGGCCAGCGGCGCCACGTCGGCTGGGACCATGTCGAGCGTGAGCACGGGCAGGCCGGCTGGAGCGGGCAGCACATCAAGCAAGGCCGGCTCGGTCACCAGCAGGCGGATCGCGCTGTCGTCGAACAGGTAGGCCAGACGGTCCTTGGGATAGGCCGGATCGAACGGCACATACGCGGCCCCGGCGCGCATGACGGCCAGCAGCGCGACGATGATGTCAGGCGAGCGGGACAGGGCGATGCCGACGCGATCATCGGGGCCGATGCCGCGTGCATGCAGCACAGCGGCCAGGCGGTCGGCACGGTCCAGCAGGTCGCCATAGCGCAGCGTTTGTTCGCCGCAGATCACCGCCACGGCATCGGGCTGCGCGGCGGCGTGGCGGGCAATGTGGGCGTGCACGGGCAGGCAGTCGTCGGCCGGGGCTTCGCCGTGGCCCAGCGTCAGCAGGCTGTCGCGCTCGGCGGGGTCGAGCAGGTCGACGGCATCGAGTTCTAGCGCGGGATCGTCGGCCAGTTGGCGCAGCAGCCGCAGGTAATGGCGCGCCAGCCGCTGGGCGGTGGCGGCGTCGAACAGCTCCTGTGCGTAGTGGAAGCATGCATGCACGCGTCCGGCGGCGTCCTCGCGCGTGTCGAGCGTCAGCTCCAGCGCCGTCGTGCGTTCGCCCACCGGCGCGCTCTCGATTTCCAGGCCCGGCAGCGACACGCGCGCGGCCCGGTCGCCCCGGCGGTGGTTGTGCACCACCTGGAACAGCGGGTGGTAGCTCATGCTGCGCTCGGGCTGCAGCGCATCCACCAGTTGCTCGAACGGCAGGTCCTGGTGTGCCTGCGCGCCCAGCACGGCCTGGCGCACGCCGTCGAGCAGCGCCGACAGCGGCTGGCGGCCGTCGATCCGTGCGCGCACGATCTGCGTGTTGACGAACAGGCCCACCACGCGCTCGGTCTCGATGCGGTTGCGGCCCGCCACCGGCACGCCCACGCAAATGTCGCGGCTGGCGGTGTAGCGATAGAGCAGCGCGTGAAATCCGGCCAGCAAGGCCATGAACAGTGTGCTGCCGTTGGCCTGGGCGCGCTCGCGCAAGGCGGTGGCGAGCGCGTCGGGGATGTCGACCTCGCAGCGCTGCGCCACATAGGCCGCGGTGGCGGGGCGCGGCCGGTCGGCGGGCAGCGCCAGCACGTCGGGCGCGCCGGCCAGCGTATCGCACCACCAGGACAGTTGCCGCGCCTGTTCGCCGGCTTCGAGCCAGTTGCGTTGCCACGCCGCATAGTCGGCGTAGCCAATCGGCGCGGCCGGCAGCGACAGCGCGTGGCCAGCGGACTGCGCCCGGTATGCGGCGGCCAGTTCGTCGATCAGCAACTGCATCGACCAGCCGTCGGACACGATGTGGTGCATCACCAGCACCAGCCGGTGCGTCTGGGGCCCGAGTTTCAGCAGATGCACGCGCAGCAGCGGCGCGCGAGCCAGGTCGAACGGGGCTTCGGCCAGCACGGCAGCGCGGGCGTCGGCGGCCGCGGGGTCGGCCGACAGGTCGGTCACCGGCAAGTCGATGGTGGCCGCCGGGTGCACGATCTGGCGGACATTGCCGTCGGCATCGGCCACGAACGCGCTGCGCAGTGCTTCGTGGCGCGCGGCCAGTGTGGCGAACGCCGCGTGCAGCGCGGCGACGTCGAGCGCGCCGCGCAGGTCCACGCTGCTGCTGATGTGGTACGCGGCGCTGTCGGGTTCGAAGCGGTGCAGGAACCACTGGCGCTGCTGGGCGTACGACAGCGGCGCGTCAAACGGGTCAGACGCCTGCGCGCGTGGCAGCGCGGGGATGGGCAGTTGCGAGAACGCGATGCCTTGCTCGGCCATCTTGTCGAGAAACGCGCGGCGCTGCGCCGGCGTCAGCGTGGCAAAACGCGCGGCCAGACGGGCCGCGGTGTTGGCTTCGATCATTCAGACTGACTCCAGGGAATTGGCGAACGCTTCGAGTTCCAGCAGGGCGGCTTCATCGGCATGGCGATGCTGCGCGGGCAACGCAGCGGCCAGTTCGGCCAGCGACGCGGCGCCGAACAGCAGCGCCAGCGGCGCGTCGATACCGAGTTCGCCCTGGACGCGGGACAGAAGCTGGACGGCCAGCAGGGAGTGGCCGCCCAATGCAAAGAAGTTGTCGTGGCGGCCCACCGCCGGCACGTGCAGCAGGTCTTGCCAGATGGCGGCCAACCGCGTCTCCAGATCGCCCTGCGGCGGCTCGCCGGCAACCGGGGCCGGCGCGTCGGCGCGGGGCAGCGCGCGGCGGTCGAGCTTGCCGTTGGCGGTCAGCGGCAGCGCGTCGAGCACCACCAGCGCGGCCGGCACCATGTGACTGGGCAGCACGGCGGCCAATGCGCGACGCAGTTCGCCTGCATCGGCCTGCGTACCGGCGTCGGGCACCGCATAGCCCACCAGCCGCAAGCCGCTGTCCGTGGTATCCGCCACGACGGCTGCCTGGCGAATGCCGGGCAGCGCCGCCAGTTGGGCGGCGATTTCGCCCGGTTCCACGCGGAAGCCGCGGATCTTGACCTGGTCGTCGATGCGGCCCAGGTACTCGAACAGGCCATCGGCGCGGCGCCGCACGCGGTCGCCGGTGCGATAGAGGCGCGCGCCGCGTTGCGCGAACGGATCGGGCACGAAGCGGTCTGCCGTCAGCGCAGCACGGCCCAGGTAGCCGCGCGCCAGCCCGGGGCCGCCCAGGTACAGCTCGCCGGCCACGCCGTCGGGCAGCAGCGCCAGTGCGGCGTCGAGCACGTATGCCACGGTATCGGGCAGCGGCTGGCCCAGCGGCAAGCCCGCGCCCGGTTGCGGCGTGGTGCCGGCCACATGTACCAACACGCCCACCGTGGTTTCGGTCGGGCCGTAGTGGTTGACCAGTCGGCAGCCGGGGCGGTCGGCATGGATGCGGGCGCGCAGCGCCGCGTCGCAGGCTTCGCCGCCGAGCACCAGCGTGTGGGCGGGTAGCACGTCGTGCGGCGCCGCACCTGCAGCTGCCGCGCCATCGAGCATCGCACGCAAATGGCTGGGCACGATCTTGAGCACGTCGATGCGATGCGCGGCCATGTAGTGCGCGAACGCGGCGGCGTCGAACACGCAGCGGCGTTCGGGCAGGTGCAGCGTGGCGCCGCTGGCCAGCGCGCCGAACAGCACGGTATGGCCCAGGTCGGCGGCTGGCGTGGACACCATCGCCATCTGCAGCCCCGGCGGCAGCGCCAGTTCCCCAAGCACGCCGTGCAGGTAGTGCGCGAGCGCGCCGTGGGACACGCCCACGCCCTTGGGCTGCCCGGTGGAGCCCGACGTGTAGATCACGTAGGCCAGGTGGCTCGCGTGCAGATTCACGGCGGGATTGGTGGCTTCGCCTGCGGCCTGAGGCGTGCGGGACAGGTCAATCACATCGAGCGACGCCGGCAGTGCCGGCAACCGGCCCGCATGCTGGGCCAGCAGCAGCGCCGCGCCGCTGTTGCCGAGCATGTAGGCCAGGCGGTCGGCCGGGTACTCGGGGTCGAGCGGTACATAGGCGCCGCCCGCTTTCAGGATCGCCAGCAGCGCGACGACCATCTCGGCCGAGCGTTCGGCCAGGACCGCCACGGGCACGTCGGCGCCCACGCCGCGCGCCATCAGATCGCGGGCCAGCAGGTTGGCACGGCGGTTTAGCTCGCGGTAGGTCAGTTGCTGGCCGTCGGCTACAAGCGCGACAACGTCGGGTGTGGTGGCGGCGTGGGCTTCGAAGCGATAGTGCGCGAATGGGGGGATGGGCATGGGCGCATGATCTTGCTCCCGGCCGCTCGATATGCTGCTCCCCTCTCCCGCGCTGCGGGAGAGGGGCTGGGGGAGAGGACTTGGCGGTGCAAGTTGCGACAGATCGGCAAGCAGAGCCTCGGCGCCCTCTCCCCCGACCCCTCTCCCGGCTTGCGGGAGAGGGGAGCAAACCAAGGGTGTCGGGTCGGTTATGCCGATTTGCCCCAGCGGCCGCGCTGCATCGGCGGCCATCTGCTGCATCACGGCCAGCAGGCTTTGCGCCAGCATGCTTGCCTGCGCCTCGCCCAGCACGGCGCGGTCGAAGCGGCAGGTCAGGCGCAGCGTGTCGGTGTGCGCCAGCACCAGCGTGAGCGGGTAGTTGGTTTCGGCGCGATTGCTGACGTTGCCGAACTGCAGGCCGCCGGGCGCGGTGCGCAGCGCGGCGTCTACCGGGTAGTTTTCGAACACGACGATCGAGTCGAACAGCGCCTGGCCCGCGTGGCCGGCCCAGCGCTGGATGTCATACAGCGGCGTGTGTTCGTGCTCGCGCAGGGCCAGGTTTAACGCCTGCACGTCGCGCAGCCAGTCGCCCACGGCCTGGCGCGGCTGCGGCGCGGCCACCACGGGCAGCGTGTTGATGAACAGGCCAAGCATGCGCTCGGCGGCGGGCAGGTCGGCCGGGCGGCCGGCGACCGTGGCACCGAACGCCACGCACGGCTGTCCGGTGCAGCGCTGTAGCACCAGCAGCCACGCGGCCTGCACCAGCGTGTTCAGCGTCACCTTTTGCGCTCGCGCGAAACTGGCCAGCGCCGTGGTGTCGGCGGCGCCGAGCATCAGGTGCTGTTCGGTGTGTCCGTGGACAGCATCGGGCACCGGCAGCGCGGCCAGCAGCCGGGTAGGCGGGTCGAGCGCGCGCAGTTGAGCGGTCCAGAACGATTCGCTGATGGATGCATCGCGCACCTGCAGCCAGCCGATGTAGTCGGCAAAGCGGCTGCCGGTGGCCGGCATGGGCTCGCCCGCATAGTGGCGTAGCACTTCGCCCAGCAGCTGCGCGGTGCTCCAGCCGTCCAGCAGCAGGTGGTGCACGGTCCAGACCAGATGGTGGCGCGTGGCACCGGTGCGCAGCAGCGCAAGCCGCATCAGCGGCGGTGCGTTGAGGTCGAAGCGCTGGGCCAGTTGATTGGCCGCGAATCGGTCGAGGTCGTCGGCATCGCGTCCGGTCCAGTCCTCGGCGATCACGGGCAGCGTCACGTCCCGGGCAACCCATTGCAGCGGTTGATCACCGCGATGGATAAAGCCGCAGCGCAGGCTGTCGTGGCGGGCCAGCGCAGCCTGCCACGCGGCAATAAAGCGATCCGGGTCCAGGCCGTCGACGTCGACACGTAATTGGTTCGTATACGCACTGCCTTCGGGCGCATAGACGCAGTGGAACAGCATGCCAGACTGCATCGCCGACAGCGGGTACAGATCCTGCACGCGGGCGGGGTCGAGCGCGAGCGCATCGAGCCGGGCCTGCGACAGCCGTGCCAGCGGAAAGTCGGACGGCGTGAAGCCGCGTGCCTGGGCGCCGCAGTGGCCGACCACGGCTTCCAGCTCGCGGCGCAGCGCTTGCGCCAGCCGATCGATGGTGCTGGCCTGGTGCCGCGTGCGGCTGTAGGCCAACGTCAGGCGCAGTTGCCCGTCGATGACCTGGCCGCCCACCGACAGCGGGTGCGATAGCGGCGCTGTGGGGTCCTGCGTAGCGCCCGTGGCGCCGGTGGATCGCTGCCACGGCGCGTCGTCGGCCAGTGTGGTGTCGAACTGGCCCAGGTAGTTGAAGACCACCTCGGGCGTTGGCACGGCGGCCAGCGCATCACGTTGGGCGGGCGTGCCCAGGCGTTGCAGCAGGCCGAAGCCGATACCTTCGCCGGGTACCGCGCGCAGTTGTTCCTTCACCGCCTGGATGGCCGGCCCGATGCCGGCCGTGGCATCAAGGGCCACCGGATACAGCGTGGTGAACCAGCCCACCGTGCGGCTCAGGTTCAGCGCGTCGTCGATGCCGCTCATCCGGCCGTGGCTTTCCAGGTCGACCAGCACCTGCGCGCGGCCTGTCCACTCGGCCAGCGCGCGGGCCAGCGCGGTCAGCAGCAGGTCGTTGACGCGCGTGCGGTAGGCCACGGGCGCCTGCTGCAGCAGCGCCTGGGTCAGCGCGGCCGGCAGCCACAGCGTGACCTCAGCGAGGTCGGCCACGCGCGGCGCGGCCCCGGGGTTGTCCGCCGGCAGCGTGCCGTCAATGGCGCAAAGGGATTGCCAGTGCGCCAGTTCCGCGTCGCGCGACACGGCGTTGGCGCGCAGTGCGTGCGACCACTGCTGGTACGAAGCGGTGCGCGCGGGCAGCGTCCGCGCCGTGCCTTGCTGCCGCTGTCGATATGCCGCCAGCAGGTCTTCGATCAGCACGCGCCACGACACACCGTCGACGGCCAGGTGGTGGATTGCAATCAGCAGTTGCCAGCGCCCGGCGGTCTCCAGCGCCACGGCGCGCAGCAGCGGGCCTTGCGTGATATCGAGGCTGCGCTGGGCGGCATCGCAATGGGCGATGCGTTCGGCTTCCGATGCGGCCTGGCGGACCCACAGCAGGTCTGTGGACGGTTCGGCGTCGGCATACGATTGCTGCCAGCCGTCGGGCGTCTCGGCAAAGCGCAGGCGCAGCGCGTCGTGATGGGCGACGACATCGGCCAGGGCCAGGCCCAGCGCCGCGACGTCGGGCGCCTCGCTGCACGCCAGCAGTACGGCCTGGTTCCAGTGGTTGCGCTGGGCCATCGGCATTGCCAGGAATGCGTGCTGGATCGGCAGCAACGGCACGTCGCCGGATGGGACAGGCTGGGCGGCGGCAGCGTCTTGCGCGACCGGGGTCGCCACGGCTGCCAATTCGCCCAGCGTCTGGCGCTCGAACAACTGGCGCGGCGTGACCACCCAGCCGGCAGTGCGCGCCCGCGCCACGATTTGCAGGCTCAGGATGGAGTCGCCGCCGAGTTCGAAGAAATTGTCGGCGCGGCCGATGCGCGGCACGCCTAGCACCTCGGCCCAGATGCCGGCCAGTGCGATTTCGGCGGGGCCTTCGGGCGGCACGACCGCCTGGCCGCCATCGAATGACGGCTGCGGCAGCGCGTGGCGGTTGAGCTTGCCGTTGGGCGTGAGCGGCAGGGCGGGCACCACGACGAATGCAGCTGGCACCATGTAGTCGGGCAGTTCCGCGCCCAGCGCGTTCCGTAGCGCGGCGATGTCCGGCGTGCTGCCGGCTGCCGGCACCACGTAGGCCACCAGCCGTGCGCCGGCCGGGCCATCGACGGCCAGTACCGCGACGTTGCCCACCGTGCCGTGCGCCAGGATGCGCGCCGCGATCTCGCCCGGTTCGATGCGGAAGCCGCGAATCTTGACCTGCTGGTCGATCCGGCCCAGGTATTCGAGCTGGCCGTCGGGCAGCCAGCGCGCCAGGTCGCCAGTGCGGTAGAGCCGGGCGCCGTCGTCTGCGAACGGGTCGGGAATGAAGCGTTCGGCGGTCAGCCCGGGCCGGTTCAGGTAGCCGCGCGCCAGGCCGTCGCCGGCGATATGGAGTTCACCGGCCACGCCGGGCGCCACCGGGTTCAGGCTCGGATCGAGCACGCGCATGCCAAGGTCCGGAATGCGGTCGCCAATCGGGCTGCGCGCGCGGCTGGCCGGGTCCAGATCAGCACGCGTGATCGGGCGATACGTGACGTGCACCGTGGTTTCGGTGATGCCATACATATTGATCAGTTGCGGCGTGGCGTCGCCAAATTGGTCGATCCACGGCTGCAGCGCCTGCGGGTCGAGCGCCTCGCCGCCGAAGATCACGTGGCGCAGCGCCAGCGGTGCGCCGTACAGCTCGGGCTGCGCCAGCAGCGCGCGGAACGCCGACGGGGTCTGGTTCAGCACCGTCACGCGCTCGCGGCGCAGCAACGCCACGAAGTCCTGCGGCGAGCGGCTCACGTCGAACGGCACGATCACGAGCTGGCCGCCATGGCACAACGCGCCAAAGATCTCCCATACGGAGAAATCGAACGCGTAGGAGTGGAACAGCGTCCAGACGTCGTCGGCGCCAAAGCCGAACCAGTGCTGCGTGGACGCCAGCAGCCGCGACAGGTTGCCGTGCTGCAGCTGCGCACCCTTGGGCCGGCCCGTGGAGCCCGACGTGTAGATCACGTAGGCCAGGTGATCGGCGCGAACTGGCACTTCCGGCGCGGTTTCCGGCCAGTCGCCGCTGTCATCGGCATCGAGTTCCAGCACCGGCAAGCCGTGGCGCTGCGGCAGCAGCCCGCGGAGGCTGGGCTGGGTCAGCAGCGCCGAGATGCCGCTGTCGCCGAACAGGTACGCCAGCCGCTCGGCCGGGTAGGCAGGGTCGAACGGCACGTAGGCGCCGCCGGCCTTCAGGATGGCCAGCAGGCCCACGATCATCGCGGGTGAGCGTTCAACGGCGATGCCGACGCGCACTTCGGGCCCCACGCCCAGCGCGATCAGGCGGTGCGCGAGCCGGTTGGCGCGGCGTTCCAGTTCGCCATAGCTGACGCCGATGTTGCCGTGGCGCAGCGCGATGGCATCTGGCTGCAGTTCGGCCTGGCGCTGGATCTGCCGATGGGCTGGCTCGGGCGCTGCCACGCGCTGCAACGGCCGGCCAGCGGCGAGCTGGCCAGACAGGAACGCGTCGTCGCCGCCATCGGGCAGGCTATGGGCAGTCAGTGGCAGATCGGGGTGGGCCAGCAGGCCGGACAACTGCGTCACGTAGTGGCGCAGCATGCGTCGGGCCGTGGCGGCGTCGAACAGCGTGCTGTCGTATTCGAGCTGGAGCGTGATCGCGCCGGCACCGGGCCGGTTGTCGATCTCGACGTCGAGGATCAGGTCGAACTTGGCGCCGGTGGCGCGTGCTTCGACGGGCGCGGTGTGCAGGCCGGGCAGCGCGAGCGCGGCCGGGCCGGTGGTGGTGCGCAGGTTGAACATGACCTGGAACAGCGGGCTGCGGCCCGCATCGCGCGGCACCTGCATGGTGCCGAGCAGCACCTCGAACGGCAGGTCGGCGTGTTGCAGCGCGCCCAGCGCGTCGCCGCGCACCGCGTCGCACAGCGCGCGGCCTGTGATGCCGGGCACGGTGCGCGAGCGGTAGACGTGGGTGTTGGCGAAGAAGCCCACCACGTCGTCGTGGTCGTCGTCGCCCCGACCCGCGTGCGGCACGCCCACCGCGAAATCGTCCTGGCCGGCATAGCGGGCCAGCAACGCCTGCCATGCGGCCAGCAGCGCCACGAATGGCGTGCTGCGCTGGGCCACGCAGAAGTCTTGCAGCGCGCTGGCGAGCGACGCAGATAGCGTGGTCTCGACGCGCCGTGCAAGGCGCGCCGCATTGCCGCCATGCGGGTGATCGGTGGGCAGTTGCAGCGTGGGAATGTGGCTGCCCAGCATGTGCTGCCACCAGTCGCGTTGCGTGTCGAGTGCGCCGCTGTCGAGCCGCTCGCGCTGGCGCCGCGCGTGGGCGGCAAAGCTGGCTGCCGGGGCGGGCAGGATCACCTCGCCGTCGGCCAGTGCCTGTGCGTAGGCCGAGGCCAGGTCACGCGCGATGATCGCGTTGGATACAGCGTCGGAGACGATATGGTGCAGCGACAGCAGCAGCACGTGATCGTCGGCGGCACGGGTCAGCAGCGTGGCGCGCAGCAGCGGCGCCTGGCCGAGATCGAACGGGCGCGCGGCTTCGGCGTCGATGCATGCTTGCAGCGCGTCGGTACCGGCGGCGAGCGTAGCCTGAAGCAGCGCGAACGGCGGCGCGTGCTCCACGACTTGCCGGGGCAGCGCGCCGGGCGTGGCGGCGTCGGCCACGAAGCGCGTGCGCAGCGCGGGGTGGCGCGCGATCACGGCCCGCAGCGCGGTTTCCAGGGCGGCATGGTCCAGCGCGCCGCGCAGCACGAAGGCGCGGGTCTGGTTATAGGCAGTGCTGCCCGGTTCGTACTGCAGCAGGAACCACAGCCGCTGCTGCGAGAACGACAGCGGCGCGTCGTCCGGGTTGGCTGCGGTGTCGGCGACGGGCGCCGCGTCGGCGTCCTGTTCCAGCAGCAGCGCCAGCAGCGCTGCCTGATCGGAGGTCGAAGGGAGCGTCATGAATCGGGTCCTGAAAGCGAAGTTATGCCGTGGCGGCGGCGCTGGCGCGAAGGGCGGCAAGCGCCTCGGGCGACATGGCTGCGAGCTGGCGCTGCAGGCCAGCCAGCGTCTCCAGGCCCTCGGGCTCGGGGCTGGCCGCGCGCAGCGCGGTGGCGAGCGCGGCGGCGCTGGGCGCGTCGAAGACCACGGCCGGGGCGATATCGAGCTTGAGCAGCTTGCGCACGCGCGCCACCAGCTTGATGACCAGCAGCGAATGGCCGCCGGCCTCGAACAGGTCTTCGGTCACGCCAAGCTGCGGCGCACCCAGCAGGTCGCGCATCTGGTCGAGCAGCAGCGCTTCGATTGCCGTGGCCGGCTCGCGGTGCGGCACGTTGGCGGTGTCCGGTGCGGCTGCCGCGTTTGCGATCAACGTGCGGCGGTCGATCTTGCCGTTGGGCAAGCGCGGCAGTTCGGCGATGGCGAACCACTGGGTCGGGATCATCGGATCGGGCAGGCGCTCGGCCAGCGCCTGGCGCAGCGCCTGACGCTGGACGGCGGAAAGCGGCCCGCCGTTCGCGTGGGCATCGGCCGGCACCAGCCACGCGGCCAGTCGCGTGGCGCCGCCGTCCGGCGTGAGCGGCAGCACCACGGCGTGGCGCACGCCGGGCAGCGTTGACAGCGCATGCTCCACCTCGCCGCACTCGATGCGGAAGCCGCGCACCTTGACCTGGCTGTCGGCACGGCCGATCAGTTCGATGCCGCCGTGCGGCAGGTATCGCGCGAGGTCGCCGCTGCGGTAGAACCGTCGGCCGGCATGGTCGGGGTGCGCGACAAACGCGTCGGTATTGGCGTCCCGATTGACGTAGCCGGCGCAGAGCTGGGCGCCGCCCAGGAACAGCTCGCCCGTTTCGCCCACCGTGGCCGCATGTCCGGCCGCCGTGCGCACGCGCGCCTCGCAGTTGGCCAGCACGCGCGTCAGCGGCAGCGCCGCGCCGGACAGGCCGGAGGCCAACCCGGCTTCGTGAACCAGGATGCCGACCGTGGTTTCGGTCGGGCCGTAGTGGTTGAACAGACGGGCGGCCGGCGCGCAGTCGCGCAGGCGGGCCAGAAATGCGGGCGAAGCCGATTCGCCGCCCACCACGATCACCGCGTGCGGCGGCAGCGGCAGGGGCGCGCCGTCGCCTTCGATCAGCGCATCGAGATGGGACGGGACGATCTTGAGGCAGTCCACGCGCTCGCGCGACAGGAACGCGGCAAAGCTCGTGGCATGCTGCATGTCGGCGTCGTCGGCCACGCACAGGCAGGCGCCGTGCCACAGCGCGCCGAACAGCGTGGTGTTGCCGAGGTCGGCCGCCACGGTGGAGGTCAGCGCGAAGCGTTCGCAGCGCTCCAAGCCCAGCGCTTGCCCGGACGCCGCCACGTAGTTCAGCAACTGGCCGTGCGTGATGGCTACACCCTTGGGCGCGCCGGTCGAGCCCGAGGTGAACAGCACGTAGGCGGGCTGGCTGGCTTGCGGGAAAGGCAGCGACGCTTGGGGCACGGTGTCTTCGCCAGCAAGTTGTGCCAGGTCGGACAGCACCAGCGTGGCACCCGCATCGGCCAGTATCTGCGTGCGGCGCCGCGCCGGCCACGCCGGGTCCAGCGGCAGGTAGGCGGCACCGGCGCGCATGACGGCCAGCAGGGCGATGACCAGGTCGGCGGAACGCGGCAGCAGCAGGCCCACTGGCTGGCCGGGCAGGAGGCCGAGCGCGGGCAAGCGCCTCGCCACGGCGTCCACGCGCCGCGACAGATCGGCGTAGGTCCAGCGCTGGCCGGCGGCCGACAGGGCGATGTCATTCGGGCGCTCGCTGGCCCAGCGGACCAGCCGTTGCGGCAGCAATTCGGCGCCGAAGTCGACGGCGGGCGCGTGCATGGCATTCGCACGCGCCAGGTCGGCGGCGGTGACCAGCGGCAGCGCGCCGATAGCGGTGCCGGGCTGCGCGCGCAGGGTTGGCAGCAGCGTGCGGTACTGGTCGAGCAGGCACGCCATGGCATCGGCGGCATGGTGGTGGTCGTGATGCAGCGCCAGCGTGCGCGGCTGGTCCGCGTCGTCGAGGCTGACGTGCAGCATGATCTCGATCCCGGGCAACGGGGCGGCCGGTGCGCCGATATGCCATGGCTGTCCGTTGTGGGTGACGGTTGCCGTGACGGGACCGGACACGCCGAACGCGATGCGGCCCGGTGCGTCTGTGGCGACGTCGGCCGGGGCGTGTTCACGCCAGTCCAGGTGTTGCTGGAGCTGCGCGGCAAAGCCGGCCAGCCAATCGCCGAACGATGCGGCGGGATCATACTGGACGGCCACGGGCAGCAGCGATGCATAGCGGCCCACGGCGCCGGCCAGCGCCTCGAAGTCGTCGCGGCAGTCGTTGTGCCAGTCGCCACGGAACGCGCCCGTGCCGTCGAGCCGGGCCAACAGCAGCCACCATGCGGTCTGCAGCACGTGGGCCAGCGGGCAATCGAACTGGGTGGCCCAGGCAGCCACGCCGGCTGCTTCGGCATCGTCGAGGTCGATGGCCAGCGTCTGCATGGCGCCGGGTGCGGCTTGGGTCTGGCGCCACGGCAGCCGTGGCGCGTCGAGCGCGGACAGGCGGTCGCGCTGGGCCTGCCAGTAGTCGCGGCCCGCGTCGCTGTTGTCCTGCGCCAGACCGGCCGTCCAGTCGAGGTAGTCCATATAGGAAAGCGGCGCTTCGCCGGCCGGCCCGGCGTCGTCGGCGTAGGCCTGGGCCAGCTCGCGCATCAGCGTGGTCAGGCTGGCGCCGTCGATGGCCAGGGGGTGCGCGGCCAGCGTCAGTTGTGTGCGTTGCGGATCGAGCGTGCGTACGCTGGCCTGCAGGGTCGGCAGATTGCCGGCCTGGCCCCATACCGGCGCCGTGCCCGCGAACTGCTGCCGCAGGCCGCGCAGGCCATCGACGCGGCCAAAGGCGAGGCCGGTGGCCGGGTGGCGCTCGGCCACGCGGGATAGCGCGCGCACCAGGCGTGCGGCGTCGAGCGGGCCGTCGATATCGGCGCTCAGCGTGACCGGCTGACTTGCATGGGTTTCGATGGCGCGTTGTTCGCGGCCCAGTGCCTGGGCGTGGCCGGCCAGATCGGTAACGATGGCGTTCATCGATCAGCCCTCCAACGTCGCGGCCAGCACATTGCCGGCGTTCTGCGACTTGGCCGGGCCCGCGTCGAGCGCGGGCAGATCGCGACGCTCGAACATGTCGCCCATGGCTACGACGATCTTGCGCGGACCCTGGTAGGGGTCGCGTGCATGGGCCGCCAGCATGTTGTCGAGCATGACCACGTCGCCCTGGCGCCAGTCGAACCGGACTGCGCAGGCTTCGTACAGGTCGCCGAGCAGCGCCATGGTGGCATCGTCAATGGGGCTGCCGTCGCCAAACGTCACCTGGCGCGGCATGCGCTCCGGGCCGACGATTTCCAGCAGGTCGCGGCGGACTTCGGCGTCCAGGCAGGCCGTGTGGTGCAGCTGCACCTGGTTGAAGAAGCTGCGCTCACCGGTGACGGGGTGGGCGATCACGGCCGGGCACAGTTCGCGGGTCTGCAGCGTGTCGGCGTCAAGCCACGTGAAATCGGTGCCCGAGGCGCGCAGGCGCGCTTCCACGTCGTCACGCGAATCGGTCTTGAAGAAATCTCGCCAGCTGACGTCGAGCTTGTCGTTGAACGTGCGCACGTAGCGCAGCCCCTTGCTTTCGAATTGCGCGGCCAGTTCGCGCGGCAGGCGGCGGTACATCTCGCGGCAGTCGACGATGGGCGTGGCGCCGCCCACCGGCGACGGCAGCTCGCAGAAGAACCACTGCTTGCGCGGCCAGCGTGACAGGTGCGCGCTTTCGTTGTGGAACAGGATCATTTCGCGCTCCGGGTACGGCGTGGAGCGGTAGGTGTTGCGGCCGCCTTCCTTCTTGGGCAGGTCGCCATAGGCGCCGTAGAGGCCCGGCTCGATCGATTCCGCGAACGCTTCGAATTCCTGCGGCGTACGCAGCCCGAAGCCGCGCAGCAGGATGCCGCCGTGGCGGCACAGCGTGGCCTCGATGTCGTGGCGATGTGCAAGCGCCCAGGCCACGGGGTCCAGGTCAGGCGATGCGGGCTCGATCACAACGGGGAAGGTGCGGGCCGGCGCCAGGAACGACGTGCGCACCAGCGATGACGGCGCCGCCGGTTGTGCGGCGTGAGCGGCCTGAGCGGCGAGGGCGGGCTGCCGGGCGAGCCTGCCCAGTTTTGCGAGCTTGTCGAGTTTGCTGGGGCTGGACACTTGGCTGGAAGTCATGGCGGGCTTGTCGGTGGCGGGTTCGCAAAGGCCGGCCGGCACATCGAGGCCGGACAGCAGGCAGGCGGGATCGGCTACGGCCTGCGCCAGCACGGCGCCATAGGCGTCGGCCATGCGCTGCACCGTGGCGCGCGGGAACAGCGCCGTGGCGTACACCCATTCGGCGCGCAGGCCGTCGGGCTGTGGGTTCAGGAACACGGCGAGGTCGAACTTGGCCGCGTGGACCGGCGTAGGCAGGCGCTGGGCCTGCAGGCCGTGGAACGGGCGGGCATCGGCGGGGGTGTTCTGCAGCACGAACAGCATCTGCACCAGCGGGTGCCACGCGCGTTCGCGCGGCACACCGGCGGCCTCGACAATGCGCTCGAACGGCAGCGCCTGGTGGTCGAAGGCGGCCAGCGTCTGCGCGCGTACCTGGTCGAGCAGGTCGGCGAACGACATCGCGGCGCGGGGCTGTGCCCGCAACGGCAGTACGTTGACGAAGAAGCCGATCAACGCTTCGAGTTCGCGACGCGCGCGGCCCGCCACGTCGATCCCGACCAGCTGGTCCTCGGCGCCGCCCAGGCGGTGCAGCAGCGCGTGGAACGCGGCCAGCAGCACCATGTAGCGTGTGGCATCGTGGCGGCGCGCCACGGCGTCGGCCTGCGCCAGCAACGCGGCGGGCAGGTCGCTGTAGCACGCGTCGCCGGTGGCCGAGGCCACGGGGGGGCGGCGGTTCGGCGTGGGCAGCGTAGGCAGGCGGGGCGCCCCTTCCAGCGCGGCGCTCCAGTAGGCGGTATCGGCCACGCTCTGCGCGTGGTCTTCGGTGTGCTGGTGCTGCGCGTAGTCAGCGTACTGCACGGGCAGCGGCGTCAGGTCGGCAGGTTGGCCCGTGCAGGAGGCGTTGTAGCCGGCGGCCAGCGTATCGAGCAGGATGCCGATGGACCATCCGTCGCCGACGATATGGTGCAGCGTGACCAGCAACGCGTGATCATCATCGGCCAGCCGTACCAGCCGGGCGCGCAGCAGCGGCGCATGGGCCAGGTCGAACGGCTCGCGTGCCTGCACGTCGGCCAGTTCGCGCAGCGCGGCTTCGCGTGCGGTGGCGTTCAGCGCGGCAAGGTCGCTGCGCGGCAGGTCGATGGTAATGCTGTCGGCGATGCTGGCATACGGCGCGCCGTGGGCATCGGCCGGATAGGCGGTGCGCAGGATCTCGTGGCGGGCCACCAGCGCGGCAAGACTGGCCTGCAGCGCCGCGAAGTCGAGCGTGCCGTGCAGGCGCAGGCCGCCGGCCATGTTGTAGGTCCAGCGGTCGGTCGGCGCGGCGATGCGGTCGGCCAGCCAGAGCCGGTGCTGGGCCGGCGCCAGAGCCATTTGAGCCGTGCGCGGGGCCGTGGCGATGGCCGGCATCGACGGCGCGATGCCGGCCGGTAGTTGTTCGAGCGCGGCGGCGCAGGCGGCCAGCGTCGGATGGTCGAACGGCAGCCGCATCGGCACGGTGGCGCCGAATTGCTCGCGCAGCCGCGCCACGAGTCGTGCGGCGGTCAGCGAACTACCGCCGCTGGCGAAAAAATGCGCATGCCGGTCGCCGGGCGCCGTGCCGAGCAGCTCTTGCCACAGCAAGGCGAGCGCGGTTTCGGCATCGCCCTGCGGCGGCTCGGCGGCCTGTGCGGCCACGCCGCCAGCCGTGGTGCCGCCCACCGTGAACGTGCCGTGCGCCCAGATCGCGCAGGCGTCCAGGCTTTGATCGAGCCACCCCTGGCGACACGCGCTGCGCTGCAGCTTGCCGCTGGTTGTCTTGGGCAGGCCGCCCGGGTTCAGCAGCAACGCGACGGCCAGCGGTGCGCCGCAGACATTGCCGACTGCTTCGGCCAGCGCCTGCACCAGCGCCACGTGGCCCACGCGTTTCTGGTCCGGGCGCGAGATCTCGGCGGCGATGCCGATGGCTTCGCCGTCGGGCGTCTGGACTGGGAACGCCGCTACGCGGCCAAGGCGCGCGGCGGGCACATGGTGTTCCACGGCACGCTCGATGTCCTGCGGGTAAAGGTTCTGGCCGCGTACGACGATCAGGTCCTTGCGGCGGCCGGTGATATAGAGCTGGCCATCGCGCAGCAGGCCAAGGTCGCCAGTGCGCAGCCAGGCGTCGCCGTTGCCGCCGTTGAACGTGGCGGCCGTGGCGTCGGCGTTGCGCCAGTAGCCATGCGTGACGCTGGCGCCGGCCACCTCGATTTCGCCAACCTGGCCGTCGGGCAGGGTGCAGCCGTCGGCCGTGACAATACGAACGGTGTGCGCACTGCGCGGAAATCCGCAGGCGACCAGTTCCAGGCCGTCTTGTGCCGTTTCGCCGTGGCCCTGCGCGAGCGCGTTGGCATCGAACGTCGTGCAAAGCATGCCGCTTCCACGCCTGCCGCCAGTGACGAACAGCGTGGCTTCTGCCAGTCCGTAGCATGGATACAGCGCCTGCTCGCTGAAGCCCGCCGGGGCAAAGCGATCGCGGAACGCGCGCAGCGTGTCGGCGCGCACGGGCTCGGCGCCGGAATAGGCAACCTTCCAGCAGGACAGGTCGAGCCCTTCCAGATGGCTGTCGCGCACGCGTTCCACGCAAAGCCGGTACGCGAAATCGGGGCCGCCCGAGACCGTGGCGCGATGGCGGCTGATGGCCTGCAGCCAGCGTGCCGGACGCTCCAGGAAGAACTGCGGCGACATCATCACCACGGGCACACCGGTGTACACCGGCTGCAGCAGGCCGCCGATCAGACCCATGTCGTGGTAGAGCGGCAGCCAGGTGGCAATCACGTCGTCGGGGCCGATGCCCATGCCGTCCGCGATGGCCACCTCGTTCGCCATCACGTTGCCATGGCTGACCATCACGCCCTTGGGCGCGGCGGTGGAGCCCGACGTGTATTGCAGGAAGGCCAGCGTGTCGGGCGTGGCGGCATACGGCTGCCAGCCGTCGGGGGCCGGTGCGTGAGGGCCATCGGCCAGCACGATGCGGGCGTCGGGGGCGATGGCGCCCAGTGCCTCGGCGTGCAGCGTTGCCTGCGCGGCCGTGGTGATGATCAGCGCGGGCTCGGCATCGCTGGCGATGGCGCGCAGGCGTGCCACTTGCGCGGAGCGCACGGCGCCGGGCTCGAAGGCCGGCACGGCGGTCAGTCCCGCATACAGGCAGGCAAAGAACGCGGTGACATAGTCGATACCGCTGTCCATCAGCAGCAGCGCGCGCCCTGCCGGTGCGGCGGTGCGGGCGAGTTCAGCCGCCAGGTTGCGCACGCGGGCGTGCAGGGCGGCGTAGTCGTAGCGGGTTTCGCCGGTGGCGTCGATGATGATCAGCGCCGTGTCGCCGGCACGCTGCGCGGCCAGACGGCCGAGGTGGGCCACCAGCGTGGCCGGGACGTTCGGATCGGACTGCATTGGAATCGGCTTTCCAGGAAGACGGTTGGCGGTGGAGGCGGTGTGGCGCGCGGGTCAGGCCGGCGCGGGAACGGGGGCGGTGGACGGCGAGGGCAGGCGAGGCAGGGTCAGGCAGGCGACGAGGCTGCGCACCACATCGGCCTGGCTGTCGTGCACGAAAAAATGCCCGCCCGCGAACCATTCAAGCGAGTAGCCCGCATGCGTCTCGGCGGCCCAGGCGTGCAGGTCGGGCGGGGCGATCGGATCGTCATGGCCGGCGAATACATGCAGCGGAATGGGCAGTGGTGCGACGTCCACGCGGCGGAAGCTCTCGCAGACGCGGTAGTCCGCGTCGAGCACGTCCAGCGTCAGGCGCAGCAGTTCGGCATCGGCAAACACGGCCTCCGGCGTGCCGCCGTGGCGGCGCAGGTCGGCCACCAGCGCCGCGTCGCCGCGCAATGCGGCCAGCCGTTGCGGATCACGCCGGCTGGGCGCGGCGCTGCCCGATACGATCAGCCGCTGCGGCAACGGCAGGCCGCGCTCGCGCAGCAGATGGCAGACGCGCCAGCCGAGCAGGCCGCCCATGCTGTGGCCAAAGATCGCGTACGGCATGTCGGCCAGCTTGTCGGCCAGCATGTCGGTCATTTCGGCGGCCAGCGGCTCGAAGTCGCGCAGGAGCGGCTCGTCAAGCCGCGCGCCGCGGCCCGGGGGCTCCAGCGCGATCAGCTCGACACCGACCGGCAGCAGGCGGCGCCAGCGCAGGTATGCCATGGCACTGGCTCCGGCATGGGGCAGGCAGAACAGTTGCAGCGCGGGCATGGTCAGGCATCCGCCCGCGTTGGCTCCTCCATGAATCGACGCAGGCTCAGCGGGCGCATGTCGGTCCAGACGCGTTCGATATGGTCCAGGCAAGCTTGCTTGTTGCCGCTGAAGCCGGCCATGCGCCAGCCGCCGGGCACGGGCTTGTAGTTGGGCCAGATCGAGTACTGCTCTTCGTGGTTGACGAGAACCAGGAACGTGGCGTCGTCGCGGTCGAAACTCATGAAAGGCTCCCTTTCGGTACGGGTGGTGTCTGGCGCCACGAAAACTTGGTGGTGCATCACCCTGTTCGACGAAAGGGGCCGGGGATTATTTAGTGGCGGGGCGGCAAGGCCGGCGGCGGGTGTCGCCGGAGGGTGCGGTAAGTGCCTGATTCCTATGGCTGGATGCCGCCGGGCGTCATGGCGTGATGGTTATCTTGAGCACGCCGTCGCGCTGGTTGGCAAAGAGGTCGTAGGCGGCTTCGATGTCGGCCAGCCTGTATTGATGGGTGACCAGCGGCGCCAGGCCCACGCGATGCGTTTCGATCACGTTCATCAGCCGGCGCATGCGTTCCTTGCTGCCCGGGCACAGCGACGTGACGATGCGATAGTCGCCCAGCCCGGCCGCGATGGGCTTTAGCGTAATGCGCGGGTCGGTGGATGAAACCCCCGCCGACCGAATAGATAGTCTGGACAGACGGCGATACACCATCGATATCCGGGGCCGTCAGTGTCAGTGTCAGTGTCAGTGCGTTAGGGCGATCGGGCAGAGGTGTCTGGAGATAACGAATGTCTTCCGAAGCGTTGAACGCCGAGAACCCGCTTTGCCCTTATCCCCCGTGGCACTTTTTGAACTTCTTGCCGCTGCCGCAAGGGCAAGGGTCGTTGCGGCCGGGCTGGTCTCCCTTCACCACGGCCTCCACGCGCGGGCCCAGGCTCTTCCAGATCTGGCGCAGGTCGTAGACAGCCCAGATCGCCTCGCCGAAGGCTTCCAAGCGCGCCTGGCTGGTGCTGGGCGGGCCATCCTCGCTGTACATGCAGACCTCGGGCTCGCCGGTGTCGTCCTCGGTCAGGGCGACGATGCTGTCGAGCGCGTCGTCCAGCCACTGGGCTACCTCCTTGTCGCGCGGGGCGGCCCATTCCTCGGGCCAGTTCTCCACCACGAACATGAACCCCAGCGCCCACACCTGGCCAAACGAGGGGATTTCCCGCCCGTCCATCTCGGCGCGTTCTTCCTCGGGCAGGCTCAGGATGGCGCCGCGAATGTCCATGGCCTCGGGATGGAAGGTGCGTTCGTCCTCGAGCGTCTCCACGGGCTGGTCGAGCCGGTGCTCCACCTCGTTCCATCGGCGCTGCCACAGCTCCATAAAGCGGGTCTGCTGGGCCGCTTCATGGAATGCGGGCAGCAACGGCAGCGGGCTGCCCTCTGCCACGTCGAGCGCCGCGCCGTCGCCCAGCAGCATGGGCAGGTAGTCGGCAGCGGGGATGCGGCGGCGCGTGCAAACCAAGGCCGTGAGAAAGCCGTCGCAGAACTCCCATTGCGGGATTTCCTCGGCGCGCTGGCGCAGGTCGTCCAGCAGATCGTCAAGCTCGTGGAGTTCGTCGGGCGTCAGGGCGGTGGCTTCGGTCATGGTGCGGGTTCTCGCGGTGCTGGGTGGGGATGATGCGCTGGACGCATCGCCGCGAAGTATAGCGCTGGCCCTTGCAGAAGTGGGGCGTGCGGCCTCCAAGGAGCCCGCCGCGCTATGCCTCCTGGAAGGCTTTCTCGCGCTTGGCCTAATCAAACGGCCGCCGGCAGCGACTTCCCGTCAGGGGCAATGCGTCCCGCCAACGGTCCGACCGCAATCGCGATTTTTCCCTGTAGGCCATTGTTGGCACTCTCGAGTCTGGCGTGAGCCAAGGGGATGTCGGCGAGGGCGTAGACAGCGCCTACGTGCGGCCGCAGTTGGCCGCGCTCGACCAACGCGCTCAGTTCATCCAGCTTGCCGCGGTTCTGCCGTGTGAACACGAAGTGGTAGCTCGCGTTCTTGCCCCATGCCTGTATCACGTTCTGTGGCTGCGCGGTATCGACGATCGTGACAACGCGGCCCAGTTGGGCAAGGGCGTCGGGGCTGCGGGACAGCGTGTTACCGCCGATGGTGTCCAACACAACATCCACGCCACGGCCGCCTGTTTCGCGCAGGATCGCGTCGACGTAGTCCTCTTTCCGGTAGTCAATGGCCACGTCGGCGCCCATGCGTCTTGCGAACGCAAAGTTGGCGTCGCGCACGGTCGTGAACACTCTGGCTCCCATCGCTTTCGCGACCTGGATCGCAATATGGCCGACGCCGCCCGCGCCCCCGTGGATCAGGATGCTTTCTCCCACGCGTAGCGCTGCACGTGCAACCAGCGCTTCCCAAACCGTTCCGCCCGCGAGGCTCAAGCTTGCCGCTTCGACGTGGCTCAGGGACGCGGGCTTCTTCGCTACGATGTGCTCGGATGCAACGTGGTATTCGGCATAGCTTCCCCGGCCTTCGAAGATCGGCGGGGTGTACCAGACTTCGTCTCCTGGCAGGAAGGCTGTCACGCCAGGGCCGATTGCTTCGACGACGCCAGAGACGTCATGGCCGGTGATGGCAGGCAGTGGCACGAGGTCAGCGTAGTCGCCACGCCGGACCTGGTAGTCCAGTGGATTGAGCGACGTGGCCTCGACCCGGACCAGGACTTGTCCCGCCTGAGGCGCGGGCTTCGGCACGTCGCAAAGTTCGAACGCGTCGGGGCCGCCGAATGTTTTCAGTACCAGTGCTTTCATTGCGAACCATCTCCAATTCGTTTCGGTAAAAAGGGATATCGGGAAATATCGATATATCGGGACAAAAAATTACAGCTCCTTCCCAATCAACTGGGCGAGGGCATTGATGGCAGCTTCGTTTCGCTTGTAGTAGGTCCACTGCCCAATGCGCTGGACGTCGACCAGCCCCGCGCGTTGGAGGGTCGCAAGGTAATCCGACACCGTCGATTGCGACAGTCCGACACCTTCCTGAATGCTGCTCACGCAAACGCCCACCGTGTGAACGTCGCCCTCGTCCTGGGGCGGGAAGTTCTTCACGGGATCTTTCAAGCCGCGCAAAATCTCGAGGCGAGTGCGGTTCGAGAGCGCTTTGAAAATTTCGAGCAAGTCCATGCGGGCAGTATATCGGCATTTCCCGATATGTCAATGTGCGGTGCCGTTTCGATGCGTAACGCGGGGCTGACGCCCCGCCTTTGATCTATTCACCTCTGCTTTAGACAGACCTGTCCTCCAGGCAGTCTGCGCCAGTCGGTGCTGACTGCTGTCGGACAGCCTGTTGCTTTCGATTGACGTCGTAGACCGTCAGCACGCCATGGGCCACCATGTCCAGCGCTGGGCGGGTATCGCCGTTCTTGTCAGTCCAAACCTTCGGTGTGAGCGTGCCAGACAGGGCAACGGAATCGCCGTCATCCAGCGCGAGCAGTGCTGCCCGTACTTCGTCGCTAAACGCAATGACGTTGACGAACAGCGATTCGCCGTCGCCGCTGGGGGCGAGCACCTTGGCTGTGACATACGTCGTACCGCCTTGCCCTTGGCGCTCTGCGGACTTTCCGTAGACCTTGCCGCCAATCAGACCATCAATCATTCTTCACCTCGCTATCCCGGGCGACTATCGCCCAGGCTCAAATTTCGCGGCAGCCTACCACGCTCAACGATTCTTCCGGTCCTCTGCCTGTCGTTTGGGCAAAGACGCTCCCGGCTCCGGTATCTGGCCGCGATCCATACCCCACTAAAGTTGGGTTGAGGATGTGATTGGAACAGCCGTTCTGCAAGCGGTAGTGCCAAATCTTGCTCGTCAACTACGCGGCAGGGCAGACAAAAACCAAACAGGACCTATCGCCGAGGCCGTAGGGAATGGGGACACGAATGACGTTCATCGGCAACATGAAGATTGGCAAGCGGCTGGCTCTTGGCTTCGCCCTGATTCTGGCATTTTCCATTGCAATTACCGCTATCGCCATCTGGCGGCTCGACAACGTCGCAGCCGCGACGCGCGAGATGATGAATGAGCCGCTCCTGAAGGAGAGACTGATTGGTGACTGGTATGCCAATCTGGCATCGGGCATCCGACGCACTAGCGCAATCGCGAAGAGCAGTGATCCTGCGCTGGGCCCTTATTTCGCCGAAGAGGCAGCGGCGTCGTCCAAGAGTTCAGGCGAACTTCAGAAAAAAGTGGAAGCCCTGATTTCCTCTGAAGAAGAAAGGGCGCTTTTCGGAAAGATCGGCGAATCGCGGAAGGCCTACCTGAGTTCTCGCGATGAGATCAACAAGGCCAAGGCGGCTGGGAATGTCGATGAAGCCACGCGTATTCTGGACAAGGTGTTCACCCCGGCGGCGAACACCTACCAAGGCACCATGCGCGAGCTGGTTGAAGTGCAGCGACGCACGATTGACGATACCGCCAAGGCGATTGATGGCGTTGCCGCCAAGAGCCGCGCGCTATTGCTCGTGCTCGAAGGACTCATTCTGCTGCTCGGGATCATCTGTGCATACTTCCTGACGCGCAGCATCAGCCGTCCGCTGGCAGTGGCTGTCAGCGTGTCGCGTCGCGTGGCCGATGGTGACTTGTCCAGCGAGATCGTGGTCACATCCAGTGACGAGACCGGTGAGCTGCTGCAAGCGCTGAAGGACATGAATGACAAGCTCGGAGGCACGGTCGGCAATATCCGATCGGCCAGTGTGGCGGTCGCCAGCGCCGCCGGGCAAATTGCATCCGGCAATCTGGATCTGTCTTCCCGCACCGAGGAGCAGGCTGCTTCGATTGAGCAGACTGCGGCCAGTATGGTCGAGCTGACGGAAACGGTGAATCAGAATGCCGACCATGCGCGTCAGGCGACTTCCCTTGCCGGAAGTGCCAGGGAAATGACGGAGTCCGGGCGTTCCGATGTGGCCGCGATGGTGCAGACGGTTGGTGAGGTGAACGCCGAGTCGAAGAAGATCGCAGAGATCACCGGCATGATTGAAGGCATCGCATTTCAGACGAATATCCTGGCGCTCAATGCTGCAGTAGAGGCGGCACGTGCCGGTGAGCAAGGTCGAGGCTTCGCGGTGGTCGCCGGCGAGGTACGATCGCTGGCGCAAAGGGCGTCTGGCGCAGCCAAGGAAATCAAGGAGCTGATTGAGGCATCAACCTTGAAGGTGCAAGTTGGTGCTCAGCAGGCCGAGGGTGTCAGTGCCGCGATGGAACGGATTAGTACGGCAATCGAGCGCGTCTCGGACATCATCGGCGAGATTTCCGCGGCGTCCGACGAGCAGAGCAAGAACCTTGAACAGGTGAGTGTTGCCATTGCCCAGATTGACCAGGCGACGCAGCAAAATGCAGCGCTGGTCGAGGAGTCCTCCGCAGCCGCACAGGCGCTGCGCGAGCAGGCCGTCGGTATGAAGGACGAGGTGATGTATTTCAAGACCGCAGGCCAATTCGCGTAAGGGCGAAGCGGGTTGAACTGCCCGGGTTTGCGCCACGCACCTTCCCGGGCGGCTATCGGGTAGGCCAAGGTTACAACTGGTTTGGAGGTTCCTGACGCCTTATGGCACTTTCGAGACCAGTCAACATCGTCCACGCCTTGGCCGTCCGTACGCACGAAGTCGTCGTCAGAATCCCGCGACGACCTGGAAGTGCACGCGCTGGTGCCGCTGCAGGTCGGCGCGGTCATTGAAGCCGTATCCATAGGCCAGCCGTGCCGTCAAATACTTGCCATAGTTGAGGTCGAAGCCAAGACCGGCGCTGGTCAGGCTGGTGAGGCCGCCGTCGGTGCCCGGCGGCGCGTATGCCTTCACCGCGCCATGATCGACGAAAATGAATGCGCTTAGGCCCAGCGAGCGGCTGTCCGGCGCAGTGCTGCCATACAGCCGGCGGTGCAGTTCGGCCGACAGCGTGTAGCCGTTGTAGCCGCCCAGCGCGGCGCTGTCGTAGCCGCGCACCGATCCGTCGCCGCCGATGAAGAACTGTTCGCTGCTGGGCAGCAACTGGTCGCGCGTCCATTGGAAGCTGCCGCCCACCTGCAGCGAGAGTGCCGCGCCGAGGTCGTGCAAGTGGCGCGCATAGCCGCGCACCAGCCGGAAATCCTGCCAGTCGGTGCTGGCATTGCGGCCTTCGCCGGTGGCAAAGCTCAGTTGCGCGAAGGTGAAGTTGCCGTCGGTGCCGGCGCGCATGTCGACCCCCACGGCGGTGGTGTTGGTCTGGTTATGCGATAGCTCGATCGGATCGATGCGGCTGTCCGAATCCTGCCGCTTGTGCGAGACGGTCAGGTCGAGCTGCACCGCCTGCACGAACAGCAGCGGCTGGCGCAGGCCGAACAGGTTGGTGCGCGAGGTGCCCTCGATGCCCAGCGACGCGAACGGGCCATTCCTGATCTTGGTCTCGTCGTGGAAATAGCCGTAGGACAGGCGCGTGCCCCAGGGGGTGACCGGTACGCTGTAGTTCACGGAGCCGCCGCGATAGCCTTCGGCGGCCGCGCCACTCAGCGTGAGCTCATCGCGCCATCCGAGCAGGCTGCGGTTGGTGTAGATGGCGCCAAAGCGCGTTTCGCCGGTATAGCGGCTGCCGCCGTTGTCCGTATACGCGCGCACGCTCTGTCGCTCGGGCTCGGTGGCCACCAGCACGATGTCCGTGGCTCCGGTGTCCTGTCCCGGTTCCAGTTGGGCGCGCAACTGCATCTCATTGGTCCGATTGAAGCGCTCCAGGTCGGCCTCCAGCGTAGGCAGGTCCACCAGCGTGCCGGGCGCCTGACCCGCGCGCCAGCGGATATAGCGGTCGGCGGTCGACGCATTGCCTTCGATGCGCACCGCGCCCACGCGACCCTCCACCAGGCGAATTTGCACCACGCCCGTGGTGACCTCCTGCGGCGGAATCACCGCCATGGCCGTGGCGATGTTGCGCGCCCGGTATTGCGCGTTGATGGCGGCCACCAGTTCGCGCAGTTCGGCCAGCGACACCTCGCGGCCCTCGTATGGCGCAGCCAGTTCGCGCAGCAGCGATTCGGGCAGGATGGCCGATGGCGTGAACGCAATCTGCCTGACCTGGAAGCGGATCGTGGCGTCCTGGCCCAAAACGTCAGGCGCCGGCTTCTGCTCGATCAGCTTGTCTGGCGCGGGCACATCAGGCTCGGTGCGTCGACGAATGCGCTGCTCGTTCTCGATGGCCTGCCGCTGGATCACGGCTGGGTCGGCAGCCGGTGGTACGGGCACGGGCGGCACCTGCGCGCCGGCCTGCCGCACGGGCAGCGTACCGAGTGCCGCGGCCAGCGCCACCGGCGCCAGCGTGAAGGTTGGCGCGGCGCGACGCGACAGCAATCTGTTGAGCATGCTTGAAAAGTCTGGGATACGGAACGAGGGGATGCGCGTCATTCGGCCACGCATGTGGTGTCATCGGGGCGGCAGGGCGCCAGCAGCATCCGCTCGATGGTCCAGCTTCCGGATGCCGATGCCGGGGTGCCGGGCGACGCGGCGCGCGCGGTCCACGATGCCGAGGCAAGGTCGCCCAGGCCAACCGGGATGCCGGTCATCGCGATCAGTTGCGCCGGCTGGGCCGCCGCCGGACGCGGGCTGCCATCCGGGTCGGGACGTGGCACGGCATTGGCGCGCGTGGTCATTTCCGCGCCCGCGTCGCGCAGGCTGACGTTCTCGCCGGCCGGCGTACGGGTGCGGAAGGCTGGCTCCCGCAGCACCACGAAGGCATCGGTCGTCACCAGGTTGCCGTTCATATTGAGTGCGAAGCGGGTGGTCGGCGCGTAAAGCTGCACGTCGTATGGCCGTGGCTGAACGCTGCGGTTGTCCATCAGCACGCGCATGGCCTCGTTGCTGAAGACGAACTGGTCCAGCACACGCCCCTTCGCAATATCGAGCGCGCCGCCGCGCATGGCCAACTGGCCGCCAGCCGTCCACAGCCTCCCGAAGTTGGCGCCTGCGGTGCTGTCGATCGTCAGGTCGATCCGCTCGGCGAGCGCGCCGCTGTCGGTATCCACCGCAGTGGCGGCAAGGCCGTTCGTACCGGTGGCTGCCAGTGTCAGCGGCGTGGCGGGGTCCGTGGCACGTACGTTGGCGACGATGGTGCGCCCGCCAAACGCGGCACGCTGTTGGGCGCGGGCCTCGTCGACGCGCAGCGCGTTACCTGCCGACAGCGTCATTGTGTTGGCCTGCACCGCATTGGCGTGCAGGTCGTGCCCGGCAGCGGCCTGCACCTCGGCCGTGGCGGACAGCCTGCCGACGTTGAGATCGCCACCGGCGGCAAGCTGCGCGCTGCCCGCCGTGATCTGCGTGGCCGTCAGCGTATCGGCCGCCTGCAGGACGAGGGCGTCGGACGATGCGTCATCCACCCGCAGACTTCCGCCGCTCGTGACGCGGGCGGGGCCGTTGCTCGCCAACTGGCCGATTGCCACATCGCCGCCGATATCGGCGGACAGCGCCCCTGCCTGCAGGTTCGCGGCAGTCAGCGTGCCGCCGATACGCAACGCGGCGTTACTCGCGACCGTCAACTGGTGCAGCGCGGCGTTGCCGGCGACGGCCAGCTCGGCGGAGCCGCTGGCGAGGCGCCCGCCCGCGAGCGAACCGGCGATATCGAGCGCGGCATGGCCGGCGGCTGTGACGGACATCGTGTCCAGGTTGCCCAGCGCGGCGAGGGCGAGGTTGCGGCCGCTGCGTGCATCGAGTGACGACGTGACGATCTCCAGCGCGTCGTCCGCACCAATACTGCCGTCCGCCGCCAGCACGATGCCGGCGCCCGGTGCACGCGTCGCCAGGTTGATGCCGTCACCATTGGCGTCAGTGATATTGCCGCCAGCGGTAAGGCGGATGGCGTCCGCCGCGGTGGCTGCGGCTGTCAGCTGGCCGAGGGCCATGTCGCCATTGGCAACCGCGTCGATACGCCCGGCCGCCTCGGCGGCGGCGCCATCCGCCATCGTCACGGATTCGCCTTGCAGGAACAGGCCGCCGGCCGCGCGGACGTTGCTGCTGGCCGCGAAGACCAGCCCGCGCGCGCTGTTCAGCGCCACCTCGGTGCCGACGACCGTGCCATACAGCGTCAGGTTGCCGCCCGCCGCCGCGATGCCGACGTCGCCGCCTGCGACGATGTCGCCCAGTGCCAGCGCCCGCTGGTCGCTACCGAGGAAGATCCCTTGCAACGCGGTGGCCGTCACATTGCCATCGGCGAGTACCGTCAGCGCGAGCGGGTTGACGCTGCTGCCAATCGCTCCGGCCGCCTGCAACGCCAGCGATCCGGCCTGGATGGCCTGCAGCCGGTCCGGGCCCCGCACGTCGACGATGTTGCCGGCACGGGCCGACAGCGACACCGCGCCGGGCGAGTAGATTTCCGCCACGTTCAGATCACCGGCAAGCTGCGCGACGTGTACGCCGAGCCCGCCACGCGCGGTCAGCGTGCCGCCGTCGGCAATCTGCGTGGTCAGCGGATTGGCGGCAGTGCCCACGCCGCCGTCGGCGGCCTCCAGTACCACGCTGCCGCCTTCAAGGTTCGGACGCGCCGGATCTGTTGCCACGCTGTAGATACCGCCCGCGCCCTTGACACGGATCGTGTCGCCCGCTTTCACCGCGTCGATATTGAGGTCGGTCTCGGACCCGAGGTAGACGTGTGTGCCCGCCGTGATCGAGATGGCACCGGTACTGGCCACGTCGACGTCGTCGCGCTGGAGGATGCGCAACTGCCCGTTGGCCAGCACGGCCACGTCATCGGCCTCGGCCGTCGCCAGCGCTTCGCGCTGCGCCTGCGTCAGCGTGGCGCCAGCCGTGGAGGCGTCGATCAGGACTTCGCCCTTCAGCGTGCCGACGCCGCCATTGCGCGCCACCAGCGAGACATTGCGGGCCTCGATATTGGGTTGCTCGATCTGCGTCTCGGTATCGGTGGTGGTCTTGTTGTAGACCGCACGGCTGATGCCGTACTTGAGTTCGTTGGCCGTCCACGTGGCGCCGGTGGTCACCGACGCCTTGTCCTCGGCGGTGACGTAGCCGGCGTAGGTAAAGCCAGCCTGGTACTGCTGCGTCAGGTCGCTGGCCGTGCCGTCGGCAGTGGTCAGATGGCTGAAGCGGGCGTGCAGCGCCTGTAGTTCGGGCGAGGCCGTGGCTGGATCGTAGGCATCAGCCACCAGCACCGGGTTGCCGTCCGGCCCCACCACCTGGCGCAGGTTGCGCAGGTTCCAGTAGGTCTGGTACTCGCGGTCGCGCAGGCCAACCAGGCTGCGCAGCGCCTGGTCGGCGCTGGCCTGGGCACCTTCGCCCAGCAACTGCATGTCGGTCCACAGCGATTCGAGCTGCGCCAGGGTCCGGGTGTCCCGCGTGCTGTTATCGTTGGCGTCGATGAAGCTGCCGTTGTCGAGCACGATGCTGACGTCGCGCCCGTGCGACACCACGCGGTTCAGACGCAGGTCGCCGTCGCGCTGGCTCAGGAAGATGTCGTTATTGGCCTGGGCATCGAGCTTGCCGTTGACGCCGTCGGTCTGGATCTCCAGTGCCCGGGCCGCCGTGCCCAGCGTGCCGCCGCGTGCGATCAGGTTCAGCGAGGTACCGCGAATGTCGGGCTGCCCGCCCGCCGCGGCGCGGCCTGCCAGGATCGACGCGTCGGCGTCGAGCGTGACGGTGCCGGCCCCGGTACCGATACGGCCGATCAGCATGTCGCCGCTGCGCTCGCGCACCGACACGTCGCCCGTGACCGTGCTCGCGTTCAGCAGGCCGCCGTCCCGCACGTCCACCGAAATGGCATTGCCGTTGTTGCCAATGCCGGTGGCGGCCGACAGGTTCACGTCCTGGCCCACCACGACGGTGCGGTCCGCGGCATTGATGCTGCCGGCAGTGGAGGTGATGGAAGCCGTGCCGTTGCCTGCGTTGACCGTGCTGCCGATGACCACGTTGCCCTTGCCGGTCACGTTGACGCTGCCGGTGTCATGGCCAACGAACGAGATGCCGATGGCGTAGTCGGCCTTGACCGAGTGTTTGTGGAAGTCCTGTTTCTCGTACTGGTAGACGAAGATCTCGCTATCGCACCAGTAGGCGCCGCAGCCATACTTGCCGGTGTCGTAAGTCGACACATGCGTGGTGTCCTTGACCGTCCGGGTCTGGAACTCGTAGAGATAGGCGTCGTTCTCATGCGCAAGATCGCGGGTGACGAAGCCGGTACGATCATAGATCTGCTTGCCGCTCTCCAGCGCATACCAGCCCGTGCGCCAGGAGTCGCTGGAGTCGTCGCTGGCGCAGCCGTCGCCGCCGGCGCCGTAGCAGCCCTTGGTGGTGTAGTTGACCAGCTCGCGCTGGAACGTCTGCTTCTGGCCTGAGGTCCAGCCATACCGCAGGCCGGAAAGTGGCGTATAGGCGGTGGTGCGGCCTTCCCCCAGATTCGCGGTGGAGACCACCGCGCCGTCGCGCACGGTCTCCTGGGTGATCTGGTTGCCGATGCGCCGGTAGATCGTCGATGAGAGCGGCTGGCCGTCGAACAGCATCGCCGACGTGTCGGTGATCTTGATCGTGCCCTCGATGTTGCTGCCGACGTCGAGCGTGTTCAGGCGCACCGTGTAGTTGGTGTCGTTTTGCACGTTGATGCGGCCGTAGCCGTCCATCACGCGCAGTTCGCCGCCGCCGGTGTTCAGGATCTGGCCGGTCAGCTCCATGTAGCCGCCTTGCACGCGGACGTTGTCCAGCACGATTTCCTGCGAGACCGCGTCGTAGACCGCGTGGATCAGGCTGTCCGTGCCGGTCATCCGCACGCCGGACAGCTCGTAGCGGGTCTTGATGTCGCCCGGCTTGACGCCGGCCTTCAGCTGCTGGGCGTAGTCGGCGGCCGCATTGGCGATCTGTGCCGCGATGCTGGTGCCGCCGGTGCGCTCCGCGTCGAGCACGATCGACCAGTCCGGCAGGCCCGCCTGCACCAGTCCGTTGATATTGAGCACGCGCGCGTTCAGGAACACGTTGTTGCCGGCAATGATGCCCACGCCGCTGGCCAGCGGAATCGCCCCCGGATTGGCGGTCTCGATTGTGCCGCTCGGGTTGGGCCAGTTGGCGGGGTCGGTGCCATAGCGCAGGGAGTAGTCGCGGTACTTCGCTTCGAGCGCCTGCGCCACGGCGTCCCAGGTGGCCGACGGATCGCCCGCCACGTGGAAGTAGCCGTCCGTCGGGGACATCACGAAGTCGCGGCCCGCCGTGATGCTGACGGTCTGGCCCAGGATGCGGCTGCCCGCCATCGTGCCGTTGCCCTGCTGGCCATTCTTGACCAGCACACTGCCTTCCTTGCTCTCGATGGTGATGTTGCCGCCCAGGTTCAGCACGTCGCCGGTGATCAGCAGGTCTGGCGATTGGGCATTTGCGTCGCCGGTGTTCAACGCCTGGTAGCGTTGCGTCACGTTGATCGCCGGCTTGCCGCTGGCTGTGCCCGTAACCAGCGTGCCGCTACCCGCGTTTTCCTGGCCCAGGTTGCGCTGGGTGATGTCGGCAAGCGTGGTGACCGATGCATTGTTGAAGGTCACATGTCCAGCCTGGTCCTCGGGGATCTCCAGCTTGGAGACCTGAAGGTAGCGGTTGCTCGACGAGTCGATGTTGATCAGCGCATCGCCGGGCGCATTGACCTTGCCGGTTGCCGCCACGGTCAGCACGTCGGCCTTGACGTTGACGTCGCCGCCGCTGGCGTAGACCGGGTCCACCGCGATCACCTTGACGGTTTTGGACGAGACGCCGCCAAACGCCGCCAGTTCCTGCTGCAGGCGCGAAATCTCGGCGTCGATCTGCGCCACGAAGGCGTCGCCGGCCGCCGCGTACTGCTGGCGCGCCCGCGTGTAGGCATCGATCTCCGCCTGCAGGTTCGCCACGAGGTCCATTGTGGTCTCGCGGAAGGTGATGCCTTCTGACTGCTCGAGCACCTTCAGCGAGCCATCGGCGGCGTCTTCCACGCGCAGGATCTGCTTGTTCTGGATGCCTGCCTGCACATTACCGGCGATGTTCACGCGGTTCGCGACATCGGTCTTGCTGGAGCCGCCTTCGATGTCCAGCGAGACGTCGCCGCCGCCGAACAGGTTCGAGAAGAAGCTGCCCACCGCGGCCGCCGCCTCGCGCCACAGGTCCTTGCCCACGCCCTTGCCGTCGGCCAGCAGGTTGCCGCGTTCGGCATAGAGGTTGACGTCTTTGACGCTGCGCACGGCGGCACCGTCGGCCACGTCGATGCGGCCCTGGATGTCGATCGCGGCGTCGGCATTCGGGTCGGTCTGCACCGGCACGATCGACTTGTTGAACAGGTCGGTGCGGGCCACCGCGCGTACGGCGTTGGCATTGCCGTCTGCATCGGAACCCACCAGCAGGTTGACGTTGCCGTCGGCGCGAATCGCCGCACCGCTGGCGATATTGACGGCCAGCGTGCCGGTGACGGTTGCGGCCGAATTGCCCTGCGCCGCACTCGAAAGTCCATAGGTCTTGGCATTGGCGCTGGTCTCGATATCGCTGGCCACGCGTGCTGCAAAGCTGGCGTCGCCCACGGTGTCGATGTTGGCGCCCTGGGCGACGACGACGGCCGTGTCGAAATGGTCATGGACCAGCGATTCGGCGCGGGCGATGTCGAGCACGCCACCCGAATCCAGACGGGTCTTGTCGCGCGCCTGGACGTCGCTGTACGCGGTGAAGCGCGTACGGCCCGGGTCGTCGCGGTCGCCCGTGATACGCACCGAGGCGTTCTGGCCGACGAGCGTACGGGTGACGGTATCGATGTCGCTTTCGCTGACCACGGCCGAGCCGTTCAGGAAGCCGCCCGAGCCCGCCTCGGCGTTGTACTCGCCGCCGTCGAGCCATGGCTTGCGCACCAGGTTCGCCGCCGTGGCTTCGATGCCATGGCTGACGAGGTTGGCGCCGTCGCTAATGCCCGCAGTCACGCTGGCGTCGACGTCATGGCGCGTCAGGGCCCCACTGGCGCCCACGAGCGCGGCGTTGACCGAATCCACCTCGCCGTTGAAGCGTGCGGTGTGAAGGGCATCGACGACGATCTTGCCGTCAGCGCCCGCGCCGGTCGCCAGCAGCGCCTGGGTGCCGGTGCCGCCGCCCAGCGCTGCCGTGGTGCGCGACTGGTTGCGCGTATCGGCCACGGCCGCCGCGCCGGAGATCAGCCCGCCACTGCCCGACATGGCCTGCGCGGTGGTCTCGTCGGTACCGATGGCCTGCACGGTCAGCGTGGCGCCGGCCTGGCCGGTCACCCCGTTTTCGATGGTCGCCGTGGTGGCGGTATCGGCATCGGCCTGCGCGATGTTGGCGCCGACGGCCAGCACGCCGCCCACGGTGATGCCGTTGGCATTGGCGTGCGTGCCGGTGTCGGAACTGGCGCTGACACGCGTGGCGTTGCTCACCAGCAGGACCGTGTTGCCGCCGATCGTCGCGCGGCTTGTGGTCTGCGTCAGGGCATCGGCGTCGGTGGCATTGGCGCCCACGAGTCCGGCGCCGCCCGTGGCGCGGGCGAAGGCGTCGGCATTCTGGCTGCCCGCGGTGCGCATCGTGGCGGCGCGCACCTCCACGCCGCCGGCGACGATGCTGCTGCCCATGATCGTGGCGCTCGCGGTGGTGGCGGCGGTCGCCTTGGCCACCGAGGCGCCGATGGCTGCGTATACCGCGCCGTTGTAGCCTTCCGCGCGGGCCTGTGTCTGGGGTGCGGCCGCCGCCACCACGCTTGCCGTGCCGCCGGCCTGCACCGTGGCATTGGCGATGCTGGCGGTGACGATGCCGTCGTCGGTGGCCGTGGCACCGGAACCCGTGGCTGCGCCGGCGCCGCCAGACCCGGCACGCGCCAGGCTGCCAACACGGCCGTTTCGTTGTGCGCCGAGCGTGACGTCGCCTTGCGCGGCCACGTTGGTGCGCAGCCCACTGTCATCGCCGATGGCGGCGAGGGTCTGGCCAGACTTGTCGGCCGTCGCTACGGCGGCGCCCGCCGCCACCAGTCCAATCTGATAGCCCTGGGCTTCGGCGTTGGCATCGGTCGCGTCTTCGGCGGTCACGGCAACGTCGTCGCCGGCTTGCGCGGAGGCGCCGCCTGCAATCCGCGCCGACACCTGGTTGGCGATGTCGACCGTCGCCACCGCCGCACCGATCGCAGCCACGCCCCCTGAACCCTGGTACGCCAGCACCTGGGCGGCCGGCGCGTTCGTGCCAAGCGCGCCGGTGCCGGCGCTAAGGCGGATGGCACCGCCAGCCGTCAGCGTGGAGGCGCCGTCGACCAGCGCATCGACGTTGTGGCGGATCTGCATGACACCTACCGCCGCGCCGACGCCAGCGAAGCCGCCGGCGGCAGCGCCCACCAGGATGTCGTTGTGGTCGCTTTCGCTGGCGTCCAGTCGCACGTCGCCGCCGGCCACAACGGTAGAGCCCGAGATCACCGCCGCCGTGCGCGCGTCGAGGTCAGCCGCGTTGATGCCCGATTTCACGGAGACCCCGGTGCGCTGGTTGAGCGCCGTCCGGGTGTCGTTGTCCAGGGCATTGCCGAACCCGCTGGCGCCGACCTTGTCCTGCTGGCCGAGTGCCTCGACCTTGCTCAGCGTGCCGTCGCCGTTGTGATCGAGCTGCTGCGCGGCGTCGCCGCCCAGGCCCTGACCGACCAGCGTGACGGCCACCGATCCGGCCAGGCCCGCGCCGGTGAAACCCACGCCGGCCGATACCGCCTGGGCCGACAGGTCGCGCTCCGCACGCGCCTGGAGCGTCACGTCGCCCTGGGTCTTCACATCGCTGCGGTCGATCCAGGCCGTGACCGTGTTGTCCACGCGCGTGACCACTGCCGCCGCACCCACGCCAGCACCGCCGCTCAGCCCGGCGCCGCCAGCGAGATTGTCGACGGTCGTGCGATCGGTGGCGCTGACCGTAAGCGAGCCGGCGCCTGCGATGGCCTGTTGCGGTGCCGCGCCCATCAGCGTGGCGATCACCGTACCGTTGGGGTCGTACAGCACGCCGTCGCGCAGTTCGCCTTCAAACGGGGCGACGGTGCCGCTGGCATCTCGCAACGAACCCGAGACCAGCGTGGTCTTTCGGCCTTTCGTGTCGGTTTCGGTCCAGACCGTGGCATCGGACAGCGTCGCGCCGTTCGTGCCCTGCAGCGTGCCGCCCATCGCCTGGCCGCCAGCATCAGTGCCTGCCAGCCGGTTGTTGTCGATGGTGGCGGACTGGATGGTGCCGGTCAGCGTCACGTCGTTGCCGATCGTCGAGCCTGCGATCTGGCTGTTGGCCACCCAGGCCTGCGTCGCGCCTTCCGTCAGCACGACGGCGGCCGAGCCCGCCCCGGCGCCGAAACCGCCGCCCGCGCCAGAGACACTCCAGTTGTCGATCTCGGTGCGGCTGTCCGCCGTGACCGATACACCGCGCGTGGCGCGAATCGCGGCGCCATCGATCGTCGCAGTGGTCTGGCTCTGGTCCAGCCCCACGCCAAAGCTGCCAGACACCGCCACGCCGCCGCCCGATAGCGCACCGGCGCCCAGCGCCATGCGGCTGAGGTGATCGGCGTCGACCGAGAGGGCACCGGCCGCCGTGGTGCCGCCGCTGAGCGCGGCCTGGGTTGTGCTGGTGAACTTGGCTATCGAACCGGTGCCAGCCACGCCCGCGAGGCCGGCCGCGCCGCCGGCCGCGACCGACGCGGCGCTCTGGCTCGACTGCGCGACGATGCTGGCCGTGCCGCGCGCCCGCACGTTGCTGTCCACGACCTGCGCGCGTGTGGTGCCGTCAAACACATGGGTGTCCGCCGCAGCGGCCACGCCGACTGCGCCGCCGCCCAGCGCGCCGACAAAGCTGTTCGCATAGGCGTGGTCGGCGGCGCGCACGTCCAGTCCCTGGGCCAGACCGGCGCCGTCCAGCAGGTTGACGCTGGCATCGCGCACCTCGGCCACAGTGCGGCCGCCCACCACATCGACCTGCGTGGTCGCGCCCACTCCGGCATAGGTGCCACCGCCCACCGTCGCCGCCAGGCTTTCTACCGAATGCGTGGCGGTGGCGTTGACCGCCACGCCGGAAACCGACAGCGTTTCGCGCATGCCGGCCAGGTCGCTGCGTGCGTAATGGCCCAGGTCCGTGCCGTCGGCGAGATTGGCCAGGCCGTCGAGCCCGCCACTCTGGACGTTCAGCTTCGCGGCCGGATCGAGCGCCAGCGCATTGACCTGTGTGCCGTTCCCGACGATGCCCGCGTACGTGGCGGCGTCCATCACATTGACCACGGCGGCTGCGCCAACGCCGGTCACACCGACGCCGATGCCCACGCCACCGGCAGCAACCGTCACGCGGTCGTCACGGCGGGCCAGCACGCCCACGTTCTGCCAGGCCTGCACCGTGGCGCCGTTGTCGATCACCGCCGACGTGCTGCCGCCGAGCAGGCTGGTGGCGAACGAACCGGCCACGGCCACCGAGCCGCTGCCAGCGCCGCTGGCAGCGAGCGTGTCGATGGCCGCATCGGTAGTGGCCGCCACCGTGACGTTGCCAGCCTCGACGTCGCCGCCGTGAATGCCGGCCGACGTCACGCTGTCGATCTGGTTGACCGTGGCGGCGGCGCCGAATGCAGCACTGCCGCTGCCGGCGGCCGAGCCGGACAGCGAACGGATCAGCGCGCTGTCCGTGGCAAGCACGGACAGCTGCTGGGCATCGCCCGCGACCTTGGCATCGACCAGTTGTGCCGACGTGGTGTTGGCGATGGTCGCGGTGGCCGCGGAACCATTGACCGCGAAGCTGGGCGCGCCGCCCGCCGAGGCAGCGAGCGTGTCGATCCGGGACGTGTTGTCGGCGCGGATCGTGTTCGCGTCCCCGATGTGCAGGGCGGCGTCGGTCACGCTGGCCTCGACCGTATTGCCGATCTCGTTGACGCTGACGGCCGCGCCCACCGCGCCCGTCCCCAGGCTGGCGTTGATCTGGCCGGCCACCGCGCTGATGTGCGAGGCATCGCTGGCGGCCACCTGCAAGGCGCCGGCGGCCACCGCGGCCTGGTCGCCGCCGATGCGTGCGGTGACGGTGTTGCCAATTTCGTTGATCACCACGGAGCCGCCGCCGGAGAACTGTCCGGTGCCCACGCCCACGCCGGCCGCATAGCCGAAGAGGGTGGCGCCGCTGTGCGCCGCGACGTCCACGCGGGCGGCCGCCGTGACGGTCGATTGGTCGATCTCGGCCGTGAAGCGGTTGCCGATCTTGTTGAACAGCATCGACGCCCCGACGTTGTTGCCGCCTGCCTGGACGTTGCCGGCCACGGCGACGATGCTGGCGCCATCGGTGTCGGTATTGCCCGCGCCGGCGCCAGTGTAGTCGTACCCCGAGGCGCTGCCGGCGCCATCGTGCTGGTCGATCACGGCGTCCAGCCCGTCGATGCGGGCCGTATCGCTGGCCCGTACCGCCACGTTGCCCGCGTCGATACGCGAGCCGTTGCGGATGCTGGCCTGCACCACATTGCCGATGTCGTTGAAGACGAACGCGCCGCCCAGCGTGACGTTGTTGCCCGAGCCGGTGGCCGCGACCATGGCGCCGCCCGCGCCGATCAGGCTCGCGGTCAGCGCCTGCACCTGCACGTCGCCGGCTCCGATGATTGCCGTGTTGTCCACGATGGCCGTTGCCGTATTGCCGATATCGCTGTACGTGACGGCGGCGCCCACGCCGCCCCGGCCGCCACCAAGCAGGGCACCGCCCCCGGTGCCGAGCGTGGTGCGGTCGTAGGCCAGCACATCGACGTCGGTGCGGTGGGCCTGGCCCGTGATCGTACTGTCGTCCACCGTGGCCCGCACGGCATTGCGCGCGGTGCTGACCGAGACCGAGCCGGCCGCCGAGGCCGCCTTGCTCTGGTCGGCCGAGGCATTGACGGCCAGGCCTAGCGCCACGGCAAGCTGCTCGCCGCCCGACAGCGCCATCACGTCGACATGCGTGGCATCGGTAACGCTCGTGTTGTGCAGCGTGGCTTCGGTGGTGTTGGCCAGGTCGTTGAGCGCCAGGGCGCCCGCAATGGCCGCGCTGCCCTGGCTGCTCTGCGCGTTGGCCCGTGTCAGGGCCGCGGCGCCGCTGAAGGCACCGATATCCGTGTTGTTGACCGCCGTGACCGCCAGGCCGCCCTCGTCCAGCGTCAGGTTCGCGTTGCTGACGCCGGCGCTGGTCTTCATCGACACGAGGTTGATTGCCGAGGAGCCCGAGACGCCGAGCCCGAACTTTGGCGCGGTCTGCGGGGCCTGGGCGTCGCCAAGGAGGGTGTATTTCAGCGCGGTGCCCAGTGTGGAGAGCTTGCCGCCGAGCTTGTCGAAGAAGCCCGGGTCGGCCGGTTCCTTCCTGGGCTTGGGTTCCTTGGGCTTTTCGGGGGCCGCCTGCGTGGTGATGGCGCCCGCCACCGCAATGCTTTCGACGCGACCGTCGGTGCGTGCGCCGACATCGACGTTCGATGCCAGGAGGGTGACCACGTCGGCGCCGGCCTGATCGCTGCCGATGCGGGCCTCGGTGTCGGTGGCAACTTCGATCAGTGCATTGCCCAGCCCCACGCTGGCGCTTTCTGACTTGTTGATGCCGCCGGACACGGACCAGATCACGGTGTCGTCCTGGGCGGCCACGCGCACGTTGTTGGCCATTACCTGCGCACCGGCATCGATGACGGCTGTCGTCGCATGGGCGGTGTTGACGTATGCGAACGTGCCGTTCAGGCCAAAGCCGCCGCCCCGGCCCGCGCTGGGGGTCAGCACGAACAGGCGCTCCGTGGCGTCCGCCGTGACGGCCACGTCGACGCGCGCGCCGGCCGTGCCATCGGCGTTCACGACGTTCCCGCCGATCACTGCGCCGCGACCGACGCGGGCCTCCACGCCGTTATCGAAGTTGACCTGGTTGTAGGCTCCGCCGACCGATGCGGCATCGCCGCTGCCACCGCTGCCGTTGCCAGTCAGGCCGAGGTTGCCCGCCGAGAAGGCGCCCTCGGTCTCCATCGTCGCCTTGACGTGCACGGCCGTATCGAAATCGGCGCGAGTGCCGTTGCCGAGGTCCGCGCCCCAGGTGCCGTTGACGGACGGCTTGACGGTGACCGACGCGCCATCGCCTACTGTGGCGCGGCTGCGGTTGGTGAAGTCGAGGTAGCTGACCGCGCCCCCTACGCCGAGGTCGCCATCGTGTGCGTTCGTCGAGGCGTTGGCGTAGCCCGTGAGCTGGTCGGAGAGCCCAAGCGTTGCCGTGGCCTTGGCGATCAGCGCATCGAGGTTGTCGAACTTGCCCCAGGTGAACGCATAGGGCAGCGAGACGTCCGACAGCAGCCCGAACTGACCGGCCGTGATGGTCGCCCCGTCGCCCACGCGGGCATTGGCCTCGTGACGGTAGAAGCCGAGCGTCACCGCGCCGCTGACCGAGGCTTCGGTGGTGCTGTTCTGGTTGCCGCTGGAGGTGTCCTGGTCGGCCGAGCTGGCGCTCATGGCGTGGATCTGCGCATCGCGCACGGTGGCGGCCACCACCACATTGCCGGTGGCGTCGATGCGCACGCCATTCGCCACCTCGGCGGTGGCGCCGCTGGAGAAATCGGTGTATGAGAGCGCGCCGGACAGCTTGAACGGCGATCCATCGGAATCGGCGCGGTCGTCGGCCTTGGGCGTGCCGTTCTTGCTGTTCAGCAAGTATTTCTGGACCATCTCGGCCCCGCGCGCGCCGATGCCGTAGACGCGTTGCAGCAGGTGGATGCCGCCCACCGTGGACGACGCATTGGTGCGGTTCTTCAGCGTGTCGTCCTGCGCGGCGAGCGTGACGTCGCGCGCGCCGACCAGGTCGGTGCCGAGCCGTACCGTGGCCGCCGTCTGCCCGTCGAAGATCGCGGCCGCGCCGCCGGCCACACCGTCGTCGTTTGCGGTCTGGCTCATTGAGGTGTTGAAGCTGTTGGTATTGCTGGCGGCCAGCCGCACGTCGCCGGTGACGTTGACGTCCGCGCCGGCAGCAACATCCACGCTGGCGTTGGAGCGCGCACCGGTCAGCGCCACGCCTGCGGCGACGTTGTCCTCGGTGGAGATCGAGGTGACCGAAACGTCGAGCGTGGCTTTGTTGACGGCCTCGGCCACCAGCGTGTTTGCGCGCAGGGCGGCACCGGACTGCACCGATACCGAGGCCGCCGAATCGACGTCGGCCTTCAGGAAATCGACGCTGAACGGCACCAGCATGTTCCACAGCGACATCTGGCTGAACGTGGTCTCGGCGGAGGATTCTGCCTTCATCGCCAGCGTGCCGCTTGCCTGGATATTGGCGCCGGCACCGATATTGACGCTGGCGCGGCTGCGGGTCTGCATGGCGCCGAGCGTGACGTCACCGATCAGGTCCGCCAGCCCGAGCGAACCGCTGGTGGCGACGGGCACATCGGCAAGCGAGGTGATGTTCTTCTTGTAGATGGCCTGGCTACGGGCGTCGATCGAGATATCGCCGCTGGTTAGCGTGGCGTCGGCGATGTTGACGGAAGCCTCGGATGTCACGGACGAGACCAGATCGGTGCCGGCCGTATTGATGGACTCCGCCAGCAGCCTGATGCTGCCGTCCTTGATGGCGTCGCCGGTGCCGGCCCCGCTGCGGGTGTTCAGTACGGCGCCGCCATGCACGTCGAGCCGGCCGCCCGAGGTGACGTCGATCTGCCCACCGTTGTCGGGCGCGGCCGCCGCGTCGAGCCGGCCGCTGATGTCGACGTCGCCGGTGGCCGCCAGGAAGATGCGCCCCTGTACCGCCACCACCTGGCCGGCCTGCGTGATGCCGGCGGTGTTCACCATCTGGTCGAACTCGGCCTGAGGCACGCCGGCACGCAATTGGGCGGTGTTGCCAACGACGATCCTTCCGGCGCGCAGGTCGATGGTGTCGGCCGCGTTCAGGCGGCCCCGCACCTCGATCAGGCTGTGTGGCTCGATGGGCTGCTGCCCCTGCATCAGCAGGTCGACGGCGACGCCATTCGGCTGGTCCTTGCCGAGGAAGAAGCTGTCCATGAAGCCGCGCGACGGTGCCGACAGGTGCAGCGAGCCGGCATTCATCACCCCGGAGCTGGAGATCAGGAAGCCGTCGGGGTTGGCGAAGAACACGTTGCCGCCGATCCGGCCGTCCTTGAGCGCATTGACGGTACCGTCGATCTGGCTGCGGCCGCCGCCGATCAGGTTGATCAGCGCGCTGGTGCCAGTTGGCAGGTTCAGGTTGACCGTGTGGCCGTTGGCGACGTTAAACGCGGAAAAGTCGTTGAAGGCCGTGGCCCCGACCTTGCTGGTGGTGTCCACGCTCGTTACGGCAGCGCCCGGGGTGACCGTCGTACTGGTCTTGCCCGAGGCAACGACCTGTGCCGCCGCTTCGCCGAGCATCCCAGCCGTACCGATCAGGGTGGCAATGGCAATGGACAGTTTGCGCGCGACAAGACGTTCGCGGCGCAGCCGCGTGGCGTGGTTCTTCATGGCGATTTCCCCCGGCCCCCGCGCGGCATGGCACGGTGCGGCAACCCGTTGATTGTGTTGAACTGAAAACCCGTGCGTGCCGGCGATGGTCGGCCAGCTACCGCGCGCCCGCGAGGCTGGCCCCGGGGCGTGTCAAGATGTCATGTCAGCGACGGAGTCAGGCTTCGATGGCGTCGGCGTCGGCGTCGGCGTTGGTGGCGGCAACGGCTTCCGTTGCCGGATCGCTGCTGGCGGACGTCGCCGGCAGGCGTTCCCGCAGCCGCTGGGCGAGCTGTGGCAGGAGGTCGAGCGAGAGCCGATGGGCCATGACCGCCTTCATCGTGCCGTCCGTGAGCCAGCGCGCCAGCACCTCGGCGGGCAGGGCGGCGAGCCGCGCTTCGTCGACGGCCAGCAGGCCGGACAGCGAGAACCGGCCGGCCTCGCCCACGTCGGCCACGGCGTGCACTTCGGTCAGCAGGTCGTGCGCGGCCAGTTCGGCGGCAAAGGCCACGGCACGTTCGAACGTACGCTGGAACGCTTCGAGGAAGTCGATGCTGCCGCGCAGCGCCGGCAGCGGCTCGTTGTCGTCGCCGAACAGCGGCGTGCCCAGTTCGCCGGCGGCGTCGTCGACGAAGCCGGGATAGGCGCGGTCGATGCAGACGTTCCATTGCCCGCCGTCGTCGGCCAGCACGAACGGATACCGGCGCACGAAGGCCGGCACATACGGGGCATCCCAGCGTCCATCCGCGTCGACGAACAGGTTCTCGTCGCTGCGCACGCCAAGCAGCACCACCGGCACGGGCTTGCCGGTGGCATCGCCCGCAAACAGGATCGGGTAGACACGGCTGGCGATGCCGAACTCGGCCAGCGTCAGTACGGTGGAGTTGGTGTGCCGTGCGAAACCGTACGCGTTGTCCACCGGCAGCATGCGCAGATGGCGATGGCGGTAGCGGTTCAGCATCTCCGGCTGCCGATAGAAGAGCAGTTGTGCCATGGATGTCCCGTCAACCCTTGGAGGCACGACTGGCGCCGCGCGTCCGATATTTATTGTGTGTTTGTGTGGTGCTTCGCCGCGTGGCTTGCGAGGCGAGCGGGCGAAATATACCGGGCAGGGCGGGCGGGGAAAATACGGCACCCGTCGTATTTCGGGGTGGTGGCGCGGTGGAAACTGGCGCGGCGGCGCGGGCGGAGCCCTGTTGGCAGAGGGGATTGCGACTATACGGTGCGCAATCCCACCCGGACGGCATGGGCCACCAGTTCCGCCGTGTTGTGCAGCGACAGCTTGCGCATCAGGTTCTCGCGATGCTTGCGAACGGTGAGCGGGCTGATTTTCAGTTCGGCTGCGATCTCGCTGGCCGTGGCGCCGCGCGCGATCAACGCCAGGATCTGGCATTCGCGGCGGGTCAGTACGTCGTCGGCATCTGGCGCCGTCGCGGCGGCGTGGGCGCGCGGGCGCTGGCCAACGTGAGCGCCGTGGCCGATTCCCGCGCCGATGTAGGGCTGGCCCAGGCGTAGCGCCTCGATGGCGGGCAGCAGTTCGCTGACGTCGCTGCGCTTGACGAGGAAGCCATGCGCGCCCGCCGCCATGGTGGCGGACATCGCCTGCGCATCGCCATCGCCGGTCAGCACCAGCACCCGCATCGCCGGAAAGCGGGTCCGCGCCTCGCCCAGGAACTGTCGCACGTCCAGCGCCGGCATATGCAGGTCCAGCACCAGCAGGTCCACCGGCTGCGTGGCCAGCAGCGTGCGCAGTGCGGCGCCGTCCACGGCGGTGCCCACCACCGTCACGCCTTCCACCGCCGACAGCAGCAGCTTCAATCCTTCGAGCACGATGGCGTGATCGTCGGCGAGCGCAATGCGGGTGGGCGAGGGCGAAGCGGTCATGGGTTGGGGGCGTGGAGGATCGCGGACATGGCAGACATTGGCAAGCCATGGAAAAAGGCGCTTTGTCTGTTCGCGGGCAAACGGATAATATCAGGCGCCGACGCCACTTACTCCCGCTTTTTTGAGCCAACTGCCACTCCGATGACGCAAAAAGAACTGCCTGGCGCGATGGGCGCCGATCCGACCGACGTCGAATTGGTGCGCCTGCTGTACCGGCAGTCGAACGCGGTGCTGGCGGCGAATTTCGTCATCCCGTTGCCCGTCATCGCGATCCTGCGCGACAGCGTGCCGATGGCTGTCCTGCTGGTCTGGAGCGGTGCGATCTACGTGCTGACCGCGCTGCGGATCGTGCATTCGATCCATTTTTTCCGCCAGCGGGGCCCGATCGTGCCGGCCCGCTGGGCGCGCAGCTTCATGGTGATGTCGTGGCTGTCTGCACTGATGTGGGGCCTGGTGGGGTCCTCCTGGCTGTTGCCCGAGCAGCCGCCGTTGGTGGCGTTTGCCTGCGTCGTGCTGGCCGGCATGTCGGGGGGCGCCGTGCCGTCGCTATCGGCACATCGGCCCACGGCCATCGGCACCATCGTGGCCATGCTGGCGCCGTTTGCGCTGTACTGCTTTGTCCACGACGGCACGGTCTACAGGATCTATCTGCTGTTCACGCTTTGCCTGTTGGCGGTGAACCTGTACTACAGCCGCAACACACACCGCACGCTACGCGAGAGCGTGCGGTTGCGCTTCGAGAACCTGGCCCTGATCGGCGAACTCAAGCACGAGCGCGACCGCGCGACCGAGGCCGATCTGGCGAAGACGCGCTTTCTGGCCGCCGCAAGCCACGACCTGCGTCAACCGGTTTACGCGCTTGGCCTGTTGACCGCCACGCTCGCTGGCCTGGCGCGCCGCACCGATGTGCCCGCCGCGCAGGCTGCCCATATCGCTGGCCGCCTCGACGGCACGCTCGACAAGATCGGCACCATGCTTGACGGTCTGCTCGACGCGTCGCGGCTCGATGCCGGGCTGATGCCGGTGCGTCGCCAGCCGCTGTGGCTCGGCGCCTGGCTGGTCGAAATGGGCGACGAGTACGCGCAGCTGGCCCGGGAGCAGGGCGGCCAGCTGCGGGTGCATGGCGCCGATGTCTGGATCGACACGGACCCTGCGCTGCTGCATCGCATCATCGACAACCTGCTGTCGAATGCGCTGCGCTATGCGCCGGGTGCCCGTGTGCTGGTGGGTTGCCGGCGTCGGACGGGCGCGGTGGAAATCCAGGTCATCGACCAGGGGCCGGGTATTCCCGAGGCGGAGCAGGCGCGCATTTTCGACGAGTTCACGCAGTTGCCCGATGCGCGGCGTCCGGACGGACAGGGTTTAGGGCTGGGACTGGCGATCGTGCGCCGGCTGGCTGCACTGCTGGGCCATCGGGTGGCGGTACGTTCCATTCCGGGCCGGGGCACCATGTTCGCCGTGACGGTGCCGCTGGCGGCGGCCATGCCGACGCAGCGGCCGGATGTGGTGGCGGGCGGGGTGGTGAGCGACGACGTCATCGCCATGTCTGCCGCCACCCAGGCCCAGGCCCAGGCAATCGGCATCGTGCTGATCGATGACGACGCGGGCATTCGCTCGGCACTGGGCGGACTGCTCGCGCTGTGGGGCCATCCGGTCTACGCCGGGGCCACCGTCGACGACGTGCTGGCCGCCCACGCGGCGGCGGCTGCCGATGCGCAGGCGCCGATTGGGCTGATCCTCGCCGACTATCGACTGGGCAACGGAGTGACCGGCATCGACGCGGTGGCCGCGTTGCGCCGGACGCTGGGTACCGACGCGCCAGCGGTGCTGGTGACCGGCGATACGGCACCCGATCGCTTGCGCGCCCTGCACGCCAGCGGCCTGCGCGTGCTGCACAAGCCCATTGCGGCCGAGCGCCTGCGTGAACTGATCGCCGAAGTGGGCGGCATGGCCGATAGGCGGCCCTCGGCCGAGCGCGCGCTCGCCTGAGCGCGTCGCCGGCCTGCTCGACCGGCGGGGCACCTGCCTTCCCGCCGTTCTTTCTGCCAGGGCGCCTGTTGCCTGCCGGATGCGCCAAAACTGGCGCCCGCCCCCGCTAACCGGCCACGATATGCATCCATCTCCGCGTCAAGTGCGCCGTACGGCATGCGCGGGAACTCATTACGCGCCCTTTCCCAAGCTTGTCCCTGCCCGCACGAAGATCCTCATGGTTACGAAAGGCCAGGAAAGCCATCCACCGTCCGACACGTAAGAATTTCATTTCGCCGGCCTGGGCATGCAAGGACGTGATAAGAGACCGCGCGCCATAGGTCTCACGCCAGATGTTGGTGACCGTCTCGGCCCTCGGCCAGGGCGCAGAGCAGCGGACCGAGTTCGCCCAGCGAGATGGCGTAGTCCGGCTTGTCGCGATTCAGGGCGCTCATCGGCATGTCGGGCGCTTCGGCCTCCGCTGGGTGCTGCACGATGCTGACACCGCCTGCCTGCTTGACGGCCTGCAGCCCGGCCGCGCCGTCGCCATCGAAGCCGGTGAGCACCACGCCTGCTACACGCGAGCCAAAATGCTTGGCTGCGGAGGCGAAGAGCGGGTCGGCGGCCGGACGCACGAAGTTCACGCGGGGCCCGCCATCCAGCGCCATCGTGCCACGCCTGGAGACGGTCAAATGGCAGCCCGGGGGCGCGAGGTAGAAATGCCCGCGTTGCATGACTTCGCCGGCATTGGCGTATGACACTGGCATCGACGTATGGCGTTGGAGGAGCCGGTCCAGGTAACCCGGGCTGGTGGCGGAGGTGTGCTGCACCACCAGCAGCGTGCCAGGAAATTTGTCAGTCAGCGTACCGACCACGCGGCACAAGGCCGCGACCCCGCCCTTCGAGGCGGCGATCACCACGATATCGCGTCGCAACATGAACGATCTCCTTTCTGGCGGTGGATTGCCGATGCAGTGTTCCGCAACCTCCGTGCCTGGAAAGGCAGATATTGCTGACGATCCGCGTTTCAATCCCTCGAATCGTCGATGACGGATTGCTGCCTTTTGCGACGATCGTTTACCGCGCGGTCAATGGCAAGGGGCTGCTGCATTGCCAATCTGTGGCCGGTCTCGGTCCTCGGCCAAGCTGGGCAGGACTTTGCGGCTCCAGAGGCGAAGGCGCGACCGACCGTGAGAGGGCGTTGTCTTTCTCTGGCTGGTTGCCCTGAAGCGGACATCGGCGCAACATTCGACTGAGCGTCTGCCTGGCACCGACCCTAATGCTGGGGTGGACACCGCTCCTTGCGATCGGAACGAACGGCGCGGCAGAGATTCGACATTGACTGGGAAGCGAATGGAAAGCATCGATGGCTCCCTGCCGGACTTTCAAGCTATTTTTCAGGCAGGCCCCGATCCGTACCTCGTCGTGGATCGCGACTTTCGCATCGTTGCGGTCGCCGATGCGTACCTGAAGGCGACGATGACACGTCGGCAGGACATCCTGGGTCGTCACATGTTCGACGTCTTTCCAGACAACCCGGACGAGGTCGACGCGACCGGTGTGAGCAATCTCAAGGCCTCGTTCACGCAAGTGCTGCGCAACGGCGTGGCCCACTTCATGGCCGTGCAGAAGTACGACATCCACGAGCCGAACGACACCGGGTCGGGGAGCATCTTTGCGGAACATTATTGGCAGCCGGCCAATTTCCCGGTGCTCGACGATCGTGCACGCGTGCGCTACATCATCCATCGCGTCGTCGACGTCACCGAGCTCCACCGGCTGAAGCATTCGAGCCGGGAGGTCCAGCAACGCCTGGAGCGCGACCTGTACTTGCGCGCACGAGAGATCGAGCACGGCAACGAGTTGCTGCGCGAATCGCTGCTGCAGAAGGAGACACTGCTGCGCGAGATCCATCATCGCGTGAAGAACAACCTGCAGGTCATTGCCGCGTTGCTCCGATTGCAGGCTCAGCACGTTACGGACCAGGCTGCGCACACTGCACTCTCGGAGATGGGCGGGCGCATCCGCGCCATTGCCGACATCCACCAGACGCTCTATAGCTCCTTTGATCTCGCGCGTGTCGACATGTCGGAGTTCGCCACCCAGCTCGCAAAGGATCTTCTGGCCGTGTACGGTGTCGATCGTGAGCGGGTGCGCCTGCGCCTGGAGATTGCATCGTCGAGCCTGGACATCGCGCTGGCAGTGCCGTGCGGGCTGATACTAAACGAGTTGATCAGCAATTCCCTGAAGCATGCCTTTCCGATCGGCCGCAGAGGCACCGTCGTTGCAACGCTCGACGAACATGCGGCGTTGCTGAGCGTGTCAGACGACGGCGTCGGCCTTGGAGGGGCGCCGGCGAAGGTCACCTTGGGCATGCAACTGGTGCACCTGCTCGCGGAGCAGATCGGCGCGCAAGTTCGCGTCGAGTCGGAGCGCGGAACACGGGTCACCGTGACACGCGCCGCTACGTGATCTGTTCCCGGTCGCGCCGTTCGAGCGCCAGTTGCAGCGCGACGTGCACTTCAGCAGCCTCATAGGGCTTCATCACGTATCCGTAGGCGTTGGTGCGCTTGATGCTCGCGAGCGTTTCGGCATCCGCGTAGGCGGTCAGGTAGACGACGGGAATCTGCAACCGCTCCCAGATCAGCGACGCGGCCTGCGTTCCGTCCATCGCACCGGAAAGGCGGATGTCCATCAGGATCACGTCCGGAAGGGTTCGCCCGGCCGCTTCGACCGCCGCCTCGCCCGTCAAGACCGACGCACAGACGTCGTATTGCAGCGCGTGAAGATCGTTCTCGATGCTCTTCGCGACGATGCGCTCGTCTTCGACGATCATCACCCGCGCCTGGAAATCGCCGGCCAGCGGAGGCGCGCGCCGCGGGCGGGTGGCGAAGTCCAGAATCAACTCCGCAATGTCGGCCAACCGCGCCGTGTAGTCGACGGGCACTGTTTCGCGGACGCGCGTTGGCAAATCCGGCGACGGGGCCTCGGCCGGGTCCTGGACGACGATGAGGCCCCCTCGGCGCCAGATCTCCCAGGACCCCGCGACACCGTCCTCCATCATGCCAGTGAGCACGACGCCGACGACGCGCCGCCCATAGGCCGCCGCCGCCGACCGGAACAGCGCGTTAATCGAGGGGCGGTGGTAGCTTTCGCGCGGGCTCGGCTGAACGACGACGCGGCCCCGCTCCAGTGACATGTTCGCGTCGGGCGGCGCGACGTAGACGCGGCCGGTGCCAACCAACTCGCCGTCTGCCGCGAAGCTCACCGGCAAGCGACTGCGTTGCCCGATCACGCGGTCAATCTGTCCGGGGTACCCAGCTCCCAGGTGGTGAACGACAAAGAATGCGGCGGGAATCTCCGCAGGAAAGTGAGAGAAGAACTCCGGCAGTGCACTCACGCCGCCCATAGAGGAACCGACCACGACGATGTCGCGAGCGCGAAGAGGTGTCGAGGCATCGGGAATCAACTCGGCGTCCGCTGAATTCATGAAGTGAGCCCCGCAGGCGCGTCGCGCGGTTCAGGTGCAAACGACGCCATCAGGCATCGGCGACGTGGCGTCTTGCGAGTTGCAGCACCGTTTGAGCATCACGCATCGCGCCCTCCGAAATCGAGTACCCGGGCCGAGCCGCATGATATCTGCATGCGGCTTTGCGCCTGCGTTCATGGCGTCGGCGAACTGGCACCGCTGGCATCAAGGCCATTTCGCTTATTGGAAAGTCGCTAGTCACCAGCCATGGTGACCCGTAGGGAGTATAGGGGGCCATCCCATTTTCGCTGGCACCTTTTCGTGCCTCTTGCCAGCAGCCAAGAATGCGGCGCTTACGCATGTCCGCCTCGGCGTAACGGATTGGGAATCCCATGCACAAAATTGGTGATATATTACATATCACCAACCTGATAATGCGTCGCCTCCGTCATGTTCGATCCTTCTCTGCTAGGCCGGATGACTTTTACGCATGCCGAGCCGTTACAGCCCCGGTTGCCACCGGGCCGCCATCCGCTCGGAATTGCCGACGAGCGTGACGCTGTCCTTTACGTACCAGCAGGGCTCGGCCCGGCGCCGGTGCCATTGCTGATCATGTTTCACGGCGCCGGCGGCTTTCCGGAAAAGGTGTTGCCCTTCATCGAGCCGCACGCGGACGCGCATGGCTTCCTGGTGCTGGCGCCGCATTCGACCTTTCCTACCTGGGACATCGTCATTGGCGGTAACGGGCCTGACCTGCAGCGGCTGCAGCAGGCGCTCGGCGCGGTTTCGGGTCGTTATCGGATTCGCCATGATCGACTGGCGTTCGCAGGGTTTTCGGACGGTGCGAGCTACGCGCTATCGATTGGCATCACCAACGGCGATATTGCCAGCCACGTCATTGCTTTCTCCGGCGGGTTCATGTCCGTATTCATGCAGGAAGGCTCGCCAAAGGTATTTATCGCGCATGGGCTGGCTGACGAGCAATTGCCCGTGCAGACGAGCGGCCGCACCAACGCCGCGAAGCTAAAGGCCGCCGGTTACGACGTCGAATATGTCGAATTCAACGGCACGCATGCGGTACAGCCGCCAATTGTGACCGAGGCCATCCGCTTTTTCCTGGCATAGCGCTCCGTTGTGTGAGCCCCGGGATTTGCCGCTAACGGAGTGCAACCCATGAATCTCGAGATTCCGCAGTCCCTGATTCACCCGCTACTTGCAATGGTCCAGGCCGAGTCTGCGCTGGCCCGGCAACTCAAGGCGCATGGCATCTGTCATGGCAGCATGTCAGTGTCGGCCGGTCTGTTTGACGCGCAGTCGCTGAATTCGCTCTACACGCTGAGCAAGGCGCAGAACGAACGCGAACTTCTCTTCCAGATGCTTGCGCTGGATAACATCTACAACGCGCCGCAGGCGCGCACCATTCCCAGCCTGGAATTGCTCGTGGCAGGGCTTGTCGCTTACCTGTCGCGCGACGTCATCGACGGCTGGCTGTATCAGCGCAGTCGCGATGGGGTGCTGCTGCCGTGGTTGGTCCAGCGCATTCGTCACGTGGAGCCCGAGCAGGGCATGCCCTACGTTGCCATCGACCTGTTGGCGAACACGATGCTGTCAGCGAATTCGGAGCTGACCGATCCCGCGCGGCGCAGGGCGGGCATGACGACTTCGATCGTCGTTACGCGTGACGAGATCGTCGACCGGACCATCCCGCAGCTTCTCGCCGACTTCGGCTTCTTCAAGGAATGCGCGGAATTCCGTCAGGAATACGAACGGCACGCGCAACGCTTTGTGCGCTACCAGCGCAGCTTCGGCGCACAGTACATCGCCACGGGGGCCGCCTTCACTGCCGAAGGGAAGGGTACCGTAGCGCTGGCGCGTCTTGGCGACGGCGTGGCGGCTCGCTGCATCAACGACGAGGAGCGGCTCGAGCGCCGTTTCGAAGTGACATGCGACGCCGAGTTCTGGCGCAGAGCCGGCGTTGCCACCGGGTTTGAAAAATTGCCGCTACACGGCTACGTACACTTATTCCATCTGGAATGGCATCGGAACGTCTGGGTGCATGTACAACACCTGAGCGAATACCGGTACCAGCCCGAACTGCGCGACAAGCTGGTGCTGCCGGACCACCACCGCGACCTGATCGACATTCTGACCTCGCACATGAACGTCCTGGTCCAGGATGTCGTGCCAGGCAAATCGGGCGGCACGACCATCCTCTGCCAGGGAGCGCCCGGCCTTGGTAAGACGTTGACTGCAGAGGTGTATGCGGAAATCGTCGGCAAGCCGCTTTACCGCGTGCATTCCGGACAGTTGGGCACGACCGCCGCATCGGTGGGCGCGAGCCTCATGGAGATACTGCGTCGGGCCATGCGCTGGAACGCGGTGCTGCTGCTGGATGAGGCCGATGTCTACATTCGCCGCCGCGGCAACGACCTGGAGCATAACGCTATCGTTGCGGAGTTCCTGCGCACGCTGGAGTATTTCAGCGGGCTGTTGTTCATGACCACTAACCGTACCGGCGACGTCGATGATGCGATCCTGTCGCGCTGCATTGCCACCATCCAGTACGAGACGCCGGGCAGGGAAGATGCGGCGCGGCTATGGCGCCTGCAGGCGGGCCAGTGCGGCGCGGCACTGGACGACGAACTGGTGAACATCTTGACCGCAGCCTACCCCAAAGCAAGCGGGCGCGACATCAAGGAGCTGATGAAACTCGCCACCCGCTACGGCAAGGCGAAGCAGACGCCGTTGTCCGAAGATGTGTTCAGGCTGTGCGCTCAGTTTCGCGCGATTGGCTCAATCGGATGACAGGGCACCTGCAGCGGCTTCACAGAGCTGCAGCCCTGCGATGCGCACACGGACTTGCCGCGCAGGTCTTACGCGTCGTATGTATGTGATGCGAAACGGGCGTGGTGTCCATCGTTATCGGCAATCGGTCGTTCCGGGGGGGCACTTCAAGCAGAATGGACTTTGGTCCAATGGACGAATCTGCCGCATGAGGACAGATTGAGGCCGCATGCCCGTGCTCCCGGCGTGATCGATCGGATGCCGTAGCAATACAACCGTCCTCCGAGCGCTGATCTTGATGTATATGAAGGATGGCAATCATGGAACTGCTGCTCCAGGCAGTGCTATTCCTCGCATCGGCCCTCATCGCGGTGCCCATTTCGATACGCCTTGGATTCGGCTCCGTACTCGGCTATCTGGTCGCAGGGATGGTGATCGGCCCCTCCGCCTTTGGCCTCTTTACCGACGTCGACGCGGTACTCCACATCTCTGAACTGGGCATCATGCTGATGATGTTTATCATCGGCATCGAGATGGATATTCGAAAGCTCTGGGAGCTGAGGCATTCCATTTTTGGTTATGGAGGGGCCCAGGTTGTTCTGTGTGCGGCGTTGCTGGCCTTGGCATTCATGGCCTTTGGGTTGAACTGGCGCGTAGGGGTGGCAGCGGGCTTTGCGCTTTCCCTGTCTTCGACGGCCATGGTGATCGCGATTCTTGAGCAGCGTGGCTTGATGGACAAGCCGGTAGGCCGTACGAGCTTTGGCATCCTCCTGTTTCAGGACATGGCGGCCATCCCGATGATTGCGCTCCTGCCACTGCTTTCACCCGCCCCCACCAGCACCGACACGGATTCGGGGTGGATTGCGGCGCTGGTGGCGATGGGTATGCTGGCGGCGGTTGTGTTTGGAGGAAGCGTCCTTCTTCGGTATATCTTGCCAATCATCAAACGTAGCGGCACCCGGGACATGGTCACGGTATTCGCCCTGCTCTGGGTGATTGGGATCGCACTGCTCATGCACAGCGTGCACCTGTCGATGTCCCTTGGTGCGTTCGTGGCCGGTGTACTGCTGGCAGGATCCGATTGCCGGCAGGAGATAGAGGCAGACATCGGACCAATCAAGGGTGTGCTGCTCGGCCTGTTCTTTATGGCTGTGGGAATGTCCATCGAGTTTGACGTATTGGCGAGGAAGCCGTTGCTGGTAGCGGTGCTTCTCCTGGTTCTGCTGGGCGCAAAAATATCCGGCCTGATTGTTCTCGCAAAGCGGTTTCAGTTGCCATCAGCCGATCGTCTCTACTTTGCCGTCCTCCTGTCCCAGGGCGGAGAGTTTGCGTTCGTCGTCATGGCCGTGGCGGAGTCGGCGCGCCTGCTGAACGCGGAGCAAGCCTCCATTGTGACTGCCGTGGTGGCGCTATCGATGGCCGCCACCCCACTATTGTTGATGGTGGTTCGCTGGCTTCCTGGAACCTATCAAAAGGAAGGCCGCTCACCCGCGGCGAGCAGCCAGGGCAACGCCCCCGACGTGGATGTGCATTGACGCTGCTGCTCAGGCGAACATCAGAGTGCCATGGCGGTTCGTCGAATCGTTCGAAAGCCAGACATGCTAACGAAGTCGTCGGCCACTCGTCTCAATGGCAGTTGCTTCGCGCATTCGAGAAGGGTAGATGAGCGGAAGGCACCCAGTCTCACATCACGGATGCCGGTTCGGTGGCATCTGAATGCTCGTCTCGTGCAAACCTTCTATTAATGCGGCTGCTCGTCCCGACGGCGGATTTGAGCGGCTCGATTTTCCATACCGACAAAAGCGCATCGAATTCGTCTTCCATCGGCGACAAGCCACGCAGAAACGCTTCAGGCGGACCGCCCAGTACATGTATGGACAATGTATATCCGGATTTATGGACATTCTGAAGCATCCCTGCACCGGCTAGTACCTTTCGGGCTCTTCCGAAATCGTGGTTGGATAGCAAGTCTCTTTCAACGATTTCCTTGCGGGTGAGGCACTCTCCGCCTCTAAGCAAGGCATACAGCGTTTCTGCGCACTCATGATCAGATTTGGTGGACCTCAAAGCGGCTCCTTGGCAGGCATGACGAATCAGTACTATGAGAGTTGGGGACGTCGGAAAAAATCGCCCTTCGGCAGGACAAGCCGTGGTGCACGTGTCGTAGCGTGCAAGCTCTTATCCTCGATTCGATGAATCGGGATGGCGTCGATCACGATGATCCGTTTTTTTTTGAAAGGTGCGCCGAAAAATGGGGGCGTGTTCACCAACGGGTGACAGAGAAGGCCTGCCCGTCAATTTAGTGAACCAGCCTCCAGGATGCTGCGGGCACTCGCATTCCGACCTGTCGCGGGCGGAATGTATGTCATCCCCAGCTTATCGGCGCAGCGCACAAGTTCTGCGAGCGAGTCGATCTCGAGCTTGTCCATGATGTGGGCGCGATGGACCTTCACGGTTTTCTCAACGATGCCGAGGAAGTTGGCGACCTCCTTATTTCGGAGTCCGGTCGTTACCATCGCCATTACCTCTCGCTCGCGATTTGTCAGCCGTTGAACCTTAGCATCGAGTGCCGCCTTGATGGTCCATTCCTTGCCGCGTTGCGCGGCCAGCTCCAGCGCACGATTTACCGCCGTGATGAGGCGGTCCTCGGCCAATGGTTTCTCAAGAAGGTCAACGGCGCCCGCCATCATCGTCTCAACCGTTTGCTTCACATCTGCACAGCCGGTCAACATGATGAAGGGCACATGCGGTGGCAATCGCTTCAGCAAATCATGACCACTGATGCCAGGCAGGATCAGTTCGGCTACCACGCAGGCGGGGCCGCGGATGTCTTCCAGGGCAACCTGACACTCTTCGGCCGAGCCGAACGCCCTTGATGCAAATCCTTTTGCAAGCAGCAGCCGCCCTAAGGCCTTGCGGATGCTTTCATCGTCGTCCACAACAATCACGGTCCCGGTCATCGCGCTTACCCTCTTGGAAATTGGGGTTGACTCCTGGGCACATTACCGAGTGCCGTCTACGTCCACAACCGTCTTCAGATGAAGCAAAAAAGTTTCATCACGACTTGTGAAATATCTTTCGACTAGCGGACATTGTGCGGACTGGAAGCGCCGCTCTATTGTTGCGCGCGCAATGGTCCGTGCCCTTGCTTGTATGGGAGGCAGGTATCGACCATCCTCAAGTTGACTGAACAACAAGAGGAGCAATGATGTCCACCCCATTGGTCTGGCACTACACCGTGGGCACGCACCTGCCAGCCATCACCCAAACCAGGAAACTTTTGCCCACGAGCGCGCCGTATGCCAACACCGGCTGCCCGATCCTGTGGTTTTCGAAGGCCCAGACGTGGGAGCCGGCGGCCGCTACCCTGTCGTGGAAGCGCAGTGCCGGGAAGGTTTTCCTGCCGACGCAGCGCGAGTCCAGACAGCAAGGCCTGTATCGTTTCGGTCTCCCCGCGGGCGACCAGCGGCTGGCGCCGTGGCCGACGATCACCAGCCTGGCCAGGATGGCGATCCCCGAGTCCATCGCCCTGGTGTCCCGGGCGCTCCAGGTCGGAGCCAGCCCCACGGACTGGATGGGCACGCTCGAGATGATCCCCGTTTCCGAGTTGACGTTTCAGCAATGGGATGGCGAAGCGTGGCAGGAGGCGGAACTGCTGACTTGCGCCGAACAGGAGGCCAGCCGGGTACCCGCGCCCGCCAGCCAGGCATCGGAGTCTAGCCGCCGCTTCTACATCCACAACTACGGGGCGAGTCACGACCTGCACTGAGAAGGACCTGCACTGAGAAGGACGCTCATGAGCATCAAGTCGGCATGCGCCAAGGTCTGCAGGTTCGGATGAGGCCTGACGGCGTACGCGGCGCCGGGCCGAGGAATGCTGCAACCGGCCCGCGGGAAGCGCAATGCATGCGTTCCTTTCCTTGGCATGCGAAATGCATACACCGGCTGCCAGAAGCCTGTGCCCCGCGAATAAGCCCTCCGGCACAGGCCTTGTCGAACGAAATGGTCATGTCTACGCGCGATGGCAATCTGTGGAAGCGCTTTCTGAGCATCGCCAAGCCATACTGGCTGTCACAGGAGAAATGGAAGGCTTGGGCGCTGCTGGCGGTATTGGTGTGCCTGCTGTTGGGACAGACCTGGACGAATGTGCTCTTTAACAGGCAAACGGGTGAATTTGCCTCGGCGCTTGCTGCCAAGGACGCAGACCGATTCTGGTACGCCATCAGGATATTCGTCTATGTGCTGTTTGCGGCCGTACCCGTCTACGCCTTTTACTACTACACGCGCAACAAGCTGTTCATCCAGTGGCGATCGTGGATGACGCACCACTATCTGGACAAGTACTTCGGCGGTTGCGCCTTCTATACGCTGAATGCGGATACGGCTATCGATAACCCCGACCAGCGCATTTCAGAAGACATCAGCACCTTCACTCAGCAATCGTTGTACTTTTTGCTCCTGATCCTCGGCGCGCTGCTGCAGCTGGTTGGGTTCAGCAGGGTACTGTGGTCGATTTCCCGAGAATTGGTGGTGTTCCTCGTGCTCTATGCCATCTGTGGCACGGTGGTCTCAGTGCTGTGCTTTGGCAAGGTGCTGATCGGGCTGAACTTCTACCAGCTCAAGCGCGAAGCGGACTTCCGCTTCAGCCTGATCCGGGTGCGCGAGCATGCCGAGTCAATTACGTTTCATCGTGGCGAGCGCCATGAATCCGATCACGTGCGTGGGCGATTCCAGCACGTGTTCGCCAACTTCAACCGGTTGATCCGCTGGCAGTTGAATCTCTACTTTTTCCAGTATGCCTATTCGTTCCTGACGCTGATGCTGCCCAGCGTAATCGTCGCCAATCGCGTACTGGATGGCGAACTCGAAGTTGGCAGCGCGATACAGGCTGCGGGTGCGTTCGCGGCAGTGCTGGCTGCACTCACCGTCATCGTCGAGAACTTCGAAAGCCTTAGCCGCTTCCTGGCGGGCCTTGACCGGCTTACCACTTTCGCCTCTTCGCTGGGATCCGCGCGCATGGTTCGCCGCAAACCTGGAAGTCAGATCGAGCAACGGCGGGGCAACACGCTGTCACTGGAACATCTGACTCTCCATACGCCCGACTACCAGCGTACCCTGCTCAACGACCTTACCGTGACAGTGGCGCACGGCGAAAACCTGCTGATCGTGGGGCCCAGTGGGGGTGGAAAGAGTTCGATGCTGCGGGCCATTAGCGGCCTGTGGAATTGCGGCAGTGGCCGGATCGTACGCCCTGAGGCGGCGCAGATACTGATCCTGCCGCAGCATCCCTATATGGCGGTCGGCAACCTTCGCTGTCAGTTGCTTTATCCCAATTGCGAAGGGCGCCACGTACCGGATGGCGAGCTGCTGAAGCTGCTCGATACGGTTAACTTGCCCGACATGGTGGAACGCTTCGGCGGACTGGATGCAGAACTGGACTGGGACAAGGTCCTGTCGCTCGGCGAGCAGCAACGCCTGGCATTCGCGCGCCTGCTGCTGGCTCGTCCGCGTTACGCCCTGCTTGACGAAGCGACCAGCGCACTGGACATCGGCAATGAGACCGGACTCTACAGCCAGTTGCTCTCTGGCCCGACCACACTGGTCAGCGTCAGTCATCGCCCCACCGTGCTGCAGTATCACTCCCAGGTGCTGGAGTTGCGCGGCAATGGCGACTGGGAACTCCACCCCACGCACGACTACCGATTTGCCTCTTAGCCGTCGTCCAAGCTGGGGCGCCGGACGGTGACCCGGACGCGACGCGCCCGAGCGGTCAGCTCCGCTCAGATTGACCCAGTGGGTGGAGGAACAGCCCGCTCGCCGTTTCCCTGACTTCCTTTTGGTAGCCCGGCGGCCCGGCGTCGGTTGCGAGATTGCGCTCCGCCTCGATCAATCGGTTCGGGAAAACCATTATTTGACTGGGTATCAAAAAATCCGTACCTTTAATTGTGTGGATGTCAATTAATGTGGCGCCGTAGTGCATGCCCCCATGCCAGGCGCACAAGGACAGCACATCGCTGGTTGTTTCAGGCCGCGATCGAAGACAAAACTACGGAGGAGCAATGAAACGAAGCCTGGCCATCGCCGGTGCGCTGCTGGCAACCGGTGCGACCGCGCACGCCCAATCGTCTGTCACGCTGTACGGCGTTGCAGACGCTGGTATCGAATATCTGAATCACGTACCAAATGCCGCCAAGCAGTCGTCGAGCCTCGTGCGCATGACGTCCGGCAACATCGCCGGCAGCCGTTGGGGCTTGCGTGGCGTGGAAGACCTGGGTGGGGGGCTGAAGGGCGTGTTCCTGCTCGAAGGCGGCATGGTGCTCGATTCCGGCTCGGCCGCACAAGGCGGGAGGTTGTTCGGTCGCCGCGCCTATGTCGGCCTGGACACCCCATACGGGCAGGTCACGATGGGACGTCACCACAATCTGACGTTCGACCTGATCATCGGTTTCGATCCGATGTACTTTGCACCCAAGTATTCGTCGTATTCGCATGACACCTGGCTGGCAGGGCGTACGGACAACGCGGTGAAGTACACCGGAAAGTTCGGTGCGCTGACGGCTTCAGCGCTGTACAGCTTCGGTGTCGACTCGACGATTGCGAATGGCAGCGAAGTCCCTGGCAACAGCCGCGTGGGCCGGGAAATGAGCGCGGGCTTTTCCTACGACATGGGCAAGTTCCGGCTTGCCGGTGTCTTTGACCAGCTCAATGGCACCTCCGCTGCCACTGCGGGGCGGACCGAACGTCGCTACGTGGCATCGGCAGCGGCCGATTTCGGGCCGGTTTCCGCCTACTTTGGTTATCGGCGGCTGGTCAGCCAGATCCTGGCATCGATGACGCGCACGGACCTGTTCTGGGCGGGCGCCACCTACAACTTCAGTCAGGCGTTTGCGTTGACTGGCGCGGTGTACAAGACCAATGACCGGACCTCGGCGAAGGACCCGATGTCGTTGGTGATGTCTGCCGATTACCGGTTCTCGAAACGCACGGACGCTTACCTGACGGCCTCGTACACCATGAACAAGGGCGGCTCGGCGTTGGGTGCCAATGGGTATGACGGCACCGTGATTGCCGGTGCCAATCAGTTTGGCGCCGTCGTTGGCCTGCGGCACAACTTCTGACCGTTGTCGACTGGACGCGCCGGCGGGGTCGCGTCTTGCGGGTGTGCCGCCTTCGCGGCACACCTTTTTTTCCGCGAATGTGCAGCACGCATTGCGATCCGGAATTATTTGACAGTATCTCAAATAAACACTAGATTATTGAGACGGTCGCATTTACGAAGGAGACAGCGTGAGCGAACAAGACAAGCCGCAAGTGACGGCAGGAATGCGGGGTGCCTCATGGGACGCCCGGCTGATGGATCGTCCGTATCAGATGGTGCCCTATGCGCTGGGTACGGCCGATGGGCAGCGCACGCTCGGCTTCCTGTTCAGCCTCACCGGCAAGGAGAAGACGGTTGTATCCCTGATGCACCCGCGCGAAATGGCGATCACCCACTATCTGGTGCCATTTGTGCTCGATGCCGGATGTGCCTGCTGGGTGCAGGGCCCGCGCTCGATCGGCAACGACCTGCGCCTGGAGCACGAGATCGCGCTGTTCGATGTCGCGGCCGGGATGACGCACCTGCGCGATCTTGGCTATGAAAAGATCGTGCTGCTCGGCAATTCGGGTGGCGCGGGCTTGTACACGTTCTATAACCAGCAGTCGCTGACACCCCGTGAAATGCGGATCGCCCGGACACCGGGTGGTCGCCCGACAAACTTGGGTGAACTGCATATGCCGGAAGTCGATGCGTTCATTCTGGTGTCGCCGCACCCGGGGCAGGGCAAGCTTCTGATGAGCGGCATTGACCCGTCGGTCACGGACGAAGACGATCCCATGCAGACGGATCCGACGCTTGATCCCTTCTCGAAGGCCAACGGGTTCGATGTGGCATCCGGCAAGGGTCGATACGCGTCCGAATTCGTCGAGCGATATCGCGTTGCCCAGACCGAGCGCGTGGCGCGCATCGATGCACGGGCCAAGGCCATGCTGCGGGCCAAGCAGGAGGCAAGGCAGCAGGTGAAGACTGGCGCGGCGACCGATGCAGACCGCCGGCTGGCGGCTCATGCGCCGATTTTCGAGGTCTGGCGTACCGATGCCGACCTGCGGTCATGGGACATCTCCCTGGACCCGTCCGACCGGAAGACCGGCTCGCTCTGGGGCAAGGATCCCTTTGTGTCCAACTGGGGCAGCGTGGGCTTCGGACGCGTCGTCACGCCGGAATCCTGGCTTTCCACCTGGTCGGGGCTGTCATCCAACGCGGCGCTGGAAAAGACGATCGGCACGCTGCATCAGCCCACGCTGCTGCTCGAATACACCGGCGATCAATGCACGTTCCCGGCGGATATCCAGGCCATCTACAGCCAGATTCCGGCGGCGCGCAAGCAGCATATTCGCGTACGCGGCAACCATCACGGCATGGCGTTGAGCCGCGAGGAGGAGCCCGGGCAGCGCGTCGCCGGCCGTCATATCGTCGAATGGCTGCGCGAATCGATGGCCTGAGCGCCAGCGCAGATCCAATATAAATACAGAGGTAGACAAAGATGCTGCAACCCACCCACGTACGCCCGTCCGTACTGCTAGACGGCGTGCGCTATCCCGATGAAGACCGTCTCCGCCGATATGTGGGCGAGGGCTACCTGACTGGCGAAACGTTGGTCGGCGCCTTCCGGCAATCGTTCCGCGACCACCATGACCGGCTGGCGCTGGTGGGACCGGAGGGCGAGTTCACCTATCAAGAGTTGGACGAGCAGACCGACCGTATCGGGGCGGCCCTGCTGGCGCTGGGCCTGCGGCCGCTCGATCGTGCGGTTTTTCAATGCGGGAACAGCAACGAGCTGCTGTTCGCATTTCTCGGCTGCCTGAAGGCCGGCATCATCCCGCTGTGTTCGCTTCAGGCATTCCGCAAGCTGGAAGCGGGTTACCTGGGCAACCTGTGCGAGGCGCGTCTGCATTTCGTGCAGGGAGACGACCCGAAGTTCGATGACGTGGCGTTTGCCGAGGAGATGCAGGCGGAAGTGCCGAGTCTTCAGTTCATCCTTCAGGCACGTGGTGAGCGTCGCGGACGAGCCGTACTGTTGGCGGACCTGATCCGCGACATGCCGCTGGCGCGTGCCCAGACGCTGTTGGCAGAAGTCAACCACGAGCCGTTTCAGGCAGCCGTCTTCCAGTTGTCCGGGGGCACCACCGGTGTGCCGAAGATCATCCCGCGCTTTCAGAACGAGTATCTGTACAACATGCGCGCAGTGGCCGCATGCAACGGATACACCGCCGACGATGTGTTGTTCTTCCCGACGCCTTACATGCATAACCTCAACATGGGCTGCTTCTTCGGTCCGTTCCTGTTGAGTGGCGCGAAGGTGACGGTGGCTCCGGATATCGGCGAGGACACGCTGCAGTCCCTGGTTCGCAACTACGAACCGACCTGGTTCGGCGTTGCCGGACCGATCCTGAATCGCATCGCGCCGGAACTGCTGCGCGGCACCGCCTCGGACAAGGCGCGGCGCAACTTCATTGCACCGAAGAACGCTGCCAACCTGACGCGCCTGACCGGCTCGCCGACCCATCATATTTTTGGCATGACCGAAGGCGTGATCATGTTCACGCGCCCGGGAGACCCCACGGAGATTCGCGATCAATCGATTGGATACCCGGTATCCGATGCCGACGAAGTGCGTCTTGTCTATCCCGGCACCGAAGACGCCGTGGCTGACGGCGAGGTTGGTGAAGCATTGTTCCGCGGGCCTTACACCATCCGCGGCTATTACAAGTCCGAGAAGGAAGATGTCACGCGCTTTACGCCCGACGGCTTCTACCGCTCCGGCGATCTGATGTCCGCCCAGGTGGTGGATGGCAAGCGCTATTACTTCTTCCGCGGCCGGATCAAGGATGTTGTCGACCGCGGCGGTGAAAAGATCAATGCGGAAGAGCTGGAAAACGTCATCAACCAGCACCCGGCGATCCTGGCGTCAGCGGTTGTTGGCATGCCCGACAAGGTCTATGGAGAGCGTGTCTGCGCGTTCGTGCTGCTCAAGCCCGCAGCGGCGGCCTCGGGCCTGACGCTGCCCGAACTGACCCAATACCTTCAGGACGCCGGCCTGGCCAAGTTCAAGTGGCCCGAGCGGCTGGAAATCATCCCCGAATTCCCGCTGACGGCATCGGGCAAGCTCAGCAAGGTTCTGCTGCGTGACCGCATCGTCCAGATGCTGCGCACCGAAGCGGACAAAGACAGTGTTCACCAAGCAAAGTGAAGAAGGAAGAGACATGAACCCATCCACGCAAGGCGCCCACGCCAATGTGCCCGTCGTTGCACTGCACGGCGTTCACCATACCGCCCGGCCTACCTGGAAACTCGCAGAAACGGTGCATTTCTATCGCGATCTGCTCGGCCTGCCGCTCGTTCATGCGATTTCGGCGAAAGGTTGGGGTCCCGACAATCACGCGGACTTCCTGCACTTTTTTTTCGATAGCGGCAATGGCAGCACGATTGCCTTCTTCTACTACATCGGTACCGAGCGGCCCGACTGGCTGACCGTGCGCGAGCACTACCAGGACCGCGCCACGCACACCGCATGGCGGGTGCGCGACGAAGCGGAACTGCTGCAGTGGCGCCAGCGCGTGGAGGCGGTGGGCATTCCGCTGCGCTACCAGATTCGCCACGAGGTCATCGAGTCGATCTACTTCAACGATCCGAATGGCTACCCGATCGAAATCACCTGGCAGGTGCGCCCGTTCAGCGAAGCTGACAGGCAGGACGCGGCGTTCACGATCGATTCCGCCATTGAGCTGGAACGTGCGCGCGAGACGGGCGCAGCGTTTGCATCGATCGAACCCGTCTGGCAGCGCAAGGCCGAACGTATCGAGCGGGCCGTGCCGAGCGCCGGGAAGGCATCGGTCTACGTACTGGATGTGCCCGAGTTCGCACCCTTGATCGACGTGGCGCGCAAGACCGATGGCTACCAGACCACGGCACTTGGCAATGGCTACGTGCGCATCGACGGAAACCCGACGTTGCAGTTCCGACGCAAGGAACTTGGCTTCAAGCCCGCAGTCTGGTATGGCGCCTTGACGGGCGGGTTGGCCGGTAGCATCCGTCAGTTCGATATGGATGCGCTGGTGGTGGCTCCGGGAGATGCGCAATGAAGGTGGCGATCATTGGCGGCGGCCCGTCGGGGCTGTTCCTGTCGATCCTGCTGAAGGAGCGGATGGCGCAGGTCGACATCGATGTATTCGAGCAGAATCCGGAGGATGCGACGTTCGGATTCGGCGTGGTCCTGGCCGATACCGGTCTGTCGAATCTACGGTCGGCTTCACCGGTTGTGGTCGACCGGCTGGCGAAGGTCATGCGTTTCAACGACCAACATTCGATCGTCAGCCATGAGCACCCCATCGTCATGAAGAAGCCGGGTGCTGGCGGCGGTGCCATTCCGCGCATCAGCCTGCTGTCTGTGCTGCAGGAGCGCGCAAAGGAACTGGGTGTACGGGTGACGTACAACAAGCGTATTGCCAATTTCGATGCGCTCGATGCCGACCTGGTTGTCGGGGCGGACGGCATCGGCTCCCAATTGCGTACTGCCAACGAGGCTGCCTTCGGCACGACGCGCCGCACGCTGACGAATCATTTCGCCTGGTTTGGTGTGGCAAAACCCTTTGCGAGCCCGGCCCTGGTGTTTCGCAAGTACGAGGGGGGCTACTTTGTCGCCCATTACTACCCTTACTCGGATTCCATGAGCACGTTCGTGGCCGAGTGCGACCATCGGACCTGGGTCGACTTTGGCATGGAGGAGATGAGCGCGGAAGCGCGACAAGCCCTCTTTGAGACGGTATTTGCGCCGGAGTTGGCCGGGCACGGTCTGGTCTCGAACAACTCGATCTGGAGGCAGTTTCCGGTCATCCTCAATGCGAACTGGCATGTCGGCAAGCAGGTGCTGATCGGCGATGCATTGACCAGCGCGCATTTCTCGATTGGATCGGGCACCCGGATTGCCATGGAGGATGCCATGGCGTTGGCGGACGCCATCGTGGCCCACCCGGACAGCGTTCCGGCGGCGCTTGAGCAGTACGAAGCCGTGCGCAAGCCGGAAAAGGCCAAGCTGATCAGTGCCTCCGAGGCTTCGTACAACTGGTATGAGCGTATCCGCGAGTGGATGGAGCTTCCCACCCCGCACGAATTCGTGTTTCGCTTCATGACGCGTACCGGTCGCGTTGACGCGGAACGTCTGCGCGCGCAGTTCCCGGCGCTGATGGCCGAGCTGGCCGCAGGCGGCGTGACAGCCGTGGCCGCTGAAGGCCAGCCATGATTCGCGCCACGGAGTACGTGCTGAGCGAAAGCCCGTTCGTGGTGCGGCGTACCGCGCGATGGGGCGATTGTGATCCGGCTGGCGTCGTCTATACCGGCCGCTTCACCGATTACCTGCTCGGTGCGGTCGGACTCTACACCGCGCACATGGCGGGCGGCGAGGGCAGGCTGGGCGAGGTTCACGGCGTCGGGACGCCATGCAAGGCCATGAGTTTCGAGTTCATCGGCACGCTTTGGCCGGGCGACGTGATCGATATCACATGCAGCGTCGAAGCAATCCGGACCAAGTCGTTCGATATCCGCTGCGTGGCACGCCGGCCTGACGGCGCCCTGGTCTTCGACGCCATGTTCTCGCCGATCTGCGTGCGTCTTGACCGGCGCGAAGGCACCCCAATTCCCGACTCGCTGCGCGCCGTGCTCGATCGCTTCCTGTCGCCAGCGCCCTGAATCGTTTCCTGGAAATATCAATGTCGAAGTATCGAATCGGGCAAATCGTGCCCAGCTCCAACATCACGATGGAGCGTGAAGTCCCTGCCATCTTCCATGCCCGCATGCAGGTGCTACCCGAGCAATTCAGTTTCCATGCGAGCCGCGTGCGCATGCACAGGGTGGTGGCAGAGGAGCTGGAGAGGATGAACCGGGACATGGGGCGTTGTGCACTTGAGCTGGCCGACGCACGCGTGGACGTCATGAGCACGGCGTGCCTGGTGGCCACCATGTGCATGGGCAAGGGTTACCACCGCCAGGTCATTGAAGAACTCGGTGCCGCCATTGGCGATGCCCCATATCGTCCGCAGATCATGACGTCGGCCGGTGCGCTGGTCGAGGAACTGAAGGAATTCGGCGCCCGCCGCATTTCGCTGATGGCGCCCTACAGCGACGCCCTGACGAAAACCGTCGTCGAGTACATCGAGCACGAAGGCATCGAAGTAAAGGATGTGATCAATTTCTCGATCCTCGACAACCTCGAGGTCGGCGAGCGGGATCCGCTGCAACTGATCGAAGACGTGAAGCGTCTGGACACCAAGGGTGTCGACACCGTGGTCCTGTCCGCCTGCGTGCAGATGCCGTCGTTGGCTGCGCTCGAACCCGCGCAACAGGCCCTGGGCATTCCGGTGACGTCGACAGCCGCCTGTACCGTACGGCAGATGCTGCGCAGGCTTGGGCTGGAGGCCAAGGCACCGGGCGCAGGCGCTTACCTGGGCAGCCAGACCGGACTGCGCTGAGCAGCCGCCCATCCACAAGGCGACCGCTCACGGAAGGCGGCGCCACGATCACGGAGACCCTGATATGCAAGACGCCCCCCAAGTATTGCCCCGTGCTGCCGGCTGGATCTACGTCAGCGTGATCCTCGGTGCCGCTCTCGGCATGCTGGCCGGATACGCCCCCCTGTTCAATGCGACCGCTGGCGTCTTCGTGAGGCCGCTGGCCGCGGAGTTCGGCTGGGGCCGGTCGCAGGCGTCACTGTCGTATGCGGCGTCGATGTTCGGGCTGGCCGTTGTCAGTCCTATCGTCGGCGCCATGATGGACCGGTTCGGCATTCGTCGCGTCATCGTGTGTTCGGCAATCGTCTTCGGCCTGTCCACGGCCGCGATGTCACTGCAGAACGGCAGCATGCTGATGTGGGTGGCGCTTTCCGTCGTTGTCGGCGTGTCGGGTGCGGCCACCTCGGTGCTGGGCTACCTTGCCGTGCTGCCCCAGTGGTTCGATCGTCGTCTGGGCCTCGCGCTGGGCATGGCCATGTGCGGCCTGGGCGCTGGTACCGTCATTCTGCCGATGACGGCGCAGTTTCTTGTCACGACGTTTGGGTGGCGTACCGCTTACGTCGGTCTGGGTGTCGGGTCGGTCGTGCTGTCGCTGGCAGCCTGCGGGTTGCTACGGGAGCGGTTCTCCGGTGCGCGTCGGGCAAAGCACGCGCGCGAAGGTGTGGCACTGGGTGTAGCACTGCGTAGCTATCGCCTCTGGGCGATCTGGCTGGTGTTCGTACTGAGTTCGGCGGCCACGTTGTCCCTGGGGCCGCATCTGCCATCGCTCTTTGCGGATCGTGGCTTCGATGCGGCCATGGCTGCGCGGAGCGCCTCGATGGTCGGAGTGGGGCTCCTCGTCGGGCGGCTGCTTACGGGGTTGCTGATCGACAAGATCCATGCGCCACTGGTGGCAAGCGTCTTTTTCGTCGGCGGCGCCATCGGGGTATTCGTGTTGCGCGGAACGCATGACTACACCGCGCTGCTGGTGGCGACGACCCTTATCGGCCTGACCATCGGCGCAGAAGGGGACCTGATCTCCTACCTGGTGCGGTCGTACTTCGGCCTCGCTTCGTTCGGTTCACTGTTCGGCATCGCCTTTTCTGGCTACGGGCTCGGTGCGGTCATTGGCCCGATCGGGCTGGGCGCGTGGTTCGACCGGCATGGCAGCTACGACGTCCCGCTGCTGGTCCTGCCGTGCATGCTGCTGGCCGCTGCCGCGCTGGTGCTGTCGCTCGGGCGCTACAGGGTCGGCGCGGAAGAGCAGGGCGTAACGGCAGTGGCGTCTGCCTAGGACCACACGGAGGATGGCATCCGGGGCGATCGGCGATAGAATTGGCATACCACCAATTTCCAGTCGGTCTGATCGTCCAACGCCCATGCCTGCCGCCCGCAAGTCGCCTGCTGCCAAGGTTGCCGTACAGCCCACGCCCAATCCCGCGCCGCGCCGCCGCGGCCGGCCGCCAAAAACGGAGTCTCCGATTGGCGCCGAGCCCATGCTCAGCCGCACGACGATCCTGCAGCATGCGATCAAGCTGACAAAGACCGTGCCGCTGGACCAGATCTCCATGGTTCAGCTTGCCAAGGATTTTGGCGTGGCACCGGGGCTGATCCACTATTACCTGGGCGGCCGCGATCAGCTCGTGTCAGGTGTACTGAACGATTACTATCGCCAGCGCACCCTTCGCATCCCGCCGCTGACTGGCGACTGGCGCGCGGACGTTGAGCGCATCGCACGGCTCAGTTTCCAGGTGGCAGTGGAAAACCCTGGCGTCAGCAACTATGTGGCGTCGCATAACCGGTACCGCCTGTTTCAGGATGTTCAGCCGGGTGAAACCGACTATGGCCTGGAGTTCTTCAACCGGATGACGTCGGCCATCATGCAGGGCGGGTTTTCTGCCGAGCAGGTTGCCTTGGGCTACCACTTGCTGGCGCAGTACCTCGTCGCGGCGAGCATGGCCGAAGCCTCGCGCCAACTGCCTGCCTATCACCAGGCCTTTATCCAGAACAAGCTGGATTCGGTTTCGGCCGAGCAGTATCCCGGTGCCCGCTTTGTCAGCCGGTCGTTTTCCCAGCTGTCCTCCGATACTGCCTTCGAAGAAGGCCTGCGCATTACGCTCGATGGCATCGAGGCCTGGCAGCGTGACGCAAAACCCGTGAAGAAGAAAAGCGCGCGTTCTGCATAAGCCGGCAGGGCGCGGTGATCGCCCTCCGACGCCTGCCTGCTAGTGGTATCTACTTATTTGAGATGCAGTCAATAAAACTACAATCATTATTTGACTGTATATCAAATAAGTGCCGCGACGATGGGGTCGCCGGTACGCCAGACGTGGAGACATCATGAAACGCCCCTTCCTCGCACTGACGCTGTTCGCCATGGCCGTCCCGGCCTTTGCCGGCACGTATCCAGACAAGATGGTTCGGATTCTCGTGCCATCGATTGCGGGCAGTGCGCCGGATATCATCGCCCGCCAGGTTGCCGAGCGGCTTACCAATGCCTGGAAGCAGCAGGTGATCGTGGAGAACAAGCCTGGCGGTAACGGCATCGTCGCGATGAGTGCCCTCAAGCAGGCGCCGGCCGATGGGTACACCCTTGTGCTGTTTCACGCCGCGGCGGCCGTTACGACGCCTGTGATGTACAAGGAAGCAAAATTCGATATCCAGCGCGACACCGAAGTGGCCGCAACGCTGGCGTACACGCCGATGATGTTCGTGGCCGGTCCCGCGACGTCCTACAAGAATCTCGGTGACGTCATCAAGGACGCCAGGGCACGTCCTGATGACGTCGTGATCGGGAGTCCTACCCGGGGCTCCGTTCCCCATCTTACGGCCGAAATGATGGGGCAGTTGCAGAAGGCGAAGTTTCGGCAAGTGAGCTTCAGCGGAACGACGCAGGCCATTCAGGCCGTGGTGAAGGGCGATATCCCGATCTATGTCGACGGCATCGCACCGCTCGTGCCCCTGGTACGTGGCGGTCGCCTGAAAGCGCTTGCCGTGACATCGGACGTGAACCTTCCCGGCCTGGAGGGTATTCCGCTGGCCAAGGACGTGGCGCCTGGTCTTGTCGCCAAGGGCTGGTTCACGATCTTCGCGCCCAAGGGTACGCCAGTGCCAGTGCTCGATCGCGTCAACGTTGCCGTCAACCAGGCACTGACGCAGCAGCCGTTTGTCGACCGGCTCAAGGACCTGGGCACCTACCCGATGCCGATGTCGCGGCCGGAAGGCGCACGGTTCATCGAAGCCGAGAAGCTCCGCTGGGAGAAGGTGATTTCGGACGCCGGCGTTAAGCCGGAATAATGCCGGCCCGGTCCTGAGCTTCCTTCGGAGAACACATGCGAGATCTTCTTTCCCGGGCAGGGGTTGACCCCACCAATGGCTTCCGCCTGCTTTGTGCGGGGGCATTTGCGGCGCTCGCCGTCCTGGCTTCGGCATCCCATGCAGAACCAAACCCGCAGCCGCATCAATCCCTGGTGGCGCAGTCCGGCCCCAGCCTCGTACTGCTGGGTACGGCCGGTGGCCGGACTTCGTGGCGAGGTTCGCAGTCTGCGGGAATCGCCTCGGCGGTCGTGGTCAACGGCCAGGTCTACCTCGTAGATTTCGGCGCTGGCTGGTTGCGGCGCTACTTCCAGGCGGGCTTGGGTGCGCCGCCACCGGCACGGGGCCTTGAAACACTACGGGCGGCGTTTATCACCCATATGCACGCGGACCACATCGTCGATTATCCGTCGCTAGTCTTGTTTGGCGCGTCGGACGGCCTGGCCGAACGGCGTCAGAAACTCAAGGTGATCGGCCCTGGCTCACGCGGAAAACTCCCGCCCTCGAGCGGCGGCAACGACGGCATGGCGGACGTCGTGGCGCCCGAGCAGCCAATGCCAGGCACCGTTGCCATGACCGAAGCGCTATACCGTGCGTTCGCGGCGGATATCAATGACAACATCCTGGATAGCCGCAAGCCGAATCCCCATAGCCGCGTCGATGTCATGGACATCACACTGCCGGCCGGCCTTGACGTTGATCCCGATCGCGACCCCGCGCCACCGATGGCACCGTTCGAGATCTACCGCGACGAGAACGTCAGGGTGACAGCAACGCTGGTCAACCATGCTCCCGTCTATCCGGCATTCGCATATCGGTTCGACACCTCGAATGGGTCCGTCGTCTTCTCAGGTGATACCAGCCCCGACCGGAACCTGATTCGGTTGGCGCAAGGCGCTGATGTCCTGGTGCATGAGGTGATTGACACTGCCTGGGCGGATTCCCTGTACCCGAAACCCAGGAACGCGGCGCAGGAAGCCAAGGCGCACCATCTTGTGCATGCGCATACCGCGGCAACGGATGTCGGTGCCGTCGCCGAAGCGGCTCACGTCAAAACACTCGTCCTGTCGCATTTGGCCCCGGCCGACGGCGACCCCCGCCGTTGGGCAGCAGCCGGCCAGGGCTTTTCAGGGCAGGTGATCGTTGGCCGCGATCTCCAGTGGATTCCTCTTGTGTCCCCTGCGCCCGATTCGAAAGCGCGCGCGGGTCAGACGCCCTAACTCCCCAGGTACCTTTCCATGGCATATGCACGCCGCGCGGCGTGCGGCCCGCGCTCGTCCTGACGACGAGGCTGACGATTCCCGCAAGCCAGATGTATCACGACAAAAAAGGAGACAGTGGTGAAATTGAATCGTTTTGCAGCAGTTGCCCTGGCCGCGTGCTCGGGGTCTGCATTGGCCCAGTCGAGCGTCACGCTCTACGGGGTGGTCGACGCAGGCATCGAGTACGTGAACCACGTGGGCGTGGTGCCGACAGCGGCCAATGGATTCAATCCAGGGCCTGGTCATGATGTCGTCCGCATGAACTCGGGTGGGTTATCCGGTTCCCGTTGGGGCATTCGCGGCGTCGAGGACCTTGGCGGAGGGACGCAAGCCGTGTTCGTGCTCGAAAATGGATTCAACGGCGACACCGGCACGATGCAACAGTCGAGCCGACTATTCGGTCGGCAAGCTTTCGTGGGGATAAAGAACGCGACCTATGGCCAGATTAGCCTTGGGCGTCAGTACACCTCATTGTTCGACAGCATTGTCAATTTTGTGCCGGCGTACTTTGCCACGCAGTATGAGCCGATCACGCTCTTCACCGGTGCGAACTTCCGGGAAGACAATACGATCAAGTACACCTTGAATGCGGGCCAATTCACCGGAGTGGCGCACTATTCCTTCGGCACTGGTGTGGCGTTGCCGCAGACCGTGCAGTCGGGCCTGGCGATCGGCGGAAATGGTGAAGTGCCAGGCCAGGCGCGAAGAGACAGCGCCTATGGCGCTTCCCTGTCCTACACCGGCGGGGCCCTGTGGGCAGCCATCGGGTATGACCAGTTCAATCCCTCCATTGGCACGACGACCAGCGCAAGCAGCGGCAGCTTCCGAAAAGCCACGGCCGCGCTAAGTTACAGCCTGCCTTGGGGGCGAGTGATGGGGGGCTATCGTTGGGGGCAAAACAAGACGCCGGCGGGCGCAACGATCGGACGTGATGATTTCTTCTGGGTCGGCGGCATCTATCAGGTTACGCCAGCGTTCAGTCTCACGCTCGAGTATGACTATGACAAGGTCCGCAACGCATTTGGTAACACTAGCGTCGCCAATCCCTGGCAGGTAAACCTGATTGCGGATTACAACTTCTCGAAGCGAACGGATGTCTACCTGTCCGCCGCCTACGCCAAGAACGCAGGGTTGATGTTCGACTCGGCGCTGATTGCCTATGCAAATAGCCTGGCGCTTGGTAACAGCTACGTACTTGGCAACGGCAACTCGTCAATGCTGGGCGTGTCGATTGGCGTTCGGCACAAATTCTGAGAGGGCCCTGATTGCGTCATCCACGCTTGTAAATATTTCGTGACGGCCGGATTTTCCGGCCAGTGCACGATATATCTCCGGTTCGGTCAGCACGCCTTCGGGTATGGCAACGGTTGCAAAGCCTACGCCTCGCCGGTCCAGTTCCGCGCGGATGGCGCTGGTCAGACCGACATACTCCGGGCTACCCAGTGCTGCGACGGCTACCAGGGAGCTTGCGAGGACGGCTGCTGTAGCCGAATCGGCGGCGATGACCAGGTGACGCGATGCGCCCAGCAGGGCAAATGCCACCATCGGCAGCAATATCGTGTAGAGCCCCGTGACACGCACGCGACCGTGCGCGATGGCCCTCGATGCCGTGTGTTATCCCGGATTGCGTTGCCTGCTGTCAGGCCATTTCGCTAACGGCTTCTTCAGCCACCGCGACTTCCGTCTTGTCGGGCACAGTGCTTTCCGCTATCGCAGTGTCGACTTCGGAAAGCATCTCGCCAAGACCGATGACAACCGTGATATTCGGCGTCCAGTCCTTCCGGTCGGTGCTGACCTCGGCAAACGTGGTCACCGTTGCGGTGTAGCCCTGCGCTCTGAGGTCGTCGGCGAGCCGATGCGCGCGCGGTTCCAGTGCTGCTTGCGGATTGTCTTCGCTGATATCGAGCACCAGCCTGGTCTCGAATTCATCCTTGCCCCGCTGGATTGCCGCTTGCATTGCCTTGAGTTGCTTGTTTGCGAGCGCGACGAGCTTGCTGTACCTGGATTCTTCCTGGCTGGCGCGCAGTGCCTTGGCGGCGTTGATGATTTCGGAGCGGTCCACGAACATGATTGCCTTTCGAGGTGGAGGAGAGAAAGCGCGAGCCCGCACGAGCTTGACCTCGGAGGCCCGCTTTTATGGCGGCGACGACAACTGTATAAATATACAGTGTTCTTCAGTTGGCCTGCAAGGGTCAGCGGATCTTTCCGAATCCGCCGTCAGCCCACCGGATCGCACTGTCCCGTGTCAGCCGAAAATCCGCTTGTACATGGATGGCCGCGAGAACATCCCCCGTTTGTCCCATGGCCGTCAACGTGCCGAAGGGTTCGAAATCGTCTGGCGTAATCGCAAGCCTGACGTTGACGATCTGCGATGCCGTCTCGATGGTTACTTCCCGGTTCAACTGTGCATGCAACTGCTGCTCGTGGCGACGAATCACCTCTGAGGCCGTCTTCACAAGGGTCTGATGGGCGGCGGCGTCGAGCGGTTTTGGATCTACCTTGTTTCTGCCCATGGTCCACGGACCGACGAGCGCCGGCTCGGCGCTGCCGTCACGCGTCATTTCCACTGCCCAACCGTCGCCGTCCTCGTTCTTGATGACCTTTGCCGTCCAGCCTTTGTCTCGCCAAAGGCGCGGCTCATAAATCTGGGAGGATTCGTCTTCCGAAACAGCGGTGTCGTCGTGGGACATGGCGAATGGCGTCGAGCGATTGAATTGGGGGAGGCCACGGGCCGCGGCCTGTCTGGATACTGTATAAATATACAGTATGCGACTCAAATGTCGCAAGTGTCGGTAATGCCCACCCGATGCGGATGTTTTCGCGTCGCGTGGTTACCGAAACCGATGTCCGCAATGGATCGTCCCGGTAGCCTTGTCTGGCCGCGCTACCTGGTTTTAACGCGCTGTTGCCTTGTCTGCCGCAGTTGGGTCTGCCTCAGGGCGCCTTCCTGGGCGGGGCATGACGGGCCAGAAATCGGTCCAGCTGCCCCGCAAAGGTCTTGCTGTCCTGCGGCGCATACGGCGCAGGCCCACCAGTGTCTATGCCGGAGGCCCGCAGCTGGTCCATGACCTCCCGCATCGTCAATCGCTCCTGGATATTCTCGCGGCTGAACCAGCTTCCGCGTGGATCCAGCACCTGGGCGCCCTTGTCCAGGGCAGCTGAGGCCAGCGGGATGTCGGCGGTGATCACGAGGTCGCCGGCGCTGACCAGTTCGACGATACGGTCATCGGCGCTGTCGAATCCCGCAGGCACCTGTATGAACTTTATGTGCCGCGAAGGCGGGGTGCGCAGATACTGATTTGCCACCAGCGTCACGCATACGCCGACACGCTGCGCGGCCCGAAACAGCATGTCCTTGACGACAACGGGGCAGGCATCGGCATCAACCAGTATTTGCATGTGAGAGTTCCAATTGCCAGGGGGCGGGGAGAGGAGAGCCGGGAGGGCAGGGCGCTCATGATACTGCCTGCCTGCACCGATCTGGCCAGACCGGTGACGTCATCGATGGCAGGAGTCCCATCAGGCCGGATTCTCGGATTATGCTGAACTGTCTTCAGCGTGCAGACGTACCCGCAGAATGCCGGGGATGGAACCGCGCGGCTTTCACGGCAAATGCAACTGTTTCGCGGGACGCCACTTCGTCGGCCGGCCGATATGGACGCTGACGCCGGGATGGTTCTTCATCGACCAATGGCCTGCTGCGATGCTGGTTTCAAATACTTCGGGCTTCGAAGCAGTGTTGTCGTCAAACAGAACAACGAGGTGCCAGCGCCGGTTGATGTAAGTAACGGAGATGCGCTTGGGACTGGGACGTAGTTCCATGTGTCAATAGAGAGACGGTGAACGGAAGCACCAGAGGCCTTCGGTCAACGCGACCTTGCGTGCCACTAGATCGGATATAGGCGGAGCAGCGTCCGATAGCAATGGAAATTCGTCCAATCAAGCAGGGATCAGTCTACGGAGTGCTCTAGCGTCGGAGATCGAGCCGTTTTGCGGGGAGACGTGGATCATGCCTATCGTGGGCAGATCAACATCTGCGATGCGAGATATCGACAATGCGGCGATTATGGGGGCAAGCTGTAGCGCAATTCGTGCCGCATTGGAAAGCTAGCTGGACCGCCCCCGTGTACTCACAAGTGCGATTGCGTCGTCTGTACGTCAGGCCCCAGAAATTGCGCGGCCAGTCGGCACCCGACGTATATATTGAATCTCGGCCGTTCTGGTTCCAGTTGTGATTAGTCATTCACGTTTTGTGGTGGGGAGCTGCATTTGAGGTCGCCTGGCGCCAGTTTTGACGGGTGACGCTCGATAGGCGCTGACGGCAAGGCTTGGCGGCCTCCATCCCCAACCAGCCGCTGCGGAGACAGCCCATGCGCAAACTCATCATGGGAATCGTTGAGTTCCGGGAGAAATTGCTACCGCAGTACGCGCAGAAGTTCAGCGAGTTGGCGCTCGCGCAAACGCCTGACGCGTTCTTCATCACGTGTTCCGACAGCAGGGTTGTGCCGGACCTGCTTGCTTCGACCCATCCCGGGGATCTGTTCACCATGCGCAATGTGGGCAATCTGATTCCGCCCGCAACCGTTGACGGTGCATCCACGGGCGATCTGTCGGAAGCCAGCGCGATCGAGTACGCGGTACTGATATTGAAGGTCGCCAATATCGTGGTGTGTGGGCACTCCGAATGTGGAGCAATGAAGGCGGTCTACACGCGCAATTCGAAGCTGAAAGCGCCGAACCTTGACAAGTGGTTGTACCACGCCAATAACGCAGCGTTTCGCCTGGAACACGAGGGGCCGCTCGATGGCAGTCTGAAGCCCCACGATCAATTATCGCAACTCAACGTTCTCGTGCAGCTTGAGCATCTGATGACCTATCCGATCGTCCACCAACAGGTTGCTGCAGGCGCGTTGGTGCTGAGCGGCTGGTGGTTCGATATCGCGACGGGCGACATGTATGCCTACGAGCGGACGAGCCGCTCGTTCGAGGTCATCGACCGGGCCATGGCTGACCGAATCATTGCACGCCTTGCCGCAAGAGCGCGTTAAAGCGCAATCGTTCTCATCTGACGCAGATTTTGCTGCCGCAGCCCGTGCGCAGGGTCTGGCCGCCGTGGTTTTGTGCCGCCATTGCCCTTTCGCCCAATGGCGAGCGCATCAATTCGCGCCTAGAACAGCCTTGCGGGCCTTTTTTCTGTATTCAACGCCTGTCGCCGGGTGTGACAGGGCTGCGTGGGAGATCATGATGAATCGACGTCAATTTGTGGGCAGGCTGACTGGATCCGGGCTGCTGGTTGCCACCGCCTTTGCTGCGGGATGTACAACCACAGGAACGGGAGCATCGACCGACAACGCGGCGAAACGACGCGAGATCGATTCGGGCGTCGATGGCGCACTCAACCGATTGTTTACTTCCGTCAACGGCTCGCGCGAGCTGGCACAGCGTGCGTATGGCGTGCTGGTCTTTCCTCGCGTGCTTGCCGGCGGCTTTATCGTTGGTGGCGAGTATGGGGAAGGATCGCTGCGCGCGCACGGTGCCACGGTGGGCTACTACAGCACGGCGCATGCATCTTTCGGACTCACGGCGGGTGGTCAGTCGAAGGCCGAGATCATCATGTTCATGACGCCTGACGCCTACAACAAGTTCCTCAATAGCAGCGGCTGGACTGCGGGTGCCGATGCGAATGTTGCCATCGCAAAGGTGGGCGCAAATGGGCAACTTGACACACTGACCAGCCAGCAACCGGTAATCGGCTTCGTTCAGGCCAATGCGGGTCTGATGGTGGATGTCTCGATGAACGGTGCAAAGATCAGCAAGCTAAATATCTGACGTCGTGTCGCCTGCACGCAGCGTCCGGTTGGAGCGGGAAGGCGAAGCCCGCTCCTGGACGGCGCGCGTCTGAACGACCCAGGTACTGCGGCGTTGATGTCAGCAGCATGAAGTTGACATGGACGAACGAGAAGTAGCCGATCGAATTGAATGTCAGCGTGCGGCTTCCAGGATCGAAGCACGGATATTGTTGATGTGCTCGGCCGTCTGGCGCGCGGCTTCCTGGCGGTGTACGTGCACTGGTGCGCAGCCCGCTACCTGCGTGGGCGGATGGTTGCAACTGCAAGGCCCGCCCCCGCAAACGCGCAAAAGGCGCAGACGAGCGCGACTGCGTGCAGCGCGTAAGCGATGGCTTCAGCCTCAGCCCGTGCAACCGGCTGCGGCGGCGAACTGCGGGTAGCACCTGCTGATCCCCCGGCTGGCGCGAGGCGGTCGAACGATCCGCCTGTCCCACGTGCTTCCCTGTGAACCTGTAGCACGTCGAGGCGTGTCGACAGCGCCGCCTGGTACGACCACACGAACACAATACCTAGCACTGCAACGGCCAACAGGCCCGCGACGCGTGCCACTGCGTTGTTGATCCCGGATGCCGCGCCGACATGCATGCGTGGCACCGCTCCCATCACGGTTGCAATCAGAGGGGCAACCGTGATCGTCATGCCGATGCCGAGCATGACCAGCGCGGGGAAGAACGCGATCCAATAGTCTCCACTCAAAAATGGAAGCGCCAGCATCGCGAAGCCAATGCCGGCCACGAAAGGGCCCGCGCTCAACAGGACTCGCGCACCGAACCGGTTCGGCAGGCCACCAGTGAAGCGAGAGAACAAGCCGATGATGACCGGTACCGGCAGCAGCGCTGCGCCGGCCTCTGTCGCCGTATAGGCATGCGCACGGATGAGCGTGAACGGCAGGAAGAACAGAGCGCCCCCCAGACCGAAGTAGAGCAGCAACGTGACGAGGTTGGCACCAACGAAATCCCGCGAGCGGAAGACATCCAGCGGCATCATGGGATGGCGGCTGTTCGCTTCGATTTTCAGGAAGGCGGCCAGCACCAGCACGCCGGCGCCTGTCATGCTCAGTACGCGCCAATCCGCGAGACCGCGTGCTGAAGCCTCGGTCAGGCCATAGGCCAGGGCGCGGAGCCCTGCTGTAGCGGTGAGCGCCCCGGGCCAGTCGAGCCCGTGCGGCGCATCGATCTTGTGGCTGTTCGGCACGGACGCTATCGCCAGCGCGATGGTTGCCACCGCAAGAGGCACGTTCAGGAAGAATATCGCACGCCACGACGATGCATCGACAAGCCAGCCACCCGCCACCGGGCCCACCGCAGACGTGATCGCCCCGAAGGCGGACCATGTACCGATTGCCCGTCCCCGTGCTTCGCCTTCGTATATGGCACCAATGATCGCAAGGCTGCTGGGCACGAAGAGCGCCGCGCCAACGCCCTGCCAGGCGCGCGCTGCGATCAGCCAGCTTGCATTTGGCGCGAGTCCGCAAGCGACGGACGCGACGGAGAAGATACCGATGCCCGAGAGGAACACCGTGCGGCGGCCGAGCCTGTCGCCCATCGAGCCACCGACCAGCACGAGCGACCCGAGGAAGAGCAGGTAGGCATTGACGATCCACTGCATCTCGGCAATGCTCGCGCCGAGTTCGCGCTGGATGGTGGGTAGCGCGACATTGACGACGGAGCCGTCGATGAACGCCATGCTCGAGCCGAGGATGGTGGCTGTGAGCGCCAGACGCTTGCGCCGGCACGGCCTGTCAATCGCGGTGGGCTGCGTGCGGATGACCAGTTCGTCGCATGGGCTTGCCTGTGCAGCCATCAGACGAGCAGCGTTTGCGGATGCAAGGTCGCTATCGGGTAAATCCGGGTTAGCCACGTTCACTCCCACAGGCTGTTGTCTATCCGGGGGCTCGCGCCAGGTCTGCCCGGCAGGCATCGACGAGCCGTCTGGCCAGATTTGCGCGCTCGGCGGCGTCGGTTGCCATGGCCTGCTGCATCCTGTCAGCCAACGCCTCTATCGTGACGACGGCGGGCAGGTCTGCCGTGCGCCAGGTCGACCAGAAGGCGGCTTGCTTGGAATTCTGCGGTAGTTGTCCCGGCCGCAGTAGCCCCAGGCAGGGGAGGGCATAGGCGGCGGCGACAATGCTGCCGTGCAGGCTGCTGCCAACAAAGCCGCGGCTGCGGGCGATGACAGCACAGATGTCCCAGAGGTTCAGCGAGGTAAACACCGTCACGGGCGCACCGGTCCCCATCGCGACTAGCCGCCTGTAGCATGACAGATCGTCGTGCCACGGCGCCGCCCCGGCCCGGAATAGCACCACGCCCAGGCCAGTGGACCGGGTGATGCGCTGGATCTCCGAGGCCAGCAGCGTGAGCGTCCGATCGTCACCGAAATCAGCGGCGAACTGCATTGCGAGATAGCCATCCGGAAATCCGGACAGCAGCGCGGACAGTTTGCCGCGATGGCATCGGGCGTCAATCCGCGCACGGAACAGCTCGGCGACCATCACGGCTGGGTCCGGGGCCAGATGACATGCCATGCCGCAAGCGGACAGTATCGTGTGCGTCTTTTGGTCTCGGACACTGATGCGCGTGGCGGACCCAAGCTTCGCGACGACTTCGTCGCGCATGGCCGGATCGCTGCGGTCGAGATCGAAGCCGCCCACGGCCTGGTAGGTGATATGCCTGACATTGGTAAACCGCTGTCCGGGCAGCAGATAGGGCGCCAGATCGGTGAGCCCCAGCATCGTCTGTGCCCAGGCCATCCGCGCTTGCGGGTGTACATCGAGCTGGGTGACGACCGATCGCGCCGGTTCGGTCGGCAGAAGCATTACAGCCGCCTCCCACGTGCTGCAGGTCAGGACTTCGCCGCCCACGTGGACGATATCGACAGCGCCGTCGCCTACGGTTGAGGCAAGGCGTGTGATGGCCTCCACCCGATGGCCACCATGGCCGCGCAGGTCGCATTGGACCAGACCGGCATACGTCAGCCGGCGGGGTGCGAGCATACGGGCCATTACGTGTGGCAGCAGGAGGTCGCCAAAGTTGTGGCGATCGAAGGCCCCAAACAGGATGATGGGGCGGTCGACAGGCATTGGAATGTTGTGAACGATCGGTATCCCTATTTATAGGCGACGCCACGCTGACGCGGCGGGGGCGGCATTCCAGGTGGCCGAAGCCGACATCCGGATTTGCCCCCGCAGCACCACGCATGGCCGGCGCGTGTGATCCATGGGGCTTGTTCATGGATGGCTATCACAAGCGCCGGGCGGGCGGTCTTCTTCCACGGGAACCCGCATATTCCTCGCTGACCTATCAGAAGCGTTGATAGATTCCATCAAAATTATGCGTTTTTCTTTTTGCCGACCTTCCATCAAAGTCTCGGCAAAGGAATAACTCCATGAATGCACGAGCGCCCCTCACTACCCTGGCTCTGGCCGGAGCCTGGCCACAACCGTCTTTTGCTTACACTGCCGACGGCACCTCCGTGCCCTATCTGGAAACGGGGCGCGGCGAGCCAATGGTTTTCGTGCATGGGTCGTTGTGCGACTACCGTTATTGGGAGCCGCAACTCGCCACGCTGTCGAAGCGCTTCCATTGCTTCGCCCCCAGCCTGAGTCACTACTGGCCGGCAACCGGCGCATCTGGACATGGCGACTTCAGTTGGCGGGCGCACGTCGTTGAAATGGCGGCGTTCATCGAATCGCTGGGTCGGGGGGCAGTCCATCTGGTCGGTCACTCGCGTGGTGGTTGCGTGGCATTTCATTTGGCGCGCGAGTACCCGCATCTGGTGAAGACGCTGACCCTTGCGGATCCGGGTGGGCCCTTGCAGGCAACGCCGCAGGCAGCTGTTGCAAGCTTGCCGGCGGCGGTCCATGCGTTGAGGGCGAGGGCGGCCGAACTGATCGATCAAGGTGAATTCGACGGCGGCCTGACGCTGTTTGTCGACTCGGTCACCATGCCTGGCTTCTGGAACAAGAGTTCACAGAGCTTCCGCGGCATGGCGCTTGATAATGCCCTCACCCTTCCAAAGCAACTGCGCGACCCGCTGCCCGCCTATACGCGTGAAAGCGCCAGCGACATTCAATGCCGAACGTTGCTGATCGATGGGCAAAAGAGTCCGCGCATGTTCCGAAGCACCGTCGAGAAGCTTCAGGAATGGATTGGGGGTGCTGAACGGCAGACAATCGCCGGAGCCTCTCACGGCATGAATATCGCCAACCCCGGCGCATTCAATCGTGCGGTTGCGGAATTTGCGAACCAGTGAGCCTCTGGGGTCAGGGAGGGTTTCGCGTTTAGCGCGTGAAAGGCACCTCGCACCTATTGGCTTTCGACCCACTGGATGGCAAAACGCATCAGCTCCTTGCCACTGCGGATATCGAGCTTTTCCTTGATATTGGCCTGGTGGGCTTCGATGGTCTTGATGCTGCGATTCATTTTCTCGGCAATCTGGCGTGTACTGAAGCCCAGTCCGATCAGATGCAGGACTTCGAATTCGCGCTCTGACAGGTTGGCGATGGCGCTTGTGGACGCCTTTGTTGGCGTCGTCAGCGTCCGCGCGAGCTTCTCATGCATCGCTGCGCTCAAGTAGACATTCCCGGCGAGTACGTCCCGGATGGCATTCAGGATATGCTCGGTCGCCCCGAGTTTCATCAGGTACCCATTTGCGCCTGCCCGCAATGCACGTTCGGCGAACAGGGCTTCGTCATGCATGCTGAGAACAAGGATCGCCAGCATTGGATAGTGCTGCCGGAAATTCTTGACAAGATCCAGGCCGGAGTTCGACTGCAGGCTGAGATCCACGATGGCGAGGTCAGGCTTGCAGGTGACGGCAGTCATCGCTTCTTCGACACTGCCCGCTACGCAGCAGACGTGCAGGTTTTCATGTGAATGCAGCAGATGTGTCAGCCCTTCCCGAATGATGGGATGGTCATCCACGATAAGGATCTGGACCGCCCGGCCCGGACTACATGGTGTTCCTTGCATGGTCCGGACTCTCCGGTATCGGGAAGCTGATTGCAACCGTGGTGCCACCCCAGTTATTGCTGGACACTGTGCACGATCCCCCCAGCAGACTCGCACGATGACGCAGGTTGTGTAATCCCAGTCCTGTGCCGCGTGCCATCTGGTCCTCGGCCACGCCCACCCCGTCATCGCTGATAGAGAGTCGCTGCAGCCCGCCGGTGCGATCCAGTTCGATCCATATGTGGCGGCCATGGCTGTATTTGAGCGCATTATTGACCGCTTCCTGTGCCGCACGATAGAGATGGATCTGCAGTGGCGGAGCCAGGAAGTCCACCTCTGACCTGATCTGGAGCGCGCAGTCGATGCCGTTGACCGATCGTGTTGTCATGACCAAACCTTGCAAGGCGGCTGACAGACCACCAGCCTCGATGGCGACAGGATCCAGGCCGTGCGCGACCTTACGTGTCATCGAGGCGGCCTGCCTGACCAGTTCGACGATCTTGGCGGCGCTGGCGGCGGCAGGGTGCCGATGCTTGTGCAGATCCTCATTCAGCGCCATGCAGTAGAAGCTCAGGCTGGTGAGATGCTGCCCCAGGCCGTCATGCAACTCCTGGCCGATGAGCCGCTGCTGCTGATCGCCGTTTCGAATCAATTCCGCCTCCAGCAGGCGACGTCGCGCGATCTCCGCCCTCAGTTCCTGGTTCGCGCGCTCAAGGTCCAGGGTTCTTTCTTGCACGCGTGCTTCGAGCATGACGTGGGACGCGAGCAGGAGCCACTGGATTCGTTTTTCCTGAGCATGTGCCGCCACCAGCAACAGGCCGGAGGCGGCGACGACGTTGGCAAATGCGCACCATCTGACCAGGCTATCCACCGGCGTTTCGCCTGCAAAGGGACCGGTTCCGTTTGTGGTCCCCCAAATGGCGATGATCGCAACGAGGAGGGTTGAAAGACAGGTTCCCCAATGATCGAAGCGTAGCGCCGCCCAGATGGTGAACGGAAAGATCGCCAGGGCAGCAGGATAGTATCCGTGCCCCGCAAGCTCGCTCGAGCCGAAGATGAGATAGCTGATCCACGCCGTCGCGAGTGCAAGTACGCATGCTTCCAAGGCCAGCCTGGCAGAGTGAACCGGGTGCGTATACGAGATCGTTGTCAATAACACAGGGGTCACGACCAGCACACCCATCATGTCTCCGAGCCACCATTGAAGAAGGGCGGTGATGTATTCGGCAGGACGCGCGAGCCCTGCTGCAACCAGCGCGCTTGCGCCTGTGAGCGCGCTGACTGCCGTACTGGCCGTCGCACCGAGGATGATGAAGGCGATCACATCCTTGCTGCGATCCATGGTGCTTCGGAATCGCACAAACCGCTTCAATGCGAGCCACGCCAGCAGGGATGCGGTCATTGCACCAAGTGCGATGACCAATGCCACTGGGGGCGGCACGCCCACCGACACGTTGGCGGCGATCGAGCCAAGCGCGATCCCCGGAGCAACCTCGATACCCAGGACAAGCAAGGCAGCCAGGGCGATGCCGCTGGAGGGCCACACAAGCGACACGGCACCCCCCACCACCGCATAAGCAAGCCCCATCTTTGCGCCGGCGAAGTACGCCAGCGCGACCATTGCAGTGTGGACAAGAAGGCGGTACCGCGCCGGTTGCGTGCTGTTCTGCATTGCTAGCTTCCGATCATGGGCAGACCCTCGAACACCAGGCTTTTGTTTGGCCACAATGACGATGCTTGTGCGCGCGGTATTGCGTCCCTTCCAGGCACGCTGGGAAGGGCGCAGCGTAAGAGTATCTAGAATTTATGCCAGATTTCCGCGCGCGGTAAGGAACGATTCCATGCGCCGGGCAGGGTTGGCTGCTGCTTCCGAGTGCTATGGCGTGTTTCGCCGTTCAGAGGCCGGACACGATACCCGTTCGCAACCGCAGCGGACGCAGGATCTGCGAATAGGGCGTTCCCCTAGGCGTTTTTCGGACCAACCCCTGAGCCCTGTACTTGCCGTTGCGGCATACATTCACGAGTACGAAGTTGCGGCGCACAAACTGAAGCTTCGGGGGTTCTTCCAAGCACGTCTAATTGGGGGTGAAAAAATGGCAAGAACAATCTTGTTGCTCGCTGTGGCGAGTGCAGCGCTCAGCGCTGGCGTGGCCTATGGTGGGGTGGGGACGCGGGACGTCTACACCGATGGCGCCAGCACGATGGGGCCGCGGGATCCTTATACCGATGGCGGTCTGACATCAAAGTTCGATGTCTTTTCTGATGGCGCGCGCGCCACGGACAAGCGAGACATGTTCCTTGATGGCGCTCGTATCACGGATAGGCGGGACGCGTTCACCGATGGTGCGTAATTCCAGCGTGCAATGAATCACCAGACGGCCGTTGCGGGCTGTCGATGATCAGTATGTCCCTCGGGTGTCTTCGAGGGATTTTTTTTTACGCTTGCCTCGTCGGGAAGAGGAGAAGTCCCTTTCCAGGAGTGAGTAGCCCTGGCATTCAACGGACGAGCGGTGGAACGGAGAGATGCGTTTGCATTAGCATTTCTTTTCAAAGAGAAAAGATACGCGCCGCATGGGATTGCCCCTGATTGCCCCTTTTGTTGTTCCGATCTTCGGGACGAGTCTTGAATTACGCAGATGCCCCCGGCTGCATGGTGGACGCCGGGCAGCGGGATATGTGAGCGCCAACGATGCCATGCAGGAAGCAACGAACACAAGGCCAAGGCAGCGTGGTGTTTTGCGTCGCGGCCAAAGCACGTTGGTGTGATCTCGCTCGCGGAATGCGGCATCGCAGCATCCAGAGATATTCCTAGCCGACGGTGCAGCAACAAATCGCAAAAACAACAAAAAAACCCGCCCATACAGCGGCGGGGTGGTGAAGTGGTAGCTGTCTCGCGGTAAGACAGCGTAGATATTTGACCAAATTATGCTGCGCTGCGCCATATGCTCTTACATCACTTTTCAGGCGCGGGCAGAAAAAGACATGTACGACCGCAGGAAATGGAGTTGCCGATGTCACGAGCCGAGTTGTTGAGCGCGCAACGACAGGCTCGGTTCTGTTTCTGACAACTCGCTGTCGATCACCGAGGCCGATCGCTTGTGGTCGATCAGGAGTACAGCCAGCACGGCGATGACAGCTGGCACTGCCATGGCCAAGAAATTCTGCTGGAGCGGTAGTGACAGGCTTACCAGCACGCCAATCACAATGGGCGCAAGGATGGCGCCGCTTCTGCCGACACCGGAGGCCCAGCCAATGCCCGTGCCGCGAACCGTCGCCGGGTAGAACTGCCCGGCATAGGCATACGTGACGATCTGCGTGCCGATGGTGGAGGCGCCCGCGAGCGCTACCACAAAGAACAAGGCTTCGGTTGGCATCCTGAAGCCAAGCAGTGTGATCGACACAGCGGCAAGTGCGTACATGCCGACCAGGACGTGTTTGATATTGAATTTGTCTGCCAACCAGCCACCGCCAATTGCACCGGCCATCGCGCCAAAGTTCAGCACCAGAACGAACGTCAACGCCGATCCGAGGCTGTAGCCTGCGCCCGCCATGAGCTTTGTGAGCCAGGAACTTAACGCATAGACCATGAACAGGCACATGAAGAAGGCGATCCACAACATCACCGTACTGAAGCCCCGGCCATCGCGGAACAACATGCTGAGGGGCGCGCTGGTACCTTTTTCGGCCTGCGGCAACGCGAAACGGTCAGTCGCCTGGGCACGGTAGGACGGCTCCATCTTTTGGAGTACGGCCCGAAGCGTGTCAAGGCGATTGCGCTGAATCAGAAACGGCAGCGATTCCGGCATCCACCTCAACACGGCGGGGATGATCAGCACGGGAATGCTGGCCGCCAGGAAGACCGATTGCCAGCCATACGTCTCGATCAGCGATTTGCCCATCAATGCTGCGAGCATGCCGCCTACGGAATACCCGCTGAACATGAGCGTGACCATTGTTCCGCGGATCCTGCGCGGCGAGAACTCCGTCATCTGCGCGACGACGTTGGGCATCACACCGCCAATTCCCAGTCCGGCAAGAAAGCGAGTCACGCTGAATGTAATGGGATCCTGCGCCATGCCGGCCGCAGCGGTAAAGACGCTGAACAATGCGATGCAGATCGCAATGGCTCTGGGACGGCCAATGCGGTCGGCAATGCTCCCCATGATGACCGCGCCGAACATCATGCCGAACAGCGCGGAACTGACCATAAATCCGGCACCTGTTGCGGTAACGCCCATGCCTTTCATGATCGACGGGAGAGCGATGCCTACGACGGCGAGGTCGTAGCCGTCGAAGATAATGATGATCGCGCACCAGAACAGCAGTCCGGCATGAAACCGGTTGAAGCGCGCTGCGTCTGCAAGCTTGTGAACGTCGATGTGACGCATGATTTTGTCTCCTCCGTTTGTTTGGAATGGCCCGCGACATCCCTGCTGGCCATGAAGCCTGCGGGAAGTGGCGGTTGTCCTGGCCTGAAACATTGAATCTGCCGGTCGCTGTCTGGTGCAGCGTTGGCGGGGGTGTGATGGCGTGCGAGTTTTCCCTCGGATCGCCTCGACCCTGTGCGTGAAGCGAACCTTGGCGGGCGTTAGCCGTTGTCGCCGCCGGCCACCGGTAACACGGTGCCAGTGATGTAGCCCGCATCGTCAGAGGCGAGGAACAGAATCGGTGCGATCTGCTCGTCGAGCGTGCCGTATCGCTTGAAGAATGTCGACTCGGTCACCTGCGTGACTGCCTCGCGCATCCAGACCTTCTCCTGTTCGTTATCCCCTGCCGCGTTGCGTGGCACGCGACGCGGAGGCGCTTCGGTACCGCCGGGGGCAGCCGCGACTACACGAATGTTGTGCTCGCCGTACTCCATTGCCAGCGATTGCGTCATCGCGTTGACGCCGCCTTTTGCAGCCGAATACGGGACACGACGGATTCCGCGCGTGGCGTTCGATGAAACGTTCACGATGGTCCCGCCACCTTGCGCGAGCATGTGCGGCAGGACCGCATGGCAGGTGTACAGGGTGGGCATGAGCGAACGGCGAATCTCGGCATCGATCTGGGCCGGCTCGAACTCGGCATAGGGCCGCATTCTGATAGCGCCACCCACACCGTTTACCAGGATGTCGATACGACCAAAGAGCTTGATCGCGAAATCCATCGTGGAGGCGGCGCCTTCATAGGTCTCCAGGTCGGCCATGAACGCGGCGGCGTCCGCCCCAGTCGCTTCGGCAGCGACTTCGGCAACAAAGTCGGCCCGGTCGACAAACAGCACCTTCGCGCCCTCGGCTGCGGCGCGAAGTGCTACGCCACGACCGATACCCTGTGCCGCGCCGGTGACCACCATCACCTTGCCTACGAATCGACGGGCATTCATGCGGTCACCGGGGCCGCGTTGGGCGTGAACTTCTCGTAATGGAAGCTGTTGGGCTTTACGCCGTTGTCGTCGAAGTGCTTGCGCACGGCGTCGACCATGGGCGGCGGTCCGCACAGATACACGTCGACGTCACCATCGTTCAGGCATTCCGCCTGCATATGCTGGGTGACCCAGCCCTTGCGAGGGTGGCTTGATTCTTCTGCCGCGACCACGGTGCTGAACGTGAAGTTGGGCAGCTTCGCGACGTACGCCTCGATCGCGTCAACCTGGACAAGATCGAGATCTCGTGTCACGCCGTAAATCATGTGTACTTTCTGCTGCGAGTTTGCACGCACCAGCACTTCGAGCATCGACAGGAACGGCGCCAGGCCTGTGCCGCCAGCCAGGAACAGCAGGGGACGTTCCACTGCCCGGAGATAGAAGCTGCCCAGAGGGCCGGTCAGTTGCACGGTGTGGCCGGGCTGGGCTGATTCCAGCCAGGTGCTCATCACGCCGCCAGGAATCTTCTTGATCAGGAAGCTGATCTTCGATGCACCGGGCGCGGACGAGAACGAATAGGAGCGGTGCTGCCCGCTGCCGGGTACGTCGATGTTGACGTACTGGCCCGCCAGAAAGACTGGCGGAATGCTGTCGACATCAAGCTCAAGCACTACCGCCGCGTCATTGTGCTGTTCGATTTTGGTGACCGTCGCCGCGAACCTGCTTTGCTCGGTCTTGCAAACGGTCGACGACGCGGGCACGGCGATGACACAGTCGCTCTGCGGCACCATCTGGCACGTGAGTACCAGACCGTTATCCTTCTCGTCCTCGCTCAGTGCGTCCTCGATATAGTCGTCGCCCAGGTCGTAGCGGCCGCTCTCGGCGCGGCACTTGCAAGTGCCGCACACGCCGTCGGAGCAATCCATCGGCAGGTTGATCTTGGCGCGGAACGCGGCATCGAGAACCTTCTCGCCGGCTTTGCATTCGACGAAACGGGTAACGCCGTCTTCAAAATTCAGTGCGATGTTGTAGCTGGACATATTGCCTCCTGCGTCCTGTCTTACTCCAACCGGTGCCGTCAGACGTGATAGACGTCGAGCACCTGGCGGATATAGTCATTCTTGAGCGCGATCTTCTTGCGCGAAATCAGCAAGCGATCCTCAACCTTGCGCAAGGTGAGATAGACGGTGCCGAAGAAATGGTCCGTCATCTTGTAGCGGTGGCTCAACGTGTTGAAGTTGTAGCGAACGTCGATTTCGTGATCGTGCGCTGCCAGCACCTCGACGTTGGTCACGTTGTGGCTGGTGCGCGGTTCCGGCATCGACGCGCTGCTGCGCTCGGTCCTGATGCGGAACACCCGGTCTTCCAGGCCGCCGCGGTCTGCGTAATACATCAGTGAGATTTCGGTCTGCGGGTCTTCGGTGAGCTTGTCATCGTCGTCCCAGGCCGGCATCCAGTAGGTCACGTCCGCGGTGTAGCAGGCCAGCCATTCGTCCCACTGGCGGTCATCCAGAAAGCGCGCCTCCTGGTAAAGCGCCTGACAGATTGCTTGATAGTCGATGGTCATACAGCCGCCTCTGCGTGTTCCTTGCGCAGGGCTTCGCGCATCACCTGCATCCAGTATTCGTGTTGCACGACGAAGAGACCCTCGTCTTCGCTGCGTTCGCCGGAGATCAGCGGGTTCAGTCCCATGCCCCTGGCGTTTGCGTCGGGGCCGTGGACCCACAACGGTGCGCCGCGCGACATGTCGTTCCACATCGACGTCGTGCTGGCGTACCCCGCCTGGCACGCCCGGAACTCCTCAAGGTCGTCGCTGGTGCCCATGCCGGAGACGTTGAAGAAGTCCTCGTACTGGCGAATGCGGATGGCGCGGTTCTCTGCGCTTTCGCCTTTCGGCGCGAAGCAGAAGATGCTGACTTCGGTCTTGTCGACACTGACCGGACGGACCACGCGAATCTGGGTGCTGAACTGGTCCATCAGAAAGACGTTCGGATACAGACAGAGATTGCGTGTCTGATTCACGATGTAGTTCGCCTTGTCTTCGCCGACACGCGCGGCGATCTCGTCACGGTGCTGATAGACCGGGCGCACTTCCGGGTTCATCGTGTTGGTCCAGAGCAGGATATGGCCGTGCTCGAAGCCGTACACGCCTGCGATCGACTTGCTCCAGCCATTGGCATCGACGGCCTTGGTGCCTTCCACCTTGCGGCGGCCCATCGTGGCCGCATAGTTCCAGTGCACGGTGCTGACGTGATAGCCGTCGCAGCCGTTCTCCATCTGCATCTTCCAGTTGCCGTCGTAGATGTAGGACGAATTCCCGCGCAGCACTTCAAGACCTTCTGGCGCCTGTGCGACGATCTGGTCGATGATGACCTTCGTTTCGCCCAGGTAGTCCTCGAGCGGCATCACGTCTTCGCTCAGGCTGCCGAACAGAAAGCCACGGTAGTTCTGGAAGCGGGCGACCTTCTTCAGGTCGTGCGAGCCTTGCTTGTTGAACTGCACCGGGTATTCGGTGGTCTTCTCGTCCTTTACCTTCAGCAGCTTGCCCGCGTTCGAGAATGTCCAGCCGTGGAATGGGCAGGTAAAACTGCCCTTGTTGCCGTGCTTGCGGCGGCAGAGCATCGCCCCCTTGTGGGCACACGCATTGATCACCGCGTGCAGTTCGCCGGTCTTGTCACGCGTGATGACGATGGGCTGGCGACCGATCCACGTGGTGTAGTAGTCATTGTTGTTGGGAACCTGGCTTTCGTGGGCCAGGTAGACCCAGTTGCTCTCGAAGATGTGCTTCATCTCGAGTTCGTACAGGTCGGCGTTCGTGAAGATGTCGCGGCGGCAGCGGAAGACGCCATTTTCCTTGTCATCCTGGACGGCGTTGCTCAACAGGTCGTCCAGTTGGCGGGCTTTATCGATAGTTGCGGACATGAGTCGTCTCCCCAGGCGGGCCTGACGGGCAGGCCCGCACGGTTCAGAAGGTTCGTGCGGAGGAGTTGGCGGCCGGGCGACGCCGGCCGCCGTGTGGGGGCGTTACGCTGCGGAGACGCGCGGACGATTGACCACCTGGTTGTCCTTGCCTTGCACCAGTGGGGTCAGCTCGATGTTGAACTCGATTTCCTTGTACGCGTCGGCCTTGAGCCCCAGCGCCGTGCCACGTGTTTTCCCGACGACATGGGGGACGAGTTCTTCGCGCGTGGCATAGGCGAAGTCATCCCAGATCAGCGGGTCGCCTTCGATGTTGATCTGCGTGGTGAGCTTGCGCGTCTTGTCGCTCGTCACGAAGAAGTGCACGTGCGCCGGGCGATTGCCGTGGCGGGCCATCGCGTCAAGCAGCTGTTGCGTCGCACCTTGCGGCGGGCAACCGTAGCCGACCGGCATCAGCGTGCGGAACTCGTACTTGCCGTCAGCGCCCGTCTTCACCGCGCCACGCAGGTTGAAGTCGTCCTGGGCACCGGTGGGGTCGAAGTGCGAATAGAAGCCCTTCGAGTTGGCATGCCAGCATTCCACGACGGCGTTGGCCACCGGCTTGCCATCGGGGCCGCTGACGGTGCCGCGAATGACGAGGGGGCCTGCGTCTTCGTCGGCATTGATGTCGATACGGGAGACGCCGTCACGCACGGGAGCGCCGGCGACATACAGGGGGCCTTCGATCGTGCGTGGCGTGCCGCCGTGGATGTCGGCGTCGCGGTCTGCGGCGTCCATGCGGATGTCGAGATACTTTTCGAGACCCAGGCCGGCGGCCAGAAGTGCCGCCTCACCATCCTTGCCGAGCTTGTTGAAGTAGTTCACACCGGCCCAGATCTCGTCGGGTGTCATGTCGAGGTCATCGATGGCCTTGAAGAGGTCGCTGAGCAGACGATGCGTGATCTGCTTGGCGCGCGCATTGCCCGCTTGGCTGCCCAGGTTGGTGGCGGCTTTCAGCAGGTCCTGCACTTCCTTGGTGTCGAATACTTTGGCACTCATGTCTGCTCCTAAGTCTCTGTATTTTTGGTGGGGTTAACCCTCGTTTCGCGTCGGTCGAAAGCTACTCGGTAGGTATAATCGGCCGCTGAAACAGAGCGTGAAAGCAGAATAGGGGCGCAAAACGGGCCAGTCCAACACCGTTTTAGTATCAGGCTATATCTGGGAGGTATTGTATGGAGCTGCGACACCTGCGCTACTTTGTAGCGGTTGCGGAAGAGCGCAACTTCACGCGCGCAGCACAGCGGCTCCATATTGCGCAGCCGCCGCTCAGCCGGCAAATCCAGCAGCTTGAAGAGATCCTCGGGGTGCAGCTGTTCGAACGGAACTCCCGTCCGCTCAAGCTCACGGAGACCGGCAAGTTCTTCTATTCGCACGCGGTGCAACTCATTGCCCAGACGAACGATCTGGAGTCAATGACGCGGCGCGTGGGCAACATCGAGCGCAGCCTGTCCGTCGGCTTTGTCGGTTCCACGCTGTACGGCATGCTACCCAAGATCATTCGGCGATTCCGGGACGAAAACAAGTCGGTCGAACTCAGCCTGCACGAGATGTCGACGATGGACCAGCTTCGCGCGCTCAAGGACGGCCGCATCGATATCGGGTTCGGCCGTATTCGACACGAGGACGCGAACATCCGCCGCGTGATTCTCCGCGAGGAGAAGATGATTGTCGCGCTCCCGGTGGGTCATCCGCTCTCCGTGTCGAAGCCGGTACTATCGCTTCGCGACCTCATCTACGAAACCCTCATCGTCTTCCCGAAGGCCCCGAGACCCAGTTATGCGGACCAGGTTCTTTCGGCCTTTCAGGAGCGCGCGCTGACGCCGCGACGCATCTATGAGGTCCGCGAGTTGCAGATCGCGTTGGGACTTGTTGCGGCCGGGGAGGGCATTTCCGTCGTGCCCAGCAGTGTCTATGGCCTCAAGCGCGATGACGTCAGCTATATGGAGCTGGATGATCCGACCCTCACGTCGCCCATCATCATGAGTATGCGTGCCATGGACGAGTCGCGTGACATCAAGGAGATGCTCGAGCTGATCTATCGGCTTTACGAAGAAGAGCGTATTCCCTACGCGGCGCGCACAGACAAGGCGGACTAATACATACCCCGGGGGTATGGCCTCAGACGTCGATGGTCTTGGACAGACGCCGGCTGCCGACGCCATACTGCACCCCCCACATTGTCCCGTTGGCGGCCTCCCACTCAGCTGGCTGCTCAGGCAACCCATTATCACGGCCTGGGATGATGGCGGGCATTCTTCGGCGTTCATGACATTCATCGCCACCGCCTCGAACATGAGCTTCCTGGGCCTGGGTGCTGCGTTCTGGGGAATTGTCCTGGGATCGTTTGCGCACCTCGTGCTCCGGAGTAGGAACGGATAGGGGCTGGCAGCCATCGGTCTGCCGCCGTAGCCGCGCGGATCGATGACCTGGTTGGCGTCGTGAGGGGGGGCTTTCGTTAGAGGCAGCGCCGAAGGCTATAGAATTCACGTTCTTTTTTGCCGAGACTCATGCCTCCCGCGCCAACAGTGAGCCGGTTGGCATGGATTGGCAGTGACAAGCTGATTTGGTGGGGGAAGCAATGGCAAGCAACGAATTTCTGGAACGGACGGCGTTGTTCCACAAAGCCGCAGTCACTTGCATTGCGTCGGTGCAACCCGAGGATGGGGAGCGTTCGGTTGCGGCATACCAGTGCGCATTGATGTCCATCGAGCATGCATCGGGAATGCTGGCGTTGCTGTCCATGGGATTACCCAATGCGGCGCTTGCGCTCCTGCGACCGCAGTTCGAGACGCTGGTGCGGGGGGTCTGGTTGCTGAATGCAGCCGACGAGAAATGGGTACGGCAATTTCACGAACCGCTGACGGCGACGACGGAATCTGCAGACCGGCTGCCCGGCGTGACGGACATGTTCAACCAGCTGGCGCCGGTCGAGTCACCGGACGCGCAAGCCGTGGTGAGCAACCTCGACCAGTACCGCAGCTTGAACTGGTATGCGCTGAACGGCTTTACGCATGGCGGCAAGCACCCGATGTCTCGATCGGCACCGGGCTATTCCGAGGACCTGGCCACAAATGTCGTGCGCAATGCAAATGGCCTGGTGTGCCTGGCCACCCAGCTCACTGCCATCCTGAGCGGTGATCCAGGCGGCATGGAGACTGCGCGCAAACTCCACGGCGAATACCGGGACTGCTTGCCGCTGGCGTAGAGGGCAGCAAACCATGCGCCAAGGACGCTGCCCTGGCTGACGGATGACGGCTGACGCGACTGCGACCGCGCTGTTATCCCTGCTGTCCGGGGCCCTCGCCGACATCAGGTATCCTCCGCGGTGCGTTTTTTGTTGCTTTGAGAGGAAGTTGTGTCGCGCAGCAGTTGGGCCGTGGCGATTGGGCCACTTTTAGGTTTGTTCATTGTCAGTTTGGGAAGCGGCTTCATGTCTTCCCTCACGTCTCTCCGGCTCGACGCCGCTGGCGTTTCGGCGACGATGATCGGTGCCATTTCGTCGGCGTACTTCGTCGGGCTGACACTTGGCGCGGTGACCAGCGACCGGTTGATTTCCCGGATCGGTCACATTCGCTCGTACAGCAGCTTTGCATCCCTTGTCGCGATTACGTATCTGCTTCAGGGCTTGTTCGCTGATCCCTGGGTCTGGCTCCTGCTGCGTCTCGTGAATGGCTGGGCCATGGTAGGCATCTACCTGGTCGTGGAAAGCTGGCTGCTGCTTGTGGGGGACACGAAGTCCAGGGGGCGGTTGCTGGCGATCTATATGATCGGCCTCTATGGCTCGATCATGCTCGCGCAGATGAGTCTGGGCGCCATTGGCTCTGTGGCGGAGAGCGTGCCGTTCATGGTGGCCGGGGTGCTGGGGTCCATGGCGGTGTTGCCCATGGCTGTTCTGCCGAAGACCGCACCGGACGTAGGCCATGCAGAACCCCTGATGCCACAGGATCTCGTGCGCATGACGCCCGCAGGCGCCATCGGCAGCTTCGGTTCTGGCGTGGGCATCGCGGCGGTCTACACGCTCCTGCCGATCTACCTGCAACGAGAAGGCATGAGCGTTGCCCAGGTCGGCCAACTGATGGCCAGTGCCATTTGCGGTGCGATGGCGTTGCAGTACCCGGTAGGCCGGTGGTCCGACCGGCGGGACAGGCAGACCGTCCTGCTTGCGCTGAGTGTGGGATGCGCAGCGGTCTCGCTGGCCGTCCTGATCCTTCCGAGTTACCCGCCTTTGCTGATGGTGCTGATGTTCCTGATCGGGGGCGGCATCTTCGCCATCTATCCGGTGGCGGTGAGTCACTCGGCGGATCGGGCAGAGGCCGGCGAACTGGTACGCGTCATTCAGGGCATGCTGCTGATCAACTCGGTGGGTTCGGCGATCAGTCCCTTGATCATCTCGCCGCTCATGAATCGACTCGGTGCCAGCGGGCTGTTCTGGGCGTTTCTCGTCTTGCACGCCGGTCTGGCGTCCTTCTTCCTGTGGCGACGCAATAGCCATCCATCGCCGACGTCCGCAGCACCTTTTGCCGCAACGGCGCAAATGACCCCTATCGGGGCGGAGATCCGTGTCACCGAGGAACTGGCGCAAGCCATCTCGGACCTGCGAACGGAGGAGGCTGTCTCGTGATCATTTTGCCTGCACAGGTGTTCCCCCGGAACCTTATGAGCGGGATGGACTCTCAGGCAACGTCGCCTTTGCGCCGGCCACCAGTGCCACCGGAATGGCGACGTGCGCATGGTAGTAACAGTCTTCAATCACCATAAGAACATGACCGAGATAAATCTACCGCCCATGGGCGTCGCCGGGGAAGTCAGGGCCTTCTCCCGCCAGACGTTGTGCAAGTTTGCCGCGAAGTGCCAGCAGCTGGCCAGGCGGTTTCCGATATGAACAGCAAGCAGCGACGCAAGGCCTACCGAAAGAGCCCCTACCAGATTGAAACGACATGGATCTTCCGGGGAGCACCGGTGACCATCACCCGGATTGCAAGCCCCACCGCTGTCATCGTCGAATTCGAGGGGGCTGGCGCGCGTACCCACGTTCCAACGCGCGCGCTGCAGCCACGCGGACCCCGTAACGTGGACACGCCCCGCGCCACTGGAGCGTGGCACGGCACGCATGGGTGACCTGCCACGGTCTACGCCGGTTTATTCCAATCAGCACGATGGACGCGGCGAGCGCAGTAACCAGCAGTATGCTTTTACTCGAGCTTGGCGCCCGACCGTTCCACGATAGGCTTCCACGCCTTGTATTCCGATGTCACGAGATCGGAGAATTGCTGGGAAGTCAGGAGCTTGGGCTCGGCTCCTTGCTCGTGGATGGCGCGGATGACGTCGGGCCTGGCGAGAACCTTGTTGACCTCGGTACCAATGCGCTCGACAACATCCGCCGGCGTCTTGGCCGGCGCGAAGATGCCGTACCAGGTGCTGACGTCCACGTTCTTGTAGCCGCTTTCGGCAACCGTCGGCACATTGGGCAGCGACGTGCTGCGGGTGGCCGACGTTACCGCCAACGCGCGCAGCTTTCCGGCCTTGACCTGGGCCAGCGCGGAGGGCACGGATGCCACCATCAGGTCGACGTTGCCTGCCATGGCATCCATCATTGCGGCGTTGGACCCCTTGTATGGAACGTGCAGCAACTTGATGCCGGCGGCCTGGCTAAAGATCTCGGCGGCCAGATGGATGGTCGTCCCATTGCCGGGCGACCCATACTTGATGGATTCCGGATGCGCCTTCGCGGCGGCTACCACGTCGGCCAGCGTCTTGAAGCGCGAATTGGCTGACGTGACGATGGCGATGGGCGTGTAGGCGACGTGGCTGATCGCAACGAGGTCGCGACCCGGTACATAGGACACCGACTTGTACAGCCAGGGGGCGACCACCAGATTGTCCTTCTGTCCCATGACCAGGTCGTACCCGGTTGGCGCGGCGCGGACGATTTCCGCGATGCCCAGCGTGCCGCCAGCCCCCGGCTTGTTGTCGGGGACAAACGTCCATTTGGTGTCCTGCGACACCTGGTTGGCCACCAGGCGGGCCAGGATATCGGTGCCGCCGCCTGGCGGGAACGGAATCACCAGCCGGATGGGCTTGGCTGGCCACGGGTTGTGAGCGGATTGGGCTTGTACGGGCGTGGTGGTGAGACCACAGACCACCAGCACGGTGGCCAGCATTGCCTTCAGCATTGCAAGGATCCTTGTGAAGCGAATCCTGAGCCGAACGTTCGCCATCTTTTGGCGCGGGCTGGTGGGGGGTAGGTGATGACGCCGCTGCTCACGCGTTCATCGCGCGCTGCGGGTGGCACAGGCGCGCAGAATCGAGACATCACTTCAGACAACAGGAATTCGGGTAATAGATGCGGCCCGAATTATACCGGCTGCGGTCTCCGGCCACCGGAAAGGACAGCCGAGGGCCGCAGCCGGAGAGGCGACCGGCCTGCTGTGCAACCGGCGGGCCGCCTTCGTGATAGGTCGTTTCAACGATCAGATGACGTTTGCGGATTTCGATCAGGGACACAGGTTTGCTCCGGGAGGATGGGATCGAAAGCGAATTCGCTGACGGGATGCGGAGGCTGATTTCAATCACTCAGGATGCGCTGTCCTCACGTGACTTGTGCTGCGAGGCCATCTGGTCCTGCTGCGTTGGCGGCACGGGCTCGTAGTGGCTGAATTGCATCGCGTAGTGACCGTGTCCCCCAGTGATGCTGTTCACCCGCGACTGGTAGTCGTTGAGTTCGGATAGCGGTACCTGTCCCACGACGATGACGTTGTTGCCGGCCGCGCTCCGTGTGCCGCGGACCTGGCCGCGTTTGGACGAGAGGTCGCTGATGATGTCGCCCATTGCCGCCTCGGGCATCGTCACTTCGATATCCACGATTGGCTCGAGTACGCTCGGCCGCGCCTTGAGCACGGCGTCGACAAAGGCCTTGCGCCCTGCCACCGCGAAGGCCACTTCCTTCGAATCGACGGAATGGCTCTTGCCATCGAAGACGATGACGCGCACGTCCTGCATGGGAAAGCCGGCTAGCGGGCCGCTGTCCAGAACCTGGCGGATGCCCTTCTCGACAGCGGGAATGAACTGGCCCGGAATGGCGCCCCCCTTGACCGCATCAACGAACTCGAAGCCCGTGCCACGCGGGAGCGGCTCGACGCGAAGAAACACCTCGCCGAACTGACCGGCGCCCCCGGTTTGCTTTTTGTGGCGGTGATGCCCTTCAGCCTTGCCGTCGATGGTCTCGCGATAGGCGATCTTTGGCGGCCGCGTCACGACCTCCAGCTTGTATTGATCGGTCAGGCGCTCCAGCGCACAGCGCAGCTGGAACTCGCCCAGGCCAAGTATGACGGTTTCATTGGTGCCGGCTGGATGTTCGATATGCAGGCAGGGGTCGCCGGCTGCGAGCTTCTGCAGTAGCTCGGACAGGCGCTGCTCGTTACCCCGGCGCGCCGGCTCAATCGCCAGGCCGTAGATCGGCGTGGGGAAATCGAGCGGTGCCAGGTGGATGTTGCCGTCTTCACTGGCGTCATGCAGCACGGCGTCGAAGTTGATCTCGTCGATCTTTGCCACGGCGCAGATGTCGCCCGGACCCGCCTGTGGCACCTCGACGCGCTCCTTTCCCTGCAGCATCAATAGGTGCGCGACCTTGAACGGCTGGCGGCCCTCGCCGATATAGAGTTGGCTGTCGCGCGTGATCGTGCCTTGGTGGATGCGGAACACAGCCATTTTGCCAAGGTACGGATCGATCGTGATCTTGAAGACGTGCGCAAGCACATGTTTGTCGGGCACGGGTTCGGCGCGAACCGTTACCTGGCGCTCACCCGCGTCACGGGAGAACAGCGGGGGATTTCCCTCGGTCGGGTTTGGCAGCAGCCGCACGAGTACGTCGAGCAGTTCGGCGACGCCGGTGCCATTGGTTGCCGAAGTGAAGCAGATCGGCACCAGATGGCCCTCGCGCAGTGCCCGCTCGAATGGTGCATGCAACTGTTCCGGAGCGATTTGCTGGCCTTGCTCGAGATACCGTTCCATCAATTCGGCGTCCATCTCGACGACCTGATCGACGAGAGCCTCATGAGCCGACGCCACGGACAGGAAATCGGCGTCACCCGCCGGGTTGAAGAAGCAATCCACGACCTGGGTGGCGTCCCGGGCTGGGAGATTGATCGGCAGGCACTCCTTGCCGAACGCCTCCTGAATGTCAGTCAGCAGCGACGGCAGATCCACCTTCTCCTTGTCAATGCCGTTGACAATGATCATCCGGCATAACCCGCGTGCCTGCGCCCACGCCATCATGCGACGCGTCGTCATATCCACGCCGGTCTGGGCGTTGATGACGATGGCAGCGGTTTCAACCGCCGCCATGGCGCTCATCGACAGGCCAGAGAAGTCGGGATAGCCCGGCGTGTCGAGCAGGTAGATGCGGGTGTCGTGATAGTGGAGGTGGGCGACCGCGCTGGTGAGCGAATGGCGGTATTTGTGCTCAAGCGGATCGAAATCGCACGCTGTCGTGCCGCGCTCGACACTGCCAGGGCTGTGTAGCGCACCCCCCTTGTGGAGCAACGCTTCGACCAGGGAGGTCTTGCCGCCCCCCGTGTGCCCCAACAGGGCGATCGTGCGAATTGCGTCGGGACTATAAAGCATGGGTCGCCCCCCGTCCGGCCATGGCTGTTCGACCATTATTGGCGATATAGGCCGCAAACACCATATCCGGCGATACCCGTGTACGCGGTGGCATTCCGCGTCGGGCGAGCGGACTGAGTATTCGATCGGAAGTGTCTCATGGGACTCTCACTTCACGGACGCCATCTTTCAATCTGCGCGCGGCAGTGCAGTTGCAAGACTTACGGATTGTCACGACTTCCGGGTCAACTCTCGCAAAGCAGCCGCCGTTTCTTCCGGTAAGCACGACACAGTGTCGATGCTGAAAAAATCTCCCAGGAGTTCCCGCCATGAAGAAGCTGTTCGCTGCTTTCGCCTCCGCCGCCCTCGTTGGTACCGTTTTCGCGCAGACTGGCGTGCCAGCTTCCGCGGCGCCATCGCAAGGCGCGGCAACCCACGACAAGGTAACGGCCACCAAGGGCAAGGCCGATGTCAGCACCACCCACCACAAATCGCCCGCCAAGGCGAGCCATCACAAGGCAGGCAAGACGGGCGAGGCGGCGGCGGCCAAGCCCGCAGCGGGATCGCCGACGACTGACGCAAAGGCTGACGCCAATAAGACAAAGGCAGGTGCCACGGCGTCGGTTGCGCCGACCTCGCCAGCCGCCCATCCTGCCACCGCCAAGACGGTAACCGTAGACAAGACGAAGACGCAGTAACCGCGCCGATCGTGCGCCCCCGGGGGGTGCCAGCGATCGCGTGCGCCATCGCTGGCACCGTGCGGATCGTGAAGCGTTGCGGAGAGCGTGAGCCTGTCAGCCGGGCTCGCCTCTCCTTATGTTGTAGAAGCATTCCAGTGACATGTGTCGGCACGAACGATCGCGTTTGCCAACCCCGGCGCCAGGAGGTCTCCCCATGCATCCGGACGCGAATCTCCAGGTATGGATGGATGTTCATGCCAGCAACGGGCAGACCGTCGTGGCGCCCTATGTCTCGGCTTCCAGAGCGTTGGAGTTGCAGTATGAACTCAGGCTCGTCAATACCGGCCAGTCGGGGAGTTCCTCGGTCGCGCAGGCCGGCGATCTGCATGTCGACGCGAACAGTCCCACGCAGTTGTCGCGCGTCAGCGTGACTGCGCAACCGGGCGGCACCTGCAAGCTCGCCCTGACCTTGCTAGAGAACGGCAAGGAAATCGGCCGTTACACGCTGGACTGCAGTTCCAAGTAGCGGTATGGGGGGCGTACAGCCGGCCGCGCTGGCGGCGGGCGCCCATCGCGTACACTCGCTGCCTCCAGCAATACCAACCCAGAGAATATGAAGAAAGCGGGGCGGATCAAATCCTGGCACGGCGACAAGGGATATGGATTCATTGACATCCATGCGGATCTCAAGGATGTGTTCTTTCATGTAAGTGCGCTGCAGACACGCTCCGTTCAGCCGAAGGTGGGTGACCGCGTGAGTTTCGAGCTTGCCAAAGGCAAGGACGGACGGATGCAGGCGCTCAACGTCGCGATAGCGGGAGCCCCGAAATCTGCCGCCGGCGCCGGGGCGAACTGGTTGCCGGCGATCGTCGGCCTGGCGGCGCTGTCAGCCATAGTCGTGGGTGCGCTGGGAGGCTATCTTCCGCGACTCGTTGGCATCGTGAGTGTGATAGCCAGCCTTATTGCCTTTATCGCGTACGCCGACGACAAGGCCCGGGCAAATCGGAAGGCCTGGCGCATTCCGGAAGCCCACCTGCATCTCGTTGCACTCTGTGGAGGGTGGCCAGGCGCGCTTGTTGCGCAACACCTTCTTCGGCATAAGAACCGTAAGCAGGCGTTTCAGGCAGTCTTCTGGGCGACGGTGGTCCTGAACATTGGCGCGATCGTGTTTTGGAAGGCAAACACTGCCTTCTGACGAACGGCAACGGCGGCGGGTATCGGCATACAGTCGCTTCCTGGGCACCCTGGCAGGTTCTGGTAGATTACGATCAGTATTCGATCAGGAAACCACGACGATGGCCCAGGAAAGCCTGCAGATTTTCGGCAATCACTACGTACTGTGCCTTCGCACCGAAGCTGGTCAGACCAGTTTCGTCGAGATTGAGTCCGATGGCGATGCACCCAACGAGACCATCCTTGTCCCCTCCATCGATGAGCACGGCTTGCCCAGCGTCGAGGGGCATCCGCCCAATATGGAAGACTTGCGCAGTCTGGCCGAACTTCACGGGCGCTACTGTCTCACGCTGCTCCTCCTGGCGCGCGGCGACGCTTTGGACGATCTGGGCGATCAATACGGCTACGCCCAACTTTCCGACGGGGGGACCTTCGATGCGCTACGCGTGTTGAAGCGTGCCGACGAAGACGGCATCCTCGCCGACCTTGTTGCGTCCCTGTGCCACTGAAGGAAGAGACGATCGCCTCGGCACTGGCCGGCGGCAGAGTGTTAGGCACCATCAGCCGAATCATCGTGCTAGTTCCGTGACGCCAACCGGCGAGAATTGTGTACTCTTCAAATTGACCCTGGGCGGCATTCGCAAATAGATCGACGCGGAGTCCGCTGTAGCGGTGCGGCGACGCAAGATCCGACTCGAAACCGTTGCGGGCATAAAGCGCGACTAGTTTGCGCGGTTCACCAGGTGGTCTGGAGCGCAAGAAGACCAGCCGGCGATCTTTCGGCATTCGGGGGAGTGGTAGGGGGAATAAAGCCTGGCGGCGGGGTGTTTACTCAGCGCAGGCATTGTTCTTCTGCCGAGGAGGCGCCGTGCGCGATTCGCCACCCTGGTTCCGTGCCACCAACTGGCACGCGATCGTAGAACTTGCGTTTGCGACGGTTATCTCGCTGACGACTGCGGTCGGTCACGCACAGCTTGGCGAGACGGAGGGGCGGTCTGATCGATACGTCCTGCAACATTCCAGCGTTACGCTTGACGTCGATGCATTCTCAAACTCTCGGATCAAGATGCGATTTCAACGCGTGAATGCGCAGCTTGAAGGAGCGGAGGGTGGACTTCAGGCAGGCCGTGTCACGGTGACGATCGATGCGTCGAGCGTCGAGGCGCGTCCGCGCTTCCTGTCACCAATCATCCGGAGCAGCGGTATGCTCGATGTGGATCGCTATCCGGAGATCAGTTTCGTCAGCACGCGCTTTGTCTTGACCGGTGAGGGCACTGGCTGGCTATTGGGCAACCTCACGATCCGCGGCATTACACACCCGATCCGTCTGGCAGTGGTACCGAGTGATCCGGGCGTGAGTCCGCAGCGCGACAACGCAATCGCCTTCTCCGCGAGCGGAGAGGTCAGCCGTCGCGAGTTTGGCTTCTCTACATGGTTCCCGGCTGTGGCTGACGCGGTTCGCATGAACATCCGGGTGGAGTTCGTGCGAGGCCCTTGAATTTGCCTGCCTGGTGCAGAATGATCCGCTTTCCGCCGATTGCAGATCGATGCTCCGGTGCAGGCGCGCTAGCTCGTACCTGCAAGGCGATCGAGTGCGCGATAGCCATCTTTGGGAAATTGCTTGCAAACGCGCCGCGGAAGCATTAATATTCGCTCCCCGCTGCTGCAGGTGAACGCATCAAGGCGGCGGGGGAGAATAACTGAAGGTTTTTTGCGCCTGGCAATGCAGGCGGAAGAAAAAAGAAATTCTCCGAAACGCTTGACGAATCAGGGAAAACCCTCGATAATCTCGTTTCTCCGCTGCAACGAAACGACGCAGCGACAGCGAACGGCAAAGCCGGCCGCTGGGGTTCTTTAACAACCAAAC
>NZ_BBQI01000133.1 GCF_001652915.1 Cupriavidus sp. D384
CCTTCATCGCCTGTGATCGCCAAGGCATCCACCACATGCACTTGTTCGCTTGACCCTATAACGAGTGTGTCTAACGTTTCCGTTCTCCACGCTGGCTACAGGTCTGAGTTCTCGCGTTTGTGCCGTATTCCAAGTCATCTTTCGATCACTTAAATACATTTTGGTTGAT
>NZ_BBQI01000134.1 GCF_001652915.1 Cupriavidus sp. D384
ATGCTCGCCTTCGCGACTTGGTGGACGACATCCTTCGCCCATTCCGTCACCAACGCGTTTACAAATACGTGGCGCAGCGGCACCCCAGGGATATCGCTTGTCGCTCCCGCTTGCAGACTTCCGCTCGCTACCAGGCTGAGGAGTTCGGTCGCGGTAGCCGCACTAGGAGCTACATTCGCACCACGTCGAAACGCTTCATTCCGAAGCGACCCAAACGGTGCGT